>NZ_CAESCH010000001.1:2995243-4279115 GCF_903166545.1 Metabacillus schmidteae | reverse complement strand
TTACTAACCTATCAATATATGGTGTTGTTTCGCAACAGAAACCACCAAATATGCAACTGAAAAAGAAACAAAACCCCTTTTTCTTCAGATGAATTTTTGAAAAAGGAGTTTGTCTACACTCTGAGGCGCTCATCAATAAGAGCGCCTTTAGCATTTCTCAATTGCAACAATATAAGGGGGATGATTATTTTTATTGATAAATTGATATTGCAGGACATGTGCAACACTGGGGTCAATTGTTTTGACGAATGTCATTAATGCATCCCGTTCAACTTGGCCTTCCTCATGTCCGTGGTAAATAACAATGACAATGATACCTTCAGGTTTCATTAAACTTAATAATTGTTGTATTGCGGAAATGGTCGTTTCGGGAACAGTTACAATAGATTGATCCCCTCCAGGTAAATATCCAAGATTAAACATGGCAGCTGAGACTAATCCTTTATGTTCCTTAGAAATAACTTTGTCAATATGCTGATGGCCTTGTTGGACGAGTGTCACTTGATCTAAGAGACTTTCTGTGACTAATCGATCACGAGTGTTAAGAATTGCTTGCTCCTGGATATCAAAGCCATATACTTTCCCTGTGTCTCCAACCAACTTGGCTAGGAAAGCAGTATCATGTCCATTACCTAATGTTGCATCAACGACAATATCTCCTTTGGAAACAGCTTGTTCCAGTAGTTGTTTAGCGAATGGTAAAATTCGTTGGAGCTTCATGATAATTGTACCTCTTCTTTTTGATAAAACTTACCTTGATAACTATTACGACGTTTCAACTCGGCGTCTATAGAATTTAAAACATCCCATTTATTTACACTCCACATCGGTCCAATCATAAGATCAATAGGACCGTCACCTGTAATCCGGTGAACAATCATTTCTGGAGGGAGAATTTCTAACTGATCACATACAAGGCTCACATAGTCTTCTTGTGAAAGAAATTCCAGCTTTCCCTTTTCATATTGTTTTACCATTGGAGTTCCTTTTAGCAAATGTAAAAGATGTATTTTTATCCCTTGAACATCTAATCGGGCGACAGCTTTTGCAGTTTCCATCATCATTTCGTTATTTTCCAGAGGCAATCCGTTAATAATATGAGAGCATATACGAATACCATGTTTACGTAATTTATTGACCCCATCTACATAACATTGGAAGTCATGTGCACGATTAATAAGAAGAGCTGTCCGTTCATGTACTGTTTGTAAACCAAGTTCAACCCATAAATATGTCCGTTGATTCAACTCTGCCAGGTACTCAACGACATCATCCGGAAGGCAGTCAGGTCGGGTAGCAATTGAGAGCCCAACAACATCTTCCTGATTTAGAACAGATTCAAATTTTTCTCTTAACACTTCTACGGGTGCATGAGTGTTTGTATAGGCTTGAAAGTAAGCCATATATTTTCCATCTTTCCATTTTTTATGCATTTTTTGTTTGATTTTATCAAACTGAGTAACAAGATCATCACCCCGGTCACCAGCAAAGTCCCCTGAACCTGCAGCACTACAAAATGTACATCCGCCATGGGCAACAGTGCCATCACGATTAGGGCAATCAAAACCTCCATCTAAAGCAACTTTAAACACTTTATGTCCGAAATGGTTACGTAAATGATAATTCCATGTATGATACCGCTTGTTATCTGATGCGTATTCAAATACAGAGGATTGTTTCAAGTAAGATACCTCCTTGTATATCAGCGAAAATTTCCATCTAAATATTTTACCACGTCACCAAAAAGAAAAACAGGTTCGTTCAAGACTTACCAATTATTTAAACACAATTTTTTTTATTGTTTTGCTAACAATAGTATTGATGAAGCGTTATGACTTCATATCGTTTGGAGGAGAGACATATGGCAACAAGACAATCCGTTAACGAATATTTACAACGCTGTACGGAAGCAATTGAATATGCACGTGAGCAATATAAAACAGGCTCACAGCAAGAACACTATAATGCATCTGAATATACAAAAGCACTGCAAGGGTTGGAAAATGCAGTAAATGATATTAATCACTTGTCACTTAGTGCAAATGATCAACAACAAGATCAACTTTACCGTATGAGACTGCAGCTTCAGCAATTACAAAATGAAATGATTTTAAAAGGAGATGCAGAACGATGAAAAAGCGTTCAAAACAAAATAATCCTGAACAAAAAACAAAGAATGGGATCAACAGCAATGATTTAGAATTAGGTCAGGATTATGATCCGGTTATTCAAACAAAAGCAAAGAATGCTAAAAAAGGACAACCGATTAAATCGAAACAACGAGTAGAGAATGAATAATAGAAAAGGGCCGATTTGGCCCTTTTTGTTTTGAGGGAAGAAGAATTAGATGGAGATGGCGCAGAAGTGGTTGATACAGAAGGAATAAATTGAAGTGGTATGATATAGATAGACTGTACCAGGAGGTAATCACATGGCAATTGAAGTAAGATTTTCAAGAGAAAGTGATTTTGAACAATTATTAGAGATAGATAATCGAATTTGGAATACAGCAACAACACCTGCGGTTATTAAGTGGAATTCAATTAGTGAGTATAAGCAAAGAAATCCGGAGGGAAGCCAACTTGTAGCGTTAGTGAATGGAAAAGTAGCCGGATATTTAGGTTTTCACTCTCCAACCCCATTGGATACAAATCAACATGTATTGGAAATAGACATTGCTGTAGACCACCATTTTCAAGGAAGCGGAGTAGGAAAGAGTTTGCTTTCAAGTGCGGAAAAAATTTTCAAAGAAAGGGGCATAAAAAAACTATCGCTCCGTGTATTAGAGACAAATAGCGGGGCAATCTCTTTTTATCAAAAATGTGGTTTTATTGAGCAAGGTAAACTGATCAACGAGTTTTTTATAGATGGAAAGTATGTAAATGATCTCTTAATGTACAGACTTTTAGAGTAGGAGAAAAATCTATATTTTCGCATTATTACAACATTGGGAAATAGCGCATTTCTTCATTGCAAATCAAGGGAAAAGGGGCTAAAATTCTCTGAGGAATATACACGTATGTTCATCGTGAAAAAACGGTAAAGGAGGAGGATTTATGCCACGTTCTCTTTGGTTGCTTGTAATAGGAATGATGATTAATGTGACAGGGGCTTCGTTTTTATGGCCGTTAAACACCATTTATATTCATGATCATCTTGGTAAGTCTTTGACAGTTGCTGGAATTGTCCTCATGTTAAATGCTGCAGCAAGTGTTGTCGGAAATCTTATTGGCGGGGTATTATTTGATAAGATCGGTGGATATAAATCCATCCTGCTAGGAATCGTTATTACATTGGTTTCTGTCGTTGCCCTTATGTTTAATCATACTTGGCCATTATATATGTATTTCTTAATTTTGATTGGATTAGGATCTGGTATCGTTTTCCCAGCTACATACGCATTAGCCGGAACGGTTTGGCCGGAAGGCGGGAGAAAAGCGTTTAATGCTATATATGTTGCACAAAATGCAGGTGTAGCAGCAGGTGCTTCTCTAGGAGGATTCGTTGCATCCATTTCATTTCATTATATATTTGTTGCGAACGCAGCCCTTTATGCTGTTTTTTTCTTGATTGCATTCTTCGGGTATCGAAATATCGATGGTTCAACAGGAAAACAAGCATCGATATTAGATCAAAATCCGACGATTAAAAATAGTGAGAAGTTTGGGGCATTAGTCGTATTATGTATAGGATATTTACTTTGTTGGGTAGGGTATGTTCAGTGGCCGTCAACAATTTCTTCTCATACTCAAACACTAAATATTTCGTTAAGTCAATACAGTTTACTCTGGACAATAAATGGTGTGTTGATTGTATTGGGTCAACCGCTTATCACTCTGTTTGTAAAGCACTTTGCCAAAACATTAAAAAAGCAAATGGTACTTGGCTTTATCGTATTTATTGTCTCATTTATCGTTCTGTCATTTGCAGAGCAATTTACAGCTTTTCTTGTGGCAATGATTATATTGACGATCGGAGAAATGTTAGTGTGGCCAGCTGTGCCAACAATTGCAAATGATTTAGCTCCTAAGGGCAGGCAAGGTTTTTATCAAGGCTTTGTTAATAGTACAGCCACAGGCGGAAAAATGATTGGTCCTCTCCTTGGAGGGGTGGTTGTTGATTACTACAATATGAATTTACTATTCATGATTATTATAAGTTTATTAGTTGCAGGGATCTTTACAACTCTTGTATATGATAAAAAGTTGAATGCAAAGCTAGAAAGCAAAGGGTCTCAGACTTCCGACGCTGTCGGGGTCTAAGACCCTTTTTTTTAGTCAAAATTAGATCGCGGTATGATACGATAAAAGAAAACATCTGCTAGGGGAAGATACTATGTTAGATCATCGTTTTCCATATGCAAAAGAAATCGTGGAGACAGTAATAGAAAACGCTTACGTTTGGATTGTGATTGTTGATGCTGACGGTAAGATTATTTATATGAATGAAAATTACTGTAGATTCTGCGAGATTACGAAAGAGGAAGTCATTGGAAAGCATGTAACAGAAGTGATTGAAAATACACGCATGCACATTGTTGTCAAAAATGGAGAAGAAGAAATAGCAGACCTTCAATATATTCGCGGAAATTATATGATAGCAAATCGTATTCCAATCTTCGCTGATGGTAAAATCGTTGGTGCGTTTGGGACGGTTATGTTTCGTGATACAAAAGAATGGAGTGAGATGAACTCACATGTCCGGCACCATCTGTCATCCATTCAGTCCTTTATTGATCAACAAGAAGTTACAGGTGCAAAATACACATTAAATGATATCCATTCGAATTCTGCTAGTATGTCAGAACTCAAAGAGAAGGTCAAATCAATTGCTGCTACAGATAGCTCAGTCTTAATCAGGGGGGAAAGCGGGACAGGGAAGGAATTGTTTGCACATAGCATTCATCTGTTAAGCCATCGAAGTGAAGGGCCATTTGTAAAAGTGAACTGTGGGGCTATTCCTGAGCAGTTGCTTGAGTCGGAATTATTCGGATATGAAGATGGTGCATTTACCGGTGCTAAAAAAGGCGGGAAAAAGGGGAAATTTCAACAAGCAAACGGTGGAACGATCTTTCTGGATGAAATCGGTGATATGAGTCTTCATATGCAGGTTAAGCTATTGCGTGTTCTTCAAGAAAAAGAAGTAGAACCAATAGGAGGTACAAAAACAATACCTTTGGATGTAAGAGTTATAACAGCAACGAACAGACCGTTAGAGGAACTCATGAAAACGAATGATTTTAGAAGTGATCTTTATTATCGAATCAGCGTGATTCCGCTATTTATCCCGCCTTTGAGGGAACGTATGGCAGATATAGAAACACTTGTCCGATATTTTGTTAAAAAAGTTTCTTTAAGAACAGGTAAAAGAATTTCCATGATTCATGAAGATGTAATGGAGACTTTTCATCAGTATCATTGGCAAGGAAATATTCGTGAATTAGAAAATATTGTTGAAGCAGCCATCCATCTAGCCAAAACAGATGTTATCACACTCGAAGCGATCCCGGATTATATTAAAAACACACCTATTTATCATACTGAGATGAAGGCTAATTCATTAAAAGAAATGTTAGCTCAAGCAGAAAAGAATATTCTTATTCGAACGATACAAAAGCATGCCGGTGATAAAAGAAAGGCAGCAAAAGAATTGGAAATTAGTAAATCAAGTATGTATGAAAAAATTCAAAAGTATGATTTAACTTAGTAGTCCGAAAACTTGGAACACAGTCCAGAATTTTGGACTGTTATTTTTTTATTGTGATTTAGATACCTAAAGTTGATGGACAAGTTTTATATTATGATAGAGTGTCCGAAAAAGCGGAATGAATCTCCCGAGATTTGATTAAACTCGCAGGATTCATTGTAGATAATACAAAGAGATAGCGATTGATTCATACAATTTGTTAAGAGTGCGTTTTTTGGCATATTTCTTGCTGTTATATGTGTAAACATGAAAGGAGGAAGAAATAATTTCAAGAAAAAAGGATAGGAGAGCCCTAATAAGTGAGTGAAGAAATGAAAGCGATTACCAAAATCGCGTAGAAGTAGAAATACCAGCAGATGCTCTTGATAACTATGGGATGGATTCTGGCTAGGTTACTAGTTTAAGAGTACCGAAAGAAAGTACCTTCTTCTTTACAAAACGAATGTCTCAAACAAAGGGGGAAACGAGATGTTAAGTATGATTGGGCTGGTTGGTGGTTTAGCACTTTTAATTTATTTGACAATGAAGGGTATGAACTTATTAGTTGCAGGGCCGTTATGTGCTTTATTTGTGGCTATATGTAGCGGGCTCCCTTTATTCCCGCAATTAGTTGGTGAAGGTGAGGCTAACTTTGTAGGAAATTACATGACAGGCTTTTCAGGCTTTATTTCTTCATGGTATCTCATGTTCCTTTTAGGAGCAATTTTTGGAAAGGTTATGGAAGATAGTGGTGCAGCAGATAGTGTTTCAAAATGGATTGTAAGCAAGATCGGGATGAAAAGAGCTGTTATGGCAATAGTTATCGCTTGTGCAGTATTAACGTATGGTGGGGTCAGCTTATTCGTCGTTGCTTTCTCTGTCTATCCAATGGCTGTTAGTTTATTTAGAGAAGCTGACTTACCTCGTCGTTTTATCCCTGCTGCCCTTGCTTTTGGATCTGTTACATTCACGATGACATCAGCAGGCTCACCGGAAATTCAAAACTGGATCCCAATTGAATATCTTGGTACATCACCATACGCAGGCTGGGAAGTTAGTTTAATTGTAGCCGTGTTTATGATCATTTTCGGGTATTGGTGGTTAAGAAGAATGATCACAAAAGCAGTAGCAAATGGTGAGAAGTTCGTGGCTAGAGAAAATGATCCTATTACTGAAAATAAAGTTTTGCCAAATCCATTATTTGGCGTTATCCCATTGGTTGTTGTGTTAATTATTTCATTTGTTTTCCATGACTCCCTTCAGCAGTCAGCCCTTATTATTGCTTTATTAGGTGGAGTTATCGCCACGTATTTATTAAATCGTACCTATTTTAAATCTTTTTGGAGTGCGGTTTCAGAAGGAACATTAGGAGCTTTAATTGCTTTGGGGAATACGGCAGCTGTTGTTGGTTTTGGTGGAGTAGCAAAAGCAGTACCGGCTTTTGAGGTTGCTGTTGATGCTATGACAAGTATACCGGGAAGTCCCCTCATTGGTGGTGCGATTGCTGTAAGTGTGATAGCAGGTATGACAGGCTCAGCTTCTGGAGGGCAGGCAATTGCTTTACCGCTGATTTCACCACATTACATGGATATGGGGGTAAATCCAGAAGCGTTACATCGGGTAGTTTCAATCTCATCTGGAGCACTTGATTCACTTCCGCATAATGGCTATGTTGTCACAACCATTCGGGGGATTTGTGGGGAATCACATAAAGATGCATATAATCCGGTTGGTGCACTAACCGTCATTGTTCCTCTTTTAGGCGTTATTTTAGCTATTATTCTATTTTCGTTTGGACTAGGAATATAGGAACGGAGGTTTATTTTAAATGGTTCAGGATCAAGTTGTGCTAGTAACAGGAGCAGCCCGTGGGATCGGTTTTGAACTAGCAAAGGCATTTGCTCATGAAGGGGCAAAAGTAGTTTTAACCGACTTAAATGAGGAGCAAGTTCTTGAAAGTACAAAACAACTGCAGGAAGAAGGATTAGATGTAAAAGGTTTAACATGTGATGTTACAAACGAACAAAATATAATGGAAGTCGTGAAGGAAACTAAAGCGAGCTATGGGAGACTTGATACTCTTATTAACAATGCAGGACTCCAACATGTTGCACACATTGAGGATTTTCCAACTGAAAGATTTGAGCAACTCGTTGGTGTAATGCTTGTGGCACCCTTTGTATTAACAAAACATGTCTTTCCAATCATGAAAAATCAACAGTTTGGGCGAATTCTTAATATCGCATCTATCAATGGCTTAATTGGCTTTGCGGGTAAAGCTGCTTATAATAGTGCAAAGCATGGTGTTATAGGTTTAACAAAGGTTGCAGCTTTAGAAGGAGCAGCTTATGGTATTACAGTGAATGCCTTATGTCCCGGTTATGTTGATACCCCTCTTGTCAGAAACCAGCTTCAAGATTTAGCTAATACAAGGAACGTACCATTAGAGGATGTGTTAGAGGATGTATTATACCCTCTTATCCCTCAAAAACGATTGCTGACTCCTAATGAAGTAGCGGATTACGCGATCTTCCTTGCAAGTGAAAAGGCAAAAGGTGTAACAGGTCAGGCTGTTGTATTAGATGGTGGATATACAGTTCAATAATAAAGAATGCGGACCAATCTGATATCTTTTTTTCAACACATTACCCACTACTTGCATATCCCGACAAATTTATATAAAATAAGCTTAATATGTATAGGAAATGAACGGTGAAAAGGAATAGTAGTTAGTGAAAATGTGTTCAGAGAGTTGACGGGTGGTGTGAGTCAATCAATTTTTACTAATGAACTCACCTTTGAGTTACAAATGTGAACACCACTGAAGGTAAAGTAATATTTGTCGTTGATCCACGTTACGGATGTCAAAGTGGGCATAATAACACTATGCCAAAGTTGGGTGGTACCACGGGAATTAAGCCTCTCGTCCCTATTTGGGATGTGGGGTTTTTTCGTTTATATAACAAAGGTATCCATTTTAAATGCACAGTGTTATTGGACTTTCTATCTTCATCCTTCTCGGTTATAAGCCACTACTGAATGGAAGGTTATCAGACACCTTCTATTCAGTAGCGTCTTATTGCCAAAGGCTGACCAAGGCAACTGCTCTATTAAATAGCTTTGACCCGTTCAACCGGTTTAATATATATAAATTGGAATTAAGAATGAGATTTAAGGAGGAAAATTCAGATGAGCTTCAATCACCAGGAGATTGAAAAAAAATGGCAGGATTATTGGCTACATAACAAAACTTTTAAAACAACAGAGGACACAGACAAGCCGAAGTTTTATGCGCTTGACATGTTTCCATATCCATCAGGTGCAGGTCTGCATGTAGGTCACCCTGAAGGATATACAGCTACTGATATTTTATCTCGTATGAAACGCATGCAGGGGTACAATGTTCTTCATCCAATGGGATGGGATGCATTCGGATTGCCGGCTGAGCAATATGCACTTGATACAGGAAATGACCCTGCAGAATTCACCAAACAAAATATTGATAACTTCAGAAGACAAATCCAAGCGTTAGGTTTTTCTTATGATTGGGATCGAGAAGTTAATACAACAGATCCTGATTATTATAAATGGACACAATGGATTTTCCTTCAACTTTATAAAAAGGGACTGGCTTATGTAGATGAAGTGCCAGTAAACTGGTGTCCTGCTTTAGGAACCGTTTTAGCGAATGAAGAGGTTATTGATGGGAAAAGTGAGCGTGGAGGACACCCTGTTGAACGTCGTCCAATGAAGCAATGGATGTTAAAAATTACAGCCTATGCTGATCGTCTGTTAGAAGATCTAGAAGAAGTTGATTGGCCAGAGAGCATTAAAGATATGCAACGTAACTGGATCGGCCGCTCAGAAGGTGCACATGTTACGTTCGAAATTGACGGTCATGATGAAACATTCACTGTTTTCACAACTCGGCCTGATACATTATTTGGTGCTACCTATGCAGTATTAGCTCCTGAACACAGCTTTATTGAAAAAATCACAACACCGGATCAAAAAGATGCAGTTGAAGCTTATATTGATCAAGTGAAACATAAAAGCGATTTAGAACGTACAGAGCTTTCAAAAGAAAAAACAGGTGTATTCACTGGTGCATATGCAATTAATCCTGTAAACGGTGAAAAAATGCCAATCTGGATTGCTGATTATGTTCTTGTTACTTATGGTACAGGTGCAATTATGGCTGTACCTGCTCATGATGAGCGTGACTATGAATTTGCTGTAAAATTTGATCTTCCAATTAAAGAAGTTGTTAGCGGTGGAGATGTAACAAAAGAAGCATACACAGGTGATGGTGAGCATGTGAATTCGGATTTCCTAAACGGTCTAGGAAAGCAGGAAGCAATCGAAAAAGCAATTGCTTGGCTTGAAGAAAACAATAAGGGTGAGAAAAAAGTAACATACCGACTTCGTGATTGGTTATTCAGCCGTCAGCGTTATTGGGGTGAGCCGATTCCAATTATCCATTGGGAAGATGGCACAATGTCAGCAGTTCCTGAAGAAGAGCTTCCACTTGTTTTACCAAAAACAACAGAAATCAGACCATCAGGTACAGGTGAATCTCCACTTGCTATTATTGAGGATTTCGTCAATGTCGTAGACCCTGTTACAGGTAAAAAAGGTCGTCGTGAAACAAATACAATGCCGCAATGGGCAGGAAGTTGTTGGTATTACCTGCGTTATATCGATCCAAAAAACAGCGAAGCATTAGCAGATGATGCAAAGTTAAAACAGTGGCTGCCTGTAGATATTTATATCGGTGGAGCAGAGCATGCTGTTCTTCACTTACTATATGCTCGTTTTTGGCATAAATTCCTATACGATATTGGTGTTGTTCCAACAAAAGAGCCATTCCAGAAACTATTTAACCAAGGGATGATTCTTGGAGAGAACAATGAAAAAATGAGTAAATCAAAAGGGAATGTAGTTAACCCGGATGAAATCGTTGGATCACATGGTGCTGATACACTTCGCTTATATGAAATGTTCATGGGACCTTTAGAAGCTTCTATTGCATGGTCAACAACAGGTCTTGATGGTGCAAGACGTTTCTTAGATCGTGTGTGGCGCTTATTTATCGAAGACAATGGTGAAGTAAGTCCAAAGGTTGTTAATGAATCAAGTGATGCGCTAGAACGCGTGTATCACCAAACGGTTAAAAAAGTAACTGAGGATTTAGAAGGCTTACGATTTAACACGGCTATTTCTCAGCTAATGGTGTTCATTAATGAGGCATACAAAGCAACAGTTCTTCCGAGAGAATATGTTGAAGGCTTTGTAAAATTAGTGTCTCCGATTGCTCCACACTTAGCTGAAGAGCTATGGAGTAAGCTTGGTCACGATACAACCATTTCTTACGAAGCATGGCCAGCATTCGATGAAGCTAAACTAGTGGAAAACGAAGTTGAAATCGTCGTACAAGTTAACGGAAAAGTTCGCGCAAAACTTTTAGTTGCAAAAGATGTCACGAAAGATCAGCTTGAACAAATTGCCCTTGAAGATGATCGTGTGAAAGATCAAATTGAAGGAAAAACAATTCGTAAAGTCATTGCTGTACCAGGCAAACTTGTGAATATTGTTGCGAACTAATCATTGTTATGAAAAGCCGACTCTGGGAAAGAGTCGGTTTTTTTAGGTTTGGTTGAAAGATGGGAGTTTGTGGTTGGAAAAAGTGAAATGATACCGTAATCATCCAGAAAGGTGAACCAATATAAAGAAAAGTTGGTTGAATAACAAGGAAAAGTGGTTGAATAAAGTGTGGCGGTGTACTCTAGTGAACATTTTCATCACCAGCTTTCCAAAACTAGCACCACCTCCCCTCACTTTGATATAATGCAACTATTAAATCTGAAAGGGTGTACGAAATGAAAGAAATTACTGCAGCAGAAGTACAACGCAAGTTGGAAAATGGAGAAAACATTGAATTAATTGATGTTCGTGAAGATGAAGAAGTAGAAGCAGGGATGATTCCGCAAGCGCGCCATATACGTATGAATGATATTCCGGAACATTTGGAGCAACTTGACCAAGGCAAAGAAACAATTTTTATTTGCCGCTCTGGCGGACGTAGTGCAAATGTATGTGCTTATTTAGAAGATAAAGGCTACGATGTCGTGAACATGACAGGCGGAATGCTTGATTATAAAGGTGAAACAAAGCCGAAGAGTGCACTTTAAGATCAAAAATAACCTTGCTTGTCCAAAGGACGAGCAAGGTTAATTATTTTTCACGATAGATAATGAGGGCTGAGTAGCAGTAAATCTGCTCACCGTCTTCATCCGTTGAAAATGCAACATTGTATTTTATATCTCTTATTTGATTTTCCTCAAGCTCCTCTAAAAATTCATTGATTTCTTCTTCTAAGTCTTTTTCATGTTCTTCATCAAATAATGCAACCTTTAACATACGTTGTCACATCCTTTTGAAAATACTAGTTACCTACACTATATTTGAGTTTATCCTCGTATATTCCTAGTATTTAAAAAGAAATAGAAGTTTGACAATGAAATCTATTTGTCACCTTTAGCGTGTATGGCGGCATTTGTTCCTGCCAGTCGACCTGTTACAAGAGCAGATGTAATATTATAGCCACCTGTATAACCGTGTATATCTAAAATTTCACCACAAAAATATAGACCCTCTACAAATTTTGATGACATCTCCTTAGGGTGAATTTCTTTTACAGATACACCGCCTCCGGTTACAAAGGCTTTTTCAATTGATAATGTTCCATGAACTTGAAATTGAAATTGTTTGCAGTCCTTCACAAATAAACGAAGTTTATCGTTGGAAATATTATCATATGTTATAAGTGGATCAATCTCATTTTTTTCTAGTAAAAATAATAAATATCGTTCAGGAAGGAAGCCTTTAAGAACATTTTTAATTGCCTTTTTAGCATCCATCTTTAAATCTTTAATAATCGATTGATACAGCTGTTCTTCATTTGTATCAGGAATGGCATCAATACTGACAGTGATTGCGTTTGTTTTGAATTTTTTCATCGCCTTCACAACATATTGACTGCATCTAAGTACAGCAGGGCCTGATATACCGAAATGGGTAAAGATCATGTCCATTTTATGCGTAATGATTGCTTTTCCCTTTGGATTTAACACACTTAATGCGACATCACGAAGGGAAAGACCTTGAAGAGTTTTTTCCTGGATAAATGATTCATTTGAGGTGATAGGAACCTCAGTTGGAAAAAGCTCTGTAATAGTATGTCCTGCTTTTTCTGCCCAGGCGTATCCATCTCCTGTGCTTCCAGTGTGCGGAACACTTTTACCACCAACAGCAAGCACAACAGATTTGGTTAAAATCATTTCACCATTCATTAATTCAACACTTTGTACTTGATTATCATGATAGTGGACATCTTTTACAGGTTCATTTGTTCTTATCTCAACATTTAGCTTTTTTAACTCGCCTATTAACGCATCAACAACTGATTGTGCCTTGTCTGTTACAGGAAACATCCGACCGTGATCTTCTTCTTTTAATTGAATTCCTAAATTTTCAAAGAATAAAATAATATCTTCATTACTAAATTCAGAGAATGCACTGTAGAGGAAGCGTCCGTTACCGGGGATATGCTTAATGATTTCATCAATAGGCAACCGGTTTGTCACATTACAACGGCCTCCGCCTGAAATAGCTAATTTTCTACCTAATTTAGTTCCTTTATCTAAAAGGAGAACCTTGGCATTTTTTTCTCCCGCTGCGATTGCAGCCATCAATCCAGAAGGACCTCCGCCAATTACGACTACATCATATGTCATTAATTTTTCACACCTTTATTTCTTCGTCTGCTTTAATATTATAGCTAAAGCTTTTAGAAAGTAAAAACAATATAAGTTACTTTTGGTTTAAGAAAGGATGAAACCATACAATCATATGGTAACCCCGTAGGTTTATGGTAAAATAGAAAAGTTGAATCTTCATAGAGAAGAATGGTGAATATGAGAATATGTCAAACACATTATTAAGAGGTACCTTTGTTTTAACATTGGGCACCTATATATCAAGAATTTTGGGAATGGTTTATTTAATTCCATTTGCAGCGATGGTTGGGACAAATGGAGGGGGATTATTTCAAACTGGATACGCCCAGTACACAATTTTCCTTAGTATTGCGACGGCTGGATTCCCGGCTGCTGTATCAAAATTTGTTTCGAAATACAATGCAGTTGGTGACTATGAAACAAGCAGGAGAATGTTCAAAGCAGGTATCTTAGTGATGCTTGTAACAGGGTTTATTGCTTTTGCCATTTTGTATCTGCTGGCACCTCAATTTGCGATCATGTCTCTTGCGGAAAATGAGCTGAATGGAATTACAGTTGATGATGCAACACTCGTGATTCGAATGGTGAGTATAGCTCTTATTGTCGTTCCGTTAATGAGTTTAATTAGAGGGTTCTTCCAAGGACATCAGTCAATGGGACCGACAGCTGTTTCACAGGTTGTTGAGCAATTAGTTAGAATTGTTTTCCTTTTAGCTTCTACATACTTAATTATGAATGTGCTAAATGGAGGGCTTGTTTTAGCAGTTGGGTATGCGACATTTGCAGCTTTTGTTGGTGCAATTGGTGGCTTAATCGTTCTGTTTATTTATTGGCTGCGCCGAAAACATACACTTTCAGCCATGAAGGAAAATCTCGTGGAAACAGCCCCAATGCCTTTGGGAAAAATGTTTAAAGAGGTCTTTCGATATGCAGGACCATTTGTTTTTGTTGGTCTGGCAATACCCATTTATAATTATATTGATACCGTTACGTTTAACCGGGCGATGTTACACGTAGGAAAAGATCAATCCTACACAATGGATATGTATTCTGTACTGCTTTTGTATGTGCCGAAGCTTGTCATGATACCTGTTTCATTGGCAACTGCTTTTGGGTTAACATTAATTCCAACGATTACTGAATCTTTTACGAATAATAATCGGGCACTTCTGCATAAACAAATTGACCAGACATTGCAGATCATCATGCTGCTCGTCTTACCTGCGGTAGTTGGCCTTTCTATCTTGGCAGGCCCGGCTTACAATTTATTTTACGCAGGTACGTCTGAAGAGATTGGGAAACAAATCTTAATGTGGTACGCACCGGTAGCGTTGCTTTTTTCTCTTTTTACAGTGAATGCTGCGATCCTGCAAGGATTAAATAAACAAAAGCTGGCTGTTATTAGTTTAGTAATCGGGATAGGTGTAAAGTTAGCTTTAAATACAACGTTCATTCAGCTTTATGAAGGTGTAGGTTCGATCCTTGCAACGGCCGCTGGATATCTTGTTTCATTAATTTATGGGTTTGCTATGATTAAACGTCATTCAGGATATACATTTAGGCTGCTGGTGAAAAGAACGGTTCTAATCACAATCTTATGTATTTTTATGGGATTAGTTGTTTCTGTTGTTCAGTCCATATTAGGAATTTTTATAAACTATGCTGACGGAAGAATGTATGCAGTGATTGTTACATGTGTTTCAGTAGCCATTGGTGGAGCGGTTTACATATACTTAGCATACCGCTCACATCTGCTGGAAAAACTAATGGGAAACCGACTTAACCGTTTCTTACCAAAAAGGCGATCTGTTGAATAAATAAAAAAAACTCGGTATATCCGAGTTTTTTTAAATCAAAAGGAGATATATATGAGAGTCGATAAACTATTATCTAATATAGGCTTTGGCAGTCGGAAAGAAGTAAAGCAATTACTGAAAAAAGGGATCGTAAAAATTGACGGAGAGCCTGTCAAAGACCCTAAAACACATGTTATCACTGATCAACAAGAGGTCACGGTAAATGATGAGGTAGTTGAGTATAAAGAATTTGTTTATTTGCTTATGAATAAACCGGCAGGCTACTTATCAGCAACAGAAGATGACTATCAGGAAACAGTCATTGATTTACTAGAAATGGAGGATGCTGTTTTTCAGCCTTTTCCAGTTGGCAGACTTGATAAGGACACTGAGGGATTACTGTTATTAACAAATGATGGACAACTTTCTCATCAACTTCTTTCCCCAAAAAAGCATGTTCCTAAAACCTATTACGCGGTCATACTAGGTGATGTAACAAGCGAGGATGTCAGTGCGTTTAAGAAGGGTGTAGAATTGGATGACGGGTATGTAACGAAGCCAGCTAAGCTTGAGATTATATCGTCAGGAAATCAATCGACCATTCATGTGACAATCACTGAAGGGAAGTTCCATCAAGTAAAAAGAATGTTTGAATCTGTTGGAAAGAAAGTTACTTATCTAAAAAGAATTTCGATGGGTCCTATTGTTCTAGATGAAGAAGAATTAAAAACAGGTGAATATCGGGAGTTAACAGAGGAAGAGGTCCAGATACTAAGAGATGCAAAACCAATAGAACTATAACTAGCAAAAAAAGAGGAACCTTTTAAAAGAAAGGTTCCTTTATATGTATATAGATCTTAATTTTACACTCAAACTTAAGAAGACATCTTAACCTTTTTCTTTGTAGTGGCCCATTTGCCTCTAGTTGGGCTGTGAACCAAATCGTTATATGCTAACACATTTAAGTCCCGCTGTATCGTTCTAGGTGTAATACCAAATTCGTCAACGAGTTGCTGTGTTGTCACAGTTCCCCGCTCATTAATAAACATGTAGACTGATTTGATTCTGGTTAGCATACGGTTTGTTGAAGGTTTCAAAAAACCACTCCTTATCGTTTGATCGCACTGGCTATGCCTACTACAACCTTTCGATGACTGCAACTTCAGATGTCACTTCGTACATATTTAGTTTTGCGGTAAAACGTTACACCAATATTTTACACGATTTCGACAGAAATAATCCATAGAAAAGTTTCAATTTACACAATATTTACATATTATTTTGCTATAAACAAGCACGCGCGTACTTAACACACTAATCTATATGACTATTGTTCTGAATAGTATGACAATAAGTTGAAGAAATATCAAACTTTTTGAATCCTTTTCAAATTATTTTCGTATAAAAAATAAGGAGGAAAGCAAATGAGTATTTTAACAGTGAATATTGAGGAAGCTGGTTATAACGATAAAGAACCGGTAATTAAAGATATTGAATTTGCATTAAATAAGGGTGAAATGATCGGACTTATTGGACCAAATGGAGCTGGAAAGAGTACAACCATTAAGACATTACTAGGTGTGATGGAATATGTAAAAGGGTCTATAAAAAAACAGGGTGAAAGCAGGTATGCATATATTCCTGAAAAACCTATTTTTTATGATCATCTTACACTATGGGAACATCTGGACTTAATTGCATCTATTAATGAGATTGATGATAAGGTGTTAAATGAACGAGCTGAAATATATTTGAAAACTTTTAAAATGGAAAAGGTCAAGCACGATATGCCGGCTACCTTTTCTAAAGGGATGCAGCAGAAAGTAATGATTATTCAAGCATTACTTCTAAGGCCGGATTTTTATATTGTAGACGAGCCTTTTATCGGTCTTGATCCCAGTGCAATTAAAAGGTTTTTAATGATTATAGAGGAAGAAAGAAAACGTGGTGCAGGAGTATTAATGTGTACACATGTTCTTGATACAGCTGAGAAAATTTGTGATCGTTTTTTACTTGTATCAGAAGGGAAACTTGTTGCTCAAGGGACGTTAGGTGATATAAGGGAAAAAACAGGTTTAGAGAATGGTTCTTTATTAGATTGCTTTCACTTGATTGAGGAAGGTCTCCTGAGATGAGTGGAGTCATGATATGGTGGTTACGTGCAAAGCGAGACTGGCTCTACCAATATAAAATTTTACGTTCTGTTTTCGACTGGACCATCATCGTATACCTATTAATTCCGGCATTAGTATTTTCTGGAATTGCTTATAAGTCATGGTGGTTTACCATGCCGAGTTGGCTTTCTCCTTTTCCTTACGAGCTATTTTTTCTAGGGTGTTTTTACTTTAGTTGGCAAGGGAGAATTCGAACGTTTATGGAGGAGGCAGACCAACTTGCTCTTCTTCAACTTCCCAGAGTGATTTATACATTAAGATATATCGGTGTGATCTATTCGTGGGGCTTGCTAGTAGGGAAATGGATATTGATCTATATTTTCTTATATCCTTTACTCAATCATTTTTCTGAGCTAAATGCAGTACATTTTCATTTATTGGTGATTTTCTTTTTTAGTTTAAATGTGCTTCTGACAACCTATAAACAAGTCGTTTATCGATATGGAATATTAAAAAGAATCTTTATTCATTGCGTCGCTTTTAGTTCATTTTCTGTATTGGTATATTTTATTCTTTTTAAATCAATAAACTGGTTAATCATCTTGACTTCTATCCTATTTATTCTTTATGCCATCTGGCAAGTGAAAATCTATCAATCTCAGCTAGGAACATTTTATGAAGATGTTGAGAAAGAACAAAGAAATAAGATGAAATTCATCACATTCTTTTTTGCTGTCAATCCTGAAGTGTATATGCCTAAAGCAAAAAAACAAAAGAAACGTTCATGGGTATTTTGGAGAAATTCTTCTAGAATTTTTCAAAAGCGTTCTCCTGAAAATGGTGTTACAGAACTTTTTATAAAGGCTTTCCTTCGTGATAAATCGAATATATTTCGTTATCTACAACTAATTTCAGTTACTTCAGTTATTATTTTTACTGTACCAATATGGTTTAAATGGCTGGTGTTTATTGCATTTTTCTTTTTCTTTAGTATGTGGATAGGGATGTTATTTAAAGAGTTAATAAAACAGAATCCATATCTGTCAAATGACTATGGAAAAGAAGATTATATGTTTACAGCTAAGAAAAAATGTGAGAATCGATTTGTCTATCCAGCTTTAGCGGTTGTGTTCCTTGTCACATGTCTATCAACGATTATTTCGATCATGTTTTTCTAGTATTATCTTCGTATTTGTCCTTAAGGTATGCTAGGCTATAACCTATAGACAAAAAGTTTACAATTTTACATACTATATATCACGTTTTTGTATACAATGTAAGGGAATGGAACTATCGGAGGGAAGATGTATTGATTATTTTAAAGAGTAAACGAGAAATTGAACTGATGCTAAAAGCTGGTCAGCTTTTAGCAGATTGTCACAAAGAAATTGCTAAACTTATTAAGCCTGGTATTACAACATTAGAAATTGATGCTTTTGTTGAAAGCTATTTAAAAAAGCATGGAGCAACTCCAGAGCAAAAAGGGTATAAAGGCTATGAATATGCAACTTGTGCATCTATTAATGATGAAATATGTCATGGTTTTCCAAGAAAAACTCCATTAAAAAGCGGAGATATAGTAACGATTGATATGGTTGTAAACCTTAATGGTGCTCTTGCCGATTCAGCTTGGTCGTATGCTGTTGGTGATATCTCACCTGTGGCAAAGAGGCTGCTGCAAGTAACAGAAGAAGCCCTGAACAAAGCTATTGAACAATCTGTAGTAGGTAACCGTCTAGGCGATATTGGGCACGTAATTCAATCATATGTTGAATCAGAAGGGTTTTCGGTTGTAAGAGATTTTACCGGTCATGGTATTGGCAGAACAATTCACGAATCACCGTCAATTCTCCATTATGGGGAGCCTAATAGGGGACAAAGGCTGAAGGAAGGAATGGTCATTACAATTGAACCTATGGTAAATATAGGAGCTTGGGAGTCCAAAATGGACAGTAATGGCTGGACTGCCAGAACAATAGATGGAAAACTATCGGCACAATATGAGCATACTATTGCCATTACGAAAGATGGTCCGCTTATTTTAACTAAACAATAAATTATTTGTGACAAAGAAAAGGCTAGATCGAAATGCTCGATCTAGCCTTTTCTTTAATGTCCCCCAATAAAAGCGAGTTGTATAAAAAACAATACAGCAAAAATATAAACAAATAAATGAACTTCTTTCCATTTCCCTTTTGCTATTTTCATTATAGGATATGAAATGAATCCAAGAGCAATACCTGTTGCAATACTGGATGTCAGGGGCATGCTTAATACAACCAGGAACGCAGGAAATGCTTCATCAAGTTCTTTCCAATTGATTTCTGCAATAGCACCCATCATCAAGCTCCCAACAATAATTAAGGCAGGAGCTGTAATAGCTGAAAGGTTAGAAACAGCACTGATTAAAGGACTAAAGAATAATGTAAGTCCAAATAAGATTGAAACTGTTAAAGTTGTTAAACCTGTACGTCCACCTGCTGCAACTCCTGAGGATGATTCAATATATGCGCTTGTTGGGCTTGTTCCAAACATCGCTCCAACTGTTGTTGCTGCTGAATCTGCCAAGAGAGCCGTTCGCGCTCGTGGAAGTTCATTCCCCTTCATTAAACCAGCCTGCTGAGCAACTCCAATCATTGTACCAGTAGTATCAAAAATGGTTACTAACAAGAAAGAAAAAACAACAGCATATAAACCATGTGAAATCACATCTGTTAAAGCTGTAAAAGGATTTGTGACAATTAGCCCTTCTGGTAAGCTTGGGAATGAAACAAAGCCTTGTTCAAATGAAAGCTGACCAGTGAAGAATGCGATGATTGCCGTTATGACCATACCAATAAACAATGCTCCATGAACATTTAAACTCATCAAAACTAATGTGACAGCAAGTCCTATTAAAGCTAAAACAACTGATGGGGAGTGCAGGTCTCCTAATGCAACTAAATTATTTGGATCTGATGTAACAATGCCAGTTAAACGTAAACCGATAAAGGCAATGAAAAGACCGATACCAGCTGTTATTCCGTTCTTTAAATTGCTGGGGATCGCTTCAATTAGCTTTTTACGAAATGGTGTTAGTGACAAGATGACAAAGATAATACCTGCCACAAAAACAGCAGAAAATGCCGTAGTATATGAAATGTTTTCATTAGCTCCCACTACTGAATAAGCAAAGTATGCATTTAATCCCATCCCGGGAGCAATGGCGATTGGGTAATTTGCCGAAAGGGCCATCCAAAGAGTCCCGATAATTGTTGCAATAATCGTTGCTGTAAAAACTTGATCGAAAGGAACACCTGCATCTGCCAAAACAATCGGGTTGACAACAACAATATAAACCATAGTTAAAAACGTGGTAATTCCAGCAATAATTTCAGTTCGTGCGTTCGTTTTGTTTTCTGATAACTTAAACATATGTACCTCCGGTTATACGAACATTTTTCAAAACATCTTTTATATTATTCGTTTTTAATCTATATTGCAATAGTTTTCTCTTCTTTTTGCATTTCTATGATATTTAAGTGAAAATAGATAGAAACTATTGATGAATATGAGTATCTTCACCTAATATGGCGCACATGTTAGTATGTTAGTAGAATTTTAATATTGGTAGGAGGTTTACATATGGATTGGATGAAAGAAGTTGAAAAAAGAAAAGATGATCTTATAAAAGATACACAAGCATTTTTAAGAATAAAAAGTGTCCTAGATGAGGAATCAAAGACTGGAGATGCACCATTTGGTGAAGGGATTAATGAAGCTTTCACGCATTTATTAGAGTTGGGAGAAAAAGAAGGGTTTACAGTGAAAAATGTGGATGGATATGCAGGCCACATTGAATTATCAGGAACATCAGATGAGATTGTTGGGGTATTATGTCATGTGGATGTTGTGCCTGAAGGAGATGGATGGACAAGTGATCCATATAGCGCAGAAATCCGTGATGGTAAAATCTTTGCAAGAGGAGCGATGGATGATAAAGGACCGACAATTGCCGCCTTCTACGCAATGAAAATTGTAAAAGATCTAAACGTACCACTATCGAAGAATGTTCGAATGATTATTGGAACAGATGAAGAAAGTGAATGGCGTTGTGTGGATCATTACTTCAAACATGAAAAAATGCCTGAACTTGGATTTGCACCTGATGCCGATTTTCCGATTATTCACGCTGAAAAAGGTATTATAGATTTGACAATTACACAAACACAAGCTGAAAAAGAGCCACAAACTGATTTGATTCTTAAATCGTTTCAATCTGGAAGAAGATATAATATGGTTCCAGATTATGCTGAAGCCGTATTGAAAGGGAAAGATAACTTGGCAAAGGTTGAAGCGATGTTTAACGAATTTCTTAAAGAAAATGACGTGATTGGGCAATGTCGTCTTGAAACTGATTCATTACAACTATCAGTAAAGGGTATTTCTGCGCATGCAATGGAACCGAATAACGGGAAAAATGCAGGAATTATTTTAGCAATATTTTTAAATAAGCTCGTGCTTGATAAAAAAGCTCGACATTTCGTCAATACAATTATTGATAAATTTGAAGGTGACACTCGAGGAAACAAACTAAACATAGCGTTTAAAGATGATATAAGTGGTGAATTAACCTTAAATGTAGGGATTATCTCTTATCAGGATGATCAGCCTGGTCAGATCGGTATTAATATTCGTTATCCGGTAACAGGAAATTCCGAGCAAATAAAAGAAAAAATGTTACAGGTGGATGGGTTTGAGCTACAATCATTTGATGATTCAAAACCTCATCATGTTGAGAAAGATCATCCTCTTATTCAAGCTCTACAAAAAGTTTATGAAGAGCAAACAGGTGAACATGCAGAATTAATTGCTATAGGCGGGGGCACATATGCACGTTCATTAGAAGCTGGTGTTGCTTTCGGGCCTTTATTCCCTGGACGACCGGATGTGGCACACCAAAAGGATGAATATATCGAAATTGAAGACCTTTTAAAAGCAACAGCCATTTATGCTCAAGCTATATATGAGTTAGCAAAATAAATGAAAGAAAAAAGATGATTTTTATAATCATCTTTTTTCTTTAAAATTAATTATACAAACACATCACTAGACAAATATCGTTCCCCTGTATCACAAGTGATACAAACAACAACATCTTCGGGTGTTAGACGTTTGGCCACTTCGATGGCCGCAAAGCAGGCTGCACCTGAAGATGGACCGACTAATAATCCTTCCTCGCGAGCTAGTCTTCTAGTGATATCGTATGCCTGTTCATCTTTAATTTTGAATATTTCATCATAAACCTGTTGATTTAAAATAGGGGGGATAAAACCGGGGCTTGTCCCAACCAATTTATGACTACCAGGTTTTCCTCCTGAAAGAACAGGAGATCCTGCAGGTTCAACTACATGAACAGTTAAATTTTTGTAATGTTTTTTTAGTGCTTCTCCGGTGCCTGTAATCGTTCCGCCAGTTCCAGCTGTTGCAACAAAGGCTGAAAGAGGTTTGCCAATCTCGTTCAGTGCCTCTATAATTTCTCGCGCAGTCGTATTTCTATGTGCATCAGGATTAGCGGGGTTATCGAACTGCATCGGTATAAAAGAATTAGGTATTTCTTTGGCCAATTGTTCAGCTTTTTTAATTGACCCCGGCATTCTTTCGGAACCAGGTGTTAAAACAACCTCTGCACCATAGGCTTTAAGTAAATTTATTCTTTCTTTTGTCATTGTATCAGGCATGACCAGTATTGCTTTGTATCCCCGGGCTGCTGCATTCATAGCAATTCCAATGCCAGTGTTGCCACTAGTAGGCTCAATAATCGTTGAATTTGGTTTCAATAAACCTTTTCGTTCCGCTTCAACAATCATATTATAGGCAGCACGATCCTTTACACTTCCACTTGGATTAAAGAACTCCAATTTTAAGTATATGGTTGCACCTCCGCTGGGATTTACTTTATTTAATCTCACCAAGGGGGTATTGCCGATAAGTTCAGACATATTTTGAACAACTTTCATATCGATCACTTCCTTTTAGGTCGTCTTCTTCATTATGAGTTTGTGATTTTTTGCAAGGTACAAGGATTGATAAAATTATATCGTAACTTAAAAATATATGACAATAATCGGTTTAGTTAAGCTTAAGTGCTTTGACTATTGTCCTTTTAATAGGAGACATTGTGGGATAGAATAAAGAAATAAAATAACTTTGAATGTGTTGTCTAACAATGGAAACTCAATAAATTTGATTTTGTTAGAAGTCATAACTTGGAGGCTGCAATGAAGAAACATTATTTTCTCGCTGTTCCCATTGAGGAAAAGCAAAGAGAGATCCTGCAAAATTGGATTCAAATAAATAAGACGACATTACCTTTCAAGTCATGGGTTCATCCGGAAGACTATCATATTACACTTGCTTTTTTAGGTGATGTACAACCAAGCACAAGGTTAAATGATTTAACAAAAAAAGTAAATGAAATCATAAAAAGTTGTGAGCATTTTGAGATGTCACTGAAAGGTATTGATATTTTTGGCAGAAAAGATTCACCAAGAATTTTTTGGGCCAGTGTAGAGCATTCTTCATCACTAAATTATTTACAAACACAGATAGTAAAAGCATGCGATTCGGCTGGGTTTGAACTTGATCGTAAGCCTTTTCGGCCACATATTACATTGGCTAGAAAATGGAACTCGGTGGAGCCCTTTATAAAGTCTCCGGGACTGGAACACGTCTTTACAGATAATCGATCTCCAAGCATGGTAACATCGGTTCACCTATATCAAACAAATCTTGATCAAATACCAAAATATGAAGCAATTAATAGCTTTTCTCTCCTGCAGAATTAACAAAATACGAGGAATTGGTTTAAGGTTGGAGGTGAAGGAGGATGAAGTATGTTTATTTTATTTTACAAATGGTTTTATTATATATCTTCTTTCTCATTGGTGAATGGCTGCAAATGATTAGCAAATTGCCAGTCCCAGGCAGTATTATTGGAATGGTAATGTTATTTTTAGCATTAACTTTTAAGGTTATTAAACGGGAATGGCTATCTTTGGGCAGTACTTTTCTATTGAAAAATCTTCCGATTCTTTTTGTTCCTGCTACCGTAGGAATCATTGATTATCTTGATTTATTTAAAGGTTATGGCATACTCAGTTTGATCGTCTCTTTTGTCAGTACAGTATTCGTTTTCATAACCTCCTCAATCATAAGTGAGCAGATATTAAAAGATGAGAAGAAGCTTTTGAACAATAAGGAGCTACATTTATGAGCTTAATCATGTACGCTGCTGGATGTATTTTGTTAACAGTCGTTATTTTTTTCTTAATGAAAAAACTTTATCAGCGTTTTCCATATCCAATTCTTGTTCCAATATTTACAACGAGTCTACTCATTGTTTGTATTTTATTGCTTTTTAACATTTCTTATCAAACCTATATGAGTGGAGGCGAATGGATTGCAAAACTTTTAGGACCTGCTGTTGTAGCCTTAGCCATTCCATTATTTGATCACCGTGAAATGTTAAAAAAATATTTTCTTACTATTGTCTTTAGTGTAAGTGTTGGAGCAATTGTCGGCATTTCCAGCGGATTATTATTAGGGGTTATTTTCCAATTAGATCAGAAACTGTTGCTTTCTATAGCACCTAAATCGGTTACCACACCTATCGCAATGGATATTAGTGAGCTAAGTGGGGGTACTCCAACACTTACTGCAGTGTATGTAATGGCTGCAGGGATCTTCGGAGCTATGTTTGGACAATATGTCATGAACCTTTTTAAGGTAAAACACCCAATCTCAAAAGGAATTGGGTTCGGGACATCCTCACATGGAATTGGCACAGCTAGAGCTTTAGAAATAGGCAGTATAGAAGGAGCAATAAGCTCTATTTCTATGACACTTAGTGCGATATTGACCAGCATTTTCTGCCCGATTATTATATCTTTTATTTTATAAGTATCAGTAATTTCTTTAGAAAAACCAATAGGTCTTGGCGTTAAGTCAAGGATTTTATATCAAGACATGAATTTATAAGGGAGTTGGGAAGCGTTTGGCGCAAATTATTAAGCTATATGATTACATTTCACGCTATGAACTCGATGCTTATCGGTATCCCGGCCAGTTTATACGGTTAAAACGTCAGCAATGGGACAAGGTTTCAAAAGCATGGGAAAATAACATGTTTCATACTGTTATGAAGGTAAGTGAACAAACAATACCTACTCAAGAAGAAACAAAGGGAAGGTTCATTGAAAAGTTTAAAAATAGATTCACAAAGCAAGAAGAGCCACCAAAGGAAGTTAAGCCATTAATAAATGATGCTGTTTTGGAGGATGAAGAATTACAATTTCCTTTTACAACTGTCCCAAGGACAATGGAAGATTTAAAGCACCTATTCTTAGATTATATCTTTCGATTTCAAGTTCGTTGGGCAAGTTCAACTATTCGTGAAAAATCACCTGTAGATTCAGCTATCTACAGAGATCAATTATTGCAATATTTTGCTAAACGACTCCCAGACCAATATCTGATCCTGTATCGTCCGGTATTTAAGTTGAAAAATGCTCCGGTAGAATTGGACATTATTCTTATTGGAACAACAGACATTTATTGTATCACGATTGTTGAGCAACAAAATGATACGGTTTTTATCGGTTCAAAAGAAAAATTTTGGCTTGCACGTAAAGGGGAGGACCATAAAAAAATTCTTAACCCTCTGCTAAGCTTAAATCGGACAGGAACGGTCGTGCAAAAGCTAATCACTGCAAATGATGTTGATCTAAATGTCAAAAAAGTAGTGGTTAGCCGGAATGGGTATATTGACTATCCTTTTGTACCATATGATATTTCAATCTTAGATAAACGATCATATGAAGAGTGGTTTCAACGACTAAGACAAACTTCTGCTCCTTTGAAGCATACACAACTAAAAGGGGCTCAAGCACTTCTTTCACACTGCTTGACAAACTCTTATTATCGTAAGGAATGGACTGACTCACCCTAAATCATTAAAGATCTTGTTCAAATAAAACGAACAGAAAGGACAGAATAAGTTAATTTTGTCCTTTTATCAGTTGAAGCAAAAATTTCTCAACCTTTTTTGTATTGGAGAAAGCATGAGACATGAACACATAGGTATACAAGTACATAAACTATGATATAGATGGAGTAACAAGGATGAGTGGATTATTTTTTATTATTAATCAATATTCAGGGTTTGGTAAGGGTGGAAAGACGTGGAAAAAAGTAAAAAAAGAACTGGAGAAAGAAAAGATTTTATACCGTTCTTTTTATACAGAATATCATGGACATGCTGAAGTTCTTGCTAGACAAATTGCCACCATACAAGATTATCATTTAAAAACAATTATTTGTGTTGGTGGAGACGGGACAATGAATGAAGTTGTAAACGGTTTAAATGGATTTAGTAAGGTGAAAATAGCCTTTCTCTATACGGGAAGAAGAATGAAAGGACAACATTCCAAATTATCCTCTAATCCATCGAAAGCGATAAAAGAAATCCTCACTATATTAAGCAGGCCTGTCAATAAAGTAGATCTTGTTGAATATCAACTCGAAGGAAAAGGTGTAAAAAGGAAATATATCAACAAACTTGGGATTGGGCTATCAACAAAAGTGATTGAACAAGAAAACTTGCTGAAAAAGGAATCGATAAAGCCCATTTTCACTCGTGTAGGGTTTATGACAGGCTTAATAAAGGTAATATGGAATTATCAACCAATTTCTATCATGATAAAGACGGATGAACATGAACTGATACAACATGATAATGTTTGGTTTCTATTTGTATCAAATCAACCATATCGATGGGCTGGATTAAAAGTCGCCCAAAACGCAACATCAAATGATGGAATGTTAACCATTACAATTATTAAAAATATATCTCTTTTTCGGTTCTTTGTCTTATTCGCATTTAATCACATAAATAAGCGTGCAAAACAGGATGCTTTTTCTGAATACACTTGTGAGAAAGTAACCATATATACAAATGCTATCCAAACTGTTGAGGCTGACGGAGAGCTAATTGGTGAAGGTCCGTTAGCTGTGGCTGTAAAAAAATCTCAAAGTGGAATAGTTATATAAATTAAAACTCTCATTTGGGGGGGTGTCTCATCTTGCTTACTATTAATAGGTCATTTGAAGCTTTCTTAGATAGGATAGATGAAATCACTATTCTTATTCCGAAGAGCCGGGATGGAGAAAAGAAGAATTTCTCACTTTCATTAACCAAGGGGAATGAACCTCTTTTAGTTATAGATCGTTTCGATATTGGAACACATAGTAAATATGTGTGTAAACTTCCTTTTGAACTACAGTTTGGAAAAACGTATATCATTACAGATGAGCAAGGTGTTCAAACAGATTTGCAAATAGGTGCTGTTATCCGAACTGTAGAGTTTGATCAAAAATTTGCTTATGCTGCTTCAGATTTAGGAGTACATTATTCGAAAGAAACGACAAAATGTAAAGTATGGGCACCTACTGCGACTCATATGAAACTACGTCTTTACGACAAACATGAACAAATAGTTGAAACCTATGACATGGTTAGAGAAGAAAAAGGAACATGGTCAATTACCTTAGACGGAGATTTTGACGGTTATTATTATACCTATCTTGCATGTATAAACTTACTATGGAATGAAGCAGTTGATCCTTATACGAAGGCTGTTTCTATTAATGGGAAATTTGGTGTCATCATTGATGAACAAAAAATAAATATCCCCAAAATAGATCTTCCTAAATTAAAAAACAAAACTGATGCCATTATATATGAAGCGCATATCCGTGATTTCTCCATCCATGAGAATAGTGGATTAGTTCATAAAGGAAAATATGAGGCATGGCTTGAAACCGGGACGAAAAACGGCAATGGTGATACAACAGGAATAACTTATTTGAAGAAATTGGGTGTTACACATATTGAACTTTTACCAGTGAATGATTTTGAAGAAGTGGATGAAAGGAACCCGCAGAAATCCTATAATTGGGGCTATAATCCTCTTCACTTTTTCGCTCCTGAAGGTAGTTACTCTCTAAATCCCGAGGATCCTTACAAGAGAATCATTGAACTGAAATCAGTCATTCAATCTCTTCACAATCAAGGCTTGAAAGTCATTCTAGATGTTGTATTTAACCATGTTTACTCAAAAGAACATTCATCATTTGAGAAATTATTGCCTGGCTATTATTTTAGATATGATGAAAATGGTATTTCTTCAAATGGTACAGGAGTGGGAAATGATCTCGCATCTGAGCGCTATATGGTAAGAAAGTTAATTGTTGACTGTGTCACATATTGGATGAAAGAGTATGACGTCGATGGTTTTCGATTTGACTTAATGGGAATTCATGATGTAGAAACAATGAATCAAGTTGAAACAGCTGTTTTATCCATCAAACAGGATGCATTCCTTCTTGGAGAAGGTTGGGATTTAAACACTCCATTACCATTGGAACAGAAGACAATTATTAAGAATGCCCATAAAGTTCCATCTATCAGTTTTTTTAATGATCAATTCCGGGATGTGATAAAAGGAAGTACATTCAGTTTGCACGATACCGGGTTTGTATACGAAAACGCGGACAAAGTAGATCAAACAAAACTGCTAATTAGTGGATCGCCAACAATGTTCCACCATCCTGATCAGTCCATTAACTATGTTGAATCACATGATAATCATACAATGTGGGATCGATTTTCCTTATATTCAGAATCAGAAAGTAAAGAGATAAAACAAGCGAGACATCGACTGGCAACAAGCATTGTCCTCTTATCACAGGGTGTCCCTTTTCTTCATGCCGGTCAAGAGTTTTTCCGAACAAAAAAAGGTGTGGAAAATAGTTATAATTCCCCCGACCATATCAATTGTCTAAATTGGAATGAGCGATCAACGTATAAAGATAATGTGGAGTATATTAGAGGGTTAATAAAGGTAAGGAAACAGCATGGAGGTTTTCGTCTCTCAACGAATAAGCTTATAGAGAAACATTTGACCTTTAATCATCATCGGCAATTGCTTTCATACCAATTGAAAGATGTAGGGGCATTCGGTCCATGGGATCGGATATATGTTGTTCATCATAACCAATTGGAGCATTATTATGAAATAAGGCTTCCAGGTGATGGGGATTGGATGCAAATCGTAAGTCCCACGCATATCTTTTTAGAGTCACCAATCGTGATAAAGAATGGGATGAAGATCGATGAAATAGGAACGTATGTTTTTTGTAAAAACTAGGATTTCACTTTTACTTGACTAGTCTTATCATAAGGGGATAAAATTTAATAGGATGGCTATAGTGCAATATTTTCTATCATCACTAATAGCTATCCTTTTTATATGAAATAAATGTTGAAAAGCATACAATTGACTGTATTTTTGCATGTTTGGAAAAACTTAAATACATGTTATTCTAAAATGATAAATTACATTACGAAATGTTGGGTTGAAATTGAAGGTGAACTGGTTGGAACAAGTATTAGGTAGTGAGTGGAAGATTACACCTGCTGGAGGAGCAACAGGAGATGCATATTTTGCAACAAAAGATGGGCAGGAACTTTTCTTAAAGCGAAACAGTTCTCCGTTTTTAGCTGTTCTTTCTGCTGAAGGCATCGTTCCGAAGCTAATTTGGACAAAACGTATGGAAAATGGTGATGTAATCACAGCACAACACCGAATTGGTCGTGAACTTAAACCAAAAGATATGAATGGGCAAAATGTTGCTGAGCTATTAAGAAAAATTCATCGTTCTAAAGAATTGCTTGATATGCTTAGGCGATTAGGGAAGCAACCGCTCACTCCAAACTCCATTGTGGAAGATATAAAGGAAGCAGTTGCTTTTGAAGGGATAAACCTTCCGATTATAAATGAAGCGCTAGATTTATTAACCAAACAGCTACCAAATGTACAATGTGATGAACAGGTTGTCTGTCATTGTGATGTCAATCATAATAATTGGCTTTTATCTGAAGCGAACCAATTATATTTAATTGATTGGGATGGTGCAATGATTGCCGACCCGGCTATTGATATCGGTATACTGTTATATTGGTATATAGATGAAGCTGATTGGAAAGATTGGCTTACATCTTATGGACTTGTATTGGATGAACATCTAAAAACGAGAATATACTGGTATGTGCTTCTACAAGCACTTACTTCGTTTTTATGGTATTACGCGAAAGAAAATGACAAAGAAAAGCAGAACTGGATTGAGCATATTCACATCATACTTAAAAAAATCACTACCTGTTAAGAATAGGAGTCAATATCTTGAATCCACTGAGACAATTGCTCTTGATGTGATTCAATATGCTGATCCAGGGCTGTTGAATTTTTACCGGCTTGACTGTAAGTATAAATGTCTTCGAGTAAGCTTTTTGCTTGTTGGTTTGTATTTGCATTAACCATCAGCGATTTAATGACTCTTTCAAGTTGTTCACACTCTGCTACAGTTCCACAGCATTCACTTTGATGATCTGACAATATATCTTTTAACAAATTCACTTGGTCATGGTATTGGATTGGCAAAACAAACACTCCTTTTCATTGGCCATATAAATATAATGTGTGATTTAAGCTCAAAAATATTCAAGAATTGACTAAAGTAGGGATGATAGAATTAAAGGGGAACTTTCCTTTATTCAAAATCATCTTTTTTTATTTTTATTATTAAAGAGGTCATAAATAATAATAAGATTAAAATAAGCCTTGCGAACAAGGGTTTATTCATGGTATCTTTTAGAACGATATTAAATCGATAGAGGTGTCTGCATGCGTTTACGTCACAAACCTTGGGCCAGTGATTTTATTGCTGAGCAATCAGAATATGCTGTTACAAACCCTGAACAATATAAAGGAAAATGGCATGAGCTTTTTGGGAATCATCATCCAATTCATATTGAAGTCGGAACTGGTAAAGGCCAATTTCTAGCAGGAATGGCACAAAAAAATCCTGACATTAATTATATAGGTATTGAGTTATTTGATAGCGTCATCGTTGCAGCTATTCAAAAAGCTGTGGATTTAAAGATCCCAAACTTAAAATTTCTTAATGTAAATGCTAATAATTTATCAGAGTATTTTGCACCTGGTGAAATTGATCGTGTTTATTTAAATTTTTCTGATCCTTGGCCAAAATCTCGTCATGCCAAAAGAAGACTCACATATAAAAGTTTTTTAGCATTGTATGAAGAAATCCTCGTAAAAGGTGGAGAAATTCATTTTAAAACAGATAACCAAGGTTTATTTGAATATTCTTTACTTAGTTTTTCTGAATACGGACTACTATTAAAGTATGTTAGTTTAGATCTTCATAATAGTGATTATGAAGGTAATGTAATGACAGAGTATGAAGAGAAGTTTTCTGAAAAAGGTCAGCGTATTTACAGAGTTGAAGCAAAGTATATGAACGAAGGTAGTCAGGAATAAAATAGGTGCGAAAAATACCACAAGTCTTTGTGGTATTTTTTTATTTATTGCAAGCCTCACCTTTTAGCTTCGTACCACATATAAATAAATGAATTGTTGAGGTTTTCGCCTATATATGTCTTTCTTCCATATAATTTTTGTGCTTATTTTTTTGTTAATGTTGTTTGACAGAAAGGATGTTCCTAAATAAAAATGTTCAACAGGGGTGCTTAAAAATGAAAAAAGCGAAAGAATTATTAGATCTTCCTATTATTCATATTACAGAAGGGAATCAAATAGGGACGATTAGAGATCTAATTATTGACCCAAATGAATTGTCTGTAGAGTTTTTTATTGTTGGCCAGGATGATTGGCAAGTCAGCATGAAGGCCCTTCATTATAAAAATGTAATCGGTGTTGGAGATTATGCTGTTATTATAGAAGGTGAACAACCATTCACTGAATTAAGAGATATCCCCTTGCTATATAAAAAAGGGAACTTAAACGGTACACAAGTTGTAACAACAGGGGGAGAGTTTGCAGGAAGAATAGTAGATTATTATTTTAATGAAGAAAATGGTCAACTAGAGAGCTTGCTCATTAATTCGTCTAATCAAGAATTGTTTTTTCCAATAGAGAATGTTCTATCACTTGGGAAAGAGTTTATTATTATTAATGGTTCAATATCGGAAATGAATCCAAATGTAGAAGGTAATGACGAGCAGGGAGTTACGTTGAAAAGAAGGGAAGGACCACATAATATAAAGAAAGAAGCTTTAAGAGTCATGTTAAGTGAAATCATGAAAAAAGATCTTTCTAACCCTTTATCCCCAAAAACTGAGGAAGAATAAAAAAGCTTTGTTTACTCTTTTTGTGACCAGACCAACACGGTTTTGGTCCTTAATTATTTTATTGAGTAAGCCAAGCTTTTCTTATTAATTTTTCCGTATGGTAAAATCATAATGGGAGGGATGAAAATGGAAACACTTCAGATTGGTCAAACGATGATTACGTGGCTAAAAGGCGGAGTTACCCATATGGATGGTGGAGCAATGTTCGGAGTCGTTCCGAAACCATTATGGACGAGAAAATATGCTGTGAATGAAAAGAACCAAATTGAACTTCGAACAGATCCTTTACTTATCCAAAGAGATGGCCTGAATATTTTGCTGGAAGCAGGAATAGGTTCCGGAAAATTGAATGAAAAGCAAATTCGAAATTACGGGGTTGAAGAAGAATCTTCTATAGAAGAGTCATTACGTAAAATAGGACTAACTACTAATGATATTCATTATGTATTAATGACTCATATGCATTTTGATCATGCCTGTGGATTAACAAAGTGGAAGAATGGCAAGTTAACATCTGTTTTTCCTCAAGCGAAAATTATTACATCTTCTATCGAATGGGAAGAGATGCAAAATCCTAATATAAGGTCTGCAAATACATATTGGAAAGAAAATTGGGAAGCAGTTAAAGAACAGGTAACAACGTTTGATTCGAAAATCTCAATTTTGGAAGGATTAGAAATGCACCATACTGGCGGACATAGTAATGGTCATAGTATCGTCATTCTTCAGGATGGAGGAGAAACCATTGTACATATGGCTGATTTAATGCCGACCCACGCACATGAAAATCCGTTATGGGTTCTTGCTTATGATGATTATCCTATGACATCCATTGAAAATAAGCAAAAATGGATTACGTACGGAAAACAGTGCCAAGCATGGTTTACATTTTATCATGATGCAATATATCGTGGCATAAAATGGAATGATAAAGGTGAAATGATCGATAAACTTGAACGAATAAGGGATAACACCTAAATAAAAAGGGGCATGATTACACATATGCCCCTTTACTAAACTTTAATTAATACGATCAACATGAACAATCGTTCCTGTTGTTGTATCAACGAAAGCTTCATATTGCTCGAGCTGATCATCTACTGACCTTGAAATACCTGCTTTATAAACTTCATAAGATAGGTGCTCGCTAGAAAAAGTCTCAGGAACTGTATAAATCCATGATCCATCGATAGGTCCTTTTTCTTTAAAAGCCTCTTTTACAATGGCAAGTGCTTTATCAGAAGAAACTTTAAGAGGCTTTATTTGATCTTTCAAAAAATAGGTCCCAACAATACCTATTCCTAATCCTAATAAAAAGTACCTTGCTTTCATATCTCAACACCCCTTTAGTTTATGTATACATAACGACTTACTATGGGTATTCTTATTTCTTACTTTATTAGTATACAAAAACCTAAGGGGCATGTTAAGAAGGAATAAAATTAGGAAAACATTTATAATAGATGTGGGAGTTTTTTTACATAAAGTTTTTTGAAAATAAGTATTTCTTTTTAATAAGTTCTAACAAAGAAATTATTTAGGTTGATTGGAGCGGAAGGTGCGAGACTCCTGTGGGAGTAGCGGGACAGGTGAGATCCCGCAGGCGTCTGCGCCGAGGAAGCTCACCGCCCGCCCCACGGAAAGCGAGCATCCTGGAGCTCCAATCAACCAACGCAACACTTATTAAAAAGCATCTAAGTTTGTGGGAACAGTCTGTTAAAAAATAAAAAGCTATTTGGCTGGAAAGAGGGAACATATGAATCAAGAAACATTAGAATTATTTAAAACATTAACAGAACTGCCAGGTGCACCAGGAAATGAGCATCAAGTAAGATCATTCATGAGAAGTCAACTTGAACCAATATCAGATGAAATTGTTCAAGATAAATTAGGTAGTATTTTTGGAGTCAGACGCGGTAATAAAAATGAGCCGACAATCATGGTAGCCGGACATATGGATGAAGTAGGCTTCATGGTCACAGCCATTACAGATAATGGTATGCTTCGCTTTCAACCACTTGGAGGATGGTGGAGTCAAGTTCTGTTAGCTCAAAGAGTACAAATAATTACTGAAAACGGACCTGTCATAGGAGTTGTTGGTTCGATACCGCCTCATTTATTAAGTGAAGGTCAACGAAACAAACCAATGGACATGAAAAATATGTTAATTGATATTGGGGCAGACGATCGAGAAGATGCAAAAAAGATCGGGATTAAGCCGGGGCAGCAAATTGTGCCAATTTGTCCGTTTACTCCTATGGCAAATCCTAAAAAAATACTGGCGAAAGCATGGGATAACCGATATGGATGTGGTTTAGCAATAGAACTTCTTAAGGAATTAAAAGATGAGGTACTTCCTCACACATTATATTCCGGAGCAACTGTCCAGGAAGAAGTTGGATTACGAGGAGCACAGACAGCAGCTACGATGATTAATCCTGATTTGTTTTTTGCACTTGATGCAGGACCAGCTAATGATATGAGTGGAGATAAAAAGGAATTCGGTCAGCTCGGAAAGGGTGCAGTTTTACGAATTCTTGACCGCTCGATGGTAACTCATCGTGGCATGAGGGAATTTGTTCTTGATACCGCAGAGGCACATAACATTCCGTATCAATATTTTGTATCCCAAGGTGGAACAGATGCTGGCCGCGTCCATGTTTCAAACAGAGGAGTACCTTCAACTGTGATTGGAGTAAGCTCAAGATATATTCATACATCTGGTTCGGTTTTACATGTAGATGATTATGCAGCTGCGAAAGAACTTCTCATAAGGCTGGTTAAAGCCTGTGACACAACTACAGTTCAATCAATAAAAAGTAATTCGTAACGAGTAAGGGAGAGGCAATAGTGAAAATTGCAATTGGAACAAAAAATCCTACAAAAGTTAATGCGGTGAACAAAGCATTTTCTTCATTCATAGAAGCAAAATTTATCTCAACAGATGTTCCTTCAAATGTTTCTGCACAACCACTTACAGATTTGGAAACTTTAACTGGAGCAATAAATCGAGCTAAGAATGCATTAGAAGCTGAAGGAGCCGATCTTGGTGTTGGTCTTGAAGGAGGGCTCATCAAAACTGATTTTGGCTATTTTTTATGTAATTGGGGAGCAATCTATGTAAAAGATCAAGAGCCTATTGTTGCAAGTGGAGCAAGGATAGTAGTCCCTGATGAAATAGGTGAACTTGTTTTTTCAGGCCGTGAATTAGGTGATGTGATGGATATGTATGCAAAGAAAAAGAATGTTCGTCACAATGAGGGAGCAATTGGCATTTTTACAAATGGAATCGTCGATCGTACCACAATGTTTAAAGAACTTTCCAATCTCTTAATTGGCCAGTACTTGTACAAACTAAAAAGTTAAGAAAGAAAAAATCCCTTCAGTTTTATCAACAGCTGAAGGGATTTTTATACTATGAAAATTTTTAATTTATATAAATGATAGAAAAAAAGACTTTCACTATATTTATGTTTAATACAAGTTCCAATTTTCTTTATTAAGGTTGTTTTTAGAAAGGGTTGTTGATATAGGTTGTATTCGCAAAGATTATGGCTTTAAAACAATATTTTTAACTCTATAGTGGAATGGAGCGGAAGACACTCGACTCCTGCGGGAAGTAGAGGAAAGGCTGAGACCCCGCAGGCAAAGCCGAGGAGGCTCAGCTTCCTCCCCGCGGAAAGCGAGTGTCTGCAGCGAAATGAAACGAACTATTTTTTATCCTATAACTGCATCCTAAACAACAAAGTATACGAGTACATCCTTCACTCGATAGGATCTGAGCGTTGTGGCAGCCAATTCGCCAAATAAGGTGGGAGGTCTTGATCATTTGCACGAGTAGTATGGCCGCCATCTTCCAATAAAAATGTCTTATCCTTGCTTGAAACAAAATCAATTACACGAATATTTTGTTCTTTTAAGACAAGACGGTCATGTTCAGTGGAGACTACCAGAAGATTTGCATGGATATTTTTTAACTCTGCCTTTTTCCCATGTATCACTAACCCGCCATCAATTAATTTGTTTTTCTTCCCTAATTCATTCATTAATTCCTGCATAGTTGCACCTGTAAAGGGAATATGTCCATCTGTCCAGGTTTTTAACCTTTTCCACTTTTCGATATAGTTTTCATCATATGCTTTATTAAGTAAAGAGAGATAAGGACTAAAATAAATTGGGTTTGTCACCATTCTCATGCCTGCTTTCATTGAATGCCCTGAAATCAGTCCAATGGCTTCTATGAGTCTATTTATATCCAGCTTACCCTCTTTACTTGCTTGAGCTAGTTGATCGAAAAAAGGAACAGTTTCAAAGTCAATTGGAGAAACATTTAAAATGAGGTTTCGAATGGGTTCCTCAGCAATCGTTGCATACATTGTAGCTAAAGTACCACCAAGGCAATAGCCGATAATGGTTAATTCATCTGCTTCAGAATGTCGAAGTGCTCTTCGCACACCTTTTTGGATGTAATGAACAACATAGTCACTTGCAGAAATATCTTTGTCTTCATATCCAGGAATACCAAAGTCCATTAAATAGACTTCAAATCCATTTCGTGTAAAGTTTTCTATTACACTATTTCCAGGTGCCATATCTAAAATAAATGGCTGATTAACAAGGGAGTACACAAGGAAAAGAGGTACTCCGTACTTTTTTTCTGCAGGTGCGTAGTACCATAAAGTAGATTTGTTTTTTTTCCAAATTGCTTCGCGGGGTGTGGCGCCAACCTTTGGAGCAGGGCGGTTCCATGCTCCAAAAAATCCTTTCCATCTTTTTATCTCTTTTTCAAGATCATAATTTGGGCCTGAATCGTTTTGCTTGTTCATCTTAATTTCCCCATTTTTTTGCTTGTTTTTCTTTAAGAATTTGCAATAGCTTATTATTTACTTCCTTTAAGTCTGCTTGGCCGGGAGGCTTCATTAACTCTCGATGTAATTCCTCTTTTATTTTATTTGCTTTAGACAAAGATCTTTTTTTCTTTGCTAGTAAACTTTTCTTGCGAGTTAAAACTCTTTTCTTAATAGAATTCTCTAATCCTTCTAACTGTTGATGGACATGACTCGTAGGATTCTTAAGTAGTTCTCTAAGCTCCTGTCGAATTTTATCCTCCAAACCTTCTAAAGGAGCTGCTTTACTTTTAACATCCTTCAAGATTGTCGTTTTAAGTTCTTTTATCAAACTTAAAACCTCATGAAGCTCTTCTTCTACGTTATCGATTTTATCTTCAGATTGAACGATTAATTTGCCCAACCGTCCGATATCCTTTTTAGTAGGGAAATTTAATTGTGAAGAAAGTTGCTCAACATAATCATGAATGGCTTCAATTAGGTGTGCTAATACATGCCCTGCTGAGTTGGCAGTAAGGGCTATTTCTTCTTTATTTAATTGATCTTGTATATATTTATTTATTTTACTCTCTAGTTGGAAACCCAGCTTTTTTAAAAGCGTAAATAACTCTGGTTTTTCATTGTTTAACATGCCCTATTTTTCCTCCCATCTATAGTTTTAAGACCATACAACAAACAAAACCTTTTTACTTTAGTTTAGATAGTTATGATATAAAAGGTGCATAAAATAATGAGTTTGCCTTTGTCCAATTTAAAAATAGACAACTAATTTAAACAAAAATAGTTTAATAACCGTTACATGAAAGTTGAGACAAGAATAAACTATCTCGTTTACTTAAACATGTAGAGGAGGGAATAAGTTATGACTGAAAAACAATTCCAGGATTTAATAAGTGATCATGATGTTCATCGAAACGTACAACCATATTATGAGAGATTATTGACTTCATCGATATTAAAGTCTATGAATGTTGAAATCATGGATGCGTTTTTATCACATTTTGAATTGAGTGAAGAAATGACATTTGAAGAGTTTATTGGTATGTACAAAATATTTGAAGTGGTTTATGAGGAAAATAAATTTCCTGTTATATATTAAACTGGACTCTTATTTCCCATCACTTCATAGAGTGAGAATCTTTTAAAGCAAGAGCTTTGTCTATACACATTTGTATATCCTTCATACGATAGTGTAAAAGGAGGATGTTATTTTATGAGAAAGAAACTCATGACTACGAGTGCACGGGGAATAAAGGAATCTTCTTTCCCGTTTCAGTTATATCAAAAAGCGAAAAAATTCGGAACTTGGAATCCTCAAGAAATTGATTTTACAAAAGACAAAGAAGATTGGAAAAGTCTCTCTACTAAGCATCGTGAATGGATTGTAAAACTACTTGCACAGTTCCAAGGTGGAGAAGAGGCTGTAACACACGATTTACTGCCACTTCTTAAAGTGGCTGCAATAGAAGGGAGATTAGAGGAGGAGTTGTTTCTAACAACATTTCTCTACGATGAAGCAAAACATACTGAGTTATTTAGAAGGGTTTTAGATGAACTAGGTGAAAAAGGAGATTTAACACACTTGCATTCAAAAACATATCGGAAGTTCTTTTATGAGATCCTTCCTGAAACGATGGAGCAACTTTGGAACCATCCTACTCCCGAGTCATTGGCTGATGCTGCTACTGTATATAATATGTTTTCAGAAGGAGTATTAGCGGAAACAGGATATAAGGTATTCTCCGATGGTTTAAGCAAAATGGGAAAAATGCCAGGTTTATTACAAGGAATTGAGTATTTAAAAAAAGATGAATCAAGACATATTGCTTATGGTACGTATTTACTGCAACGGTTAATTAACGAGCATCCACATCTATTTGATCGAGTAGTCAAAAAGCTTGAAGAATTAGCACCTCTTGCTCTTGTATTAAATGAGGAAGGGATGGCCTTTGAAGAAGATGAAAAAGGAAAAACAGCAACTAGTGAACTAATTAATTTTTCTAAGAAGCAATTAATGGCACGAATCGAAATTCTTTCAAGAGCTAGAACAAAAAATATTAACGAATTATATCCCTTTTAATAAAAAGACTAGGAAGTGTTTCCTAGTCTTTTTATATAGAAATCATTTCACTACATATTCCAATATATTTAACGCCTGTTCTACTGTTTCAACCGTTGCATTAGCTTTATTAGAAAGCTCCTTCAAAGGATGGTGCAGCTGTTCGGGTCTAATGAGAATAAGAGGCTTATTCAGGGTTAGTGCTGTGCTTGCATCCATTGCTGTGTTCCACTGTTTATATTGTTCACCAAATAAGGCGATAACAATATCTGCTTTATTCATCAAGACGGTCGTCCGTAAATTATTTATTCCGGAAGCAGCATCATCCTTGTAAATAGGTCCTGGTTGATTCCCTAGTATTTGTACTCCAATATTGTCGGAAAGAGAATGATCTTCCATAGGTCCAACAAAATGAAAAGGTAGATTCCGCTTTAAAGCCGCATCTTTTATTTGCTCACGCCAATTTGTATGTATTTCTCCAGCTAAGTAAACAATAAATTCCATATAGACTCCTCCAATCATTGATTCTTACATTTTATCATATCGTTTTTTGTGTCTTTATGAAAACACTTACACTTGTCAGATGAAAAAAAATAAAGGTATTATGTAATAGGACCTATTTTCCTGTATAAGATGAAACTGAAATCCTTAGAGGTACGATGCCTTATTATAAAAGGAGGTTTTATATGAGGATTTTTTCCTGTTTTTTGAGTGCAATTGTTTTATTTATTCTAACTGGTTGTATGCCATCAAGTGAAGAAATAAAGAAAGATACACTTGAGAATACAGAACAGGCTTTTTTGAGTAAGAAACAAGAAATCAATGAAACATCAAAGCAATTTTCCTACTATCTCCCAGAAGATTTTCAAGTTAAGGAAACGAAAAACTTCAATGTTCTGCTTGAAAAAGGGAATCAAAGCTTTATTCTTTTTGTTAATCAAAATGAAGAGGAAAATAGTAGAGTTTCCTATGATACACTAGTTGAACAATATAAAGACCCCTTTATATCTGAAACATTTGAAAGGGATCATCAGTTTGGCTATCTATTTGTAGTCAAGGTAGATAAAAACTTGTATGAAGTAACTGTTGGTATAGGTGGAATAAAACTTACGACAGAATCAGAAGCGCATAATCTCCATGATGATGCACAAGTAATGATGGAAATCGTAAAGTCTGTTCAATAGGAAAAATCCCTTGTCACTATTACCAAGGGATTTTTTGTCTAATGGATGATAAGAAACCATTTATAAGTTGGCTAAGTGGAATCAAAAGAGGAAATCATTTAAACTAGATTATGTAATAAAGCAAGGCTGCATGAATGAAGGAGGATATAACATTGAAACAACTACAATCCATTGAAGAATATAAACAGATCATTCAAGATGAAAAAGTTATTTTTATGTTTTCTGCTGATTGGTGCCCGGACTGTCGAGTAATCGAACCAATCTTACCAGAGCTGGAGCAGGAAAATAACGAGTTTACTTTTTATTATGTAGATCGTGATAAATTCATCGATTTATGCGGTGAACTTAATGTTTTTGGAATACCAAGCTTTGTCGCATTTCATAATGGTAAAGAAGTAGGTCGTTTCGTTAATAAAGAACGAAAAACAAAGCAACAAATCCAAGACTTTATTGATAGCATTTCATTATAAAGTATTGAAAAAGTGTTAGAGAGGAGGGGAAAATATGAAAATGACATCAAGGAAATTAGTAGAAACACTAAAAAACCAACTTTCTAATCCAAGCTGGAAGTTTCAGTTTGATCGTGAAAAGGACACTCTACGGATAGAAGACGTTGAGACTAAAAAAGGTGTAACGTTATCACTGCCAGGTATTATAGCCAAATGGGAGACAGCAAACCAGCGTGCTATAGATGAAGTTGTTTATTATGTAGAAGAAGCTCTACAAGCCATGAAGAATCAGCAGGAGCTAACGGGTAAGGAAAAGTCTATTTTTCCGGTTATCCGCTCAACTTCCTTTCCAACCGAAAGCAATGAAGGCATTTCATTAGTATATACTGAACATACAGCTGAGACACGAATCTATTATGCTCTGGACTCGGGTAAAACTTATAGGCTTATTGATGAAAAAATGATGCAAAGAGAGAATTGGAATATAGAGCAAATTAGAGAAATTGCGTCTTTTAACATTAGGTCCTTAAAGACAAGTGTTAAAGAAGATCATGTCGCAGGAAATGTTTTTTACTTTTTAAATGCAAATGATGGTTATGATGCCAGCCGTATTTTAAATGAAAGTCTCCTCCACTCATTTAAAGAAAAGATAGTAGGAAAAATGGCTGTTGCTGTTCCTCATCAGGATGTTCTCATTATTGTTGATATTCAAAACGATACGGGATATGATATTTTAGCTCAATTAACGATGAGCTTTTTTGCAAGTGGAAGAGTTCCAATTACTGCCTTGTCTTTTTTATATGAAAACAATGAGTTAGAACCAATTTTTATTTTAGGGAAAAATAAACCAAGACATTGATTCAGAAGTAGTCCTGTTTCATGACACCCATAAAAAAATACTTAAATCGTAACATGTACATATAAATGAAAAAGAGGCACCGAGCGATAAAAAACGCAGAGGTACCTCTTTTTTATTACGTTCTTTTTATTAAATCGAATTGATTAAAGGAGAGAAAACCTGAACATCTACAACTCTATTACTTATTGCCTAAATAATGAAAACTAAATATCTTTTCTCACTTATATCTACAAATCCAGACATTTATTGATACAATAGAAGAGATATTTTTTAGTGCTTAACTAAAATAAATGGCTTATTCATTAAGCTGAGGCCATATTTTGATTATATTGAAAGAGTGATATTATGAGTTGGGTTAAAAAACTAGTTTCGCTATTATTTGGCGATGAAGAGGAAACGGAAGTTGATACGAAAGAAATTAAGCAACAACAACAATCCCTTCAAGAGCATCAAAATGTAAAAAATGTACTAAGTGATTCAATGACATCAGATGGGGAAGATCGTCATCAAGTGAAAGCTGAGGCAAGAGTTTCCTATCAATATCCGAAAGGGAATTTTCGATTTCCTATTATTCCAGATGAAAGACAAATAAAAAGAGATGAACGTCCTAGAAGAAAAGAAACTAAAGAAAACGATCTTAGAAAGCCACGTGAGAAAAAAAGTGAAATATATAAGAAACACGATCAAAGCACAAAGTTGTTGGTAGATGAAGAGAAGGAAATGACTCATAAAACTAAAAAACCTTTCCATCCTACTGCGATTCCTTCACCAGTATATGGGTTCCAATCAAGAGATGAGAGGATGCAGAATCGACGGATTCATCCAGTAAACAATAGTCAGGAACAGTGGTCAGCTGGCGAAATCAGTGAATCTAGTGAAGAAATGATCGTTTCAGCTCCGGTTGCAGAAGAACATGAGTCGGAGTTTCAATTAAGAGATGAGAGAATGCAGAATCTAAAGGTTCATCCAGTAAACAATAGGCAAAAACAAAGTTTAGCGGGTGAAACAGGTAGATCTGGCGAAGAAAAGGTCGTTTCAGCTCAAGTTGCAGAAAAAATTAAAGTGGATAATGTAGTGGAACAAGTACATAAAGAAGAACACCACAATGTTCATCTTCCATATGATCAATTACCTTCAGTTGAAGAAGTGGATGAGTCATTAACATTTGAAATTGATAGTCAAGAATTCGTTGAAAATCAACGTGACGAGGAAGAAGAGCTTGTTGATGAAGCTCTAACCATTGTAAAAACAGAATATCAAAAGCAAAATGACGAAGATCAGACACATGTAATCGAAATAAGCGAGGATGAGGAACCGGTTGAGTATCTAACTGAAGAAACTGAAACTGTCTATGAGTTAGAAGAATCAAGTCAAGAAGGCGATCAGCCGGTTGATAGTGTTCACACGCAAAATACTTTAATTGAAGAGCAACCTGCATCAATTGTTGAGAAGACGACAGAGGTCGTGAAAGAGGAAACAGAAGAAAGATTGGATCAAAGCCAAACAGCATCTAGACGTAAGCCTGTCCCATTTAATGTGATGATGTTAGGAAGAGACAAGCAAAAATTACGAGAAAAAAGCCAGGAACACAGCCAGGAACACAGTCAGGAACATAGCCAAGGACCTAGCCAGGAATATAGCTATCAATTTCCATTACTTGACTATTTAAATATGCCTGAGAAGGAATTAACGGAAGATCATGCTTGGTTGGAGGAACAAAAAGATCTTTTAAATGTAACATTAAAAAACTTTAATGTGAGAGCCAGTGTTGTAAATGTTACACAAGGGCCTTCCGTCACTAGGTTTGAAGTGCATCCTGAGCCGGGAGTAAAGGTAAATAAAATAACCAATTTAAGTGATGATATTAAATTAAGTTTATCTGCTAAAGACATAAGAATGGAGGCTCCAATTCCAGGTAAAAATACGATTGGAATTGAGGTCCCAAATAAAGTGAGTAAGATGGTTTACTTACGGGAGATCTTAAGAAGTACTGAGTTTCGTTCAAATCCTTCACCAATGACTGCTGTACTAGGTTTAGATATTGCCGGGCAACCAGCTGTTACAGATTTAAAGAAGATGCCGCATGGTTTAATTGCAGGAGCGACAGGGTCCGGTAAAAGTGTGTGTATCAATACGATATTAATTAGCTTGTTATATAAGGCTTCACCACATGAAGTAAAATTAATGTTAATTGACCCTAAAATGGTTGAATTAGCTCCTTATAATGAAATTCCTCATCTTGTAAGTCCAGTCATTACAGATGTAAAAGCTGCAACTGCTGCATTAAAATGGGCTGTTGAGGAAATGGAAAGACGGTATGAATTGTTTGCACACTCTGGTACCCGGGAAATTACAAGATACAATCAGCTCGTCAAAGAGCATAAACAGGGTGAGCATTTGCCATATCTCGTTATTGTCATTGATGAGTTAGCTGATTTAATGATGGTTGCACCAAATGATGTGGAAGAGGCGATTTGCCGTATCGCTCAAAAAGCAAGGGCTTGTGGTATTCATCTTATCGTCGCGACGCAAAGACCATCTGTTGATGTTATTACAGGATTAATTAAAGCAAATATTCCTACAAGAATTGCCTTTTCAGTATCATCACAGGTAGATTCAAGAACAATTATTGATGTTAATGGAGCGGAAAAATTATTAGGTAAAGGTGATATGCTGTTTTTAGAAAACGGCTCATCTAAAGCAGTAAGACTTCAAGGTACCTTTGTATCAGATGAAGAGATAGAGCGAGTTGTGAAACATGTGAAGCTTCAATCAAAACCTGATTATTTATTTCATCAAGATGAATTGGTGAAAAAGGCAACCATTCAATCAGAAGAAGATGAACTATTCCTCGAGGCATGTGAATTTGTCGTCAGTCAGGGAGGGGCTTCAACATCCAGCTTACAAAGAAGATTTAGAATTGGGTATAACCGGGCGGCCAGATTAATCGATATGATGGAAGAACAAGGTATTATTTCTGAAAATCGAGGAAGCAAGCCAAGAGACGTATTAATCTCAGAAGAAGAGTTAGATGCGATCCAAGAAACCCACGTGCTATAAAAATATAAAGTATGATAAGATACGTAGTAACAAAAGCGCAAGTGCCTTGATCAGCCCCGACAAGCATAAGCCGATTTAGAATAGAAGGCGTTCTTTGCCTTCAATTCTAAATCGGCTTATGACCTCGAGGGGCTAGGCGCTGGAGCTGGATGTCGTGCGCTTATCCACAGTACAAGAATTTTATAAATTACGCTAAACATTAAAAAGGTAAGGTTGTTTGTATGGATAATATTGTTTATCTACAAGCTCTTCGTGAAGAAAAAGAAAATCAATTCACAACATTTATATCCGGACATTTAAAGGCGGTCCAAACACATGTGGATCGCCATGTCAACATAAGAGAAAAAGTAAAAGCGAAGCATATTCTAACCGAGAAACTTGGATATGAAGAATCGGTAACGTTCACTTCACCTCAGGAGATATTATTTAAGGACTGGTTTACGTTTGATTATATAACAATTAAAGGCTTAACCAATTATCAGTCCTATATTAAGTATGGGAAGAATAGTATCAAGCATCCATTGGATTCTGTCGTACATGCTCTATTTATGGCTAGTGTACTTGAGCCATTTAAAGTAATAAAATGTGATAAGTCACATATACATGCAAAGAAATTACTTACAAATGAAACCTGTACAATAAAGCTCGATGAAATCATACCTGAATTACATGGGAATGAATGGATCTTTTTACGGTCAATACCAGTCTTTGATGATCTTGTTTTAATTAGTGATATGTTTATTCAACCAAATGGAATAATGATGGAAGAATTACATAGACATTTTCAAAAAAGTACTGATAGTTGGCGTACATTTTTAAAGAAATATTCCATAAAATATAGTTGGAATTGTATGAAGGTAAAGTTGCATCAAAAAGATAGTTGATGAAGAAGTAATGTGATTTTAATGGTCATTATGGATGGCTAATGATATAATATACTTTTGTAGGCTGATTACATAGTGAGAAAATAACAAGTATTGTTTGTATTTTCTTAAGGAACGTTTCCTATACAATGGGTTGCAAATCAAGATAAGCGTCATATACTGTCAATCAGATAGACGTTTGTTGGAGGTTCTAATTATGACTGTTTATCATTTTGTTGGAATTAAAGGGACTGGAATGAGTGCCCTTGCACAGATTTTACATGATATGAACTATGAAGTTCAGGGCTCTGATATAGAGAAAAAAGTATTTACTCAAAAAGCACTAGAAGCACGAAATATAAAAATCCTGCCCTTTACTAAAGAAAACATTAGAGAAGGATTAACGATTATTGCAGGAAATGCGTATCCAGATACACATGAAGAGATTGTTGAAGCGAACAACCAAGGTTTACCCGTTATTCGTTATCACCGTTTTCTTGGTGAATTTCTTCAGAAATATATCAGTGTAGGTATTACAGGTGTACATGGAAAAACATCTACAACCGGATTGCTTTCACACGTGATTAAAGGTGCTGAACCTACCTCGTTTTTAATTGGTGATGGTACAGGTAGCGGTGTTCCTGACAGCGAATATTTTATTTTCGAAGCATGTGAATACCGCAGACATTTCTTATCCTACAAGCCTGATTATGCGATCATGACAAATATAGATTTTGATCACCCTGATTATTTTTCAAGCATAGAAGATGTTTTCAGTGCATTTCAGGAAATGGCTCTCCAAGTAAAAAAAGGTATAATCGCTTGTGGTGATGACGAACAGCTTCAGCAAATTCAAGCAAAGGTACCTGTTGTTTATTATGGATTTAATGAAGATAATGATTTTCAAGCTAGAAATATTGTGAAATCAACAGATGGTACAGCTTTTGATGTATTTGTTCGTAATACGTTTTATGCATCTTTCAAAATTACCTCGTATGGTGATCATAGTATATTAAATGCATTATCTGTTATTGCACTATGCCACTATGAAGGAATTGATGTTGAGATTATTCAACAAAGACTCCAAACATTTGAAGGTGTAAAAAGACGCTTTAATGAAAAGCGAATTGGTAACCAAATTTTAATTGATGATTATGCACATCATCCAACTGAAATTAATGCAACGATCGATGCGGCCAAACAAAAATACCCGGATCGTGACATCGTTGCTGTTTTCCAGCCTCATACATTTACAAGAACGCAATCATTTTTGGATGAGTTTGCTGATAGCTTACAAAGAGCGGACTATGTCTATCTTTGTGATATTTTCGGATCTGCACGTGAAAATGTTGGAAAGTTATCGATTGATAATTTACTTGAAAAAATTGATAATTCCAGCCTTATCAAGGAAGAAGAAACTTCGGTCCTTAAAGCACATGAAAATGCAGTATTAGTTTTTATGGGTGCAGGTGATATTCAAAAATATCAAGAAGCTTATGAGAACGTCTTAGCATAAAATAATAAAAACAGCTGACATTTACGTCAGCTGTTTTATTTACATTCTTCTACTTGGTAATTGATGGTATCTATCCTCTTCAATAGTTAATGAGTAACCTCTACCTCTAATTGTATTAACCTTTACCAGATTTGGTAATTTTTTCCTTAGTCTATAAATAAGTGCATTTACCTCTTCATATCCTACCAAATATTCATTATTAATCGTCAACCGTTCAGGCCATACATATTCTATGATTTCTTCTTTTGATATAAATGTTTTTCTTTGTATAAGAATATCAATAAACTTGAATTCCTTCTCCGTTAGAGAAATAGAATGGTTTTGTATGTGCAAAGTTTGCTTAAGAAAGTCAAGTTTTGGTTCGTTTCCTACAAGTTTATCTGTGAAAAGGAAAGAAAATTCAGATGTTTGCTCAAAATCTTTTAGAGAAAAAGATAGGGAAACAAGATTTTTAGCAAACGTTATTCTATCATTATTTTTAAGTTTTACAGGTTTATGAGGGATAAGTTTTTTTTCATTAAGGTAAGTACCATGTTTACTAGCTAAATCTTCAATATAGATATGATTCGACTGAAGAAAAATGGTGAAGTGCTTTCTGGAAACAAAAATATTATTAAACGTTATATCAGGTGTCCAATTACTAGTTTTCCGTCCAAACATTGTTACTGATTTGTGTAAAGAAATAATATCGCCTGTTTCGAAATGTGGTGCTTGTTGAACAACAAGATAAGAATAAATGTCCATATTATGAATTACTCCTATTTATTAGATTCCTATCATTTACTTATTATCCTATAACTATTGTCTATCAGCAATTAAATCCTTACTATAAAAATGTGTTAGTAGGAATATAGGGAGTAGGTGTTATTATGCAAAAGCAAGATGATATTGTATTAAACGTATCCAATTTAACGAAAATGATTGGGAAAACAACGGTTATAAACGATGTGAGTTTTGATTTGTGTAAAGGTGAAATCCTCGGTTTATTGGGGCCGAATGGTTCAGGAAAGACAACGATATTAAAAATGCTTGTTGGATTATTAAAGCCAACAAAAGGGTCTATTTATATAGAACAGTTTGACATACAGAAAGATTTCGAAGGAGCCATTTCTAAAATTGGAGCGATTATCGAAACTCCTATAATGTATGACTTTCTTTCTGGTTACGAAAACCTTGTTCAATTATTTAGAATGACAGATCAATTTTCCTACGAAAGAATAGATGAAATGATTGATTTATTAAGAATGGATGAGTACATTTATGATAAAGTACAGACCTATTCATTAGGAATGAAACAAAGGTTGGGATTGGCACAAGCAATGCTCCACCGGCCGTCCATCCTTCTGTTAGATGAGCCCACAAATGGCTTAGATCCAGAAGGAATGAAAAGTCTAAGAGATACACTTAGAAGACTCGCTGATAAAGAAGGGGTATCCATCATCATTTCAAGTCATATCCTATCTGAGATTGAACTTATCTGTGATAGTGTGCTTGTGATGAATGATGGAAAATGTATTGAGCGTTCACAATTAAGAGATTGGCATAACAGTCAAAATGGAAAGCAAACTTTTCAAATTAGAGTTATAGATGGAGATAAGCTTGAATCATTTTTTAAAGATACCTATATAAAGGAGGATATTGTCTTTCATTCAAATGGATTCTCAATTGAATTAACACTTGAAGAAGTCGCTAGATTAAATCAATTGTTAGTGATGGAGGGATTTAAAGTAGTAGGAATTGAAAGAACAGACAACCCTTTAGAGCAGATATTTTTACAGAAGTTAGAAGAGAGGAAACAGCGATGAAAATCCTTTACCAGCTTATTCGTAACGAAAATCAAAAATTATATAAACACAAGAGGATGTGGATTTTCCTTGGATTAATCGTGATCTTAAATATCCTGTCAGGTCTCTTTTTCCACTTTTTGTTTAAGGATACCGATTTTGCGTTTTGGGATTATATTCAAGTGAGTTCTTATCTGCTTCTTGTTATTCAATTAATGAGTATTATGATAGCAGGGGATATTGTTTCTGGTGAGTTTGAGAGAGGTACAATTAAATTTTTATTTATCCGACCTGTTAAACGGGTAAAAATATTAGTTTCCAAGTATATGACCGTTCTAGCTAATGTATTTTTATTTGTCATGTTTCAATTATTTTTATCTGTCATAATGGGCAGCATCTTTTACGCTGATTCACTTTTTGTACTTGATCAAAGAGTACTTATAGGATTATATAGTTACTTATTTCAGTTTGTGGAAATTGGTATCGTGACATCGATTGCTTTTTGCTTGTCAACGATAACGAGAAGCAGTGTTATTTCAATTGCACTGCCGATTTTTTTAGTGTTCACATCAAGTGCGCTTATGACCCTGTTAAATCATTATCATGTCGATACAGCAAGGTTTTTACTTTTCGCTAACACAAATTTAATGCCTTATTTTTTTGGAGAGCCAATGTTCGAGGGAATGACCTTACCCTTTTCAATTGTAAACATTTTGATTCATTTGTTGTTCTTTTTTCTATTGGCTGGTTATTTATTTTCGAAGAGAGATGTGCATGTCTAAGATAAATAAAGACGGTAGAAGGAAAGTTTCTACCGTCTTTTCTTATTTTAAATTCTCCGGATTAAGAGGTTCTAATTCAGGGATAACAAATCTACCATCTTTTCGAATAAGAACATCGTCAAAATAAATCTCTCCTCCCCCATATTCGGGGCGTTGAATCATGACCATATCCCAATGAATATTGGAGTTATTTTCGTTATAAGCATCATCATATGCCTGTCCAGGGGTAAAGTGGAAACTGCCATCGATCTTCTCATCAAATAAAATATCCTGCATTGGATGCTGAATGAATGGATTCACTCCAATGGCAAATTCCCCTACATAGCGCGCACCTTCATCTGTATCAAAGATTTTATTGATTCTTTCTGTATTGTTGGCAGTTGCTTCGATGATTTTTCCATCTTTAAATGTAAGTTGAACATTTTCAAAAGTAAAACCATTATATGGTGATGGGGTATTATATGAAATTTTTCCATTAACTGAATCACGAACAGGTGCTGTATAAACTTCCCCATCTGGAATATTCATTTGACCGGAGCATTTAATAGCAGGAATATCTTTAATAGAAAAAGTTAAATCTGTATCATTTCCTGTTAATCGTACTTTATCTGTTTTATTCATGAGCTCAACTAACGCGTCCATGGCTTTGTCCATTTTACTGTAATCAAGATTACATACATCAAAATAGAAGTCTTCGAACTGTTCTGTGCTCATTTTCGCTAATTGAGCCATAGAAGAAGTAGGATATCTTAATACAACCCATCTTGTTTTAGGTACACGTATGTCCCTGTGAACCTTTTGTCCGATCGTTTGACCTTGCAGCTTCATTTTTTCATCTGGAATATCGGCAAATTCATTAATATTATCACCAGATCTTAATCCTATGTAAGCATCCATTTTACCCATTACTGCTGCTTCAAAATCAGCCATCATTTCGTACTGTTCTTTTATTCCACCCATCATCAGTGCGCGATCTACCTGATGATCTTTCAAAGATACAAAAGGATAACCTCCAGCCTTATAAGCTTCCTTTACAAGAGCAACAACTAACTCTCTTTGCAGACCAAAATTCTCAATCAGAACTTTTTCTCCCTTTTGTAATTTTATCGAGTAATTAATAAGATTTTTTGCTAAAGTATCGATTCGTGAATCTTTCATGATATCCTCCTTAATAATAAACAACAACTATGTTCAAAGAGCTTTCTTTTATATTGTACCCGATTCTAATGAAACAATGGTAATAGGTTTTATTTATACAAAAGGCTAAAAAAAATTAAATGACTGTCTAAATAGAAGGAGATTTTAGCTATTATGTAAAATATATGTTTATAATAGAGAAGATAGGGTATGGAATAAAATAAGGAAACTTATAGGAGGTGTATGAAATGATTATCATTTTATACTTAAGTGTAGCATTAGTAGCCATTGCTTTTACAATATTGGTGATATATGTAGCTAAAACATTAAAAGCATTGCAAGCAACGTTAACAAATGTAGCAGGAACATTATCAGGTCTTGAAAAGCAAATGGTTGGAATAACAACTGAAACAACTGTATTATTACATAAAACAAATGCACTAGCTGAAGATATTCAACATAAATCAGAAAAACTGAATCATGTTGTCGAATCAGTGAAGGATGTAGGAGACACCATTCAGCAGCTTAATGTAACAGTCAAGAAGGTAACAACAAATGCTTCAGACAATCTTGAACAAAACCAAGATAAAATTAATCAAGTTGTACAATGGAGTAATGCCGCGATGGAAATATGGGCAAAATGGAAACAGAAAAGTAATAAAAATCAACAATTGCATGGAGAAGTGTACAAATAATTCAAGGAGGTTTAAAGCATGGCTAAGAATAGCAATGGCAAAGACTTTATTATCGGTTCACTAATCGGGGGACTTGTTGGTGCGGCAACTGCATTATTTTTAGCTCCTAAATCAGGTAGAGAAATGAGGGATAATTTAGGACAACAAGCTTCAATGATGAAGGAGCGCACGGGTAAAATAACAAATGGTGCGTTAGAAAAAGGGTCAGAGTTCGCAGCTGTCGCTAAAGATAAAACATCATCTCTTTCACAAGTAGTTACAGATCAATCTTCACAAATTATGGACAAGGTTCGCTCAATTACAAATTCTTCGAACTCAGCAGGTCAAACAGATTTCGTGGAAAAAGAGATAACAAATGCACTGGAACAGTTAACAGAAGATACTGTTGAAGATAAGAAGCCAAATCATGATGAAACACCTCAATTATCTGAAGCAGGAGCAGAAAGTGATCAGGTTCAAGGAGAATTCACTAAAGAAGTGGATAGTGAAAATCAAGTAAAAGCTAATAGTTAATCTTAGATGTGAAGATTACTTTGATCGAGATAAATACTTGTGACTAGGTGTAGAGGTGATAGAATATGAGTAACCAGACGATTGAGTCCATTGAACAGTTTAATGAACTGTTAAAAAAACATAATGAGTTTTTATTTGTTAAAAATAGTTTAACATGTCCTATAAGCCAAGCTGCTTTTGATGAATATCAGGAATTTGCCGGAATTCATACAGATTATCCGAGCTATCATTTACATGTCCAAGAAGCTCGTGAACTCTCCAATTACATTTCGGAAACATATGGAATAAAACATGAATCTCCACAAGCATTAGTTTTTCGGGGAAATGAAGTAGCTTGGAATGCTTCACACTGGAAGATTACATATGATGCATTAAAACAGGAGATTCTTGGATGAAATGTTAAGAGGATAATGCCTTGTGATGGCATTATCCTCTTTTATTTTAAATCCATTGAATTTCAAGCTCATCTCCAGGATCAAGGAATTCCTGAAAGGTAACTTCTTTGTTGTTTTTTAATAACTTAAATTGATTGTTGCCTGAATTAGGGATGTCAATTTCAACAGCTGTAAAAAGATCTTGGAAGATAAATGGTTCTACCTTTCTTTTCTTCGTTACCAATTGTTCTCCATTATGTAACACATCATTTTCAGACAGCAATATTCCATCTCGGTAAAATTCCCTTATGGTTTTTTCAAGTTCAATTGAATGACCATTGAATAAGATCGGGAGGGTATGAGACTGCTTGATGTTGGTCTCTATAAGTAATTCCTTTAATAATGGCTCTTTCATAGGCTTGAGAACGAGAGTATCCCCATCATGAAGTTTTGATTCCTTTGAAGTTTCTAATCCATTTTTATAAAGTTTCCCTGAAAATTCCTGAACTCGTAATATTCTTTTATCTATCTGTAATGAAAAAGGTTTTACGGTATTCAGTTCTTTTTGGTGACTGATGGAAATAAGCCCTTCCTCAATGGTTGTTGGGGTTGTACATACTAAATGATCTCGATCGGACAGATGCACATGTTTGCTTGCCTTTTGGTTGTTAAGTAAAATTGTAGCTGAAATTGTATAGGTTTGGCCATTTACATGAAAAGATTTTGAAGGAATCTCATCTAAAATAGAACTGATTGGAACAACCGGGGGCACTCCGTCTTTTCCTTTTTCAACAGTAATCGTATCACCATGCAAAATCGGATCTTCAACAGAACAAATGGATCCATTTTTCTTAATGATAGGTGCAGTGCCATGCCCACCAGGTATAGTGATCGCTTTGTTGTTCACGGTTACCATTATGGCCATTCCAGGTTTCCCATACAGTCTCGTTAATTGTATTCCTGAGGACAATAAACTATCAGCCACAGTTAATGATTTCATATGAAATAATCGGACATTACGTTCATTAACATTAACACTTATATATTGGATTGGATTTTGTTTGGAAGAAACGGCAATTCCAATTGGCGTGACTAATTCCGGACCTTTTTGTACATGTTCAGCAAGCTTAAGCTGAGGTATAGCATCAATTCCTCTAATCGCAACTCGATTTTCAGGTAATTCCAGTAAAGCTGCCAATCTTTTTGGAAGATCAGGAGTTAAACAGCCTCCTCCAACAAGCATAATAGCCTTAGGAGAGACACCATTATTCAATAGGATGATCTCAGCAGCAATTGATGCTGCAAGTTTATCAATTGCAGGGGAGATCTTCGATAATATATCCTCTTTTGACAGTTCAGTCTCAAATCCTAAAATATCAGTAATTGTAATTTTATTTTCAGATTTTAATTGACGCTTTGCTTCTTCAGCCTTTGGAAAATCCAGTAAAAATTCATCTGATACAGCTTCTGTAATTTCATCACCCGCAATAGGGACCATTCCGTAAGAGATAATGGTTCCCATATCAGTAATTGCTATATCTGATGTTCCTGCTCCTATGTCAACTAAAGCAACATTTAATCTTCTCATTGAAGAAGGGATTAAAACATTAATTGCGGCAATTGGTTCTAATGTTAATGCTTCCATTTTAAGCCCGGCTCGATTCAATGCAGCTAATAGAGATTCAACAACAACTTTTGGAAGAAAGGTAGCGATAATCTCCACAGAAGCTTCCTCGCCTAGTTGATCAATTAAACTACCAATCTCTTCTCCGTCAAGATGATAATGAAGAACAGAATACCCCACACAATCATAATGATGCGCACGCTCACTTTCATGTTTTTCAGCAAGCTGTTTTTGAGCAATTTGCACAGCCATAAGCTCAAGGTGAAGGATATCTTCTTTTTGAATCATTGGTTTGCCGGTGATTTCAATGGAGGCAGTTGATCTTTCAGTTTTTAATGCACGGCCTGCTGCGGCAACACATACTTTATGAAGAGGTCCGTGTTTTCTTTCAAGCTCTTCTTTTACAGAAGAGATGACATGTGCAACAGACAAAATATCATGAATTTGGCCGTCCAGCATTGATCGTTTCGTATGTTCCTTTATGACAGTATCAACCACAATATATGAATTGTCTTCTTCTTTCAAGATTAATCCGACAACAGATCTAGTCCCGATATCAAGCGCGAATGTTACGTCATTATGGGTCATATTCGTACACCTTCTTTATGCAGATGGTCATTATTATTTTTAATAATTGATAGATAAAATGGCTAAATAGTCTTTTTTGTGAATTCACTTTATTGCATAAAAGCTTAAAAGCGTTTAAATGTTAAAGTTTTTGATGACAATCACAATTATATGGTTTATAATTACAACTAATTAAAGAAAATGTACCACACTTTTATTGAATGATAAAGAAATCTTACCTAGATTACTAACCAGAGAATGTTCATTTTCAATAGATGTGGAAGAACGATTTTATTATAATTAATACTAAAATTTTGGTGTATGTATAAGAAGCTTATGACATAGTGACAGACCAAGGTTTTTAATCTATATTAAATGCGAAAGGATGAGAGAGATGAGTAATGCAGAATTAGAAGCATTAAGAGCAAAAGCAGAGGAACTTAACTTACAGATCTTAAAGTTAATTAATGAAAGAGGTCGAGTTGTTCAAGAGATTGGTAAAGCTAAAGAAGCACAAGGTGTTAATCGTTATGATCCTGTTCGCGAACGAAAAATGTTAAATAGTATTAAAGAATATAACGATGGCCCATTTTTAGACTCAACATTACAACATATTTTCAAAGAAATTTTCAAGGCTGGTTTAGAGCTTCAAGAAGATGATCACAGCAAAGCGTTATTGGTTTCACGTAAGAAAAAGCCGGAAGATACAATTATTGAAGTAAACGGTGTTAGAATTGGAGATGGCAGCCAATCATTTATTATTGGTCCTTGTGCTGTTGAGAGCTATGAGCAGGTAGCTGCCGTTGCAGAACAAGCAGTTAAGCAAGGCATTAAGATCTTGCGTGGAGGTGCCTTCAAACCTCGTACCAGCCCATATGACTTCCAAGGTTTGGGAGTAGAAGGCTTGAAGATTTTAAGACGAGTTGGAGATGAATATGGTTTAGCTATTATTAGTGAAATCGTAAATCCAGCTGATATTGAACTAGCCTTAGATTATGTTGATATTATTCAAATTGGTGCACGTAATATGCAAAACTTCGAATTACTAAAAGCAGCTGGAGCTGTTCGTAAGCCGGTTCTTCTAAAACGCGGTCTTGCTGCTACAATTGATGAGTTTGTCAATGCAGCAGAATATATTATTTCACAAGGAAATGATCAAATCATTCTTTGTGAACGCGGAATCCGTACGTATGAGCGTGCAACTAGAAATACATTAGATATTTCAGCTGTCCCTATTTTAAAACAGGAAACACATTTACCAGTCTTTGTTGATGTTACTCATTCAACTGGTCGAAGAGATCTTCTTGTACCAACAGCAAAAGCAGCACTTGCTATCGGAGCAGATGGGGTTATGGCTGAAGTACATCCGGATCCGGCTGTTGCTCTATCTGATTCAGCTCAACAAATGGATTTCGAACAGTTTGATCAATTCATAACAGAATTAAAGCCTTTAGTTAAAGTAAATGTATAACTTTGAGAGAAAAGCTGTTGTTTTTTTGAACATTAACAACTAAGCAAAAAGAGGTTGACTTAGAATAGGAAATTTTCCTATTAAATAAAGTCAGCCTCTTTTTATATTTTTTATTCATAAAAAAGAAAAAGTTAGGCAAAATGTAAATAAGTAAATACTCGAAAAACCATTTAAATTGAAGAAAAACGAACAAATATGTGAAAACACCCGAAAAATCGATGAAAATACATTGCGGAGGTTTTCAGAGTATCGTATGATAAGTAACATAGAATTGGATTTACGACAAGACGTAACAACTTTCTACATACTATAATTAGACGATTATAAACGAGTCAGATAATAAATGTTTTTAATGTAACAGAAGGAGTGTTTTATATGTCAAGTGTAACAATATATGATGTAGCTCGTGAGGCAAATGTTTCAATGGCTACTGTCTCTCGTGTAGTAAATGGTAATCCAAATGTTAAGCCGACAACAAGAAAAAAAGTTTTGGATGCAATTGAAAGATTAGGCTATCGTCCAAATGCGGTAGCAAGAGGCCTTGCAAGTAAAAAGACAACAACAGTTGGAGTTATTATTCCTGATATTTCAAGTATTTTCTATTCCGAGCTTGCGCGTGGAATTGAGGATATTGCGACAATGTACAAATACAATATTATCTTAAGTAATTCAGATCAAAATAAAGATAAAGAATTACATTTGTTAAATACAATGCTTGGGAAACAGGTGGATGGAATTGTATTTATGAGTGGTAATGTGACCGAGGAACTAGTAGAGCAATTCAAACGCTCTCCAGTGCCTATTGTTTTAGCTGCATCTGTTGATTTAACGAATACAACACCTTCGGTTAACATCAACTATGAACAGGCTGCATATGATGTCATTTCCATGCTTATTGAAAAAGGTCATAAGAGAATCGCATATGTAGAGGGACCAGCAGAGGAACCGGTTAACCGTCTGAAAAAATCAGTAGGATATAAACGTGCTCTTGAAGATGCAGGACTTCCATTCGATGAAGAATTGGTTGTAGAAGGTGACTATACATACGATTCAGGTATTGAAGCCTTTGAAAAAATTGATGAATTAACAGAAAAACCGACAGCAATTTTTGTGGGTACAGATGAAATGGCATTAGGTGTCATTCATGGAGCGCAAGACCGTAACTATTCAATTCCTAATGATTTTGAAATCGTTGGATTTGACAATACAAGATTAGCAACAATGGTTCGACCACAGTTAACAACTGTTGTACAGCCAACATATGATATCGGTGCTGTAGCGATGCGCTTATTAACAAAATATATGAATAAAGAAGAAGTTGAAAACCACATCGTTGAATTACCGCATCGAGTGGAATATAGACAATCAACAAAGTAATAATCGTTGATTTTAATATAAGAAGGGCTGTCTCGGATAAGAGGCAGTCCTTCTTTGTCATCATCGTGGTCGGATTGGATGCAGAGCTTTTTCAACAGTAAGAGCATTTTTTTCTTCAATCTCTGCTTTTCTTGGTATTGGTTTATACAAATCATTACTATCGTACCAGCGATCAGGTAGGGTGACGGGTGCCCTTTTTTGCCATTTCTCAATCCAGGTCTTTGGTAATTGATCTGGTACCTTCATTTCATTCATTTCAAGCCAAATTAAGCTCCAGGCTCTTGGAACAACACGCCATATATCATAACCACCCCCACCAACTGCAATCCATTTTCCATTACAATATTGATGAGCAATTTTATGAGCAATCTTAGGAATTTCATGGTAAATGGCCATCGTTGCAGATAGATGTGTTAAAGGGTCATGATAATGAGCGTCTGCACCATTTTGAGTTAAAATCACATCTGGTTTAAAAAAAGCGGCAACTTCTTCAATTGATGTTCGATAGGCATGGAGCCATGAATCATCTTCTGTAAATGCGTCTAACGGAATATTAAACGTATAGCCATACCCTTTGCCTGCACCTCTTTCTGTTATGTTTCCTGTCCCTGGGAATAAGTATCTCCCTGTTTCATGGATTGAAAGTGTACAAACCTTTGGATCATCATAAAATGTCCATTGAACCCCATCACCGTGATGGGCATCTGTATCAATGTATAAAACTTTTGCCCCGTATTTTTCCTGTATATATCGAATAGCGACGGAACTATCGTTATAAATGCAGAAACCTGATGCTCTGCCTCTAAAGCCGTGGTGTAGTCCGCCACCAAAATTAGCAGCATGTGTCGCCTTGCCTTCCATTACATAATCTACAGCCGTTAATGTTGCACCAACAAGTAATGAGCTTGCTTCATGCATTTGTGGAAATATAGGTGTATCCTCTGTCCCAATCCCATAATTATTGGCTTCCTCATTAGATAGTTTTCCGTGTCCAGCTAATTCAATAGCTTGAATATACCTTTTATCATGAACGAGAGCTAATTCTTCCAATGTAGCAACCCTTGGTGTGACGATCTTTGAGTTATCGAGTGCATTCATGTTCTTTAATAGATCATAAGTAAGCTCTACCCGCAACTGATTAAAAGGATGATCATGTGAAAATTTATATGTTTGAAAATCCGGTGAGTAAATAAAGACAGTATCTTGTTGTGTCATTTTGTATTCTCCGGAATTTCCGGCCATAAAACCTGATATCCTGCCGTATTTAAATCTTCAATTATCAGTGTTACATTTATTGTTTGGACACGAAGAACTAAAACTTTATATTGATCGTCATTTTCAGAATAAACGAGAGCACTGGCAATGTTTACTCTTCGATGAAACAAAATGGACGAAACTTCAGCTAGTATTCCCGGTTTATTTGGAACTCTTATTTCAAGTCGTGATGAAGGCTGGTCTGCACCTGTAAGCTTCACAAAGGTATGTAATAAATCTGACTTAGTAATTAATCCAACTAGTTTTTGGTCTTGTAGAATAGGGAGACACCCAATTTGATTATCAATAAGGATTGCTGCAACCTCTTCAACAAAATCGAGGGGATGTCCAGTAATTAGATTTTTAGACATTACATCTTGAATAGGTTTATTTAAAAAGTTTTCTTTTAATTCTAGTTGAAAAATAGAAGGGCTGGCATCTTTGACATCCCGTTCAGTAATAAGTCCAACTAGAAAGTGATGATCATTTAAGATAGGTATATGTCGTATTTTATTTTTCTTCATTGTTTTTAATGCGACACTAATCGTGTCTTCAGGTCGTAGAGTCACAATATTATTTTTCATTATATCTTTTACAATCATTTATATGGCCTCCTTACCCTTTGGCCTTGTAATATAGTTTTAGCTTATTCGTTAATACATGAATCGGTTCTTAAACCTTAATTGGTCAAATTTCTGTACAGAATCAGAAGGAACTCTTTTTCCAATTTTAGCCATTAAGCAATTTGCAGGATGTGAACTTATCTCTGGTTCATCTGTTGCATACCATTCTAAGCCACCAGCATTCATCATTTTTTCCATTACTTTTCGATATTCCCACACATTTAAACCCGAACCCTTTAGATCCCAGTGCCAGTAATATTCTGTTGTAATAATAATATAATCTTCCATTGCGTCGTCCATCATGGAAACCTTAAGTAAATTTTTTCCTACAGAAAACCCTCGAAACTCTGGTGCAACTTCAATAGCACCCAATTCTATTAAATCCTTCATTTTCCCTTCAGACCATCTTTCAAGCGGATCAGGATATAGGTATGTAACATAACCGATTACGATATCAAGGTGTCTGGCTATCAATATTCTCCCCTCTGGTAACCCTGCTATTTCTACTAAAGCTTTCTTCTGTTGATGTGGTTGGCGGAAAGCGACTAAACCATCGTGAAATTCGTAGCTTGAAAGTTTATCAGGTGGAATAGGTCCTTCAATAAAAATGCTTCCAATCGGTGTTTTTAATTCTTTTGCATTATATGTTTTAGGGTGTATCATTAAGTCACCGCCCATTAGTTTTTATATATTATTCTTGAACGACTTTAGTAAAGGAGAAATTAATCTTTTAATAGAATATTTAACATGTTTTCTCTATTATACTAGATTAACCTAAAAAGTTAAGCGTTTACAAGATAGTTAAGATTATAAATTTCAAAAATTGAGAAAAATGAAGTATTGTAATATAATAGAAAATGAATTCTACATAAGGGGGAGTTAGGGATGAAATTGGAAGCGTTACCAGTTGTGGGAGGAAATCATAATTTAGCAGATTATACTCATACTTATGAGACGTTTAACTGGTCAGAGGTTGAAAAGAATTTTACATGGTCAGAAACTGGCCGTATGAATGCTGCTTATGAGGCAATTGATAAACATGCAGAAACTGCTCGTAAAAATAAAGTGGCGCTCTATTACCGCGACCCTGAACGAGAAGAAAAATATACGTTTAAAGAATTGAAAGAGCTCTCAAATAAAGCGGCAAATATTTTGAAAAATAAAGCCGATGTCGTAAAGGGAGACCGACTATTCGTCTTTATGCCAAGAACACCAGAACTATACTCAGTCATTTTAGGTGCGATTAAGCTTGGAGCAATTGTCGGTCCTCTTTTTGAAGCCTTTATGGAAGGGGCAGTAAAGGATCGATTAGAAGATAGTGATGCTAAAGTTATCGTCACAACTCCGGAATTGCTTGAAAGAGTTCCTTTAAATGAACTTCCATCATTAAAACATGTTGTTGTTGTAGGCGAATCGGTTGAAGCGCAGCATATTGATTTCTTAACAGAAATGAAAACGGCTAGTAAAGAACTGGAGATAGAATGGGTTGATAAGACAGACGGATTACTTCTACACTACACATCCGGTTCAACTGGTAAGCCGAAAGGAGTTCTCCATGTACATCAGGCGATGGTGCAACATTATCAAACAGGCCAATGGGTTCTTGATTTAAAAGAAGATGATGTCTATTGGTGTACAGCTGACCCAGGGTGGGTAACTGGCACGGTTTACGGAATTTTTGCGCCATGGTTATTGGGAGCGACCAATGTAATCGTAGGAGGAAGGTTTAAGCCTGAAACATGGTACAAAACGATTGAAGATTTTGGTGTAACCGTTTGGTACAGTGCTCCAACAGCATTTAGAATGCTAATGGGTGCAGGTGATGAACTTGTAAAGCAGTTTGATACGAGCTCACTAAGACATGTCTTAAGTGTAGGAGAACCTCTTAATCCGGAAGTTGTTCGTTGGGGTGTAAAAGTATTTAATAATCGCATTCATGATACCTGGTGGATGACCGAAACAGGGGCACAACTAATTTGTAACTATCCTTCAATGGCAATTAAGCCTGGTTCAATGGGGAAACCAATTCCTGGAGTGAAAGCAGCAATTGTTGATGATCAAGGAAATGAATTACCACCTTATCGAATGGGGAACTTAGCTATCAAAAAAGGCTGGCCATCCATGATGCATACCATTTGGAATAACCAAGAAAAGTACGAATCCTATTTTATGCCTGGTGATTGGTATGTGTCAGGAGACTCTGCTTATATAGATGAAGAAGGCTATTTCTGGTTCCAAGGTAGAATCGATGATGTAATTATGACATCAGGTGAACGTGTCGGACCATTTGAGGTTGAGAGTAAGCTTGTTGAGCACCCAGCTATTGCGGAAGCTGGTGTAATTGGTAAACCGGATCCTGTAAGGGGAGAAATTATTAAAGCATTTGTTGCGCTTAGGGAAGGGTATGAGCCTTCTGATGAATTAAAAGAAGAGATTCGCACATTCGTAAAGAAAGGCTTGGCCGCACATGCTGCCCCTCGTGAAATTGATTTCCGTGACAAGCTGCCGAAAACTAGAAGTGGTAAAATTATGAGACGTGTATTAAAAGCATGGGAATTAGATTTACCAACAGGTGATTTATCAACGATGGAAGATTAATTCATATAGAAAAAGAGCTGTTGTCTAACAGCTTTCAGACTGTTGACAAACGCTCGCTTTCTTCGTTACTCACCTTGCTGCGGTGCTCATTACCAACCCTGGTAACTCCGCTCCTCACAAGGCTTCGTGCCTCGAAAGGCAAGCGTTAGCAATCAGTCTGAGGGCTAGCAACCTTACCTTGTCTACAAAAAAAGAGCTGTTGTCTAACAGCTCTTTTTTTTGACTCTACATAGGTTATGGTGCTTTATTGTCATCTGCGGAAGAGGCTGGTGCCTCTTCTTGCTTCGGTTTTTGATCAGTATTTTTATTTTTTTGTTCTTTATTTTGATCAGTATTTTTATTTTTTTGTTCCTTATTTTGATCAGCATTCTCTTCTTGCTTAGGTTCCTCAGTCTTTGGTTTTTGTTCGGCATAATCACCAATTTTAATAATAGCTGAAGGTGAAGATTCATTTCCGCCAACATCAACAGCCACAATATAATAAGCAGCAGGGTTATTTCCAACCGAAACTGATAATTTGTCTGAAGATGGTAAACTAGCTACTTTTTTGAAGTTTGTTGAATGATTCGCAGCACCGTATACGCGGTAACCTACAACATCATTGTCTGAGTTGGCTTTCCAGCTTATGTTTGAACCTCTGGATGAGACTCCGTTAACTTGTCTCGGCTTGGAGCCGTTATCGGTAATCCCTTTTCCTTCTGTGACAACTAAGTTACCCCATTTAGATGTATTAGGTAATAAACGTTTAAGGTCACTTGTACTGCTAATATTGTATCTATCAAGAACCTCTTTTTTAAGCATAACTCCTTCTTGAACAAATTCCGATGGTGCGGAAGATGGTACTTTATATGCTCTGTCTTTTACATAAACATATTTTCCTCGTGTTAAGCTATCATCAACTTTGGTTGGTACATATTTTGCGTTAAATATATCTGTCGCAACAAGGCCTGCTTGGCGGCAAAGATCAGAAGCCAATTCTCCTGTTAAGGCACAATAAGACCTTTGTACAATTCCACCTGGTGTTTCAAATCGATTTTTAGGTGCAATTAAGTTTGGCTCAGCATCATGTGCAGCATTCATTAACTTTGCCCAGAGTAAGAGATTACGTTTGCTGTAGGATATTCCTTTATAGTTTTGTTGTAATGGTTTTGGTGTGTCATAACCAATCCAAGTTCCAAATGTTACATTAGGATTTGTCGCAACAAACCATGCATCCGTGTAATCTTGACCAGTCCCTGTTTTTCCTGCCCAATCTGCACTAAATGAGAGATAGCTATTTAATGAAGCAGCCGTACCGCTTCTTATAACATCTCGCATCATATCGATTGTTAAATAAGCAGTTTGGGCAGAGAATACATCATTTTGCACCTTTTCATGCTGATATACAATGTCTCCATCACTATTTTCAATCTTTTCAATCAGGAAAGCATCAACAAACTTACCTTGATTAGCAAAGGTTGCGTACGCATTAACATTTTCTTCAACTGTTACTCCGTCTGTCATACCACCTAGACTTAGAGAAGCTATTTCATAATCAATTTTGTTAAGGTTAGTAAACCCCATTTTTTCTAAATAGGAGACAGGGTTTTTACTCATAATGTTTTTATATGTTTTAGCAGCGGGTACGTTGTATGAATATTTTAAGGCAGTTCTTGCACTAGTTAACCCATGATAGGCACCGCCATAGTTTTTTGGGTTATATCCGCTTGTTATAGGAGTATCAGCAATGACTGTACCTGGTTGTACTTGTCCTAACTCCATTGCAGGAGCATAAACTAATAGCGGCTTCATAGAAGACCAATTAGAACGTGGTGCATCTGTTGCGTGATTTAAATTTTCACGTTCAAAATCACGGCCCCCAACAAAACTAATAATTTTACCAGTCGTGTTTTCAATCAAGATACCACCGACTTCTACAGGTTCTTGTACTGTTTTCATTTCACCTGTATCAGAATCTTTAACTTCTTCCGGTTTATCACTACCGTAATATTCATATTGTTTAGCAACATCTTGCATTTTGTCATAAATGTCTTTGTTTATCGTTGTATGAATTCTATAACCATTATGCCTAATGTCTTCATCGGCTAGTTGACGATACTGGTAATATAAATCATTATCTTTTTTGACTTCTTCCTCTTTATATCCGTCTTTTTCAGCAAGTTGGATTGCAATAATATCTTTTGCCCGATCTTCTACTTCATAAGTTAGGTAAGGATATTGATCAGTGGATGTAGGCTTTTTAGGTGTTAAATTAGCTCGTATATCATATGAAAGCGCTTGTTCATATTGCTCTTTTGTAATAAACCCGCCAGTATACATCCTGTTTAAGACAGTTTTCATTCTGTTTATGCCTGCATTAATGTCTTCTTTTACCTTACCGCCATCATTTGAAAAAGGTGTATATCCAAACGGACTTTGAGGTAAGCCTGCTATAAATGCTGCTTGTGGTATGGATAGATCTTTAGCAGTAACACCAAAAATCCCTTTTGCAGCAGCTTCGACGCCTGCGATATTTTTTCCGTTAGAGTTACGTCCAAAATCAGCAACATTTAAGTAAGCTTCAATAATTTCTTCTTTTTCGAAAAACTTTTCTAAACGTAATGCTAATAGGATTTCCTTTGCTTTTCGATCAAAAGATACTTCATTTGTTAAAATCTGATTTTTAATTAATTGCTGTGTTAGTGTGCTTCCACCTGTTTGAACAGAGGCATTAGTGAATTCTTGAAAAAGTGCACGCATGATTGCTTTCGGTACAACACCGTCATGTTCGTAAAAAAGTTCATCTTCCGTTGCAATAACTGCATCAATAACATGTTGAGAAACATTTTCCAGTTGGACTTCCTCGCGTTCGATGTCAGCATTTAACTTTCCTAAGTAAATATTTTGATCAAAGAAGATTTGTGATGTCTCTTCATAGTTGTAAATATCATTTTTCATGTCTTCGTAAGATCGAACAGGTTCATCCTTCACAAGTGAAGCAAAATAACCGGCCCCTACACCCCCTGCAAAACATAAACCAATAAGTCCAATAATGAGAAATAGTAGAAGTAGATTTCCGATAACGTTATATGAGATCCGTAGACTTTTAGCTATATCTTTGTTAAAGGGTGAGAAACGCCTGTGTTTTTCTTCCTTTTTTTTCATTGTGCATTCCCCCAAATCTTATATATTATAACATAGGAAATGATGAAATTTGTATGCTTTTGTCATAAAGATATGATACAGTTCATTCCAAGTGTTGACATTAGAACGATATTATGGTTAAAATTGCTTGTAATTAGTATATGGAAAAGCAAAGATTGGATTCAGTAATGGATATCTCACTGTTTTAGAGAGCTGATGGGTGGTGAAAATCAGCACATAGATCTTCCATGAATTACTTCCATGAGCTTCTTTTTTGAAAAGGTTAAAAAATGACCTCAGTAGGAAAAGACGGTCTGACCGTTAAGTAGCCGAGAGAGGATTACAGTGTAATTCTAAGTAGGGTGGTACCGCGGATATATTCGCCCCTTCAGAGATGAAGGGGCTTTTTTGTGTTTCTTTGCTAAAGAAAAAATAACAAAAAGGAGTAAATCAATGAGTGAATTATTAAATGATTTAAAATTTAGAGGTTTAGTTAATCAAGTAACAGATGAAGAAGGCTTAGCGAAAGTTCTGGAAGAAGGAGATATAAAGCTTTATTCAGGATTCGATCCTACAGCAGACAGCCTTCATATTGGGCATTTGTTGCCTGTTTTAACTCTGCGTCGATTTCAATTAAATGGTCATCACCCAATTGGACTTGTTGGTGGGGCTACTGGATTAATTGGAGACCCAAGTGGGAAAAAAGCTGAGCGTACCCTTAACACAACAGATATCGTACAAGATTGGTCTAATCGAATAAAAGGACAATTATCACGATTTCTTGATTTTAACAATGATAAAAATCCAGCCATTATCGTCAACAATTTTGATTGGATTGGAAAATTAGATGTGATCTCATTTTTGCGTGATGTTGGTAAAAACTTCGGAATCAATTATATGCTTGCAAAGGATTCTGTTCAAACTCGAATTGAAACAGGGATTTCCTTTACTGAGTTTAGCTACATGATTTTACAATCATACGATTTCTTAAACTTATATCAAAATAATGGGTGTAAATTACAAATTGGCGGAAGTGACCAATGGGGAAATATAACGGCTGGTTTAGAGTTAATTCGTAAATCTGAAGAAGATTCAAAGGCATTCGGATTGACAATTCCTCTTGTTACAAAGGCTGATGGAACAAAGTTTGGTAAAACTGAAGGTGGAGCTATTTGGTTAGATGCTGAGAAAACGTCTCCTTATGAATTCTACCAATTCTGGATTAATACAGATGATCGAGATGTAGTGAAATATCTAAAATATTTCACGTTCTTATCACATGAAGAAATTGTGAAGCTTGAAAATGAAGTGACTACTGCACCTGAAAAACGTTCTGCGCAAAAGGCACTTGCAGAAGAAGTGACAAAGCTTGTACATGGTGAAGAAGCTCTGCAACAAGCAATTAAAATCTCTGCTGCATTATTTAGCGGTGAAATAAAACAATTAACGGCGAGCGAGATCCTGGAAGGATTTAAAGATGTTCCATCTACTGAAATTGAAGGGTCTGAGATTGGATTAATTGATTTACTGATTCAAGCTAAAATTTCACCATCAAAACGTCAAGCACGCGAGGATATTTCAAATGGAGCAATTTATATAAACGGAGATCGTGAACAGGAATTAACAAAAGTCATTACAAACGTGGATAAGATTGATGGGAAGTTCACGGTAATCCGCAGAGGGAAGAAGAAATATTTCCTTATTCGTTATACGAACTAAATAGAGTTTTTTTAGACAAAAAAAGAACCTATGCAAGATGTATAGGTTCTTTTTTTTGTAAGATCATCATAAAAAACATGTACAATGTAGAGATAGAATATAATCAATTATTTCTTACTTTAAAGTATAGATATAAGATACCCATTAATATAAACCCAATTAAGATAAATGGAATAATCCCGGACTTATATACGATATATACTTTCACATGAAGTATAGCATTAACTACCAACGTAACGATTAGAATGACACACAAAAATAAAATTAATAATTTTATTTTTTTATTTCTGTTATGATACAAAAAATCAGCCCCTTATAGAAGCTAAATGTTTCTAACGTTAGTTAACACTATGTTGAAGCTGACTTGTATTATTCTATAGACAAGTAAATTTTGTATGAAACAAGAAAAGGTTCTCCTTTTCAATCCTTGAAGCTTTTATTACAGTGGGGTCCGATAAACTGAGTTTTGTAGGGGAATAGAATATACTATACTACACACAAATTATAACTAAAAAACCCCTAGAACTGTTGAAAAATCAACATTTCTAAGGGTTTTACAAATGCTCTTCTAAAGAGCATTGATATTAACGAGAGTAGAACTCAACGATTAGAGCTTCGTTAATTTCTGCAGGTAATTCAGAACGCTCAGGTAAGCGAGTGAAAGTACCTTCTAATTTATCTGCGTCGAATGTTAGGTAGTCAGGTACGAAGTTGTTTACTTCGATTGCTTCCTTAACGATGTCAAGGTTGCGAGATTTTTCACGTAAAGTGATTGTTTGACCAGGTTTTACTTGGTAAGATGGGATATCTACGCGTCCACCATCTACTACGATATGACCGTGGTTAACTAATTGACGAGCTTGACGGCGTGTACGAGCTAAACCTAAACGGTATACTACGTTATCAAGACGAGAATCAAGAAGAATCATGAAGTTCTCACCATGTTTACCAACCATTTTACCAGCTTTATCAAACAGGTTACGGAATTGGCGCTCATTTACACCATACATGTGACGAAGCTTTTGCTTCTCTTGTAATTGTAATCCGTATTCAGAGATTTTTTTGCGTTGTCCTGGACCGTGTTGTCCTGGAGCATATGGACGCTTTTCTAATTCTTTACCTGTACCACTTAATGAAATACCTAGACGACGAGAGAGTTTCCAGCTTGAGCCTGTATAACGAGCCATGCTAACTCCTCCTTTATGTTTTTATTTTGCATAAAATAAAAACCAGACTGACTAACAATTATGCACATTTTATTTTCATGTATCCTCGCTCCAGCAGCATAGAGTTACGCGATACACCTCCTTATAATAAAGGGGAATAAAATGAAATCAAAACTGCTGCATCAATAGGCTGCATATTTTATACACAACGAACATTATATGTTTTTATATGTATAAAGTCAAGAAGCTTTACATAAAAAATTATTCGTATGTTTTTTTCTTACGGAACTATAGATTAAGTCGAGTCGAGGGAGGTGACTTATGTTCTAGTGCATGGGACCAAATAAAATAAGAGCAAATAACAAGATTAGCTTATAAATAAAAACATTTGGTCTACTATATAAAGGTTTGTTTTATGATATAATTAATTATCAAATTTTGTAATATTATGGTATGTGGGTGATTTCATGAATGATCAAGTACAAGTTGAAGCGATTAAGAGTGCTTTTTTTGATTTTATAAATAGATGTGAAGATAATTGTTCAGTTACTGACTTTAATAATGAACTTGTAGAAGTTTTAAAAAGAGAGCTTGCTTTTTGTCATGTTACTTTTTATTCATTGTCACCACAAGTGAATTCTTTCCCATTTCAACTGAACGTACACGCTTTAAAGTCAGGACAAGCTTTCTGGAACCAAAAAGACGTGTTACTCCCAATATACAGTCATGAGGATGTATGTGGGGTCATTGAACTAAAAGAATTTAATGGGGCGAATTTAACTGTCAACTTACATGAAGTTGCCAAAGCTTGTTCAGATTTCTATACCTACTGTATACATATCCTTCAGTTAAAAGAAAAGGAACAAAAGTATGAAAAATTATATTTTCTAACTGAAAAGTTTCACTCTCTTATGAATAAAGATGATGTTTTAGCTGCTTTAATAGAATCATTACAAAACATGTACCAAGAGTTTACATTCAATTTGTTTCTATCTCATGATAATGAAAATAAACACCGTTTACCGATAAAGAATTTAGGCTTTGATGATCAAGATGACGATGAAATAGCTATGGAAGTCTTTGTTACTGGAAGAACTCAATCAATTACCCTTGACCAAACAAAAGGCGATGCTTTATATTCTCCTTTAAAAGGAAAACAAGGTGTATACGGTGTGCTGCAGGTAGTCATTCATTATCCAATGAAATTGATTAATCAAGATCGTCATTTTATCACGATGTTAACCAATGCTGCAGGGACAGCAATGGAAAATGCACAACTTTATGATCAATCAAAAAGATTAATTAAAGATTTGCAATTAATCAATGAGACCTCCCATAGATTAAATAAAAATCTCAGATTGATTGATACAATGAATTATATGTCAATGCGAATATTAGAGTCTTTTGAAGCCGATGAGGTTGGCTTCTTTTATAAAAACCAGAATAATGATATTCATATTTTCCCGGGAAGCACAAGTTACTTTGAATCAGAAGAAGTAAAGATCTATATTAACTATATTCAGGAAAAGCTTGAAAAAGATTTGGAAGGATTGTTTTTAGGTGATATTACTGCGTATCTGCCTAATTTACCATATTCATCCGTTATGGCTGTTCCAATGGTTCAGAGTGATGTTTTAAAAGGTTGTGCTCTTGTTCTTCATAAAAATCCATACCATTTCTCTTTTGATATGTTTAAATTACTACAATCACTGATTCACCACTCTACACTGGCATTATCTAATTCTTTATTAAGAGAAGAGCTTGAGACACTGGTGAAAACTGATCAATTAACACAATTATATTCACGCAATTATATGAAATCCTGTATTGAACATTCAATGAAAATGGATCGACAAGGTACATTTGTATTAATTGATATCGATAACTTTAAAGCGGTAAACGACACTTATGGACACCAGGTCGGTGATACAGTTCTCGTTCAGGTAGCAAATATTATCAAAAATAATATTAGGGACCATGATATTGGAGCAAGATGGGGTGGAGAGGAATTAGCCATCTATTTACCACATGTAGAACTTGATGTAGGGACTCAAATTGCTGAAAGAATTGTGAAAAGAGTAAAAGAACACACTTCACCGAATATTACAATCTCTTGTGGTGTATCACATTGGAAGGCAGAGCATGAGAGGAATTATGACCAATTGTTCAGCCGGGCAGATAAGGCGTTATACACAGCAAAGAATTTAGGGAAAAATCAAGTGATAGTGCAGGTGAGCAAATAAGCTCACCTATTTATTATTTATAAATACTCCATTAACGTATCAACAAACTCTTCTAAAAAAACTTGATCTTCTTCATTGAAACGATTTTTTAAAGGACTATCGATATCCAGGACTCCAATAACGTTGCCTTCTGAAATGAGGGGAACAACAATTTCTGAGTTTGAAGCTGCATCACATGCAATATGTCCCGGAAATTGGTGAACGTCAGCGATTCTTAACGTTTCTTTTTTTGCAGCAGCAGTTCCGCACACACCTCTTCCTAACGGAATTCTTACACAAGCAGGAAGTCCTTGGAAAGGTCCTAACACAAGCTGAGCTTCTTTCAATAGATAGAAGCCGACCCAGTTGATATCTTCTAAAAATTGATTTAATAGAGCGGAGGCATTTGATAGGTTTGCAATTTTATCTTCTTCGCCTTCTGCTAATGCTTTAAGTTGTTTTATAACTAAATGATATTGCTCTGATTTATTACCTTGGTATTTTTCGACATGAAACATCTTTATTACCCACCTTTTGATCATTTTTTAAGTATAGCTAGAACTTTGTCGAGAAAAACATGAAGGAGTAGCCCCCCTACAGATTGAATTTGTAACATAAGGTATAGGGGGTGTGAAAATTGATTAAAGAAAATACACGTGATACAAAACAAAAAATAGTAAATGCAGCAATTTACCTTTTTAACTCGAAAGGATTTACGGGAACTTCTGTTAGAGAGATTGCTTCAAGAGCAAATGTAAATGTTGCTCATATTTCTTATTATTTTAAAGGGAAGGGTGGATTGCTTGAATACTTAGTATCCCATTATTATGAAGGATACATAAAAGTAATTGAGGAAAACTACACCCAAATTAAGTTTGGCCATGCACATACAGTGTTAAGTAAAATAATACTTGATTTGCTCTACTATCAGCATGAAAATCGCCAGCTTTCAAGGTTGGTCTATCGGGAAGTAACGGTAGACTCCGTTCTCATCCGTGAAGTAATGACGACTTATTTAACAAAAGAAAAATATTACATCAAATCATTATTCGAACAAGGGATCGAGGAAGGACAGTTTCGTAAAGGTTTTATCCCACATATGATTATCCAGCTAAGAAGTCTTTTGCATATGCCGTATTTACAACCCCAATACATGAGTGAGGTCCTTCATATTCAACCACATGAAGCGTATTTCGTCCATCAGTATTACAAAGAATTAAAAAGTTGGTTTAATTCCTTGTTAACAGAACAGACAGCAAATGAAAATCGGTTAGTCGCGATTCGATAAAAGATCATAATGTGTATAGTTCTTTCCAACGTCCCTGGCACTATGGGCATCAGAACCATAGATGAGAGGGATTTTTTGCTTTTGAGCTAACGTTATGATCTCTGAATTCGGATAGGTTTCTCCACAATACTCTTTTCTTAATCCGGCGACATTATAATCCAGTTCCAAGTTCTGCTCCTTTACAGAAGACAGTATCTTTTCAATCATATTTAAGTTTGAAAAAGTAGCCGGATACAGCTTTTGAAATTTATTGACCAATGTTATATGACCGATTCGCTTTGGCTTATATACTCCTAATTGACTATAAATAGATTGCAACACTTCAGTATAATAAATAGAATGAAGGGTATATAAGGAGCCAGCCTCATGAATCATTAGACCAAACGTCTTTTCATCAAAATCCATACAAAAGAATTTATCGTTAATTTTCAAAAAATGAACAGATAAAATACTATCATCTAGAAATTTGCCATATTCGTTTAGAAAATCAGTTATTTCCTGTTCATAGTCTTTAATATAGTCAATTTCCAAGCCGATATGGATTTGAATATCATTCTTATACTCATCTTTACTTTTTTGGACACTTTGAATATAAGCTTCCATTAGGCTGTAATCCATTGCACTATCTCTCATTGGTGTTGGATCGATAAAACCCTTTGGAAGCGGAGCGTGTTCTGTAAATGTTAAATCTGTAAATCCCTCTTTAATAGCTTGTTCAATATACATGTCAAGTGTGTCCTTTGTTCCATGTGGACAAAAGGGTGTATGAACATGTCCATCCTTTTTAGTCATCATATTACCCTCCAAATCTATAGAAATATGCCCTATTTCTGGATTCTTTTTGATCGTTTTACTTACTTGGACAAATAATGTAAAAAAATTTAAATTTCTGGTCAAAAAATGTCGTTTACATGGTATCATAAATACATTGAAATAACATTAAGAAAGTCTCAGTTAATATGGGAAATCAAAAACATAAATGCATTTAAATTGAGTAAATTTTAAAAGCTGTTTTCACAAAGATTGTTTTCTTAAATAATAATATTGTAACTTTATAGTGGAATAGCGGAAGAAACTTGACTCCTACGGGAAGTAGAGGAAAGCGAGTTTCTGGAGCACAATGGAACGAACTAATTTTTACTTTAAATTACATAAATAACAACAAAGTATGCGAGAACAGTCACTTTTAAAAATAAAACCATAACACATTAAAATATAGAATTGATGTTTCACTAACATCATCGGAGAAGTATATTTTCTCCTTATCAAGGATTGTGTGTAGTAACGAGGGGGCTAACTATGGAGGTTTTAATTGGACTAGTCCTTCTGATATGTATTTTATCTGGTGCGGGATACATGTTTAGAAGAAAGATCTATAAAGAGGTTGATCGATTAGAGGCACGAAAGATTGAAGTAATGAATCGTTCTATTATTGATGAACTCTCAAAAGTAAAAGAATTAAAAATGACAGGACAAGCAGAAGAATTGTTCGAACAATGGAGAAGTGAATGGGATGAGATTCTCACTAGTCAACTCCCGAAAATTGAAGAGCTCTTATTTGATGCAGAAGAATTTGCGGATAAGTACCGCTTTAATAAGTCACAAAATGTCCTTCAGCATATTGATCAGCTGTTAACGACGGTTAATGAGAATATTGACAAAATTATTGAAGAAATTAATGAATTGGTAACGAGTGAGGAAAAGAATACTGTTGAAGGTGAAGAGATTAAAGAACAATATAAAAGAGTGAAAAAAACCTTATTGGCACATAGCCGACAATTCGGTAATGCACACCTGAAATTAGACGAGCATCTAACCTCAATTACAGATTCACTTAAAGAATTTGATCAAGAGACAGAACAAGGTAATTATCTTCTTGCAAGACAGATTTTGATTAATCTAAAGCAACAACTTGATGTCCTTCAATATAAAATGGAGGAAATTCCTAAATTATTAACTGAATGTACTGTTACCATCCCTAATTTAGTTAATGAACTAAATGAAGGCTATAAAGAGATGAAGGAAGCAGGATATTACTTAGAACATATTCAGTTAGATTTGGAACTTGAAAAAATTAATACAAATTTGGAAAAGTTTAAAGGTAAAATTGACGAAGCAGAACTTGATGATGTGCAGGATGGACTTCAGCTTATTCAAGAATCCGTTGATCAAATGTACGATTTATTGGAAAAAGAGGTTGAGGCAAATCAGTTTGTAAAGCAAACAAAAGAGAAGATTAATGGAAAATTAATTAAGCTATCAGAACAGAAGAAGTCCACAATTGAAGAAACAAATCTTGTTAAGCAAAGTTATCAATTATCTGAAACTGAGCTTGATAAGCAGAAGGTAATTGAAAAACGCATTACACAGGTAGAAAAGAAATTTGTTCAAATTCAACAAAATTTGTTGGAGGATCAAGTTGCTCATTCTATCGTCAAGGAAGAATTAGAGAAAATAGAAAAGCAGATTTCTGAACTGTTCGATGAGCATAACCAATATCGTGAAATGCTGCAAACTCTTCGAAGAGATGAGCTTGAAGCACGTGAAAAATTAAGTTCATTGAAGCGGTTGCTACTGGAAACAACCAGATCTGTTCAGCAAAGTAATATTCCTGGACTACCAGAAGAGTTCTTAACATTAATTGAAAAAGGACAAAGAGATGTTCAAAGGGCAACCATGAAATTAGAAGAAATTCCTCTCAATATGTTAATGGTCAATGAGTTACTTAATAGTGCTGTTGAATCTGTCGAATCTCTCAAACAATTTGCAGATGAAATAATTGAGCAGGTATTCTTATTTGAACAAATCATTCAATATGGAAATAGATACCGCAGCCGTCAGCCACTGCTTGCCAACAAATTCATTGAAGCTGAGAATTTATTTAGAGAGCATCTTTATAAAGAAGCATTAGATACTGCAGCAGCTGCAATTGAGCAAGTTGAACCAGGTTCTATTGATAAAATTCAACATATATTAAACGAACAGGAAGATCAAACTTTAGTAAGAAAATAACTTTGGACTTTTAACAGGAATGAAAGAATGCAGGGGTGACCTCATTCTCTTATCATTCCTGTTTTTTTATACTTTAAGAATGTTAAACTATATTACAGGATTAAAGTATAAGAAAAGACATCGACTTTCGTCATTCTTGGCAGTAAGTCGTGTTTTTTAACCGCATAATTTTTATTTCACACATTATTATGTTATGATTACACATTGATAAAAGATAGCTATGGAGGAAACAAACATGTTGTATCTAGACAACAGTGCAACGACAAAACCATATAAAGAAGCTCTTTCAACATATTTGAAGGTTACAGAGGAGTATTTTGCTAATCCTTCTTCAATCCATAAATTAGGTAGTAAAGCAGAGGCCCTATTGGTTCAATCAAGGAAACAAGTAGCGCATTTATTAAGCGTTTCAGATGAAGAGATTATCTTTACTTCAGGTGGAACAGAAGGGAATAATCTTGCAATAAAGGGCGCAGCATTCGCAAATAAGCATAAAGGAAACCATTTAATTACATCTGTTATTGAACATCCTTCAGTTTTAGAGGCTTTTAAACAATTAGAAGCTGTACATGGTTTTCACGTAACATATTTAGAAGTGGATGAAAATGGACGAGTAGACGTTGAAGAAGTGAAAGAAGCTCTTCAGGAAAATACGATTCTTGTTTCAATTATGCATGTACATAATGAAATAGGCACAATTCAACCAATTGAAAAGATCGGCAAGGTTATTAAACAATACTCAAATGCTGTTTTCCATGTTGACTATGTTCAGGGTGTGACGAAGGTGCCCTTAAATTTTTATGAATCAGGTATTGATTTATGCACGATATCAGGACATAAATTTCATAGTTTAAATGGAACTGGTGCTTTGTTTGTTAGAAAGGGGATTCAACTTGTTCCCTTATTTTCTGGAGGATCACAAGAGTTGCAGGTAAGATCCGGTACAGAAAGTTTAGCAGGGATTGTTGCCATGACCAAAGCTTTAAGAATGTCTATGGAGAAAGCAAGCCAACAGGTCGAGTGTCTTTTTGACACTCATAAGAAGCTAAGGTCTGAATTAAAAAAAATAGATGGTGTCAAAATAAATACCCCAGATGAATTTTATGCACCGCATATTTTAAACTTTTCAGTTCCAGCAATAAAATCAGAAGTTCTCATCCATTTTTTTGGTGAAAATAATATATTTGTATCAACAACATCAGCTTGTTCATCAAGAAATAAAAAGATAAGTCAGGCATTACTTTCGATGAAAAAGAGCGAAGATATTGCCAAATCTGCAATTAGAGTTAGTTTATCATTTGATCACAATGAAGACATTATTGATCCCTTTGTGACAACACTTATAAAAGGAATAGAAAAATTAACGAAAGTAATGAGGTAGAAAAATGGAGTTTGATCACATATTAATTCGGTTTGGGGAAATATCTACTAAGGGAAGAAATAGGAAGAAGTTTGTTGATCGTTTGAAAAAAAATATTAGAGAAGTTCTCAATCAATATCCTGCCTTAACCTATGAAAGTACAAGGGATCGATTGTATATTCATTTAAATCAGGAACGTCATGAGGAAATTGTAGAAAAACTCAAGCTTGTTTTTGGTATTCAATCATTTAGTTTGGCATTAAAATGTAAAAGTGACATAACGGAAATAAAAGAGATGGCATTAAAGGTTGTGAAAAGTTTATACCATCCACATGATACGTTCAAAGTAACAGCAAAAAGAGCAGATAAGCAATTTCCTCTAGATACAAATGAACTTAATTATCAAATTGGGAGCCATATCTTAATTCATACTGATGATTTGAAGGTGGATGTAAAAAAACCCACAATAAATGTTCGTGTTGAAGTTCGTACAGATGCTACTTATATTACTTGCTATGATTACAAGGGTGCTGGGGGATTGCCGGTTGGCTCAGGCGGAAAGGCTGTATTATTATTATCGGGTGGAATCGATAGCCCTGTTGCAGGCTTTTTATCATTAAAAAGAGGGGTAGAGCTGGAAGTTGTTCATTTCTTTAGTCCGCCGTATACGAGTGAGCGAGCAAAGCAAAAGGTAATAGATTTAACAAAAGAATTAACATCATATGGTGGAAAAATTAAGCTTCACATTGTTCCGTTTACAAAGATTCAGGAAAAAATTCAAGAACAAGTTCCAGAAAATTATACGATGACATCTACCCGTAGAATGATGGTTAAAATTGCTGATCAACTTAGACAAAAACAGCAAGCGTTGGCACTAATTACCGGAGAAAGTCTTGGACAGGTAGCAAGTCAAACACTTGAAAGCATGGTGGCAATTAATGATGTGACAAGCACACCAATATTAAGGCCACTCATTGCGATGGATAAAACAGAAATTATTGATATTGCAAAAGAAATTAATACGCATGATATTTCCATTAGACCATATGAAGATTGCTGTACAATATTTACACCTGCGAATCCTAAAACAAGACCAAAAGTTGATAAAGTATCAAGATTTGAGAGTTTTGTGGATTTTGATGAGCTTGTAACTGAAGCAGTGAATGATGTTGAGACTCTAATCATCTCACAAGATCAAAAGGATGAATTTGCAGGATTATTTTAATGATAAACTTTTCGTGGAAAACAAAAGATATTTTGTGAAGAATTACCAATAAAATAGATGAATGAAGCCATGTGTATTTACACATTCTATACTCACAAGGAGGTGATACACATGGCACAAAACAGCGGTTCAAACAGCTCAAACCAATTAGTTGTACCTGGTGCTGCTCAAGCAATCGACCAAATGAAGTATGAGATCGCTTCTGAATTTGGTGTAAACTTAGGACCAGAAACAACTTCACGCGCTAACGGTTCTGTTGGTGGTGAAATCACAAAACGTTTAGTTTCTTTTGCTCAACAACAAATGAGCGGTTCTTTCCAAAAATAATTAAATAAACAATGGCTACTAAGGGTGGGGGAAACCCCGCTCTTTTTCTGTTTGCAACAACATTAGATTGTGTAACAAATTTATTTAAAAGGAGGATTTATAAAATGACGAGAAATGACTATGAAAACATTGCTGAAGACGGTGAAAGAGAACAACAACAAAGATTAGAAAAAAGTAGAAAACAACAAAGAAAAAGAAGAAATGAGCCGAAGAACGCAAAACAAGCAAACGAACAAAGTTAATAATCTTGTATACAGGCCTTGTAAGGTCTGTTTTTTGTTCTACAGTAAAATAGTATAAATTTGCAGCAAGGAAGATTGATTATTCCATGTATAGGTTTTTGTTAAGCATTAGGTATACAACCACACATCTCGTATTTGGGCTTTTTGGTTTGCAAATCTGTGAGTTTACTTTAAAATAAGAGATTGTTAATAGATAGAGTAATAATGAGACATAGCAATTTCATAAGATTTAAAAAGTTTTAATAATTAGGTATAATATCTATGTAAGATCCATGAAGGAGGGGGAAACATGGTAAGAGAAGAACTTCTTGCACCACCCGTTTATAATTTAGTCGAGGAAATAGAGAAATATTCTAAGGATGCTAAAAAGGTAGCATTAAAATGGGAGAATGAATCAGGTGAGAAAAGTGAGATTACCTACAGTTCTCTTTTGAAAAGAGTGAATCGTATTGGAAACGCTTTCATTAGTGAGGGGCTTAAGCAAGGCGACACAATCCTTGTTGTGATTCCGAGAGTTATTGATGCCTATGCAGTATATTTAGGTGCCCTAAAGGCAGGGTTAGTTGTCATTCCAAGCTCCGAAATGTTACGTACAAAAGATTTACAATATCGCATAACACACGGTGATGTTAAAGCCATTGTAAGCTACGGATTATATACAAATGAGTTTAAGGACATAAAAGAATACAATTCAATTAAAAAGTTTGTTATTCATGGCAATGATGAAGACTGGATTTCATTAGAACAATTATTGATCACTCAAAGTACAGAAATGGAAATGGTGAAAACTGAATCCACGAATATGGCATTTATTTCTTATACTTCCGGAACTACAGGAAATCCTAAGGGAGTTGTCCATACACATGGGTGGGCATATGCTCATTTACGGACTGCGGCTAAAAATTGGTTAAGTATAAAAGAAGATGATATTGTTTGGGCAACAGCAGGGCCCGGCTGGCAGAAGTGGGTTTGGAGTCCTTTTCTATCTGTTCTAGGTAGTGGAGCAACCGGTTTAATTTATCATGGCAAATTTAATCCTGAAAAGTATTTGCAGCTTCTTGATCATTACAATGTTAATGTTCTATGCTGTACTCCGACTGAATATCGCTTGATGGCAAAAGTCGAAAATCTTGAGAATTATTCACTTTCAAAATTACATAGTGCAGTTTCTGCTGGTGAGCCTCTAAATCGTGAGGTCATTGAAACATTTGAGAAATATTTTAATGTGCAGGTAAGAGATGGGTATGGTCAAACAGAAAATACATTATTAGTAGGTGTTATGAAAGGAATGGAGATCAAACCAGGTTCAATGGGAAAACCAACACCAGGCAATGATGTGAAAATCATAGATGAAGAAAGCAATATTTGTAAAGTTGGTGAAGTCGGAGATATTGCTGTTCATCGTGATACGCCGGCATTATTTAAGGAATACTATAAAGATTTTGAACGAACAGCCATGCAATATAGAGGAGATTATTATGTAACAGGTGATCGTGCCAAAATGGATGAAGATGGGTACTTCTGGTTTGAAGGTAGAAGCGATGATATTATTGTTAGCTCAGGTTATACGATTGGACCATTTGAAGTGGAGGATGCACTCATTAAGCATCCTTATGTTAAGGAGTGTGCGGTTGTTGCTAGTCCTGATGAGGTGAGAGGGAATATTGTAAAAGCTTATGTTGTGTTAAGAAATTCATCTTTAGCAGATCAACCTGAGCTCTTTAAGACTCTGCAGGATCATGTAAAATCTCTTACAGCACCATATAAATATCCTCGTGAAATAGAAATTGTAGAGGATTTACCCAAGACAACTTCCGGTAAAATTCGCCGGGTTGTTCTAAGAGAAAGAGAGCTCCAATTAAAACAAGGATAAGAAGAAAACAATGGCCGAGATACTATTCTCGGTTTTTTTGTACTTTAAGATTACCTATATGAAATGATTAAAGTGTAAGAAAAGATATGGCCTTCCGGCAGTCTTGGTGTTAATTCTTGTTTTTCTAATTCGGTTTATCATATGCTACTATAATTAAAAAACTATGACTTCGGAGGGATGGTTAGTGGGAACATTGTGGTATGGTGGAAGAATTTATACCCTAGAGAATGAAGGAGAAACGGTACAAGCTGTTTTAACCAAGGATGGTCAAATAGTAGCTACAGGAAATACAGAATTTCTTAAGAGAGAGTATGATGGGGAAATAACAGAAGAACATAATCTAAAAGGTTATACGATGATTCCTGGTTTAGTTGATAGTCACATGCATTTAATAGGCCATGGGGAAAAGTTGTTAAGATTAGATTTCTCAAAAATAAAGAGTTCTGCTGAAATGCTTGAAAGTTTAAAGATAAGAGCTGGTAAAGTACCTGAAGGTCAGTGGATTATTGGAGAAGGCTGGAATGAAAATCAATTAGAGGATAATAAAATTCTACACCGAACAGAATTGGACGAGGTAGCACCAAACCATCCTGTTTTGTTAAAACGTATATGCAGGCATGCACTAATTGCAAATTCTAAAGCTTTACAACTTGCGAATATTTCCAAGGAAACAATTGATCCTGTTGGTGGAGTAATTGTTAGAGATGTAGACGACCATCCTACAGGCTATTTACTAGATAAAGCTCAGGAGATGATATTAAACATTGCTCCATTTCCAACATTGGAGGAAATTCAATACGCTCTTGAGACCTCAATAAAAGATTGTTATAAAAAAGGGCTGGTTGGTGGACATACTGAAGATCTTTCTTATTATGGAAGCTTAGAAAATACACTAAATGCATATTACAATGTAGGTAACAAAGGGCTGAAGTTTCGAAGTCATTTATTAGTTCATCATCAAATAGTAGATGAATTTCAACAGAGAAAAAGAGAAGCTCATAAGTTTATCGAATATGGGGCGATGAAAATATTTGCTGATGGTGCTTTAGGAGGTAGAACAGCCTTATTAAGCTTTCCTTATAAGGATGATCCGACAACTTCAGGAGTCGCCATCCATACAAAAGAAGACTTAGAAGACTTAATTAAAACAGCTAGAGGTTTTGAGATGGAGGTTGCTGTTCATGCAATTGGCGATTTAGCCTTTGAGTGGATACTCGAATTAATTGAAAAACACCCACCTAAAAAAGGTCAACATGATCGTCTTATTCATGCTCAAATTTTAAGGCCGGAATTGATTGAGAAAACGAAATCTTTACCTATTATACTTGATATTCAACCTCGCTTTGTTGCAAGTGATTTTCCTTGGGTAATCGAACGAATTGGGGAGGATTATTTAAAAAGCTGTTATGCTTGGAAAACCCTTATAGAAGCAGGGATTCCTTGTGCAGGAGGCTCTGATGCCCCAATTGAACCGGTTGATCCGCTCCTCGGAATTTATGCTGCAATAACAAGGTCAAGTGATTACGAAAATTCAGGAAAATCCTATTTGCCTGAACAAAAGCTTTCTGTATTTGAAGCGGTGGAATTATATACAAAAGGAAGCGCATATGCTATTCACAAAGAAAATAAACGAGGAATGATAAAAACGGGATTTACTGCTGACTTTACAGTCTTTGACCAAGATGTTTTCACGCTTGAGGCTGAGCAATTACTACAAACTAATGTTGTCATGACCATTGTCGATGATGACATAATGTATAAAAGGGGCCGGTGACCGGCCCCTTTTATTTCGGTTTATAAAAACGTTCGTTTCACTTTCTCCCAGAATGAGTTATCCTTTAACTTAACCGTTTTGATCGGTAGCTCACTTAATTTATATTCTAGCTGTTGGACATGGCGAATACTTAATGCTTCATTATCCATTCCGATCACCGGGTAATCGTTTCCATCTTGAACGACTTTAAGAGTTAACTTACGCTTATCACTCAAAATAAAAGACGAACCTAAGGTACGGTATAAGTTGTTATTTAAAGATGCCAGCTCGCTAACTTGTAAGCAAGGAAGCATAGGATCAACAACAGCACCATTAACAGATTTATTATAAGCTGTACTGCCGGTTGGTGTAGCAATTAACATCCCGTCTCCTCTAAATGTTTCAAAGTGCAGATCATCAATAAAAACATCGATGACAAATGTTTTAATAATACCTGAGCGAACGGAACACTCATTTAAACATTTGAATGTCGTGTTATTGTCAATTGTCACTTCTAAAACAGGATACCTTCTAACCTCAATTTGAGATTCATTCATTGCTTGAAGCATTTTCTCCCGATCATCAAGATGGAAGTCACAGTATAGGCTTAAGGTATCATCAATACCAATTCCAACATATAAACAATCCGTTCTGAAATTTGTTTTTCTAACTGCTTGAAGAAACGCACCATCTCCACCAATACTAACAATGATGTTTGCAAGTTTTTGATCCTCTACTACATGAAAATCACTTTCCTTAGCGAAATTGATCAATGATTGAATTTTACCAATCGTGCTTTCATCTTGCTTGTAATAAAAATAAACATTTCGACGGTCTGACATAGTGACTCCTCCTTTAATATGTATATCTCCACTTTTTTCCTGGAAGATGGTACAATACTCTATGTTATTTAGTTTACCACTTTTACAGGATAAAATGTTTGATTCTGCTAGAATAAAGCATAGTATCATTCTAGCTAAATTTAGGGAGGTAGAAAACGATGAATGGTAAACGATGGGGAGCAATTGCAATTGCGGGTGTATTATTTGTATTTTCCATCATTATTAGTTCTACAATGATGTTTTTAAATCAAAGTAAAATGTTCGCTGAGGCTTTTGCGAGTGGAACAGAATTCTCGGAAGATGTAATAGAGGAAGGCTCTGAGTTTAACAAAATTCTCGTTTTAAATGTAAACGGAGTTATACAAGATACAGGTGAAGATGTAACATCTTTCTTTAGTACTGCCGGCTATCAGCATCAAACATTCCTTGATATGATTGAGGCAGCAGGAAAAGATGATGCAATTAAGGGTATCATTTTACGTGTCAATTCCCCAGGCGGTGGTGTAGTAGAAAGTGCTGAAATACATAAAAAGCTTCTGGAATTGAAAGAGTCTAGTAAAAAGCCGATTTACGTTTCTATGGGAACACAAGCTGCTTCAGGCGGTTACTATATTTCAACAGCAGGTGATAAAATCTTTGCTGCACCAGATACATTAACAGGCTCTTTAGGAGTAATTATGCAATCTGTTAACTATGGTGAATTAGCTGAAAAGTATGGTGTGAAATTTGAAACGATTAAAAGTGGGCCATACAAAGATATTTTCTCACCTACTCGTGATATGACGGAAGAAGAGAGAAAAATATTACAAACGATGGTGAACAATGCATATGATGGCTTTGTAGATGTTATCACCCAGGGGCGTCCCCTATCTGAAGAAGAGGTTCGGAAAGTGGCAGATGGACGCATTTATGACGGAAGACAAGCAAAAGAGATTAATCTCGTTGATGATTTAGGTTATTTTGATGATACAGTATCGGCAATGAAGAAGGATTTGAAAATAAAGGATGCAAAAGTCGTACAATATGGGTCTGCTTTAGGTTTTGAGAATTTCCTTTCCATGGGTGCTAGCAAAATATTTAAAGAAGATGCTGAGTTATCTTCACTTCTTCAGCTTTTATCAAATTCAAATTCGCCTAGATTAATGTATTTATATTCTGAATAAGGGGGACGTAACGTGGACAGTACATATGAAGGTCCAAACCAAAATGAAACGGTTGAACAGCATCCTGTTGAAAAGGAAACAATCGTTCATTATCCAAACATGTTTGCTGGATTTTGGATTCGTTTTTGGGCATATCTAGTAGATTTACTTGTAATAGGAAGCGTAAATCGTATTATCATTTATCCCTTATTCAGTCTAATTGGCTTAGATACAAGCGATTCATTCATATTTTCACCAGTTTCTATTGCAACTGCTATCACCTATTTTGCCTATTTTGTCTTTATGACAAAGTTCCTGAATCAGACTTTAGGTAAAATGATATTTGGTTTGAAGGTTGTGTCAAAAGATGGCAGAAATCTAAACTGGGGTACAATTATTTTCAGAGAATTAATCGGAAGATATATATCAAAGATTATTTGGATTGGCTTTTTAATTGCAGCCTTTACACCGAAAAAACAAACATTACATGATATTTTTGCCGACACATTCGTCATCCATGAAAAAGTTTTCTCAAAAGTTGAGAAAGAAAAAGCTGTTTATAACACGAATCCATCTGAAGTATAAAAAATTTGATTATGTTTCTTAAAAACCTGCTATGTATTTAGCAGGTTTTAGTTGTAGACAAAGTAAAAATCGCTAGCCCTTCAGACTGATTGCTAACGCTTGCTTTCGAGGCACGAAGCCTTGTGAGGAGCGGAGTTACCGGGGTTGGTAATGAGCACCGCAGCAAGGTGAGTAACGAAGAAAGCGAGCGTTTGTCAACAGTCTGAAACCTGCTATGTATTTAGCAGGTTTATTTTGTATATATAGAGGTGATAATGAGAAATTGAAAGGATGTGATGAATTTGTACTGGTTTCTAATTATTTTCCTGATAATTTTATTCATTCTATTTCTTATCTTCATCACAAAAATAACGATTATTCTCGATCTGCAGCACATTGGTGATGACGATCATTTAAAAATCAAACTACGTGCTTGGCGGTACATTAAATATACAATCAATATTCCTCTTGTTAAGGTTGATGATGATGCTAATTTAATTCTAAAACAAGAACAAAAGGCTGGTACAGAAGAGTCAAATCGAAAGGTAAAGGAATCTGAAAAAAAAATAACGCCGGAAGAGGAAATGAGAGCATTGCATGATGTGAGAGAAATGCTTCAACATATAATAGGGTTACATAAAATTGTCCGTCGTTTTTTAAAGAAAATAAAAGTGAAACAATTAGAGTGGCATTCACAGATAGGAATAGGGGACGCTGCACATACCGGTATGTTAACCGGTGTTGCTTGGTCTATTAAAGGTGGCGTTGTAGGATTAATCAGTAGTTATATGAAACTTCAAACAACCCCTGTAATGAGTATATCACCAGCATTTAATGTTTTTTGCTCAAGGACAAAACTCAAATGTATGTTTCAGTTTAGAATCGGGCAAGCTATTTTCGCGGGTATTCAGTTCATAAAATATTGGCGAGGAGGTCGTCCTCATTTAAAAAGCAAGCCGTTTTCGTTTACAAATTAAACGTTAGTGACGACTATCTCAAAGATATATGAGCATGACCGGTTAGATATTTCTAAAAGGAGGATACATAATATGAGTGATCATCCAATTCAAGGATTAATGAAAACTGCTATGGAAAATCTAAAGCAAATGATTGATGTTAATACGATCGTGGGGGATCCGGTAGAAACCCCTGATGGAAGTGTCATTCTTACTGTTTCTAAAGTAGGATTTGGGTTTGCAGCTGGTGGCAGTGAATTTAATTCAACAAGCACGGAAGAAAGCGATGGACAAAAGGGACCTAAGCTACCGTTTGGTGGAGGAAGTGGAGGAGGAGTTTCAATTACTCCAATTGCTTTTTTAATTGTTTCATCAAATGGGGTGAAAATGCTTCATTTGGACGAAAGTACTCACTTATATGAGAAAATACTGGAAGCTGCACCACAAGCAGTTGAAAAAATTCAAGGAATCTTTCAGAAAAATAAAAATAATGATTCATCCAAGAGTGATCCTTTAGAAAATACAAGTCCATCTAACAAGCAAGATTTAGATATCTAACTGCCTATGATTAGGCAGTTATTTTTTTGAAAAAAGAAATAATATAGGTAATCATATTAATTGATAAATATGGAAAGCTAGGATATATTAACTCTGTACATATTTTTAAGGGAGGAATTTCGGTATGGCTTCAATTACGTTTAAGAACAACCCTGTTACATTACTTGGAAATGAAGTAAGTGTAGGTAATCAAGCACCTGATTTTTCAGTATTAGCAAATGATCTATCTCCTGTTACATTAGCAAATTCAGAAGGGAAAGTACGTATTATCTCAGTCGTACCATCCATTGATACTGGTGTATGTGATGCACAAACTCGTCGTTTTAATGAAGAAGCATCTAAACTTGCAAATGTAGAAGTTTTAACAATCAGTATGGACTTACCATTTGCACAAAAAAGATGGTGTGCTTCAAATGGGCTTGAAAATGTACAAACATTATCAGACCATCGTGATGCATCCTTCGGTGAAGCATATGGAGTACTTATTAAAGAACTTCGTTTACTAGCTCGTTCTGTATTTGTCGTAGATTCAAATGACAAAGTAACGTATGTTGAATATGTAAGTGAAGCAACTAATCATCCTAACTATGAAGCAGCAATTGAAGCTGCTAAATCAGCTCAATAAGGCTGTACGTGATGCAATAGGAGTACGAGGACTGTCCGTCAAGGGTCAGTCCTTTTTTAGATAGAAAAAAAGAATTGTTTTCATTTATTTTGACTAAAATATGAAGTATGTCTAGAATGGTAAGAGGTAAAGGCTAGGAGGAGTAAATAATGAAAACAATATCGAAAATCGAAAATTTGTTTACAGTGATAAATGAAACAGCAGATTTACTTGCACAAGAGTGTAAAATTTCTTATATAGAGGCATTGGCTGAAACTGGGGAAAACATATTTCAAGGGACAATCCTTCAAGAAAATCTAAGTGAAGTAACTGTAAAAAGCCTTGAGAGAAAATATAATTCGGTTTCTATTAGTACATTTGAAAAAGAAGAAATTCGCAAAGCTTATCAATTAGCTATTTTAAAGGGCTTAAAAGAAGGTGCTCAACCAAATCATCAAATGACACCAGATACTATTGGTTTATTCTTAGGCTATTTAGTAAGTAAATTTATTGGGAATCGTAACGTGCTGTCCATCTTAGATCCTGCAGTTGGAACAGGGAACCTACTAACTGCGATTTTAAATTATACGGCTATAGAAAATACAAATAGCTTTGGTGTAGAAGTTGATGATCTCCTTATTAAATTAGCCTATATAAATGCAAATCTCCAAGAACATCCAACACACTTTTTTAATCAGGATAGTTTAGAAAGATTATTGATAGATCCTGTTGATGTAGTTGTTTGCGACTTACCAGTTGGGTATTATCCAAATGATCTTGAGGCGGCGAAATATCAATTAAAGGCAGATGAAGGGCATTCATATTCACATCATTTGTTCATGGAGCAAAGCATCAATCATATAAAGGCTAATGGGTACCTTTTCTTTATTGTTCCTAATTCATTATTTGAAACAAAAGAAGCGCCTAAATTGAATGAATATCTGAGAGAAGTAGCAATTATCCAAGGGTTTATTAAATTGTCATTATCATTATTTAAAGATGAAAGACACGGTAAAAGCATCTTAATCCTACAGAAAAAAGGACCGGAAGCAAAAGCGCCTAAACAAGCAATGCTTGCAGAGCTACCAAAGTTTTCGAATGTAGATGCGATGAATTCCATTATGAAACAAATTGATCAATGGTTTAAGGAAAATAAATAAAATGACTGAGACTCATGTATACTTGAGTCTCTTTTTTAGTGAAACCGTATACTTTTCCTTCGCAAAAGAAATACCAAACCACTTAATTTATCAGTCAAATTAATTGAATAATACAAATTTTAGCTGTAACCGATTGCATTTTTATCAAGTTCTTGAAATGTCGAAAAGGCAGTGTTTAAATGGAAAAGGCAGATAATAATCAGAGACATTTTGTAGACAATAAAAATGTATAGAAAAAGAACAAGAAGTTAATTTTAGAAGAAATTCTAATAGAAATCCTCTCAATTAATTTCGTAATTTACTGATCGTTTTACATATAAATATTTGTTGTTGACGACAGTTGTTTAAGATGAAAAGGAGCGAAACCAGATGGCAAAAATTATCGCAATCAATGCAGGAAGTTCATCATTAAAATTTCAATTATTTGACATGCCGAGTGAAAAGGTTCTAACAAAAGGCTTGGTAGAAAGAATCGGTATTAATGACTCTGTATTTAGTATTTCTGTTAATGATGAAAAACAAACAGAAGTAACAGACATTCCTGATCATGCTGTTGCTGTTAAAATTTTATTATCTAAATTAACTGACCTGGGAATTATTAAATCCCTGGATGAAATTAATGGAATTGGTCACCGCGTTGTTCATGGAGGAGAAGTGTTTAATGACTCAGTATTAATTACAGATGAAACACTTCAAAAGATTGAGGAGTTATCTGATTTAGCTCCACTTCATAACCCAGCTAATGTTGTTGGAATTAAAGCATTCAAAGAAGTTTTACCAAATGTTAACGCAGTAGCTGTATTCGATACAGCCTTCCATCAAACAATGCCGGAACAATCATTTTTATATAGCTTACCTTATGAATACTACGAAAAATACGGTATTCGCAAATACGGTTTCCACGGCACTTCACATAAGTATGTATCTGAACGTGCTGCTGATATCTTAGGCAGACCAGTTGAGCATCTTCGTTTAATCTCTTGTCATCTTGGTAATGGAGCAAGTATTGCTGCTATTGAAGGCGGAAAATCAATCGATACGTCTATGGGCTTTACACCACTTGCAGGTGTTGCAATGGGAACACGTTCAGGTAATATCGATCCAGCATTAATCCCATTTATCATGGAAAAAACAAATAAATCAGCTGACGAAGTACTGGATATTTTAAATAAGAAAAGCGGTATTTTAGGTATTTCAGGTTTATCAAGTGACTTACGTGACATTCACAAAGCGGCTGAAGAAGGTAATGAGAGAGCGAAAACAGCTTTAGAAGTATTCGCTAGCAGAATTCATAAATACATTGGCTCTTATGCTGCAAGAATGTCAGGTGTTGATGCTATTATCTTTACTGCAGGAATTGGTGAGAACTCAAGCGATATACGTGCACGTGTATTAAAGGGCCTTGAGTTCATGGGTATCTATTGGGATCCGTCTTTAAATATGGTTCATGGAGAAGAAGCATATCTTAGCTATCCACACTCTCCGGTAAAAGTATTAGTAATTCCTACTAACGAAGAAGTTATGATTGCACGTGATGTTGTAAGATTAGCTCAATAATAAATAGAAAGGCAACTTTTTAGGTTGTCTTTTTTCATGAAAATTAAGGCATGTGCATAAACTTTGTTGTTTAAACACATGCCTATTAGAATTAGTAAAATCAAATTTTATAAAGTTTTCACTCTTTATCATTAATACTTAACACCTACAAACTTTAGTTTATTTTTTTCATTGCCCCTTTCTACAACAATTTTCTTCACTTGAGAAATAGCATCAATCATCCCATTTGCTTTTATGACAATCTCATCCGTACCAATTGTAAAGATAAACTGTTTCTTCATGAATAGAACACTCCCTTCAAATGTTAACTTGTGAACATGATAAGATAGAACAACCATCGCTTTCTAGTTGATTGTCAGGTTTTGTTCCTGGTTTTTCTTGTCGAATGTGATGGGTTTGTAACAAAATCTTCAAAAATGGCTTATAGAAGTAGATATTTCAATGACAAGGCCTTCTTATGATATGATGAAGCTAACTAGTTCACCAAAATATACCTTTTATAGATTGAAAAAGGAGACATGTGGATGGATAGCATAGAACGTGAAAAAGCAATCTTAAAGGAATTAGAGTTGTGGGAAAATGAATTGCAAAATGATTCCCGTACAGATTTTCAACGAACCTATAGTCGATGGTTAAACCGAAAACTGGAAGATATTCCAGTCCGATTAAAACAGGTGTTTTACGAAAAAGTAGATACAAGTCTGTTTAATTTACATTCTGTTATCCAAAATTCCTTTATTCAACAAGATGCAAAAAACAAATCATCTTATCTGCGCGAGCTCTGAATGAAAATATTAAAGAAATAAGTGATTTGCATCTTCTCTCCGTTGACCAGCTTCATTATTTAGCTGATTTACAAACTTCAAAGCACCGACTATATTCATTTCTGCAAGGGGGCGTGACAGGGACTGGAGGAATCCTCCTGATCGGTGCTGATATTCCGCTGCAGACAATATTAAATTTACGTTCTATTCAAATGATCTCAATGTGTTACGGGTTTGAAATTAATAATCCATATGAGATGATGACATCTTTGAAGGTATATCATGCGGCATTAATGCCAAAGCACTTACAATATAATCAGTGGGAAGGATTAAAAGAAGAAATTCATTCAGATAATCAGATGAACTATTTTTACGAAGGTAATGAGGACTTAGCTGATGTGAAAAGTCTGGAATATATTTTAAAGCAAATCGCCAAGCTTTCTGCTTTATCTTTGTTTAAACGTAAATTAGTTGCTGGTATTCCGGTTGTGAGTATGGTAATAGGTGCTGCAAGTAACTACCATTCAACTAGACAAATTACTGAATTTGCTAATAAATTTTATCAATACAGACTAATTACTGAAACAACACAATGAACAATTGGAGGGTATTATGAGTACGTTAGAACATAAACTGGAAGCTCCTAAACAAGTTAGATGTAAAGTGATAACTGTTAGTGATACAAGGGATAAAGATAGCGACAAAAGTGGTCAACTTATTAAGGGATTCTTAGAGGATCAAGGTCATATTTTGATCGATTATAAAATTGTACGTGATGAGAAGACATTAATTCGAAGTGAGATTTTAAAAGGATGTGAAACAAAAGAAATTGATGTTGTTTTAACAAATGGTGGAACAGGAATAGCTAAACGGGATGTGACTATTGAAGCGGTTGAATCATTAATTGAAAAAGAAATTCCCGGTTTTGGAGAACTATTTAGAATGCTAAGTTATCGTGATGATATTGGATCTGCTGCAATCCTCAGCAGAGCGATTGCAGGAGTGTCGATGGATACAGCTGTTTTTGCCATGCCGGGATCATCGGGAGCTGTTAAATTAGCCATGGAAAAGCTCATTTTACCTGAGTTGGGACATATCGTAAGAGAAATTCGGAAAGATATGTAAAAGAAGGTTATTAACACAGTAACCGGTTCCGTTTACTATCGCAAGATGCAGAACTTTATGTATATAGGAATGGTCCAGTTCAAAAAACTGGACCATTCCTTGTATGTGCTGAAAAATTATATATTTATATCCATTTATGTATCGATTTTTTTAAAAAAGCGATAAAAGCATACGTAAAAAAGAATGTGTATGCTTTTACATAGAGAGACAGTATAAAAACATTCGCGAAATTCAGAAAAAGGTAAAAACGATACTGAAAACGGCCGAAAATGTAAGAATTAACCATAATTGTATTGGATTTTTTGAAAATAGAGATAAAAGCATACGTAAAAAAGGAATGTGTATGCTTTTACATAGAGAGACAATATAAAAACATTCGCAAAATACAGAAAAAGGTAAAAACGATACTAAAAGCAGCTGGAAATGTAATAATTCTCCACTAGTGTATCGTTTTTAAATAAAAAAAGAGATAAAAGCATACGTAAAAAAGGAATGTGTATGCTTTTACATGGAGAGAAGTATAAAAACATTCGCGAAATACAGAAAAAGGTAAAAACGATACTAAAAGCAGCTGGAAATGTAATAATTCTCCATCCGTGTATCGTTTTTAAATAAAAAAAGAGATAAGTGCATACGTAAAAACGGAATGTGTACGCTTTTAATAGATAGACAGATTAAGTCCGTATAATTGTGTAAAAAGAAAAAGGGTTCATTTTATTAACTCTTGGCTACAATGTTTTCAGCGACGATAAACATTGAAAAGAGGAATAAAATGACCCAATTACAGTTTAACCTAAATATGGAAGTTTTAAAAGATTCAGTTATGAATTCTAATATGGAGACGGTTGTGAAGTCAGCTATTGTTTTGGTATTAAATGAATTCATGGAAAAGGAAAGAGATGATTTTCTCCAGGCTAGTCCATATGAGCGCTCTGATGAACGTCGTGATTACCGTAATGGGTATTATGAGCGAGACCTGACGATGAGTATTGGAAAGATAAAACTGCAGGTCCCAAGGACTCGTAATGGTGAATTCTCACCTTCGGTTTTTGAGAAGTACGCTCGGTGCGATCAAGCCTTAGTCCTGTCCATGTTGGAAATGGTCATCAATGGTGTTTCCACTAGAAAGGTTACCCATATCGTAGAACAGCTTTGTGGAGAAAACATCTCTAAATCTTTTGTTTCATCTTTAACTCAAAAACTAGATCCCATAGTCAATGATTGGGCTAAAAGGCCTTTAAACATAATCTATTATCCTTTTGTTTTTGTTGATGCAATGTATATTAAAGTACGTGAACATCACCGTGTTGTCTCTAAAGCAGTTTATATAGCCACTGCTCTCACTGATAACAACAAGCGTGAGATCCTTGGTTTAACTGTAGATCATACTGAAAGCTATGATAGCTGGAGTCAGTTTTTCAAACAACTTAAATCACGTGGCCTTCAATCCCCTAAGCTAGTCATATCTGATGCACACCAAGGATTACAGAAAGCTATACAACGTGAATTCATAGGCACTACTTGGCAAAGGTGTAATGTCCATTTCAAACGTAATATCATTGAAAAATTGCCTAAAAAGGATTCAGTTGAAATTCGTACAATGATTAAACGTGTATTCGAAGCAGTAACTATTGAAGATATTAGATTATTTAAAGATGAGTTAATGAGTAAATTTGCCACTAATTCTAAATACGAAAAGGCACTTCAAATATTAGATGAAGGGTTCGAAGATACCATTCAATACATGAATCATCCAGTATCAATTCACCCACATATCAGAAGTACAAACTCTCTCGAGCGATTAAATCAAGAGGTACGAAGAAGAGAAAAAGTAATACGCATTTTCCCTAATACTCAATCTGCTTTTCGGCTAGTAGGAGCTGTATTAATGCAGTATCAAGAGACTGTATACTCAAAGAAAAAATCTTAATTTTGATTGTAGATCCTATTTTTTTCAAACTTCCATCATGGAATTATTTCACAATCAGCAAAGGCTATCAAAGTGAAAAGAGTCTTTGACAGCCTTTGCTGATTGTGAGGTTATAAGTCCATGGAAGTTCGCAAAAAAAAATGTAAGGGGAAAGACTAACCCCAACTATCTTAATAGGTTGAAAACATTGTATAGGAATTTACACAATATCTAGGACTTGACTGATAGACAGTAAAAAATCATTCGGAAAATATGAAATAGAGTCAAATTATCTACAAAATAAAAAATGACTAACAAAACAGTGTTCAATCGATGGTCATTTCGTATTAATTTTTATTCTTTAAGAAACCCTTTACCATCACATTCTTCTCTTTTTGATTTCTAAAATTAGGGGATAAACTAATTTTTAATTATGAATCTTAGTATTTGTAATATGCTGTGTCGTTCGAAACCAAATCCACAAATCATTGATAATGGAAGCAAGTTCAGAAATTTCATGATTTAATTCTATTGAGCGATTAAAATCTTCTTCGTTGTTTAACGCTTCCTGCCTAATGTTAATTTCACCTTCCAACTCCCTGATTCGATCCGGTATATGCCCGCGGATTGTTTCCCATTCTGTTAATATTCTATTTTGAGTCTGAACACTATAGGTCGTCCATGTATTCGACACTTGAGGAATTCTTATTTTAAGTCTAGGATCAAAGGCAAAGTATTCGTTCAAATTTCTTCCTCCATTCTGATCTTTCCTTATTTTACAATACCTCTATAAATTGATCTACATCACAAAAATGAAAAAAATGAATAAAATATAATTAAATTTAATTTTTATACAAATATTCTGCAAAAATATACAATTTTTCTATTGACGAAATAGGGATACAGTTGGTAAAGTGGTACCTATACAAAAGATGTATTTTTATAAACACATATTCATTTTTATACAACCGAGGAGGAACAAATAGATGAAAAAAGTAGTTTTAGCATATTCCGGAGGATTAGATACCTCTGTTGCAATTAAATGGTTACAAGAACAAGGTTATGATGTTGTTGCAGCATGTCTTGATGTAGGTGAAGGAAAAGATACTGCATTCGTTCAGCAAAAAGCTCTACAAGTAGGTGCAGTTGAATCATATATGATTGACGCTAAAGAAGAATTTGCAAATGACTTTGCGTTAGTGGCATTACAAGCACACACTTTATATGAAGGAAAATATCCATTAGTTTCTGCATTATCTCGTCCGTTAATTGCGAAAAAGCTTGTGGAAATCGCAGAAAAAGAAGGCGCAGTAGCAGTAGCTCATGGTTGTACTGGAAAAGGAAATGACCAAGTACGTTTTGAAGTTTCTATTAAAGCATTAAATCCGGATCTTGAAGTACTTGCTCCAGTTAGAGAATGGGGCTGGTCACGTGAAGAAGAAATTGAGTATGCTTCAAAGCACGGTATTCCGATTCCGATTAATTTAGATAGCCCATATTCAATCGACCAAAACCTATGGGGAAGAAGTAATGAGTGTGGTATTTTAGAAGATCCTTGGGCTGCACCACCAGAAGGTGCATACGATTTAACAACACCTTTAGAAAAGACACCAGACCAAGCAGAAATAATTGAAATTGACTTTGAACAAGGTGTTCCAGTAAAGATCAATGGTAAAGCATATCCATTACATGAACTTATTTTAACTTTAAATGAAATTGCTGGTAGACATGGTGTGGGACGTATCGATCATGTTGAAAACAGACTTGTGGGAATTAAATCTCGTGAAGTTTACGAATGCCCTGGTGCAATGACGTTAATTAAAGCTCATAAAGAACTTGAGGATTTAACACTTGTAAAAGAAGTAGCTCACTTCAAACCAGTTATAGAGCAAAAAATGGCTGAACTTATCTACAATGGTTTATGGTTCTCTCCATTAAAACCTGCCCTGCATGCATTCTTAAAAGAAACACAAAAGTATGTTACAGGTACTGTAAGAGTAAAATTATTTAAAGGTCATGCCATCGTAGAGGGAAGAAAATCAGAGTATTCTTTATATGATGAAAAGCTTGCAACATATACAAAAGACGATGCATTTGATCACAATGCAGCAATCGGATTTATTGAATTATTTGGATTACCAACAAAAGTAAACAGCATGGTGAAAAACAAGAAGGTGGAAGTATGAAAAAACTTTGGGGTGGACGCTTCCAAAAAACCCCTGAACAATGGGTGGATGAGTTCGGCGCATCCATCCATTTTGATCAGGAATTAGTTGAGGAAGACATCACTGGCAGTCTTGCACATGTTGATATGCTAGGCAAGTGTGGGATTATTAGCAAAGAAGAAACAGATCAAATTACAAATGGCTTAACAACTCTTTTAGAAAAAGCTAAAAAGAATGAACTTACTTTTTCAGTTAACTATGAAGATATTCATCTTAATATTGAAAAAATGTTAATTGATGAAATCGGACCTGTGGGAGGAAAGCTACATACAGGTAGAAGCCGTAATGATCAGGTTGCAACTGATATGCATTTATATTTACGTAAGCATGTTGCAATGGTTGTTGAACTTATTGAGGGCCTCCAAAAATCCCTGATTGAAAAAGCAGAAGAAAATGTCGAAACGATTTTACCTGGCTATACACATCTTCAACGAGCACAGCCGATTTCGTTTGCACATCATTTAATGGCTTATTTTTGGATGTTGGACCGTGACAAGCAAAGATTTACAGAATCTCTTAAGCGGATTAATATCTCCCCATTAGGAAGTGCTGCGCTTGCCGGAACTACATTTCCTATTGACCGTGAATATACAGCACAAAAGCTTGATTTTGACGGTATATATGAAAATAGTCTTGATGGGGTTAGTGACCGTGACTTTATCATCGAATTTCTAAGCAATAGCTCTCTTTTGATGATGCATTTATCTCGTTTTTGTGAAGAAATCATTTTATGGTGCTCTCAGGAATTCCAATTTATTGAGCTGGATGATACGTATGCTACAGGCAGTAGTATCATGCCGCAAAAGAAAAATCCTGACATGGCAGAGTTAATTAGAGGAAAAACAGGAAGAGTATATGGTAATTTAATGTCACTTTTAACGATTTTAAAAGGTCTTCCGCTTGCATATAACAAAGATCTTCAAGAAGATAAAGAAGGTATGTTCGACACGGTTAAAACAATTGAAGGCAGCTTACAAATTTTTATCGGAATGATTGATACATTAAAGGTTAATAAAGAAAAAATGGAAAAGGCTACTTCCGAAGATTTTTCAAATGCAACTGAATTAGCGGACTATCTTTCAACAAAAGGAATGCCTTTTAGAGAAGCTCATGAAGTTGTTGGAACTTTAGTTTATCAATGTATCCAGTCCGGAATTTATTTGAAGGATTTGCCGTTTGAAGACTATAAAAAAGCCTCAGATCTTTTTGAAGAGGATATATATGAGATGATTAATCCTTACGAAGCTGTAAGAAAAAGAATGAGTGCTGGTGGGACTGGCTTTGAAGTTGTAAAGAAAGCACTTGAAAAAGCAAAAGCAACACTTTCATAGAAATATTCACCGTATAAGCTCCTTATTTTCAGAGACACTAAAGTTCGTAAACTGAAAATAAGGAGCTGATTTTGTTTTGAAAGAGAAAAAAGTAACAAGACAAACATATTATTATGACCATCTTGGCGAACAAGAAACGATGCAACAACTTACAGATTCCTATTCAAGTGGTGTTGTTGAACAACAGTATGATCCTAACTTTCTCCAAGAGCATTTAAGATTGAGTAGAGATATATAAAAAGAACAATCGCTGGCTTATTATTAGGTCAGCTTTTTGTATGCCCTCCAATGCTTCCGCATGAAAATCCGCAACGTATCAATAAATTCATCAAAAAAAGCAATAAGAATAGAATCAATATACCTTTTTGTTTATTGTTATAGTAGCACCTAATATGAATGTAGAGGGTAGAAATGAAGGAATATTCATTAAAGAGATCAAATAAAGATGTATAGAATAAGACAGGCTTAGCAGGGAGGAAATGATATCGTGAGACATGCCTTTATTACTGCAGGATCTAAAGGGTTAGGAAAAAAAGTGACAGAAGAATTTTTGGAAAAGGGATATTCCGTCACTGTCAATTACCGAAATGATATCGCAGCAGTAAATGAGCTCAAAGCGAATTACTCTCAACTTCTTGATCGTATTTTATTTGTACAAGGTGATATTACAAAAAAGGAAGATCTATCAAACATGATCGATGTATCACTGGAACGGTTTGGTAGAATTGATTGTTTAATCAATAATGCAGGACCTTATATTTTTGAAAGAAAAAAGCTTTCCGATTATACTGATGATGAATGGTACCAAATGATCGAAGGAAACTTGAGTTCTGTTTTCCATTTATTTAGAAAAGTAGTTCCAATTATGAGGAAACAAAAATATGGAAGAATTGTTACATATGGTTTTCAAGGCGCTGAGACTTCACCAGGTTGGCTTCATCGTTCTGCTTTTAGTGCAGCTAAAGTGGGGTTAGTATCTTTAACAAAATCAATAAGTATCGAAGAAGCTGAACATGGGATTACCGCCAATATGATTTGTCCTGGAATGATTATTGGGGAAATGAAAGAAGCAACTATTGAAGAATCGAGAAAAATAAGGGAAGTTCCATTAACAACACCAATTGGACGGTCTGGCACAGGGGAAGATATTGCACGAACTATAGCGTTTATATGTGATGAGAATTCCGACATGATCACAGGAACAATTATAGAAGTAACTGGCGGAGCAAATGTCATCCATCGATTTCATGTGTGAAAAAGGAAGAAATTCGTACTAATGTTTAAACTATAGCAGGTAGTGGGTAAAATTTATAAGGGTGGTTTTTAGAAATATATATGTTCCTTTTATATATCAAATCTATATTTTAGAGAAAGCGGTGAATAGTTTGCAAGTTTCATATCATGGTCATTCTGTCGTACAAGTTATGTGTAACAAGAAAAATATTATCATTGATCCGTTTATTAAAGGCAATCCTCTAACTGATTTAACTGTTGATCAAGTAAAGGCTGATGTTATTATCCTCACACATGGTCATAACGACCATGTTGGCGATACAGTTGAAATAGCCCAAAACAACAATGCACTAGTCATTGCTCCTTATGAGCTGGCTGTTTACATAGGGAAGAATGGAATTGACATTCATCCGATGAATTTGGGTGGGGCGTATCAATTTGATTTTGGAACGGTAAAGCTTACACAGGCTTTTCATGGGTCAAGCTATCAGGAAGAAGATGGAACTGTTATTTATACCGGGATGCCGTCAGGTGTATTAATATCAGCAGAGGACAAAACGCTATATCATGCAGGTGATACCGGATTGTTTTCGGATATGAAAATGATAGGTGAAAGAAACTCAATCGATATTGCTTTTCTACCTATTGGTGATAATCTAACAATGGGCCCTGAGGATGCAAGAGACGCTGCAAGTTGGCTGAAGGCGAAAAGGGTCGTCCCGATTCATTACGACACCTTCCCGGCTATTAAACAAGATCCTATGAAATTCGCTCAGCTGCTCCCAGAGGGTGTAGGACTTCCTTTAAAAGTAGGAGAAACATATAATGTGTAAAAAAAGAATTGACGCATCATTGTGATGCGTCAATTCAGTTTGTAGACAAAGTAAAAATCGCTAGCTCTTCAGACTGATTGCTAACGCTTGCTTTCGAGGCACGAAGCCTTGTGAGGAGCGGAGTTACCGGGGTTGGTAATGAGCACCGCAGCAAGGTGAGTAACGAAGAAAGCGAGCGTTTGTCAACAGTCTGAATTGACGCATCATTGTGATGCGTCAATTTTTTATTGTATATTTCGGAAAGGTATTAAATATAGAGAATGATAGGACAAGAAATGCTTCTATTTTTCATGTACATGCATAGAATGAATATAAAGTTATGATGTAGGAGGATGGGTAAAATGAAAAATTTACTTTATGCTTTTCTGGCATTATTAATGCTTTACTTTGGACTACAAAACATTACAATTACAGGAGATCAGATGCAAACTGTGTTTGTATTAAGTTGGTTATGTTTAGCAATCTTTGTTATAGGTGGGAACTTTGCACAGTATTTATATCGTCCAAAGCGGACTGCATCTGCAAGACAGGTAAAAGCATATAAAGAGTCGCTACAAAGAAAAAAACAACGCCAAACGATGCGTTGATATAAGCTATTATCACCCTTATAATATAAGTGGAAACATTTGTTTAAACAGCTATTTCGTAAGAGTTGTATTTGCAGAGATAGATGCACAAATAGAAAAAGGGTGATGCAGCTTGGCTACAAAGCACGAGCAAATATTACAGCATATAACTTCACTGCCAGTAGGAGAAAAAATTTCTGTTAGGCAAATTGCGAAGGATATTAATGTTAGTGAAGGAACTGCCTATAGAGCAATAAAAGAAGCAGAAAATAAAGGGTATGTTAGTACGATTGAACGGGTTGGTACGATTCGGATTGAAACCAAGAAAAAGGAAAATTTTGAAAAGTTAACATATGCGGAAGTTGTAAATATTGTTGATGGTCAGGTTTTAGGTGGACGAGCAGGATTACATAAGACATTAAATAAATTTGTCATTGGGGCTATGAAACTTGATGCGATGATGAGATATACTGGAGCCGGTAATCTACTTATAGTAGGGAATAGAACAAATGCACACCAGTTTGCGTTAGAGGCGGGAGCAGCTGTTTTAATTACAGGTGGTTTTGATACAGAAGATAATGTAAAAAAGCTTGCTGACGAACTTGAATTGCCGATCATTTCTACAAGTTATGATACGTTCACAGTCGGAGCTATGATTAACAGAGCAATATATGATCAGTTAATCAAAAAAGAAATTGTCCAAGTTGAAGATATTTTAACTCCTGTAGATAAAACAATTTGTTTATATACATCAGACACAGTTGCCATATGGTATCAACATAATTATGAGACAGGCCATGGACGATTTCCGGTAATTGATCAAAACCTTAAAGTACAAGGAATTGTGACGTCTAAGGATATTATGGGGAATGATCATTCAACTTTAATTGAGAAAGTCATGACTAAGAGTCCGATTACAGTTATTGGAAAAACATCTGTTGCCTCCGCAGCTCAAATGATGGTCTGGGAAGGGATTGAACTACTCCCGGTTGTTGACCAACAAAATCGGCTTCTAGGAATTATTAGCCGTCAAGACGTTCTTAAAGCCCTTCAGGTTATTCAAAGACAACCGCAAATTGGGGAAAAACTTGATGATATCGTGACGAATCAGTTTGTGACAATTGACGATGAGGCAAAAAGAAGCAGTATTTTTCGTTGTGAAGTCAGCCCGCAAATGACAAATCACTTAGGTACCATTTCGTATGGGGTATTTACAACACTTGTCACCGAAGCCGTAAATCGTTTTTTAAGAGCACAAAAGAAAGGTGACATTGTGGTTGAGAATATTACGATCTACTTTATAAAACCAGTTCAAATGGAATCAATGCTTGAAATTCATCCGAAAATCCTTGAGGTTGGACGCAAATTTGGAAAGATTGATGTTGAAGCGTTTAGCAATGGAGTAGTTGTAGGAAAGGCAATGTTAATGGTACAGCTAATTGAAAGATAAAAAAGAGGTAACTATAGTCTATGACCTTCATCAAAAGACTACAAACCTCTTTTTATTTTTACTTTTAGAAGTATATGGGTATGGATGATAGTAAAGAAACTAAGGCTTTCGCCATTAGGACTTGGCGATAAGCTTTAGTTTCTAATGCCGTAATTCATCCAACACTTGAGGCAAATAGTGTTTATAGGCACGAAAACCTGCCCATGCACTTGCAAAGCCGATTAGAAGAAAGACAGCTCCAATCACAAAGGATAATGTTGAGCGATAAAGAAAGAGCTGATTTATTCCGAAGAATGCTACAAACAAACCTAAAGCAATGCTTGATTTTGCCGATATCCAACGCTTTTCAATGGGTTTATTTGATCGATAAGATTTGATCTTATAGTAAAGATAAAAAGCGAAAGTAAAAATAATTAGGACAACTAAAACTGGCATTTTAATACCTCCAACAGGTCCAATTCAGATTATTACGTATTTATTTTAACATGTCCTAAGTTAAAACAGTGATAAAAAATGATACAGCTCATTAAACATTCTTTTTAAATCCAGCAAATTATGATTTAATAATTTATATAAGATAAAAAGGAGAACGAAATGAAACAACAAATTTTAGAAGAAATTCGCACTCATGATTCCATTATTATTCATCGTCATGTACGTCCAGATCCTGATGCTTACGGATCACAATGTGGATTGGCTGAAATATTAAAAGCATCTTATCCTGATAAGAAAATCTATGTTGTTGGAGAAACAGAACCATCGTTAGAGTTTCTTTATAAGATGGATCTTGTTCCAGATGAACTTTATCAAGATTCATTAGTCATTGTTTGTGATACGGCAAATCAGGCAAGAGTGAGTGATCAGCGTTATCATACAGGAAAGAAACTTATCAAAATTGACCATCACCCAAACGATGATCAGTATGGTGACCTCATATGGGTAGATACAACAGCTAGTGCAACAAGTGAGATGATCTACGAGTTATATTTAGCGGGCAAGGAAACAGGACTACAGATTTCGAAAAAGGCTTCAGAGCTATTGTATGCAGGAATTGTTGGAGATACAGGGAGGTTCCTGTTTCCAAGTACAACAGAGAAAACTTTCCAATATGCAAGTGCATTAATTTCTGCAGGAATTAATCCTACACCAATTTATGATGAACTTTATAAAACAAAGCGAAATGTAGCTAAATTGAGCGGTTATGTTCTACAGAATTTTTCTTTAGCATCTTCGGGTGCGGCATCAATGAAGATAACAAAGGAAATGTTAGAAGAATATGAAGTAACTCCATCTGAAGCGTCACAGCTGGTGGGGATTTTGGGTAATATTGAAGGAGTAAAAGCATGGGTATTTTTTGTGGAAGAAGAGAAACAAATTCGTGTTCGTCTTCGCGCAAAAACCCTTGTAATCAATGGATTAGCCAAAAGATATAATGGTGGAGGACATCCTCTCGCTTCTGGTGCATCTGTATATAGTTGGGAAGAAGCAAATCTGGTTGTCAATGAATTAGATAAACTATGCCAAGATCATATATGATAAAACTAAGGGCTGTTATTGCTATATGAACAGCCCTTTTCTATGCACAAAAATTTGTATAAAGATAAACTATGTGAGGAACTTAAATATTGAGGAATAATGCCGTCTGTACTTCTTTGATGGAAGATCTGGTTAATATTGAGTCTGAGGAAATTATCTATTGAAGTTCAAATGGATAATTAAAAGCGCTTACTTTTCTCTGTTCGGAATAAACCAAAAACCCAGCTCTGTAACATCCTCGTATACATCTAGTTGTAATGTTTTTAATTCCTTTTTTATTAAACCCGCAAGTTCAGCAGATTCAACATAAGCTGAAAACCCTCTTTTAATGGTTTCTACTTTCTCTTGAGCTACTTTTTTTGAGTTTAAAATATACATATCTCATCCCTCCATAATATATTTTCCTGCACAATCGTGATGTATGATTGGATAACAAGGTATATTAATGCATTGCAGAGTATGAGAAATCGTATTTGAGAAGATGAATTGACGTAGTTAAAGTCCAAGAAGCCAATTTCAACATAAACTGACTCCTCAAACATTTTCCTTGTTTTCCTAATTCTATTTTAACGAAAAAACGAAGGAATTGCGATTGATTTTTTTTGCTTGGTGATTTGTTGGTTTTTAAGAAGGATTTCCCTTAATCAAGAAATGATATTTCTATTTCGATGTATAAGGTGGTGTGCAACAATAATTTTGTCATTTCAAGTTTGTATTTTTTACCATCATATTCAAGTCTTCGGTTTTCAATTGTCCGTTCGATTAAAAGTTGACTGGAGGAAACACTTTCAATATCTTTCGCGATTAAATCATTTAAGTCTTCTTTTATTATATTTTCAATATTTTTAATCCTGAACTCCTTAAAGAGGTAGCGGTCACCATTTGTTAAATGTATTTTAATTTCTTGAATCGTTAATTTTTTTTGTGCTTCTTTATTTAATTTTGTGTATTCTTCCTGATAAATTTTTTTATCGTTCTCTAATTCTTGAATTGTTTGCTTTTGCTCATTTATAATTGTACTGTGCTTTTCTTGAATAACACCGAAAATAAATAGAAAAACACCCCAACTAATAATTGCTCCTATTGCTGTTCCTGCAAAAAATCGTTGCCAAGTTGGCTGCTGATAATGTGGTGGAATTCTCACGATAAATGCTCCTGAGTTAACCAAGTAATAAGAAGCCAGCCTGTTTGTGCTCCTCCCATAGCTGAAACAATTAAGAGTACCTGTTTAACAATATCTCTTGTTTCACCTTGGAAAATTCCACGTTCAAAACTGTAAAATGCGTCAAAGGTTCCACCGATCGCGGCAACTAGAGCCCATATCTTTAATCGATTTGCAAATTCAAACATTTTTGTTAATGGCGGTTCTCCTGCTAAAAATGCCCCGATAGCACCAATTAAAGTCCCGCCTAAAAGCACTCCTAAGGCAATAAAATAACTATGAATAAAAGCCGGCATAAAGGCTTCTTTGTCCATATCCATCAACCTCCTATACTATATATATGGACGACCTTTTTTAAGTATGTTTGAGATGAAGAAAATTAATGGTGCTAATTTTTAAGAGCTCTTATTTGTACAGCATCCTATACAGGAATATAATATTGTGTAAGAAACCGGTCGAATTGATTTTGACAAGAAAGGGGGATATCCATGCCCTTTGTTCATCTCCAAGTGAAAAGTGCGTACAGTTTACTAACTAGTGCAGCGAGGTTGGATAAACTAGTAAACAAAGCGAAAGAACTTCAATTCAAAGCGATGGCATTAACAGATTTTCAAGTGATGTATGGTGCTGTTGCCTTTTATAAACTATGCCAACAAAATGGTATAAAGCCAATTATGGGCTTGTCCATTCATGTAATAGATGATGATATACAAATTCCTCTCATTCTTTTAGCTGAGAATAATGAGGGTTATCAAAACCTAATCAAGATTAGTAGCGCCCTGCAAACTAAGTCACCGGAAGGACTTCCTAAGAGGTGGTTAAGAAGTTACAGCTCTGGATTAATTGCCATTCTCCCAGGACGAAATATGTTGAACTTAGATTATGCGGTTAACAAAGTAGAGGAATACCAGGCGCTTTTTGGTCAACAATCATTTTACATAGGCATTCAATTGCTATCTAAGCAGGAAGGTGATGTTTTTGAACATTTGCTTAAACTTGGCAACCAAACAAACAGTCCTCTTGTTGCTATTAATGACGTTTGCTACTTAGAAAAAGAAGACTACTTAGCACATAAATGTTTACTTGCAATTAAAAACGGAGACAAGCTTTCTGATGAAGATAGTGACGGTAAAGATTCAAAAGAGCATTATTTAAAATCAGCTAATGATATGGTCTCACTATTTGAGAACTATCCGGATGCCCTGGAAAATACATTAAAAATTGCTGAAAGATGTTGTGTAAATCTGGATTTAGGTGTTTCACATTTACCAACATATCCAACTCCTGCAAATGAGAGTGCAGATGATTATTTGGAGGAACTATGCTTCAAAGGATTGGAAATTCGCTTAAAGAAGAAAGATTCTGTATATGAGCAGCGGTTAAAGTATGAGCTAAATGTTATTAAACGGATGAATTTTAGTGATTATTTTTTAATTGTTTGGGACTTTATGAAATATGCTCATGAAAATAATATTTTGACTGGTCCAGGTCGTGGTTCAGCAGCTGGTTCCCTTGTATCATACGTATTAAAAATTACAGATGTTGATCCTATTCAACACAGATTGCTTTTTGAGAGGTTTTTAAACCCTGAGCGTATATCAATGCCGGATATTGATATTGACTTTCCGGATTCAAGGCGTGACGAAGTGATTTCATATGTAGCTGAAAAATATGGTAAGCTTCATGTTGCTCAAATTATCACTTTTGGTACCTTGGCAGCAAAAGCTGCGATTCGTGATGTAGGTCGAGTAATGGGTGCCTCGCCAAAAGAAACGGATGTCCTCTCCAAGCTGATACCCTCACGTCCTGGAATTTCGCTGAATGATGCATATAAAGAATCGCAAACTCTTCAAAAAGCGGTAATGGAAACCGAACTATACAAGAAAATATTTAGAACAGCTTTGAAAATTGAAGGGCTTCCCCGCCACACGTCAACACATGCGGCAGGTGTTGTCCTAAGCGATCAGCCACTTACAAATATTGTCCCCATACAGGAAGGACAGCAAGGTGTTTATTTAACTCAGTTTTCGATGGATTATTTAGAAGACCTGGGACTTTTAAAGATGGATTTCCTTGGTTTAAGAAATTTGTCTTTAATAGAAAATGTGATCGTTCAGATCCAGCGTGGAGAAGGAAAAGGTATAGACCTTTCGCAGCTGCCTTATCAAGATGAAAAAACGTTCCACCTCTTATCTAAAGGAGATACAACAGGTGTATTTCAGCTTGAATCTGATGGAATGAGAAGTGTCCTCAAACGCTTGGGGCCAACAACTCTTGAAGATATCGTTGCGGTTAATGCTTTGTATAGGCCGGGACCAATGGAAAATATTCCACTTTATATTGATCGAAAACATCAGAAAAGTGACATAACCTATCTGCATCCTGCACTCAAACCAATTTTGCAGAATACGTATGGTGTAATTGTGTATCAAGAACAAATCATGGAGATAGCTTCCACTATGGCGGGCTTTTCATTAGGGGAAGCCGATTTATTAAGAAGAGCCGTAGGAAAGAAAAAGAAAGAAATCCTTGATAAAGAGCGAGAGCATTTTGTTAAGGGGTGTCAGTCAAATGGTTATAGTGTGCAAATAGCTAATTCCATTTACGATTTGATTGTGAAATTTGCTAATTATGGATTTAACCGTAGCCACGCTGTTGCATATAGCATGATCGCATATCAATTAGCTTATTTGAAAGCTAATTACCCTCTATATTTTTTAACTGCATTATTAACAAGTGTTAGTGGAAATGAAGAAAAGGTTGCTCAATATGTACGGGAAGCAAAGCAAAAAGGAATTTCAATTCTGCCTCCTTCCATTAATAAGAGTGCTTTTCCATTTCTTGTGGAAGGCAAAGCTATTCGTTTTAGCTTAACAGGAATTAAAAATGTAGGGGTTGCAGCTGTTAAAGAAATTTTTCATACAAGAAAACAAAAACCGTTTGAAGACCTATTTGATTTTTGTATTAGAGTTTCAATGAAAATTATTACAAGACGAACGATGGAGCAGCTAATTTTTGCAGGAGCAATGGACGAGTTTAAAGTCGATAGGGCCACATTATTAGCTAGTTTAGACGTTGCAATTGAACATGCTGAACTTATGACACCTTCAGATGATCAGCATTATGATTTGTTTTTAGATGATGAGTTTAATATAAAGCCAAAATACATCGAGGTAGATTCATTTAAAACAGAAGAAAAGCTAAGATTTGAAAAAGAATCATTAGGTTTTTATTTTTCCAGTCATCCTGTTGAGGTTTTCCGCAATAAGTTAGCTGAGATGGAAGCTGTTACTATTGATCAATTAACTTCTAAAATTAATCGAAAAGCTTCCATTGGTGCGATGATTGGCTCAATAAAAAACATTCGTACCAAAAAAGGTGAAGTTATGGCTTTCTTAAGTCTAGGAGATGAAACTGGTGAAATTGATGCTGTTTTATTTCCGCAAGTATACTCAAAATATAGTGAGAAAACAAAGGATGGATCCGTTTTCTTATTTGCAGGTAAGGTGGAGAAACGGCAAGATAAGGTCCAATTTATCATTCAACAACTAATGGATCCAGATGATTTGCCCGAGCCGTCTCGACAGAAAAAGCTTTTCATTAAAATAGAAAAGCAGAGTACTGAACAAAATAAGCTTATCCAAGTAAAGGACACACTTAAAAAATTTCATGGGGAAACACCTGTTTTCATTCATTATGAAATAGAGAAACGAACGATTCAATTACCTGAGGAGTTCTTTATTTCAGCATCAGATACTTGTCTAAATGAATTAATGAAACTGTTGGGTACAGAAAATGTTGTGTTAATAAAAGGATAAGTTCGTTAGATGATATGTAACTATGATCATTGCATTAACCCTAAACGACACTTTACAAAGTATTGATTTATGTTATCATTTAATAATGATTAATAGGTGGTCAGACCACTTAAGGGGTAAGAAATAATGCTATCGAAGAATAATATTTTTCGTGACTATTCAACATTTTTTTAGTTGGAAAATTTAAAAATTGGCTAAAAGAGAGTATGAGATGAGCTGCAATTCAATTCACTCATTCACTCATTCACTCTAAAGGCTGCTAAGGGTGCTCTAAAGAAGTGTGATATTCTAACGATTTTCATAGGGGAGTGTTCATTTATGTCATTGCGTGAAGAAGCATTACATATTCATCGAGTTCACAGGGGAAAGCTGGAATCTAAATCGAAAATTCCTGTAAAGAATGCCTATGATTTAAGTCTGGCATATTCACCGGGTGTAGCTGAGCCGTGTAAGGATATCTATGATGATAAAAACAAGGTATATGATTACACAATGAAAGGAAATATGGTGGCTGTAGTTTCAGATGGAACTGCAGTATTAGGCTTGGGTAATATTGGGCCTGAAGCCGCATTACCTGTAATGGAAGGAAAAGCTGTTTTATTTAAAAGTTTTGCTGGTGTTGATGCTTTTCCAATATGTTTGAATACAACAGATATAGATGAAATCGTAAAAACTGTTAAACTCCTTGAACCAACATTCGGAGGAGTAAATTTAGAAGATATAGCTGCACCTAACTGCTTTGTTATTGAAGAAAGGTTAAAAAAAGAAACAAATATTCCAATTTTCCACGATGATCAGCACGGCACGGCAATTGTAACAGTAGCAGGACTTGTTAATGCTTTAAAACTGACAGGTAAAAGCATGTCAAATATACGTGTAGTCCTAAACGGTGCTGGAGCTGCGGGAATTGCCATTATTAAGCTATTGTACCGTTATGGTGTCAGAGATATCATCATGTGTGATTCTAAAGGAGCTATTTTTGAAAATAGACATAATGGTATGAACAGCGTGAAGGCAGAAGTTGCTAAATATACAAACCGGGATCAAAAAGAAGGCTCACTTGCTGATGTTATAATAGGAGCAGATGTATTCATAGGAGTTTCTGTTCAAGGTGCATTGACAAAAGAAATGGTCCAATCAATGAATGAAAATCCCATTATATTTGCAATGGCAAATCCTGTCCCTGAAATTATGCCTCAAGATGCTAAAGAGGCAGGAGCAAAGGTAATTGGTACCGGTCGCTCTGATTTTCCAAATCAGGTGAATAATGTTCTTGCTTTTCCAGGAATATTTAGAGGAGCACTTGATGTAAGAGCAACACATATAAATGAGCAAATGAAAATCGCAGCCGTTGAAGCTATTGCATCGCTTATTTCACAAGATGATTTGAGTTCTGAGTATGTAATTCCAGCACCTTTTGATTCAAGAGTGGCCCCCGCTGTAGCATCTGCAGTAGCAAGGGCTGCAATGGAGACAGGCGTAGCGAGGATAAAGGTTGATCCTGAGGAAGTAGCTGAAAAAACAAGGCAGCTTGCCATAATTGATTAAAAGTGAGTGATACGTCTTTGTCAACGGCACAGTCAAAAGTATATATTGAGATTCTTCGCTATATTCGGGCTTTTATTGCAGAAAAGCAACTATCTTATGGTGATAAAATTCCTTCCGAACGAGAGTTAGCTGAAAAATTAAAGGTTGGAAGGTCCTCTGTTCGCGAAGCATTAAGAGCACTTGAGTTACTCGGAATGATTGAAACCCGAAGAGGAGAAGGCACCTTTTTAAAGGATTTTCGAGAACATAATCTCATTGAATTACTCGGTACATTTATATTGGAAGACACAAAGGCAATAGATGATATTATTGAGATGAATAATCTTCTTGAACGTAATGCCTTACAATTAATATTATCAAATGATGACCATGAAACATTGCACTTATTAGGAGATAAAATTCATAACCGTGTAATGAGCAGATATGAATTTATGAAAGAACTAATGGTTTTAGCCAATAACCATCTTTTATATCGTATTTGGAATGTATTAAATGAATATGTTTACTTTGTTCATAAAGGCAATGATGAATCCTTTTATAAAAAGAACCATGGTGAAAAGCTAATAAATGCTTTATTAGAAAAAGACCAAGCGGAAGTGTACAGAATTTATGAATCGGTATCTCTTAAAGAAAATGTCGAATAAAAACAGACAGAATTCTACAACATCCTTGTCCATCATTGGTTACAGTTATGTTAATTGACAATAATCGAAATAATTTATTTACTATTGAAACGATCAAAGAGTAGTAGTTTAAGTAAAGGGGAGGTACCTTTTTTGCAACTTAAAGATCTATTTACAAAACAAAAACCAAAGAAAAAGAAATATGCTTCAATTCCTTCAGATCAGGCAAAACAAGATGTTCCAGAGGGAATTGTGATAAAATGTCCAAACTGTAAAAAAATTATGTACACAAAGGAATTAGTCAAAAATTTAAAAGTGTGTATGAATTGTTCCTATCATCATCAAATGAATGCCAGAGAGCGTATTGCAAGCTTATTTGATGAAAACAGTTTTATTGAATATGATAAAGAAATGATTTCTGAAAACCCATTAAACTTTCCTGGGTATGAAGAAAAATTAGAGAAAGACCGTCAAAAAACAAAACAAAATGAAGCGGTTGTTACAGGTGAAGGTGATATTAACGGGTTTAGGACAAGTGTTGCCATAATGGATGCAAGCTTCAGAATGGGAAGTATGGGGTCTGTTGTTGGAGAAAAAATTACCCGTGCAATCGAAACAGCAAATGAAAAGGGATTGCCAATCATCATTTTCACAGCTTCTGGTGGAGCAAGAATGCAAGAAGGTGTTTTAAGCTTAATGCAGATGGCTAAAACAAGCTCAGCACTGAAACTTTTTAGTGATAATGGTGGCTTAATTATCTCAGTTATGACTCATCCAACTACAGGTGGAGTTTCAGCAAGCTTTGCTTCACTTGGTGATTATAATTTTGCAGAACCGGGTGCACTTATAGGTTTTGCAGGCCGAAGAATTATTGAACAAACAATACGGGAAGAGTTGCCGGAAGACTTCCAAACCGCTGAATTTTTATTGAAGCATGGCCAATTAGATTCGGTCATTAATAGACAGGATTTAAAAGAGACACTTGGTAATATCCTTGATATTCATCAAGCGGGAGGTGAGATCACATGGTAGGAGAATTAGAATTTGAAAAACCGGTGATGGAGCTAAGAAAAAAAATTAAAGAGCTTAAGGAATTTACAGCTCAATCTGATGTGGACTTATCTTCAGAAATTGAAAAATTGGAAGCAAGGTTAGAAAAGCTGGAAAATGAAATCTATTCAAATATTAAACCATGGGACAGAGTTCAAATTGCCAGACATCCAAATCGTCCAACAACTCTGGATTATATTGAGCATATTTTTATAAATTTTATTGAATGTCACGGTGATCGCTACTATGGCGATGATGATGCGATTGTAAGTGGAATTGCTAAATTTAGAAATGTTCCGGTTACGGTTATTGGTCATCAACGTGGAAAAGATACGAAAGAAAATATTAGAAGAAACTTTGGTATGCCACATCCGGAAGGATATCGTAAGGCGTTACGACTAATGAAACAAGCAGATAAATTTAACCGTCCGATTATTTGTTTTATTGACACGAAAGGTGCTTATCCAGGTAAGGCAGCTGAAGAAAGAGGTCAGAGTGAAGCAATTGCTAAAAACCTGTTTGAAATGGCCGGACTTTCAGTACCTGTGATCTGTATCGTCATTGGAGAGGGTGGAAGCGGTGGAGCTTTAGCACTTGGAGTTGGAAACTACATTCATATGTTAGAGAACTCTACGTATTCAGTGATCTCTCCTGAAGGTGCTGCTGCTCTTTTATGGAAGGATGCTGGTTTGGCAAAAAAAGCAGCGGAAACGATGAAAATTACTGCGCCGGATTTAAAGGAATTAGGTGTAGTTGATGAAATTATCCCTGAAGTAAAAGGTGGAGCCCATAAAGATGTAGCTCTTCAAGCTAAGCATATTGAAGAAGTTATGGCAAATTCATTAAAAGAACTTTCAACGATGAATAACGAAGAGCTGATCCAACATCGTTATGAGAAATATAAAAGAATAGGTCAAGTGTCGTTTGCAAACGATCTTCTTGGGGTAAAATAAATAAACGTGCGGCCTGGATAGGTCCACGTTTTCTTTTCGGATTCTTTATGCTTTGCAGGAATGGCAAAGTTGGACAATAATTTTGCAAAATTACATAATTCATTAAACACAATTGATAATTTATTGTATAATGAAAAAGGCTCATAAAACGGATATTCGACAAAAGTTGACCTTTTGTTGTATCTATAATATTTTCATGTTATTTTTGAAGTAATTCGGAAATTTCTACTTTATATAATGGGGTGAGGTAAGGTTGAAAAAAATAGGTGTTTTAACAAGTGGAGGAGATTCTCCTGGTATGAATGCTGCTGTTCGTGCAGTAGTTCGTAAAGCAATTTTTCACGATATTGAGGTATATGGAATCTATCACGGATACACTGGATTAATTGAAGGTAAAATTGAAAAATTAGAACTTGGCTCTGTAGGTGATATTATTCATCGTGGAGGAACAAAATTATATTCTGCTAGATGTCCGGAATTTAAAACGGTAGAAGGGCAGAAAAAAGGTATTGAGCAACTGAAGAAACATGGAATTGAAGGTTTGGTCGTTATTGGTGGAGATGGATCTTATATGGGAGCTAAAAAGCTTACTGAACACGGATTCCCATGTGTTGGTGTGCCTGGAACAATTGATAACGATATTCCTGGAACAGATTTTACAATTGGATTTGATACTGCTTTAAATACAGTTATTGATGCAATTGATAAAATTCGTGATACGGCAACATCTCATGAACGTACATATGTAATTGAAGTTATGGGAAGACATGCTGGTGATATTGCTCTTTGGTCAGGCTTAGCTGGTGGGGCAGAAACCATTTTAATACCTGAAGCTGATTATGACATGGACCAAGTTGTATCTCGCTTAAAACGAGGACATGAGCGCGGTAAAAAACATAGTATCATTATTGTTGCAGAAGGTGTTGGCAGTGGGGTTGATTTCGCGAAAAAAATTCAAGAAACTACTTCATTTGAAACACGCGTTTCAGTATTAGGACATGTTCAGCGTGGAGGTTCTCCAACTGCATTTGACCGTGTATTGGCAAGCAGACTTGGTGCATTTGCTGTTGAATTACTATTAGAAGGTAAAGGTGGACGTTGTGTTGGTATCCAGAAAAATGAACTAGTTCACCACGATATTCTTGAAATTCTTGATCAGCCTCATGCAATTGATGAAAACATGTATAGATTATCAAAAGAGTTATCTATATAAAAACCTGGTGGTATCGTTTCCATAAAAACATGACTTCTTAAGTCAATAAATAACCATACAAACAATGAATAGAGGATTAGGCTGTTACAGATTGTCTCATCCTTTATTCGCCAAATAGTAGGAGGAAAACAATATGCGTAAAACAAAGATTGTATGTACGATTGGACCAGCTAGTGAAGCAATTGATAAATTATCTGAATTGATGCAAGCTGGTATGAATGTAGCTCGACTAAACTTTTCCCATGGGGATTTTGAAGAACACGGTGCAAGAATTAAGAATATTAGAGAAGCTTCAGAAAAATTAAATAAAAATGTTGCGATTTTATTGGATACCAAAGGTCCTGAGATTCGTACAAATACAATGGAAAACGGTGCTATTGAACTTATCGCTGGAAATGAAATTATCGTTTCTATGGAAGAAGTTGTAGGTACAACAGATAAATTCTCTGTAACGTATGAAGGACTAATTGATGACGTACATACTGGCTCAACTATTTTACTTGATGATGGTCTTATTGAACTTGAGGTTCTTAGTTTAGATCATGCAAAAGGTGAAATTAAAACATTAATCAAAAACAGTGGTACATTGAAAAATAAAAAAGGTGTTAACGTACCAGGTGTTAGTGTTAAGCTACCAGGGATCACTGAAAAAGATGCTAGAGACATCGTATTTGGAATTGAGCAAGATGTTGACTTTATTGCTGCTTCATTTGTTCGTCGTGCTTCAGATGTTCTTGAAATTCGTGAATTACTTGAAGAGCATAATGCAAGTCATATTCAAATCATTCCTAAGATCGAGAATCAAGAGGGTGTTGACAACATCGACGAAATTTTAGAAGTTTCAGATGGTTTAATGGTAGCCCGCGGAGATTTAGGTGTTGAAATTCCAGCTGAGGAAGTGCCATTAGTTCAAAAAGAGTTAATTCGTAAATGTAATGCGCTAGGTAAACCTGTTATTACAGCAACTCAAATGCTTGACAGTATGCAACGTAATCCAAGACCAACACGTGCAGAAGCAAGTGATGTAGCAAATGCTATTTTTGATGGTACGGATGCAATCATGCTTTCTGGTGAAACAGCTGCGGGTTCTTATCCGGTGGAAGCGGTTCAAACAATGCATAATATTGCATCAAGAGCGGAACAAGCTTTAGATTATAAACAAATTCTTTCAAAACGAAGTGCAGAAGTAGGAACAACGATTACAGATGCAATTGGACAATCTACTGCTCATACGGCATTAAATTTAGGTGTATCTGCTATTGTGACTCCAACTGAAAGTGGTCACACAGCTAGAATGATCTCTAAATATCGTCCAAAGGCACCAATTATTGCTGTAACGGTTTCAGATTCAATTTCCCGCAAGTTAGCATTAGTTTGGGGAGTTTATCCAAGAAGTGGAAACCACTCAACTTCAACAGATGAAATGTTAGACTCGTCTATATTGCAAGCAATTAACAGTGGTTTAGTTACACACGGTGACTTAATTGTTATTACAGCTGGTGTTCCTGTTGGTGAGTCTGGAACGACAAACTTAATGAAAGTGCATGTTATTGGTAACGTACTTGCAAAGGGACAAGGAATTGGAAGAAAAACTTCTTTTGGTAAAGTTGTTGTGGCAAGTACAGCTAAAGATGCTCAAGAAAAAATGACAGACGGTGCAATTCTTGTAGCACAAAGCACAGATCGTGATATGATGGAAGCACTTGAAAAAGCTTCAGCCTTAATTACTGAAGAAGGCGGTCTAACAAGCCATGCTGCAGTAGTGGGCTTAAGCCTTGGAATTCCTGTTATTGTAGGAGTAGCAGATGCAACAACTATTTTGAATGATGGTCAGGATATTACAGTTGATGCCGTAAGAGGTGTAATCTATCAAGGGCATGCAAGCGTTCTTTAATATGTAAAGAAAATATATAGAAAAGAGAAGGGTACTTTCCTTCTCTTTTTTACTATAAACGAATATCATATAGTAAAGAGAGTTTTCTAAGAAGTTGATGTGAGAAGAGGTGAAAGTGTGCGCTTACTGATGCTGCTAATCATCGTTATTCCGGCTTTGGAAATTGGATTATTCATCCTTTCTGGTAAGACAATTGGGACAGTTTCAACTATTTTAATTATTATTTTGACAGGAGTAATTGGTGCTTGGCTTGCAAAAAAACAAGGATTAGAGGCAATGCGTAATGCTCAGCAGCAAATGCAATACGGCCAAATTCCGGGAAATGCAATAATAGATGGGTTATGTATCTTAATTGGAGGCCTATTGCTACTAACTCCAGGATTTATTACCGATACGGTTGGTTTTTTACTATTGATTCCTTTAACAAGGAACAAAATAAAACCTCTGCTTCAAGCGGTGATTAGAAAAATGATCGACAAAAATCAATTTACGATTATAAGATGACAATATAGGTACTGATTTGTAATAAAAAATAGGGACAGTTCCCAATAAAAACAACAGGGACTGCCCAACTTTTTTATTTTGTGTTGTTGCCCACAATAAACTTCCACAAATCTCCATACACTCCAGCACTCTTCAATGTTTTTAAAACGACCAGTGCAACAGGTCCAACTATCAACCCTAAAAACCCTATAATTTTATAGCCGATAAAAAGAGCAACAAGTGTAGCAAGAGGATCTAAACCTATACTTGAAGAAAGGACTTTCGGTTCCATGATTTGCCGCTGTACCAAGACGATTAAATAGAGAATGCCAAGTCCAATTGCTAGAGGTACACCATCACTAAAAGAAAGGTATACAATCCACGGGACGAAGATTAACCCGGTACCTAGATACGGGAGAATATCAACTAATCCAATTAAAAGGGCAATAGTTATGGCATAGTCAACTCGTAAGACTAATAAACCAATTAAGACAATGGCTGTTGTAATAGAAATTAAAGTTGCCTGTGCGCGAATAAAACCTATTAATGCTTTTTTTAATTCCTCAAAAATAGTTCTTCCACTTGATTTTGCTTTTTTAGGGATAAAAACAGCAACGGCAGACTTAAATTTATACCAATCTTTACTGATGAAAAATGTGGCTAATAATGAAAAAATGATAACAGTAGCAGTGTTAGGAAGCCAACTAATGATAACAGGGATGTTTTCTAAAAAGCTTTTAATGAAGTTTCCTACACTTGATGCAACTTGCTCGCCAATATTCTGGATATTTGCAATAATAGATTGTTGCTGATTTATTTCAAGAGTATTAAAGAAATAAGTTAATTGATTATAGAAGGGCATAATTTTTGTAAGGAAGAATGTTTCAATGTAAAGAGCAAATAAATCTAAGTGACCTGGAATGACTTTGGCTAAATAAGTCGTACCTGCAACAATTTCAGCAACTAAAAGAATAAGAATACCTGCAATCATACAAATTAAGAGCATTATAGAGATGATAACCGCAAATCCTCTTGGGATTCTAAAAACTCGTTCTATACCATTTACAATAGGATTAATAAGCATACTAATTAAAATCGCAATAATAAATGGATAAGTTAATGTTGCGAGATAATAACTAATGGATATACCTAGAAAGATGATGGCCAGAATTAACAAAGCCCTTAAAACGCCATTTACGTATTGCAAATTCACTCCTGCAATCCCCCCATATGCTAAACTCTTCTATGGGCCATATGAAAATTGGCTAGCAATATATTGGAGCACATAGATTTTTTATAGTTATATTCATGTTTATTACATATAGAGCTTGTTTATACTTTATTTTTTATGCCAAGCCCACAGAAAAACAAAGAGCTGAAAGAGTGAAAAAAGTCATTTATTTTTTGGAGGTTTTTTATCGTGTTTAGTCAATCAACTTTATTTTTAATTATCCTCTTGGCTATTGGATTTATAGCTAAAAATCAATCATTATTGTTTGCGGTAGGATGCTTACTTCTAATAAAAATACTAGGATTAGAATCTAAGTTATTACCTACGATAGGCTCTAAGGGAATTAATTGGGGAGTAACGATTATCACAATCGCTGTTTTAGTTCCAATTGCAACAGGAGAAATTGGGTTTAAGCAATTACTTGATGCTTTAAAATCATCATATGCTTGGATAGCTTTAGGCGCAGGGATAGCTGTTGCCCTAATTGCTAAAAATGGTCTTACCTTACTTGCGGAGGATCCACATATCACAACAGCTTTAGTTTTTGGTACAATTCTCGCGGTTACGCTTTTTAACGGTGTTGCAGTAGGACCTTTAATCGGTGCAGGAATCGCTTATATCGCGATGCAAATTGTGAAGCTTTTTAGTTAAGAAAATAGAGAAAACGGTTTAATAAATCCTAAAAAACCTATACACTAATATAACAAATTTATGTTATGTTATTAATAGCGTTATAGTTTCTTATGAAGAAATCCTTAAAAAAACATTTTTCTAACAAATTTTTAACTATTAAAGTGGTTTTCATTCACAAAAGTCAGATAATTGTTTATAATAGGATTAGCTTCAAAAATAATGCCTGCAAGAAATGGGATAGTTTGCTTTTTAGCAAACTAATTATACTATCAATTCAACTCTTGTTAACCAGATAGTATAAAATAAGTCACATGTAACTACATATGTGATGTTTTTTCAAAATAATAAAAAATGTAAGCATTTTCTTTTTCGGTGCTTACATGTGAGCAAGCGCTCAATCGTCTAGAAGTTTAAAAGGAAGCATTTAAATACACGAATTCTTGATAGAAGGAACAATCATTATGACTTTTCATATATGGTTTGGAATATATTTTGCAAAAATTTCCTTGTATAAGGGATACCATTAATAGTTAAGTCAATAATATTTCTTGTGTGTAAATCTTTTAAACTTTAGGATGAAACAAAAGGGGAATAAAAGGTAAAGGAGAGGTTTTAAATGACAGCAACAAAAGGTCTTGAAGGAATCGTTGCAACTACTTCATCAGTCAGCTCAATCATCGATGATACTTTAACGTATGTGGGCTACAATATTGATGATTTAGCTGAGAATGCTAGCTTTGAAGAAGTGGTTTATTTATTATGGCACAGAAAACTTCCAAATTCAGAACAACTAGCAGAAATTAAAAAACAACTTGCTGAAAATGCAAAAATTCCACAGCAAGTGATTGAAAACTTCAAATCATATCCTATCGATAAAGTTCACCCAATGGCTGCTCTTCGTACTGCTGTTTCTTTACTTGGTTTATTTGATGAGGAAGCTGATGTGATGGATCCAGAAGCAAACTACAGAAAAGCAATTCGCCTGCAGGCACAGTTGCCTATCGTTGTGACGACTTTTGCAAGAATCCGCAAAGGCTTAGATCCGATCGAACCTAGAACAGATCTTTCTATGGCTGCTAACTTCTTATATACACTTTCTGGGAAAGAACCAGATCAAATCGCAATTGAAGCTTTTAACAAAGCTTTAGTATTACATGCGGATCACGAGCTCAATGCATCTACATTTACAGCTCGAGTATGTGTTGCGACTTTATCAGATGTATATTCTGGAGTAACAGCCGCAATCGGAGCATTAAAAGGTCCTCTTCATGGAGGTGCGAATGAAGCAGTAATGAAAATGCTCTCTGAAATAGGAGAAGTAGAAAATGTTGAGAGCTATATCAATGAGAAATTAGCTAATAAAGAAAAAATTATGGGCTTTGGTCACCGCGTTTATCGTCAGGGAGATCCAAGAGCGAAGCACTTGAAGAAAATGTCTGAAAAATTAACAAAACTAACTGGTGAGCCAAAATGGTATGAAATGTCAACTAAAGTAGAAGAGTTGGTTACTTCTAAAAAGCCATTGCCGCCAAACGTAGATTTTTATTCAGCTTCTGTTTATCATAGCTTAGGTATTGATCATGACTTATTCACACCTATTTTTGCTGTAAGTCGTGTATCAGGTTGGTTAGCACATATTTTAGAACAATATGAGAATAACCGTTTAATCAGACCTAGAGCAGAATATGTTGGACCTGATAAACAAGCATATATTCCAATGGATCAACGTGGATAAGTAAACAAAGGATATAAGTAGAATCCCTGATTCCGAAGCATTTCCTCTTAAAAAGGAGGGGTGCTATATGGAATCGGTACCTACTTATCATAAATAATAGGGAATCTTTTATTTCCAAAAATAAGAGTCCTATACTTTAAGATGTTTATATCTATTGATAGAATAGATATGAATTAAACTACATAATCTGGGAGGTAATTTTCTTGACACAAGGTGAAAAAATTTCTGTAACAAATGGTGTTTTAAACGTACCAAATAATCCTGTTATTCCATTTATCGAAGGTGATGGAATTGGACCAGATATCTGGGCTTCTGCATCACGCGTATTAGAAGCAGCTGTTGAAAAAGCATACAATGGAGAAAAACAAATTGTTTGGAAAGAAGTTTTAGCAGGAGAAAAAGCATTCAACCAAACAGGTGAATGGTTACCAGCTGAAACATTAGATGTTATCCGCGAGTACCTAATTGCGATTAAAGGGCCGTTAACAACACCAATTGGTGGAGGAATTCGTTCTTTAAACGTTGCTCTTCGTCAAGAACTGGATTTATTCACTTGCTTACGTCCTGTACGTTATTTCCAAGGTGTACCATCACCTGTTAAACGTCCGGAAGATACAGATATGGTCATCTTCCGTGAAAACACAGAAGATATCTATGCTGGTATTGAATATGCTAAAGGTTCTGAAGAAGTAGAAAAGCTAATTAACTTCTTAAAAAATGAAATGGGTGTAAACAAAATTCGTTTCCCTGAAACTTCCGGAATCGGTATTAAGCCTGTTTCACAAGAAGGAACTAGCCGATTAGTAAGAGCAGCAATCAACTACGCAATCGAGCATGGCCGCAAATCTGTAACACTAGTTCACAAAGGTAACATTATGAAATTCACTGAAGGTGCATTTAAAAACTGGGGTTACGAGCTTGCTGAAAAAGAATTCGGTGATAAAGTATTCACTTGGGCTGAATATGACCGCATTGTAGAAAATGAAGGTAAAGATGCTGCAAATAAAGCACAAGCTGATGCAGAAGCTGCAGGGAAAATTATTATTAAAGATTCAATTGCAGATATCTTCTTACAACAAATCTTAACACGTCCGCGTGAATTTGATGTTGTTGCAACAATGAACCTAAACGGTGACTATATTTCTGACGCTCTTGCTGCACAAGTTGGTGGAATCGGTATTGCACCAGGTGCAAACATTAACTATGAAACAGGTCACGCGATCTTTGAAGCTACTCATGGTACAGCTCCAAAATATGCTGGTCTTGATAAAGTTAACCCATCTTCTGTACTTCTTTCAGGGGTACTTATGCTTGAGCATTTAGGATGGACAGAAGCAGCACAGTTAGTTATGACTTCTGTTGAAAAGACAATTGCTTCAAAAGTTGTAACATATGACTTTGCACGTTTAATGGAAGGTGCAACTGAAGTAAAATGTTCTGAGTTTGGTGATGAATTAATTAAGAATATGGGCTAATACTTAAGGTTGATGCTTATCTAAAAATGACGGGGGTTTGCTGTTGTGAAGGAAGGTTAGAATGGTTACATTTTAAATTTCAATCACATAAGCAGCCCTTTTTCCAAACCTATACATATTAAGGGGATGTTAGATATGGCAATTAAACGTAAAAAAGTATCTGTGATCGGTGGGGGCTTCACTGGGGCTACGACAGCATTATTATTAGGTCAAAAAGAACTTTCCGATGTAGTGTTAGTTGATATTCCTCAAATGGAAAACCCAACAAAAGGGAAAGCTTTGGATATGCTTGAAGCTAGTCCAGTCCAAGGATTTGATGCAAATATTATCGGTACATCAAACTATGAAGATACCGCTAATTCAGACATTGTTGTGATCACTGCAGGTATTGCCAGGAAACCAGGAATGAGCCGTGATGATCTTGTCTCAACAAATGCTGGTATTATGAAATCTGTGACAAAGGAAATTGTAAAATACTCTCCTGACTGTACGATCATTGTATTAACAAATCCTGTTGATGCTATGACATATACAGTTTATAAAGAATCCGGGTTTCCTAAGCATCGGGTAATTGGACAATCAGGTGTTCTTGATACAGCTCGTTTCCGTACGTTTGTTGCCCAAGAGCTAAACCTTTCTGTGAAAGATATAACAGGATTCGTTTTAGGGGGACATGGTGATGATATGGTTCCTTTAGTACGTTATTCCTATGCTGGCGGGATTCCATTAGAAACACTAATTCCTAAAGATCGTTTAGACGCTATTGTAGAGAGAACAAGAAAAGGTGGCGGAGAAATAGTAAATCTTTTAGGAAATGGTAGTGCTTATTATGCTCCAGCTGCTTCATTAGTAGAAATGGTAGAAGCGATTCTGAAAGATCAACGTCGAGTCCTTCCTTCAATTGTTTATCTAGAAGGTGAATATGGGTTTAATGGAATTTATCTAGGTGTTCCAACTGTCTTAGGAGGAAATGGCCTGGAGCAAATTATTGAACTTGAACTTACAGAAGAGGAAAAAGCGGCTCTTAAGAAATCAGCTGATTCTGTACAAAATGTAATGAAGATTCTTTCGTGACGAATAGAAATAAAAGAAAGTTGGGGATTTACCTCAATTTTCTTTTTTATACAGTATAAATAGGTCTTTTCTTTGTAAGAAAATTAAGGCTGTTTTCGCTAAGATTGTTGCTTATGAATATTTATATATTTCTATAGTGGAATGGAGCGGAAGACAATCGACTCCTGCGGGAAGTAGAGGAAAGGCTGAGACCCCGCAAGCGAAGCTGAGGAGGCTCAGCTTCCTCCCCGCGGAAAGCGATTGTCTGAAGCGCAATGGAACGAACTAATTACTAAACTTTACTACGATAAAAAACAACAAAGTATGTGAAAACAGCCAAAATTAAATGATATAAACTTAAAATTCACTGACAATTTCTAAGCTTTTCCTTATAAAAATTGATGAGGTGGTGCAAATATGCTTCTTGGAAAGAAACGGAAGCTTGGCAGACATATTGAAGAAATAACAGTTGGGGAAAAACTTTCATTAACAGAGAAGATTGAAGACAAGGACCTTCTCCTTTATTTAGGGTTAACAAATGACGCAAATCCTCTGTATATACAACATGATTATGCTTCTCAAACACCTTACGAAAAGCCTGTTGTTCCTAGTATCATGCTCACAGGGATTATTACTTCAGCGATTTCGAAGTATCTACCAGGGCCTGGAAGTCATATTACCAAACAGGAGATTTCATTTCTTCGGCCATTGCATCATTATAGTGTTATTCAATTTCTGTTTGAAGTAAGTGAAGTGTTTCTTTCAGAAAACAAGATCATTATTCGTGTTCGAGCAGAAAATAATGAAGGTGATACTGTCCTTGAAGGAAAAGTAACAGTTTGTCCTCCTTGTAAAATAACACCAATTGAAGGAAAAGCATTAGAGAATTTTTAGAATAAGTTATAATTAAGCTGACTCATCATGGGTCAGCTTTTTAACAATTACAAAACTCCATTTTAAAAGATATTTTACTCATATTTAAACGAATAGTTGCTCTTTCTCCATACTATTCGCTAGAATAGAACTACAAACAATAGAGAGATAGAGTAATAATATGGAATGATTGGTTCTAATGAAGGGAAATTATATCCTTGGAGGCAATGTGAATGAGTAAGAAAATATTAGTAGTAGATGATGAGCAATCAATATCAACCCTATTAAAATATAACCTTGAACAAGCTGGTTATCATGTATTAACAGCGATGGATGGGGAAGAAGGGTTACACTTATGTATAAATGAAGAACCTGATTTAATGGTTTTAGATTTAATGTTACCCAAAATGGATGGAATAGAGGTTTGTAAACAGCTTCGTCAGCGAAAACTTATGGTTCCTATTCTTATGCTTACTGCTAAGGATGATGAATTTGATAAAGTGTTAGGCTTAGAATTAGGTGCAGATGATTATATGACCAAGCCTTTTAGTCCAAGAGAGGTTGTAGCGAGGATAAAAGCTATCTTAAGAAGAAGTCATTCACATCCTGAGCCGGAATCAAAGGAGATTGAGGACGCAAATCAGGTATTAATAGCAGATTTACGAGTCTTGCCTGATCACTATGAGGCTTATTATGGAAAGGAACGTCTAGATTTAACACCTAAAGAATTCGAGTTACTTGTGTATTTAGCTAAGCATAAAGGGCGTGTTCTAACAAGAGATCAACTACTTAGTGCAGTTTGGAATTATGATTTTGCAGGCGACACTAGAATTGTTGATGTTCACATTAGCCATTTGCGTGAAAAAATAGAAAGAAATACGAAAAAGCCATTATATATAAAAACAATAAGAGGATTAGGTTATAAACTTGAGGAGCCAAAGATGAATGAGTAGGTTCCGCTCACGATTTTTATTTGCTCTCATCACATTGATTGTATCGGTATTGGTAGGTTTAGGTTTATTGTTAGGCCAAATCTTTAATAGTTATTACCTTAATTCATTTAAAGAGGAAATGATGAGAGAAGCAGAGCTTACACAATCTATTGTGACAAATAAAGATTTAACAGATCAAGAGATTAAACAACTTCTTGATGAGTTAGGTAAGAACTACAAATCCCACGTAACAGTTATTTCAAATCAAAATAAAATTATTTATGAAGCAGGAATGTTAAAAGAAAGTCATGACCATCAACATTTAATGGAGAACATCTATCCGGTCATGAAAAATAAGAAAAAAGGATATTATCATACAGACCAGGCACATGGTGTTGCTTATTATGGATTTCCAGTAAAAGAAGGGGCAAATAGTGAGGGAGTCATTCTCGTTAGTTCATCAGTAGATTCATTAACAAAAGTGAATCATCAGTTTTGGCTAATACTTATAGCCAGTTTAGGAATTGCTTTTATTATTATTTTACTAATAGGTGTGCGTATTACCTCACAATTTACTCGTCCGATTGAATCAGCTACAAAGGTCGCTATGGAGTTAGCAAAAGGAAATTATAAGGCTCGCACATATGAAGACCATCTAGATGAAACAGGCATGCTGAGTCAGTCAATTAATATATTGGCAAGAAATCTTCAAGACATGACAAGGGCACAAGAAATGCAACAGGACCGACTTCAAACTCTTATTGAAAACATGGGGAGCGGACTCATTTTAATTGATGGTAGAGGGTATATAAATTTAGTAAATAGAGCATATAAGGAACTTTTTGAGGTAGACTCAGCAAGTTTTCTTTATCATCTGTACCATGATGCTTTTGAACACCAAGAAATCATTGATACTGTGGAAGAAATTTTTATGACAGAAGTGAAAGTCCGGAAACAATTACATCTCCCGATTAAGATAGAGAGAAGACATTTTGAAGTATATGGTGCACCAATTATCGGTACGAATGATGAATGGAAAGGAATAGTTCTTGTTTTTCACGATATTACCGAATTAAAAAAATTGGAGCAAATGCGAAAGGATTTTGTCGCAAATGTTTCCCACGAGTTAAAAACTCCTATTACTTCTATTAAGGGATTTAGTGAAACATTATTAGATGGGGCTCTTAGTGATAAACAAACGGCTGAGTATTTCCTTTCGATCATATTGAAAGAGAGTGACCGACTTCAAACGTTAATACAAGATTTATTGGATTTATCGAAAGTAGAACAGCAAGGCTTTCAACTCTCTATTCAACCGTGCGATTTAAGAGAAATATTGGAAGACATTACGGTTATACTTGAGGGTAAGGCGAAAGAAAAGAAAATTAAATTAAACGTGACTCTACCCGATAATTTAACTTATATAGAAGGCGATATTTATCGATTAAAACAAATCTTTATTAATTTAATTAACAATGCCCTAACATATACACCACAAGGTGGAGTTGTTGATGTAATCGTTGAAAAACATGATGATTACGCACAAGTAACAGTGTCTGATACAGGAATAGGGATAAAGAAAGAAGAAATACCGAGGATTTTTGAACGATTTTATCGTGTTGACAGGGCAAGGAGCCGAAATTCTGGAGGTACTGGATTAGGTTTAGCTATTGTTAAACATTTAGTTGAGGCACATAAGGGACAAATTAGTGTAGAAAGTGAGGTTGGCCAAGGTACGACCTTTACCTTAAAATTATATAAAAAAATAGAAAATCTCCACTAATTTAAAGAAATTAGGCATTTTTTCGACAGACTTTACAATTAATTTACATCAAATTTAATATTGCTTAATAAAAGGTTGGTATTATACTAAGTGAAAACCCCTTCATCCAAGGAGCCAATCTTTTGGGCGTAAGTCATGTACTTACGTCCCTTTTTTTATTTTCTTCAATGGTTCCTACTACTCCCTAATGATAAAACCTTACTTTTATGACAAATACTCCTGAATTTGAAATCTTTGAAACTTTCTTGAAATGTAAACGTATATAAAGTATCACAACAGAATAGATAAACATAAGAAAGGTAGGGGGATACATGTTAAGTTTAAAAAGGATTTTTTCCATTAGTGGTTTTGCCTTATTAATTATTTTATTAGCAATTGTTGCATTTACTTCATGGTATACCGTTGATGAATCAGAACAAGCTGTGATGATTACACTTGGTGAAGTTGAAGAAGGTATTAGCGAGCCGGGTTTACACTTTAAATATCCTTGGCCAATTCAGTCTGTTGAGGTTCTTTCAAAGGAAACATTCAGTCTTCAGTTTGGCTATAAAGAAACTCAAGATGGAGAAGTAGAGGATTTCCCAAAAGAAACCAAAATGATTACAGGTGACGAAAACATCGTATTAGCAGATATGGTTGTTCAATGGAAAATAACTGACCCGGGAAAATACCTATTTAATGCAGAAAATCCAACAGAAATGCTCGAGGATGCTACTTCTGCAAGTTTGAGAAGTATTATAGGCAGCTCAACAATAGATGATGCCTTAACATCTGGTAAGGTAGAAATTGAAAAGCAGGTTCAAGAATTATTAACTAATTTAGTCGAAAATTATGATATAGGTATTACGATTTTAGCTGTTAAATTACAAGATGTTGATTTGCCAAATGAAGAAGTAAGAAAAGCATTTACGAATGTAACGGATGCTCGTGAAACAATGAATACAAGGAAGAATGAAGCAGATAAGTACCGTAACAAACGAACTGAAGAAGCGCAGGGGGAGAAGGCTGCCATTATGTCTTCGGCTCAGGGAGATAAAGCGGCTCGCATAGAAGAGGCCCGCGGTGATGTAGCTCAGTTTAATGCTATCTATAATGAATATGTGAATGCAAAAGAAATTACACAAAAACGTTTAGTTTTAGAAACCATCGATCAAGTCCTGCCAAATGCTGAAATTTATATAATGGAGGATGATGGTAATACAATGAAGTATTTGCCGATTAAAGATGGAGCAGCAGCTAAACCTGTAGAAACAGAATCAACTGAAAAGGAAGGAAGTGAAAGTAATGGACAATGATAACGTAGTAAGCATGGAAGAGAAAAAGCCTGCCTTCTCGTTTAAGGGATATCTACGTGCAGGAATCATATTTCTAATTATTATTGCGATATTTGTCATTCTCCTAACAAACCTATTCATTGTGAAAGAAAATGAATATAAAGTTGTTCGCCAATTCGGGGAAGTTGTCCGTATTATTGAGGAGCCGGGCTTACACTTTAAAATTCCTTTTATTCAATCTGTCACAACACTTCCTAAATACCAAATGACATATGATGTGGAAGAAGCTGAAATTAATACCAAGGACAAAAAACGTCTAATCATTGATAATTACACAGTTTGGAGAATAGATGATCCTAAGAAAATGATCGCGAATGCAAGATCTATCGTAAATGCTGAAACAAAAATGGCGGAGTATGTGTTCTCAACCGTCCGTTCTGAATTAGGGCAATTAAATTACGATGAGATCATCAATGATGAAAAGTCATCAAGAGGCAGTCTAAATGATAAAGTAACAGAAATTGTAAATAATTTACTTGAAGAAGGTAACTATGGAATTGCTGTAACAGATGTTCGCATGAAAAGAACCGATCTGCCTTCAGAAAATGAAGAGTCTGTATTTACAAGGATGATTTCAGAGCGTGAATCAACAGCGCAAGGTTATTTATCAAAAGGAGATGCAGAAAAGAACAGTATTATTGCTGAAACAGATCGAGAAGTAAAAGAAATGCTTGCAAAGGCAGAGGCTGATGCTGAGGTTATTCGAAGTGAAGGTGAAAAAGAAGCTGCAAAAATTTATAATACTGCTTACTCAAAAGACCCTGCATTTTATGAAATGTATCGTACACTACAATCCTATAAACAAACCATTGATGAAGAAACAGTCATCATTATTCCATTTAGTTCACCATATGCAAGCTTGCTAAAGGGAGAACAATAACCATCTAAAAAGAACCCTATTTTCCTTTCTATTTGTAGTCATGATAAAATAGAAGTGGAAAACCGGGGTTTTTTAAATATGCAAAGAGTTATACGATAGAAATTCGTTTTAAATAGAGGAGGATAACGATTGACTAAAAAGCTTGTATTAATTGATGGAAATAGTATTGCTTACCGTGCTTTTTTTGCTTTACCATTACTAAACAATGATAAAGGTGTACATACGAATGCAATTTACGGTTTTACAATGATTTTAATGAAGATATTAGAGGATGAAAAACCAACACATATGCTGGTTGCATTTGATGCAGGGAAAACAACGTTTAGACACAAAACCTTCCAAGAATATAAGGGAGGAAGACAAAAGACTCCACCTGAATTATCAGAGCAATTTCCGTTCATTCGAGAGTTGTTGGATGCTTACCAAGTATCTCGGTATGAATTGGAAAATTACGAAGCAGATGATATTATCGGAACATTGTCTAGACAAGCTGAGAAGGATGGCTATGAAGTTAAGGTTATTTCAGGAGATAAAGATTTAACGCAACTAGTAACGGACAAAATAACTGTAGATATTACAAAAAAAGGTATTACAGATGTTGATTCTTACACGCCGGATTTTGTCCAAGAGAAGTATGGTCTAACTCCAGAGCAAATTATAGATATGAAGGGATTAATGGGTGATACATCTGATAATATTCCCGGAGTTCCAGGTGTAGGTGAAAAAACGGCAATTAAACTTTTAACAGAATTCAATACATTAGAAAATGTATTGGCGTCTATTGAAAAAGTAGGTGGGAAAAAGCTTAAAGAAAAACTGGAGGAAAACAGGGAACAAGCGATAATGAGTAAAAAGCTCGCTACAATAGATTGTGAGGCACCGCTGACTATAGCATTGGATGAAGTTCATTATGAGGGATTTGATTCTAAAAAGGTTACAGAGCTGTTCAAGGAACTAGGCTTTAATTCATTGTTGGATAAACTGGGGACCGAAGCTGCAGAAGAAGAAATAGAAGATATAAGCTTTGAAGTCGTCAGTGAGTTCTCACAGGAAATATTAACAGATGAAGCTACTTTTTACGCAGAAGTATTGGAGGATAGCTATCATCAAGCTGATATAAACGGCTTTTCCATCATAAATCAACATGGTCATTACTACATACCTGCCGACATTGCTCTGAATTCAAGTCAATTCAAGGAATGGGCTGAAGATGAAACCAAGCTGAAAACAGTTTACGATGGAAAGAAGACAACCGTAGCTCTTAGTTGGAAGGGAATTTCATTAAAAGGGATAAACTTTGATGTATTAATTGCTGCGTATATATTGAACCCATCTGCTACCTATGAGGATGTGGCAAGTGTCTCTAAAGCACATGGTGTATCAGTCGTTCAGCATGACGAGGTTGTATATGGAAAAGGAGCAAAGCGTTCAGTTCCAGCAAGCGATAAGTTAGGAGAACATCTTGTTCGAAAAGGACTAGCTATATCTGATATAAAGGAAAAGCTCATTAATCAGTTAGAAGATAACGATCAGTCTGCCCTATTATATGATTTAGAGATGCCATTGTCATTCATACTTGCTGAAATGGAAGCAACTGGTATTAAAGTTGATGTTGATCGATTAAAAGAAATGGGGAAAAATCTTACTGAGCAGTTAAAAACATTAGAAGAAAGCATCTATGCACATGCAGGAGAGTCATTTAATATTAATTCACCAAAACAGCTTGGTGTGATTTTATTTGATAAATTAAATCTTCCTGTTGTGAAGAAAACCAAGACAGGTTATTCCACTTCTGCAGATGTATTAGAAAAGCTTGAGGATAAACATGAGATTGTAAAGGATATACTCCACTATCGCCAACTCGGAAAATTACAATCTACATATATTGAAGGATTGTTAAAGGTTGTTCACTCTGATACACAAAAAATACACACAAGATTTAATCAAGTGTTAACAACAACGGGTAGACTCAGCTCAATTGACCCGAATTTACAAAACATTCCAATTCGATTAGAAGAAGGGAAAAAAATACGTCAGGCATTTGTTCCATCTAAAAAGGATTGGGTCATTTTTGCAGCTGATTACTCACAAATTGAGCTGAGGGTACTAGCACATATTGCAAATGATGAAAATTTAGTAGACGCATTCCAAAATGATTTGGATATTCATACAAAAACAGCAATGGATGTTTTTCATGTATCAGAGGATGAAGTCACATCAAATATGAGAAGACAAGCTAAAGCAGTAAACTTTGGTATCGTATATGGAATTAGTGATTTTGGACTATCACAAAGTCTAGGTATTACCCGTAAGGAAGCAGGGGAATTCATTAAACGTTATTTGGAAACATTCGTAGGAGTTCAAGAATACATGGAAGATATTGTGGCGGATGCAAGAGATAAAGGATTTGTAAAAACAATACTTCAAAGAAGAAGATATCTTCCTGAAATCACAAGCCGTAATTTTAATCTTCGCAGCTTTGCAGAGCGAACAGCAATGAATACACCTATTCAAGGTAGTGCAGCAGATATAATTAAGAAAGCCATGATTGATATGGCTGAAAGATTAAAGGAAGAAAAGCTGCAAACGAAATTATTGTTACAGGTGCATGATGAGTTGATATTTGAAGCTCCAAAAGAGGAAGTAGCTATTCTTGAAAAAATTGTTCCGGAGGTAATGGAAAACGCAGTCGAGTTAATAGTACCTCTAAGAGTAGATTATTCTTATGGGAACTCATGGTATGATGCGAAATAACCCTAGTGTAAAAAGGATGTGAATACATGCCCGAATTACCAGAGGTTGAAACAGTACGAAGAACACTGATTCAACTTGTAAAAGGTAAAAAAATAAAAAAGGTTTCCATTCTTTGGCCTAAAATGATTAAAAAGCCGGAAGAAGTTGAACAGTTTAGGGATGCATTAGCAGGTCAGTCTATTCTTGATGTGAATCGTAGAGGAAAATTTTTAAAATTTATTTTGGACGACTATGTTCTGGTATCTCATTTAAGAATGGAAGGAAGATATGGCTTATATCAGCCTAAAGATGAAGTCGAAAAGCATACACATGTGTTGTTTACATTTACGGATAACACAGAGCTTAGATACCGGGATGTAAGGAAATTTGGTACAATGCATTTATTCAAAAAAGGAGAAGAGGAGCAAAGTCCTCCTCTTTCTCAATTAGGTCCCGAACCTTTTTCTTCACAATTTACGAAAGAATATCTTAAAGAACGATTAGCGAAAACATCTCGGAAAATCAAAACTGCTTTACTTGATCAGTCAGTTGTTGTAGGACTTGGCAATATTTATGTGGATGAAGCCTTATTTCGAGCGGGAATAAACCCTGAACGTACAGCTGGACAATTATCGAATCAAGAATATGAACGATTGCATAAAGAAATTATTCAAACTCTTGATGAAGCAGTTGCGCAAGGTGGAAGCACTATCCGATCATACGTAAACACACAAGGTGAAATTGGGATGTTCCAACTACAATTATACGTATATGGCCGGACGAATGAACCTTGTAAAAATTGCGGTCAAATTTTAACCAAAACGGTTGTCGGTGGACGTGGGACACATTTTTGTTCAAAATGCCAAAAGTAAAAAAAGGGTAAAGACATCAACAGGTGATCTTTACCTTTTTTCGGTAATTCTAAAAAGTGATTAGAGTACATAAGGTAGCCATGTTCAAAAAACGATTCTTCTTTAACATTCTCTGGGCGTTGATCATAGACTATGTTAGCAATTAGAAGGAAGGGGCTAGACCTATATGTTTCAATACATGTCACTTTTGTTATTAGCATTTGCAGTTAGTTTAGATAGTTTTTCAGTTGGTTTTACTTACGGAATGAGGAAAATGAGAATACCATTAAAGTCCATTTTTATAATTGCTTGCTGTTCAGCAGGAACAATGCTTGGAGCGATGTTTCTTGGCGAAATATTAACGAAGATATTCCCGATCTATATAACGGAAAAGCTAGGTGGATTTATTTTAATGCTTATTGGAGCATGGGTTTTATACCAGTTTTTTCGGCCATCTAAAGAAAGTGGAGTGGAAGAAGAAGTTGAGAAAACCATTATTAATTTTGAAATTAAAACTTTTGGAATTGTGATAAACATACTTAGAAAGCCGATGACTGCAGATATAGACAAATCTGGAACAATCACTGGAGTTGAAGCATTTCTACTTGGATTGGCTTTATCTTTAGATGCATTTGGAGCTGGGATCGGTGCTGCATTATTGGGCTATTCACCAATTATTATGAGTGTTTTAGTAGCGTGTATGAGCTCTCTCTTTGTTTGGATAGGAATAAAATCGGGCCATATTTTTGCAAGATTTTCATGGGTGGATAAATTCTCTTGCCTTCCTGGGATTATTCTCATTATGATAGGGATATGGAAATTATAAGCAATGGAGGCTAAAGGCTGTGACAGTTGTCATTGGACTAACAGGTGGAATAGCAAGTGGAAAAAGTACAGTATCAAATATGATTAAAGAAATGGGCATAACAGTTGTTGATGCAGATCAAATTTCCAGGGATGTCGTCGAAATAGGGAGACCAGCGTATAACCAAATAATTGACGTTTTTGGTGCAGACATTCTACAGGAAGACCAAACTCTGGATCGTGGGAAGTTAGGTGCTTTGATTTTTAGTGATCAAAAAAAAAGAGAGCAGCTAAATAAGATTGTTCACCCGGAAGTTAGGAAAGAAATGCTTCATCAAGTAGAAGAAGAAAAAAAGCAGGGTTCAAAGCTGGTTGTCTTAGATATTCCTTTATTATTTGAAAGCAAGCTTACCTATATGGTTGATAAGACAATCCTTGTGTATGTGGACGAAGAAACTCAGCTTGAGAGGTTAATGCAACGAAACAACTACACGAATGACGAAGCGAAACTCCGTATTCAATCTCAACACCCTTTAAAGGATAAAAGAAAACTTGCTGATGAAATTATTGATAATAACGGTTCTGTAGAAGATACTCAAATCCAGCTGGAAGCTGTGTTAAAAAAATGGATTTAAGAAAAGAGGCTATATTAGTCTCTTTTTTTTTGCGTGCGACGGGCAGTCGTACCTTGTGCAGATATCTGCACTGAATGAGCTGTTAAAGGTTGGAGTAAGTTATTTCGATAACAACTGCTCCCGAATCCTGGAAGACTCATTTTCTCGAAGGTGAAAGTCCTTCCACTAGGGTGCTGATACAACTAGTGAAGACTAATCTATGGCATGGTCGTGAGGCTTTGTCTGATGGAGATGCGGTAAATCGAGAGAACCGCAGTCGGATGTGCAGACCCAAATGCAATAAGTGTGAAGCACGGCGGCAGGATAAGTTGGCGACCATCCGCAAATAATGGGAAGTCTACAATAATTGTAATGGCAGGTCAGAGAAATCAGCCGATCTGTCGTAGCTTATTCGGTGATGGTGCTGGGTATGTACAGAAGGAAAGTACGATAACCCCGTGAGATCTCTATCTCACCATAAGGGCAAGGCTTTATAAGGATAATCCGAAATGAGCCTTGTGGATAGAGAAGTCAGACGTTCTCATAGTACGGAAGTAGGTGATTGACTAAACAATCATCGAACGGAAGGGGAATGACCTTGTGGCTCTACACAACTAAAAGTGTGTAATGTCAACAGTAAACGATACTTCGGTATAAACGAACTGAAAGTACACATTGAAAGGTGTCGAATAAGAATGAATCAGACTTTGAAATTAAAATGGCATAGTGTCTATGGGCAAATTCTCTTTGATCGAAAGATCAAAACAGCTTGGGAGAATGTAAAAGTGAATAAGGGTGCAGGAGGAATAGATGAAGAAACGCTTGAAAGTTATGAGAAGAATCTAGAGGAGAACCTTGAAAATCTACTCATGAAACTAAGAGCGAAAGATTACGTACCCTCACCAGTGCGACGTGTTTATATTCCAAAAAAGAATGGGAAGAAACGCCCACTAGGTATCCCAACCATTGAAGATCGTATTGTTCAACAAGCATTACGTAATGTACTAGAACCTAAGTTTGAAAAGGACATTTTCCATAAATGGTCTTGTGGCTATCGTCCCAATGTGGGGGCGAAGCGTGTACTACAATTGATTATGTGGAATATCGAAAATGGCTACAACTATATTTATGATTGTGACATTAAAGGATTCTTTGACAATATTCCCCACAAGAAGCTATTGAAAGTGTTAAACAAGTACATTGCGGATGGAACCGTCCTTGATATGATTTGGAAATGGCTAAAAGCAGGATATATGGAAGAAGGTAAATACCATCAGGTAGATTCTGGAACACCGCAAGGTGGAGTGATCTCGCCTTTACTCGCCAATATCTATTTAAATGAATTGGATTGGACTCTTGACCAACATGGGATAAAGTTCGTCCGCTACGCGGACGATTTCTTACTCTTTGCCAAGAGCAAGGAGGAAATAAAGAAGGCTGAAGAAGTTACAAAGGAAGTATTAAAAGAACTTGGGTTAGAAATCTCTGTGGAGAAGACTAAAATCGTTGATTTTAATAATGATGACTTTGACTTCCTGGGCTTTACTTTTGAGCATTGGAGAAAACGTAAGAAAGATGGGAAACCGTATTACATTACGAAACCTAAAGAGGAAACATGGAGTGACTTTCGCATTAAAATTAAACAACGAACAAGAAAGACTTTAACCTTAAGTAAAGAAAAGTGGCTTGAGAGAGTGAACTCTGTGATTCGAGGGAAAGTTAATTTCTATTTAACGATTTGGAAAGCAGTAGAAGAATTCAAAGAACATGGGCATAAACTAAACTGTTATTTCAATGTTTTTAAGAATGAACTACTCGCAATGGATTCTTACGTTCGAAGAAGGTTGAGAGTGGCCATGATTCATGACCACCCAAGCCAACGCAAGGGGTATGCCATGAATACGAAGTGGAACATAGAATATTTCACTAAGATTGGACTAGTACCTGCGTTTCAGTTGTATTATGGAAAGCAATTTGGTCATACATTGGATGACTACATTCAATACATGAAAGAAAAGCAAAAGAAGAAACAACAAAAGCAAATTCAAAGAGCAAAGGAACGCGGGGAGGAATATTACACTCCTGAACGCGTTCGTAAAATGAACTATGCCAAGCGACTAGCAACATACTGATTAATTCAAACACATTGGTAAGCCGTATGTCTTAATAGGACACGTACGGTTTGATGAGGGGGTAGCCTTGAAAGAGGTTACCCTACTCTATTGCTACCGCAAAATTGTACCTTGAATACTATTTAAACAATAAAAAATTTAATAATGTTTTAAGAAAAATAGGCTACATAAGGACAAAGAGATGATCCTTATTCACTTTAAATGTGTTATACTATTATTAGAAAATGTTAAAATAGTGTAACACATATGTTGGTGGAGAGGAGAATTTTTATGGTTTCAAATATTGCGATTAATGGATTTGGAAGAATAGGTAGAATGGTCTTTCGTCGTGCAATCTCAGAAGGGTTAAATATAATGGCTATTAATGCAAGCTATCCAGCAAACACACTAGCTCATTTAATTAAATATGATACAAATCATGGAGCTTTTGCCGGTGAAGTTATTGCAATGGATGATCATCTCATTGTAAATGGACGAAAGGTCCTATTGTTGGATGAAAGGAACCCTGAGGAACTTCCATGGAAGGAGTTAAATATAGATATCGTCATTGAAGCAACAGGTAAATTTAATGATAAAGAAAAAGCAATGCTACACATAAATGCCGGAGCAAAAAAAGTTTTATTAACAGCTCCAGGAAAAAATGAAGATATTACAATTGTCATGGGGGTTAATGACCATGAATATAATGCGAAGCAGCATACTATTATTTCAAATGCTTCATGTACGACAAATTGTCTAGCCCCCGTCATCAAGGTACTTGATGAGGAGTTTACAGTGAAAAATGGTCTTATGACAACAGTTCATGCATACACGAATGACCAAAGAAATATTGACAATCCACATAAAGATTTAAGAAGAGCAAGGGCATGCGGTCAGTCTATTATTCCAACTACCACTGGAGCTGCAAAGGCTTTGGAGCTTGTATTGCCTCAAATGAAAGGGAAACTTCTTGGTATGGCACTAAGAGTTCCAACACCAAATGTTTCACTCGTTGACTTGGTTGTTGATGTTGAAAAAGCTGTTACGTTAGAAGAGATTAATCAAGCTTTTTTATCAGCATCACAAGCATCACTAAAAGGAATCTTGGATTATTCTACAGAGCCTTTAGTATCAATTGATTATAATACAAACCCTTATTCTGCAATCATCGATAGCTTGTCGACCATTGTTATCGATCAACATAAAGTAAAGGTACTTGCGTGGTATGATAATGAATGGGGATATTCCTGCAGAGTGGTTGATTTGGCAAAAATGGTAGAAAAGAGTATGTCACAATTATTAGGTGTATGAGGATTTAACGGATATTTAAGCTTCTTCCGGAAAAAGTAATAAATGTATCATCATGTTGGATAAACCCCTTAACTTAGATGTAGGAAATATTTTTTCGAAAAGTGTGTTGCAAAACATATACAAACAAAGTATACTATTTTTCGTGAACTTCTTATCAAAGCCAAGGTGTTAAGGCTACTTAAAGGGTTAGGACCTCTCTGGACTAACTTTCCCCCGTGGTAGTACATATACCATTAGCGAAGAATTCATGTTAAAAAATAGTTAAAGGGGGATCCATGAATATGGAAACAATGGGTAGACACGTAATCTCAGAATTATGGGGATGCGATTTTGATAAGTTAAATGATATGGATTACATTGAAAAAACATTTGTAAATGCAGCGTTAAAGTCAGGTGCAGAAATAAGAGAGGTTGCTTTCCACAAATTTGCTCCACAAGGAGTTAGTGGAGTTGTTATCATCTCCGAGTCTCATTTAACTATTCATAGTTTTCCGGAGCATGGTTATGCAAGTATTGATGTTTACACTTGTGGTGATTTAGATCCGAATATTGCTGCAGACCATATTGCAGAGTCTTTAGGTGCACAAACTCGTGAAAACATTGAAATTCCAAGAGGTATGGGACCTGTACAGGTAAAACAAAAGGAAGCAAAAGCTCTTTAATTTGAAACAAAACATTCAGAGGTGTAGATTATTTAATCTGCACCTCTTTTTATTATCGGAAAATTTCAGTATGATAGTAATAGAATATCTTTTCATACATAAAGGGAAAATAATAAATTATAAAGGGGAATGCTATAATGAGTTTTGTGAACAAATTAAAGGATTTTTTTAGCACGCATCAAGAAACAAGAGAAAAACATTATAATCCAGACTTACAAAGCCATTATTATAAGACAACAAATAAAAAAGCACTTCAGTCAGTAAAGGAATTAATTGAACAAACCCCTGGAATGACAGTGACCTCAGTTTCAGAAGAACGTGGTGAAATGAGTGTGAACATTGATCGCCCCAGAAAGGCATTCTTAATCGTAACAGTTGTTTCTGTTCGTCCTTTTGAAACAGCGGTTGATCTCACTGTGACGACAAATACTGTGCTGCCGACTGACCTCGGCTACAGTAAAAAAATCATTCTTGATTTATATAAGAAGCTTGATCAAAAAGAAACATTTGTTGGAACTGGAAAAAGTGGAAGATAAAGAGCTGGGTCATAAACCTAAATATGACGTTAAGAAGGAGTTGGTCATATGAAATGTCCTTCGTGTCAACATAATGGGACAAGGGTATTGGATTCAAGACCTGTAGATGAAGGCAGATCGATACGCAGACGCCGGGAGTGTGAAGAGTGCCAATATCGATTTACAACATTTGAAAAAGTCGAAGAATTTCCTCTGATTGTAGTGAAGAAAGAAGGCACAAGGGAAGAATTTAGTCGAGAGAAAATTTTAAGAGGACTAATAAAAGCATGTGAAAAGAGACCGGTACCTTTGCAAAAGCTTGAGGACATAGTTCACGAAATTGAGAAAGAACTTAGAAATCAAGGTGTTTCTGAGGTGAATAGTGAATTAGTCGGCGAAATGGTGATGGATAGGCTCGCTAGAATTGATGAAGTGGCATATGTTCGATTTGCATCAGTCTACAGACAGTTTAAAGATATAAATGTATTTATTGAAGAATTAACAGATCTTATTAAGAAAGTAAGATAAGTGATGAAAGAGCTAATGGAGAGAGATCCTTCAGCTCTTTTTTCAGTGGTATGTTTTACTTTTGCATGAAAGGTTGAGGGGTATGGAACAGCATTGGAAGGAACTGCTTGCTATTGATCGTTATACAGTTAAAAGTAAATCAGTTCTACAGGACTTAGATCGGAAAATCATTACATTACTTTATCAGCCATTAATTGGATCTAAATGTTTTAGTCTTTATATGACGTTATGGGCAGAATTAGAGCAAAATCGTCTATGGAGTGCAGAAACAACTCATCACAGTTTAATGACGATTATGCAAAGCAATTTGCGGGAAATCTATCAAAAACGGTTAAAATTAGAAGGTCTTGGTTTGCTGAAAACCTTTATTGATGAAGTTGATGGTGTGAAGCGATATGTATATGAGTTACAAGCACCGGTCCAGCCTAATGAGTTTTTTCAGGATGGTGTATTAAATATTTATCTATATAATCGGGTTGGTCGAAATAAATTTTTACAGCTAAAGAATTTTTTTTCAGACGATCAAATGGAAGAGGGAATGAAGGAGATTACCAAATCATTTGATGATGTATTTGATTCCGTTCGATCTGCAGAAATGATGGGAAGAGTAAACACGGAAACGATGGATGACTTGACACTTGAAGAGGAGAGAGAATATCTTCAAACAAATCATCGAGCCACTTTGGAAATATCAGATGCTGCATTTGACTTCGATTTATTCTTCTCAGGCTTATCTGATGCACTAATTTCTCCGAAAGCTTTTACACCTTCGATAAAAGAGGTAATCAAAAAGCTATCATATTTATATGGAATTGGCCCTGTTGAAATGAAAAATGTCGCCATGTCCAGTTTAGATCAGGGTGACATGATTGATGTAGAATTGCTAAGAAAATCAGCAAGAGATTGGTATCAATTTCAAGTGGGAGATGAATTACCCAATCTTGTAGATAAGAAACAACCTATTACATTACGTTCGAATCCAGATAAAAAACAATTATCTCAAGAAGAAGAGCTAATGTATCAATTAGAAACTATTTCACCAAGACAATTTTTAACAGATGTTGCTGGAGGTATCCCTCCCGCTGTGAGTGATTTGCAAATCATTGAAGAGGTCCTGGTTAAACAGAAGCTTGAGCCGGGAGTAGTCAATGTTTTAATCTATTATGTTTTGCTTAAAACCGATATGAAGCTTACAAGAGCTTATGTACAAAAAATAGCAAGTCATTGGACAAGAAAGCATGTAAAAACAGTAAAAGAAGCAATGGACCTAGCGAAGCAGGAACACAGACAATATCAACAATGGGCAGAAGAAAAAACATCAAAGAAAAGAACACAAAACCAAAAAACACCAATTCGTAAAGAAATATTACCTGAATGGCTGAAGGAAGAAGACGAACAGACAACTGATTCAGAAAAACATCCCCAAAATAAAGAGGTAGTCGATAAAAAGAATTTAGAGCAATTCGAATTAGAAAAGAAAAAAATATTTGATCGAATAAAAAAATATAAGGATAATAAAAGCAGTGACAATACTGAAAGGAGGAACGATTAGCTATGGAGCATATGAGCAATTCTTTAAAAAAGTTAACAAAAAGACCGGATTTTAATGAACGGTATAATGACTTAAAGAAACAGGTGTTAAACAACCCGGATGTACAAGCTTTTATTACAAAGCATTCAACTGAAATTGAAGATGGAATGATTAATAGAAGTTTAATGAAGCTTTATGAATTTACGAATCAGAGTAAAAATTGTGAACAATGTCCATCTTTAGGTGAATGCAAAAATTTATTACAAGGCTATCATCCTCGTTTAATGATACAAGGTCGGATCATTGACATCCAATACGATAAATGTCCGACAAAAGAAATTCATGATGAAAGGAAAAAAAATGAGTCACTCATTAAAAGTATGTACATTCCAAAAGACATCCTTGAAGCTCAGTTTGACAGGATTGATGTCGATGTTGATGAAACAAGCCGCCTGCAGGTCATTAGTGTGGCTCAGGACTTTGTTGAAGCCTATAACAGTGGAAAACGTCCAAAAGGCATTTATTTGTACGGATCCTTTGGAGTAGGAAAAACCTATATTTTAGGTGCTATTGCAAATGAACTTGCTTCACATAAAGTAGCTTCAATGCTTGTGTATGTACCTGAATTTATGAGGGAATTAAAAGGCTCGTTTCAAAATTCATCACTGGATGAAAAGCTAGATGCTGTAAAAAAGATTCCAGTTTTAATGCTTGATGATTTAGGTGCAGAATCTGTATCAAGCTGGGCGCGCGATGAAGTTCTTGGAACAATTCTTCAGTATCGAATGCTTGAAAATCTGCCTGTTTTTATTTCTTCTAATTTTACTATCAAGCAACTTCAGCATCATCTTTCGATTTCCCAGCGAGGTGAAGAAGAACCGGTTAAAGCGGCAAGGATTATGGAGCGCATAAAACATATGACAGTTCCAATCGAACTGATAGGAAGAAATCGAAGAGGATAAGACGTTTAATAGTGTATCTAACATGACGATCGACTATCTCATAAACATGAGGTAGTCGATTTTTTATGTTCGACAGTGTAAAGACAAAGTAGCGGGTTTTCTTTATGTAAACCCATTTATTTACTTCTAAATGAAGATATCCCCCCATATACATAGATTGAAGTGCTGGCAAAAGGGGGGACAAACATGCTTGAGATATTATTTGGGTCTCCGAAAGAGGCAAGGACGATGTATTCAATTTTTCGTTCAATATCCGAAACGTTTTTATCTGAGCTTCAATTAGTCAATAATCAGTGTATAAAAATTACCCCAAAGTCTTGGGATATTACACTTGAACATTTTGTTATACCAGGACTTATTCAATTTATTATCGGTTATAAAGAGCAGCATTTGATTATAAACATGCTGAAAGAATTGTATTATTTTTCAGAAGAAGAGGAACAACAACAGATTTTACATATTACGCAAGCTATTATTGAGGGCGAGCGGGAGGAGATTCCAAACGTGCAAAAACTTACATCAAGAGAACTTGTTGTAAGAGATGCATTAGAGGAATTTTTGCGACCTGACTTATATTTTACCTATTCATCTTTTCAAAAATTCCGTTTGCATAAGTATTTTCAGAGCTTACGAGAATATGTAGATATTGCTATAGAGGAGTATAAGATGGAGCAGGAATATCAGAATTTCATTCAAAGCTTACGAGAATATATACGTGATAATGAAAGCAAAATACCGGCCATTCACATTGTCTTTGATCAAGAATATGCCATTTATAATGAAAATAAGTGTATAATACCAGAAGATGAATTGAAGAAACTGATTGATAAAGAATTTGTTTCCCAACATCCAATGTATATAGATACAAAGTTATTAGCACCATTAGTGTCTATGGTACCTTTAAAGATTTCTCTCTATGCAAATGATTTTCTCGATGGAATGATTCAAACAATCCAAAATATATTTGAAGAAAGAGTCACGATTCATCGCTTGGAAGAATTCTATAGATAATTATTTGGTGATATAAGTACATATTGGAGAAGATCATCTTGATTTTATCAAAAAAACAATTTATAATACGAAATAATTGAATAATAGATCTGTCATGATAAGGACATGAGCTTGTTTGTACGGTTCCCAGAGAGGGGAGGATTTGCTGAAACCTTCCTAACACGATGAACAAACTTACCACCTTTAAACTTCAGTTGTGAACAGTTATATATTTATAACTTATTAATAGCTGACGGGATTCCCGTTATCGATGTTGAGCCAAAGTCTTATTAATGTTTTTATTGATACATTGCATTAATTGTTGTTTGTATAGATTTTGGGAACAAGGGTGGAACCACGATCCATTGACTAAGTTTATTAACTCGTCCCTTTTTTGGGGGCGAGTTTTATTTATTTTTGGAGCGAAACACTGATGCTAAGTTTGAAATTAGTGTTGGTGTCTAGTTCCGAAGTACAGGAAGTACAAGTGCAGTCAATGCGACAGGACGTCGCGTTCTTGACTGCCAGCGCCTAGCCCCTCGAGGTCATAAGCCACTTAGAAATTGAAGGTAAAGAGCACCTTCTATTTCTAAGTGTCTTAATTGCCAGAGGCTGATCAAGGCGCTTCCACATTTCAAAGAAGGAGTGAACAAGGATGTCAGACGTTATAAAAATTGCGTTTCCAGACGGAGCTGTAAAGGAGTTTGCAAAAGGTACCACAACTGAAGAAATTGCGGCATCCATTAGCCCTGGTTTAAAAAAGAAGTCACTTGCAGGGAAAATAGATGGACAATTAATTGATTTGCGTACACCAATTCAACAAGATGGTGCAATTGAAATTGTCACACAAGATAGTGATGAAGCATTAGAAGTTATGCGACATTCAACAGCTCACTTAATGGCACAAGCCATTAAACGTGTGTATAAAGACCAATCCGTTAAACTTGGGATTGGACCTGTTATTGAAAATGGCTTTTATTATGATATTGATATGGAGCATGCGATCACACCTGAAGATTTACCAGTCATCGAAAAAGAAATGAAAAAAATTGTGAATGAAAATCTTGAAATTATTCGTAATGAAGTGAGTCGTGAAGAAGCACAGCGTCGATACGAAGAAATCCAAGATCCTCTGAAATTAGAGCTTTTAGAAGCAATTCCAGAAGGTGAAGCTGTTTCAATTTATGAACAAGGAGAATTTTTCGATCTATGTCGAGGAGTGCACCTTCCTTCAACAGGGAAGATTAAAGAATTTAAACTTCTAAGTGTTGCAGGTGCATACTGGCGCGGAGATAGTAAAAACAAAATGCTTCAACGTATTTACGGAACAGCTTTCTTCAAAAAAGCTGATTTAGATGAGCATCTCCGCATTTTGGAAGAAGCAAAAGAACGTGATCATCGTAAATTAGGAAAAGAGCTTAGTCTTTTCGCAACATCACAAAAAGTAGGCCAAGGATTACCTTTATGGCTTCCAAAAGGTGCAACTATACGCCGTATTGTCGAGAGATACATTGTTGATAAGGAAGAGAGATTAGGTTACCAGCATGTTTATACACCTGTTCTGGCAAGTGTAGAATTATATAAAACATCAGGACATTGGCAACATTACCAAGAAGATATGTTCCCAATCATGGAAATGGATAATGAAGATTTAGTGCTTCGTCCAATGAACTGCCCACATCATATGATGATTTACAAAAATGATATTCACAGCTATCGTGAACTGCCAATTCGTATTGCTGAGCTTGGAATGATGCACCGCTATGAAATGTCAGGTGCGTTAACTGGTTTACAGCGTGTACGAGGAATGACGTTAAATGATGCTCATATCTTTGTGCGACCAGATCAAATTAAAGATGAGTTTATCCGTGTTGTTCGATTAATTGAAGCAGTTTACAAAGACTTCGGAATTGAGAACTATTCATTCAGATTGTCATACCGTGACCCGGAAGATAAAGAAAAATACTTTGATGATGATAATATGTGGGAAAAAGCACAAAGCATGTTAAAGGGTGCAATGGATGAATTAGGCCATGACTATTTTGAAGCAGAAGGTGAAGCAGCATTCTACGGTCCAAAGCTTGATGTTCAAGTAAGAACAGCTCTTGGCAAGGATGAAACGTTATCAACTGTTCAATTAGACTTCTTACTTCCAGAACGCTTTGACTTAAATTATGTTGGAGAAGATGGCAAGCAACATCGTCCGGTCGTTATTCACCGTGGTGTTGTCTCAACAATGGAGCGCTTTGTCGCATTTTTAATTGAAGAGTACAAAGGTGCATTCCCAACTTGGTTAGCGCCGGTTCAAGTTCAAGTGATTCCAGTTTCACCTGCTATTCATCTTGATTATGCAAAAAAGGTTCAGGAACAACTTCAAGAAGCAGGCCTTCGTGTTGAACTGGATTCTCGAGATGAAAAGATTGGTTACAAAATCCGGGAAGCACAAATTCAAAAAATACCATATATGCTTGTCGTTGGTGATAATGAAATCTCTGAAAATGCTGTGAATGTTCGTAAGTATGGTGAGCAAAAATCAGAAACACTACCGTTTGAACAGTTTGTTCAACAAATTCAACAAGAAGTAAAAAGAGCTTAAGATAGATGAAATCGGTGGATTCGCTCCACCGATTTTGAAGGTAAGGTAAAAAAAGTTATTGCAAGAACAGAATGGTTCTGTTAGAATTACATTTGTTGTTTGGAAAATATATAATTTACTTGCAAGATCTTTGTATTAATGTTATAATTCTCTAGGTAATTGAATAGTCTTATATATTAACAAGTAGAAGCACCCGCTTCTCACCTGTTTGACACATCCGTTTGTAGTTGGCAGGTAACGATGATATAGTTTATTTATACAATCGTAGTGTGGGTGTTTTGCATCCACACTTTTTTATTTGTCACAAAAATAAAAAGACCTAGTTCTACAAAAACGGTGTTAAGAATTACTATTCAGTTTTTTAAAAAACCTTGGAGGTGGCTAATTATTAGCAAAGATATGATGGTAAATGACGGAATTCGCGCACGTGAGGTACGTCTAATCGGTGCCAACGGAGATCAGCTTGGAATCAAATCTCGCCAAGAGGCTTTAGAAATCGCGACAAGAGCTAACCAGGATTTAGTTTTAGTAGCTCCTAATGCAAAGCCTCCTGTATGCCGCATCATGGACTACGGTAAATTTCGTTTTGAACAGCAAAAGAAAGAAAAAGAAGCTCGTAAGAATCAAAAAATCATCAATCTTAAAGAGGTACGCTTAAGTCCTACAATTGATGAGCATGACTTTAACACTAAGCTTCGAAATGCACGCAAATTCCTAGAAAAGGGCGATAAAGTAAAAGCTTCTATCCGCTTCAAAGGACGTGCCATTACACATAAAGGAATCGGTCAAAAGGTGCTTGATCGTTTCTCTGCAGAATGTGCTGATTTAAGTACAATAGAATCTCATCCGAAAATGGATGGTCGCAGCATGTTCTTAGTTCTAGCGCCGAAAAATGAAAAGCAATAATCCCTTAAGGAGGAATACCTTATGCCAAAAATGAAAACTCACCGCGGAGCTGCAAAACGTTTCAAAAGAACAGGCTCTGGTAAACTTAAACGTTCACATGCTTACACAAGTCACTTATTTGCTAACAAATCTACAAAAGCAAAACGTAAACTACGTAAATCAACTGTAGTAAGCAAAGGCGATTTCAAACGTATTCGTCATTTGTTAGACAATATTAAATAATCTGAAACATCGTAATATAGGAGGGAATTTACATGCCAAGAGTAAAAGGCGGTATCGTTTCACGTAAACGTCGTAAAAAAGTTTTAAAATTAGCTAAAGGTTATTTCGGTTCTAAACATAGATTATATAAAGTTGCAAACCAACAAGTTATGAAATCATGGATGTATGCATACCGTGATCGTCGTCAAAAGAAACGTGATTTCCGTAAATTATGGATCACTCGTATCAATGCAGCTGCTCGTGTAAATGGTCTTTCTTACAGCCGTTTAATGCACGGACTAAAGCTTGCAGGTATCGAAGTAAACCGTAAAATGCTTGCAGACTTAGCTATTGCTGATGAAAAAGCATTTGCTCAATTAGCAGACGCTGCTAAATCACAGCTTAACAAATAATTGAACGGTATGAGAGCTGACTCTAAATTGATAGAGTCGGCTCTTTTTCATATCAAAGGATTTTTAGGTTACATAGCTAATATATATCCAGGAAGGAAGTGAATATCATGTTATATTTGTCATTCTACTATCTACTATTAAATATCATTTGCTTTTTCTTGATGGGCTCTGATAAAAAGCGTGCAATTCGTGGAGAGTGGAGAATAAAGGAATCAACACTATGGTTAGTTGCTCTTTTAGGGGGAGCTATTGGAGGTTTTATTGGCATGCGGGTTTATCGGCATAAAACAAAACATACATCATTTGCATTTCTTTTTCCGCTTATTGCTTGTGCTCAAATCGTCCTTTTGGTTTATTTATCTTTTTTCATGACATAAACTTTAAATGCTCTCGTACAATAGAATCAATACGACTTTCATCTATGAAATACAACTTAGAAAGCGGTGATGACAATTCAACTTGCCACTTCTACCGTGTTGTCCGTCATTCAAACGACAGGCTTTTTTGCGCCGATTGCTTTTATTTTGTTTCATATGATTAGGCAGTTTTTATTTATTCCTGTTGCTGTTGTTTGTGTTGCAGGCGGTATTTTATTTGGAGCACAACTTGGTTCTGTTTATTCTGTCATTGGACTAACGGGTTCGAGTATTATTTTTTATTTCGTTACAAAGCTATTTCCAAAACTGTTGAATCGCTTTATGAGAATGAAGGAAAAATGGTTAGGGACTTATACAAACTTTTCTGTTATTCAAATCATCATATTAAGAATGATTCCTTTTGTTAATTTTTCACTTATTTCACTATGCATTTTAGATAAAACAAAAACATTTACCCGTTATGCGAAGCTTTCATTTTTAACACATATCCCTTCAACAATTTTGTTTACGTTTTTAGGAGCATCAATTCAAGCCTTACCTCCTGTCATTTTAGTGGGGATTGTAATCGTTTTGTTTATTCTTATTTACTATTTTAGAGAAAAACAAGTATTCATTAAATGGAATGATTTTTTTATAAGGGAAAAAGCATAATAAATGCTCATGAAGAAAAGAGATTGAGACAATATTGTCTCAATCTCTCATTTTAATGCTCTCTTTTTTTCAAAATCAATTCTTTGATCGGACTTTTCCAATCTACTTTACTATGAGGATAACGTGATTTCACTTGTTCATGAATGTAATCAAAATCCTCTAAAGTCAATCCTTGTAACTCATTGGTTGATTTTGGCCAAATAAAGATAGAGACTACTTCAAAAGAGTTTGTTGTTGTCCCTAGATACTTTTCTCCTTCAAACAAGGCACCTTTATACGTAAGTAGAAAGTTCTTTCGCACATTTTCTTTATCATCGAGGAAATAGAACTGTTTCTGTTCGTGTGCTAATTCAAGCTTTCGTTTCGGATTAAATAAATACTTAATCCCCGTATAAAGGAGAAAGACAATCAAAATAATTAACAACAAACGTAAGATAATGACAATCATCGTAAAACCCCTCCTGAGGGCAATTTTTCTTTTATACGAATGAGAGGTCGAAAAGGTTCCAAGTTTTTTTGAAAATTTGATATAATTTTTTCTTAGAATGACAATTGTTGGAGGAATACTCGATGAATTTTACCGTACTATTTAACATGCAGCAGGAATTGGATTTAAAAATTGAAACACAACATAACCTTGAAAATGAAAATTTGGTTGATCGTAAAATACTAGCGTTATTAGTTGAAATTGGTGAGCTGGCAAATGAAACTAGGTGTTTTAAATTTTGGAGTTTAAAGCCACCTGCACATGCTGATGTCATATTAGAAGAATATGTAGATGGGATCCATTTTATCCTGTCCTTGGGATTAGAAATGAAAATTGATACTACGATGAGTTTTCTGGATCTTGAATCAAGCAGAACAGCAACAGAGCAATTTTTAATTGTCTATGAAAAGGTGTCCGCATTTAAACATGATCAATCTGTATCTACCTATAAAAGCATGTTTGAAGAGTATTTATTACTTGGGAAATTATTAGGCTTCACTTCAGGACAAATGGAAAAAGCTTACGTTTCGAAAAATGAAGTGAATCATAAGCGACAACAACAAGGATACTAATAAGTGTGTTATTTCCTTTCCCTATATCCCTTATTGTATAATAAACATGATTGTTAATTGAAGGAGGCCTACATAAATGACGAAGCTAGATGAAACATTAACAATGTTAAAAGATTTAACAGATGCAAAAGGAATTCCCGGTAATGAACGCGAAGTTCGAGACGTCATGAAAAAATACATATCAGCTTATTCAGATGAAGTCGTAACAGATCATTTAGGAAGTTTGATTGCTAAAAAGGTTGGACAAGAAAACGGTCCAAAAATTATGATTGCAGGACACTTAGATGAAGTAGGATTTATGATAACACAAATCGATGATAAAGGTTTTCTTCGTTTTCAAACAGTTGGAGGCTGGTGGTCACAAGTAATGTTGGCACAGCGCGTAACGATTGTGACGAGAAAAGGAGAGATCACTGGAGTAATTGGATCTAAGCCACCACATATTCTACCTCCTGAAGCGCGTAAAAAGCCTGTGGAAATTAAGGATATGTTTATTGATATCGGAGCTTCAAGCCGTGAAGAAGCGATGGAATTCGGTGTAATGCCAGGCGATCAAGTTGTTCCATATTTTGAATTCACTGTTATGAAAAATGAGAAAATGCTTCTCGCAAAAGCTTGGGACAACAGAATTGGCTGTGCGATTGCAATTGATGTATTAAAAAATTTAAAAGGTACAGATCATCCAAACGTTGTTTATGGTGTAGGTACTGTACAAGAAGAAGTTGGTCTACGAGGGGCAAGAACTTCTGCCAATATGATTCAGCCTGATATTGCTTTTGGTGTAGACGTTGGGATTGCGGGAGATACTCCAGGGATTTCTGATAAGGAAGCAGCAAGCAAAATGGGAGAAGGTCCACAAATTATTCTTTATGATGCTTCCATGGTATCACATAAGGGCTTAAGAGATTTAGTGACGGATACAGCTGATGAACTGAATATACCGTATCAATTTGATGCAATTGCGGGAGGCGGTACAGATTCAGGTGCTATCCATATTTCTGCAAATGGTGTACCGGCTCTATCGATTACAATCGCAACTCGCTATATTCATTCACATGCTGCAATGTTGCACCGTGATGATTATGAAAATGCCGTTAAGCTTATTACAGAGGTAATTAAGCGATTAGACCGTGAAACAGTCAATAAAATTACGTTTGAATAAAAAAATGCTGGGGAATTCCCCAGCATTTTTTTATTGTACATTTTTATTAAGGCCTTGCTCCAGTGTTGTTAACATTTCTTTTTTATCTTCTTCATTTGCATGTTGCCAAATGACCTCAAAGAGAACCCCTAAACCGGGAAGCATTTTTTCTTCACCACTTTGAATAGCATCCACAATTGTATCTTGCAGTTGATCTTGAGAATTTCCGGAAACATTTGATATAACGGCATGTCGAAGATTTAAGTTCAATGTAGTACACTCCTTTTAAAAGTAATCACAGCTGAAAATCTAGTCCTTTAAGGTGAGGACTAGATACTAGCTTTTAATGATAGAATTTGTTAATTACGTAAGAATTATGTATGATTGGAAAGAGAAAATGGAATTGTTCAAAAAGGGAGTATGAAAGTGGAGCGAATTGAATCAGTTAAAAATCCAAAAGTGAAACAATGGAAGAAGCTGCATACAAAAAAAGAGCGTGAAAACACCGGTACATTTATAATTGAAGGCTTTCACTTAGTTGAAGAGGCTTTGAAAAATAAGGAAATGATCAAAACACTTATTATTTCTGAAGAAGTAAATTTACCACACACCTGGGATGTGGATGATGTTAGAATGACATTTGTTACAAATGATGTCATGAAAGCAATAAGTGATACAGAGACTCCACAAGGTGTTGCAGCTATTTGTGAGTTTCAAACAACCTACACACCCGAAAAGTGGACAAAAGTTTTATTAGTCGATAGTGTCCAAGATCCTGGTAATCTGGGAACGATTATTCGTACTGCCGATGCAGCAGGGATTGATGGAGTTATTCTAGGTGAAGGTACAGTAGATCACTATAATTCAAAAGTCATTCGATCCAGTCAAGGTTCACTATTTCATTTACCAATTGTAAAAGGCAGTCTGCAGGAGTGGGTGAATTTTTATCAAGAAAACAAAATCACAGTCTACGGGACATCTTTACAAAATGGAGTTAGCTACAAAGAAGTTGATGCAGCTGACCAGTTTTGTCTACTCCTTGGAAATGAAGGCAGCGGTGTAAACAGTGATTTATTAGATCAAACAACGAAAAATTTGTATATACCTATCTATGGTGGAGCTGAGTCTTTAAATGTTGCCATTGCTGCAGGTATTCTTCTTTATCATTTACGAAAATAGGCAGGTTGCGGGAACAATGTGTTTTGATTATAATAAGATAGAAATTACATATATGAACAAAACGATGACAGAGAATAGTAATTTACAGTTCGTCCAATAGGGAGAAAATGCCGTGACTGAAAGCATTTTTTGGATAGAAGTAAATGAATTCACCTCTCGAGTTGACACTTAGACCGTCAAAGGACGTAAAGGTGTTCCGGTTTTTACCGTTATGGAAATGAAGTGAGTTTTACTTAGGACGAATTTAAGTAAAGCTAACAAGGGTGGTAACGCGAATTCAACTCGTCCCTTTTCTAGGGGGCGGGTTTTTTATTTTGCAAAAAAACCGCTAATGAGGTTTTTAAATAAAGGAGGAAATAATATGCAGGAGCAATTAAAACAGCTTCAACAAGAAGCGCTTGAAAAAGTAGAACAAGCGCATGATCTAAAGGCATTAAATGACATACGTGTCGCTTACTTAGGCAAAAAAGGACCAATTACAGAAGTGTTAAGAGGGATGGGAAAGCTTTCAGCTGAAGAACGTCCTGTTATGGGTGCACTTGCTAATGAAGTAAGAGAGAAAATCGCAACATCTATCTCAAGCAAGCAGGAGCATTTAGAACAGCTTGCTGTTGAACAAAAATTAGCAACAGAAACAATCGATGTCACATTACCGGGTCGCCCTGTAAAAGTTGGAAATCATCATCCGATTACAGCTGTTATTGAAGAAATCGAAGATCTATTCCTTGGTATGGGTTATCAAATTGCAGAAGGTCCTGAAGTTGAAACAGATTATTATAATTTTGAAGCATTAAATCTTCCAAAAGGCCATCCAGCACGAGATATGCAGGATTCCTTCTACATTACAGAAGAACTGCTTCTTCGTACTCATACTTCTCCTGTTCAGGCTAGAACAATGCAAAAGCATGAAGGGAAAGGACCTGTAAAAGTTATTTGCCCAGGTAAAGTATATCGTCGGGATAATGATGATGCGACTCACTCTCATCAGTTTACTCAAATTGAAGGACTTGTTGTAGATGAGAATATTAGTATGAGTGATTTAAAAGGTACTCTAGAAGTATTTGCGAAAAAAATGTTCGGTGAGGAACGTGAAATTCGTTTGCGTCCTAGCTTTTTCCCATTTACAGAGCCTTCAGTAGAGGTTGATGTATCTTGTTTCTCTTGTGGTGGAAAAGGATGTAATGTGTGTAAAGGCACAGGATGGATTGAAATTCTAGGAGCTGGAATGGTACATCCAAATGTTCTTGAAATGGCAGGCTTTGATTCAAAGAAATACAGCGGATTTGCTTTTGGTATGGGACCGGAGCGCATTGCAATGTTGAAATATGGTATTGATGATATCCGTCATTTCTATACAGATGATGTACGATTCTTAAAACAATTCAAACGAGCGTAAAAAGGAGGATAACAACATGTTTGTTTCATATAAATGGTTAGCGGAATATGTTGACCTTTCAGGAATTACACCTGATGAGTTAGCAGAGAAAATTACACGCAGCGGAATCGAAGTTGAAGGTGTTGACGTTTTAAACGAAGGAATGAAGGGTGTAGTCATCGGTCATGTTGTTGAAAAAGAGCAACATCCAGATGCAGACAAATTGAATAAATGTCAGGTTGACCTTGGGAATGGTGAGCTTACACAAATCATTTGCGGTGCAAAAAACGTTGATAAAGGCCAAAAGGTTGCCGTTGCGACAGTTGGTGCCGTGTTACCTGGAAACTTTAAAATTAAAAAAGCAAAGCTTCGTGGTGAAGTGTCAAACGGGATGATTTGTTCTCTTCAGGAGCTTGGAATTGAATCAAAGTTAGTGGCTAAAGAATATTCAGAAGGGATTTTCGTATTCCCTAATGATGTTGAAGTAGGGGCAAATGCACTTGAACAGTTAAATCTTGACGATGCTGTACTAGAGCTTGGACTAACGCCAAACCGTGCAGATGCATTAAGCATGCTTGGTGTTGCTCATGAAGTAGCTGCGATATTAGGACGTGAAGTGAAGTATCCTGATGTCACATATGATCGTACATCAGAAAAAGCTTCAGATTTTATTGATGTAAAAGTTGATGCAACTGAAGATAATCCTTTATACATTGCAAAAGTTATTAAAAACGTGACAATTGCTCCTTCACCATTATGGATGCAAACACGTTTGATGGCAGCTGGAATTCGTCCTCATAATAATGTAGTCGATATAACAAACTTTGTTCTATTAGAATATGGTCAACCACTTCATGCATTTGACTATGACCGTATGGGCTCTAAGGAAATTCTTGTTCGCCGTGCACAAGATGGAGAAAAAATTGTCACACTTGATGATCAGGAACGCACGCTTACTTCAGAGCACTTAGTCATTACAAATGGAACGGAACCTGTTGCATTAGCCGGTGTAATGGGTGGAGCAAACTCAGAGGTTCAATCTGATACAAAAACCGTTCTTTTAGAATCCGCTTTATTTAATGGACAGCGTATTCGAACAGCATCAAAGGATCATGGTTTACGAAGTGAAGCTAGTGCACGTTATGAAAAAGGTGTTGATCCTAACCGTGTCCCTGCAGCTGCAGAGCGTGCAGCACAATTGATTTCACTATATGCAGGTGGAGAAGTTCTGGAAGGAAATGTAGAGGTTCAATCCGCTACATTTGAACCAAAAACAGTTATAACAACGGTTGAAAAGGTGAACAGAGTGCTTGGTATGGATATTTCAGCTGAAGAAATGAAATCCATTCTTGAGCGTCTTCAATTTGAGGTAGTTCTTGATAATTCAACATTATCAGTGAAAGTTCCGACACGCCGTGGTGATATTACGATTGAAGAAGATCTTGTTGAAGAGATTGCAAGACTTTACGGATATGATAACATTCCGACAACATTACCTGTAGGTCAAGCAATTCCAGGAAAGCTTACAGATTATCAGGAAAAGCGTCGTAAAGTTCGCCGCTACTTAGAAGGCACTGGCCTTTATCAAGCTATTACTTACTCTCTTACTAGTGAGGAAAAAGCTGCGAAATTCGCTCTGGAAACATCTGACCTAACAAGACTTGCTCTACCAATGAGTGAGGAGCGCAGTGTATTACGTTTAAGCTTACTTCCACATTTATTAGATGCATTACGCTATAATCTTGCCCGTCAAATCGACCAAGTAGCATTATATGAAATTGGTTCAGTATTCCTTTCACAAGGTAAAGATGTTCAACCACTTGAAAAAGAGCGTCTTTCCGGAGCCATTACAGGTTTATGGCATTCACATTCTTGGCAGGCTGAGAAAAAACCAGTAGATTTTTATGTGGCAAAAGGAATTATTGATGGGCTTATTGATTTGTTAGGTTTAACAGCTCAAGTTGAATTCAAGCAAGCAAAGCGTGAAGGAATGCATCCAGGCCGCACTGCTGAACTTTATTTGGGTGAAAAGCTTGTTGGTTTTGTAGGACAGGTGCATCCAACTGTTCAGAAGGAATTAGACCTAACTGAAACATATGTGTTTGAACTGTCATTAGTTGATCTATTAACAACAAATGTAGAGGAAACACGTTATGAAAGCATTCCGCGTTATCCTTCCATTACAAGAGATATCGCATTAGTTGTGAATAAGGAAGTTGTAGCAGGTGAGATTGAGAAAGTCATCACTGAAGCAGGCGGCAAAATGCTAAAAGAAGTAGCTGTATTTGACCTTTATGAAGGTGATCGTCTTGAAGAAGGTAAAAAATCAGTTGCATTCTCACTACGTTACTTTGATCCGGAACGTACTTTAACAGACGAAGATGTTACCAAGACACATCAGAAAGTTTTAGATGCTGTAGAAGAGAAGATTGGTGCAACTTTAAGGGGATAATATATGAAAAAAACGAATCACTTTGATGTGATTCGTTTTTTTTTGTGAGTGAAAAATATCGTAATTTGTCGAATAGTAGATAAATCCTGAAAATCGAAGATAAAAACTCAAAAATCGAAGATAAATTTTTATAATCGTAGATAAAACCACAGAATCGAAGATAAATCTAATCTTTTGTTACTTCCTGGCAATTTTATGTGCTTTTTCCGTATTGGCAAAATGCTTCTTTGTGATAGATGTTAAAAACTCACTGCCTTTTTTCTGAATGATCTTTGCTGCTGCAATATCTACTTGTGCACCAGCACCTTTTGGAATAATTACTCCAGCTTTTTGGGATAACTTATCAAATTCCTGAATAAATGAATAGCGTGCGATAATGGAGGCAGCTGCAACCGCAAGATGAATACCTTCTGCTTTAGTTGAGAAATAGATATTTTCTTTATATACTTTTTTTCCTTGAAGATGTCTAAAATAAACACCAGGTTCTGCAAACTGATCAATTAACAGGCCATCAGGCTTTTCAGGTTCAATTTTCTTGAGTAAATGATTAATAGCCTGGTTATGTAAAAGTGCCTTTATTTTTCCTTGTGACATTCCTTGTTGTTGAAGTTCATTATATTTTTCATTATGTAAAACAAGCAGGCTATAAGGAATGGTTTGAATCAAATCTTTTGCGATTTCACAAATCTGAGGATCTTTTAGATTCTTCGAGTCTTTCACACCTAATTCTTTTAAAAGGTCAATTTGATTACTCTTAACATATGCTGCAACGACTGTTATCGGTCCAAAAAAATCTCCTGTACCAACTTCATCAGATCCAAGGATAGACAAGCTTGATATATTTGCTGGTGGTTGATAACCACTTGGTGCTTTTGCTAAAGAAGGCTGCTTTTTTATTGTTGGCGCAGCAGTTCCCCAATGTGCTGCCTCAGCTTCTGCAGAATTTCCCTGAAAAAGTACTTTTCCTGATTTGTATGCGGTAATTGTACATCCATTGACTTTGGCAGAAAAAACTGCTCCAGGTGGGGCTTTTTCTATTTTATTTTTGTTATAATAACTTTCCATTTTGTTGATTTGTTCAGGCCCTGCTTTTATAACGGAATTTGCCAATTTTTACACCCTTTCATAATAAAAACTTTCGATTACTTGTTCGCTTATGTACCAAAAATTGTCCTTCTTCCCATATGATAAAGCTTCATGTTATGATAGAAATTAGGATTTGCAGGAAATGGAGGATTTTTCGTTGTCAAAACGTCCTAAGTCTAAAACAACAGTAGATATATATGGTCAGCAATTTTCAATTATTGGTTCTGAGAGCACAAGCCATATTCGAGCTGTTGCTGCAATAGTTGATGATAAAATGAGAGAGATTAATAGTAAAAATCCATCTCTTGATATAAATAAATTGGCAGTGTTAACAGCTGTTAATGTTGTACATGACTATTTAAAGCTGAAAGAAGAGTATGAAAAACTAGAGAAACAATTACTTGAAAAGGATTGAAGTTGAAAATATGCTGGATTTTGTTTTATTTATAATTCTATTATTCGGAATATTGGTCGGTTTAAAACGTGGGTTTATTCTACAGTTTATCCATTTAACCGGATTTATCATTTCCTATATTGTAGCATACCAATATTTTGATGATCTTGCACCTAAATTAAAGTTATGGGTTCCTTATCCGGTATCAGGGGAAGGCCCACCGATTCTAACCTTACTCAGTGGTGATGACCTGGAGGGTGCCTATTATCGAGCAGTTGCATTTGTACTATTATTCATCGGGACTAAAATTGTTATGCAAATCATTGGATCAATGCTGGATTTTGTAGCACTTCTCCCAATTATAAAGCAATTAAATAGGGCGGCTGGATCTATACTTGGATTTTTAGAATCATATCTTATTTTATTCATTGTCCTATTTATTGCAGCACTTATTCCAATGGAACAAATTCAAACTGCTTTAGACCAATCGGTGTTAGCAAACTTAATTGTGAACCATACTCCTTATTTCTCTGATAAAGTAAATGAACTTTGGATTCAATATATGTCTTAAAAGAGGCTGACTTAAAGAGGGTAATTCCTTCATTACTCATATATATTTTGACTACATCCAAGTTTTGTAGACAATATAGTGAGGGAGTGGGAGATACTCTTAGTTTAGGTCAGTCTCTTTTTAAGGCTATTGTGAGTAGAATGAAAGATTGTACTTTATCATAATTATTCTGTATCATTTTTATAGAAGGTGCTACATAAAGAGGTGGAACGAATGGAAATTCATAAAAAAGATGTGATTCGATTATTAGAAAAAATTGCTGTTTTAATGGAATTAAAAGGGGAAAATCCTTTTAAAATATCAGCGTTTCGCAAAGCTGCTAATGCTTTAGAAGCAGATGATAGAAGCTTAGCACTTATTGACGATTTTACGAAAATCTCAGGGATAGGAAAAGGGACTTCTGCCGTTATAAAAGAATTTATCGAGACGAATAAATCAGAAGTACTTGAGCAACTGCAGGAAGAAGTGCCTTCGGGATTACTCCCTTTATTAAAATTACCAGGTTTAGGTGGTAAGAAGATTGCTAAGCTATATAAAGAATTGCAGATCGATAGCGTTGAAGCGCTTAAATTAGCTTGTGAAGAAAATAAAATTCAAGGGTTAGCGGGATTTGGAAAAAAATCAGAAGAAAAGATTTTAGCTGCTATTGAAGAAATGGGAAGTCGTCCTGAACGCCTGCCAATTTCCTTTATGCTCCCGATTGCACAGGAAATAGAAGCATATCTTGAGCAATGTAAAAATATTGAGAGCTATTCCCGAGCCGGAAGCCTAAGACGTATGCGCGAAACAATTAAAGATCTTGATTTTATTATCTCAACAAATGAACCTCAAAAAGTTAGAGACCAGCTTTTGAACATACCAAATTTATCTGACGTTATCGCAAGTGGTGAAACAAAGGTGTCTGTCCAGCTTCAATATGATTATGAAGTAAGCGTAGACTTCAGGCTCGTTAAACCAGCGGAATTTGCAACTACTCTTCATCATTTCACAGGATCTAAGGACCATAATGTTAGAATGAGACAGCTAGCGAAGGAACGAGGAGAAAAAATCAGTGAATATGGCGTAGAAAACGTTGAAACAAATGAAATCAGAACGTTTGAAACGGAAGAGGAATTTTATCAGTATTTTAATCTTCCTCATTTTACACCGGAAATAAGGGAAGATGGAACAGAGGTAGATTCTTATCGTCATGACATGCAGCTTATTCGATTAGAGGACATAAAAGGAGATCTTCATATGCACTCTACGTGGAGTGATGGTGCTTTTACAATCAGGGAAATGGTGGAAGCATGCCGCAAAAAAGGGTATCGTTATATGGCCATTACCGATCACTCCCAATATTTAAAAGTAGCTAATGGACTAACACCTGAAAGAATAAGGGCTCAACGACAGGAAATTGATGCCCTAAACGAAGAGTATGATGATATGACAATTCTTGCTGGTATTGAGATGGATATTTTGCCCGATGCTTCATTAGATTATGATGATGAATTGCTGGCCGAGATGGATATTGTCATTGCCTCCATTCATTCAAGTTTTTCACAATCACAGGATGTGATTATGGAACGGTTAAAAACCGCGTTAAACAATCATCATGTCGATATCATTGCACATCCGACAGGTCGAATCATTGGCAAACGAAAAGGATATGATGTAGACATAGATTTGCTTATTCAACTTGCAAAGGAAACAGACACAGCATTAGAGTTAAACGCAAACCCGCATCGATTAGATTTGAGTGCAGAACATATCCGTAAGGCACAAGAAGCGGGTGTGAAAATCGTCATTAATACAGACGCACATAATATTGATATGTTGGAAGATATGGGTATTGGAATTTCTACTGCCAAAAAAGGCTGGATTGAACCGGATTCGGTTATTAATACATGGGACATAGATCAACTTAAAGCATTTTTAAACAGACACCATAAGGATTAGAAAACGATTGAACATTAAAATAATCATTTTAAAATTGAAGGTCTGTGTAATTTATTAGGAGGTAGTCCGAATTGCAGCAGAAAGTTTTACACGTACTGGAATATGAGAAAGTGAAAGAGCAGCTTATAAAGCATGCTTCGTCTTCTTTGGGTAAAGAAAAGGTGAAAGTGCTCGTGCCTTCTAGTGAGTATGAAGAAGTGGCTGTAGCTCAGGAGCAAACAGATGAGGCTGCTAAAGTACTTCGATTAAAAGGGAATATCCCACTAGGAGGACTTGTTGATATAAGAGCAACGGTTAAACGGGCAAGAATTGGTGGAATGCTCAGTTCGGTTGAGCTTATTGAAGTAGCAGGCACATTATATGCAGGCAGACAAATGAAACGTTTTATAGAAAAGATGGTTGAGGAAGAAATTGAGTTATCTCATTTGCCGATACTTGCTGAGCAAATTGTTGTGATTCATGACCTGGAGCGAAGGATCTCCGAATGTATAGATGATAATGGTTATGTATTAGATAGTGCAAGTGAAACATTGAAGGGTATTCGACAGCAGCTTAGAACAACAGAGGCAAGAGTAAGAGATAAATTAGAATCTATGATTCGATCTTCCAATGCATCTAAAATGCTCTCTGATGCAATTATTACGATTAGAAATGATCGGTTTGTCCTGCCTGTTAAACAGGAGTACAGAGCATCGTACGGAGGGATTGTACATGATCAATCAAGTTCAGGGGCAACCCTTTTTATTGAACCTCAAGTGGTTGTTGATTTAAATAATACGCTTCAACAAGCTAAAGTAAAAGAAAAGGTAGAAATCGATAGAATCCTAACAAAACTATCAAATGAAGTCGCCGAAAATAGCGATGATCTATTGCACAATGTAGATTGTTTGGCTGATATGGACTTTATGTTCACAAAGGCAAAGTACGCAAAACAAATAAAAGGGATAAAGCCAATAGTAAATCAAGATGGTGTTGTTCGCTTGTTAAAAGCAAGACACCCGCTATTACCTGAAAATGAAGTTGTGCCTAATGATATAGAATTAGGAACTGACTTTACAACAATCGTCATTACAGGACCAAATACCGGTGGTAAAACAGTTGCCCTTAAAACACTTGGATTATGTACTTTAATGGCTCAATCAGGTTTACATATACCAGCTCTTGATGGTTCAGAAGTTGCAGTTTTCAAGGCGGTTTATGCTGATATTGGAGATGAACAATCAATTGAACAAAGCTTAAGTACGTTTTCATCACATATGGTTAATATAGTCGATATTCTTCATAAAGTAGATGATCAATCTCTAGTGTTATTTGACGAGCTTGGAGCCGGAACAGATCCTCAAGAAGGGGCTGCCCTCGCCATCTCCATATTAGATGAAGTTTACCACCGTGGAGCAAGAGTTGTTGCAACAACTCATTATCCTGAGCTTAAAGCATATGGGTATAACCGGGATGGTGTCATTAATGCAAGTGTGGAGTTTGATATCTCAACACTAAGTCCAACCTATAAGCTCTTAATAGGTGTACCAGGGCGAAGTAATGCTTTTGAAATTTCGAAACGGCTTGGATTACAAGAGAATGTTATCAGAATGGCAAGATCACAAATGAGTGCTGAAAGCAATGAAGTAGACACGATGATTGCTTCATTAGAAACGAGCAAGAAAACAGCTGAAATTGAATTAACTGAAGCAGAGAATTTCCGACATGAGGCAGAAAAGCTTCACAAGGAGCTTCAAAGGCAAATCATTGAATTTAACGAACAGCGTGATGCACTATTTGAACAAGCGGAAAGAAAGGCTTCAGAGAAGTTAGAAGAAGCAAATCGTGAAGCGGAAAGTATAATAAGGGATTTAAGGAAACTTCGAAAAGAGCAGCATGCACAAGTAAAAGAGCATGAATTAATTGATGCGAAAAAACGCCTTGAAGAGGCACAGCCCGTATTTGAAAAAACAAAAAAGGTTGAAAAGAAACAGCCTGTAAAGCAAGAGTTTCTGCCTGGTGATGAAGTAAAAGTCGTTAGTTTTGATCAAAAGGGCCATTTGGTTGAAAAAGTTAATGATCAGGAGTGGCAGGTTCAATTAGGGATCTTAAAAATGAAAGTAAAAGAAAAAGATCTTGAATATATTAAAAGACCAAAGCAGCAGGTCCAAGAAAAGCCGTTAGCATCTGTTAAAGGGAAGGATTATCACGTATCTTTGGAATTAGATTTACGTGGGGAACGGTTTGAAAATGCATTACTAAGAGTTGAGAAATACTTAGATGATGCTGTTTTAGCAGGATATCCAAGGGTTTCGATTATTCATGGTAAAGGTACAGGAGCACTTCGAACAGGTGTAAAAGAAATGTTGAAAAATCATCGCAGTGTCAAAAATACTCGCTTTGGGGAAGCGAGTGAAGGTGGAACAGGCGTCACAATTGTAGAACTTAAATAGTGGGGGGGAAAAGAGCGTGAGTACATTTTGGGAGAATGATTGGGTTCAAATTGCTGCCTACTATAGTGTTGTAGTTCTTAGTATCATTTTATTTTTAACTATTTTTGAACTTGTCACAAAATATAAAAACTGGGATGAAATCCAAAATGGTAACTTAGCTGTTGCAATGGCAACAGGAGGGAAAATCTTTGGAATTGCAAATATCTTTCGATTTTCTATTCACCAACATGAAAGTCTATTAGAAATGTTGGGCTCTGGAGTTTATGGGTTTGTGTTACTTTTGTTGGGCTATTTCATTTATGAATTTATGACACCGAAGTTCCGGATTGATGATGAAATTCAGAAAGACAACCGTGCAGTTGGATTTATTTCACTTGTTATTTCTGTTGGATTATCCTTTGTCATTGGTGAGGCCTTATAAGGAGAGTGTAGAGTGGAGACGTTGGCAAAAGTAATGTTTGGTTTATGCGGGTTATTTGTTTTAATTGGGGTCATATATCTTGCTTTCTTTTAAATACAGAGGGTCTGATTCACTATATCGGGCCCTTTTTATTATTTTTTATTTCTGAAAACAAAAAAAACTGATATACTTTTTTATAAGAGTGAAAAAATGATTGGTTTTTCAGGTTTATAAGTATGTCCTCTTCTTATCCCTTTCTACCCATTCTGTCATTTTATATTTCCCCCAAAAGGAGGAGAAAAAATGGAAAGTCAAAAACCTTGGTTAAATCTTTACCCGGCAGAAATCCCTCATGTTATGAATAGTGATGAAAAACCGCTGTACTATTATTTAGAACAATCTGCTCTGGAATTTCCATCTCAAATCGCCATCCATTTCTTAGGTAAAGAAATCACGTATTCAGACCTTTATGAGCAGTCTTTAAAAATGGCTAACTATCTACAGTCACTAGGCTTACAAAAGGGTGAAAGAGTTTCAATCATGTTGCCAAATTGTCCTCAAGCAGTGATTTCCTACTATGGAGTCTTATTAGCTGGAGGAATCGTCGTCCAAACAAACCCACTATATATGGAAAGAGAGCTTGAGTATCAACTAAAAGATAGCGAGTCCACATTTATCATAACCCTTGATCTTTTATATCCGAGAGTCTCTAAAATGAAAGCGTTAACAAACATAAAGCATATTATTGTTACAGGAATAAAAGACTACCTGCCATTTCCTAAAAATCTTATCTATCCATTTATACAAAAAAAACAAAATCAGATGGTTGTTAAAGTTGAACATCAGGGCTTTACGCATTTATTTCAAAAAATTATGGAATCAGCTGAACCGACAGTTGAAGAATATAAATACAATCCTTCTGAAGATATTGCACTCCTTCAATATACAGGAGGGACTACTGGTTTTCCGAAGGGAGTCATGTTATCACATGACAACATCGCACTAAATACAAAAATGTGTTCTGCTTGGATGTATAAATCGAAACGAGGAAAAGAATCAATTTTAGGAATTATTCCTTTCTTCCACGTTTATGGAATGACGACTGTGATGAATTTGTCAGTTATGCAAGGATATAAAATGATTCTATTACCTAAATTTGATCCAACAGACACATTAAAAACGATCGATAAATTGAAACCAACGTTATTTCCAGGAGCTCCAACCATTTATATTGCGCTATTAAATCATCCTGATTTGCAAAAATATAATTTATCTTCTATTGAATGCTGTATAAGTGGTTCAGCGCCATTGCCAGCTGAGGTACAAGAGAAGTTTGAGCGTGTTACAGGTGGTAAACTTGTAGAAGGCTATGGGTTATCTGAGGCATCTCCTGTTACACATGCAAATTTTATTTGGGAAAAAAGAAAAAAGGGAAGTGTAGGAGTTCCGTGGCCAAGTACAGATGCTGTTATTCTGTCATATGAACATGGGGGAATAGCTGAACCAAATGAACTTGGTGAAATAGCGGTACGAGGTCCACAAGTTATGCTTGGGTATTGGAATAAAAAAGAAGAAACAGAAGTTACAATGAAAGATGATTGGCTTCTGACCGGTGATATTGGTTACATGGATGAAGAAGGCTACTTTTATATTGTAGATCGCAAAAAAGATATGATTATTGCTGGTGGATTTAATATTTATCCACGCGAAATCGAAGAGGTCCTCTACGAGCATGAAAAAGTTAAAGAGGTTGTTGTAGCTGGAATCCCTGACCCTTACAGGGGGGAAACTGTAAAAGCTTTTATTGTATTAAAAGAAAACCAACAGGCTACAACCGAAGAATTTAATGAATATGCCCGCACACATTTGGCAGCATATAAAGTACCACATATTTATGAATTTAGAGATGAATTACCAAAGACAGCTGTGGGGAAAATATTAAGACGTGCATTAATTGAAGAAGAAAAATTAAAAAACGCCAATTGAATGGGGAATTTGGAGAGACTTTATTGTCTCTCCAAATGTTGTAGTACCAGGGGACAAAAAATAGAAAGATGAGGGCTTGACAGAAAAGAAATGAAATTTTATGATTGATTTATGAATGATTATTCATTCATAAATTGAAAGGGAGTCGAACATTACATTGAAACAGAAAAAGCCTAAATATATACAAATCATCGATGCAGCAGTTATTGTTATTGCAGAAAATGGCTATCACCAAGCACAGGTATCAAAAATAGCCAAGCAAGCTGGAGTAGCAGATGGGACAATCTACTTATACTTTAAAAACAAAGAAGATATTTTAGTTTCTCTTTTTGAAGAAAAAATGGGAGTCTTTATTGAAAAAATAGAAGAAGAGATAAAAAGCAAAACAAATGCAGCGGATAAACTATATTCGTTAATTGATAAGCACTTTACCTTATTATCAGAAGATCATCATTTGGCAATTGTTACACAGTTGGAATTAAGGCAATCAAACAAAGATTTACGTCTTCGGATAAATGAGGTGTTAAAAGGATACTTAAACGTAGTAGATAAAATTATAAGTGAAGGTAAAGAGAATCGCGAGTTAAGAGAAGAGATTGATGTAAGGCTTGCAAGGCAAATGATTTTCGGAACCATTGATGAAACAGTTACTACGTGGGTAATGAATGATCAAAAATATAAGTTAACAGATCAAACAAAAAAAGTTCATGATTTATTTGTTTACGGTTTAGTCAATAGAGGAGAGCATTAAGTAATTTTTAGACTGAAAATGAAATACATTTTAGTATGTATGTAGAAGCAAGGAGGAAACATATGAAGTATTTTCATGTTAAAAAAGAGAACCTGGTTGCAATAATAACCATTAATCACGAACCGGCAAATGCATTATCATCACATGTATTGAAAGAGTTTTCTTCTTTATTAGACGATATCCTTGAAGCAAATGATGTTAGAGCAATCATTCTCCATGGTGAGGGAAGGTTTTTCTCTGCTGGTGCAGACATAAAAGAATTTGTAGAAGTAGCTAAAGGAGACGGAGGGTTCTCACAACTAGCTGAAGCAGGGCAGCAATTATTTGAACGTATTGAAAATTTTCCAATCCCGATTATTGCGGCTATTCATGGAGCTGCATTAGGTGGGGGACTTGAGTTAGCCATGTCTTGTCATCTCCGTCTTGTAGCTGAAGATGCAAAGCTTGGCCTTCCAGAGCTACAGCTCGGAATTATTCCCGGTTTTGGAGGCACACAGCGCTTACCAAAATATATAGGAACTGGCCGTGCCTTGGAAATGATGCTTACAAGTGAACCAATTTCCGGATTAGAGGCTGTTAAACTGGGCCTTGCCAATCATGCATATCCTCTGGAAAAACTTCTGGAGGAAGCGAAACGTTTAGCAGAGAAGTTCGCTGCTAAAAGCCCAGGGTCTGTGGAGGCTGTCATATCTTTATTACATTCTTCTAAGACATTAACCTATCAAGAAGGAATGGATCTTGAAGCAAAACTTTTTGGAGAGCTTTTTAAAAGTGAGGATGCAAAAGAGGGGATTTCCGCTTTTATTGAAAAAAGAAAGCCAATTTTCAAAGGTAACTAAATGATAAGCTAAACTATGTTACGTACAATGGGGGATGGGAAAATGAATATTTTTGTCATGATGAAAAGAACCTTTGATACAGAAGAGAAAATTTCCGTTAATAACGGGGCAATTAGCGATGATGGTGCGGAATTTATTATCAACCCTTATGATGAATATGCAATTGAAGAAGCTATCCAATTACGTGACAAAAATGGAGGAGAAGTAACTGTTATTACAATAGGCGGAGAGGAATCTGATAAAGAATTAAGAACCGCATTAGCTATGGGGTGTGACAAAGCGGTACTAATTAATACAGAAGACGATCTAGAAGACGGTGATCAATACACAACTTCAAGAATTTTAGCTGAGTATTTTAAAGAACAAGAAGTCGATATTATTTTGGGCGGTAATGTTGCCATTGATGGAGGAAGTGGTCAAGTAGGTCCACGATTAGCAGAACTACTTAATATAGCTTATGTAACAACAATTACAAAGCTTGATATTCAAGGAGAAAAAGCAATTGTTGTTCGTGATGTGGAAGGAGATACTGAAGTAATTGAAACCACCTTGCCTTTACTAGTAACTGCTCAACAAGGTTTAAATGAACCGCGCTATCCATCATTGCCAGGAATCATGAAGGCAAAGAAAAAGCCGCTGGATGAATTGGAAATTGATGACCTTGATTTATCTGAAGATGACGTGAAACCAAAAACAAAGACAATTGAAATTTATTTACCACCTAAAAAAGAAGCTGGAAAAGTATTAGAGGGTGAATTGGAAGCTCAAGTAAAAGAGCTCGTATCCTTATTAAGAAATGAAGCAAAAGTCATCTAAGACACTCAAGGGAAAGGTGAAGGTTCAAATTACGAGTCAGGGGGAAAAAAGGATGGCAAGAAAAGTGCTAGTTTTAGGTGAGGTTCGTGATCAACAGTTAAGAAATGTATCGTTTGAAGCAATTGCAGCCGCTAAAACAATATCAGAGGGTGGAGAAGTTGTCGCAATTTTATTAGGGGAAAGTGTAGCTTCATTATCTTCTGAACTATTCCACTACGGTGCTGATCGTGTGGTGACCGTAGAAAATGAAAAGCTGCTGCACTATACCCCAGATGGTTATTCACAGGCCCTCCTATCAGTAATTGAAGAAGAGAAGCCTGAAGGAATTGTAATTGGTCATACTTCATTAGGAAAAGATTTGTCTCCAAAGATAGCTGCCAAACTAAACTCCGGATTAGTCTCAGATGCAACAGCGATTGAAGTAGCTGGAGGTAATATAGTCTTTACACGTCCAATTTATTCTGGAAAAGCTTTTGAAAAGAAAATTGTAACGGATGGGATGATTTTTGTCACAATACGTCCAAATAACATTAATCCACTTGAAAAGGATGAAGCAAGAAGTGGTGAAACCTCCTCACTTTCTGTTGAGATAAAAGATTTAAGAACAATCGTGAAAGAAGTTGTTCGGAAAGCATCAGAAGGTGTGGATCTTTCAGAGGCAAAGGTAGTCATTGCCGGTGGACGTGGTGTAAAAAGTGAAGAAGGTTTTGAACCATTAAAGGAATTAGCAAGTGTGCTTGGTGGAGCCGTAGGGGCTTCTCGTGGAGCATGTGACGCAGATTACTGTGACTATTCACTGCAGATTGGTCAAACAGGTAAAGTTGTCACACCAGATTTATATATTGCGTGTGGAATTTCCGGAGCAATTCAGCACTTAGCAGGAATGTCCAATTCAAAAGTTATTGTAGCGATTAATAAGGATCCAGAGGCAAATATTTTCAAAGTTGCCGATTACGGGATTGTCGGTGATTTATTCGAGGTTGTGCCTTTACTAACGGAGGAGTTCAGGAAATTAAACATTCATGCATAAAATAAAAAAAGCACGTAGCTTTGCGTGCTTTTTCTATTGCTTTGAAATAAAAAAACAAAGTATCTTGAGTTCATATTTGCTTCACAGGACTGAAAAAAACATGTTTTTCTTCATGGTACATAGGGGAAAGTAAGAAAGAAGCAAATTATTAGCTTACTTTTCAGCTGAATGCTATACTTTAAACATATTTTACCCTTACTAATTAGGAGGAATTACAAATGGCAATTACAAATGTAACAGATCAAACATTTTCAGGTGAAACGAACGAAGGTGTCGTATTAGTCGATTTTTGGGCACCATGGTGTGGACCATGTAAAATGATTGCTCCAGTTCTTGAAGAACTTGATTCAGATATGGGAGATAAAGTGAAAATCGTAAAAGTTGATGTTGATGAAAACCAGGAAACTGCTGGGAAATTCGGTGTAATGAGCATTCCAACTTTACTAGTATTAAAAGATGGCGAAGTTGTTGATAAAGCTGTTGGATATCAACCGAAAGAAGCGCTTGCTGAAGTATTAAACAAGCATATCTAATTCAAAGGGATTGACACTCGTCAATCCTTTTTCAATGAAATTATTTACAACGACGAATTGTAGAGAACATGTTAAAATAAATTATATTTTATTTATAGGCAGTAATTCGCTATTTTAATTATTGGATTAAAGTAGGGGATTACTGCCTATCTAATCGTTAGCGAAATAGTAAAAGGGGAGTGTCTGCTAATGAGAGATCACATTAAAGAAAAGCTTGCACTTCTTCCAGATCAACCAGGCTGTTATATTATGAAGGACCGTCAAGGGACAGTCATATATGTCGGGAAGGCAAAAGTGCTCAAAAATCGTGTGCGTTCTTATTTTACCGGATCTCATGATGGGAAAACATTAAGGCTTGTAAATGAAATCGTTGATTTTGAATATATCATTACATCTTCTAATTTAGAGGCTTTAATTCTTGAATTAAATTTAATTAAAAAATACGATCCTAAATATAATGTCATGCTAAAAGATGATAAAACCTATCCGTTTATTAAAATTACGAATGAGCGGCACCCACGTCTTTTAGTCACAAGACAAGTAAAAAAAGATAAAGGAAAGTACTTTGGACCATATCCGAATGTTCAATCTGCACGAGAGACAATTAAACTTTTAGACCGTTTATATCCGTTAAGAAAATGTTCGACTCTTCCTGATCGAGTATGCCTTTATTACCATATGGGTCAATGTTTAGCACCATGTGTTAATGATGTTTCAGAAGATACGAACAGACAAATGGTAGAGGAAATTGCCAAATTTCTTAATGGTGGCTATAAAAGCATTAAAGAGGGATTGTCAGTCAAGATGAACAAAGCAGCTGAAGAACTTGAATTTGAGCGGGCAAAGGAGTTTAGGGATCAGATTCTTCACATCGAAGCAACAATGGAAAAACAAAAAATGACGTTAAATGATTTTGTGGACAGGGATGTTTTTGGGTATGCTTATGATAAAGGATGGATGTGTGTTCAAGTCTTTTTTATTCGCCAGGGAAAATTGATAGAACGAGATGTATCGATGTTTCCAATATATGATAGCCCTGAGGAAGAATTCTTGACATATTTAGGTCAATTTTATTCTAAATCAAATCATTTCCTTCCTAAGGAAATTCTGTTGCCAGATAGCATTGAATTTGACTTAGTTGAGCAGCTTTTGGATGTTTCAACACTTCAGCCTAAGCGAGGTAAAAAGAAAGATTTGATTCTTTTAGCACATCAAAATGCAAAAATTGCCCTAAAAGAGAAATTCCTATTAATTGATAGAGATGAAGAACGAACAATTAAGGCGGTTGAAAATTTAGGAGATAAACTTGGTATCCATACACCACATCGAATAGAGGCTTTTGATAATTCAAATATTCAAGGAACGGATCCTGTGTCAGCTATGGTTGTTTTTGAAGATGGGAAGCCTGCCAAAAAACATTATCGAAAATATAAAATAAGGGATGTACAAGGACCGGATGATTATGATTCAATGCGCGAGGTAGTGAGAAGACGATACAGCCGTGTCCTAAAAGAACAGCTTCCTTTGCCGGATCTCATTATTATTGATGGAGGTAAAGGACATTTATCTGCCGCTCAAGATGTGTTAGAAAATGAGCTGGGCTTGGATATCCCTGTTGCAGGTCTAGTAAAAGATGATAAGCATCGAACTTCAGAGCTTATTATCGGATCACCTCCGGAATTTATTCAGCTTGAGAGAAACAGCCAAGAATTCTACTTACTTCAGAGAATTCAGGATGAAGTACACCGATTTGCCATTACCTTTCATCGTCAACTCCGAGGGAAAAATGCGTTTCAATCCATATTGGATGATATACCTGGTGTTGGTGAACAAAGAAAAAAAGTATTACTAAAGCATTTCGGATCCGTAAAAAAAATGAAGGAAGCAAATGTGGATGATTTTAAAAAAGCTGGTATGCCGGATAACATTGCTAAAACGATCTACGACCATCTGCACAAAGAGAGTTAGGAAAAATATAGTCTTGCCTTTTGAAAGAATGTTTGATAAGATTTGATTAATTTGATATTGATCGTTAGTTTGTAAATGATGGTAGAGGTGCGACCATTAAGAGTAGCCAGTTTGAGGGAAAATGGATTCCGATGACAGCTGGTGAAAGGAATGTTCGCCGAAGTGATAATTGCACCATTTGCTTTTATTGCTGGTTTTACATTTAATAGATGTAAAATTGTCAAGAAATGATATGTTCTTGGAGAGCTATCTCATTGTATAAACGAAATTATTCGTTTAATTCGCAATGGGATGTTTTATGTCTCATTGCTTTTTTTTGTTATTTGCAATGATAAAAAACATCTCTAGTATCCAATTCTTGCTCATTTATTAACGGCATATGTCTAATACAGATAAAACGATCATTGAAAAAAACAACTGAAAGGTGAGATTGCATTGGGTATTATCGTACAAAAATTTGGCGGTACTTCTGTTGGTTCTGTTGACAGAATATTAAATGTTGCCAACCGTGTTATTCAGGAAAAAGAAGCTGGAAATGATGTAGTAGTTGTTGTTTCTGCGATGGGAAAATCTACAGATGAGTTAGTGAGTCTGGCGGCACAATTGACTTCTAAGCCAAGTAAGCGTGAAATGGATATGCTGTTAACAACTGGGGAACAAGTCACAATTTCATTGTTATCCATGGCTTTAATTGAAAAAGGATATGATGCTATTTCTTTTACAGGATGGCAGGCTGGTATTGAAACAGAAGCAACACATGGAAATGCCAGAATTACTAACATTAAAACTGAGCAACTAAAAAATGAATTAGGTAAAGGTAAAATTGTCGTTGTTGCAGGGTTTCAAGGACTATCAAGTGATCAACAAATTACCACTTTAGGTAGAGGTGGATCTGATACAACAGCCGTTGCTCTGGCTGCAGCCTTAGGTGCTGAAAAGTGCGATATTTATACAGATGTAACAGGTGTATATACCACAGACCCGCGTTTTGTAAAAGGAGCTAGAAAATTAGATGCTATTTCCTATGATGAGATGTTGGAATTAGCTAATTTGGGAGCCGGCGTTTTACACCCGCGAGCCGTTGAATTTGCGAAAAATTATAATGTGCCTCTAGAGGTAAGATCAAGTATGGAAAATGAGCGTGGGACAATGATCGAGGAGGAAACAGAGATGGAACAAAATTTAGTTGTTAGAGGAATTGCGTTTGAAGATCAAGTGACGAGAGTGTCGGTAATTGGGTTACCGAATGAATTAACGACATTGTCTACAATCTTTACGACATTAGCTAAAAATAATGTGAATGTTGATATTATCATCCAAAACACAACAAGTGATAATAAAACAACAATATCATTTTCAGTTAAAACAGGTGATTTAGAGGATACACTGCAAGTTTTAGAACAACATAAGAATGAGCTTAAATTCGAGCGCATCGAATCTGAAAGTGGCCTGGCAAAAGTGTCAATTGTTGGGTCAGGAATGGTTTCAAATCCAGGAGTAGCTGCAGAAATGTTTGATGTATTAGCTAAAGAAAGCATTGAGGTGAAAATGGTTAGTACATCTGAAATTAAAGTATCAACCGTTATTTCCCAGGAACACATGGTATCGGCTGTTGATATTCTTCATACTGCGTTTGAATTATCAAAAACAACTGCAAGAGTATAATTTTTCAAGATAAAAAGGGGGATTTCCCCCCTTATAACTATCTTTGACTTCTTTTTCCTAATGGAGATTCTTCGATTGCATCCTTATGATCCCACTTTACAGTAAACACGACTTTATTTGCGCGTTTTTTCACTTGCTCATAGGTTTCGGTAATATGATTGTTCATCATTTGTAGTTGCTCAGCAATAAATCCTGCCTCTAATTGGAATGTAAATTCATTGGCTTTTTTAAAACGGATTGAAATAAGGTCGCCGCTTAATTCAAATTCCATTTCGTTTTTTTTGTTATGAAGTAAAACTAGGTTTCCCCAACCGGCTACCTCAAAGAAATTGGTAAGTTCATCTAGTGAAGTTACAGGATATTTTCGTGCCAAGCCTTTTCCGGCCCAATAAAGCATTTGAGGAAAGTCTTGACCGAGCAAATCGGGAATTAACACTTCCCGTAATAATTCAAATCCAAAAGCCGGTAATTGAATATGTTCTAATTCATCGGTATTAAGTACAACAGTTTGTTTGTTCACGGTATTCCCCTCTTTCTCATTAATATTATATATCAACACAACAGTTAAACACATGTAATATTAAGCAAAACTGATAACATCGTTCAAATGTTCTATACAATTACCTAAATTTTTTAAATAAACTACTAAAGTTGGTTATTAAAATTTAATGTATATTGATAAAATAAAATATGAAGGAATATAGTTGTCGAAAAATTGTAATTTATGAACGCGTTTTCTTGACGCTCTTTCTTTAAGGGAGTAAAATGTACTTGTTGCATTTATCTTAATTAATCAGACAGATAATTTTATAGACTGTCAGTTTCATACTAGTAATATTTACTAATCTTAATAGATGACTAATATTACGAAAAGTAAATTTTAGTAGGAAAGGATTAATTTAGATAAAAAAAAAGTTTATTACAAAGTGAGCGCATAATTGATACTAGGGGGTAAGTTTTTATGGCTGGAAACCGAGAGTTTATTAATCGTAGACTGCACTCATTACTAGGAGTCATTCCGGTAGGGATCTTTTTGATCCAACATCTTATTGTCAATCATTTTGCCACAAGAGGTGCAGAGGCTTTTAACCAAGCTGCACATTTTATGGAGATGTTGCCATTTAGGTATGTGTTAGAGATCGTCATTATTTTCCTTCCAATTTTATACCATGCTATTTACGGAGTTTATATTGCTTTTACTGCAAAAAACAATGTAAGTAATTACGGTTATCTTCGAAATTGGTTGTTCATGCTACAGCGTGTTACAGGGATTATTACGTTTATCTTTATCGCTTGGCATGTTTGGGAAACAAGAATTGCAGCAGCACTTGGAGCAGAAGTGAATTATGATATGATGGCTTCTATTTTAAGTAGTCCGTTTATGCTTGTGTTCTATTTAGTAGGTGTCATTTCAACAGTATTCCACTTTGCTAATGGTTTATGGTCATTTGCAGTAAGCTGGGGAATTACCGTTACTCCTCGCTCACAAGTCATATCCACATATGTGACGCTGGCTATCTTTTTAGCACTTTCATTTGTGGGTGTTCGCGCAATTTTTGCATTCGTCTAATCCAGTACTAGCTATTAAAGGGAGTGGGCTTAATGAGTAAAAGTAAAGTTATCGTCGTCGGAGGCGGTCTAGCTGGTTTGATGGCCACAATTAAAGCTGCCGAAGCGGGCGTTCAAGTAGATTTATTTTCATTAGTACCTGTTAAAAGATCACACTCGGTTTGTGCACAGGGTGGAATTAATGGGGCAGTTAATACAAAAGGTGAAGGAGATTCACCTTGGGAGCACTTTGATGACACAGTATATGGTGGGGACTTCTTAGCAAATCAACCACCTGTTAAAGCAATGGCTGAAGCAGCACCTGGGATCATTCATCTATTAGACCGAATGGGTGTAATGTTCAACCGTACTCCAGAAGGCTTACTAGATTTCAGACGTTTTGGAGGTACACAACATCACCGTACAGCTTTTGCCGGTGCAACGACTGGCCAGCAGTTACTATATGCTTTGGATGAACAAGTTAGACGCTATGAGGTAGCAGGTCTTGTAACGAAGTATGAAGGTTGGGAATTTTTAGGTGTAATCATAGATGATGATCAGGTTTGTCGTGGAATTACAGCACAAAACCTTACATCTATGCAAATTGAATCATTCCGATCTGATGCTGTTATTATGGCGACAGGCGGTCCTGGAATCATTTTTGGTAAATCTACTAACTCAGTAATTAATACAGGGTCAGCAGCATCAATTGTTTATCAACAAGGTGTTTATTATGCGAATGGTGAATTCATTCAAATCCATCCAACTGCAATTCCGGGAGATGATAAGCTGCGTTTAATGAGTGAATCTGCTCGTGGAGAAGGTGGACGAGTATGGACATATAAAGATGGAAAACCATGGTACTTTCTTGAAGAGAAATATCCAGCATACGGTAACCTTGTTCCGCGTGATATTGCAACACGTGAAATTTTCGATGTTTGTGTTGAACAAAAGCTAGGTATTAATGGTGAGAACATGGTATACCTAGATTTATCACATAAAGATCCAAAAGAACTTGATATTAAACTTGGTGGTATTATCGAAATCTATGAAAAATTCATGGGTGATGATCCGCGTAAAGTACCGATGAAAATCTTCCCTGCGGTTCATTATTCAATGGGTGGCCTGTGGGTTGATTATGATCAAATGACAAATATTCCTGGGCTTTTTGCTGCAGGTGAATGTGATTACTCAATGCATGGGGCTAACCGTTTAGGTGCTAACTCACTGCTATCAGCTATATACGGTGGGATGGTTGCCGGACCTAATGCTGTTAGATACATCAATGGCTTAGAAAAGAGTGCAGATGATTTATCTTCTACTCTGTTTGAAGGTCATGTTAAGCAGGAAGAAGAGAAGTGGAATAATATTATGAGCTTAGATGGTAACGAAAATGCTTATATTCTTCATAAGGAATTAGGAGAATGGATGACAGATAACGTTACGGTTGTTAGACATAATGATAAACTTCTAAAAACAGATGAAAAGATTCAAGAACTTATTGAAAGATTTGATAACATCAATATTAATGATACAGCTAAGTGGAGTAACCAGGGGGCGGCATTCACACGTCAACTAAAAAATATGCTTCAACTTTCTCGAGTTGTAACACTTGGAGCTTATAACCGTAACGAAAGTCGTGGAGCACATTATAAGCCTGAATTCCCTGATCGTAATGACGAGGAATTCTTAAAAACAACAATGGCTAAGTATTCAGGTGACCGTACTGCTCCTGAATTCCGCTATGACGATGTTGATGTTTCGTTAATCAAACCAAGAAAACGTGATTATTCAAAAAGCAAAAAGGGGGAAAACTAAATGAGTGAGAATAAAGTTGTTCATTTTATTATTACGCGACAAGAATCACCAGAAGCAGCCCCTTATCAGGAGAAGTTTGAAATTCCTTATCGTCCTAACATGAACGTTATTTCTGCGTTAATGGAAATCAGACGTAATCCTGTAAATGCTAATGGGAAACAAACAACACCGATCAACTGGGATATGAACTGCTTAGAGGAAGTATGTGGAGCATGTTCAATGGTGATTAATGGCAAGCCGCGTCAGTCATGTACAGCATTAGTCGACCAGCTTGAACAACCAATCCGCCTGGAGCCAATGCGTACATTCCCAGTGGTTCGTGATTTGCAAGTTGATCGTAAACGTATGTTTGACTCATTAAAGAAAGTAAAGGCATGGATTCCTGTAGATGGAACATATGATTTAGGACCTGGACCACGTATGCCTGAGAAAAAACGTCAATGGGCTTATGAACTTTCGAAGTGTATGACATGTGGCGTATGTTTGGAAGCATGTCCTAACGTAAATAGTAAATCTAACTTTATTGGACCAGCTCCACTATCTCAGGTCAGACTATTTAATGCACACCCAACTGGTGAAATGAATCGTTCTGAGCGATTAGAGGCAATTATGGGAGATGGTGGTTTAGCGAACTGTGGTAACTCTCAAAACTGTGTTCAATCATGTCCAAAGGGTATTCCTTTAACAACATCTATTGCAGCACTAAACCGAGATACAGCGATCCAATCTTTCCGTAATTTCTTCGGTAGCGACCAAGTATAAGAATTGAATGTATGAGACTGACTATTTAATAGTTAGTCTCTTTTTTTGTAAGGCGCTTTTTTAGAGCGCAACAACCATTGGTAAAACAAATTGAAAGGAAGATTGCAATGAAAAAAGTTTCCTTTATTGAAAACTTCAATGAAGAATATAAAAACAGTTTTTCTTTTTCACACCTAATAAAAATAAAATTTTCTGAAACAGATATGTTTGGACATATGAACAATACAGCTCCTTTTACATACTTTGAAGAAGGAAGGATAGAATTCTTCAAAAGCATTTGCTTGATGCAAAAATGGTTAAATACTGAAGGAGAAACAATTCCTGTTGTAGCAGATCTTCAATGTGAATACTTACACCAAGCGTACTTTGATGAAAGAATCACATTATATGTAAAAATCAACAGAGTCGGCACTTCATCTGTTGACCTGCATTATTTAGCGGTAAATGAACAGGGAGAGAGTCTTTTTGTAGGCCGAGGAGCAATTGTACAGATATCCAAGCATACAGGTAAAAGTGTTCCATGGTCAGAGAAGGAAAAAAGCATTCTTAATGGAGCAAAAGTCATGACTACATAAAAATGGACGTAGTCACTCATCTTTTCCGTATGGATTGTGTCACAGTGCTTCACGGTTTCACATAGTATATGTTGACTAAATATATACCCATCCGTTAGACCAGCTCTCACCTTAGCAAGGAGGGTTACAATACTTGAAAGAGAAAGAGTATCAATCAAAGCCACTACTCACGAAAAGAGAGAGAGAAGTATTCGAATTGTTAGTGCAAGATAAAACAACGAAAGAGATTGCTAGTGAACTCTTTATTAGTGAAAAAACGGTTCGAAATCATATCTCAAATGCGATGCAAAAGCTTGGTGTTAAGGGACGCTCTCAAGCGGTTGTTGAGCTCCTTCGAATGGGTGAACTCGAGCTCTAACAAATACCGGCTCTCCTTTTACAAGGAAGCCGGTTATTTTATTGCAAAACAGTACAATAAGAAAGGAGAATTATGCCTTTCTCCATTGATAACTAACGATTATCCCAAACTTTTCTAATTTGGTATTTTATAAAAGGACAAAAAATATCTAACTTGCAATTTATGAACAAAACTAGGAAAATATATATAATGCCAAGCAGAATGCGTAATAGAAAAAGGTAAGTGAGGGTGAAATGTGAACAGCATTAATCAAGCTAATAATCGAAAACAAACAATAGCTGATCTGGAAAAGGCGCTTCGTCATATATCCGGTATTATTAAACAAAAGGGTCGAGAAATATTAAATGACTATCAAATAACTCCTCCACAATTTGTTGCTCTACAATGGTTATGGGAAAATGGGGACTTAACAATTGGAGAACTTTCAACTAAAATGTTTTTAGCGTGCAGTACAACAACAGACTTAATTGACCGCATGGAGAAGAATAAGCTAGTGATTAGAGTAAAGGATCCCCAAGATCGAAGAGTGGTGAGAATCCACCTGTTAGCTGAGGGAGAACGTATTATTGAAGAAGTCATTCATAAACGGCAACATTACTTAAATGATATGATGATAAACTTCGATCAAGATGAATTGCATGTGTTAGAAAAGTCATTAATGAAACTACAACAAGAAATGAGTTAAGAATGAGGCGATGTTTTGAAAAGACCGATTGGTGTCATCGATTCTGGAGTTGGCGGACTAACTGTCGCAAAGGAAATCATGAGACAATTACCAAAAGAAGAGATCATCTATCTAGGTGATACAGCCCGCTGTCCCTACGGACCTCGTCCGGCTGAAGAAGTTCGAAAGTTTACATGGGAAATGACGAAATATCTCCTTGAAAATCATCACATTAAGATGCTGGTAATTGCTTGCAACACAGCAACAGCCATTGCTCTACAAGAAATTCAAGATACAGTGGATATCCCGGTTATTGGGGTTATTTTCCCTGGTGCCAGAACAGCTGTAAAGGTTACAAAAAATGACCATATCGGTGTTATTGGCACATTTAATACAATTAAAAGCTCTGCATATGAAACAGCACTTAAGACGTTAAATAATTGCCTTACTATTGAAAGTATGGCTTGTCCGAAGTTCGTCCCTTTAGTTGAAAGTGGAGAATATGAAGGGGAAGAAGCAATAGAAATCGTAGAGCAATCTCTTGCACCTTTTAAAAACAGCAAGATTGATACACTAATTCTAGGCTGTACTCATTATCCTATCCTTCAACCCCAAATAGAAGATTTTATGGGACAAGCTGTGAAAATAATCTGTTCAGGTGATGAAACAGCACGAGAGGTAAGTACAATTTTGTCCTTCAATAAAACACTTAATCAATCATCAGGCAAAAAACAGCATAAATTTTTGACAACCGGTTCAAAGCAGCTGTTTGAAAAAATAGCTTCAAAATGGTTTGAAAAACCGATTGAACATGTTGAATCCATTATATTAGATAATTTGAAGTAAAACGAAACGAAAAACACAGTGAGAAATTCACTGTGTTTTATTTATTTTTATCCTCTTTAGTAATAAGTTTGTACAAAAAGTCGGTCTAAATTAAAGAATAGCTCGTATACATAGTAGTACAAACTGCCTTTGGAGGGATTGAAATGTCTAAATACAACAAACAGATTGTAGTTACTGTACTTGCATCATCATTGCTCCTATCTGGTTGTGGATTGTTTAATGCAGAAGAAGCAGCAAAGGAAATCGATCCACCACAAGATGTCACGATTACAGAAGAAGGTTCTAAAGTAGAAACTGAAAATGGTGCTGAAGATGTGAAAGCTGACCAAGCTGAGGAGACGGTTACAAGTCAACTGTATTTAATTGATAAGAGTGGCTTTGTTGTCCCTCATTCAATGAATCTACCAAAAACAGATAGTGTTGCAAAACAATCGTTAGAATATTTGGTTGAGGGCGGTCCAGTATCTAATATGCTGCCGAATGGCTTTAGAGCTGTTTTGCCGGCTGATACACAAGTTCTTGGTGTAAATATTAAAGATGGAATAGCTGTTGCAGATTTTTCCAAGGAATTTAATAACTATAAAAAAGAGGATGAAGCAAAAATCCTACAAGCTATTACATGGACATTAACACAATTTGATAAAGTAGAAAAAGTGAAGATTTGGGTGAATGGACATGAACAGAAAGAAATGCCTGTTAATAGTACGCCAATTCAAGATGGTGTAAGTAGAGTAGATGGAATTAATCATGACTCGACTGATGTTGTTGATATAACAAATACAAAGCCATTGACAGTATACTATATGGCGGAATCGGATGGTCAACCTTATTATGTTCCTGTGACAAAGCGTATTAGCAATGATGAAACAGATCCGATCGTTTCTGCAGTTAAAGAACTAACAAAAGGTCCATCTCCTTCATTAGGATTAATGAGTGACTTCCAAGACGGTGTAGATTTATTAAGTGCACCAAAATATGAAGATGGAAAAGTAACACTTGATTTCAATGAATCTATTTACGGAAGCTTTGATGAAGAACAAAAAATTATTTCTTCAGACGTATTAAATGCATTAGTCTTAACATTAACAGAACAAGAAGGAATTGAAAGTGTAGCTGTGACTGTTAATGGAAAGGCAGAGCTAATTAATGAAAATGGAGAAAAACTAACAGAGCCTGTAACAAGACCGACTGAAGTGAATACAGGTAGTTTTTAATCACAGGTTTTTGATATACTATATACAGGGTATAGAGAGGTATGCTTTTGAAGAGCTACCTCTTATTTCTTGTTTACAAAAGTTTCATTGGAGGGAAAGAGATAAATGAGACATGATGAACGAAAAGCAGATCAATTAAGAAAAGTTGACATCATAAGGGACTTTGTCATACATCCTGAAGGCTCTGTATTAATCACTGTTGGTAACACTAAGGTTATTTGTAATGCAAGTGTCGAAGATCGTGTACCACCGTTTATGAGAGGCGAGGGAAAGGGATGGATTACCGCCGAATATTCTATGTTACCTCGAGCGACAGAACAAAGGACAATAAGAGAGTCGTCAAAAGGTAAAATTACAGGTCGTACAATGGAAATCCAACGTTTAATAGGGAGAGCATTAAGAGCGGTCGTAAACTTAACCGAGCTTGGTGAGAGAACAATTTGGATCGACTGTGACGTCATTCAAGCAGATGGTGGTACAAGAACAGCTTCTATTACGGGTGCGTATGTTGCAATGGTTATAGCGCTAGAAAAGCTTGTGAAGGCAGGAAAAATCAAATCACTACCTATAACAAGTTTTCTTGCAGCAGTATCGGTAGGTGTGGATTCTCAACATGGAGAAATACTAGACTTAAATTACATAGAAGACTCAAAGGCTTTAGTAGATATGAATGTAATCATGACTTCAACAGCTCAACTCGTTGAAGTTCAAGGAACTGGAGAAGAAGCAACATTCACTAGAACTGAATTAAACAGCATGTTAGATTTAGCTGAAAAAGGAATTAAAGCACTTATTGAACATCAGAAGGAAGTATTGGGAGATATTTCGCTGCTTATCGAGGAAAATGAAAAGAAGCAGGTTATGTCAAAGTGAAAAAAATAATTATTGCAACTAAAAATCAAGGAAAAGTAAAAGAATTTGAAGTTATGCTTGCACCTTTGGGGTATCATGTCCAATCTTTATTAGATTTTCCAAATTCAATTGATGTTGAAGAAACAGGTCAGACCTTCGAAGAAAATAGTATTCTAAAAGCAGAGGCTATCTCTAAGGAATATCAACAAATGACAATTGCGGATGATTCAGGATTAGAAGTTGACTACTTAAATGGTGAGCCGGGTGTCTACTCTGCAAGATATGCAGGTCCGCAAAAAGATGATCAGGCAAATATAGATGCAGTACTGACCAAGCTTGAGAATGCAGAGTTGAATGAGCGAAAGGCAAGGTTTGTCTGTGCATTAGCCATTTCAGTACCAGGACAACAAACTCAAACAGTAATTGGAACTTGTGAGGGGTATATTGCGAAAGAAAGAAAAGGTCAAGGTGGTTTTGGCTATGATCCTATCTTTTGTATTGATGATTCTGGTAAAACAATGGCTGAGTTAACAAAGGAAGAAAAAAATAAAATTAGCCATAGGGCCGATGCATTAAGAAAAATTAAAGATTTATTGAAATGAATCTAAACGGGGCGTAGGTAGATGAAGATCTTAATAATGAGTGACAGCCATGGATTAACTTCAGAAATTGTAGACATAAAAAATAGACATCAAGAGGAAGTTGACCTGATGTTACACTGTGGTGATTCAGAGTTATCAAATGAGAGTGATGAATTAAGTGGATTTATAGGTGTAAAAGGGAATTGTGATTTTGGCTCAAGATTACCAAATGAAATTATTGAAGATTTGCAAGGTACTACTCTTTATATGACACATGGGCATTTATACAATGTAAAGATGTCTCTCATGAGTTTAAAATATCGAGCAATTGAAACGAACGCAAAAATCGCCTGTTATGGACATTCACATATTGCTGGTGCTGAGTTGATTGATGGAGTATTACTTATAAACCCTGGCAGTATTAGACTTCCTGTACTGCGAAGACAGAAGACATATGCTATACTTGAATTAGAACAGAACCGTGCAAATGTTACTTTCTTTGAAGTGAATGGTCAAATTATTAATGAGCTTTCTAAAGAGTTTATATTAAAGTGAGGGAGAATTTTCTCCCTCCTCTAAAAAAATAAGAAAAACTATTGACTTTTATGATTGTGAGAAATATAATAATAAATGTCGCTGCCACTTAATATAAAGGCTTTTGACAAACGTATTAATCCAATGTCCCAGTAGCTCAGCAGGATAGAGCAACGGCCTTCTAAGCCGTCGGTCGGGAGTTCGAATCTCTCCTGGGACGCCATCTATTACATATTAACGTCTTTTATCTTAATTTGATAAAAGGCGTTTTTTACTTTTTTTAAGAAGCTTCTAAAAAAAAGTAAAAAACGCCTTTCTGTTTCATAAACCCTCTAAAGTATGGTTATTTAGAAAACGAAAACTGCCTTTATGAAAGAATGTATTGATGTTTGTTTTCATTCTTGTTAGGGAAATAAAATGAAGATTGAATTATATAGGGAGTGATAGTCGTTTGTTTTTTGATACATGGAAGGATATTTTAAGGATAGCTGTAATGGCATTAACCATCTATCCTGCTCTTATTTTCATTCTTAGAATTTCAGGCAAGCGTACGTTATCGAAGATGAACATGTTTGATTTAGTGGTAACTGTAGCGCTAGGTTCTACTGTGGCTACCATTTTGTTGACTCCAGCACTTTCATTCTGGGAAGGCATTACGGCCCTTTTCTCACTGATATTCTTGCAATATGCAGTTGCCTGGCTTCAAGTTAGGTCAAACAAATTTACGGCGATTGTTAAAGGAGAGCCGCAGTTGCTTTTTTTTAATGGCGTTTATTTAGAAAGTGCCTTGAAAGCCGAACGGGTAAAAGCTGATGAAGTAAGACAGGCAGTGCGTACAAGCGGAAGTGCGTCAATGGAAGATGTCGAGGCTGTCGTCCTTGAAACAGATGGTTCGATATCTGTTATAAAAAAAAATGATCAAAAAGGGAAAAAGACAGCGCTAGAAGATGTAAATGGTATGGACAAATTTCAATGAGAAGGATTCTTGTTGAAATTTGACCCTTAAAGGCATTCGATTATTTTTTCCGATATATGAAAAGGCAGGGAAGAGAAGGTGGATGTGGAATATAATTAGTTATAGGTGGAAATAAGTCATTCGCTCTAAGTTCGAAAAGCTAACCAACTTACCTAAAACCTGCAAACTTCACTAAAAAAACGTGTTAGGTTATCTAACGTTTTTGTTTCACTTACATTAAAAGCATTGTAATATGTACTTAAGTAACACAAATGAAAATTCCTCTTTTAAAAATCTTACAGAGAAACTCCTTCACAAACAAAATTCCGAATATGTCGATTTTTAAAAAATTTATACTTTTTTTTAAAAATAGCCTTTCCAATTATACCAACGATGTAAGCGTATACAAATAATTCAAGTAATCTAAATTATCAAATAATTCTTGAAACACTGTTGACACTTGGATTTATTGAGCGTAATATAAGTTCAAATAAAAGTTACACGAACATTTTAAAAAGTATAGAAAATTCAAATTTATTTTCTAAACTTCCTTTACAAATATAATGTTCAGTGGTCTGATTTTTGAACTTTTTTAAGAAAGGCGTGCTCTTATGGGTGACCAGTGGATATTTCTAAATGATGATTTTGTAAAGAAAGAAGATGCAAAAATATCAGTTTATGATCACGGTTTTTTATACGGTGATGGAGTATTCGAAGGTATTCGGGTTTACAGTGGGAATATTTTTAGGATGAAGGAGCATATGGATCGATTATATCAATCGGCAAAATCAATTATGCTAACCATTCCCTACTCCCAGGAAGAATTAACTGAATTAGTCGTTGAAACTGTAAAAAAGAACGGTTTAAGCGATGCGTACATTCGATTAGTTGTTTCAAGAGGAACTGGTGACCTTGGATTAGATCCATATAATTGTAAACGGGCAAATACAGTCATTATCGTTGAACCTCTATCGATCTTTCCTAAGCATTTGTATGAAACAGGGATTGATATCGTGACAGTTGCAACGAGAAGAAACAGACCAGATGTATTAAGTCCAAAAGTAAAATCGCTAAATTATTTAAACAATGTGTTAGTTAAAATCGAAGCACATTTAGCCAATGTGAGTGAAGCTTTAATGCTGAATGATCAAGGTTATGTTGCAGAAGGTTCTGCTGACAATATATTTATCTTGAAAAATGGGAAGTTATTAACTCCCCCTGGATATATAGGAGCTCTAGAAGGCATTACAAGAAATGCCATTATTGATATAGCTACTGAATTGGGTTATGAAGTACGTGAGGAGCCATTTACTCGTCACGATGTATATACAGCCGAAGAGGTTTTCTTAACCGGTACTGCGGCAGAGGTCATAGCAGTTGTTAAAGTAGATGGACGCACGATAGGAACCGGTGTCCCAGGTGAGGAAACGAAGAAGCTTTTAGGAGCTTTTCGTAAGAAAGTTGTTGAAGAGGGCGTTAAGGTAGAAAATATACCTGAAAGTCTTCATGTAAGCTAATGATTTGCATATAGTAAAACGGTGAAGAGGAAAAGTAGTTTTTGGTAAAGTATCTACAGAGAACCGGGGTAGCTGGAAGCCGGTGATATTCCCAAAGATGAACTCGCCTCTGAGTGTTAATCTGAACATTAGTAGGATTAACCGAGTCCCATTCTTCGGTACTCGTTATCAAAGTGAACAGGTGATCTGTTCGTAAGGTGGTCAGGTTATGACCATGAAGAAGGGTGGTACCGCGAAAATGTTTCTTAACCTTTTCGCCCCTTTGGCACACAATTTTTATGTGGAGTCTTATGAGGGGTGGGAAGGTTTTTTATATGCTGAATAAATTGAATTTTTGTAAAAAACATAAAGGCTAAACTTACGCCAAGAAAGGGAGGAAAGAAAATGAGTACAAATGTACAGTTGAACAGTTCAACTGCCAAATGTACAAACACAATGTCGGGGTCCCAAATGCTTATCGAATCTTTAAAGAAGGAAAAGGTTGAAGTTATTTTTGGGTATCCCGGTGGTGCTGTATTACCGATCTATGACAGCTTGTATGATTCTGGTTTATTTCATGTTCTATCACGCCATGAGCAAGGTGGTATCCATGCTGCAGAAGGGTATGCACGAGTTTCAGGAAAACCTGGAGTTGTCATAGCAACATCCGGACCTGGTGCTACCAATCTAGTTACCGGACTGGCGGATGCGATGATTGATTCACTTCCATTAGTTGTTTTTACAGGGCAGGTTGCATCATCTGTGATTGGATCCGATGCCTTCCAGGAAGCGGATATATTGGGAATTACAACTCCAATCACAAAGCATAATTACCAAGTACGTGAAGTGAATGATCTTCCAAGGATTGTCAAAGAAGCTTTTCATATTGCAACTACAGGAAGACCAGGTCCAGTTTTAATAGATATTCCTAAAGATATCGCAACGATTGAAGGAGATTTCTCCTATGATATGGAAGTGAATCTTCCAGGATATCAACCAACTAGTGAACCGAATTACCTACAAATTCGTAAATTAGTAGAGGCAGTAAGTAGAGCGAAAAAGCCCGTTATTTTGGCAGGTGCGGGTGTGCTACATGCAAGCGGACATGAGGAATTAAGATTATATGCGGAACAACAACAAATTCCTGTTGCGAATACATTATTAGGATTAGGCGGTTTTCCTTCTGATCATCCACTGTTTTTAGGGATGGCAGGTATGCACGGAACCTATACATCGAATATGGCAATTTACGACTGCGACTTATTGATCAGTGTTGGTGCTAGATTTGATGACCGTGTAACAGGTAATCTTCAACATTTTGCGAAAAAAGCAACAATCGCTCATATTGATATTGATCCAGCTGAAATTGGTAAAAATGTTCCTACACAAATTCCAATTGTGGGAGACGCTAAATTAGTTCTTCAACAATTATTGAAACAAGATGGGAAACAAGGTGATAACAAAGAGTGGAATGAACAGTTGGCATCTAATAAGAAAGAATATCCACTTGTTTATAAAGAAAGTGATACCGAATTAAAGCCGCAAAATATTTTAGAGCTTATCCACAAATGGACGAATGGAGAAGCAATTGTAACGACTGATGTTGGCCAACATCAAATGTGGGCAGCACAATACTATAATTTTAATAATCCGAATCGATGGGTTACATCTGGTGGACTTGGAACAATGGGCTTCGGCTTACCGTCGGCAATTGGTGCTCAACTTGCAGACCGTAACTCAACAGTTATTGCTGTTTTAGGTGATGGTGGATTCCAAATGACCCTTCAGGAATTAGGGGTTATTCATGAACTAAACCTGCCAATTAAAGTCGTTATTTTGAATAATGGTGCTCTTGGAATGGTAAGGCAGTGGCAAGAAATCTTCTACGAAGAACGTTATTCACATTCTAAATTTGTCACACAGCCGGATTTTGTAAAGCTATCTGAAGCTTATTCAATTAACAGTGTACGCATTGTAAATGAAGAAGGTTGGGAAGAAAAGTTAAAGGCTGCAATTTTATCAGATGAGCCTGTATTACTTGATATCCACGTAAGTAAAGATGAAAATGTGTATCCTATGGTTGCTCCAGGTAAAGGGCTGCATGAAATGGTAGGTGTTAAGTTATGAAAAGAATCCTCTCATTAACGGTTTTAAACCAAACTGGGGTATTAAATAGAATTACAGGATTGTTCACGAAAAGGCATTACAATATTGAAAGTATAACAGTAGGTCATGCTGAAACAGAAGGAGTTTCAAGGATGACAGTTGTTGTAAATGTTCAAGAGGAAAAAGAAGTAGAGCAAATCACAAAGCAATTAAATAAGCAAATAGATGTACTAAAGGTAACAGATATTACTTCACATTCCCTTGTTTCACGGGAATTGGCATTAATAAAAGTGATGTCAACACCTGCTACAAGAATGGAAGTTCAAGGACTTATTCAGCCATTTAGAGCAACGGTTATTGATGTAAGTCGAGAAAGTGTTGTTGTGCAAGTAACTGGTGAGCCTGAGAAAATTGAAGTCCTTATCGATTTATTAAGACCTTATGGCATTAAAGAAATTGCGCGTACCGGTACTACTGCATTTACTCGCGGTACGCAAAGAGCAACAAAAGAAGTTCCTATCTCAATTGTTTAATTCGTTTGCAATCTTGCCTGATAAAGCCAGGTTAAAAGATTCATATATAGTAAGAAACCTAATTTAATTCTAAAAAGATTTGAAGGAGAGAGTATAAAATGACAAAAGTATATTATAACGGTGACGTAAACGAAGCAGCATTACAAGGGAAAAAGGTAGCAATCATTGGATATGGATCACAAGGTCATGCACATGCACTTAATTTAAAGGAAAGCGGAGTTGACGTAGTAGTTGGTGTACGTCAAGGTGGATCTTTCAATAAAGCAGTTGAAGACGGACATCATGTAGTTTCTGTTGCAGAAGCTGCAGAGCTTGGCGATTTAGTAATGGTATTACTTCCAGATGAGCAACAAGCAAAAGTATATCAAGAAGAAATCAAACCAGGTTTAGAAGCAGGAAACTCATTAGTATTTGCACACGGATTTAACGTACATTTCAGCCAAATCGTACCACCAGCTGATGTTGATGTATTCCTAGTAGCTCCTAAAGGACCAGGTCACTTAGTAAGAAGAACATATGAAGAAGGTGCCGGAGTACCTGCATTATTTGCAATCTACCAAGATGTAACTGGTCAAGCGAAAGATAAAGCATTAGCTTATGCTAAAGGTGTTGGATCAGCACGTGCTGGTGTATTAGAAACAACATTTAAAGAAGAAACAGAAACAGATCTATTCGGTGAGCAAGCAGTACTTTGTGGTGGATTAACTTCACTTGTAAAAGCTGGATTTGAAACACTAGTTGAAGCAGGTTACCAACCGGAAGTAGCATACTTTGAGTGTCTACATGAATTAAAATTAATCGTAGACTTAATGTATGAAGATGGTATGGCTGGAATGAGATATTCAATTTCTGATACAGCACAATGGGGTGACTTCGTTTCAGGACCACGCGTTGTAGATAGCAGCTCAAAAGAAGCGATGAAAGAAGTTCTTAAAGACATCCAAACTGGTAAATTTGCAAAAGAATGGATCCTTGAAAACCAAGCAAACCGTCCACAATTTAATGCAATTAATAACAATGAAAATGAGCACCAAATCGAAGTTGTAGGTAAAAAATTACGTGCTATGATGCCGTTTGTAAAGTCTAAACAAAAACAAAAAGAAACAGTGAGTGCAAAAAATTAATTTGATATAACACTCCGTGGTAGTGAGCAATCTCCAGTTGTAAATCTTATTGTGAATGAAAAGCTGGAGATTGCAAAATAACCGAAAAACTCGGAATGTACGTTGCAAATTGAACAAAAACATAGTGTGAAGGGGGATAGAACATGAAAAAAACAATCGCATTATTACCGGGTGACGGAATTGGGAAAGAAGTAGTTGATGTGACAGTTGAGATTTTAAAAGCTGTCGCTGAACATTTTAATCATCAATTCCAATTTAACTATGGTTTGATTGGTGGTACTGCCATTGATCAAAAAGGCAAGCCACTGCCAGAAGAAACAATTGAAATTTGTAAAAAATCTGATGCCATCATTTTAGGGGCTGTTGGAGGTCCGAAATGGGATCAAAATCCTGTTGAACTTCGACCTGAACGTGGTTTACTTGCTCTGCGTAAAGAATTAGATTTATTTGCTAACTTACGCCCGATTACAACATTTGAGAGTTTGTTAGATTCTTCCCCTTTAAAGAAGGAATATGTAAATGGAGTCGATTTTGTTATCGTCCGTGAGCTAACAGGGGGATTGTATTTCGGTAAACCGAGTGAGCGAGTAGTAAAAGATGGTGAAGATGCAGTTGTCGATACGTTGTTCTATAAGAGAGCTGAAATCGAAAGGATTCTTGTTTCTGCTTTTGAGATTGCGAGTAAGCGTCGTAAACATGTGACATCTGTTGATAAAGCAAATGTTCTGGAGTCAAGTAGAGTGTGGCGTGAAGTAGCAGAAGAAGTGGCAGCTAGATACCCTGATGTTACATTAGAGCATATGTTAGTTGACAATGCAGCGATGCAGCTTATCCGCTCACCACGTCAATTCGATGTTATTGTGACTGAAAACATGTTTGGGGATATTTTAAGTGACGAAGCATCGATGATTACAGGCTCTTTAGGAATGCTATCATCTGCTAGTCTATCATCAACTGGTTTGCATTTATATGAACCTATTCATGGCTCTGCACCAGATATTGCTGGTAAGGATCAAGCGAATCCAATTGCTACAATTCTTTCAGCAGCCATGATGCTTCGCCAATCTTTTGGAATGGAAGAAGAAGCTAAGGCAATTGAAAAAGCTGTTGATAATGTCTTGAATTCAGGGGCTCGTACAGCAGATCTTGCAAATGGTGAAAAGGCTATTTCAACAACGCAAATGGCTGAAGAAATCAAAAATGCATTATCCGATGACCATGCAATTATAAATATTATAGAAGCTTACTCTTAAAATCTATTAATTAAGTAAGCTGCTAATTATAAATCCAGTGCAGGTACCAGACGTATTTGCATCAGGACCTGAGGGGTATGACAATGACGATTGTCAGCCCCTCATTTTCCATCTATTAAAGGAGGTTTATGACTATGAAGCCAAGAACGATCATAGAAAAGATCTATGACGAACATATCGTCCAACAAGAACAAGGGAAACCGGATCTTTTATATATCGACCTACACTTAATTCATGAAGTAACATCACCACAGGCTTTTGAAGGCTTACGAGAGAAAAATCGTAAAGTTAGAAGACCAGACCGGACGTTTGCAACAATGGATCACAATGTCCCGACTGTTAATCGTTTTGTGATCAATGACGAAGTAGCAAAAAATCAAATAAGTGCTTTGGAAAGAAATTGCCAGGAGTTTGGCATTCGATTAGCTGACCTTCAAAGTGAAGATCAAGGAATCGTACACGTTATTGGACCGGAACTTGGGTTAACTCTTCCTGGAAAAACAATTGTTTGTGGAGACAGTCATACTTCAACACATGGTGCATTTGGTGCTATTGCTTTTGGAATTGGGACTAGTGAGGTTGAACACGTACTAGCAACTCAAACATTATGGAGACAGCGTCCAAAAACGTTAAATATTCATATTCCTGGTAAACTTCAAAAGGGAGTAACAGCAAAAGACGTTATTCTTGCGGTCATAGGCAAATATGGTGTTCGTTTTGGCACTGGCTTTATTATCGAATACACAGGTGAAGTAATTGAAAGTTTATCTATGGATGAGAGAATGACTATCTGTAATATGTCAATTGAGGCAGGAGCTAGAGCTGGTCTTATTGCACCAGATGAAACAACATTCTCTTATATTAAAGGTAGAAAGTATGCGCCTAAAGGTGAAGAGTTTGATCGTGCAGTTGAATATTGGAAAACGTTAAAAACAGATGAAGGTGCCGAGTATGATCAAGTCATTACATTAAAAGGCGATGAAATTGCACCAATGGTTACGTGGGGAACAAATCCGGGAATGTCAGTCGGTGTTGATGAAAAAACTCCTGATTTAAATGATTTCCAAAATGCAGAAGAACTTGATGAAGCTAATCGTGCGTTTAGCTATATGGGATTACAACCAAATACGAAAATAGAAGATATTACAGTAGAGCATGTCTTTATCGGCTCATGTACAAACTCCCGCTTAACAGACTTAAGACAGGCTGCAGAAATTATTCAAAGCCTAAAAGGACATAAGGTTCCGCAAAATGTACGTGCCATTGTTGTACCGGGTTCTCAAAAAGTTAAGAAAGTAGCAGAAGAAGAAGGTCTGGATGTGATCTTTAAAGAAGCAGGCTTTGAATGGAGAGAATCAGGATGCAGTATGTGTCTAAGTATGAATAATGATGTTGTACCAGAAGGAGAGCGTTGTGCTTCAACTTCAAATCGTAACTTTGAAGGAAGACAAGGTAAAGGAGCTAGGACACATCTTGTAAGCCCTGCGATGGCTGCAGCAGCTGCATTATATGGACGATTTGTAGATGTACGTCATATTCAAGAAAATGCAGTGAGCATTTAAATCTTCATAATCGAAACGAAGGCTAGAGAACTAGTCTTTTATCCCGATCAAAACCGTCATTAGGAGGGACAGCATGCAACCTTTTACTACACATACAGGTAAAGTAGCTGTATTAAATAGAGCAAATGTAGACACAGATCAAATTATCCCAAAACAATTTTTAAAAAGAATAGAAAAAACAGGTTATGGCCGTTTTGCATTTTTTGATTGGAGATATTTAGCAGATGGCACTGAAAATCCAAATTTTGAACTAAACCAAGAGAAAAGCAAGGGAGCTACAATCTTGCTTGCAGGAGAAAATTTTGGTTGCGGATCATCACGTGAGCATGCTCCATGGGCTCTTTCAGATTATGGATTTCAGGCCATACTCGCACCATCTTATGCAGATATCTTTCACCAAAACTGTCTTAAAAACGGTTTATTACCGATATCATTAGAGCAAACAGTTTTGGATGCAATTCGTGAGAAAACAAATGATGAAGATTACGTCCTAACAATTAACCTTGGAGAACAATTAATTTCTGATAACCAAGGTTTATCAAAATCATTTGAAGTAGACCCTTACTGGAAAGATATGCTTTTACATGGAAAAGATGAAATTGACTTAACATTAAATTTCGATGAAGAAATAAATCAGTTTGAAGCGAAAAGAGCGTCATTTTTATAATGATTGCTCTTTTCTTTTTGATGTTTTTCAAAAATGTGTCTCTTTTAAATTATATTTAATTGATAGCGCAATGGAACGAACCGTCCTTATGCTTACATTAAAAAAACGACTACAATTGAAAAAGTAAGCCTTAATTTTTTATAAAGGTCCAACTTGTTTTCCATCTGCTGGATTGTTACACTTGTATGCAAAGATAGGTTGTTGGAGTTGACCATGTATGAAACAGAAAAAAAACAACATCGTATTGTTTCCAAATTTAAAAGAACGTTATCTTGATAAAGGAATGGCTCTTTTAAAAGAAAAGAAATATCATGCAGCACTTGATATGTTCGCTGAAGCAAAAAAATTAAAAGAAGACGAGGCAGAAATTCACTTAGGGATGGCTATTTGTTTAATGGAACTTGGAGAATTAAACGAGGCAAAAGACATCTGTAAAAAAATGCTCTTGGAGGATATTGGGCATTATTTTACTGTACTACAAATCTATTTAACCATCTTAATTCAACTTCGGGAATACCAGGAAGTCCAGTCCACAATTGAAGCAGTTCTTGAAGAAAATCAGCTTCCTGCTGAAAGTGCTGAACATTTTTATAAGCTATTAGAATTTAGTCGAAAAATGAATCAAAATAGCGAAGAGATCATGGAAGAGGAAGAAGAAGAAGAAAGTCATGACACGGTGTACGTAGAAGATTTATTACAAGACCCTCAAAAACAAATGGGATATGTTCATAGTTTGAGGGACCGCAATATAAATAAGCATATAAATACCCTGAGACTTCTATTAGAAGGGGAGGAAGTACATCCAACGATTAAATCGATGGTTTTGCATGTAATGATTGAGCACGGATTTGAGAAGGAAGTAACGGTCAATAAATTCGGGGAAACAATGACCGTCAATCCAGCAGAACTAAAAGATCCAGCTGATGTACCTTTTGCAAAAAAAGTATTAAATTATTTGGATGATACATTAGGTAGTGAAAATCCTACATTATTTGAAGCAGTAAAAGAATTATGGATCAGACATTTATATGTGATGTATCCTTTTTTACCACAGCCCGAAGATGTGAACTTATGGGCTGCAGCGCTACATGTAGTCGGTTATTCTCTGCATGGTATTTCAATAGAGGATGAAGAATTAGAACAGATTTATGATAAGCCTGCAACTTCCTTACAAGAAGCCTGTGAAAAAATATATAAAATAGAAGAAATTTCTTATTTTCAAATGTGAGCTATATGTTGAAAGGAATTCATTCTATGTTATAATAAAATGGTTGCAAAATAGTGATCATCGTAATTAGGGTCTTTTTTATTTTGGACAAATTGACCTTCTTTTTTATGCGAAATCCTAAGCATGTTTAGTATTCGGTTACCTTTGCCGTACATAAAAACAGGTATATGATAGTGGACGATTGTTTAAACTGGACAAGCAACCACCATTTACCTATCACTTATTCGCACAAATCATTATAGATCTTTGGAGGGACAGCAAATATGTCAGTTAAATTCGAAAAATTAGAGGGGAACGAAGGCGTTCTTACGGTTGAAGTTTCTGCAGAGGAATTCTCAACAGCACTAGATGAAGCATTTAAAAAGGTAGTTAAACAAGTTTCCATTCCTGGATTCCGTAAAGGTAAAATTCCACGTGGAATGTTCGAACAACGTTTTGGTGTAGAGTCTTTATACCAAGATGCGTTAGACATCATCTTACCAACAGCATATCCAAATGCAGTTGATGAAGCTGGTATTGAGCCGGTTGATCGTCCTGAGATCGATGTAGAACAAATTGAAAAAGGTAAAAACTTAATCTTCACTGCAAAAGTAACTGTAAAGCCTGAAGTAAAATTAGGTGAATACAAAGGTCTAGAAGTTGAAAAATTAGACGATACTGTAACTGATGAAGATGTAGACAACGAATTAAAACAATTACAAGAGCGTCAAGCTGAACTGGTTGTTAAAGAAGAAGGCGCAATTGAAAATGGTGATACTGCAGTAATCGACTTTGATGGCTATGTTGACGGTGAAGCATTTGAAGGTGGAGCAGCAGAAAACTACTCATTAGAAATTGGTTCAGGTTCTTTCATTCCAGGATTCGAAGAGCAATTAGTTGGCTTAGAAGCGGGTGCAGAGAAAGATGTAGAAGTTACATTCCCTGAAGAATACCATGCTGAAAATCTTGCAGGTAAACCAGCAGTATTCAAAGTGAAAGTTCATGAAATTAAGACTAAAGAACTTCCTGCATTAGATGATGAATTTGCTAAGGATGTTAATGAAGAGGTTGAAACTCTTGATGAATTAAAAGCTCAAACAAGAACTCGTCTTGAAGAAGCGAAAAAGTCTGAAGCTGAAAACAATCTGCGTGATACACTAGTAGAAAAAGCTGCTGAAGGTGTAGAAGTTGATATTCCTAATGCATTAATTGAGAACGAAATTTCTCGCATGATGCAGGAATTTGAACAACGCCTACAAATGCAAGGGATGAATCTTGAGTTATACTTCCAGTTCTCTGGTCAAGATGAAGAAGCTCTAAAAGCTCAAATGAAAGTTGACGCTGAGAAACGTGTGAAATATAACCTAACTCTTGAAGCTATTGCTAAAGCAGAAAACATTGAAGTATCTGATGAAGATGTTGAAGCAGAACTTGCAAAAATGGCTGAAATGTACAACATGCCAATTGAAAATATTAAACAAGCTCTAGGTGGTAACGCTGAGGGACTTAAAGAAGATCTGAAAGTTCGTAAAGCAATCGATTTTCTTGTGGAAAACAGCAAAGTTGTTGCATAATATAAAATAAAAGAACAAGGCGCGAGCAGATCGTGCCTTGTTTTATACAATCATGTTTTATTTATATTCCTTTGGGAATGATATAAGAAAGTCAATACATACATAAACATAATATAAGCAATGACATAAAGAAGCAATAAACAATAAAATTATAAATTGTTTGAAGCTTTTTCAACCTGCTCAAGGGGTATTATTATCTTTAAGAGCATAAGTTATGGTAAAATGCAGTACATACTTTTTTAACAATTGTTTTTCTTTGTTCCATCATCATCTATCTGTTTCATGTGCATTTGATAAAACAATAATGAAGAGATGGAGTACGTTTTTGAGATAAAGATATAAGGGGTGAAATAATGTTTAAATTTAACGATGAAAAAGGACAACTAAAATGTTCGTTTTGCGGAAAAACACAAGATCAGGTTCGTAAGCTAGTAGCTGGACCTGGAGTATATATATGTGATGAATGTATTGAGCTTTGCACTGAAATTGTAGAGGAAGAGCTTGGGACAGAGGAAGAAGTTGAGTTTAAAGATGTTCCAAAACCTAGGGAGATCCAAGAGATCTTAGATGAATATGTGATTGGTCAAGATAAAGCGAAAAAATCATTAGCTGTAGCTGTGTACAATCATTACAAACGTATTAACTCAAACAGCAAAATTGATGATGTTGAACTTTCGAAAAGTAATATTTCGATGATTGGGCCAACTGGTAGCGGAAAAACATTATTAGCTCAAACACTAGCTAGAATTTTAAATGTTCCGTTTGCGATTGCTGATGCTACATCATTGACTGAAGCAGGTTATGTTGGTGAAGATGTAGAAAATATTCTACTTAAATTAATCCAAGCTGCAGATTATGATGTTGAAAAAGCAGAAAAAGGAATTATTTATATCGATGAAATTGATAAGGTAGCTCGTAAATCTGAGAACCCGTCAATTACACGTGATGTATCAGGTGAAGGTGTTCAACAGGCGCTCTTGAAAATTCTTGAAGGTACAGTAGCGAGTGTTCCTCCACAAGGTGGAAGAAAGCACCCACACCAGGAATTTATTCAAATTGATACAACAAACATTCTCTTCATATGTGGTGGTGCATTTGACGGAATTGAGCAAATTATTAAACGTCGTCTTGGACGAAAAGTAATTGGCTTTGGTTCTGATAACAAAAATGCTGATCTTGATAAAAAAGCATTACTTTCCCAAGTATTGCCTGAAGACTTATTGAAATTTGGTTTGATACCGGAGTTTATCGGTCGTCTACCTGTCATTGCAAGTTTGGAGCCATTAGATGAAGAGGCTTTAGTTGAAATTCTAACAAAGCCAAAAAATGCACTTGTAAAACAATACCAAAAAATGCTTGACCTTGACGGTGTTGAACTTGAGTTCGAAGATGGAGCTTTGTTGGAGATTGCTAAAAAAGCAATTGAAAGAAAAACAGGTGCTCGTGGTCTTAGATCAATCATTGAAGGCATTATGCTGGATATGATGTTTGACTTACCATCTCGTGAAGATATCGTAAAGGCTATCATAACAGCTGAAACTGTTTTGGGAGAAACACCTCCAAAACTTGTTTTAAGTGATGGGACTGTAGTACAAGAAGACAAAAAGACATCTGCATAATTTACAAAAGGAAGCCTTAATTTGAAAGGCTTCCTTTTTTTGTTTAACTAAAACTTTCCTTAGAGTGATGTTTATTCCTTTGATACTAAGGAGATACTAGCTATAAATAACCGCTTCTACAAAAAGATGGCAAGCCAAGCTTGCCCTTTTGTCCATCTTCTGGATGTTAATCTTCTCTATACATATATAATGACAGATTAATTCTGAAAAGTAAGGTGTAATTCTATAGGGCAAAAGGAATAGAAATAGACCTCTCAAACGAAGTCAATATCAGAAAATTAATTTTTCATCGTAGCGGTAACACGACATCATGGCAGGAGGGACCAATAAATGAGCTGGACTAGTATCGCTTTGTTTATTCAATTATTTTTTGGGATTGTTATTGGGTTATATTTTTGGAACTTACTAAAAAATCAACGAACTCAAAAAATCTCAATTGATCGTGAATCTAAAAAAGAAATGGAACAGCTAAGGAAGATGAGGGCTATTAAACTTACCGAGCCTTTAGCAGAAAAAGTGCGTCCAAAGAGCTTCCAAGATATAGTAGGACAAGAAGATGGAATTCGTTCTCTACGAGCTGCCCTCTGTGGATCAAATCCTCAGCACGTTATTGTATATGGACCACCCGGAGTTGGGAAAACAGCAGCAGCACGATTAGTGCTGGAAGAAGCAAAACGTAATAAGAGATCACCTTTTGAAGAAAAAGCTGTATTTGTTGAATTGGATGCGACAACTGCCAGATTTGATGAAAGAGGTATTGCTGATCCATTAATCGGTTCAGTCCATGATCCGATTTATCAAGGAGCTGGAGCGATGGGGCAGGCTGGAATACCACAGCCCAAACAAGGTGCGGTATCAAATGCACATGGCGGTGTCTTATTTATTGATGAAATTGGTGAATTACATCCTATCCAAATGAATAAACTTTTAAAAGTATTAGAGGATCGGAAGGTCTTCTTAGAAAGTGCTTATTATAACGAAGAAAACACTCAGATCCCAACTCATATTCATGATATCTTTAAAAATGGCTTACCAGCTGATTTTCGATTAATTGGGGCAACAACGAGAACTCCAAATGAAATACCTCCAGCAATTCGTTCAAGATGTCTGGAAGTGTTTTTTAGAGATCTGGAACAAGAAGAACTCGCTATTGTTGCAAGAAAAGCAGCAAGCAGGGTAAACATGGAAGTAAATGATGCAGGCATCCACCTTCTAACGTCATATGTACGAAATGGACGTGAAGTCGTAAATTTAATGCAAATTGCAACAGGAATCGCCATGTCAGAGGATCGTAAAGAAATTACAGTTGAAGATATAGAATGGGTGATTCATTCAAGTCAATTATCTCCACGTCACGAAAAGAAAATTGAAGAAGCATCTAAGGTTGGTTTAGTAAATGGTCTCGCAGTTTATGGACCGAATACCGGAGCATTACTCGAAATAGAAGTAACTGTGATTCCTGCTGAAAAAGAAAAAGGCACAATTAATATTACAGGTATAGTTGAAGAAGAAAGCATAGGTGATCGTTCAAAATCTATTCGTCGTAAGAGCATGGCGAAAGGTTCGGTAGAAAATGTGATTACTGTCTTGCGCTCTATGGGCATTCAGGCTGCAGATTATGATATCCATGTTAATTTTCCAGGTGGAACACCAATTGATGGACCATCTGCCGGTATAGCAATGGCAACAGGAATATTTTCAGCCATTCATAAGATTCCGATTAGCAATAAAGTAGCAATGACAGGCGAAATCAGTATTCACGGCAATGTAAAGCCGATTGGTGGGGTTATACCTAAAATTAAGGCAGCTAAAAAAGCTGGAGCAGACATCGTCATTATTCCGAAGGAAAACGTACAATCGATCCTTAAAGATATCGAAGGAGTTACAATTATCCCTGTTACACATTTACAAGAAGTGTTTGATATAGCACTTGTCGATCCACCAACCGAATTACCGAATAGAATCCAAAAAAGTTCACATGACTTTCCACATCAAGAATCAGTTTAATATCTGTGTTTAACTTCTATTTAGAGACCTGCCAGCTTAAGACCATCGATTGGTCTTTATAAGAAGGGGGTCTCTAATCATGTTTGCGTATGAGAAATAAATTTTTATTCTAAATATATATTATCTATGCGGGAATTATAGTGTAAAATAGGCATTATTCTTTTCAAAAGGTACTTGAATTTTTTATACTATCAGAAAGCAAAAAGTTTTATGGATGATAGTATAACAAAACAAAGTTTGTTTAGGAGATTAGGGTATACTACCTATTGACTAAAAGTGGTTAAATTAGACACTATAAAAAGAATAAGATAGAATTGTAAAGAATGAACTATATTGTCATGGAGGTGTAAACGCATGGCGAAATCAACTACTCAAATCGTACCCCTCCTACCATTAAGAGGCTTGTTAGTATATCCAACAATGGTACTACACCTTGATGTAGGGAGAGATAAATCTGTACAGGCGTTAGAAAAGGCAATGATGGAAGATCATATTATCTTTTTAACGACACAAAAAGAGATTTCGATAGATGAGCCTAAAAAAGAAGACATTTATGAAATTGGAACATTAACGAAAATCAAGCAAATGCTAAAATTACCTAACGGGACAATACGCGTTCTTGTTGAGGGAATTGAACGTGGTAAAATTCAACGCTTTGTAGATGAAGATGAATATTACGCTGTTGAAGTTACTGTATACCCTGATTCTGAAGAGAAAAGTGTTGAAGAAGAAGCGTTAATGAGAACGATGCTTGAATATTTTGAGCAATACATAAAGCTTTCGAAGAAAATATCAGCAGAAACATATGCAACAGTCTCAGATATTACAGAACCTGGAAGAATGGCGGACATCATCACTTCGCACTTACCTTTAAAGCTAAAGGAAAAACAAGAGGTACTTGAAACCCTTGATGTGACTGAACGTTTAAATAGAGTTATTTCTATCCTCCAAAATGAAAAAGAAGTTGTCCAACTTGAGAAAAAAATTGGTCAACGTGTTAAAAAATCAATGGAGCGAACACAGAAAGAGTACTATTTACGCGAACAAATGAAGGCGATTCAAAAAGAGCTTGGTGAAAAGGAAGGAAAGCTTGGGGAAGTTTCCACACTTAAAGAGCGTTTAGATGAAGTCGGAATGCCAGTACATGTGAAGGCAGTTGCATTAAAAGAACTTGATAGATATGAGAAGATTCCTTCAAGCTCCGCTGAAAGTGCTGTTATTCGCAATTATATTGAATGGCTGATCTCATTACCGTGGACGAAAGCAACCGATGATCGTCTTGATGTAAATATAGCTGAAGAAATCTTGAACGAAGATCATTACGGGCTTGAAAAGGTGAAAGAGCGAGTGATTGAGTATTTGGCTGTTCAACAGCTGACAAACTCATTAAAAGGTCCAATTCTTTGTCTTGCAGGACCGCCTGGTGTGGGAAAAACTTCTTTAGCCAAATCAGTTGCAAAATCTTTAAATCGCCATTTTGTAAGAATTTCACTTGGCGGTGTAAGAGATGAGTCGGAAATACGCGGCCATCGACGAACATATGTAGGCGCTATGCCGGGGAGAATTATACAAGGCATGAAAAAAGCAGGAACGATAAACCCTGTTTTCTTATTAGATGAAATTGACAAAATGTCAAGTGACTTTAGAGGAGATCCTTCTTCTGCCATGCTTGAAGTATTAGATCCAGAGCAAAATCATAATTTTAGTGATCATTATATTGAAGAAACCTATGATTTATCGAAGGTTATGTTTATTGCAACGGCTAATAATCTTGCAACGATTCCAGGCCCGCTTCGTGATCGTATGGAGATTATTAATATAGCCGGCTATACAGAACTTGAAAAAGTTCATATTGCAAAAGATCATTTACTGCCAAAACAGCTCAATGAACACGGTTTGAAAAAATCCCATCTTCAAATACGTGATGATGCCATTCAAAGCATTATTCGTTATTACACAAGAGAAGCTGGTGTTCGTGGCTTAGAGCGACAACTTGCAGGTGTTTGCCGAAAAGCGGCTAAAATGATTGTTAAGCAGGAGCGTAAGAAAATCATCATAACCGATAAAAACATTGAGGAATACTTAGGGAAAAAACGTTTTAGATACGGACAGGCGGAACTGGAAGACCAAGTCGGTGTAGCAACTGGCTTAGCTTATACAACTGTAGGTGGTGACACACTATCTATAGAAGTGTCGGTTACCCCTGGTAAAGGAAAACTCATTCTTACAGGTAAGCTTGGAGATGTTATGAAAGAATCAGCTCAAGCAGCATTTAGCTATATCCGCTCCAGAGCTGAAGAGCTTCACATTGATCGTGATTTCCATGAAAAGAATGATATCCATATCCATGTACCTGAAGGAGCGGTACCAAAAGATGGCCCTTCAGCAGGTATCACAATGGCAACAGCGTTGATTTCAGCATTAACCGGTCGAGCTGTTCGTAAAGAAGTTGGAATGACTGGTGAAATTACACTGCGTGGCCGGGTGCTGCCAATCGGCGGATTAAAAGAAAAAACACTTAGTGCACATCGAGCGGGATTAACAAAAATCATTGCACCCAAGGAAAATGAAAAAGACTTAGACGATATTCCGGAAAGTGTAAGAAAAGAATTGACATTTGTCCTTGTGTCACATTTAGATGAAGTGTTAAAACATGCATTAACAGGGGAGAAAGAATGAAAGTTACAAGTTCAGAAATCGTGATTAGTGCTGTTAAGCCACAACAATATCCAGAAGGAGATTTACCTGAAGTTGCCTTAGCTGGAAGGTCTAATGTTGGAAAATCTTCTTTCATAAATAAAATGCTAGGCAGGAAAGCTCTTGCTAGAATCTCATCAAAACCAGGAAAAACTCAAACATTAAACTTTTACATCATTAATGAACAATTACATTTTGTAGATGTACCTGGGTATGGGTATGCGAAGGTCAGTAAAAAAGAGCGGGAAGCATGGGGGAAAATGATTGAAACGTATATTACTACCCGTGAGCAGCTTCGAGCCGTCATATTACTGATTGATCTTCGTCATCCACCAACAAATGATGATATGTTAATGTATGATTTTTTAAAACATTATGGAATTCCTGCGATAATTGTTGGAACAAAAGCAGATAAAATTCCAAAAGGAAAATGGCAAAAGCACGCAAAAGTTATTAAAGACGCGTTAAATATGGAAAAGTCCGATGCGTTTGTAATTTTCTCATCTGAAACAGGATTAGGAAAAGACGAAGCTTGGAAGTTAATCAGCGAATATACAGCAGAATAACAAAAAAGAGACTCTGGTTATTACCAGGTCTCTTATTTTTTACGTCTAATTATTAATAATACTCCACCAATAAGTACAAATAAAAATGGCCAATAGGTTTCAATGCTGTTCACTCCATTTTCAACAATAGAAAGAGAGCCTATTATTGTTGAGGAAAAGTGTAGGAATAGGCCGATTGCAAGTAAAATGATTCCTTGTGAATAACCAGCTTTTGTTTTTATTGCCGTTAAAAGTAGGCCAATTGAGAGAATGAATAAAAAAGAAGCAGAGTGGGTTGGCCATGATTCAACTTTTCCATATAAGGTAAAATGAAACCCAATTCCTGCTAAAATAATTCCAGGTAATATAGCATTTGAATCCTGTTCAAAATGACCGCTAATCAAAAAGGCAAATCCAAGTAATATTAATAAAAATTCCCAGCTGTTTTGCCCTTCAAATAAATGAATATTGAATTTTTGGAGTGAATAAAAAATGCCAATACCTAACAAGATAATAGCAGGTAATAGTGTGATTTTTTTCATTGTCCACCTCGTGTCAAATAATAATGATAATAATCGTACATAATAGTAAAAAACTGTCAGCATATCCAAACCAATAACTTGATTCACAGACTAATATCTGATATTGTACAGAGAGAGAAAAGTATGAGAATCGTGTCATAATGTGTAGAATACTTGTGAAGTAATACACAGACATTTGCAACAGTTTAAGTTACAAACATAAATTATCATAACATAGACTTTCAAAGACTGTTCACATTTTTTTGAAGGAATTAAAAGTAAGAGTGATATACTAATAAGTAGAGATCCTTGTACATGGGGGTGTATAAGAAAATGCATATAGTTGTAGTCGGCTTAAATTATAAAACAGCCCCTGTTGAAATTCGCGAAAAGCTCTCATTTCAACCTCATGAGCTTACAGATGCGATGAAACAGTTAAAAGAACAAAAAAGTATCCTTGAGAATGTAATTGTATCGACATGCAATCGTACTGAGATTTATGCTGTCGTTGATCAACTTCATACAGGGCGTTATTATATAAAAGCATTTTTAGCTGATTGGTTCGGATTAGACAAAGAGAAGATCTCACCTTATTTAACAATTTTTGAGCAAGACGGTGCAATTGAGCATTTATGTAAAGTTGCTTGTGGTTTAGATTCAATGATCATTGGAGAGACTCAAATCCTTGGTCAGGTTCGTTCAAGCTTTTTACAAGCACAAGAGAACCATACAATTGGAACGGTTTTCAATCAGTTGTTTAAACAGGTTATCACATTAGCAAAGCGTTCCCATTCTGAAACAGAAATCGGAGCAAACGCAGTATCTGTTAGTTATGCAGCAGTTGAACTTGCGAAAAAAATCTTTGGTGATCTTCACTCTAAACATGTTCTTATATTAGGTGCAGGAAAAATGGGAGAGCTGGCAGTCCAAAATTTACATGGCAGTGGTGTTGGAAAAGTTACTGTTATGAACAGAACTTTTCAAAAGGCAGAGCAGCTGGCAAGTCGATTTAATGGAAATGCAAAAGATATAAATGAACTTCAGTGTGGTCTAATTGAAGCTGATATCCTTATAAGTTCAACAGGTGCAAAAGACTTTGTTATTACAAAGGACATGATGACACATGTCGAGAAGATGAGAAAAGGTCGACCATTGTTTATGGTTGATATTGCTGTCCCACGTGATTTAGATCCTAAGCTTGGTGAATTAGACAGCATATTTTTATATGATATAGATGATTTACAAGACATCGTAGAAGCTAATTTACAAGAAAGAAAAGTCGCAGCAGAAAAAATTGAACTAATGATTGAAGAAGAGATTGTTCAATTTAAACAATGGATTAATACACTTGGTGTAGTACCGGTTATTTCAGCCCTTCGTCAAAAGGCATTAGCTATTCAAGCTGAAACGATGGAAAGTATTGAACGTAAAATGCCTAATTTAACTGATCGTGAAAGAAAGGTACTAAACAAACATACAAAAAGTATTATTAATCAATTACTTAGAGATCCAATCGTAAAAGTAAAAGAGCTATCCGGGGAAGCAAATGCTCAGGAATCATTAGATTTATTTATGAAAATCTTTAATATTGAAGATGCTGTTGAAGAGCAATTGAAAATAGATAAATCAGAGAATCATGAGGTTGGTGTGGACCAACAGATTTATCGTGCTTCACTTCAATCGTAAGTGAGAGGATTTTACTTTTATGGAGATGAGCTTAAGTAGAATTAATGAAGTAACTATTATTCTTTATGCAGTATGTGTACTTTTATATTTTATAGATTTCTTAAATAACAACCGGAAGGCGAAACAAGCTGCCTTCTGGTTGCTTTCTATTGTTTGGCTATTACAAACAATTTTTTTATTTGTGCGCATGTTTGAAACAGGTAGGTTTCCGGTATTAAATGTTTTTGAAGGACTGTATTTCTATACATGGGTACTCGTAACTTTATCTGTCGTGTTAAATCGAGTCTTAAAAGCTGAATTTATCATATTTTTCACCAACGTGATCGGGTTTATGATGATGGCAATACATACCTTTGCTCCATCACAATATGAATCAGCTGCTGTTTCAAGTCAGCTTGTATCCGAATTACTGCTGATTCACATTACGATGGCGATTTTATCTTATGGAGCATTTTCCTTGTCCTTTGTTTTTTCTGTTCTTTATACCATTCAATATAATTTATTAAAGAAGAAAAAATGGGGTAAGCGTCTTCTTAGAATTGAAGATTTGTCAAAACTTGATCATATGTCCTATGTATTAAATGTCATTGGAGTACCAATGCTGTTACTAAGTCTTATACTTGGGAGCATTTGGGCTTATATTAAAGTTCAAAACTTCCATTGGTATGATGCAAAGGTACTTGGTTCATTTATGGTCATTCTTACATATGGAATCTATTTGTATATGCGAATTGTAAAGGAATTGCAAGGTAAGTCTGTTGCCTTTCTTAATATAGCATCTTTTCTAGTGTTATTAATAAACTTTTTCTTGTTTGGCAGTTTATCGAGATTCCATTTTTGGGATTCTTGACATCGTTTTTTAACAGTTAAAAAAGTATCAATTTTGTATTTAGTTTGGTGTCCAGCTCCAGCGCCTCTCCCTAGGCTGATCAAGGCGCTTGCGCAATTCAATGTAGGAGGCAATTATGCGAAAAATTGTAGTAGGTTCTAGACGTAGTAAATTAGCATTAACTCAAACAAATTGGGTAATTGATCAATTAAAATCATTTGGATTACCATTTGAATTTGAAATTAAAGAAATCGTTACAAAAGGTGACAAAATCTTAGATGTTACGCTATCAAAGGTCGGAGGAAAAGGGCTGTTTGTAAAAGAAATTGAACAAGCTATGTTAGACGGGGATATTGATATGGCTGTTCATAGTATGAAAGATATGCCGGGAATTCTTCCTGATGGTCTAACAATTGGATGTGTTCCAGACCGTGAAGATCATAGAGATGCGCTTATTTCAAAAGATCATAAAAAACTTTCTGATTTACCAAGCGGAGCGGTTGTTGGGACTAGTAGCTTGAGAAGAAGTGCGCAACTATTAATTGAACGCCCTGATTTGGAAATTAAATGGATTAGAGGGAATATTGATACAAGACTTGAAAAGCTAAAATCTGAGGACTATGATGCGATTATTTTAGCTGCTGCTGGTCTATCAAGAATGGGCTGGAGTAAAGAGGTTGTTACCGAATTTTTAGAGCCGGAGATTTGTTTACCGGCAGTTGGACAAGGTGCATTAGCGATAGAATGTCGGGAGGATGACCATGAGCTATTAGAATTATTAGCAAAGTTCACTGATCACTCAACACGACTAGCGGTGACAGCAGAAAGGACCTTCTTAACGAAAATGGAAGGTGGCTGTCAGGTTCCAATCGCAGGATTTGCCACTGTAAACGATCATAAAGAAATAACCTTTACCGGGTTAATTGCCTCACCAGATGGTAAAGAGGTGTATAAAGAACAGGTCTCAGGTACGGACCCTAAAGAAATTGGTGGAAAAGTTGCAGAGCTTCTAACAAGTCAGGGAGCAAAAGCCTTGATTGATCGAGTAAAAGAGGAGCTTGATCAATAATGCCTGATCATCTTCCTTTGCAAGGAAAGAGAGTGTTGATTACTAGAGCTAAAGCTCAAGTGGAAGAGTTTATTCAAAAGATTGAGGAAAATGGTGGAGTTCCTATATCTACTCCACTAATTGAAATAAGAAGTAATGATTCAAATGAAGAAAATATAAAACAAACAATATTTCGTATGAAAGAGTTTGATTGTATTGTTTTTACGAGTGTAAATGGTGTTACATTTTTTAAAGAGTACCTTGTTCAGTGGAATATACCATACACTGAATTACAACATTTGATTGCTGCCTCTGTTGGAAGAAAAACGAGTAAGCAAATGGAGAAACTGCATTTAACCGTTTCCGTTATTCCAGAGGAATTTGTTGCTGAAAAGCTGGCTGAAAAAATGAAGGAAAAGCTAAAGCGTGATGCAAAAATCCTTGTTATACGTGGTAACCTTGCAAGACCGATATTAATAGAACAATTAACTTCACACGGCTTTGATGTAAAAGACTTAGTTGTTTATGAAACAATACATAATCATTCAGAAGCAAGCAAACTTACGTCATATATTGAACGTAATGAAGTAGACTTTATTACTTTTACTAGCTCTTCAACGGTTGACAGCTTTATGAAGGTGCTTTATCAAAGAGAATTGCTTGAAAATCTTAAAAAAGTTACCTTTATATGCATTGGTCCAATTACGAATAATACGTTAATGGAGTATGGATTCACTGGAATAATGCCTGATTCATATACAATCGATGATATGTTAAAAGTAATGATTGAAGTTGTAAAAAATAAGGAGGGTATTCGATGAATATTCAATTTACTAGACATAGAAGATTACGTGGCAGCGATAATTTAAGGGCAATGGTAAGAGAAACACATCTTCGTACAGAAGACTTTATTTACCCAATTTTTGTTGTAGAAGGGGAAAAAAAGAAAAATGAAGTGTCTTCAATGCCGGGTGTGTATCACTTATCATTGGATCTTCTAAATCAAGAAATTGAAGAAATTGTTTCGCTGGGCATTAAATCAATTATTTTGTTCGGGGTTCCTGACGAGAAAGATGAAGTAGGAACTCAAGCTTATCATGATCAAGGAATTGTTCAGAGAGCAACAAGACAAGTGAAAGAACTATTTCCGGATTTAGTTGTCGTCGCTGATACATGTTTATGTCAATATACAGATCACGGACATTGCGGTATCATTGAAAATGGACAAGTTTTAAATGATCCAACACTGGATTTGCTTGCTAGAACTGCGATTAGTCAAGCGAAAGCAGGAGCGGACATTATTGCTCCTTCAAATATGATGGACGGCTTTGTAGCTGCAATTAGACATGGATTAGATGAAGCAGGCTTTGAGCATATTCCGATTATGTCTTACGCAGTTAAGTATGCTAGTGCATTTTACGGACCATTCCGAGATGCAGCACATAGTTCACCTCAGTTTGGTGATCGTAAAACCTATCAAATGGACCCGGCAAACCGCGATGAGGCATTGAGAGAGGCACAGTCTGATCTTGAAGAAGGTGCAGATTTCTTAATTGTAAAGCCTGCTCTATCGTATCTTGATATCGTCCGAGATGTGAAAAATCACTTTAATGTACCTGTTGTCGCTTATAATGTAAGTGGAGAATATTCGATGATTAAAGCGGCTTCTCAAAATGGATGGGTAGATGAAAAAGCAATTGTTACAGAGATGCTCGTCGGAATGAAGCGTGCAGGTGTAGACTTAATTATTACATACTTTGCAAAAGACGTTGCTCGCTGGCTTAAGGAAGAAAATTAAATATCCTTTAACTCGAAAAAATGAAGGGGGAAACGTTCAATGAATGGTTATCAATATAGTGAATCAGCATTTAAAGAAGCTCAGAACTTAATGCCTGGTGGAGTAAATAGTCCTGTTAGAGCATTTAAATCAGTTGGCATGAATCCGATTTTCATGGAACGTGGAAAAGGATCGAAAATATATGATATTGATGGAAATGAATATATAGACTATGTATTATCATGGGGGCCTCTTATTCATGGTCATTCCAATGATACAGTGGTAGAGGCAATCAAAAAGGTTGTTGAATCAGGTACAAGCTTCGGCGCACCAACGCTAATTGAAAATGAGCTCGCAAAGCTTGTCATTGATCGTGTACCTTCAATTGAGATTGTACGAATGGTTAGCTCTGGAACTGAAGCTACGATGAGTGCACTACGTTTAGCGAGAGGGTATACCGGCCGCAACAAAATTGTGAAATTCGAAGGATGTTACCATGGACATGGTGATTCTTTATTAATTAAAGCAGGCTCAGGAGTCGCGACTTTAGGTTTACCAGATAGCCCAGGTGTGCCAGAGGGAATTGCTAAAAACACTATAACAGTTCCTTATAACGATTTAGAAAGTATTCGATATGCTTTTGAGCAATTTGGAGAAGATATTGCAGGTGTTATTGTGGAACCGGTAGCTGGTAATATGGGTGTAGTGCCTCCTCAACCAGGATTTCTTGAGGGACTACGTTCAATAACAGAACAATATGGTTCATTATTGATTTTTGACGAAGTTATGACAGGCTTCCGTGTTGACTATGGCTGTGCACAAGATTTTTATGGTGTGACTCCGGACTTAACATGCTTAGGTAAAGTTATTGGTGGAGGTCTTCCTGTTGGTGCTTATGGTGGAAAAGCAGAGATTATGCAGCAAATTGCTCCTAGTGGTCCAATTTACCAAGCTGGGACATTATCAGGAAATCCATTAGCGATGACAGCAGGTTATGAAACATTAAAACAACTAACAAGAGAATCTTACATAGAATTTCAACGAAAAGCAGATAAACTGGAAGACGGTTTGTCGAATGCTGCGAAAGAATATGAAATACCTCATACAATTAACCGTGCCGGGTCTATGGTTGGCTTTTTCTTTACAAATGAGGATGTAATAAATTACGAAAAAGCAAAAACATCAAACCTGGAATTTTTTGCGAAGTATTATCGAGCAATGGCTAATGAAGGAATATTCCTTCCTCCATCACAATTTGAAGGCTTGTTCCTATCTACAGCTCATACAGATGAAGATTTGGACCGCACAATTGAAGCAGCTAGAAAAGCATTTTCTTTATTAAAATAAAAGAAGCAAAGATCCATCACGAATGTGGTGGATCTTTTTTGTACAAAAATAAATCATATTTTCCTTTATTCAGACATACATCTGTAATGTCATAGTTATTTTACTAGGCTATTTGAAAGGAGGAATTATTTTGTCACAGGAACAGCAACTACGTTTTTCTGTAGAAGAATCTGTTTGGTTTCAAAAAGGACAGGAAGTATCTGAACTTTTATCTATTTCTTTAGATCCCGATATTTCAATTCATGAACATGACCAGTACATTTCAATTCGTGGTGCATTACAGCTGACAGGTGAATACAAAATAGATCAAGATGGTAGTGAAGGTGATTCCTTTGAATATGCAAATGTACGGTATGTCAATGAGGTTGAAACAAGAGAGGATGGCATTAGTGAATTGAGCCACCGCTTTCCGGTAGATATTACAATACCGAGGAATCGAATTTCCCAATTAGATGAAGTATATGTATCGATCGAATCTTTTGATTATGAACTTCCTGAAATTAAATGTTTGAAATTAATAGCAGATTTATCAATCAGTGGGATTGCAGATAGTGAAACTGTGCAAACTGAAGAATCTGTTGAAGCAACTAGAGAAGAAGATCTTGAACCACTTTTCAGAGAAAGTAAGGATGAATCAGAAATAAATGCTGTAGAGACAATTGTTGAAGCTGAAAGAACGGCAGTATCTCCTTTTTCGTCATTTTATGATGTAAATGAATCAGATGATTCTGACGTGGACAAATTGTCACCAACATCGATTACCATTCAAGATGAGGTAAACGAAGCACGTGAGGAAGAAAATACAGAAGAAATTATTTCACCTGAACTTACATCTGATGTAGAAGAACAGGAAGAACCTGAACAGCAAGAAGTACTTAATGAATCAAATCAAGAACAAGAGCTAGAAATAGAACAAGAACAAGAAAAAGAACAAGAAGACCTTTATGATCCATTTACTGTAGAAGTAAGAAAAGAAGAACAAAACATAGAGCAACAAGAAGTTCAATATTCCTTCTTTTCAAAACCAGACGTTAAGTCTGAGGAAGTTGTAGAGATGAAAGAAGCGGATGCGAGAGACGAAGAGGATCATAAAGGTCAAAAAAATGCCCACTATTTAACCAGCTTGTTCGCAAGAGACGAAGAAGAAGATTTTTCACGTGTAAAAATGTGCATCGTTCAACAAGGGGATACACTTAATTCAATTAGTGAAAGATACGAAATCTCAGTTCAACAAATTGTTCGTGTAAATGAATTTCAAGCTGATCAAGATGTTTATGAAGGCCAAATTCTTTATATACCAGCCTACTCAACTAGTAAATAAGAAGATATGACCTGAGTTTGATGCATTAAAAAACAGCATGGGGGCTACCTGATCCTCAGCTGTTTTTTTCAGTAGGTAAGAAAGTATAAATTATGTACTTAGTTTTTGTGTCCAGCTCCAGCGCTTAGCCCCTCGAGGTCATAAGACGATTTGAGGTGAATAAAACTGTGCCATTGCAATTAAGTGAAATTCGTCCATTGTTGCGTGATTACAATCTATATCCTGAATATACTGAAGATCTGAGTAAAAAAGCGATAAAGGTCTATACAGATACAGGCCCGTTTGTATTAAAAAAACTTACAAAAGGATTTAATCCTTATTTTGTAGATTCATTAAGAATGTTAAAGGACCATAAATATTCTCAACATGTACCATTAGTGAGTAATAGCCAGCAGCAACTTTTATCGTATTATAATGGTGAATATTACTATTTGATGCCTTGGTTATCAAATGAACAAGAAGAGGAACGGGATGCCAGACATCAATACCTATTTAAAGAAGTAGCCAATCTTCATAAAAAAACAGAAAAGAAGCTGGACATCAATGAGCAGGATGTAAAAAGCCATTATGATGTAATGATAAAACGGTGGGATGAGACGAAAGCCATGTATGAAGCATTTGTCGAGCAATGTGAACAAAAGATTTATCTTTCTCCTTTTGAATTACAAGCTGTCACATACTACACTGAAGTATCACGTGCTATTGATTTTTCTAAGAGAAAACTTGAAGAATGGTCAAATCTAATGGATGAAAAAAAGACAACTAGAGTTGTCTTGAATCATGGGAAAATTTCCGCACGTCACTTTCTTTATGATGATGATGGAAACGGATATTTAACGAATTTTGAGCGTTCAAAATATGCTTCACCAATCGATGACTTTCTGCTGTTTATGAATAGAACGGCAAACACTTATCCTATTCAAAGTGATGATTGTATTAATTGGTTTTATACGTATCAAAAGGCATACCCTTATAACTCTGAAGAAATGAGCCTGTTTTTAAGTTATTTAGCTTATCCGGATCGATTATGTCAATTAATAAAAAATTATAATAAAAATAATAAACAGCATTCTGAGTTGGATCAAAACAGACACCTAGTAAAGGCGTACTGGCAATTTAAAAATATCGAATACTTTGTGATGAAAGTATCTGAAATTGAAGAGAAAAAGAAAATGGAAGCAGAGGCCCAAGCATAGTACTTTTTTAAAAAGGGAGAGGAAGATTTGTTCCTGTCCCTTAAATATTTTTAAATCCAATCATACCTTAAAGCAATAGCCAATCCAATTAATATCCCTAACAGGAGAACATCAAATGTTGTAGGAAAAAACACAGTACGTATACCTTGGAATATCGTTAGCGGAATAATAATTTGAATACCAACCTCTCGAATTTGTCTAACCCATGGTGGTAGAGAATATGGATTATAACGCTTTTTCATTTCATAACCCCTCCTTAAACACTCTTTTAGAAAAAAACTTCACCTTTTTTAAAAGTACTCATAAAATATGTTCAACAAAGAGTTTTTCGTACAAATCGTCCACTAATGTAAGGTATGCAAAAAAATGTGATAAGTGCCTGTATGAATGTTATGAAAAATGGTGAAAATATTGACGGTAAAATGAATTATTTAGTAATATAAGATAGATGAAAAGAAACAACTACATATTTAGTAAACGTTGATTGGGAAGAGTACATCGTTATCACTTTACAGAGAGAGAAATCACTTGCTGGAAGATTTCTTAAGATGATACTTTGGAAGGTCGCCCAGGAGTTACTTCCTTGAAAGAATAGTAGAAGAGGTCGGTGAAAACCGTTATCATATTGAGTGTATAGATTTGATTTATGCTTTTTTGCAGAATCAGTCTATAAAAAAAGGTGGTACCGCGAAATTTTCTCCTTTCGTCCTTTTATGGATGAAGGGAGTTTTTTATTTTTACTATCAGATAATCCAAGGAGAATATATGTGAGTAGGAGGAAACAGAATGGAAAATAATGAACAACAGCTGTCATTACCAACGAAATATGATCCGAATGCGATCGAGAAAAATCGTTATTCCTTTTGGTTAGAAGGAAAATACTTTGAGGCTACAGGTGATGAAACGAAACAACCTTATACAATTGTTATTCCGCCGCCAAATGTAACAGGTAAGCTTCACTTAGGTCATGCTTGGGATACAACATTACAAGATATCTTAACTCGTATGAAAAGAATGCAAGGCTTTGATGTTTTATGGCTTCCGGGAATGGACCATGCAGGTATCGCGACACAAGCAAAGGTAGAGGCGAAGCTGCGTGAAGAAGGTAAATCACGCTATGATCTAGGACGTGAAAAATTCGTTGAAGAAACTTGGAAATGGAAAGAAGAATACGCTGGTCATATTCGTGAGCAATGGTCGAAAATCGGGTTAGGTTTAGATTATTCACGTGAACGATTTACCCTTGATGAAGGATTATCTAAAGCCGTTCGTGAAGTATTCGTTACGCTTTACAACAAAGGACTTATTTATCGCGGTGAGTACATCATTAACTGGGATCCGCAAACAAAAACAGCTCTTTCAGATATTGAAGTTATCTATAAAGATGTTCAAGGTGCTTTTTATCATATGAGCTATCCACTTGCTGATGGTTCTGGTTCAATCGAAGTAGCAACAACTCGTCCAGAAACAATGCTTGGAGATACGGCTGTCGCGGTTCATCCTGAAGATGAGCGTTATAAACACTTAATCGGTAAAAATGTCATCTTACCAATTGTTGGACGTGAGATTCCGATTGTTGGAGATGATTATGTAGATATGGAGTTCGGTTCAGGTGCTGTTAAAATAACACCTGCTCATGATCCGAATGACTTCGAACTTGGAAACCGCCATAATCTTGAGCGAATTCTTGTTATGAACGAAGACGGAACAATGAATTCAAATGCAGGAATTTATAATGGCTTAGATCGCTTTGAATGCAGAAAGAAAATTGTGAAGGATCTACAAGAACAAGGTGTATTATTTAAAATTGAAGAACATATGCACTCTGTTGGTCACAGTGAGAGAAGCGGTGCTGTAGTAGAACCATATCTTTCAACTCAATGGTTTGTTAAAATGCAGCCGCTGGCAGATGAAGCGATCAAACTTCAGGAAGAAGATGATAAAGTAAATTTTGTTCCTGATCGATTTGAGAAAACGTATTTACGTTGGATGGAAAACATTCGTGACTGGTGTATTTCCCGTCAACTTTGGTGGGGACATCGAATTCCTGCTTGGTATCATAAAGAAACAGGGGAAGTATATGTAAATCAAGAACCGCCGGCAGATATTGAAAATTGGACACAGGATAATGATGTTCTAGATACTTGGTTCAGTTCTGCATTATGGCCATTTTCAACAATGGGCTGGCCGGATACAGAATCAGCAGACTTCAAACGCTATTATCCAACAGATGCTCTTGTTACAGGCTATGACATTATCTTTTTCTGGGTATCTCGTATGATCTTCCAAGGACTTGAATTCACAGGAAAACGTCCATTTAAGGATGTTTTAATACATGGACTTGTACGTGATGAGCAAGGACGTAAAATGAGTAAGTCATTAGGTAACGGTGTAGATCCGATGGAAGTTATTGATCAATATGGAGCAGATTCATTACGTTACTTCCTATCAACAGGAAGTTCACCTGGTCAAGATTTACGTTTCAGCTATGAAAAAGTGGAATCTACTTGGAACTTTGCAAACAAAATCTGGAATGCATCCCGCTTTGCTCTCATGAATATGGATGGTCTTACATTTGAAGAAATTGACTTATCAGGTGAAAAATCTGTTGCTGATAAATGGATTTTAACCCGTTTAAATGAAACCATTGAAAATGTGACAAAACTGGCTGATAAATATGAGTTTGGTGAAGTAGGAAGATTACTTTACAACTTCATTTGGGATGATTTCTGTGATTGGTACATTGAAATGGCGAAGCTGCCATTATATGGTGAGGATGAAGCAGCGAAGAAAACAACTCGTTCAATTCTGGCTTATGTGTTAGACAACACAATGAGATTATTACATCCATTCATGCCATTTATTACAGAAGAAATCTGGCAGTCACTGCCACATCAAGGTGAATCTATTACAGTTGCGGCGTGGCCAACAGTTAATGAACAATTAACAGATCATGAAGCGGCAGCAGAAATGAAACTATTAGTAGAAGTCATTCGTGCCGTTCGTAACATTCGTTCTGAGGTAAATACGCCAATGAGCAAACAGATTCCAATGCAAATTAAGGCAAAAGATCAAGATGTGTTAACTCAACTTGAAAATAATCGTGCTTATATTGAGAAATTCTGTAACACAAGCTCATTAACGATTGTAACGGATGTAACATCGAACGAAAAATCCATGACAGCTGTTGTGACAGGCGCTGAAATCATCCTGCCAATTGAAGGCTTGATCAATATCGAAGAAGAAATTAAGCGTCTTGAAAAAGAACGCGAAAAACTTGATAAAGAAGTTGAACGCGTTCAAAAGAAACTTGGAAACGAAGGCTTCTTAAAGAAAGCACCTGAAAAGGTTATTGAGGAAGAGAAAGCAAAAGAAAAAGATTATTTGGAAAAACGAGACATCGTTTTAGCTCGGATCCAAGAACTAAGAGGATAAAAGCTAAGTGTAGATTGAAATAAAAGTGTGACTCGGGTGGTGCTGTTATTAGTTCCCCCGAGTTTTTACATGGTTCTAAAGGAGGGAATGAATGGTGTTTACAAAGTATGAAGATTCAATAAACTGGATACATGACCGTTTAAAATTTGGAGTGAAACCAGGTCTCAAAAGAATGGAATGGCTCTTAAACGAGTTGGGTCATCCCGAAAATAATATCCCAACCATTCATGTAGCAGGAACAAATGGAAAAGGCTCTACAATTTCTTATATGCTGCACATGCTCATGGAAGCAGATTACAACGTGGGAACGTTTACTTCACCATATATCGAAACGTTTAATGAACGTATAAGTATAAATGGTCAGCCAATAACAGATGATGAGATGTTACAACTTGTAAATGAAGTAAAACCATATGTTGAGAAAATTGAAGAAACAGACCTTGGCTCACCTACTGAATTTGAAATCATTACAACCATGATGTTCTTGTACTTTGGTAAAGTGAATAAACCTGACTTTTTATTGCTTGAAACAGGTCTCGGCGGTAGATTGGATTCGACAAACATCATTGATCCTATTATATCTGTCATCACAAACATAGGGTATGATCACATGAATATACTCGGTAACACGATTACCGAAATTACCCGTGAGAAAGCAGGCATTATTAAAAAGGGAAAACCAATCTTCACAGCAGCAGAAAAAGAAGAAGCACTCGACGTACTGGCACAAACAGCAAAAGAGAGGGAGGCTCCTTGTTATTCACTTGGAACAGATATAAGTATTAAGAACCTCTCAACCTGGGAACAAGGTGAAATGTTTACAATTCAAACGAAACACAATACATATGAAGATGTTAAAATTAAGATGAGAGGAAATCACCAAATCAAAAATGCAGCACTTGCAATTTCCGTTATTGATTATTTAATGGATCAAGGAGTAGTCAAAATTACCATTGATCAAGTGTTAGTTGGAATAAAAAAATCAATATGGAAGGGCCGCTTTGAGCTCATCCAGGAAAATCCGGTTGTAATCGTTGACGGCGCTCACAATGATGAGGGAATTGAAAGCTTAATTGATACAGCTAACAGGCATTATTCACATTCAAGAATTCATATCTTATTCAGTGCGTTAAGTGATAAAAATTACAAAAAAATGATAGAGCGATTAAGTACTGTAGCAACGTCTATGCATTTTACGACGTTTGAGTTTCCGAGAGCCGCCAAAGCTGAAGATTTATTTTCTGCATGTGATTTGGAAGACAAATCTTTTTCGGAGTCTTGGCAAGAACTATTGGATGAGTTAGTTTTTTCATATAAAAATGAAAAGAGCGATATAATCATTGTAACAGGCTCACTCTATTTCATTTCCACCATAAGAAATTACCTACTTAGCAATAAGTCTACAGAGATTAATAAATAATAGTGCTTAACAAAGATTTAATTAGTTACATATTGTTCAAATTCACAAACAGGCGAAAGAATGGAAAAGAAGTACAAGTTTACCTTGATTTCTTAACATCTTTCGCCATTATTTTTTTTATAACAGGAAATATTTCCTGTGCAATAATTGTCTGATCATGTAGCGTTATGTAAAATTTATATGAATCTATTATATTTCATCTTCCCATTTGGTATAATTGGACTATCTTTCTTCTGATAGATAGTCCAAGGATTGAGTATATTGTCGTGGGAGGTTTTTTTATTTATGTTTAATAGGATATTTGCCATAATACTGGGTATATTTTTGCTCATTCCATCTTTCTTACCTGTTAATAAAGTACTAGCTGTGGATGGCCTCTCGATTAATGCGACAGTCGGTGGACAGCAATCTTTGGAAATAGGTGATGATGGGAAAGTTACGACGACAGTTATGTTTGATTTGATTCCGGAGGGAACAGCATCATCTAATAGACGTAAACCTATGGATGTTGTGATTGTTTTTGACAAGTCCGGGTCAATGGCAGACGATGTTAGTAGATATAAAACAAAACTTGAGCTTGCACAAGAAGCGGTTCAAGAAGGTGTGGATATTTTCTTTGAAAATAAGAATAAGGGCTTTGATGATCGATATGGTTTAGTAGCTTTTGATAGTGGAGTTAACCATGTTTATACATTAAATGGTCTTCACTCGAATCCTAATGTTGTTGCCAATAAAACTAAACAAGCTCCAGCTTTAGGTGGAACTAATTATACTGATGCATTACGTGAAGCAGCGAATATGTTGTTAAATGCAAAGGATAAGGGTAAATTCAGTGGTGAGCGCGATCAATACATTATCTTCATGACCGATGGAAAACCAACTAACTCTTCAAAGTATGAAAATGTAAAAGGTAACTACTATCCACAACTAATACAACATGAAATTTATGAAAGAATACATGGCTATGGCTCATACAGAGAAAAGCTTTTAAGTGGAAAATTTACTCTTTATGATAATGATTATTATATCATTTCTGATAATTATAAATATATCAAAGGTGAGTATCTATTGCACTTCGATTCTAATTCAGAACAAAACAATATCATTATTGAACATGAAACAGGTCCATATCTATTAGATCGCTATAAATCTACTGTACCTGAATCCATTAAAGAGCATGGTCGAGAACAGGCAAGAATATTGGCTGAGAATGATATTACCTTATTATCAATTGGTTTCGGCAATCAAAATCAACTCGATATGAATTATTTAACAGAGTTATCAGCTATGTCAAATGGAAAGGCAGAACGAGCGACTCCAGATAATATTGTAGAAATTTTCGAAGACATCTCTTCGAGTATTTCTGATGAATATAGCTCGTTATCTAATGGCTTTTTAAAATTTGAGCTTCCAAAAGGGGTTACGGTTCAACAAAATGATCAAATTGCCATTACTGATAATGAAGTGATTATGAACTTAAAAGATATTAAATATAATCCAACTCCACCAAAAGCCGGAGATGCTTCACTTCATTATGAACTGCCATTAACGTTTTTAACACCTGGTGAATTTGAATTTAAATTTGATGTTCTATATAATTCGGGGGATGTTGCGAAAAGAGATATTCCATATAAAATAGTGGTAATCAATCCTTTGAAGCAAATAAATTTCACCCAGGAAACAAAAACGATTAAAGTCGGGGAAGAATTTAAAGTAAAAGACTATTTATCATTTTTCCCAAATGATGCTACAAATCAATTAATTAGAGAAGTTGTTAATAAGGGATTTCAATCGCCAATTAGTATTTATCAAAAAGATGGTGAATGGTATGTGAAAGGAAGAGAAGGAGGAAATACGTCTATTGAAGCAATTGCGGATGAAAAGTATCCTTCAATTTCAGATACGATGAAAATCATTGTGGAAAGTCCATTGGAACAAATACAATTTAACCAGGAAACGAAATCTATAAAAGTCGGGGAAGTATTTAAGGTTAAAGATTACTTGTCATTCTTTCCAAGCAGTGCAACAAATCAATCAATTAAAGAAGTTATTAATCAGGGATCCAAATCCCCGATCGGTATCTATAAAAAAGATGGTGACTGGTATGTGGAAGGTAGGGAAATAGGTATTACCGATATTGAAGCAATTGCCGATGAAAAATACCCTTCCATATCAGACAGGCTGAGAGTTATCGTTACAAAAAATTCCAATCTAGAAAACAAAGATGATTTCAAATGGTAAAGAAAAAAGGCAGATTCGTTTGTGAATCTGCCTTTTTATTGTGGAAATTATTAATCAGTTTTTCCTTCTCCATCTTGTACAATTTGTTGATCAAGTAAAATTTGATATTTATCAACTCTAGGCAGGGAGCTTAATCGGTCTGGATCCAAAAGCACTGACTTATCATATTCGACATAAAAACGCGAAGCTTGTGTTTCTTGACGTCGAACAGGATCAATCTCGTTTCCTAGTTTATTTTCTGCATTTCTTTCTATTGAATCCTGCCTTATAGCATTAATGGTCAATTGTTTTTTTGCAAATAACCCTCCATTTATTCTAAAGAGTGAACCAACCCCATATAATTCAGCATCTGAATCAGTATAAAAGAATGCATCTAAAGGTTCTACATTTTTAATACTATTAAATTCATTAATACGGTTTATAAAGAGGTTTCCCTTAGACATTAAAATTAGTTTTGCTTTGGGATTATCTAAACTTTTGATATTTGTGTGTGAAATCCTCGTAGTACCAACAACATAAATGGTTGAATCAAAAAAGACATCGTCATCTTCAGTATCTTCGTCCTTACTTATGTTATTCCCTTCATAATTATTTCCTTCAATAATTAAGTTTCCTGTCACAATGATATTACCCGGTATCTCTGTATCTCTTGGTATCTGAAGGTCACCATTTACAATGAACCAGCTGGATTCTAATTGGTTCGTACATGTGTCCCCTTGTATGACATTTGAAGTATACACATACGCTTTTGGTGAAACTGTCACATTCTGATCACAAAAGGCAATCTGTTCAATATCGGCATTGTTTGACATCAACGTTTGTACTGCATGTGCAGCTAGTTCGGTTGATCCAAAATTGACTCCATCGAATTGTTTAGAGCCTGAAAGATCATTAAATATTTGTGCTAAAGTGTTTTCAAAGTTTACATCGATAAATTCTGATGTATCTTTTGTAATCGTCATATAAGAATTTTTATAGAAGTATTGATCTAAATCTTGCAATATTGTTGGGATGTCTTCCACTTCATTAATATTTTTTTTGAATGAAACATTTGCCAAGAAGCGATCATCCTCAGAATTTGATCCAAGCTGAGGATACAGTGTTTTTCCCTTACTTATATTTTCTTCATTGTTTTTGGAATCATCATCGATGAAATATGCAGTATCTTCAGTATTGATGATTCCCCCAAATATATCACCTCTAATTTCAGCGGCACCATTTATATCAACAATCCCATCTGGTCCTGAGCCTATTGCATAGTTTAAAAAGCTAGGTGTAGGTGAAAGGTAGATGTTTCTGGAAACAGTCTTTGTTATGTTTGCACCATCTTCATTTTTAATAGTGTAAGAGAATTTAAAAATACGAGTAAGTTGTTTTGTTTTATCAATGTTTCCAAACTTTTCATCTTCTGTAATATCAGTTATGGTAAGTGAATGATTCTTGTTTTTAGAATAGGATTCTGAAATATCCGTACTAATATCTCCTAAATTAGAATCAAGTTCACCAATATTCAAGTTTTGTTCAGATAATAATATTTTCCCACCTTCATCTTCATCTTTAAGTATTTCTGTATTAAAAATAGCGATCGCTTCATTCAGATTTTTAGTAGCTTCTGCAGTCAACTCAATATCATCAACTCTTACACCAGTTCGTTGATTACTATTTATCGTGGCAGATACAATCGCTAATCCTAAAATGGTGAAAATTAATGATACAAGAAGTACGGTTATGAGTGTATTACCTCTTTCGTTTGCCAATCACTTGCACCTCTTTAAAATCCAAATTTGCTTTCCAGTTTAACAGGATCTGCTGAAATTAGACTGTCTTTTGTAAAATCTTTATGTTGGATATGAAGAACCATATTAATTAAACCTTCTTCACAGGTGTATTCATTATTGTCGTTGTTAATACACTCATTGATTTCTATTTTTGATTTTTCCTCATTTCCCACATCTTCTTCAAGGAAAAGCAGATATTTATCATTAAGTAAATTTCTTTGAGGTATTTCATCTGTATAACCTTGAAAGGAAAGGTTCACATGACTATCATCCATTTTGATGGTGATGTTTTTTTCTACATCTAACTTTTCTTCGGTAATAATAGATGGAAAATCTTTATCAACATTAAGAGTTGTATTATGAGTGATCGTAATGCAATCTTCTCCACATGACTCAACTGAATCAATAGGGGCTTCATATAATTCTTTCATAATAGACGAAACAATATAATCCGCTTCATCTCTTAACTGCATTTCAATACCAATACGCTCATAGGACTTGATTCCCATATGAAACACATTATATACGACAACTAACAAAATAGAAGAAATCAATATAGTTGCCAATACTTCAACTAACGATACCCCATTTTCATTCTTAACATATTTAACGAAGTTTTTCATTTTTGATAAACCCTTCTAAAGTAGTTTCGTTGTCATCATCCCACTGAACGTGAATTTCCATGGGTATAAGGGATGAGGAAAGGTCAGATTCACTATGCTTCTTGAGTGTAACGTTAATAGAGAAGGTACGGTTGTTTAGGTCTGGATTGAATGTATATTTACAAATTGATTTCTTTTTTATCATTTCCTCACTTGACCCGCTATACCATTTTTCACAAACATCCACTTTTAAAACGATTGATGACCCTTGTCCTTCATCGGATAAGCCATCGACATATTTACTTTTCATTTCTTCAAAGTTTTGCTGTTCCATATAATTCAACATATTTCTTGCAGCATACACACCTAAAGTGTCATTTTCACTTTTTTGAGAATAGTTCATCGCTTGAGAAAATAAGGCTAATAATCCTAGTGTTAAGATACTGAATATGACAATAGAAAGCATAACCTCTATCAAAGTAAACCCTTTGTTATGGGAGAAAAGTTTTACCAAATTGAATTTCATTCCAATCCCTTCTTTCCAATAGGTCGACTTTATTATACAATAAGTTATAGTCGATTTTTGTCTTTTTTTAGTTATTTTTGACTGAATAAATGGTGCAAATGATAGAAAAATAGGAAATAATACTTAATCACTAGCGGGGTGATGGTTTGAAGGTATATTTATTGCTGTTAGTCGGCTTCGTATTACTAGTTCCAATTATGTATATTCTGCCGATTGGAATACAAAAACGGGGGAGAATACTCCTAGTGAGTATCGCTTTATTATTTGCTGCATTATTTACCTTTACTGTTCAAGTTATACCAATATGGCAGGCTGCAACAGCGATCATTGTTATTCTGTTTTCTTTAGGATATTTGTTAAGCAAAAAACAATTCCTTTTTGAACAGGAAGAGGTATTTGAATCAGTTGATACTAGGAATGAAGTAATGTTAATGAACGAAGAACAGGTTACTAGTAGTCAAATGGTTGAGGAGATTGTAGTTAACGAAGAAACTTCTATTGAAGTACCGATTGTTGAAACTGATAATTCTGAGGAGCATATGGATATCGAGAATACTAGAGTAAATAATGATATTTCTCCTGTTGAAAAAGATAGAGATGAACTCGCGGATTTCTTTGAACAATTTGACAAAAATACTCAGCTTAATGAGGAGTTAACGATTGAGCATAAAGCTGAACTAAGTTCTCTGTCAGAGGTTGCATCCACAAAGGATAATGAAGGCTTTCCTAAAAAGGATGAGCAGGGAGGTACAGATGACTTTTTATTGGAGCTTTTCGAAGGTCGTGAAAGTGAAGTGATGGATGAACATAATCTACAAAATGAAACCATTGATCCTAATGTAGATGTGTCCCCGGATTTAAATGACCTTTTTGAAAATATTATGAATGATACTCCTAATAAAGATTCGGAAGAAGCTCTAAATGACGTTAACAACATAATTGTTGAGGCTGAGACGGAAAATAGTGAAAAGGTTTCTTATGAAATAGTCGAAACTGAAAAGGAAGTCCCGATTCAGGAATTAGGCGAGGTTGTATTAGATCAACCAATTCAAGAGATAGATGAAACTAAGGAAAAAGAACTAAGTCAAAATGAAGCTGGTCAAATAAGAAATTACACTCACGAAGATGAGAATATTGACCTGGAAGAACCGAACAACAATGACATTTCAAATAGTATTTTAAATATGCTTCTCGACCAACTTCATGTTTATAAACAAGTTCTATCTGCGACAGAATATGAAAAGATCTTACAAAAGGCTATTGAGGAAGCGAAGTCTGAAAAAGACTGCTTTTTATTTGCGAAAGAACTTTTATTTTATTATCGACAAACAGACAATAAAGAAAAATATGAGTTGCTACTTAGCGATATGAATGAGAAATTGAGAAAATATCCACTCTTAATTCAACAATTATTATGGATACAATGATCGATATAAAAAGTATAGAGAATAGGTGTGTGTATGATGAAGAAAAGTACTGAAATTTTAGGATTACCAATTATTGGTATTTCAGCTGGATTAGAGCTCGGTAGTGTGAAATCTCTTGTTATCAATCCGGAAAAAGGAACGGTCGATTTTCTAACTGTTGAGCATGATGATTGGCAAGTAAGTGTAAAAGCTATTCCGTTTAGTAAGGTTATTGGTATTGGGGAATTTGCATTAACGATTGATTCCGATAATGCCATCATTGATTTAAATGAAATTCCTATCGCTAATCAGCTTGTAAACAAACGAATTAAAATTACAGATACCAGAGTGATGACTCGTAAAGGACAGCTTCTTGGAGAAGTAAAGGAATACTTTGTGAATGAAGATACGGGACAAATCATTGGATTGCATTTAAATGTAAATAACCAAGATGTTTTCATTAAATCAGAGTTTGTCCTTACTTTCGGTAAAGATATCCTTGTTGTAAAAGAAGAAGCATCTGCCCAATTTTTAAATTCTGCAGAAAAATTAGTTGAAAACCACGAGCTTGAAGATGTGGTGGAAGAATTAATCGAAGAAATTACTCCTGTAAACGAAATAAAGGAGGATGACTTAAGTCATCAAGAAATTGATTCAATAAAAGCAAAGCAAATTGATTTACTTGAAGGGAAAAAAGTCATTAAAGACATTTATGGTGCAAACCAGCAAGTAATTATTGAAAAAGGTACAACGTTAACAATCGAAGACATTAAAAAAGCACAGGATGAAGGTCCTAGTACGTTTGTTGAATTGTCAATGAATACAGAACTATAAAAGGAGTAACCGATTTTGATGGCAAACAGATGGTTAAAAATAGTTAGTATCTTGCTTATTTCCACTGTTTATCTAATTAGCTTCTCTCATGTCGGTGTCATGGCGTTTGACGCATTTCTTAATAAAGGCTCATTAAAACCGGGTACACAAATTGCGTCTATTCAGATAGAGAACATGACTAGGAATCAGGCCGAAAAGAAACTAGAGGAAAACTTAGCAGCTTGGTTTAAAGAAGAAAATCTTCTGCTTCTCATTAATGGAGAAAAAATCGTAGTGAATGAATTCTTTTTTACCATTGATATACCTGCAACGATAGAGCAAGCCAACAATGGAAAAGGAAATGGTTTTGTCGTACAAATCAATCAAGATGTGTATGAAGCAGATTTAAAAAGTGTATTACAAGATCAATATGAAGCAATTGATCACAACCTTTTACAGTCCACGCTTATTAATTCATTAAACAAAATGACGAATGAGAAGCAATATTTTACAGTTGAGGCCTTTATGAGGGATGATGTTGAATCAATAGCAGCTGAAAATACGCTAGCTGCACCTTTTAATCAAGATGATGTTCAAAAAGTATTAAGTGCCCTTGGAACAGTTGAGGTTCCAGCACAGTCACAGGTTTCTTTACTTGAATTGATTGGAGATTCAAAGCTACCACAAGAAGGACTAGATATTGTCTCATCCGCTATTTATAAAACGATATTATTGACTAATTTTGTGATTGTAGAGCGTCAAACGAGTGAATCATTGCCTGAACATATAGAACTAGGATATGAAGCTTTGATTGAGACGGATTCATCGGATCTTAAATGGTTCAATCCTAACGAAACGGATTATACACTTACATTCCAATTAATGAATGGAAGTCTTAATGTCAAAGTGAATGGTGCTCCTTTCCTGCAAAATTATCGCGTGAAGTTTGAAGATAAAACATCATATTCTCCAAAGACAATTGTTCGCTACACGAGCTTATTAGATGAAGGAAAAGAAGACGTGAAGCAAGCTGGTAAAGAAGGTCTTTTAGTGAAAGTGTTCCGGGAGGTATATGATGCAAACGATGTGTTTGTGGAATCAGAACAAATAGCTGAAGATTTTTATCCTCCAACTCATAAAATTATTGAAACGGGTCTAATTAATAGAATGGTAGAAAACGCTACTGAAATAGTTGATGAAGGAAGTTCTCAAAGTATAGAAGAAGATACAACAAACAGATCAACAACTGGTTCTGAACAAAATGAGTCTTCTGATGAGCAAGTCAGTGAAACTGATGGAAACCAAACCTCCCAAACGGAAACAAGTAACACACAACGTGATGGGCTATGGGAAACTCCTACTAAAGACGCTTTAGAAAAGTAACTTCGAGAAAAAAGAAGGGATTTACATGAACGACACAAGAAAGAGATTAGGAGATTTACTGATAGATTCAGGCCTTATTACAGAGGAACAGCTACAGTCTGCTTTAGCTGAAAAGCAAAAGGGGCAACGACTGGGAGATGCCTTGTTGGAAAGAGGATATATTACGGAACAACAATTAATTGAAGTTCTTGAATTTCAATTAGGCATACCACACGTAAGTTTGTATCGCTTTCCTTTTGATCAAAAGCTAATTAAGCTGGTACCAAAAGAAATGGCGAAGCGGAATTTACTTATTCCGATCAAAGTTGAAGGTGATAAGCTATTCGTTGCAATGGCTGATCCAATGGATTTCTTTGCAATTGATGACCTTCGCCTCGCAACAGGCTTCCAAATTGAAACAGCTATTGCTTCAAAGGACGATATATTAAGAACGATAAATAAATATTATGAAATTGATGATAACATGTCAGATATCATGAATCAACTTACAGTCCAAGATGAAGTACAAGAAGAGAAAATCACGAGTGATGATTCACCAGTTGTTCGGCTTGTGAATCAAATTCTGCAAAATGCTGTCCAACAAAAAGCAAGTGATATTCATATTGACCCTCAGGAAACAAAATTACTTATTCGTTATCGAGTTGATGGAATTTTAAAAAATGAGCGGACATTTCCAAAGCATATGCAAAGCGTGTTAATAGCACGCTTAAAAATCATGGCGAATTTAGATATTACCGAGCACCGTGTACCGCAGGATGGAAGAATTAAAATGCATATTGATTTTCATCCTATTGACTTACGTGTTTCAACACTTCCAACCATTTATGGTGAAAAAATTGTTATGCGTATTTTAGATCTTGGTAGTACATTAAATGACTTGAATAAATTAGGGTTCAATCGTTTGAATTTGCAGCGATTTAAAGAGCTTATCGAAAGTCCAACCGGAATTTTGCTTATCACGGGTCCAACCGGCTCCGGGAAATCTTCAACATTGTATGCCGCTTTAAACCACTTGAATTCAGAAGAAGTAAACATTATTACGATTGAAGATCCTGTTGAATACCAGCTTGAAGGAATTAATCAGATACAAGTAAATACCAATATTGGGATGACATTTGCAAAGGGATTACGTTCCATCCTTCGTCAAGATCCAAACATTATTATGGTCGGGGAAATCCGTGACCGTGAAACAGCTGATGTAGCAGTTCGTGCATCTTTAACAGGACATTTAGTCTTAAGTACACTGCATACAAATGACTCACTTGGAACAATTACCCGTTTAGTTGACATGGGTGTTGAGCCTTTTCTAGTTGCTTCATCTCTCACTGGTGTTGTCGCTCAACGTCTTGTTCGTAAAGTATGTAGAGACTGTGCACAGGAACAAACGGCTACACAAAGGGAAATTGAGATTTTTGCTAAACTGGGCCTGACGATTGATCGTGTCGTTAGAGGCAGGGGCTGTGGTACGTGTAATATGACTGGTTATAAAGGACGTATTGCGATTCATGAATTGTTGGTATTAAATGATGAAATGAAGAGAGTCATTATGAATAATGAGCCATTTTCAAAGCTTCGTGAGATCGCGATTAAACATAAAACAATTTTTTTAATTGATGATGGACTACTAAAAGTGAAACAAGGCTTTACTACAACAGAAGAAATTTTACGCGTAACCGTAGCGGAGTAGGTGAAAACATTGAAAGCTAAAATTGACTCAATCTTAAAGCTTGCCTTTGATAAGCAGGCTTCAGATATTCATTTATCTGTTGGAGTGCCGCCGGTGATGAGAATAAATGGAGAGTTACTAAAGATTGGACAGGATATCCTTCTACCCGCTGAAACGGAGGAAATGGCAAAAGCAATCATTTCAACATCAAAATGGCCAATGTTTTTGGAAAAAGGTGAGCTGGATTTTTCTTATGGGCTTCCTGGAATATCCCGCTTCCGTGTCAATGCATTCAGGCAGCGATCTTGTATATCATTGGCCATTCGCATTGTACCGAGAACGATTCCATCTTTAGATGATTTGCATTTGCCGGCAATTTTAAAGAAGGTCGTTGAAAAGCCACATGGATTAATTTTAGTTACAGGTCCTACTGGAAGCGGGAAATCTACAACTCTTGCATCAATGATCCACTACATGAATCAGACGATGAAGCGTCATATCATTACCTTAGAAGATCCGATTGAGTATTTGCATAAACATCAGCAATGTATTGTAGATCAACGTGAGGTTGGATTTGACACAGGCAGCTTTGCCTCGGGATTAAAATCGGCATTACGTCAAGATCCTGATGTCATATTAGTCGGTGAAATGCGTGATCTTGAAACGATTCATACAGCGATCACAGCTGCTGAAACAGGGCATTTAGTCTTAGGAACACTTCATACGTCTTCAGCAGCATCAACCGTTGATCGTATCATCGATGTTTTTCCGGCAAACCAGCAACCGCAAATTCGCCTCCAGCTTGCATCAGTTCTTGTAGGAATACTCTCTCAAAGACTATTCCAAACAATTGATAAAACAGGCAGGAGAGCAGTTTTAGAAGTACTGCTAAATAATTCTGCAATTTCAAGCTTGATTCGAAATGAAAAAACCTATCAAATACCAAGTGTAATTCAAACAAGTCGGGCACAAGGAATGCAATCCTTTGAAAGCTCATTAATGGAATATGTGAAGGCAGGAATTATTTCACAAGAAAGTGCCATACCATTTAAACAGGGGTCGACAGAATAATGGCTAGATTTAAATATGAAGGTCGTGACCGTACCGGAAAAAAATCAGGTAATGTGACAGCAAGTTCAAAACGTGAAGCAGTACTAAAGTTAAGTGAACTAGGAATACGTATTACCAATATTGAAGAAATTCCTGAAACACTTCTTACAAAGGATATTGCCATCGGCAATCCTGTTAAACTTCAGGACTTCGTTATTTATCTAAGACAATTTTCTACCTTACTTCGAGCAGGTGTAACAATTGTAGATGCTACAAATATTCTTGCAAAGCAAACGAGCAGTAAGGCATTAAGACACGCACTTGAACAAATGGAAGACGATTTAAAATCAGGACAGGCTTTATCTGTTAGTGCAGCAAAGCATAAGCGTATTTTTTCTGCTATGTTTGTGAACATGATTAAAGCTGGTGAAGCAAGCGGAAGCATGGAAGAAACACTTGACCGATTAGCGATTCAATATGAAAAGCAGCATCGAACAAAGCAAAAGATACAATCTGCATTAGCCTATCCAATGGCCGTTGCGATTGTAGCTGTAGTCGTTGTTATTTTCTTATTGGTGTCTGTAGTTCCAACCTTTGTAACGATGTTTGAAGGCTTTGGAGCTCAGCTGCCTGCTATTACATTATTCGTCTTAAACTCTAGCATATATATGCAAGAATATTGGTATATCGTCATTCTATTTTTTGTTACGATTTTTGCCGGCTTTTATGCTTTACGAAAGAATAAGCAAACAAAATATTATTTAGACTTGATGGCATTAAAAATGCCGATTTTTGGGAGTATGATTCAAAAGGCTGTCCTTGCCAGAATGACAAGAACACTTAGTTCATTATTTTCGAGCTCAGTGCCGATCCTGCAATCTTTAACGATTGTCGAGAAAATTGTAGAAAATGAAGTGATTGCAAAAGTTTTAGCTAGCTCTCGAAGATCACTTGAAAATGGACTTTCCTTAACAGAGCCGATGAAAAAGCATTGGGCATTCCCGCCTCTTGTTACACAGATGATTGCGATCGGTGAAGAAACAGGCTCTCTCGATGAAATGCTGGGCAAAGTAGCCGATTTCTACGAGGAAGAAGTAGAAAACAGTACAGACCGATTAAAGTCTTTAATTGAACCATTAATGATCGTCCTTTTAGCAGGGATCGTTGGAACTATTGTTATTGCCATTATTGTTCCGATGTTTGACATATTTAATCATGTTCAGATGTAAATTTACAAAAATTTTATATTCATAGTTAAATATATTCATGTATAATATCAATGGAATAGGGAAATCGAACTAATATTTAGGAGGAAACACAATGTTAAAGAAAATTATGAAAAATGAGCGCGGTTTAACATTAATTGAGCTTTTAGCGGTTGTTGTAATTTTAGGGATTATTGCTGCGATTGCGATTCCGGCTATTGGTGGGATGATTGCTAATTCTAAAGCAGATGCACATATTGCGAATGCTAAGCAAATTGCTAATGCTGCAAGACTATATGTTACAACCGGTGATATAGTTAACAAAGATAAAGAGACTGATAATAAAGTTACATTAAAAGAGCTTATTGATGCAGGTCATCTAGAATCAATTAAAGATCCAAATGGTAATGCAGATTATGATACAACTAAATCATTTGTAATTGTTGATGACCCAGAAAGCCCAACAAATTACTATGTAACTCTTGAAGGAGCAAGTAAATACGCAGATGCGACTGATAATATAGATGCTAGTGATTTAACTAGAGAAGATATTGACAATTATAAATAATTAGAAAGATAGTCCTATTGAGGACTATCTTTCTATCTTTAGAAAAGGAGTTACCAAAATGCCAACACTCATCACCCTACACACCTACATCTTCATCCTAGGCGCAGTCCTCGGCTCCTTTTACAATGTCGTCGGTCTACGCGTCCCAATCAAAAAATCGATCGCATACCCAGGCTCAGCCTGTCCAGTATGTGACAAAAAACTATCAGCTCTTGAACTAATTCCAATTTTTTCATACTTATTCCAAAACGGTAAATGCCGCAACTGTAAAACGTCCATTTCACCGTTATATCCTTCAATGGAATTTCTAACAGCGATTCTTTTTACGATTTCACCGCTTTTGGTGGGATGGTCAAAAGAATTGGTTATAGCTTGGACACTAATCTCATTATGTATGATTGTCATTGTTTCTGATTTGAAATATATGATTATTCCCGATAAAGTAAATTTGTTTTTTCTTCTTTTATTTTTAGGAGAACGACTTTTTATTCCAACAGATCCATGGTGGGATCCATTTGCTGGTCTAGTGATTGGAACTGCTGTGCCGCTTATCGTCATCTTAGTTAGCCGAGGAGGTATGGGTGGCGGTGATATGAAGCTAATGGCTGTGTTTGGTCTCGCCTTAGGATGGAAGCTTGTATTATTATGCTTCTTTCTAGCTACATTAATTGGTACAATCGTTGGTATCTTTGGAATGATGATAGGCCTTATAAAAAAAGGAAAACCTTTTCCATTTGGCCCATTCCTCGTAGTTGGTGCTTTAATTGCCTATTTCTTTGGTCATGACCTGATCCAATTATATGTAACCTATTTCTTTCCTTACTTCTATTAAGAGAGGTTTTGAGCATGGCATATCGTTTATTTACTCAAAAACAACAAGCAGTGAATGTATATATATCGAATTATTCGATCCAGTTACTCGAGCTTAAAACGGTTGAACCGTTAGTCGTTCATCGCTTTTTTGAAAGCTATCTTCCAGAGGGTATTATAGTAGATGGTCGAATTAAAGATCCTGATAAACTATCCTTGATTCTGGGGCAATGTATTCAAGATTGGGGAATAAAGAGGAAGCAAGTTCGCTTTATCACGCCTGATGCTTTTGTAAGTGTGCGCAAGGTGAAGGTGCCGGTAGATTTAAAGGATGATGAAATCAAAGGATATCTTTATTTAGAGATAGGTCATAACATTCATCTTCCATTTGAAGAGCCTGTATTTGATTTTGTTCCTCTTCAAGAAACGGAAACAGATAAGGAAATCCTTTTGTTTGCAGCACCGGAAGCAACGATTAACGAATATACTGAACTATTAGATGATCTTAAACTAGATCCTAGTGCAGCTGACTTATCTGCACTCTCAGATTATCGTTTCCTTTTTCATCAACAACATGTTTCAGAAAAGGAAAATACTCTATTAGTTGATGTAAAACTTGATTCAATCAATTTCAGTATTTTCGAACAGCTAAAACCAATTTTTACTCGCCATTTACAGTTAGAAGACATGAGCAAAAATTGGTCATATAAACTAGATCCGGAAACACAAGTTTACTATCAATATGAAGTAAAAGAAAAAGATGTTTTGCTGAATCATTTTCGAGATACTGTGAAGGAAATCGAAAAGATTATTAATTTTTATCGTTTCAGCCTTCATCAGGGAGATCATCAAATTACGCAAATTATATTATTAGGTGATAACCCATATATTGATGAATTTATGAATATCTTGCAAGAGTCAGTAACATCCATTAATATTACACATCCACAAACACAGGTGTACACACATAAAAACATTGCTGTTCCTAATAAGTTTCATACCGTGCTTGGATTAGCATTAAAAGAGGTGTAAAGCAAATATGTTAGCGGAAATCAATTTACTCCCACAAAAACAACAACGAAATTACACCAATATACTCGTTTTGCTGATGATTGCCATCATTTTATTAGTAGGAACACTTGTTATTTTGATGATGGTTAAACAGAAGAACGAGCAAATCACTCAACTCCAACAGGAATATCAGCAGGTTCAGCAACAAACAGCTGCACTTCAACAACAGGCAAGTCAAGATGACTCATCAAAGGCTGTTGCTGAATTGGAAAAAGCGATTGAGTGGTCAAAGGAGTATCCAATTGACTTTGTTCCTCTTTTAAATGAATTAACGAAAAAGCTCCCTGAAAAAGGGTATTTTTATAGTTTGGAATATGGGGAAAATGCTTCTTTACATCTACTTGTTCAATTTGAATCTTCAAGAGAAGCCGCTTATTATTTAAAACGGTTAAAGGATTCTGATGTAATGAACGAAGTGAGACTTGTAACAGTTGAAGCTGTTCCACTGGAAGATCAAGAAGACACTGTTCCAAGGTATCTAGCAACATATGAGCTGTCAATTGATCGAAATGCGGTAAAGGCTTTTGAGAAGGAGGAGAGTAAACAATGATTGAGTGGAGAAAGAAACATACAGTCTTCATTGTTTTCACTGTCGTCATAACAGGTTTACTCGTTTATTTTTCTTATTTGCTCCTTCTTCAGCCGAAATCACAGGAGATTAAGAGCTTACAAGGTCAAATTGACACAGAAAATACGCTTATTCAAACGCTTCAGGCTTCTAGTGGAGAAAATAGTGAAGGAACACTGTTATCAGCAGTTGAATTACAAAAAATATTGCCTGTTAGCCCATTTGAAGAGCAATTCTTATTAGATTTAGAGAAAGCTGAAACAATTTCAAGCAGTTTGATTACAACGTTAAGTTTTCAGGATGGGGAAGCTGTTACAGAAGAAGAGCAAGATGATGAACTCGTCGAGGCTTATGATGAAAAACTGGATCCCGATAGTGAAACAGCTGAAAGTGAAGACTCTACGGAGACGGCAACATCAGATACTATGCCTAAAGGAATTGAAAAATTAACGGTTGAATTGTCTGTAACATCTCCCAGCTATTATGAAGTAGAAGAGTTTCTTAGACAGTTGGAGAATACAAAACGAATTACTCAAATTGAGTCTGTTTCAGTAGAAGGTAAACAAGAGCTTATACAGATAGATGATACGAGCGAAGAAAGTGAATTCACGTATCAAGTGGTTGTATCGACATTTTATTTACCAAATCTTGAAGAACTGAAAGATCAACTTCCGCCATTCCATACACCTGCACCAAGTGACAAAGAAAATCCATTTACGAATGTAGTAGATGAAGACGATGAGTAGGAAACTGTCAGAAAATGGCGGAAAATATTATGGACAAGACGACAAATGTCTTGTTCTTTTTTTTTATCCTTTTGTTAGCATAAGATCATTATGAATGCTCGTGCACTAAGAAGGGTGGGAGGCATATGAAGAAGGAGACCTCAGATACAGTGAAAATTAAAATAAACGGAAAGGACCGTCCCTTAACCGAAAATAAAGAATCAACACACCAATACGAAATAGTATCATGGAAAGAAAAGCTTAAAGCAGAAAAGGAAATGGCTTCAGCTAAAAAGGAGGAAGATGATTTTCCGTGGCTATTACCTGAGGACGATCCAGTTTTTGAAGAAGATCCAAAAGTGATCATTCCCTCTAAAAAGAAGAAAATACTATCAAATGAAAATGTAACACCCTTTCAATATCCTTCGAAAAAGAAGACCAATCGCAATGTTGGTTTTCCAATGAAACAAATGACGACAATTGTTTTGTTGGCTGTAGGAATTGGGGTGGGGTTTGGTTATATTGCGTTAAATTTCTTATCAAATGAAGACATGCCAGCCTCAGCAACACCATCAGAGGTAGTCGTGACAGGTGATTCAGACAATACAGAAGCAAAAGATTCTTCCGATCAAAAAAAGGGTGATCAACAACAAACTAGCACAGCCGCTTCATCAGCGTCATTGCAGCTTTATGCCGTACAAGGTGGGATTTTTTCAACTAAAGAAGGGGCGGATACAGTTGCAGCAGAAATCAAGGATAAGGGTTTAGCCTCAACCGTTATTGAAACAGATGGTTCCTTTGCGGTGTTGGCAGGATTAGGGAAGGAAAAAACGGAGACCAGTGCCATGAATGAGCAATATAAACAACACCAATTCCAGGAGTTTTGGGGAGGAAAGCAGCTTACTCTTTCCATATCAACAACAAAAACACCTGAGAAATGGGTAGATTCCATCACAAGTTTAGCAACATTGTCTGCAGCGGTAACGAATAATCAGAATGCTACTGTTGACCAATTGGCAAAAATAGAAGAACAACTAAATGCAATTGAAACAGGAAATGATAATGAAAAAAAATTAGTCGATAAGCTCCTAGTGGCTACAACAAATCTTAAGGAAAACAAAGGCTGGGAAGCACAACAATCAATTCTCGATGTTGTTCAAGCCTTGCAGTAAAGTTAGGATAAAACTCCAAATCTCCTCTATATAAAAGTAGAGAAGATTTGGATTTTTTTATGTAAAATTAAAAAATGAAAAATTGTCCAAAAAAACCTCATTTGGTAAGATATAGAAGTATCTTCTAATCTGAAACGAAGAAAGGATGTTTTACACATGAATTCAAGCCTCATCTTAGCTTCCGCTTCTCCCCGTAGAAAAGAACTTCTAGAGCTTTTGCAACGTCCTTTTGAAGTAATAAGTAGTGAGGTTGAGGAGGTTGTAGACGAGAATCTTCATCCGGCAGACATGGTTCAATCATTGGCACAGCAAAAGGCAGAAAATGTAGCAAAATCAAATCATGATGCATATGTTATAGGTTCTGATACACTCGTTGTGTTTCAAGGAAAAATGCTCGGAAAGCCTAAAAATGAAAAAGAAGCAATGGAAATGCTGACAATGCTTTCTGGTCAAACTCATGAGGTATATACTGGCGTATCGATTGTTCACAACCGAAATCACCATACTTTTTGTGAAAAAACAAGTGTGATGTTTTATTCATTATCTCAAAAAGAAATTGAGGAGTATATTGCAACCGGAGAACCGATGGATAAAGCTGGTGCTTATGGTATTCAAGGTTTTGGAGCTCTATTAGTGAAAGAAATTAAAGGTGATTATTATGCTGTCATGGGGTTGCCGATTGCCCGAACCAAAAGAGAACTAATCAATGCCGGGTTGAAATGGTAATGGCTAAATTTCAGAACAGTTGTGGCATAAAACGGTAGTGCAAGAACATGATATTCACATAGAGAAAAGATTTTGAGCAGAAAGGGAAAGAAGGAGGATAAATGGAATCGTCAACCTTTAAAATCCGGGATTTCCCGCAAGATGAACGACCAAGAGAGCGACTGTTAAATGAGGGAGCAGACAAGCTGTCAAATCAAGAATTATTAGCGATTTTACTCCGTACTGGTACGAAAAAGGAATCCGTATTAGAATTGTCACAAAAATTATTAAAACATTTTGAAGGGTTAAGAATGTTAAAAGATGCTTCTGTAAATGAGATTACAACCATATCCGGGATCGGTACGGCAAAGGCTGTGCAAATTTTATCTGCATTAGAGCTGGGACGACGTATGAACCGATTAACCTATGATGATCGGTTTGTCATTCGCTCTCCACAAGACGGAGCCAATTATGTCATGGAGGAGATGCGTTTTTTAAGCCAGGAACACTTTGTCTGCTTATATTTAAACACCAAAAATCAAGTCCTTCATAAACAAACTGTTTTTATCGGTAGTCTAAATGCATCAATTGTCCATCCGAGGGAGGTTTACAAAGAAGCATTAAAGCGATCTGCAGCTTCTTTAATTTGTATACATAATCACCCCTCAGGTGATCCGACACCAAGCCGGGAGGATATTGAAGTAACCAAGCGTTTAACTGAGTGCGGTAAGATGTTAGGGATCGAACTTTTGGACCATCTTATTATTGGTGAACAAAAATTCGTTAGTTTGAAAGAAAAAGGCTATATCTAATACTTTTTTTTTTGAGTAATTACGATATAATAAGATTTATGAGTTTTTTTAGGAATGACCCAAAAGACTCTTTTTTTAGGGAAGAGTGAAGAAAGCTGTCAATGTACGTAGAGTCAAATTCGTATATGCGACACACGCAAGTTTATCTAACAAAGAAGAAAGTTGTATTCTGTCAATTTTCCTGAAAATAATAAGTAAAAAGTACATTCGTTTCAGAAAGGAAGATACACCCTATGTTCGGAATTGGGACAAGAGACCTTGGAATAGATTTAGGGACAGCAAACACACTTGTGTTTGTAAAAGGTAAAGGAATTGTTGTACGTGAGCCATCAGTTGTGGCCCTGCAAACAGACACAAAACAAATTGTTGCCGTTGGAAATGATGCGAAAAATATGATCGGTCGTACACCTGGCAATGTTGTAGCACTTCGACCTATGAAAGATGGAGTTATTGCAGATTACGAAACAACTGCAACGATGATGAAGTATTATATTAAACAGGCAACCAAAACAAAAGGTATATTCTCAGGAAAACCTTATGTGATGGTTTGTGTACCATCTGGGATTACTGCTGTTGAGGAAAGAGCTGTAATTGATGCAACAAGACAAGCTGGTGCAAGAGATGCATATACGATTGAAGAGCCGTTCGCAGCTGCAATTGGGGCGAATTTACCAGTTTGGGAGCCAACTGGAAGCATGGTTGTTGATATCGGCGGCGGTACAACTGAAGTAGCGATTATCTCTCTTGGCGGTATCGTAACGAGTCAATCGATTCGTGTTGCAGGTGATGAAATGGATGAGGCGATTACTACATACATTCGCAAAACATATAACTTAATGATTGGTGATCGTACATCTGAAGCCATTAAAGTTGAGGTAGGCTCAGCTGGTTCACCAGATGGTGTAGAAAACATGGACATTAGAGGTCGTGATCTTTTAACTGGATTACCAAAAACTATTTCTATTACTGCAGAAGAAATTGCCGATGCTTTAAAAGACACCGTTGATACCATTGTGGACACTGTTAAAAATACATTAGAAAAAACACCACCGGAACTTGCCGCAGATATTATGGATCGTGGGATTGTGTTAACTGGTGGAGGAGCATTGCTTCGAAATCTTGATAAAGTCATCGGTGAAGAAACCAATATGCCGGTATTAATTGCAGAAGATCCTCTGGATTGTGTTGCAATTGGTACAGGTAAAGCGTTAGAGCACATTCATCTATTTAAAAATAAAGCAAGAGACAGCCGTTAAGTTAAAATGAAATGATTAGAAAAACTTGGCTTGTCGCCAAGTTTTAATGGCGAAAGCCATAGTTTTTCTTATACTATCTTCCATTAAAATTTTATATTTCTGATAGTATAAGTGAAACACCGGTATTTGTATGTAAGGAGCAATATCCTTACGCGTACCGGTGTGTTTTTAAATTGTAAATAAGAAGGTGTTCATCATGCCACAGTTTTTTCTAAACAAACGCCTAATCTTGTTACTTGTAAGTGTTATTGTGTTAGTGTCATTAATTGGTTTTTCGTTAAAGGATGACCGACAGCTGTCATGGCCTGAGCAATTCCTGCAGGATACGGTAAGTGTTTTTCAGTCTATTTTTCATAAACCTGCTGCTTATGTATCAAATGTTTTTGAAAACATAAAAGATCTAAAGAATACATACGAAGAAAATGAGCTGTTAAAAAGTAGACTCGATGAGTATATGCAGCTTGAGGCAGATCTTCAAGATTATAAAGTTGAAAATGAAAAATTGAAAACTGAGCTGGGAAAAGTTTCAGATTTACGAGAATACAATCCTATCTATTCAGCTGTAATAGGGCGAAATCCTGAAAAATGGTATGACTATATCTCAATCGATAAAGGTGAACAAGACGGCGTTGAGCCTAATATGGCAGTTGTTACAGCACAAGGTCTGATAGGGAAAGTAAAATCAACCTCTCAATTCTCATCAACAGTCCAGTTATTAAGTGCTACTGATTTAAAAAATAGAATTTCAGCTGAAGTACAACCTGCAGAAGTAAAAGAGAATGAACAAGATAATAAAGAGGAAAACAAAGAAACAACGAAAAATAATGAAACAGTAACAGGCTTAATAGAAGGTTACGATGAGGAAAAAGGAGCACTTTTGCTTCGGAAAATTGAGTCTGATGTAAAACTTGTTGAAGGTCAAAAGGTTATAACATCCGGAAAGGGCGGGGTTTTCCCAAGCGGAATTATCATTGGGGAAATTATGGAAGTTGAACCCGACTCATATGGATTAGAGCAAATGGCTTATGTAAAACCAACAGCAAATTTTTATGATATTGATCGTGTATGGGTCGCAGACCGTGTGGCCGCATCTAAAGATCCTGTTGAAGCCGAGGAAAAGGAGGAATAGTTTTGAGACGTTTTATTCTTCCTTTTCTAGTCCTTATTGTCTTTATTAGTGAAAGTACTTTTGCACAACTTGTAAGTATATCATTTTTAGGTGAAGATTATTTATACATCCCAAGATTTTTGTTGGTTTTTGTTATCTTTATCACAGTTTACTTAAATCGCACACAAGGAATGTTATTCGGGTTGATTTTTGGGTTTTTGTATGATGTTGTATATATCGAAGTGATCGGGATCTATCTTTTGGCATATGCATTTCTTGCTTACTTAGTTTCAAAAGCAATGAAAGTTCTTCATCAGCATGTTTTAATTGTCATCTTTTTGTCGACTCTTGCAATTGCAATTCTTGAGTTTTATGTATATGGGGTTAATTACGCAATAGGTGCCACTGACATGTCGTTATATGATTTTACAACCAAAAGACTACTAACAACCCTTGGGTTGAATATTGTTTTTGCGTTACTATTTATTTTCCCACTCAAATCGTTTTTAACGAAATTAAAAAAAGCTGAATCTGAAGATTGATCATTCACTTTGTTGAATGTAAGGATAAAAATACAGATAAAGTGGCTCCCATTTAAAAAAATGCTACTTTATTATCACATAAAAAAGGAATTCGGGCAGTTCTGTCGAATAGTAAAATCGTTGAGGTGAACGTCATGAAGGTCCAAAAACAACAATATGTTACGATCAAAGGCACGAAAGATGGCTTAACGTTGCATCTCGATGATTCATGTTCTTTTGACCAATTGCTCCAAGAATTAGAGGAGATGCTATCTTTAAAACAGTATGTTCAACAGACTGGCCCTGTTATTGGAGTAAATGTCAAGGTTGGAAATCGTTTAATTAATACGAATCAGCGAGAAAAACTAGAATCAGTTATAAAACAAAAGCGCAATCTTTTAGTTGAATCCATAGAAAGCAATGTCATTACGAAGGACGAGGCATTAAGGCTAAAAAGAGAAACCGAAATTGTGTCAGTGACCAAAATAGTTCGTTCGGGGCAAATACTGAAAGTAAAAGGAGATTTACTGCTCATTGGTGATGTTAATCCAGGTGGAGAGGTAAGTGCTTCTGGAAATATCTTTGTTTTAGGTGCTTTAAAAGGAATTGCCCATGCCGGCAATGATGGAAATAACCTAGCAGTCATAGCAGCTTCTCTTTTGAAGCCATCACAACTGCGAATTGGGGAAATCATTAATCGTGCACCGGATCATATCCCTAATGAGGGGTCTGAGATGGAATGTGCTTATCTTAATGAAGATGAAGAAATGGTAATTGAGAGATTACAACAACTAACTCATCTACGACCAAATTTAACAAGGTTTGAAGGAGGAATCTAACAATGGGTGAAGCAATTGTCATTACCTCAGGTAAAGGTGGCGTTGGTAAAACAACGACATCAGCAAATATTGGGACAGCTTTAGCTATATTAGGCAAACGAGTTTGTCTAGTAGATACAGACATCGGTCTTCGAAACTTGGATGTCGTAATGGGACTCGAGAATCGTATTATCTATGATTTGGTTGATGTTGTAGAAGGTCGTTGTAAAATACATCAAGCTCTTGTCAAAGATAAACGTTTTGAAGATCTGTTATATTTATTGCCAGCTGCACAAACAAGTGATAAAACAGCTGTGAAGCCGGAACAAATGAAAAAATTAGTGAATGAGCTGAAACAAGATTACGATTATATCGTGATTGATTGTCCAGCAGGTATTGAACAAGGATACAAAAATGCAGTCGCAGGGGCAGATAAAGCAATCGTTGTGACTACACCAGAAATATCTGCAGTTCGTGATGCGGACCGGATCATCGGCTTATTAGAGCAGGAGAATATTGAGCCGCCGAAGTTAGTGATCAATCGTATTCGAAATCATCTTGTGAAAAACGGGGACATGCTGGATGTCGACGAAATTGTAACTCATTTATCAATTGATCTGATTGGAATCGTAGCAGATGACGATGATGTGATTAAAGCTTCAAATAATGGTGAGCCTATTGCGATGGACCCTAACAATCGTGCAGCGATTGCATACCGAAATATTGCAAGACGAATTTTAGGTGAATCTGTTCCATTACAATCGTTAGATGAACCAAATAAAGGAATGCTTGTTAAGTTAAAAAGATTTTTCGGTGTTCGTGTTTAAAACTTAATTTAATAGATAAATAGATTAAGGGCTAGTTTTCTTACTTTATCACAAATGAGTGGTATGGAGGAATTTCTAGTCTTTTTTTATTACCATTCTTTATTCACTTTTTTTCTCTGATTAAAAATGTTCATATTCCATAAGGACAAGGCATACACTTGTACAAACTTGCTAAAAGGATGGATGGGGATGAGTCATCGAGCGGATGAAGTAAAAAAAAGAATTGCAAAAAGAAAGAGAGATCGAGGATTTGCAGGTAGTCAAACCCACGAGACCTCACAAAGAACTTCGCTTTTTATGAGCGATGAAGAACGTTATGGCGGTGTATATTCACCACCTACCTATGAAGGTGGACCGGGAAATCATAAAGATGCCCATCCACTATTCCGGCCTGAAGTTTTTATATTCAAAATTTTATTTTCAGCGGTGCTAGTATTAGTCACAGCAATTGTTTTTAAAAATGGATCTCCGCTGTTTGATAAGGCAAAAGAAGTTGTCCAATACTCTCTTGAAGAAGAATTTCAATTTGCGACTGTATCTAAATGGTATCACGATCAGTTTGGTGAACCTTTAGCATTATTTAACAATGGTACATCAGACACTGAAAAATCAGGAAATGAAACACAAGTTTCACAGCTTGCTGTTCCAGCATCGGGGAAGGTATTAGAATCGTTTAAAGATAATGGCCAAGGTATTATGGTGGAAACGAATCAACCTTCAGTAGAAGCGATGAATGAAGGAATTATTATCGAGGCCGGTGAAAAAGAAGGAACAGGGCTTACGATTGTACTTCAACATGCTGATGGGACAAAGTCATGGTATGGAAACTTAGATAAAATTGATGTTCCCCTCTATGATTTCGTCGAGAAGGGAAAAGAATTAGGAAAAATCAAGCTTTCTGAAAATCAAAAGGGTACTTACTATTTCGCTATTAAAAAGGGCGATTCATTTATTGACCCAATACAGGTGATACGATTTGATTCATAAATACTTCTTACTTCTCAGTAAAGTTCATATACACCCTTTGTTATGGATTATGATTGCGATTAGTGTCATAACTGCTAATTTTAAACCATTATTCCTCTTAATGATCATTATTTTTGTACATGAAATGGGCCATGCAATCAGTGCTCATTTTTTTTCTTGGAGGATAAAGTCAATTATGCTGCTCCCATTTGGAGGTGTTGCTGAGGTTGATGAGCATGGAAATCGGTCGTTACGGGAAGAATGTATTGTTGTTCTTGCCGGGCCTATTCAGCATTTATGGCTTCAGGGAGTGGCTTTCCTTCTTTATACGACTCATCTTATTCATATAGATGATTATCAATTATTCACATTTTACAATCTATCTGTACTTTTGTTTAATTTATTACCTGTTTGGCCATTAGATGGTGGTAAGCTATTATTTATTATATTTTCAAAGCATTGGTCATACCAAAAAGCTCATTCATATATGATGATGACCTCCATCATCTTTTTAGTTTTTTACGTAATAGCTATACTCATATTGTCTCCTACCCACTTGAATATGTGGATTATCTCAACTTTCCTTATCTATAGCCTTTATCATGAACATAAAAATAGAATGTATAGTTGTTTGCGTTTTTTAATGGAGAGATATTACGGCAAACAAACCCAAATAAATCTAATTAAACCAATTGTCGTGGATGAATCCGAATTAATTTATCATGTACTTCTCCAATTTCAACGCGGCTGTAAGCATCTTATTATTGTTGAACGAAATGGAACAAAGGTCTCTGAGATGGATGAAAATGAACTATTACATGCATATTTTACAAATAAATTAACAGACTCTAAAGTTGGAGATCTTGTGTATGATTATTAATTTTTGATTTGGCTGTTTTCGCAAGGATTGTTGCTTTGATTACTTTTCGACTCTATAGTGGAGTGCAATGGAACGAACTATTAACTTAAATAAAAACAACAAAGTTTGCAAAACAGCCTAGAAAAGATGCTAGAATAAGCAACCTGTAGTAAAATGGTGAGAAAAGTCAAAGAAAGAGAGAGTTTAACAAGACGTGCGTAAAATTATTATAAATGAAAAAGCCAGAGAAGTTCGTTGTGCCATCTTTGAAGATGAACAGGTAGCAGAAATTCACCAATCTTATTCCTCTGAAGATGAAATTGTCGGCAATATCTATATTGGTCGAGTAAAAAAAGTATTACCCGGTATGCAGGCAGCCTTTGTTGATATTGGGTTATCACAAAATGGATATCTTCACCGAAACGATACCTTACGTTTTCAACTAGCAAATCAATCAGAATCAAATCAATCAATTTCACATTTTATAAAAGAAGGTGAAAGGGTTTTCGTTCAGGTTGTTAAAACGGGGACAGAACAAAAGGGACCAAAATTGACTATGAATCTTGAATTTGGTGGTCATTTACTTGTTTATATGCCTTATGGGAATTATCTGGCGGTTTCGAAAAAAGTGCAGGATGAGCAGGCAAGAAACCTTCTCTTTAACATAGCACAAACGTTTATACAGGATCAGGAAGGGATTCTTTTTCGCACTGCTGCTAAGGCGCGATCAAAGGAAGAACTGGAAAAAGAATATAATCAATTAAAGAAGAAATTTTTAGAGGTGATAAAACAAACAAACGATAAGCCGGTTTGTGTGTTTGAGTCGAAAAGCTTTATTGACCGAATCTTATCTGAGATTGTGGTAAAAGAAGAGGATCACATCATATGTGATCAAATAGAACGAGTTCAGCAGCTTAAATCACTTTTCCCGCAAACATCCATTCAATATTATGACCAAAAAGAGGGAATCTTCTCTGCATATAAAATAGAACAAGAAATAGAGAAAATACTTAAACCTTTAGTGTGGTTAAAAAACGGTGCATACATATTGATTGAACAAACCGAGGCAATGACGATTATTGACGTGAATACCGGAAAATTTTCCGGGAAATTATCGATGCGTGACACCGTTCTGAAAACGAACGAACTTGCTGCAATTGAAATTGCGAAACAAATTCGGTTAAGAAACCTTAGTGGAATCATCTTAATTGACTTTATTGATATGAAGCATAAACAAGATCAATTAAAGATTTTTGAGACAATGAAACGGGAAATGAACAGAGATCGAGTTCAGCATAAAGTCATCGGCTTTACAGAATTAAATATTTTACAAATAACGAGGAAAAAAATGCGAATGCCATTAGAAAGTAATGTGACCGATATGTGTAAAACATGCAGGGGTACAGGTCGCATTATTTCAGCTGACTCTGTTGCATATAAATTAGAGCGAGAATTATGGGAATATCAATATATGGATGAAGAAGCAATGTGGATTGAAGCAACAGGGGACGTAATCAACTTAGTGAAGGGAACAAATGATGAACATTTGAAAAGACTTGAGGATGTGTTGAGATATAAAATTTTTTTTACTGAGGTTGTCTCACAAGTCCCAACCTACCGTATAAAACAAATGGGTAAGGAACGATCAATAACGGAAAAGCAATCATCAGCTAGTTCTTGAAAACTATAAAAATTAGTTGCAAAATCAATGGGGATTTGTTAAGATGTAACATGTTATGACTTGTAGCGCACCCGTGCTACAACCGCTCAGATCAAGGTATTATAAGCAATGCTTAGCATTCACCTGATTTTGGCGAGTCTTAGTTTATAGGAGGTGCAAAGAATGTACGCAATTATCGAAACTGGTGGAAAACAAATCAAGGTTGAAGAAGGTCAAGTAATCTACGTTGAAAAACTAGGTGCTGATCAAGGTGAAACGGTAACGTTTGACAAAGTTTTATTTGTAGGTGGTGACAACGTTCAAGTTGGTAGCCCAACTGTGAGCGGTGCGACTGTTACAGCGAAAGTTGAAAAACAAGGTCGTCAAAAGAAAATCACTGTTTTCAAATATAAAGCAAAGAAAAACTACCGTAAAAAGCAAGGTCACCGTCAGCCATACACAAAAGTTGTGATTGATAAAATCAACGCGTAAGGCGATTTGATATGATAAATGCTAGAATTTATCGTTCAAATGAGGGACTTATCACATCGTTCACACTCTCTGGACATGCTGAATTCGATGAATACGGCAAAGATCTTGTTTGTGCTGGAGCTTCTGCTGTTACCTTTGGTGCTGTAAATGCAGTACTTTCCCTGACAAATATTGAACCACAAATTGATCAAGGTGGTGAAGGCGGGTTTTTACAAGTAAAACTCCCGTCAAAACTCGACCAATCAATAAGTGATAAAGTGCAATTATTGTTAGAGGGTATGGTGGTCTCCCTCCAAACAATTGAAAGAGATTATGGACAATATATCTCGGTATCAGATGAATAAGCAGGAGGTGAAACTTCATGTTAAGATTAGATCTTCAGTTCTTCGCATCTAAGAAGGGGGTAGGTTCGACTAAAAACGGTCGTGACTCTATCTCAAAACGTCTTGGTGCTAAGCGTGCAGATGGTCAATTAGTTACTGGTGGTTCAATTCTTTACCGTCAACGTGGTACAAAAATTTACCCAGGTGAAAACGTTGGCCGCGGCGGTGATGATACGCTATTTGCTAAAGTTGATGGTGTTGTTAAGTTCGAACGTTTCGGACGTGACCGCAAAAAAGTTAGCGTATATCCAGTAGCTCAAGAAGCATAAGCAGACGAAAAACTCTAGCCTAACACAAGGTTAGAGTTTTTTTAAAGGCTTCTTTTCGAGTTTTATGTGGCTAACTTCTAAATAGATTTTAGTAGATGAAGATAAACAAATTTCTACATACTGCTTCTATTTCTAATCTTCTATTAACTCCAGCTTGACCAAATGATATATAAACAATTCCATCATATTATTTCTAGCTATTATTAAAATGACATTTATGTAAATTAGAAAATACTTCTTATTTTCTAAAACAATGTTTGTTATAATTTTTAATACAGCCTAAAACGGTTTTAACTCCTTTATGAAAATAACCTAGTGGGAGAAAATGTATGAAAAACAAACAAAATGAAATAGATATAGTTAATCTTTTAAGTCATTCACGTCATGATTGGATGAACAAATTGCAATTAATTAAAGGAAATCTTTCCTTACAAAAATATGATCGTGTACAAGAGATTATTGAAGAGATTGTGATTGAAGCACAACAGGAGTCAAAACTGTGTAATTTACAACTGCCTCTTTTTGCTAGTTATCTAATGACCTTTAATTGGAGTAACCATCACTATTTATTGGAATACGAAGTCCTGGGAGAAACAAGAAATATTGCACAATGTGATGAACCAATCACTCAATGGAGTGAAAAGTTTTTGGATATACTAGATAGTGTTGTTGATAATACAGGAGAAAATCGCGTCTGTATTACATTACATACTGGACATACATCTGAAGAAACTGTGCGTTTCTTTTTTGATTTTGAAGGAATAATAAAAGATATAGAACAGATGACAGATTGGCTTAATAAAGTAGACCATAGTCCAATTTGTATTGAAGAAATTGATATTGATACATATCAAATTGCAGTGACAATTTCACTAGATGAAACAAGAATCTAAGGTAAAGAAAAGAATGTAATTATTTTCTTTAAATAGGTATTTGTATTTAGAACGGAGGAAGACAAATGTTTGTCGATCAGGTCAAGGTATATGTAAAAGGTGGCGACGGTGGAAATGGAATGGTTGCGTTCCGTCGTGAAAAGTATGTTCCTAAGGGAGGACCTGCCGGAGGTGACGGTGGGAACGGAGCGGACGTTGTATTTGAAGTAGAAGAAGGATTACGTACTTTAATGGACTTCCGCTACAAGCGTCATTTTAAAGCACCACGCGGGGAGCATGGGATGTCGAAAAATCAGCATGGAAAAAACTCCTCACCTATGATCGTAAAGGTTCCACCGGGGACAGTTGTGACAGATGAAGAAACAGGGCAGATTATTGCTGACTTAACAGAGCACGGACAGCAGGCTGTAATTGCCAAAGGTGGACGTGGCGGTCGTGGAAATTCACGTTTTGCTACCCCGGCAAACCCGGCTCCGGAGCTTTCAGAAAATGGTGAACCTGGAATAGAACGTAATGTAATTTTAGAATTAAAAGTTCTTGCAGATGTTGGATTGGTCGGCTTTCCGAGCGTTGGAAAATCTACCTTGTTATCAGTTGTATCTTCTGCAAAACCGAAAATTGCCGAGTATCACTTTACAACTCTTGTTCCGAACCTGGGAATGGTAGAAACAGAAGATGGCCGAAGCTTTGTCATGGCGGATTTACCTGGCTTAATCGAAGGTGCTCATCAAGGTGTTGGACTCGGTCATCAGTTTTTAAGACATATCGAACGCACGCGTGTTATTGTGCACGTGATAGATATGTCCGGTTTAGAGGGAAGAGATCCTTATGAAGACTATTTAACCATTAATGCAGAGCTTAAAGAGTATAATCTACGTTTAACAGAGAGACCACAAATCATTGTTGCAAATAAAATGGACATGCCGGATTCAGAGGAAAACCTTACTGAATTTAAGGGGAAGTTGAAAGAAGACGTACAAATCTTCCCGATTTCTGCTATTACAAGAGAAGGTGTTCGTGAGCTGCTCTATGCGGTAGCAGATGCTATTGAACAAACGCCGGAGTTTCCACTCTATGAAGAAGAAGCAACAGAAAACCGTGTTGTGTATGAATTCAAAAAAGAAGAACCGAATTTTGCGATTACTCGTGATAGTGAAGGTGCCTATGTATTAACAGGTGAGAAGATTGAGAAATTATTTAAAATGACAGACTTCTCACGTGAAGAGTCTGTTAGAAGATTCGCTAGACAGCTTCGCGGCTTAGGGGTTGATGAAGCACTTAGAGCACGTGGTGCAGAAGATGGGGATATCGTAAAATTATTGGATTATGAATTTGAATTTGTTGAATAACATAAAGAATGAGAAGAGGGCTGTATACGGCTCTCTTTTTATGTATTTTAGACAAAATAAATGTTTTTCTAGAAAAACAGAAGAAATTTAGCCAATATTGTGATAAATTATCTACATTGATGAAAAATGCGGGAGGGAAATCATGAAAGATGATACCTTTTATTTAGTGAGAGAAGATATACTTCCTGAAGCAATGAAAAAAACCCTAGAGGTAAAGAAATTAATTGAAAGAGGCAAGGTTGACTCTGTGGCAGAAGCAGTTCAGCGTGTAGATATGAGTCGCAGTGCTTTTTATAAATATCGTGATGCGGTCTTCCCTTTCCATACAATGGTAAAGGAAAAATTAATTACCCTTTTTTTTCATTTAGAAGATCGGAGTGGTACACTCTCACAATTGTTATCAGTCGTTGCAAATGCCGGCTGTAATGTATTAACGATTCATCAGACTATACCGATTCAGGGAAGAGCCAATGTAACATTATCTCTAAATACAAATGGAATGAATGAAGATATTAATCAATTAATGGCGAAATTAAAGCGTTTAGAGTTCGTCGAGAAGGTAGAGATATTAGGCCAAGGAGCATAAGGAGTTGAAGCTAGTTGTCAATTAGAGTAGGATTTTTAGGTCCACGAGCAACATTTACCCATTTAGCTGTGCAATCATATTTCGGTGAGGAAATTGAGCAGATTGCCTATTCAACCATTCCTCAGTGTATAGATGCTGTAGCAGATGGTGAGATTGATTTTGCGGTTGTCCCGACGGAAAATGCACTTGAGGGCTCTGTTAATTTAACGATCGATTATTTAATTCATGAGCAACCATTATATATTGTCGGTGAGATTGTATCACCAATTGAGCAACATTTTATGGTTCATCCAGCTAATAAAGAGGCATGGAAAAAGATTACTCGAGTGTACTCTCATTCCCATGCAATCGCACAATGTCATAAGTTTCTGCATCAAAGCTTTAAGGGGATAACATATGATTATGCAACAAGCACAGGGGCAGCAGCTCAATATGTAAAAAATCACCCTGAAGAATTAGTGGCAGCTATTGCCAATAAGTTAGCTGCAGAGGAGTATGGGTTAGAAATTGTACAAGCCAATATTCATGATTACCATTATAATCATACCCGCTTTGCGATCGTACATCCAACAATTGATGGGAAATGTCCAAGTAAAAAGCTTACAGCTGAAAAAGAGAAAACAACCCTTATGGTGACATTACCTTCTGATCAATCAGGTGCTCTTCATCAAGTACTATCAGCATTTACATGGCGAAAGTTGAACCTGTCGAAAATTGAATCACGACCTATGAAAACAGGTTTAGGGAATTATTTCTTTATTATAGATATTGATATGAAAGTTGATGAGGTTCTTATTCCCGGAGCGATTGCTGAGCTGGAGGCTTTAGGTTGCGGTGTTAAGTTATTAGGCACATACGAGGCTTATTTTATACGGCAGGGAATCGAAGAAGGTGTTTGATCTAAAAAAAGGCCGCACATTTATTGTACAATCAATAAATGTGCGGCCTTATCCCGTTGATATTCACTTAAACTAACTATCCTCTTCTTTTACCAAATAGCCCGCCTTTTCTAAATCCTGACAAGCACGGTTAAGCTTTTCAATGGAATCAGCCTGCAGTGTATGCAAATGCAGTCCTTCTGTTAACTGTGAAAGATAAGAGGCTTTGTTCTCGTTAATCTTCTTCATAAATTCCTCAACTTCATTGCGGTTCCCAACTCGAATAGAGGCTGTGAGGTCACCATAGACGGGGTGCTCAACGATTACATCTTTAACAAAAACTCCATGATCGACTGCGATCGTTAATTCTTCTTTTGTATCTTCCGGATTATGCTTACAAGCAATCAATCTTTCAAGCATTTGTTTATCATGTTGATTTTTTTCTAAATAGACATACCCTTGACTTGTTGCGATGATTGGATGATTTTTTGCTTTTAATAACGATATATCTTGCACAATAACCTGCCTGCTTACATTGGCAAATTGGGCAAGCTCACCGCCTGTTATTGGTTTAGTAGAGTTGATTAATTTGTCTAATAATAGATTTCTTCTTTCTTCTCCTAATAATTTCTCAGACTTCATTCTATCTTTCCTCTCATTTTCGAAAGTTTTCAACAATGTTGATCAGTACTTTACTCAATTTCTCTATATGTGTAGACGTTGTGTCCTTTCCTAATGAAATTCTAACATATTGTTTCGCCTGTTGTTCATTATAGCCGATTGCAAGTATTGATCGTGAAGGTGCCTGCATGCCAACTTGACATGCACTTCCTGTTGATATAGCCATACCGAAGCGATTTGCTTCCAACATAACGTACTGGCCCTCAATTCCTTTAAATAGCAAAGGAATAATATTGGGGAGTGTGTGTGGAAAACGAGTGTTAATAACACTTATTTTATCGTGATAAGGCGCCAGTAATTCAATAAGCTGATTTCTTAATGAAACAAAATGATCATACAGTAGTTTTTGCTCTAAAGAAATATCACTGGCAGCTGTTGCGAAAGCTGCTATAGCAGGAACATCCACCGTACCAGGCCGGAAGCCTGATTCATGGGTAGTTCCGGGAATTAAAGGGTGCCAAAGAACGGAAGGGTTAATATAAGCTGCTCCCACCCCTTTAGGGCCATATATCTTATGGCCTGAAATACTAATAGCATCAATATGCTTGGCATCGATAGGAATTTTGCCGAAAGTTTGGACACAATCACTGTGAAAAATGATCTTCTTTTCTCTTAACAATAAACTAATATCTTCGATAGGATTGATTGTACCGATTTCAGAATTTCCATGCTGAATGGAAACCAAGGCTGTATCTTTTTGTAATGCATGCTGGACCTGATCTGGTGTAATGACTCCTTGATGATTTGGATGTAAATACGTCACATGGTATCCCTTTAATTCAAGCATTTTAAAGAATGTATGAAGAGAAGAATGTTCAGTTGCTGTTGTAATGATGTGCTTATTATTCTGAATTCCATTTAATAAAGACTGAACAGCTACTATATTTGCTTCACTGCCACCACTAGTAAAATAAATTCCTTTTTCATACCCGTTAATGATGTTTGCAATGACTTTTCTGGAAGCAGTAAGAGTACGTGCTGAAATATCTCCTACATCGTGCAGGCTGCTGCTGTTGCCAAATGCATTTTTCGCTGCTTTCACATATATAGTAAGGGCATGTTCACTCATCGGTGTTGTGGCTGCGTAATCAAAGTAGATCAATATTTTCACTCCTAGTTTCTCTTAATCTTACAGGCTATTTAATAAAAACTCTTGTTATTATTTTAAATTTATGTAAATATAGGTGTCAAGACAGGTGTAAATTACAGGAGGGTGTTATGCCTCAAACAGATGTTATTATTATCGGTAGTGGACTTGCAGCTCTTTCTGTTGCATACCATCTACGTCATAAACATGTGAAATTGATAACAAAATCAACATGGTCAGAAAGCAATTCAATGCTTGCACAAGGTGGTATTGCAGCAGCAGTTGCTCAAAATGATTCATGGAAAAATCATTTTGAAGATACCATTACTGCCGGTTGTGATCACAATAACGTGAAAAACGTGAAATATCTTGTTCAAGAAGGACCGACAGAATTAAATGAGTGGATTCAAAGAGGTGTAAAGTTTGATTGTGACCAAAATGGTCGGCTTTTACTTGGAAAAGAAGGTGCACATAGTCATCATCGGATCATTCATGCTGGTGGAGATGCAACAGGGAAAGAGTTGACAAGTTTTCTCTTTAATCAAACAAAGTCTTATGTTCAAATCATTGAAAATGAAATAGCTATAGATTTAATAATGGATCAAAATCAGTGTCAAGGAGTTTACACGAAAAATAAACAAGGGGAAGTAAAGTCATATATTTCTAGTCATGTCATCATAGCAAGTGGAGGCTGTGGCGCTGTGTATGGTCAAACATCAAATGCAGATGTGATTACAGGTGATGGGATCGCCATGGCTTTTCGAGCTGGTGCTGAGTTATCAGATATGGAATTTGTCCAATTTCATCCAACGATGCTCTATATTAGTGGAAAATGTGTGGGTCTTATTTCTGAAGCAGTTAGAGGAGAAGGGGCTACCTTAATTACACAAAATGGGGATGCATTTATGCATAACATTCATTATCAAGGTGACCTTGCTCCAAGAGATATTGTCTCTAGAACGATATTTGAGAAAATGGAAAAAGGAAATGAGGTATTTCTCGATATCACTGCAATTAAAAATTTCTCAACTAGATTTCCAACGATATCAGCACTTTGTAAACAGAATGGTATTGATATAGCCAGTGGTAAAATTCCAGTTGCCCCGGGTATGCACTTCTTAATGGGGGGAATTAAAACAAATGAGAATGGTGAGACAACGATTCAAAATCTATTTGCAGTAGGCGAGGCAGCTTGTACTGGTGTTCATGGTGCGAACCGCTTAGCAAGTAACTCCCTTCTAGAGGGGCTTGTTTTTGGAAAAAGGATAGCAAACTATCTTTCAACATTATCAAATGAACAACCAGATCTTAGAAAAGAGAGCAATCAAATCAAACAACTAAAAGAAAAACCCGACTTGCCAACAAAAAAACAAATACAAGAGATCATGACCACTTATGTTGGTATTTTACGTTCAAAAACAGGATTACTTTATGCAATAAATTGGTTTGAAAAGTACCGTGAATACATCTCTATTCAGATCTTCAATGTGAAGGATTTCACAATAAACGAAATTGAAATCATCAATATGTTAACAAATGGTTGGATTATTGCAATGTCTGCATTAAAAAGAACGGAAAGTAGGGGAGGGCATTACCGAATCGATTACCCCAAACGAAATGATCTTACCTGGCAAGGAAAACAAGTAATCATAACAAATTCAGAAATGGTTATGGAGGTATAAGATGCATACGATCAAGATAAAGAAAAAGATGGAAGAATTCTTTTTGGAGGATCTTGGAGAGGTAGATATCTCAAGTCAAACAATCTTTGGCAAAGAAGCTAAAGGTGAAGCTGTCATAATAGCAAAAGAAGACGGTATTTTTTCAGGTGCAGAAATCATTAAGATAGGATATTCGTTATTTCAGACAGATCTGCAAATAAATGTAAAAAAGAAAGATGGAGAACAACTGAAAAAAGGAGACATCATTGCTGAACTATATGGACCTGTTTCCGTCATTTTAAGTGGAGAACGTGTAATACTGAACGTTCTCCAGCGGATGTGCGGGATTGCTACTTTAACAAATAAAGCTGTTCGACTTTTGAATTCAACTCACACGAGAATATGTGACACTCGAAAAACTTCACCAGGGTTTAGGATGTTTGAAAAATATGCTGTTCGCTGTGGCGGTGGTTTTAATCATCGATTTGGACTATATGATGGTGTCATGATTAAGGATAACCACATTGCATTTGCAGGATCTATATCAAACGCTGTACAAAAAGTGAGAAAACAAACAGGTCATATGGTGAAGATTGAAGTTGAAATTGAAACGGAAGCACAACTTCATGAGGCTATTGAGGCAAGAGCAGATGTTATTATGTTTGATAATCGTTCACCGGAAGAAGTGGCAAGATTTGCCGAGATCACTCCAAAATCGATTATTACAGAAGCGTCAGGAGGTATTGGATTGGACAATCTTCCCGACTTTAAAAATACAAATGTTGATTATATTTCGTTAGGAATGCTGACCCACTCATATCAATCTTTGGATATTAGTTTGAACGTTAAATAGGGGGGAAAAGGAATGGAATTATTAGATATATTAGAACATGAAAAAAGAGAAATGATGCCTGAATGCTATAAAAATTTATCAATTGAAGAAATGGAGCAAAGAGTTTGGGAAATCAAACAAAAATTTGGATCAAAGCTGTATATTCCAGGACATCACTACCAAAAGGATGAGGTTGTCCAATTTTCTGATGTGACTGGTGATTCATTACAGCTGGCCCAGGCAGCAGCATTAAATAAAGAAGCAGAATATATTGTTTTTTGCGGTGTTCACTTTATGGCTGAAACGGCAGACATGCTTACATCTGAACATCAAAAAGTCATTCTGCCGGACATGAGAGCCGGCTGCTCTATGGCTGACATGGCTGACATCGAGCAAACGGATCGTGCCTGGGAAAAACTTCAGAACATATTTGGAGATACGATTTTACCTTTAACATATGTTAATTCTACAGCGGCTATTAAAGCATTTGTTGGTAAAAATGGTGGGGCAACGGTTACTTCTTCAAATGCAAAAAAAATGTTGGAGTGGGCTTTTAAGCAAAAAGAACGAATTTTATTTCTGCCGGACCAGCATTTAGGGAGGAACACAGCCTTTGAATTAGGGATCCCATTAAACCGAATGGCAATATGGAATCCAATTACTAATGAGCTTGAATACAATGGAAATGAAGAAGATATTATTGTTATTCTTTGGAAAGGCCACTGCTCAGTACATGAAAATTTCACCGTGAAAAATATTGAACATATCCGCCAAACAGAACCGGATATGAAGATTATTGTTCATCCGGAATGCAGCCGTGAAGTTGTGGAATTATCTGATTATGCTGGATCGACCAAGTATATTATTGACATGATAGAAGCTGCAAAAAAAGGAACAAAATGGGCGATTGGAACAGAGATGAACCTTGTAAATCGATTAATTCAAACCCATAAAGATAAAAGGATTGTTTCTCTAAACCCTTTTATGTGCCCATGTTTAACAATGAATCGAATTGATTTGCCTCACCTATTATGGACGTTAGAAGGTCTGGAAAATGGTGAAATTATTAATCAAATTACAGTCCCGGAAAATATAACAAAGGATGCTGTTTTGGCATTAGATCGTATGTTAGTTAATGTATAAAAGGAAAAAGGAATCAGCCACTACTTAAAATGGCTGGTTCCTTTTTTTGTTTAGGTTAATAAATTCAGACTATTTAACATATGCATGATAATAAGCTTGCTTTTATAGGTTTATCCACTTTTATAAGCTTTTTATCATATTCACCATTTTACATTCATAAATTGTTATGAAGTTTGTTGGCATTATGCATCTGTTTATACTTGTTCAACATAATGAATTAAGAAAGTGAATAAGAAAATCATTATGTTCATTCCTACATCATGTACAAATGATGATGGTAGATGTTTATTTTTTTGCTTAGGAGGGAAAGCGTTGAAAATTCATATTGTCCAAAAAGGCGATACTTTATGGAAAATTGCAAAAAAATATGGGGTTGATTTTGAAGAACTAAAGAGCATGAATACACAATTAAGTAACCCGGATTTAATTATGCCAGGAATGAAGATTAAAGTGCCTTCAGGGAATGTTGCAGTTAAAAAAGAAGCACCAATTCAACAGGCTGCACCAATTAAGAAGGAAATGCCGAAAGCCGAACATCCATTTGCAAAGGAAAAACCAAAGGCTGTTGTTGATGTTGAAGATACAGTTCCTAAAGAGCCTGTATCAGAAAAACCTTCAAAACCGTATATACCTCCTGTACCTAATGCTCAGCATCCGGTATATACTGGGATGGATGTGAATAATTATTATACGGTGAATATGGCAATGATGCCAAATATATCCAATCCACCTTTACCACAAAAGCCGGCAAATGTGTTACCTGAGATGACAAAAGAAGAGGCAGAAGTAGAAAAAGCAGAGCCATATTACTTACCAGAAGAAAAACATGAGGAGGATTCAAAAGATATGGCAAACATGCCTAATATTCCAAACATGCCGAACATTCCTAATATGCAGATGCCAACACAAACACAACCAGCGATGTATCAGCCGCAACAAGTTGCACCACAGTACATGGTTCCAGTATCACCGGTTTTACCAGGTTCAGGACTATGTCCACCTTATTATCCAATGCATCCGATGCATCAAATGCATCCAATGCCATATGGGTACAGCCCGGCAATGATGCCACAAGCACAACCGTACCCAACAGCAGTTAGTCCTGCTGAATTTGATGAAGATGATGATTACGATTACGATAATCCTCATTATACAGCACCAACTATGCCTTATCCACAGGCTGTTGCTCCTGCACATTATGGGCATGGTTTCCCGGTTAATCCATATGCGGGTGTACCTGTTTCACCTGTATTGCCGGGACCGGGATTTGGAGGCTATCCAAATCAAGTAATGGGAGCATATGATGAAGCACCTGATCAATATCAAAATATGCCGAATCAGGCATACCCTCAAGGAGTCGCACCTGCGTATGATCAAGGAGATTGTGGATGTGGCGGTCCGGCACCAGCACCATATGGCTATCAAATGCCGATGCAGCAACCTTTCTATGGTCAACAGCCAATGATGGCACAACAACCAATGATGGCACAACAACCTTTTGCACCATACGGGCAACAACAAGGATTTAATCCAGCCCAACAAATGCAGGGGCCAGGTGGTCAAATGTTTGGCATGCCAAACTATGATCGCGAGGAAGAAGAGGATTAAGAATTAACAAAAGCAGGGGGAATTTTCCTCCTGCTTTTTTACTGCTTTGGAAATTAAAAATTCTTGAACTGTGGATAAGCGCTTCCAGGTCATAAGCCACAAATGAATTGAAGACAAAGAACGTCTTTATTCATTTGCGTCTTATTTGCCCTAGGCTGTTCAAGGCGCTTGCGCTTTTGTTCTTTCCCCATTATTTAAAAGTATTGTCGATAACTAACAGAGTCATCCTCCTTGTTTAGGTACATGATAATATTGAGCATCTCTTATGCTCACAGTTCATAGTATCTTTATTCCAGGGAGGTTGTTGTTTTGACAAAAGGTAAAAAAGCCATAGCTTTTACTGCATTAGCACTTTTAACAACAGGTTTAACAGCTTGTAATGGGGACCAAGGTGCTGTAGAAAATACCCGAAACACAAATCAAGCTCAACCGATAGGATATTATACAAACGAAGATACTAATGGTGCAGATAATGAAGGTCCTGTTACAGAAATGATGGATGGGATGAATGATGGTGATAATAGAAATCATTATTTTCGCCAAGTGGATAATAGAAACAACAATCGAAATATGAGCAATCCTACAGTTCCATTAGGAAACAATGATACAGGACTTGTTCGGGATAATCGCTACAGCAATGGAGATGCGAATTATCATAGACATTTGAATGAAGTAGGTTATTATAACCGCGGAGACGGTGAGATTGCACAAAAAATAAAAAATAATATAGAGAAAATGGACAATGTTGATAATGCACGAGTTCTAGTGACAGATGATAACGTGCTGGTTGCCGTTGACTCCAATGATCGTAATGATCGTGATATGAAGGAAAAAATCACCAACCAAGCCCGTAAAATGGCCGATGGAAGAGATATACAAGTTGTAACAGATGAAGGGACATTTAGGCGTATTCGAAACATCGATAATGATATTCAAAATGGTGTTGATAAGGATGTCATTGACACCGATATAAACGAATTACTGAACAATCTTGGAGATGCAGTGCAACGTCCTTTTAATGCGAATAACCGATAATATTTAAAAACAAGGAGCAAATGCCCCTTGTTTTTTTTGTAAGAGTTTTTGGTTAAAAATACTATTAATGGCTACAATAATAAAAGATGAAGTGTGAATTTATATGAGCGAGGTGAGATAGGTGAGAATGACTTATCACAGTCGCATCCTTACCGTATGTAGTTTTGTTTTTCTCTTTATTAGTCTTATGAGCATTAATACAACGCCTATCATGGCACAAGAAAATAGTATAAAGCAGCCTTTATCTGTAAAAGTGGTATTGCAAAGAAAATATTTAGATGGTGAAGTAAGTGAGGAAATTATCCAAGAGAAAGTAGCTTCTATAGAAGAAATTGTGGAAATGTATTCGGAATGGCAACTTCTTGAACAAAAAAACGACAGTGTAATACTTCAAAGAGAAGTTGATGATATATCACCTTTATTAAAGACAAATGGATATTTCGGCATTACAGGGGATGGGACTTTTTCAATTTTTAACGGTAGACCAGGTTCAAATGATGTAATTCAGTCTTTTTTTCAAATTGATGTGAAAAAATTAGAAAGCCATAAACATGATGAATTAATAGAAGGAATAAGAATCGAATCTAAAGATCAGTATTTAGAAGTTCTAAAAATATATGAGACATATTCTAAGGTTGAAAAGAAATGATCTTATAAGCTAATTCGAGAAATAAATTCGGGTTAGCTTTTTTTAATGAGAATTGCAAATTTGCAATTCAAAGTAAACCATATTAATGGTATTATATAATGATGAGAACAATTGTACGCTAAATATAAAATTCTTCTGATGAAAGAAATTATTTGTTACAATGAGGTACAGTCACAAGAGGTGAGAGCAATGATTGAATTTATTAAAGGATTTGTGGATCATATAACCCCTGAGTATATCGTGATCGATCATCACGGAATTGGCTATCAAATTCATACTCCTAACCCTTTTAGTTATTCAAAAAATCGAAAAGAAGAAAATATTGTCTATACATATCAACATGTCAGAGAAGATTTAATCGCGTTATACGGGTTTTCTACGCGCGAGGAAAAAGCTTTGTTCATGAAACTATTAAATGTAACAGGGATCGGACCTAAGGGGGCTTTAGCCATTTTAGCTTCTGGAAATCCGTCACAAGTTATCGAGGCAATAGAAAATGAAAATGATACGTTTTTAGTAAAGTTTCCAGGAGTAGGGAAAAAAACAGCTCGTCAAATCATTCTGGATTTAAAAGGAAAGCTTGGCGATATAGCTGCCTTATATTCCCCAGATCTCTTTAATCATGAAGAATTAGAAGATAAAGAGTCAGCAAATCATGCATTAAGTGAAGCAATTGAAGCGTTAAAAGTGTTAGGATATGCTGAACGTGAGATTAAAAAAGTTGTCCCATCCTTACAAGAAGAATCGTTAACAACAGATCAATATGTAAAAAAAGCATTGCAAAAGCTATTAAAGTAAGGTGATAACATGGATGAACGCCTTGTATCAAGTGAAGCGGATCTACAAGAATCATTTATAGAACAAAGTTTAAGACCACAGTCATTGTCACAGTATATAGGCCAAGATAAAGTGAAGGAAAATTTAAGAGTGTTTATCGAAGCTGCTAAGATGCGAAACGAAACACTTGATCATGTCCTTTTGTATGGACCACCTGGCTTAGGGAAAACAACTTTAGCAACGATTATTGCAAATGAAATGGGAGTTAATATAAGAACAACCTCTGGACCGGCAATTGAAAGACCGGGTGATCTTGCAGCTGTATTAACTGCACTTGAACCGGGGGATGTTTTATTTATTGATGAAATTCATCGTTTGCATCGATCGATTGAAGAAGTGTTATATCCTGCGATGGAAGATTTTTGCTTGGATATCGTTATTGGTAAAGGTTCCACTGCAAGATCTGTCCGTTTAGATCTCCCGCCGTTTACCTTAATTGGTGCTACGACGAGAGTGGGACTTCTAACAGCTCCACTTCGTGATCGATTTGGTGTCTTAAGTAGACTAGAATATTATGATGAACAACAGCTTTCTTATATTATTGAAAGAACAGCTGATCTTTTTGGCATTGGATTGGAACATGAAGCAGCAATTGAAATGGCCAGAAGATCCAGGGGAACGCCACGAATCGCCAACAGGCTTCTAAAAAGAGTCAGAGATTTTGCTCAAGTTATGGGAGAAGATACCATATCAACTCAATTAGCGGTTGATGCACTTGAAAGACTTCAAGTTGATAAACTTGGCCTTGATCATATTGATCACAAACTTCTTCTGGGGATTATTGAGAAATTTCGTGGCGGACCGGTTGGAATCGATACAATTTCGGCAACAATAGGAGAAGAATCACATACAATTGAGGACGTTTATGAGCCGTATTTATTACAAATTGGTTTCCTGCAAAGAACCCCAAGGGGAAGAATTGTAACAGATCTTGTTTATAAACATTTTCAAATGGAGGCTCCTTATCATGATTGATTTTCCAAAAATATTAATGATCATTGGCGGAATCCTTCTAATAGTTGGTTTTTTTATGCAGTTTATTGGAAAACTACCAGGTGATATTGTATTTAAAAAAGGAAATACAACGGTCTTTTTCCCAATTGTAACGTGTATAGTTATCAGTATTATTCTATCGTTTGTATTCTCGATTTTAGGTCGATTTAAATAAATAGCTCTATTTTAGAATCTTGTTTTTTAACAGTTCCTTTGAGCAAAACTATTTAGGTTGATTGGAGCGAAAGGTGCGAGACTCCTGTGGGAGCAGCGGGACAGGTGAGACCCCGCAGTCGCAAAGCGACGAGGAGGCTCACCGCACGCCCCACGGAAAGCGAGCATCCTGTAGCGGAAATCAACCAACCGAATACTAATCTAAGAACTACAAAGATTGTGAAAACAACCAATATAAAGAATAGCACTGATAAATAAGTAAGATAGAAATTAGGTGAATGTTTTGAAAGTAGAATTATTTGATTTTTATCTTCCTGAAGAATTAATTGCACAAGTTCCGTTAAAAGAACGTGATGCGTCAAGGTTAATGGTTCTTCAAAAAGATAATGGTGAACTTAAACACGAATCGTTTAAGTCTATAATTAATTACTTACAAGCTGGTGATTGCTTAGTATTAAACAATACTAGGGTAATGCCTGCACGATTATTTGGTATGAAAGAAGATACTGGTGCCGGTATCGAAATTTTACTGTTAAAGCAACAGGAAGATGATGTGTGGGAAACACTTGTCAAACCTGCTAAAAGAGTGAAAGCAGGAACAGTAATTACATTTGGTTCCGGCAGTTTAAAAGCAACTTGTGTTGGAACGAGTGATCATGGCGGCAGATTGCTGAAGTTTGATTATGACGGAATTTTTTATGAAGTACTTGAGAAATTAGGAGAAATGCCCTTACCACCGTATATAAAAGAACAATTAGATGATCGTGAACGCTATCAAACTGTTTTTTCCCGTGAAATTGGTTCTGCGGCAGCTCCGACAGCTGGATTACACTTTACTGAGGAAATTCTTGACCAGTTAAAGGAAAAAGGAGTTCATATCGCCTTCATTACTTTACATGTTGGGTTAGGAACCTTCCGTCCCGTAAGTGCTGATACAGTAGAAGAGCATGAAATGCATGCAGAATTTTATCAAGTAACAGATGGAACGGCTGCACTGTTAAATAACGTGAGATCGAATGGTGGAAGGATAATTACAGTCGGAACAACTTCTACAAGAACCCTTGAAACGATTGCAGCTAAACATAATGGTCAATTTGTTGCTGAAAGTGGCTGGACGAATATTTTTATTTATCCGGGCTATGAATTTAAAGGAATTGACGGAATGATTACAAATTTTCATCTCCCTAAATCATCCCTGATTATGTTAGTTAGTGCTTTGGCTTCAAGAGAATATGTATTACATGCATATGAAACAGCAGTAAAAGAGAAGTATCGCTTCTTTAGTTTTGGAGATGCAATGCTTATTATCTAAATAAAATATGGTTTTCATATAAGAGGTGTGGATGAGCTGTTGAACAGCTCTTACACTTTTCTTATTTAAGGAGGAAATAAGGTGTCAACTTCACCAATTCGGTACGAACTTATAAAAACATGTAAACAAACAGGAGCACGTCTTGGAAGAGTTCATACTCCACATGGCAGTTTTGAAACGCCTGTGTTCATGCCTGTTGGGACATTAGCAACGGTCAAAACAATGTCACCAGAAGAGCTTAAGGAAATGGGAGCAGGTATTATTCTAAGTAATACATATCATTTGTGGTTACGTCCAGGAAATGAGATTGTTAAGGAAGCTGGAGGCCTTCATAAATTTATGAATTGGGATCGGGCCATTTTAACTGATTCAGGAGGATTCCAGGTCTTTAGTTTAAGTGAGTTCCGCAAAATTGAAGAAGAAGGAGTTCATTTCCGTAATCATTTAAATGGAGACAAGCTTTTCTTATCCCCTGAAAAAGCGATGCAGATTCAAAATGATTTAGGATCTGATATTATGATGGCTTTTGATGAATGCCCACCATATCCTGCTGAATATGATTATATGAAGAAGTCTGTTGAACGGACCAGTCGCTGGGCAGAACGTTGTTTAAAAGCTCATTCACGACCTAATGATCAAGGTCTTTTCGGAATTATTCAGGGTGGAGAGTATGAGGAGCTAAGAAAGCAAAGTGCCAGAGACTTGGTGTCAATGGATTTTCCAGGATACGCAGTTGGCGGCTTATCAGTTGGGGAACCGAAAGATGTGATGAACCGTGTGTTAGAATTCACAACACCTTTAATGCCTGATAACAAGCCGCGTTATTTAATGGGTGTAGGCTCACCTGACTCTCTTATCGATGGTGCTATTCGTGGAATTGACATGTTTGATTGTGTACTTCCAACACGAATTGCCAGAAATGGGACACTCATGACAAGCGAAGGGCGCTTAGTTGTAAAAAATGCCAAGTATGCTAGGGATTTCGGACCGTTAGATGAGAATTGTGATTGCTATACATGTAGAAATTACTCACGTGCCTATATTCGCCACTTAATAAAAAGTGATGAAACATTTGGATTGAGATTAACTTCTTATCATAATCTATATTTTCTGGTAAACTTAATGGAGAAAGTTAGACAAGCAATCCGTGAAGATCGTTTAGGTGATTTCCGCGATGAATTTTTTGAAGCGTATGGCTTTAATAAACCGAATGCTAAAAACTTCTAATACTTGCATGAAAGGGGTGATATAAATGGAAATGTTAGGAACAGTCTTACCATTAGTACTAATGTTTGCAATCTTTTATTTCTTGCTGATTCGTCCGCAACAAAAACAACAAAAAGCGGTGCGTGAAATGCAAAATAGCCTTGCAAAAGGTGACAAGATTGTTACAATCGGTGGATTACATGGTATCCTTGACTCAATTGATGAGAACAAAATCGTTCTAAAGGTTGGAGATGGAACTCGTCTTACATTCGATCGTAAATCTGTACGCGAAGTTGTCAGAGATTAATAAGTACATAATAAAACCAGGGTGTAAGTCCCTGGTTTTTTATTTTGCCCTGGAAGAAGCTGTATTCACTCCAAATATTCCACCTAACATAGCAACTAATAAAAACCCTCCGTGATACATTAGTTCTTCCATGGAAAAAATTTGACCATGCCCTAAAAACTTAAATAAAAGAATGATCAGTGAGAAAAGAAGAGCCGTGATGCCACCGATCAGCCACCCTTTTTCCTTTCCGTTTCCTCCAGCGACAAAGCCGCCGATGAACAATGCCAAAATAGATAACCCGAGAATGAGCCATGTAATTGAAGATTCAGTGAGACTTGTGAATTTTAGAAGTAAAGAAAATATGAGACTCGTAACAAGAGCCATAGCAAAAATGGTGATAAGACCATAAAGGATCGCTTTTCCCCATTTTTTTGTTTCCACAAAGCTTCCCCCTTTCAACCTATACAAGTTAAATTCGAGCCTGTTTATGCTCGTCTTATTACAGAATATTCATCGAAGGGAAAAATAGACTACAAATATTAAAATAGATGCACATACAGAAAGTGATTTCAAATATGTGTTTAAGATGGAATGTGAAATCCTTACATAAAACAAAGCATATCGTTCAAAATAAGTGTTAAGGAATTAGGTGGAAAGGAGAACATGCGGTGGAGTATTATTTAACGATCTTGATTCGAACGTTATTCCTTTATTTTCTCATCGTGTTTATATTTAGAGTAATGGGGAAAAGAGAAATAGGAGAATTGAGTATCTTAGATTTAGTTGTTTTTATTATGATTGCTGAAATGGCCGTAACGGCCATTGAAGATCCTAAGGATCCACTTATACATACTGTCATTCCAATGCTTATTTTGATGATCATTCAAATCTCCTTGGCCTATATATCTCTAAAAAATCAAAAAATTAGACATTTATTAGATGGTAAGCCTACGATTATCATTAACAGGGGAAAAGTTGATGAGCATGCAATGGAGACACAACGATATAATTTCGATGATTTAATGACTCAGCTTCGGGATAAGAATATTGGTAATGTGGCGGATGTCGAATTTGCCATTCTTGAACCATCTGGAAAGCTATCTGTTATTGAAAAACAAAAAGAGAATAATAAACAGACGGAATTACAATTGCCGCTCATTGTTGATGGAGTTATTCAAGAAAATAATTTAGATGTTATTAATAAAAACAATCTTTGGTTAAGACAGCAGCTTAGAAAATTAGGTTATAGCGAAACAAAACAAATATCTCTTTGTACGTTTGGAAATGGAGTATTTTATATTGATTTAAAGCATGAAGAATAAATTAAAAAAGAGAAGTTGAACAAAACTCAGCTTCTCTTTCTTCATTATTTTATAGGTATAAGTCTTGAAAGATAGGATCCTATAAAAGGAATACGATTTACCTCATCCTTTTCCACTAATTTAAAGACAAGTAGGAGTAAACAGTAAATAATCGTTGTGATACTTAAACAAGTAAGCAATCTAATGATAAGAGGTATATTTTCGAATAGGTACTCATAGGTGAAGAATCCGGCTAATCCTGCGATTATCATTGTCATTCCACTCTTTATATATTCTCTAACATGTATTGTAAATGGTACAACCTTAATGACTGTAGCTAAGTGTAGTAAAGTTACAAGCATGATTCCGATAACAATGGCTAGAGCAGCTCCCATTATTCCAAGGGAAGGCCGTGTGGCAAGAACAAAGATTAGGGCAGTTTTAACAACTGAGCCAATCAAACTGTTAATCATCGCAGCTTTTGCTAGATCTAACGCTTGTAAAACTGCCTGCAAAGGACCTTGAAAATAATGAAAGATGAAGAAAGGAGCCATTACCTGTACAAATATAGCTGATTTATTCGTTCCGTACATGACAGTCATTAGCGGATCTGAAAATACGTATAAAATGACACAGGCTAGTCCTCCACTAATAAGGGACAAACGTAATGCTTGCTGTAGTCGATGTTCAACTGTTTTTAATTGGTTGTTAGCCATTGCCTCACTAATAGCAGGAACTAATGATGTTGATAACGAAAAAGTAATAAATGATGGAAGCATAAGTAAGGGTATTGCATATCCAGTGAGTGCACCGTATTGTTTTGTTGCAGCGGCAGTTGCGACTCCTGCAATATATAGACTATTTGCAACAACAATTGGTTCGAAAAACCAAGAAATATTCCCGATAAACCTGCTTCCTGTTGTAGGAAGGGCAATGTTCATTAGCTGATTTAATGTTTCTTTCCCATTTTTAACTGAGTTGAAAAATTTCCTGCGGATTTTTATTTTCTTTTTCAATTTAAACATTGTTGCTAAATACAGGAGTGAGGCTAATTCGCCAATAACAGCGGAAATCATAGCACCTGCAGCTGCAAATTCAATTCCGTAAGGTAGAAAAGCACTTGTACAAACGGCAACAAGAGAGATTCGGATTACTTGTTCCAATACTTGTGAAATAGCTGCAGGACGCATGTTTTGTTTTCCTTGGAAATATCCGCGGATAACCGAAGAAATCGCGACAATAGGTACGACAGGTGCAATAGCCAAAAGCGGCCAATACGTACGTTCATCAGTAAAGACATGCTGTGATAAATAAGGTGCTAGTAAAATCATGGCTGGGGTAAAGATAAGACTTAATGTGCCGGTCACAGATAGTGACACAACAAGGATTTTTTTTATTTTGCGACGATCTCCCTGTGCTTCAGCTTCGGCAACAAGCTTTGATATTGCAACAGGTAATCCGAGTTGAGTAATTGTAATGACTAACACAAGAGTTGGAACAGCCATATTGTATAGCCCTACACCTTCCTCACCAATAAACCGGGCAACAACAATTCGATTAATAAAACCTAGGACACGAGTAATAAACCCTGCTAGAATTAAGATTAGCGTTCCTTTAAGGAACGTTTGCTTTGACATAGTTCTCCCTGCCTTCTCAATTAACGTGGAATCATATACAATTACTATATGCGAGCGAATAGGCCAAGCATGACAAGTTCTAGCGTAGAATATGAATTGTTGAAATAAAAGGGAGTGTAGTGATGAATAAACAGCCGTTTGATGAATTCAGAGACCATGTAAGACCGGCAATAAAAAGTAAGCTGGAAGAATTTATCTTACTTGGTTATGAAGAGGTAACAGAAGAAAGGCTTTGGATGTATTTAAAATCGAAGAAGTGGAAAAAAACACCAGAACTATTTGTGCATGAAGTTGTAAGAGATGTGCTTGCTCTTCAAGTAGGCGAATTTATGAATTTTGCGACAGTTGAATCTTTTAAAGGAGGCAACTGGTTTGAAAGTGAAGAAGGACAGGATCTATTAAAAGGTCTAATATAGTTTCCTTCTATTTATTTTACAAAAAAGGAGGGATGAGGATGAAGCGCCAGTGGAGTTTAATACTAGCCATTATCTTTGCATTAATTATTGCCATATTTGCTGTGATTAATGTTGAAGCTGTTGAAGTAGATTATTTATTCGGGAAAGCGGAATGGCCGCTCATTTTAATTATCCTGGGCTCCGTATTTATGGGCGGCTTTATGGTTGCCTCTACAGGAGTTGTTAGAATTATTTCCCTCAATCGAAAACTAAAAGCATTGGAAAAAGAAAATAAAAAGTTACATGAGGAAATCAGCACTTTAGCTGAAAAAGCAAATGAAAATCAAGCTGTTGATCATGGTGATACAAAGTTACAAACAGATCAAGCATAGAAATAACTTTCTTCAATGGAATAATCCTTAAATTGAAACCCCTTAGCCACTCTTGTATAATAAGTAGGTTGAGGGGTGAAACTATGTTAAAGGCAAAAACAAGGTGGATGATTCAATCATCTGATGAAACCTTCATTCAAGATTTAAGAGAGAATTTATCGGTGACTCCACTAGTTGCTTCGTTACTAGTTAATAGAGGAATTAATTCTGTTGAAGCGGCACGTGAATTTTTAGAAACAGAATCACAAAGTTTTCACGATCCATATCTTTTAAAAGATATGGACATAGCTGTACAACGTATTCAAAAGGCAATTGAAAACAATGAACATATATTAGTCTATGGTGACTATGATGCTGACGGAGTAAGTAGCACAACAGTATTATTAACTACTTTAAGAAACTTAGGCGCCATAGCAGATTTTTATATTCCAAACCGCTTTTCAGAAGGGTATGGACCGAATGAAGCTGCATTTAGACTTGCACATGAACGCGGCTTTTCATTAATTATAACGGTTGATACCGGAATTGCTGCGGTACATGAAGCGGAAGTAGCGAAGGAATTAGGTGTAGATTTAATAATCACTGATCACCATGAACCAGGCCCTGTTTTACCTGCCGCATTAGCGATTATACATCCTAAACAGCCGGGATGCATGTATCCATTTAAGGAATTAGCCGGAGTAGGTGTTGCTTTTAAATTAAGCCATGCACTTTTGGGTGATGTTCCAACAGATTTATTAGAGGTTGCGGCAATAGGTACAATTGCAGATTTAGTTGCTCTTCATGGAGAAAATAGATTGATAGCAAAGCGCGGTATTCAACAATTGAAAACAACAAATCGTATTGGATTAAAGGCGCTGTTGAAGATTGCCAATGTAAAGCTGCAGGAAATAAACGAAGAGACAATTGGATTTGCAATTGGTCCTAGAATAAATGCTGTTGGAAGGTTACAATCGGCAGATCCTGCAGTTGATCTCCTTCTCTCAGAAGACGAAGAAGAAGCGATGATGATTGCTGAAGAAATAGATTCTCTTAATAAAGAGAGACAAAAGCTGGTGAATACGATGACAGAGGAAGCGGTTGAAGAAGTTGAAACCCGATTTCCTATTGAACAAAATCCTGTCCTTGTCATTGCCAAGGAAGGCTGGAATCCCGGTGTTGTAGGGATTGTAGCTTCAAGATTAGTTGATCGCTTTTATAGACCAACAATTGTTCTAAGTATTGACAAGGAAAAAGGCATTGCAAAAGGTTCTGCACGAAGTATTGCAGGGTTTGACCTGTTCGAAAATTTATCAACTTGCCGTGATATTTTACCTCATTTTGGTGGTCATCCTATGGCTGCGGGTATGACATTACAACTTGAAAATGTGAATGAGCTTCGTGAAAGACTAATAGAAAAAGCAAATAATATTCTAACGGAAAAAGATTTTATTCCTGTTACCAAAGTTGATGTAAGCTGTAAATTAGAAGATATTTCTGTAAAGTCAATTGAGGAGATGCAACTGCTATCTCCGTTTGGTATGAACAACCCAAAGCCAATTATTCATGTAAAAGATGTGACATTGGCAAATGTTCGTAAAATAGGAGCAGAGCAAAATCATTTAAAAATTGTTTTTGCTCAGGAAGAACAGCAGCTTGATTGTGTTGGCTTTGGCATGGGCTATATCCATGATGAGCTCTCACCAGCTGTAACAGTTTCTGCTATTGGAGAGCTATCAATAAATGAATGGAATAATTTGCGGAAGCCGCAAATTATGCTGCAGGATTTAAAAGTAAATCAATGGCAGTTATTTGACTTTAGAGGTTCTAGAAATGTTGACAAGCTTATCGATTCTCTTTCATCCAGTGAAGATGGTCAGATTATTACATTTCAGGCAAAAACATATGAAGATCTTCTGAAAAAAGGCTTTAATCATAAAACATTACACATAACATCTGAAGAGGATGCAGGAAAAATTGATGTACGAGATAAACATCTTCTTTTATTAGATATACCTTCTTCTATCGAATTATTGGACGAGCTATTTTCAAAAGGGAAACCTGCAAGAATATATTCTGTGTTTAAACAAGAAGTAGATCACTTCTTTTCAACAATACCAACAAGAGAGCATTTTAAATGGTACTATGGTTTTCTATTAAAGCAAGGCTCGTTTAAGCTTCGTGAACAAGGTGAACTTCTAGCTAAACATAAAGGCTGGACAAAAGAAACGATAGAATTTATGTCACAGGTGTTTTTTGAGCTAGAATTTGTTACAATAGAGAATGGTGTTATTTCGACAAATTCTTCATCTCGAAAAAGAGATTTAAGTGAATCGAAAACCTATGCCCAAAAGCAAAAACAAATTGAACTAGAAAAAACGTTATTATATACATCTTACATGCAGCTTAAACAGTGGTTTGAACAAAGGTTTTCATTAGATGCTCCTGTAGGTGTATAAGGAGGACAAAGGAAAAATGGATTTAAAGCAATTTGTAACAGTTGTTCCTGATTATCCGAAGCCAGGAATTCAATTTAAAGATATTACAACACTAATGGATAACGGGGATGCTTATCGATATGCAACAGACCAAATTGTGAAATATGCTCGTGAGAAAGAGATTGACATTGTTGTTGGTCCAGAGGCACGCGGCTTTATTATTGGGTGCCCAGTAGCATATTCTTTAGGAGTGGGTTTTGCACCGGTTCGTAAAGAAGGAAAATTACCTCGTGAAGTTGTACGCGTTGAATACGGTCTTGAATATGGTAAGGATGTTCTTACCCTCCATAAAGATGCGATAAAGCCTGGACAAAGAGTATTAATTACAGATGATCTATTGGCAACTGGAGGAACGATTGAAGCAACAATCAAACTTGTAGAAGAATTAGGCGGCGTTGTTGCGGGAATTGCTTTCTTAATTGAATTATCTTACTTAGATGGTCGTAGATTATTAGATGGATACGATGTTTTAACGTTAATGACATTTTAATTATATGGGGACCTGAGTTATTTGCAACTCGGTCCCCATTATTCTTAGAGCACTCAAATGGGTGCTTTTTTTGCAAATTGCATATACTACTTCAATGATTTGATTAAAGGTAATCAAAATCTGTTGTAATTCATTTTATTCCATTATTTTTATACCTTTTGTGTAAATCGTCTTATACCACTATCTGGCTAGTGTGAAAAATACTGTTTTCTCTTTACATCTCGTGTTTTTTTATTGATAATAGTTACAATATAGTAAAATTTCTAAGCGATTGATGTTATTTGTCACTCGATTTTTATAAATAAATTCTTTTAGTAAAAGATTTTCAAATAAAGTTCTCAATATAAAAAGGTGATTTCATGGCTAATGAACAAGTTTTATCTTCTGAGCAAGTAATTCAAAAAGCACAGCGTTATCTGTCAGCCGAAGATACTGTTTTTATTCAGCGTGCTTATGACTTTGCTGAAAAAGCACATCGTGAACAATTCCGTAAATCAGGCGAACCTTATATCATACATCCCATTCAAGTTGCAGGCATTTTGGTAGATTTAGAGATGGATCCAGCTACAATAGCAGGAGGATTTCTTCATGATGTGGTGGAGGATACGGATGTTACGTTAGATGATCTACGAGCAGAGTTCAATGATGAAGTGGCAATGCTGGTTGATGGTGTAACAAAGTTAGGGAAAATTAAATATAAATCAAAAGAAGAACAACAGGCTGAAAACCATAGGAAAATGTTTGTAGCGATGGCCCAGGATATTCGTGTTATTCTTATCAAGCTGGCAGATCGACTACACAATATGAGAACTCTTAAACATCTTCCGCAGGAGAAACAGCGACGTATTTCAAATGAAACGTTGGAGATTTTTGCTCCTTTGGCTCATCGATTAGGGATTTCGAAAATTAAATGGGAATTAGAAGATACATCTTTACGTTATTTAAACCCCCAGCAATACTATCGAATTGTCAATTTAATGAAGAAGAAGCGCCAGGAACGCCTGGAATATTTAGATCAAGTCATTGATGAGGTTCGTGAAAGAGTTGATGAGGTCAATATTGAAGCTGAATTCTCGGGAAGACCAAAGCATATATACAGCATTTACCGGAAAATGGTTCTTCAAAATAAGCAATTTAATGAGATTTATGATCTTTTAGCGGTTAGAATTGTTGTTAATAGCATTAAAGATTGTTATGCCGTATTAGGTATTATTCATACTTGTTGGAAGCCGATGCCTGGTCGATTTAAAGATTATATTGCCATGCCTAAGCCAAATATGTATCAATCTCTTCATACCACTGTGATCGGTCCTAAGGGAGATCCACTTGAGGTGCAGATTCGTACGTTTGAAATGCATCAAATTGCTGAATACGGGATTGCTGCCCACTGGGCATATAAAGAGGGAAAAGATGTTGATGAAAAAACAACATTAGAGAAAAAATTGTCTTGGTTCAGAGAAATATTAGAATTCCAAAATGATGTAACAAATGCAGAAGAATTTATGGAATCACTTAAAATCGATTTGTTTTCGGACATGGTATTTATCTTCACCCCTAAAGGTGATGTGATTGAACTGCCGTCTGGTTCTGTTCCGATTGATTTTGCTTATCGAATCCATTCAGAAATTGGTAATAAGACCATTGGTGCAAAAATCAACGGCAAAATGGTCACTCTTGACTATAAGTTAAAAACAGGGGATATCATTGAGATTTTAACATCCAAACACTCATATGGCCCTAGTCAAGATTGGTTGAAACTGGCTCAAACTTCTCAAGCGAAAAATAAAATTCGCCAATTCTTTAAAAAGCAACGTCGTGAAGAAAACGTTGAAAAAGGAAAAGAAATGGTTGAAACTGAGATTAAAAATTTAGATTTTAATGTAAAAGAAATTATGACGGCTGATAATTTGCAACGAGTTGCTGAAAAATTTAACTTTTCGAATGAAGAAGATATGTATGCTGCTGTTGGTTATAATGGTGTAACGGCACTGCAAGTTGCAAATCGTCTAACAGAAAAGTGGCGTAAAAAGCGTGATCAGGAAGAACAAGAAAAAAACATTCAAGAGGTTATGGCTGAGACAAAACAAGTCCCGCATTCTACATCCAAAAAGCGTGATGCAGGTGTACAGGTTAAAGGGATTGATAATTTATTAATACGTCTCTCGAAATGCTGTAACCCAGTTCCGGGTGATGATATTGTCGGCTTTATTACTAAAGGCAGAGGAGTTTCTGTTCATCGCTCTGATTGTACAAATGTTCATACTGAGGATGCTAAAGAACGATTAATCGATGTTGAATGGGAAAATCAGCCTTCGTCAAGTCGCAAAGAATACAATGTCGAAATTGAAATTTTAGGTTATGATCGCCGAGGCTTGTTAAATGAAGTATTACAAGCAGTAAATGAAACGAAAACAAATATTTCATCTGTTTCAGGTAAATCAGATCGAAACAAAGTTGCAACGATTAACATGGCGATTTCGATTTCGAATATTAACCATCTGCAAAAAGTAGTTGAACGAATTAAACAAATTTCAGATATATATTCTGTTAGAAGAATGATGAATTAAGGTAGGTTTTATTGTGAAAGTAATTGTACAACGTGCAGTTCATGCAAAAGTAACGGTGGATGAAAAAGTAGTTGGTCAAATAGATAAGGGTGTAATGGTGCTGGTTGGAATAACCCATGATGACACTGAAGCAGACGCAGAATACTTGGCTGAAAAAATTGCTCATTTAAGAATTTTTGAAGATGAATCCGGTAAAATGAACCATTCTCTTCTTGATGTGGGTGGACAGGTTTTATCTGTTTCTCAGTTTACACTGTATGGAGATTGCCGAAAGGGCAGAAGACCTAATTATATGAACGCAGCAAAGCCTGATATGGCGCAGGTGCTATATGAGTCCTTTAATCGTATGTTAAGGGAAAAAGGATTACAGGTTGAGACAGGTGTATTTGGAGCTATGATGGATGTCCAATTTACAAACACAGGTCCCGTGACATTAATTATTGAGAGTAAATAAAAAGGTTATCCTTCTTCTGTTGTGAATGAAGGATAACCTTTTTTATACGACATAAAGTGAAATTTTATGGATGATAGTATAAGTAAGTCCAAATTAGCTGCAAGGAAATTACTCGACGAAGTTGCTAATTTTAAGAAATCAGAATAAATGCAACTACGAATTCACTTTTCAGTCAGTATGCTTACTTTATCACTTAAAATACTGGGCCAGGCCATTAAAAATTCCTTGTGAAGCCCTTTCTTGATAACTCGTTGTTGCCACTGTTAATTCTTCTGTTCGGTTGCTTAAGAAGCCCAATTCAAGCAATACAGCAGGAGCTTTGTTCTCTCGAAGAACATGAAAGTTACCGAATTTTTGGCCCCTATCCCTCATTTTTGTTTGTTTCACAAGTTCATTACCTATATTCTTCGCTAAAGGACCATCCTTCAGTGAGTTATAATAATAAGTTGTTGTCCCGGAAACACTTCGATTCGTTGTGCTATCAAAATGAATACTAATAAAAGCCTTTGCATTTCGATAATGTGATGTACTAACCCGGGAATTTAGGCTAATATATGTATCGTTTGACCGAGTCATAAAAACATTTGCACCTGCAGATTTCAGCTTATCATAAACCAGCTTTGCTGTAGAGAGTGTTACATTTTTCTCCAACGTCCCTGATGCCCCAACTGCCCCACTGTCCCGGCCTCCATGGCCAGGGTCGATGACAATTGTTTTGTTTTTAAGGTATTGGGAAGCTCCCGGCTTCGTAACAGGTGTGCTAACACCTGGTGTTTCAACCACCCAACCCGCAATAAACCCTGTCTTATTACTCCCGAGATTGATTTTATACCAATCGCCAATTTTATCAATAATTTCATAAGTATCCCCTAAATTTGCCCGTTTGAGAATTGAATGGGAAGTAGAAGAACCTGATCGGATATTAGTACCGTTATAAATAATTTTTACATGCTGGGAGTTTTTCCCTGAACCTGTATTACTTGTTTGAGTAGATTCTTTGGCTATGTACCAACCTGCAACCCAACCAACTTTATTTGACCCAAATGATATCTTATACCAGTCATTCTTTTCCTCAAGTATTGTTACCTTAGTTCCTTTTGTGACAGAACCAACAACCCCTCCACTAAGTGAGCCGCTATTCCGTACATTTAAACTTGTTGCGGTAACTTTTCCGCTACCTTTAGCAGTAGAGCTTTGAGCTGGAGTAGTAGAAGTGTTATCTTTTTGACTTGAAGTGTTCAATTTGATCTTCAAATAATCACTATGTACCCAACCGGAGATATTTTTTGTTTTAATTTGAACCCAATTTCCTGATTCTTTTACAATTGTAACGGTCTCATTTTTCTTAAGGCTTCCAACACGACTACTTGAGGTAGAAGCAGTTTTACGAACATTTAAAGAAGATGCTGTCACAGAAGCGGTTTTTCCAGACGAAGTACTTGAAGCACCTTGTGTTGATGTTGCGTTTTTGACCTTTACATAGCTTGAGGATACCCAGCCTGTTTTTCCTGAATAGGAAACCTTAATCCATTCACCGCTTTTTTCTACATATGTGGCTGTTTTTCCTTTTTCAAATACACCTATTATCCCAAATGAAGTTCCTGGGCCAGATCGGAGTCTCAGTCCTGTAGCAGTGGATTCAACAGTTGATCCATTACTTGCTGAAACAGACGGTTTGGATGTATTTGTTGCTTTTTTTTGAGTGACTAACCAATTGGCCACCCATCCAGATGTATTTGCTGATAATTTAATTCTAATCCAATCATTTTTCTTTTCTACCACATCATATGTTTGGCCTTTTTTCACTTTGGCAATGACAGAGTATGTCAGACCTGCCCCGTTTCGTACATTTAGTCCATCAACATTTATGGTTACTTGATCAGCAGCCTTAGCAGTTGAAGGTGAAAAATGAGCAAAAAAGGATAAAATCACAAATGTGAAACATATTGATATGGTCATGATTTTGCGAATCACGATAAACCTCCTTTTATATAAAATTAGTCAAATTAAACACTTCTCTACTTATATCGACATTCCTTTAGGAAATTTGAAATAAATTTTTCCAAAATAGGAAAAGATATTAATGACTTTGAAAAGAAGAGGTGTAAAGTAAAATGAGAAATAACGACAAAGGGGAATTAATGCACGCCAATAAAGATGTGTTCGGAGTAAACTTGCATGATTTTATGACAAAAGAGCAAAATGAATCTTCTTTTGAACTTGCTTCTGAATTTGGAATATCTTTAAGAGAAGTAAAGAATTTAAAAAAACATTTAAATCGGTCTTGACAATATACTGCAAAGATACGTATGATAAGATAAAATTCGAAAGTATTATTTAATGACAACATACATATCATTGTGAACCAATGAGGGAGAACAGTAAATAAGATGACACATGAAAAGAGAGGAAATGCCTTAGGCTGAAAGCATTTCTGCATGATGACTTATTGAAAAACACTCCTTAGGTTTCTCTCTGAAAAACAGTAAGTTTAGTAGGAGTTGAACGTGACAGGCGTTAACTGATCGAGTGGAAATAGATGGTTATTTCAACTAGGGTGGAACCACGGGTATAACTCTCGTCCCTACATTTTGTAGGACGGGAGTTTTTTTGTTGTTGTAAAATTTTGTTTTTATTTAAGTTTGGGAGGTAAAATCTAATGTCATTCCAGATTCCTAGAGGTACTCAGGATATTTTACCTGGAGAGGTTGAGAAGTGGCAGTTTGTTGAGAATACTGCACGTGATTTATGTAAGAGATATCAATATAAGGAGATTCGTACACCTATTTTCGAACATACAGAGCTTTTTGCTCGTGGTGTTGGGGAAAGTACCGATATCGTCCAAAAGGAAATGTATACATTTCAAGATCGGAAAGGAAGAAGTATTACTCTTCGTCCGGAGGGAACAGCTTCAACTGTACGTGCTTTTGTAGAGAAAAAGCTATATGCAAGCCCTTCACAACCAACAAAGTTGTATTATATTGGACCAATGTTTCGCTATGAACGTCCACAAACAGGTCGTTTCCGTCAATTTGTCCAATTTGGTATAGAGGCACTTGGAAGTAATGATCCTGCAATTGATGCAGAAGTTATTTCTCTAGCAATGAATTTATATCAAACACTTGGTTTAAAAAGCTTAAAGCTAGTCATTAATAGCTTAGGTGATAGTGAAAGTCGTAAGGCTCACCGTGAAGCACTAATTGCTCATTTTGAACCAAGGATTGAAGAATTTTGTTCTGATTGTCAAAAAAGACTGCAACAAAATCCATTAAGAATATTAGATTGTAAAAAGGATAGAGACCATGAACTGATGGAAACTGCTCCATCTATACTTGAATTCTTAAATGAAGATTCTAAGAAATACTTTAACAAGGTTCAGCAGTATTTAACTGCAAATGGTATTGATTTTGAAGTCGATCCGGGACTTGTTAGAGGATTGGATTACTATAATCATACTGCATTCGAAATTATGAGCAATGCAGAGGGATTTGGAGCCATCACAACACTATGTGGTGGTGGACGTTACAATGGCTTAGCACAGGAAATCGGTGGTCCAGAGACACCTGGTATTGGATTTGCGCTAAGTATTGAGCGTTTATTAGCAGCGCTCGATGCAGAAGGAATTGAATTACCAATTTCCGCTGGTGTCGATGTGTATTTAGTGGCCATGGGAGACCAAGCAAAAGACCGTGCAGTTACATTATTAAATGAAATGAGAAACGCAGGGTTAGTTGCTGAAAAGGATTATGAAGATAAAAAGATGAAAGCTCAATTTAAAGCTGCTGATCGTCATCAAGCAAAATTTGTTGCAGTATTAGGAGATGACGAATTAGAAAAAAATGTGATTGCCGTTAAAAATATGGAAACAGGTACACAAGAAGAAATTGCACTTGATCAAGTGATCTCATTTTTAAACCAAAAAACAATGTAACAAAAGGAGAGGGTTTCATGTTTGGCCGTACGTATTACTGTGGCGAAGTTCCAGAGTCAGCAATTGGTGAAGAAGTAGTTTTAAAAGGTTGGGTAGCAAAACGACGTGATTTAGGCGGGGTTATTTTTATTGACCTACGTGACCGTACAGGTGTTGTACAGGTAGTTTTTAACCCGGAAATTTCTGCTGAAGCATTGGCAATTGCAGAAAAAGTTCGTAGTGAGTATGTGTTAGATATTACGGGTAAAGTGGTAGAACGTGATGAAGAAACAATCAATCCTAATGTTTCAACAGGTACAATTGAGGTTATTGTAGAAAAAGTTACAATTATTAATGCTGCTAAAAACCCGCCATTCTTAATTGAAGATAAATCTGATGAAGTGTCAGAGGATGTTCGTTTAAAGTACCGCTACTTGGATTTAAGAAGACCAGGTTTACAAAGTACACTTCAAATGCGTCACCAAGTAACAAGATCAATGAGAAATTTCTTAGATGACAATGGCTTCTTAGATATTGAAACACCAATTTTAACAAAAAGTACTCCTGAAGGTGCTCGTGATTATTTAGTACCAAGTCGTGTGCATGAAGGTGAATTTTACGCTCTGCCACAATCACCTCAAATCTTTAAACAACTATTAATGGTTTCAGGTTTTGACAAATATTATCAGATTGCCCGCTGCTTCCGTGATGAAGACTTACGTGCAGATCGTCAACCTGAATTTACCCAAATAGATATTGAAACATCATTTATGAGTCAAGATGATATTATGGCAATGACTGAACAAATGATGGCAAAAATCATGAAAGAAACAAAAAATATAGACATTGAACTCCCATTACCGAGAATGACATATGATGAAGCCATGGGCAGATTTGGATCAGATAAGCCTGATACACGTTTCGGACTTGAGCTTGTGGATGTTGGTGAAATTGTTAAGGACAGTGGCTTAAAGGTATTTAACACTGTAATCGCGAATGGCGGTCAAGTTAAGTCCATAAATGTTAAGGGTGCAGCTGATAAATACTCTAGAAAAGACATGGATGCATTAGCAGAATTTGTTGCTCCATATGGTGCAAAAGGTTTAGCATGGTTAAAGGTAGAGGAGGACGGCCTAAAAGGTCCAATTATCAAGTTCTTTACTGAAGAAGAGCAAAAAGGGCTGTTACAAACATTAGAGGCAACCGTTGGTGATCTACTTGTATTTGTTGCTGATAAGAAATCCGTTGTTGCAGATGCTTTAGGAGCACTTCGTTCTAAGCTTGGTAAAGACTTAGAGTTAATTGATGAAAGCAAATTTAACTTCTTGTGGGTTGTGGATTGGCCGTTACTTGAATATGATGAAGCAACAAAGCGCTATTATGCTGCACATCATCCATTTACAATGCCGGCACGAGAAGATGTAGAATTATTTGATACAGATCCAGCCAATATGAAAGCACAAGCTTATGATATTGTCCTTAACGGCTATGAGTTAGGTGGAGGGTCTATCCGTATCTTTGAAACAGATATTCAAGAAAAAATGTTTAAGCTATTAGGCTTTTCTGAAGAAGAGGCTAGAGAACAATTCGGTTTCTTATTAGATGCATTTGAATATGGAACACCTCCACACGGTGGTATCGCTCTGGGATTAGATCGACTGGTCATGCTTCTAGCTGGTCGTACAAACCTTAGAGACACCATTGCATTCCCTAAAACAGCTAGTGCAAGTGATTTATTAACAAGTGCACCAAGTGCTGTTAGTGAAGCACAACTAGAAGAATTAAATCTTGAGCTTCGTGACTAAGTCAAAAGCTTGAATTGAATTTTTTGTTATGCTATTATCTTTTTAAGCTAACAAAATTAAATAGTCCTGATGTGTTCGTTGTACACCTAGTTTTGACCTAACATTTTTAATACGGGAGCTTGACGTTTCTGGACAGAGTAAATGCCTCTCACTCGAATGAGGACTTACAAACATCTGGAACAAAGCACCCACCTGCTGAGTGCGGGATCAAAACGAGGGAAATGGCGACGGCACAATCGGGACTGCTACATAGACGAAAATTAATAGGGCTTCCTCTTCACTTTTTGTGGATGAGGTTGGCCCTTTTTATTTACAATTAGGGCTTACTTTTTCAATAATGTATGGTATATTCTTTTTCAGGTAAAAATACTGTCATTATGACATGATTAAGAAATTTAAGGTTATTAATTGGAGTGAGTTAGTTGCTACATCAATTTTCGCGTAATGAATTGGCAATAGGTAAAGAAGGGTTAGACATATTAAAAAACAGCACAGTCGCTGTATTAGGAGTTGGAGGAGTCGGGTCCTTCTCAGCAGAAGCATTAGCAAGATCTGGTGTGGGACGCCTGGTATTAGTTGATAAAGACGATGTGGATATTACAAATGTAAATCGTCAAATTCATGCACTCATTTCTACAGTCGGTCAGCCAAAAGTAGACCTAATGGCTGCACGAATAAAGGATATCAATCCTGATTGTGAAGTAATATCTTTAAAGATGTTTTATACAGAGGAAACGTATGAACAATTCTTTGATCAAAATCTTGATTATGTAATCGATGCATCAGATACTATTTCCTATAAGATCCATTTAATGAAAGAATGTCTAAAAAGAAAAATTCCGATTATCTCCAGTATGGGAGCAGCGAATAAAATGGATCCAACGAGATTTCAGGTAGCTGATATTTCAAAAACACATACAGATCCGATTGCGAAGGTTATTCGTACTCGATTACGTAAAGAAGGAATTCATAAAGGAATAAAAGTAGTATTTTCTGATGAAAGCCCGATTGTTATTCGTGAGGAAGTCCGGAAAGAGGTTGGAAATGATGCAGCCCCAATACGGAAAGCGAAAATGCCTCCATCATCAAATGCATTTGTTCCTTCTGTTGCAGGACTGATTATGGGTGGACATGTTATCACAGATCTATTAAAGGATATAAAGATTACCCGCGTGAAGGATGAAAAATAAGCAGTTTTGTAGAGGAAAAGCATTAATGATAGAGTTGCTTTTCCTCAGTTTTGTTTTGAGCTTCGTTTATTAGGCCAAAGAACATTTTGTAATGACGATCCATCTTTTGTTTTTGGTAAACAAGTTGTTCATATCTTTTATTTAATTCCTGTCTCTGTTGATTAAGCTTTTTATTTTCTTCTTGTAATTGTTTATTTTCATTAATAATGTGATGGTGTTCTTCTTGGTTTCGAACCTGTGATAAATAACGAATACAGTCATCAACCGTCATCTGAGTGATATCATGTAACTGTGATAGTTGTGTTTCCTCTTTGGGTTTATTTTCCTCTTTGTTTAGAGGGGGTTCTTTTCTTCTTTTCTTGGCGTGTTCCATTTCTTTTGTATATTTTTTCCTGAGTTCAGCATTCCATCTGTAATTACAAGCTGCAGCTGTCCGGTTCAACTGTTTGCCAACATCCTTAAAGGCAGCGGACTGAGTCCGACTGTTTTGAACATATGATAGAACCGTTTCTGCAAGAAGTTTATCATGTTCAAATGTCCACGCATCATGTCTAGTTTTCACGACGACCTCCTTAACCTTTAAAATTCTCATCCAACATCGTTATTGCCGAGGATAAAGTACATTTAGTCATTTTTTTATCTTTTCCGAATTGACTGTGTTTATTCTTGATGTCTTATAAGCTCATTCGTTTTTTTGTTTACTTTTTCAGTTTATAATCGTAGATAGATATGTACAGGGGGGATAATGGTGAACGGAGAACCACTTGCTTTTCGAATGAGACCTAGTACTATCGATGAGATAGTCGGGCAAAAAGAGGTGATAGGAGAGAGAACAAGCCTTTATAAAATGATTAAAAATGGGTATGTTCCCTCTATGCTTCTGTATGGTGAACCTGGTATTGGCAAAACATCCATTGCCTTTGCCATTGCTGGCACAACAAGTATCCCTTTTATTGCTTTAAATGCAACAACTGCCGGAAAAAAAGATGTTGAAGCAGTTGTTGAAGAAACACGTATTACAGGAAAAGTTATTTTATTTTTAGATGAGATTCATCGTTTTAATAAAGCCCAGCAAGATTATTTGTTACCACATGTTGAACGAGGAGACATTATCTTAATTGGAGCAACGACGGAGAACCCTTTTCATGATGTGAACCCTGCGATCAGAAGCAGATGTGGTCAAATCAAGCAATTAACCAGACTAACTCACGAGGATATTGAAGTTCTTCTACTACGGGCCCTGCAGGATGAAAAGAAAGGGCTAGGCAAGATGAAGATCGAAATTTCAGATGAGCAAGTAAAAATGATTGCTTTTGGATCCAATGGTGACGCCCGCAAATCATTAACTTTATTGGAATCGATTGTTTATTCATCACCAAAAATAGAGGATACATATGTTGTAGATGATAAAATGATAAATGATATGACTGGCAATGTCGGCGTATATGGTGATAAGAAGGGTACACATTTTTATAATCTTCTTTCCAGCTTACAAAAAAGTATCAGAGGTAGTGATGTTGATGCAGCATTATATTATCTCGCCCACTTATTAGAAACAGGTGATCTTGTTGCTGTTAATCGAAGATTAGTGGTTATCGCCTATGAAGATGTTGGACTCGCAAATACAGCTGTAGGAAATAATGTTTTAGCTGCTGTCACTGCAAGTGAGCGTTTAGGGCTTCCGGAAGCACGTATCCCACTATCTGTGGCTGTTGTAGAAATGTGCCTATCTTCTAAGTCTAATTCTGCTTACAAAGCTCTTGACTTAGCGATACAGGATGTGCGATCCGGTAAAGTCGGAAACATTCCAATGCACCTTCGAGATGGGCATTATGCAGGTGCAAAAGTATTAGGACATGTTGGGTATAAATATCCGCACGACTATCCAATTGGTACATTTGGAGGCTGGGTTAAACAAGATTATCTGCCAGATAATTTAATTGGTACAAAATATTATCAACCATTAGAAGCAGGTGATGAAAAAAGACTTGCTGCTATATATGAAAAGTTAGAGATGTTTAAAAAATCAAAATAGTAATACGCCATTTATGTATATTATTGATATGTCCAAGTACTACAGTTGGTTTAAGTGCTTAATGGAGGAAGTTTATGCTATAATGGCTAATGTTCAAAAGTATATAGACTAAAAAAAGCATTGGTTCGTCATGAATAAGGAATAATCACCTACTCAGAAGTACTTGCTTGTCAAACTCCTGAATCTTTTATCAGTTAATAGATCATGCTGATGATAGATAACTTTTTATAAAATAAAAGAGTTTATATATTTTATGTAGAATCTATAGTTTAAGATGTAAGGGGGAAAACAATGAAAATATCAACAAAAGGCCGATACGGGTTAACAATTATGATTGAGCTTGCCAGAAAACATGGTGAAGGTCCCACTTCATTAAAAAGTATTGCCCAAGCTCATGATTTATCAGAACATTACTTAGAACAATTAATTGCCCCATTGAGAAATGCACGCTTAGTGAAAAGTATTAGAGGAGCATATGGTGGTTATGTTTTAGGTGATGAACCGGCAAACATCACATCCGGAGATATCATTCGAGTTTTAGAGGGGCCCATAAGTCCTGTTGAAGTTTTAGATGACGAAGAGCCTGCAAAAAGACAGCTGTGGATTAGAATTCGTGATGCGGTAAAAGATGTATTAGACAATACAACATTAGAGGATCTTGCAAATTACACAGGAGAAGGCGAACAAGGACCTTATATGTTTTATATTTAAAAAATAGTCCTAACAAAAGGAGAAAGGAGGGAATTTATTATGAGGAGAATTTATTTAGACCATGCGGCCACATCTCCGATTCATCCGGAGGTAGCTGAAAAAATGATGAACTTAATGACTGAGAACTTCGGAAACCCATCGAGTATCCATTCATTTGGCCGAGATGCCCGTCGAATTCTCGATGAATCAAGAAGAAGCCTAGCAAATACAATTGGAGCCAAGCCTGGTGAAATTATTTTTACGAGCGGTGGGACTGAAGCGGACAACTTGGCCATCATAGGGACTGTTTTGGCAAATAACCAAATCGGAAAGCATATTATTACGACACAAGTGGAGCATCATGCGGTCTTACATGCGTGTAAATACCTCGAAAAACAAGGGTATGATGTAACATATTTACCTGTTAATGAACAAGGACTTATATCTGTTGAAGATGTGAAAAAACATGTAACAAATCAAACGGTACTTGTTTCTGTGATGTTTGGAAATAACGAGGTTGGAACCATCCAGCCAATTCGTGAAATCGGGGACTATTTAAAAGATTACCCCGCCTTTTTCCATACAGATGCTGTTCAAGCATTTGGGATCGAATCCATTCATGTACAGGAGCTAGGAGTTGATTTATTAACGGTTTCTGCACATAAAATTAATGGCCCAAAGGGTGTCGGTTTTTTATATGTGAAATCCGGAATTAAGCTTCAGCCTGCTTTGTATGGTGGAGAACAAGAATTAAAGCGTAGAGCAGGAACTGAAAACGTAGCTGGAATAAGCGGATTTAGTCATGCAGCAGAGCTTTCAATCAATGAGAGGGAGCAAAAAAGAGAGCAATATATGCTATTTAAAAAAGAAATGATGAGGATTTTTGAAGAAAACAACATTTCATTTTCCCTAAATGGTACATTAGATGGCCTTCCACATGTCCTCAATATATATTTTCCAAAAACACATATAGAATCGCTTTTAGTTAATTTAGATTTAGCTGGTATTGCAGCATCCAGCGGGTCTGCGTGTACAGCAGGAGCTGTTGACCCATCACATGTGTTGGTTGCGATGTATGGTAAGGAATCAGATAAAATTCTATCATCCATACGCTTTAGCTTTGGACTTGGAACAAGTATGGATGATATTCATTATGCTGCTCAAGAAATTTCAAAAGTAATTAAGAGAGTAACAGCTTAGAAAGACACTGGAGGTGAAATGGGATGAAGAAAGACCCAAAAGATATAAGAGTTGTTGTCGGGATGTCAGGTGGTGTTGATTCATCGGTAGCTGCTCTTCGTTTAAAAGAGCAAGGATACGATGTTATCGGCATTTTTATGAAAAACTGGGATGACACGGACGAAAATGGTGTATGTACGGCAACGGAAGATTATAATGACGTAATACAAGTGTGCAATCAAATCGGAATTCCATATTATGCAGTGAATTTTGAAAAGCAATACTGGGACAAGGTCTTTACGTATTTTCTTGATGAATATAAAGCGGGGAGAACACCAAACCCTGATGTAATGTGTAATAAGGAAATAAAATTTAAAGCCTTTTTAGAGCATGCCATGTCATTAGGTGCTGATTATTTAGCAACAGGGCATTATGCACGCGTTGAATATAGAGACGGAGAATATAAAATGCTTCGTGGTGTCGATGAAAACAAAGATCAAACCTATTTTCTAAATCAATTAGGTCAAGAGCAACTCTCAAAGGTTATGTTCCCTTTAGGAGATATTGAAAAGCCTTTAGTTCGTGAAATGGCGAAAAAAGCAAATCTTGCAACTGCAACGAAAAAGGATAGTACAGGTATCTGCTTTATTGGTGAAAGAAACTTTAAAGAGTTCCTAAGTGGTTATCTCCCAGCACAGCCCGGAGTCATGCAAACTCTTGATGGTGAAGTAAAAGGAAAGCACGATGGGTTAATGTACTATACGATCGGTCAAAGACATGGTCTTGGTATTGGTGGAAGTGGAGAACCTTGGTTTGCTGTCGGAAAAGATTTAGAAAAAAATATTCTTTATGTTGATCAAGGATTTCATAATGATTTGTTATATTCTGATTCCATTACTGCTACAAATATTAGTTGGGTATCGAATCAACCAGTAAAAGAATTAACATGCACGGCAAAATTCCGTTACCGTCAACAAGATAATGAAGTAACGGTTACAATGATTGATGAAACGACAGCTAAGGTTACATTCAAAGAACCTATTAGAGCGGTAACCCCTGGTCAAGCCGTTGTATTTTATGATGGAGATGTCTGCTTAGGTGGCGGAACGATTGACCATGTATTTAAAAATAACGAAAAAATCTGGTATGTAGGATAAATTATGATTTTACCGTTTGTTCTCGTTTAGAAAATTATAAAATTCTAGAACTGTGGATAAGCGCTTCTACATCCAGCTCCAGCGCCTAGCCCCTCGAGGTCATAAGCCACAAATGAATTGAAGACAAAAAACATCTTCTATTCATTTGCGTCTTATGCTTGTCGGGGCTGATCAAGGCGCTTGCGCTTTTGTTCTTCCATAGAGAACATATCTTCTGATAAGATGAAAGGGGTTGGCACATAAAGAGTCAGCCCCTTTTCTCTGTAAAGAATGAGTAATGAAAAAGGTAGGTAATATAGATGAATAAAAATCAACTTGGTATTGAAGCGATGCAAAAAGGAAATTTCGAGGAAGCTGCAACTATTTTTTCGGAAGCGATTGAAACAAATCCTAATGATCCTATAAGTTATATTAATTTTGGTAATCTTTTATCAGCAGTAAACGAATTAGATAAAGCACTTAAATTTTACGAAAAAGCAATAGAGATTGACCCCGATACAGCTACTGCATATTATGGGGCAGGTAATGTCTATTTCAATCAAGAAAAGTATCATGAAGCAAAAAATATGTATGAAAAAGCATTGAAAAAAGGTCTTGATGAAGGAGACCTACATTTTATGTTAGGGATGTCTCTCTTTAATCTAGGGCAAAATCGTTTAGCTCTACCATATTTTCAGCGGTCAGTTGAATTAAATGAAAGTGATAGTGACGCCAGGTTTCAATATGGATTATGCTTGGCACAGCTTGAATTAATTGATGAAGCATTAAAGCAATTTGAGGCTGTTGTCCAATTGGATCAGGAGCATGCTGATGCATATTATAATCTTGGTGTTGCGTATGCCTTTAAGGAAAATACAGAAAAAGGAATCAAAATGCTTGAAAAAGCATTGGAAATTCAGCCTGATCATATGCTGGCTGGACATGCTCTTAACATTATGAATGGTCAGTCGAATTAATTTAATTAGTGAAAGGAGAACCGTTTATGCAGGAGAGTGCCGATTTATTTGGGGAAAATGAACGCTATGTAAAAGGGCTAGTGAAAGTTGTAATCTTTCATAATGAGCAAAATTTGTATTCTGTCCTAAAAGTAAGAGTTCATGATACAAGTGAGAACATTGAAGATAAAGAAATAACGGTTACAGGGTATTTTCCACTCCTGCATGAAGATGATCTTTATACGTTTTTTGGCTCTTTCACAAATCATCCTAAATTTGGTCTTCAGTTTCAAACTGAACACTTTCGTAAGGAAATTCCTCAAACTAAAGAAGGGATTGTCCAGTATCTTTCAAGTGACCTTTTTAAGGGCATCGGAAAAAAAACAGCTGAAGCGATTGTAGAGAAATTGGGGGAATCAGCCATTTCTAAAATTCTCCAAAATCCTGCGATCTTAGATGATATTCCCAAGGTAAATAAAGAAAAAGCAAAACAATTGGTCGATGCTTTAGTTTCTCATCAAGGTCTTGAGCAGATTATGATTGCATTAAATCAATTTGGTTTTGGACCACAATTGGCCATGAAAATTTATCAAACCTATAAAGATGAAACATTATCAATAGTCCAAAAAAATCCTTATCAGCTTGTGCAAGATATTGAGGGTATTGGTTTTGTAAGGGCTGATGAACTCGGAAAACAGCTGGGTATTTCCGGAAAAGACTCTGAACGAATTAAAGCAGCATGTCATTTTATTATTGAACAATTATGTTTACAAGAAGGTCATGTTTATTTAAAACTTGAACAGTTAATTGTAAAAGCAAAGGAATTACTGGATCACTCGAAGCAAGCTGTTATCCATGAGACAGACATTGCAACGGAAATTGTTGCCTTAGGTGAAGAAGGCAAGCTGATGATAGAAGAAGAGCGCGCATATCTCCCATCTCTTTACTTTGCTGAACAAGGATTAGTTAAGAATGTAAAAAAGGTCTTGGAGCAAACTGAGTATGATGAATTATTTCCTGAATCCGAGTTTTTATTATCACTAGGCCAACTTGAAGAAAGAATGAAGGTTCAATATGCCCCTTCTCAAAAGGATGCCATCCAAAAAGCATTAATGTCACCAATGCTTTTGCTTACGGGAGGTCCGGGAACGGGCAAAACAACTGTTATTAAAGGAATTGTTGAACTATATTCTGACTTACATGGCTGTTCTCTTGACCCAAAAGATTATAAAAAGGAAGAACCATTTCCAATTTTGCTTGTTGCCCCAACTGGACGTGCTGCTAAACGTATGAGTGAAGCGACAGGCATGCCGGCAGTTACGATCCACCGTTTGTTAAAATGGAATGGAGCTGATGGTTTTGAACATGATGAAGACAATCCAATTGCTGGAAAACTTCTGATTGTTGATGAGGTATCCATGGTCGATATATGGATTGCAAATCAATTGTTCAAAGCATTGCCTAAGGAAATACAAGTCATTATGGTTGGGGATGAAGATCAGCTTCCATCGGTAGGACCTGGACAAGTATTACGTGATTTCCTGTCTTCTAAAATGATTCCAACTGTCCGATTAACAGATATCTACCGTCAAGCGGAAGGCTCATCCATTATTGAACTTGCCCATGAAATGAAAACAGGCAAATTGCCGCAAAATATTGCCAAACCAACTTCAGATCGATCATTTATTCGCTGTTCACAAGCTCAAATGAAAGATGTAATTGAAAAGATCATTAAAAGTGCAATAAATAAGGGATATTCGGCAAAGGATATTCAAGTATTAGCACCGATGTACAGAGGTGCGGCAGGAATTGACCAACTAAATAAATTACTTCAAGAATTATTTAATCCTAAATCTCCGGGAAAAAGAGAAATGAAGTTTGGAGAAGTAGTTTATCGAAATGGAGATAAAGTTCTTCAGCTGGTAAATCAACCTGAAAGTAATGTATTTAATGGAGATATTGGAGAAATCGTCTCAATTTTCTATGCGAAAGAAAATACAGAAAAAGAGGATATGATCGTTATTTCCTTTGATGGAAATGAGGTTACCTATACAAAACAAGATTTCAATCAATTCACACATGCATTTTGTTGTTCTATACATAAATCTCAAGGTAGTGAATTTCCAATCGTTGTGTTACCAATTGTAAAAGGATATTATCGGATGCTAAGGCGGAATTTAATTTATACGGCAGTAACTAGAAGTAAGCGATCACTTGTGATATGTGGCGAGTTAGAGGCTCTTCAATGGGGCGTGTCAAATAATGACAGCTCAGACCGGCAAACAAGCTTAATGCAAAAATTAAGTGGAATGGTTTCTGATCCTGAAATGGATGAACTGCAAAAGGAGTTACCTTTCCCCCTCACTGATGCAAATATTGGCATGGAAAACCTTACACCGTATGACTTCATGGAGCCTAGCGAAACATAAGAATGTTCGGAAAGGTGGAGATGACTTTGCGGACATTTTCAAAGCTCAAAGGGCTACCGGTATACTGTAACAATGATGCAACTATATTAGGGCATGTAACAAATTTGTGCTTATCTTCCAAAGGCTTTATTTTTGGACTTATGATGGAAGGAAAAGGCTTGTTTCATCGTGATAAATTTATTCCAATTCAGTCGATCTATTCAATTGGAGAAAATGGAGTCATGGTTGAACAACTTGATTCTCTTTTATCTATTCAGGATATGAAGAAACAATATACTTATAACACCTATAATGACTTAGAAAATAAAGCAGTCTTAACAAAAGAGGGAAACAAATTAGGATTGTTAGATGACGTATATTTTTCAGAAACATTGGGCACAATTGAGGCATACGAATTGACGGACGGTTTTTTTGCAGATATCGCCGAAGGTAAAAAAGTGGTTAAAGCATCTGGTGAACCATTTACAATAAGCAAAGATGCGATCGTCATTGATTTAATGTGAGTGAGGTGTGCCCAATTGTTTTCATGTCCAAATTGTAGAAGTAAAGACCTTGGAAAGATAGGTGTAAATCAATATTACTGCTGGGGTTGCTTTATTGAGTTATCTGTATCAAAAGGAAAAATATTAACTCATCAGGTGGAAGAAGATGGAACGTTAAGCTCGCTTGATGATTTATTTTCAGAAGATGACCGGTCAATAAGCATGTAAAGGGGAGATTGTCTTGAATCGTACTTTAACCTCATTAGTATCTCTTGGACTTGGTGCAGTTGCTTATCGTTATGCACGAAATACAAACATGATGAATAATCGGTCAATGAAAAAAATGAGAAAACGAATCACTAAGATGTTTTAAGAATTGAGGAGGGTGACTCAAAAGGTCGTTAAATGACGATTTTTTGAGCACCCTTTTCTTTTGTGTTTTTGAGAAGATCCAAATAGTGGTTTTTTTCAACTAAAAGGGTTACCCCCCCCCCTTATTGGTATCCATTTACCTCATTTTCTTTATTTCTTTTTATCGCTTTCTGCATTTTTTTACAGTTATGTGCAACGCAAAGAAGCCCCCATTCAATCGTGTTTTTTTGGAGACCACGCATTGAAAAGCGTCTGAACTGTTGATTGTGTTTTAACTGTCCAAATACACTTTCCACATCACATTTTCGTTGACTATATAATTTCCGGCCTTCTTCACTCTGAAGACGTTCACGAATCTCCTTTCGTTGTCTTTGATTTTCTAGAGATATTGTAATTGTTTTTTGATCTTTCCCTTTGGCACAAGTTAATTGGAATGGGCAACCGGTACATTCAAAACAAGAATACCTTCTTTTAATTGATACATATTCATTATCTGATGTTCTTGTGGTTTCATACTGAAAAATAAGGCGTTGCTTGTTTGCACAAATAAACTCATCTAGCTCCTCATCGTACTCCATATTTTCTACACGATCTATTTTCTTTTTCCAGCTTCTTTTTTGTTCTTGATCAAACGTATTATATTTTATGTATGCTGTTCTTCCTTCTCTTTCGAGAAAATCATAGTTTTCCTCACTACCATAGCCAGAATCGGCAACTATTTTTTTGGGTTTCACTCCAAGCACCTCCATGTGTTTGAGGTGAGGGATTAAGCAACTTGGATCACCTGCTCTTTGATGAAGTGAGAATCCCGTAATAAACTGACCTTCTGTTCCTGTTTGTACATTATATCCAGGTTTTAATTGCCCATTTCGCATATGATCTTCTTTCATTCTCATAAAGGTCGCATCAGTATCTGTTTTCGAGAAACTGTTTCTTCCATTGAATAGTCGATTTTGTTCTTCGTATTTCACTTTACGAGGAAGATAATCTTTTTTTAGTAATCGAACTACTTTTTTCGCCTCTTTATTTTTGGGTTCTGTTTCTAAATGTTTTTCTAACTTTTTAATACTATGTTCAATCTGTTCTGAAGTAATCGGTGTTTCTTTCAGCTTTTCTTCTAGCCCCACGGAAGGGGCGGACTTTTCCTCTTCTTCAAGGATGTGCTCAATTTGTAAAGCGAGTTGACGATATTTGTCATCTAAACTATTTTCGTATTTCGCTGTCGCTTTTCTCCAAACAAATGTATATTGATTTGCATTTGCTTCTATCTTAGTCCCATCTACAAAATAGTGTTCTAGCTTTATTAATCCTTTTTCACGCAGTAACTCTACAATTGAAAAGAAGACTTGATAGATAATATCTTTCATTCGCTCGGATCGAAACCGATTGATTGTACGAAAATCAGGAGTTTGACTACCACTTAACCACATAAAGTAGATATTTTCGGTTAGTAACTTTTCCGTCTGTCTTCCTGAGTAAATTTTTTGTATATAAGCATAAATAATGACTTTAAGTAACATTTTTGGGTGATATGATGGGCGTCCACCACCTTTGTAGGGTTGAAATAACAATGTATCGTCTAGCTTTTCTACAGCTTCATGGACAATGGTAGATAAATGATTTTGAGGGATGAGAATTTCAAGGTTTAATGGAAGAACTAACTGATTCATGTTATAATTAACGAAAGAGATATGATCATATTTCATAAAAAATCGTTCCTTTCTTGGATAATTTGGTGTGGTAACTTAATTATACAAAATGGGGCGATTTTTTTGTTGTTTAATTATTCTTTAAAAAAGACTGTTTTCGTAGGGGTTTTGCTTCTATGAATATAATTTTAGATCGATAGTGGAATGAAGCGTAAGACACTTGACTCCTGCGGGAAGTGAGGAAAGGCTGAGACCCCACAGCCGAAGGCGAGGAGGCTCAGCTTCCTCCCCGCGGAAAGCAAGTGTCTGGAGCGCAATGGAACGTCCCGGTTTTTACGTTTATCTGATTTAAAAAGATAAAAGTATGAAAAAAGGCTAGCCCAAGGTCTAAAATCTAGACTTTTGGGTCAGCCTCCTTTTTAAATGTATAAATTTGTTATTACCCTCCAAACTACTAATAGTAAAGGAGGAGTTATATGAGAGAGAAACATATTAAATGGCTGATGCAAATATCAATCTTATTATTAGCCTTATTATCCGTATATATCTTTTTAAAGCTTTACTCTTTATGGGCTCCTTTTTTATTTATGTTTAAAGCAGTTATGATTCCATTTCTAATAAGTGCTTTTATAACTTATTTACTTCACCCTGTGGTTGAAAAGCTTCATCGTAAGGGCTTGCCCAGGCCAATATCGATTCTTATTATATATCTTTTATTTTTTGGATTAATCGGATATGGCTTTTATCGGGGAGTCCCTGTCTTAATAAGTCAGCTTAGAGACTTGTCTGAAAACTTTCCGCAGTTTACGTTAACTTATAATAAGTGGATGGATTCGATTCATGATCACACAGATACATGGCCGGTAGGAGTTCACGATCGGATTGAACAAATGTTTAGTAAAACGGAAGAATGGCTGGCTGTTACGATTGAAATGGTTATTAATAGCCTGAAGGGGATTTTTGATTATATGCTATTAATTGCAATTATTCCCTTCCTTGTCTTTTATATGTTAAAGGATTATGAGCAAATCAAAAGAGCGGCATGGTATTTAACTCCTCGCAGGTGGAGAAGTGGTTCCATTCAGTTTTTAAAAGATATTGATCATTCCTTAGGCAATTATATTCGTGGTCAACTATTTGTCTGCCTCATTATTGGGACTTTAGCTTTTTTAGCGTTATGGTTTTTTCATGTTAAATATCCGTTAATTCTTGGACTATTAATTGGCACAACAAATATTATTCCTTATTTTGGGCCTGTCATTGGTGCAGTTCCTGCATTAATTATTGCAGCAACGATGTCGACTAAAACTGTCATTGTGGTTATTGTTATTATTGCAAGTCTACAATTTATTGAAGGAAATATACTAGGACCGCTAATTGTAGGAAAAAGCCTTCATATGCATCCCATCGTTATTATGCTTGCGTTGCTTGCAGGAGGGGAAATTGGAGGAGTAGTTGGATTAATGTTAGCGGTACCTGTCATAGTAATTTTAAAGGTTATGATTGTTCATCTTGCTTTATTGAAAAGACAACATTGACATTTAGAAAACGCTTGTCTATAATTCTAGGGTAGAATAAGGATAAAACAATGATGGAAAGAAGTATGCTGATACCGCTTTTAAGAGAGGAATTTTCACGGCTGAGAGAAATTCTAAAGTAAGGACAGCAGAAAGCTAATCCTAAGTGCAGAAAAACCTGCCGTATTAAACCACGTTACGGTTTGTAATAAAGGTGATGGGCGTATGTCCATAATCAGGGTGGTACCGCGAGCTAACTCTCGTCCCTGTGTTAAGAGGATTTCTTTTCACAGAGATGAGAGTTTTTTGTGTAGGCGATCTTTTACAAAATTGTTGTTTGACAGTTTACTAAGAAGGAACTGTTTAGGTTGAATGAAGTGAGCACCCTAAAGCTGCATTCAACCTTGCACAATACTAATTACTTAGCAACAAATTTTAGAAATAAGAAATTAAGGAGGATACATATGAGAAATTTACAATCTGCAGAAGTTCGACAAATGTTTTTAGATTTCTTTAAAGAAAAAGGCCATGATGTTGAACCGAGTGCATCACTCGTTCCTCACGAAGATCCAACATTACTTTGGATTAATAGTGGGGTGGCAACATTAAAAAAATACTTTGATGGTCGTGTTATTCCAGCAAATCCAAGAATATGTAATGCCCAAAAATCTATCAGAACAAACGATATTGAAAATGTCGGTAAAACAGCAAGACACCATACATTCTTTGAAATGTTAGGGAACTTTTCAATTGGTGACTATTTTAAAGTGGAAGCAATTGAATGGGCTTGGGAATTCCTTACGGATGAGAAATGGATTGGGTTTGATCCAGAGAAGCTTTCTGTTACGATTCACCCTGAGGATCATGAAGCATTTGATATTTGGAAAGACAAAATCGGTATTCCGGAGGAGCGTATTATCCGTTTAGAAGGGAACTTCTGGGATATTGGTGAGGGACCGAGTGGGCCAAATACAGAAATTTTCTATGATCGTGGCGAAGAATATGGTAACGATCAAAGTGACCCTGAGTTATATCCTGGTGGAGAAAATGAACGTTATCTTGAAGTATGGAATCTTGTATTTTCTCAATTTAATCATAACCCGGATGGAACCTATACACCGCTTCCAAAGAAAAACATTGATACCGGAATGGGATTAGAACGTATGGTATCTGTCATTCAAAATGTCCCAACAAATTTCGATACTGATCTCTTTATTCCGATCATTAGAGCAACTGAGCAAATTTCAGGTGAACAGTATCGAAAAGATCAAGAAAAAGACGTTGCTTTTAAAGTAATTGCTGACCATGTCCGTACTGTTAGTTTTGCTATTAGTGATGGTGCTCTTCCATCAAATGAAGGCCGTGGGTACGTGCTGCGACGTTTGTTAAGAAGAGCTGTTCGATATGCTAAGCAAATCAATATTAATCGTCCGTTCATGTATGAGCTGGTTCCTGTAGTTGCTGAAATTATGGTTGATTTCTATCCGGAGGTAAAGGTAAAGACAGAATTTATTCAAAAGGTTATTAAGAATGAAGAGGAACGCTTCCATGAAACATTAAACGAAGGTCTGGCAATTTTAAGTGAAGTAATGAAAACCCAAAAAGAAAAAGGCAATGATGTCATCCCTGGAGAGGATGTATTCCGTTTATATGATACATACGGATTCCCTGTTGAATTAACGGAAGAGTATGCTGAAGAAGAGGGTATGAAAATTGACCAAGAAGGCTTCGAAACCGAAATGGAACGACAACGTGATCGTGCACGAGCAGCTATGCAAAAAGTTGATTCTATGCAGGTTCAAGGTGGAATGTTAGGTGAAATTAAACTCGAAAGTAAATTTGTAGGGTATGATCAATTGGTTGTTGAGAATGCAACAGCTATTGTTATTGTAAAAAATGGAGATGTCATTCAAGAAGCTCATGAAGGTGAAGAAATTCAATTAATTCTTGATCAAACTCCATTCTACGCTGAGAGCGGTGGACAGATAGCGGATATTGGTACTCTTTCAAGTGAAAAAGCTGTCATAAAGGTTAAAGATGTTCAGAAAGCTCCTAACGGTCAGAATCTCCATAATGTAATCGTAGAAAGTGGCACAATTACTACTGGTGATCAATTTACTGCAAACGTTCAAGAAGAAAATCGAAGTGGTGTTGTGAAGAACCATACCGCAACACATTTATTACATCAAGCTCTAAAAGATGTGTTGGGTACACATGTTAATCAAGCAGGTTCATTAGTAACAGCAGATCGTTTGCGTTTTGACTTTTCTCATTTCGGACAAGTTACACAAGAGGAATTAACACGAATCGAACAAATGGTTAACGAGCAAATTTGGAAAAGTATTGATGTTCAAATTGATTATAAATCATTAACGGAAGCAAAAGAGATGGGTGCAATGGCACTATTTGGAGAAAAGTATGGGAATATTGTTCGCGTCGTTCAAGTTGGTAGCTACAGCTTAGAACTATGTGGTGGTTGTCACGTTCAGAACACTTCTTCAATTGGTATTTTTAAAATTTTGACAGAAACAGGAATTGGAGCAGGGACAAGACGAATTGAAGCTGTAACGGGGAAAGCAGCCTATGAGTTAACAAATGATCAGTATGCTAGACTTCAAGAAGCAGCAGACCTTCTAAAATCGAATCCAAGAGATATCGTGACAAGATTAACTGGTTTATTACAGGATTATCGTGCACTACAGCGTGAAAATGAATCTTTAACAACTAAGCTTGGAAATTTAGAAGCAGGTAGTGTTGTTGATCAAGCTGTCACAGTAAATGGTGTAACAGTTTTGGCAGCAAAAGTGAATGCAAAAGACATGAATAGTCTTCGAGGAATGATGGATGACTTGAAAAACAAATTGCAATCAGCTATTGTTGTTCTCGGAGCTAGTGAAGATGGAAAAGTGAACCTTGTTGCAGGTGTTACGAAGGATCTTGTCGACAAAGGGTATCATGCTGGAAAACTAATAAAAGAAGTGGCAGAACGCTGTGGTGGAAAAGGTGGCGGTCGTCCTGAAATGGCCCAAGCAGGAGCTAAACTCCCTGAAAAGTTACCAGAAGCACTTAAATATGTCGAAGAATGGGTTGAATCCGTTTTATAATTAAGAAAAGTAGTGTAAAATGTAAGTAAGATAGGACAAGCAGATTCCCATTATGAATCTGAGAAAGAGGTGCGAACGGTGAGTTCATTTGATAAAACAATGAAATTCAATTTTTCTGATGAAACGGTCGAAACGAATGTAAATGAGGTCCTTTATACTGTGTACGATGCGTTACAAGAAAAAGGGTATAATCCTATTAACCAAATTGTAGGATATTTACTTTCCGGTGATCCTGCCTACATTCCACGTCATCGTGATGCCCGGAATTTAATTCGCAAGCTTGAGAGAGATGAATTAATTGAGGAACTAGTTAAATCTTACTTACAAAAAAACCGAGAGGCATAATATGCGAATATTAGGATTAGATTTAGGCTCCAAAACACTTGGAGTTGCTGTAAGTGACGAACTGGGCTGGACAGCCCAGGGAATTGAAACGATTAAAATAAATGAGGAAAGCCGAGACTATCAACTAGGAAGGCTTTCTGAAATTATTGAACAACATAGTGTAGAAAAAATTGTACTCGGTATGCCCAAAAATATGAATGGAACTATTGGCCCTAGAGCAGAAGCAAGTCAAAGGTTTTCTGAAATATTAACAAAAAAGTTTAATCTTCCTGTTATTTTATGGGATGAGCGCTTAACTACAATGGCAGCCGAGAAAATGCTGATTTCTGCTGATGTTAGTCGAAAAAAAAGAAAGCAAGTCATTGATAAGATGGCAGCAGTGATGATTTTGCAGGGCTATTTAGATAGTTTAAATTAAAGGAATACCAAACAAATTATGAGGTGAAAACATGGATCACGGTGAAAAACAAATTACAGTTATTGATGAAAATGGTAATGAGCAATTATGTGAAGTATTGTTTACATTTGAATCGGAAGAATTTAAAAAATCTTATGTACTATATTATCCGGTTGGAGCAGAGGAAGATGATAACGAAGAAATTGAAATTCATGCTTCAAGCTTTAACCCGCACGCAAATGGTGAGGATGGCGAATTAGAGCCAATCGAATCTGATGAGGAATGGGATTTAATTGAAGAAATGTTAAACACATTTCTTGACGAGGAAGAAGAATAAGTCTTAAAAGGTGCAATGGGGAATTATTCCATTGCGCCTTTTGTTTTCTAAATATACATTTCTCCACACATAAGCATGGGTGATTTCCATAAATCGTGTAATTTATTGCCGAATCTCCGAGAACATTGTAGTATAATATGGGTGAAAGGGGGATATACATGTCTGAAGATCCAAAAAAGGATACATTCCGTAAAAACCTAATGCAATTTCAAAGTGAGGCAAAGGTAGTTAGAAGAATTGTATTAACCGTATTTATTATTCTTATTATTGCTTTTTCAGGAATAATTGGGGGCGGTTATCTATATATAAAATCTTCTTTAGAACCAGTTGATCCTAACGATAAGACTGCAATAGATGTCACAATACCAATTGGTTCATCTGTATCAACTATCTCTAAAATTTTAGAAGAGCATGATATTATTAAGGATGACAAGGTATTTAAGTATTATATTAAATTTAAAAATGAGTCAGGCTTTCAGGCTGGAGATTATAAACTAAACAAATCTATGACTTTCATGGATATTATTACGAGTTTAAAAGAAGGTAAAGTGCTAAATAATGCAGCTTTTCAAATTACAATTCCAGAAGGTCGACAATTAACCGAGATTGCGTCAATAGTCGCAAATCATACAGATTTTGAGGAAAAAGAGGTCCTTGCAACATTAACAGATAAAGAATTTATCAATTCGATGAAAGCAAAATATCCTGATCTTTTAACTGATGATATTTTTGGAAAAGATGTAAAATATGCTCTTGAAGGCTACTTGTATCCTGCAACTTACCCTTATTACAAAGAAAAACCAACGATTGAAGAAGTATTAGAGCCGATGGTGAAAAAAACTAGTGAGATTGTAGCAAAATACATTCCAAAGCTTCAGGAACAAAATATGAGTGTTCATAAATTTGTTACAATGGCATCACTAATTGAAGAAGAAGCCACAGAACAAGCAGATCGTGAAAAGATCTCAAGTGTGTTTTATAACCGAATGAAAATAAACATGCCTTTACAAACAGATCCAACAGTTCTATATGCATTGGGAGAACACAAAGATCGAGTATTATATGAAGACCTTGAAGTGAAATCTGCCTATAATACTTACCAAAATACCGGTCTTCCTCCGGGACCTATCGCAAATGCAGGTGAAGTTTCATTCAATGCAGCCTTAACTCCTGAAGATACAGATTTCTTATATTTCCTCGCAACAAGTGAGGGAAAAGTCATTTATACAAAAACACTTGAAGAACATAACAAAGCAAAAAATAAATACATTACAAACAACTAGTGTATTTTTAGAGGAAAAGAAAGGGAACGCAGATTATCTATTCGCATTCCCTTTCTTGTTGTGGTAAAATATATCGAGTTGTTATTTGGACGACGATTTTTATATGTTACTGAACAAGAGTTCTCTATTACGGGGCTCTTCTTTTTAGTGTTTTCCATTGCAAGACTTATGATAAAAAAACAAAAGTTTATGATTGCAATACATGAACAGGAGGGCAATCATGTTAAATCAAGACGTTATAACGTATGTTGAAAACTTAATACCGGAATCATCATCTTACGTTAAGCAAATGGAAGAGTTTGCGAGACTTCATGATGTGCCAATAATGGAAAAGGTCGGTATTGAGGTATTGCTCTTACTTTTATCTATGCAGCAACCAAAAAGAATTTTTGAAATTGGAACAGCAATTGGCTATTCAGCAATTAGAATGGCACTGCAATTACCTCAAACTCAAATAATTACAGTGGAGCTTGATGAGGAAAGGTATCAACAAGCCAACAAACATATTAAAGACCTAGGGTTACAAAACCAAATCAAAACCTTCTTAGGTGATGCTTTGTCCATCTCAGAAGAAATGAAACATTTTGGACCATTTGATGCATTATTTATTGATGCGACAAAAGCAAAATATCAAAAGTTTTTTACATTATATGAACCAATGTTAACTGAAGATGGGATGATATACTCGGATAACGTCTTATTTAAAGGAACAGTTGCTCGAGATCGTTCAGAACTCAAAACGAGAAGACAACGTACTCTCGTTCGAAAGCTAGATGAGTATAATCAGATGCTTTCTTCTTTAGAAGGATATAAAACAACAATTATTCCTGTTGGAGATGGAATTGCTGTAACAAAGAAAATGAAATAAATGAGGTGAGAGTGAATGAAGAAACCTGAGTTATTAGTAACACCTAAATCAGTAGAGGATATACTTCCGTTAATTGAAGCAGGTGCAGACGCGTTTATTATTGGAGAACAAAGATTTGGGTTGCGTCTTGCAGGTGAATTTTCCAGAGAACAAGTGAAACAAGCAATTGAAATTGCACACCATCACAATAAAAAAGTATTTGTTGCAATGAATGCTATCTTTCATAATGAAGCAATTGCTGATATAGAGAACTATTTATCCTTTTTAACAGAGGTAAAAGTAGATGCTGTGGTATTCGGGGATCCAGCTGTATTAATGGCGGCGAAGGAAGTGGCGCCGGATTTAAAGCTGCATTGGAACACTGAAACAACGGCAACGAACTGGTATACATGTAATTATTGGGGAAGAAAAGGTTCAAAACGTGCGGTATTAGCTCGTGAATTAAGTATGGATGCTATTATTGAAACAAAAGAACATGCAGACGTTGAAATTGAGGTGCAGGTGCACGGGATGACATGTATGTTCCAATCAAAACGCACACTTTTAGGGAATTACTTTGAGTATCAAGGTAAGGCATTAAAAGTTGAAAATCGTAATGATAACAAAGAAATGATGTTTTTATTTGACCCAGAAAGAGATAATAAGTACCCAATTTTTGAAGATGTTAATGGCACACATATTATGAGCCCAAATGATATCTGTATAATCGATGAACTTGGAGAAATGATTGACGCCGGAATTGATTCTTTCAAGATTGATGGTGTCTTACAAACATCAAATTATATTATCGAGGTCACAAAAAAATACAGAAAAGCAATTGATCTTTATATTGAGGACAATGCGAAGTATGAGGAAGTAAAAGATGTACTTTTAGAAGAAATCGAGAATATTCAGGCGAAGAATCGCAATTTGGATACAGGATTTTTCTTTAAAGAAACGGTTTATTAATTGAATATTTTTAGTGCAAAAGGGAGTGAAAAAAGTGACGACAGTAATGGATAAAATTTCTACAATAATTGATGGGAAACGTGTCATAACGAAGAAGCCCGAGTTATTGGCACCAGCAGGCAATTTAGAAAAATTAAAAATCGCCGTTCATTATGGAGCAGATGCTGTTTTTATTGGAGGACAGGAATATGGCCTTCGTTCAAATGCAGGAAATTTCTCTCAAGAGGAAATGGCAGAAGGTGTACAGTTCGCTAACAAGTACGGCGCAAAAATCTATGTTACGACAAATATTTTTGCACATAATGAAAACATGGATGGACTTGATGAGTATTTAATGGGATTACAGGATGCAGGAGTAACAGGAATTATCGTTGCTGACCCGCTCATCATTGAAACATGCCGACGTGTGGCGCCAAAGCTGGAAGTTCATTTAAGTACACAGCAATCTCTTTCTAACTGGAAGGCTGTCCAGTTTTGGAAAGAGGAAGGGTTAGAGCGTGTCGTATTAGCTCGTGAAACGAGTGCTGAAGAAATAAAGGAAATGAAAGAAAAGGTTGATATTGAGATTGAAGCCTTTATTCATGGTGCAATGTGTATTGCCTATTCTGGACGCTGTACGTTAAGTAACCATATGACTGCACGTGATTCAAATCGTGGAGGTTGCTGTCAGTCATGTCGTTGGGATTATGATTTATTTAAACTTGAAAATAATCAAGAAGTAGCGTTATTTAATGAAGATGATGCAGCTTTTGCCATGAGTCCTAAAGATTTAAACTTAATTGAATCTATCCCTAAAATGATTGAACTTGGAGTCGACAGCTTAAAGATTGAAGGAAGAATGAAATCAATTCACTATATTGCAACAGTTGTGAGTGTCTATCGAAAAGTTATTGATGCTTATTGTGCTGATCCTGAAAACTTTAAAATAGATCCTGAATGGTTAAAAGAACTTAACAAATGTGCAAACCGTGAAACAGCTTCTGCATTCTTTGAAGAAGTTCCCGGCTTTCAACAACAAATGTTTGGCCAACATAGTACGAAAACAGAGTATGATTTTGCCGGACTTGTATTAGATTATAATAAAGACACACAAATGGTTACCCTGCAGCAACGTAACCACTTTAAACCTGGTGAAACAGTCGAATTCTTTGGTCCGGAAATTGAGAATTTTACACAAATGATTGAGAAGATTTGGGATGAAAATGGTAAAGAGCTGGATGCAGCTCGCCACCCGTTACAAATTGTGACATTCAAAGTAGATAAACCGGTCTTCGTTAACAACATGATGCGAAAGGGGTTCTAAAAAGGATGGCAAAGAAGCCGGTTGTAATAGGGGTTGCTGGCGGATCAGGCTCAGGTAAAACGAGCGTGACCAAAGCAATCTACGAGCATTTTAAAGGTCATTCAATCTTGATGCTGGAGCAGGATTTTTATTATAAAGATCAAAGTCACCTGCCGTTTGAACAGAGATTAAACACAAACTATGACCATCCGCTTGCATTTGATAATGATTTATTAATTGACCATTTGAATGCATTGTTACATCATAAGTCAATTGAAAAGCCTGTATATGATTATTCTTTGCATACACGATCTGAAGATGTTATGATCGTAGAACCTAAAGATGTCATCATTCTTGAAGGTATCCTCATCTTAGAGGATGAACGTTTACGTGATTTAATGGATATCAAACTATATGTTGATACTGATGCTGATTTACGAATTATTCGTAGAATTCTTCGTGATATAAAAGAAAGAGGGCGTTCCATCGAGTCAGTGATTGAGCAATATCTTTCAGTTGTAAGGCCGATGCATAATCAATTTATCGAGCCGACAAAAAGATATGCTGATATTATCATTCCGGAAGGTGGGCAAAATCACGTTGCAATTGATTTAATGGTCACAAAAATTCAAACAATTCTTGAACTAAATGCAATTTTGTAATAACATAGCATAGATAAAGTCTACTGTGATCATATTATGTATAAGTAATAAATTTATCTGGCTTTCATAAAATCATCGTTTATTGGATAAGAGGGCACATTGTTGCCCTTCCTTTATACATACTGTGATGAGCGAAAATGTAGAAAAGGCTTTACTATTTTTACTAAAAGCATATAAATGTTTAGCTGATACATAAGCAAAAGGATAATATAGCATGAAATGATTCAGTACGACGGGGAAGTCTACTAGAAGGAGTGGAACAAACATGGCACAAGAAAAAGTTTTTCCAATGACTAGAGAAGGTAAAGAAAAGCTTGAACAAGAGCTTGAATATTTGAAAACGGTTAAACGTAAAGAAGTTGTAGAGAGAATTAAAATCGCACGTAGTTTCGGGGATCTATCTGAGAACTCTGAGTATGATTCAGCGAAAGAAGAACAAGCATTTGTTGAGGGTCGTATTACAACATTAGAAAATATGATTCGAAATGCTAAAATAATTGAGGGTGAAGCTGATACAAGCTCCGTATCACTTGGTCGTACGGTTACTTTTACTGAACTTCCAGATGGTGATGAAGAAACGTATACAATCGTAGGTAGTGCTGAGGCAGACCCATTTGAAGGTAAGATCTCAAATGATTCTCCAATAGCTAAAAGCTTACTTGGCAAAAAAGTAGGCGATGAAGTAACAGTTCAAACACCAGGTGGAGAAATGCTTGTAAAAATCGTGAATATTAGCTGATAAAGGTTTATATAAGAAACACCTCGTCAAAAATGATGACGAGGTGTTTCTTTTTTATTCCTACTATTTAAGGAATAATCAAGTGAATGATTGCCGCCTCAGGGAGGTTACAATGTTACAAAATAAGAGATTTATGTTCATTGGTATTGTTTATTTAGCAGTATTATCATTCATTTTATATCGTTTAGCAGATATTCAATTAATAAATACAGAATCTTTTTCTGACAAAGGAATAAATCTTGTGCAAGAGAGCGTTAATCAAAGAACACAAGAAGTCATGATTGATGATGGAAGAGGGCGGTTTGTTGACCGAGATGGAGATTCACTCCAAAAACAAGCTGAACCATCACTTGTACTTTTTCCATTTTTAAAAGAGACCACATGGCCTTCTGAAGACCTGTCACAAATTGTTGGCATACCTAGTAACAAGCTACAAGAATTAGTAAGCGATACGAAAGAGCCAGTCGTGCTATCTAGTAAACATGGTGTTTCGTTAACAGCTTCTGAACTCGAAAAGATTAATGACCTTAAGATTCCCGGAATATTTGGTATTTACCAACAAACGATGTTAGATGAGACAATTGGAGATCATATCATCGGAATTATTGGAGAAAATGCCGAGGCCTTAAGAACAAAATATCCGGACCGCACTGATTTATCTTACAAAACGAAAATTGGTGTAACTGGTCTTGAGAAAGCGTTTGATGAATTTTTATTGCCGGATGCGGAAACAAAGCTTCTTTATCATGTAGATGGTGACGGACATCCTCTGTTCGGTATTAATGTCAAATATATCGCTGACTCAAATCCTTTTTATCCCGTAACAGTGAAAACAACCATTGACAAGGATATACAAGCAATGGCTGAAGAGGTGTTGGAGCAACAAAAAGTTGAAAAAGGTGGCGTTGTTTTACTTGATATCGAGAATAATGAAGTATTAGCTATGGCTTCTAAACCAACTTTAAATCGATCTGATTCAACTACACTGACAAATCATATGCTTCAGCCTCTTTTCCCTGGATCTATTTTTAAAACTGTCATTTCTGCAGCAGCAATTGAATATGGTTTAGATGACCCAACAAGACAGTTTAATTGCAGCCTAAACTTACACGGTGAAGCAGATGGAGGACAGGATGATGGACAGCTTACGTTCGAGAGAAGTTTTGCTAAAAGCTGTAACTATACATTTACAACATTAGCTAAAGAATTAATAGAAAAAGATAAAAATGTTATTGAAGATACATCAAATAAATTAGGATTAATTGATCCGGTTGGATGGTCTGGCGAAGTATTTCATTATGAAAATTTTAAGCAATTTCCTGATGAAAAAAGTGGTAATATCTGGAGTGATAATAAAGATAAAAATGTACCCAGAGCTGTTGATCAAACAGCTATTGGTCAAAAAGATGTAAAAATTACTCCGCTTTCTATAGCGAATATGATGGCAACAATTGCAAGAGGCGGACAAAAACAGCAAGTGAAGATCGTAGAAAATATATTATATAAAAATGGAACCAATATGTATTCATTTACGTCTAATTCATTAGAAGGAGAAACCATATCTCCTATGACTGCTTCAAAGCTGCAAAAGTTGCTCAGGTTAGTTGTAACAGATTCCGAGGGAACTGGAAGAAGGTTTCAATCATCGCCAATTGAGGTATCAGGTAAATCAGGAACAGCTCAAACAGGTAAATCAAATAGCAATGATCAAACGTTGTATAATAAATGGTTTGCAGGGTATTTTCCATCTGAAAAACCCAAATATGCATTAGTTGTTGTAGAGATGGATACTACCAGTGCTGAGGCTGGTACAAATGCTGCTTTTTATGATATTGTAAACGAAATGTCTAAAATTGACGAACGAAAAGATTAATTTAGGAGTAGTAATCTTCCTGTTTAAGATTTATGATACGACTAGATAGAAAATAGCTTAAATGCTAGAATGAAGACTGAAGGTAAGGGAAAAAGGAGTGTAGGGCATTGAGTAATAATCACTTTAGCACCTCTCGTTATGAAAAAAGAGATAAAAAAAGAAAAACAAATATTGTTTTAAACTCATTAATAGGAATCGTATTGGTTTTAATTTTTGTAATAGGATCACAGCTGATACTAGGTTCCAACCAATCTGAGAAAACCGCTAAATATAATGAGCAGCCTGATATAAAACTTGCAAGTGATGAGGAAAGCAACGAAGAAGCGACATCAGAAACGAAAGAAGATGATGAAGCAAAAGTTGAGGATACAGAAGCTGATGAGCAAGGTAAAGAAGAAAGTGAAGATCAACGTAAGGAACAAGGTGAAGAAGGTTCCGAGCAAACAGAGAACACTGAGGAAGAAGGTACAGAAGATCCTTTTGAACAGGCAACAATTACGGAAGGAGAACCTGGTTCAGGTGTTGCTGAAGTAATTGAAAACCCTGCATGGGAACCTGTAGGTACTTCACAAACAGAGCCTCATTCAGCAAAGTATGATAAGGAATCACAAGATTGGAAGGAAATGACAAAGGCGCTTAGTTATGCAACAGGAATTCCTGAATCAGAACTAATTATTTGGCGCCTAGAAAACAACGGCAGCCCGAATGATGCTGTAGGTACGATCTCAACTAAAGATCAATCAGCAAAATATAAAGTTTATATAACTTGGGTGGAAAATCAAGGTTGGAAGCCAACAAAAATTGAAAAATTAGGTTAATTGGAAAGGAGCTTTTACTTAACGTAAAAGCTCCCTTTGTTTTCTAAGATAAATTTAGAGTTTAGCTTTAAAATGGACAACAGCACTATACATTCTTTTACCGTCTTCTGATACAAACATCTGATGGGAAACAGAATGTACATGTAGCAATATCGCTTGATTATGTACAATTTGATCATTAATCTTTTTCTCAAGGTCCTTAATAGATGTTGCTTCAAAAAATTCAACTTTATCCTTTAATAAATCCAATTGAAAATCCATGATCTACACCTCTATAAAAATTATTTTCAATTTTATACGCTTGTATTAATTAAATAGTACCAAAACAAACATGTAAGTCAATTAACCTTGCGTTGGACAAGTGAAATAGGTAAACTTCTATGTGGAGATAACATGAATGAAGAAAGATACATATGGAAGGAATGAATCAATTGAAAATTGCCATCATTGGAGCAATGGAAGAAGAGGTAACGATACTAAGAGATAAGTTAGACAATCGTGAGCAGGAAATGATTGCTGGAAGTGAATTTACAACAGGGGTATATAAGGGAATTGACATAATCCTCCTGAAGTCAGGCATAGGTAAGGTTAATGCTGCTCTCAGCACTACATTATTATTAGATCGATATAAACCAGACTACGTGATTAATACAGGTTCGGCAGGTGGTTTCCACTCTTCCTTAAATGTAGGTGATGTTGTTATATCCACCGAAGTACGCCATAACGACGTGGATGTAACTGCATTTGGCTACGAATATGGTCAGGTACCTGGTTTACCTGCAGCCTATACTCCGGATCAAAAGTTAGTGGAAATCGCTGTAATGAAAGCAGAAGAAATTACAGATATTCAAGTAGCTAAGGGGCTAATCGTAACAGGTGACTCATTTTTAAATGATCCTGTAAAAGTAGACTTTATCCGTAGCAAATTCCAAAACCTTTATGCAGGTGAAATGGAAGCAGCGGCAATAGCACAAGTTTGTCATCAATTTGAAGTACCTTTTGTGATCATTAGAGCATTATCAGATATTGCTGGTAAAGAATCAAATGTTTCGTTTGATCAATTCTTAGATCAAGCAGCTAAGCACTCAGCTGATTTAGTGTTAAAAATAGTAGAAGCTGTGTAAGGAAAAAGACTTAAAATGTGGGTTAAGCTCAACATTTTAAGTCTTTTTTGTTGCTTAATAAATTCCACCACTGGTTTAATTTACTTGGTTAATAGATTGCTAGGCTGTGTTATTGTGTATATATAACACATTTAGTAGGTGATATGATGAATAAAAAAGCAATACAAGCACTTGTAACAGATTTTAAAAATTATGCATTTGTTCTTTTAGCAGCAAGTGTGTTCTTATATATAGGAGTCGTTTTGCCGGACCAAGGAAAGCTTGGTATTTATGATACTGTTTTAATGATTACAACAATTCTTTTTTTAGCTGGAGCTTTTGTAAGCTTTAAAATATCTTTAAGATATAAAAAACAGCTGGATGAAACAGAAAATCAATAACCTTTAACAAAAGCCAATCTCATAAACTTGAGATTGGCTTTTTCAATAAAAATTCAGTTATTATTATCTGAAAATTTAAATTTTTAAAAACGTATTTACAGAATTGGAAATTGTGGATATAATTACCACAGTGATAGTAAATAATGAAATGGAGGTCGAGGAACATGAACAAACGTACAACTACACAAAACAAAAACTTAATTCTTCTTATCGACCGAAATGGTGTATTATAATTATTTACTTATATGAATGTTATGTTTAAAGTAAACACACGCCTCAGGTTGATTTAAATACTTGTGGCGTTTTTATATGGTTATTTATACACGCTACAGGTTGCCCCTGTGGCGTGTTTTATTTTATTGTCATTAATCACGTTACTTTGAGAAACCATGAATCCTCTCTAGGGATTTGGCAACCTGTTGACGATCAAAGGTGTAGAATAACTTAAAGGAGGTGATACACATGACGATTAACCTATTTTTTATTACGTTAACTCTTTCTATCTCGAAAAGAAAGAAAACAAAAAATGACATTCACCGGGATCAAGAGATCCAAAATAGAATGGAAGAAGTAAAAACAAAGCAATATGAGAATTTTCATAACATGTAACATGTAATGATCAATGAAAAAAATTGGAGGCGATGAATATGTTGAAAATCGAATTATTACTACATTTAACTGTTGAGAAGGATACTGCCTAGCTAAGTTAACTAGAATTAAAATGTAAAAAAAGAAAAGGACGCATTGGTTACGCCCTTTTCTTACTTTTTATTTTTCTTTTAACCGGTTTCGTTTTTCCTTTTCCGCACGATAAAACTCATGAAACATTTTCATTAATGCACGTTTTTCAATCCTGGATACATAGCTTCTTGAGATGCCTAGTTCTTTTGCAATTTCACGCTGTGTCTTTTCTTTTTTCAGATCAAGCCCGAATCTTCCAACGATGACTTCTCGCTCTCTTCCATCAAGTATATCAATATATTCCTTTACTTTTTCTAATTCCATATTTAACTGAATGGTGTCGATCACATCTTCGTTTTCAGATTTTAACACATCAATTAAGCTGATTTCATTTCCTTCTTTATCTTGACCGATTGGGTCATGTAAGGAGACATCTTTTTTTGTCTTTTTTAAAGCCCGTAAATGCATAAGTATCTCATTTTCAATACAACGCGCGGCATAAGTAGCTAGCTTTGTACCTTTTCCTTGTGAATAACTTTCAATTGCTTTTATTAACCCAATTGTTCCAATCGAAATTAAATCTTCTGAGTCTTCGCCAGTATTTTCAAATTTTTTGACAATATGAGCCACGAGTCGCAAGTTATGTTCAATAAGCAGGTTCCTCGCATACTCATCACCTTCAGACATTTTTTGTAGATACTTCTTTTCGTCTGTAGCAGACAAAGGCTGTGGAAAGGCATTGTTCTTTACATAAGATACTAAAAACACTAATTCTTTTACAAAGAAGCCTAGTGCTGTTATGAGCCCTGTCATACCTCCACCTCCACTTAAGAACATAATCTAGGCAAGAGCCTATAAGTCATGTGTATGTTGATGGAAGCTTGTTTGTGTCTGTACATATAAAAGTTCTCAGATTCTTTTCTCACAAACTCACTTAAGTGAGTTTTTAGGACGATGTTAGGGTTACAGCCTACGCTTTTTTTAGGTTAAATACATAGAAATATATAAGAGACGATTAAATAAAGGAGGGAAAAGTCAATGTACGGTTATTCACCTTATGGACCACCTTATGGACCAGCACAATACCCGTATTACCCTGCAGCTGTGACAGGATATGGTTATTGGTATGCGTTTATTGTTGTCTTGTTAATCTTGTTGCTTGTCATTGGCGGAGGATATTATTACTACAATTACTATCGATAAACAAAACCTTAGCATGTGAAGCCTTCAAAATTTACTGAAGGCTTTTTTCAATACTGTGGGGAATAAAAGATAGTGGTGCTGTAGAACTAATGGTATAATTACATTCACAAATCAGATGTTACATAGCGGCTTAAAAAGAGTAGTGCAAAACCAGAATGGACAAAATATAAATAATGAAAGAAAAAAAGCCGTCAGGCGACAGAGTTAAAGCTTTAGGAAGAAGCTTTTAACAGATGTCCCAAAGAACGGCGTTTAATTTCAATCACAATTAAGTCTATAAAATCATCATTTAGTTTCATTTCAATCGCTTTAAAATAAGATTCAATTAGTAATTCGTCAGAAAGTTTACGCATAATGAATGGCCAAATACTTGGCTCTCCACCTCCTAACATTTGTTATGGTCTTGTATAAATCTTTACTATAAGACATTTAAAAATGTTATATTTTGTTATTAACTTAAATCTAACAGAAATTATAAGTGAGAACAACCGTTCTGTTATCCACAATTAACGGTGGATAAATTGTGGGTATTGTGTTTATAAGGTGTTAAAATAGAGGTATGGCAAGGTGGATATTGTGTATAATATTATCCACAAGTGTTGAAGGTGGTCGGAAATTGTCGAAAAGTATTTGTGATTTAAAGTGTAAAAATTTCATATACTTTAATTTTGTTTTGAAAGTATGAAATAAATTCGATATGATGTAAATTGGCAAAAAAATGATAATGAGGTGTTAAAAACTCATGCTAAAGTTATTTTTACCTGGAGAATATGTAAAAAGCATCTTTCATATATCTCCTAAGAAATTGAAGGAAAGCGGAATAAAAGGTATTATTACAGATTTAGATAACACACTTGTTGAATGGGATCGACCAGATGCAACCCCCCAATTGATTGAGTGGTTTAAGGAAGTTAAAGATCTAGATATGAAAATTACCATCGTATCTAATAATAATCAATTACGTGTAAAAGCCTTCTCGGAGCCTCACAATATTCCATTTATTTTTAAGGCTAGGAAGCCTATGGGAAAGGCATTTTTAAAAGCGGTTAAAGATATGAACCTAAAAAAAGAAGAGGTCGTTGTTATAGGAGATCAGCTCTTAACAGATGTATTAGGTGGAAATCGTAATGGATTTCAGACGATTTTAGTTGTTCCAGTTGCATCAACAGACGGATTCTTTACAAGAATAAACCGTAGAATTGAACGTAGGATAATGGCTAATTTGAAACGTAGAGGGATGATTCAATGGGAGGAATAAAACGTGTCTGAACAGCAATTTTCATGTATAGGATGTGGTGTTTCAATTCAAACACAAGATCCTGAGAAGCTTGGATATGCTCCAGTAAGTGCTTTAGAAAAAGAGGATATCATCTGTCAAAGATGCTTCCGATTAAAAAATTATAATGAAATCCAAGATGTTTCCCTAACTGATGATGATTTTTTAAAGATCTTACACGGTATCGGGGAAACAAAAGGTTTAATCGTAAAAATAGTTGATATCTTTGATTTTAATGGTAGTTGGCTACAAGGAATTCAACGGTTTGTAAAAGGAAATCCAATTTTATTGATAGGAAATAAAAGTGATATTCTACCTAAATCAGTAAAAAAACAAAAGCTGATTAACTGGATGAAAAGGGAAGCAAAGGAATTAGGATTACAACCGATTGATGTATGTTTAGTAAGCTCTGCTAAAGGACATGGCATAAAAGAAGTAGCAGAACTAATTGATGAATACCGGAATGGACAAGATGTCTATGTTGTAGGCTGTACAAATGTGGGGAAATCAACATTTATTAACCGAATGATTAAAGAAGTTGCAGGTGTTAATGATGTTATTACGACATCTCATTATCCAGGCACAACATTAGACTTAATCGAAATACCGTTGGACAATGGTGCTTCCTTGTATGATACTCCAGGTATTATCAATCACCATCAAATGGCACACTTTATTGATAAGCGTGATCTAAAACTATTAAGTCCTAAGAAGGAAATTAAACCAAAAGTTTTCCAATTAAATGAACAACAAACCTTATATTTTGGAGGGCTTGCCAGGTTAGATTATGTATCAGGTGGAAGAGAAGCACTTGTTTGCTATATTCCGACCGAGTTGAACATTCATCGAACAAAACTAGAGAATGCTAGTAGCTTATATGAAAAACATGTAGGAGAGCTTTTAACACCTCCAAGAAAAGAAGATGTAGAAACTTTCCCGGAATTAGTTCCTCATGAATTAACAATTCATGAAGGGAAAACAGATGTTGTCTTTTCGGGTTTAGGTTGGGTTACAGTAAATAATCCGGGTAAAAAAATAGTAGCTTTTGCACCAAAGGGAGTAAATGTCACACTTAGAAAATCGCTAATTTAATTAGGGAGAGTTGTGTATGGGGAAATTATATGGGTTGATCGGTTGTCCAGTTGAGCATTCAATGTCACCCGCTATCCATAATGATGCATTTAGAGAAAAAAACTTGGACAATTATTACCATGCTTTCCATGTGGAAACGGAAAAATTAGAGGAATCTGTTCAAGCATTAAAATTATTAGGGGTTAGAGGATTTAATGTTACGATTCCGCATAAGATTTCTATTATTCCATTTTTAGACAAATTGCATGAAACAGCAAAGATAGCAGGTGCAGTGAATACCGTTGTAAACGAAAATGGTCGATTAGTTGGGCACAATACAGACGGAAATGGATATATTGAATCTTTAAAAGAAATGCTTAATAAGCCAATTTCAGATCATAAAATACTCATTATTGGTGCAGGTGGTGCAGCAAGGGGGATTTACTTTGCACTTACTCACCAAGGTTGTCAGGAAATAGATATTTGTAATCGTACTATTTCAAAGGCTGAAGAGCTTATTAATGAGTGCCCTTTTTCAAACAATAGTAAGGCTCTTAACATACAAGAAGCTGAGATTGATATTGAAAAATATGACATCATTATCCAAACTACAGCTGTAGGCCTGCATCCTCATGTCGATCAAAAGCCTTTATCACTAAAAAATGCTAAAAAGTCAGCAATCGTAAGTGATATTATTTATAACCCAATTTATACGGCTTTGTTAAAAGAAGCCAAGGAGCTGGGTTTAACGGTTCATACAGGTGTTGGAATGTTTGTATATCAAGCAGCACTTGCTTTTGAGCTATGGACAAAACAAGCTCCATCAATTGAAAAGATGACAAAAATTGTTAATGACCAACTAGGAGGTACATCATGTTAACAGGAAAACAAAAGCGCTTTTTGCGGTCTGAAGCTCACCACTTAAATCCAATATTTCAAGTTGGTAAGGGCGGAGTTAATGAAAATATGATTAAGCAATTAGCAGATACACTTGAGGCTCGTGAATTATTTAAAGTGTCTGTACTGCAAAATTGTGAAGATGATAAAAATACAGTTGCTGAAGAAATCGTGAAAGGAACAGGTGCAGAGCTTGTTCAGGTTATTGGAAATACGATTGTGTTATATAAAGAATCCAAAGAAAATAAGCAAATTCGGCTACCTAATTAACAAATAGGGAGGAATGAAGGATGTCAAAAAAAATAGGAATTTTAGGTGGAACTTTTGATCCACCCCATCTGGGCCACCTATTAATTGCAAGTGAGGTAAGGCAGGCCTTGCAATTATCGGAAATATGGTTTATTCCTAATCAAATTCCTCCTCATAAACAAACAGATCACTTTACTGAGAGTGACCATCGGCTAAATATGATCACAATTGCTGTAAAGGATCACCCGGAATTTTCAGTTAATACAATTGAATTAGAGCGTGAAGGACCGTCTTATACATATGATACTTTAAGGTTGTTAACTGAAGAATTTCCTAATCATACGTTTTATTTTATCATAGGAGCAGATATGATTGAGTATTTGCCAAATTGGCATAAAATTGATGAAGTGATTAAATTGGTTACATTCGTTGGTGTGAAAAGAAGCGGGTATGAAACCAAGACACCTTATCCAGTTATGGAGGTTGAGATTCCACTGTTTGAGGTGTCTTCGACAATGGTAAGAGAACGACTTAGAACCGGTGGAAATACAGAGTTTCTTATCCAGGATAATGTGAGAAGATATATTGAGGAGAATCATTTATATGGAACGTGACGCAGCCTTAAAAATCGTTGCAGAACAAATAACCGAGCATCGATATGTTCATACATTAGGTGTAATGGAGACAGCAATCCATCTTTCTCAAAAATATGGAGGAGATGTTAAAAAAGCGGAACTAGCTGCCATCTTTCATGATTATGCTAAATTTAGACCTAAAAAAGAGATGGAAAAAATAATTAAAGATCAGGAAATGCCAGCAAAATTATTAGAGCATAATAGTGAGTTATGGCATGCACCGGTTGGAGCATATTTGGTTAAAAAAGAAGTAGGTATTAAGGATAAAGAAATTCTACGTGCCATAAAGTACCATACTTCCGGGCGACCAAATATGACTTTGCTTGAAAAAATCATTTATGTGGCAGACTATATAGAACCGGGAAGACATTTTCCGGGTGTAGAAGAAGTAAGAGAACTTGCAGAAACCAGTTTAGATAAAGCACTTTTAAAGTCTTTACAAAACACAATCAGTTTCTTACTGAAAAAAAATCAAGCCATATATCCAGATACACTTAAAACTTATAATTCTTTAGTATTAAAAGGAGGACAAAAAAGTTAATGACAGGTAGAGATATTTTAACAATTGTAGCAAAAGCAGCTGACAGCAAACGTGCGGAGGATCTTATTGCACTTAATATGAACGGAATTTCATTAATTGCAGATTATTTTCTTATTTGTCATGGTAATTCAGACAAACAAGTGCAAGCTATTGCAAGAGAGATGAAAGAACAAGCGGAAGAAAACGGAATTCATGTAAAAAGGCTTGAAGGTTTTGATGAAGCACGTTGGATACTAATCGATTTAGGTGATGTGGTAGCACATGTTTTTCATAAAGATGAGAGAAGCTACTATAATTTAGAGCGATTATGGGGAGATGCTCCTCTGGAAGATCTTGTTAGTGAGCTGGAACAATGATTTATCAAGGTTTCGCCTATATCTATGATCAATTAATGAAGGATGCTCCCTACGGACAGTGGGTGAATTTGATAGAAAAATCGATCTCACTTTATCTTCCGGGAGCATCCACCTTATTAGATGTTGGTTGTGGAACGGGAGAAATTTCTGTTTTACTAGCAAATAAAAAACAATTGTCAGTAACTGGTGTGGATCTTAGCGAGGACATGTTGACAGTTGCACAATCAAAAGCTGAAAATAACAAAACAAATATTTTGTTTCTCAAGCAGGATATGCGAAATCTAACAGGGTTTCCAAATCCTTTTGATGTGATCACAATATGTTGTGATTCCCTAAATTATTTAGAGACAAAACAAGATGTACATGCAACGTTTGAAGCTGTGCATTCACAGCTTCAAAATGAAGGATTATTTATTTTTGATGTTCATTCCTTACATAAAATCCACAATGTGTTTGCAAATGCAACGTTTGCTGATCAAGATGAAGAAGTCAGCTTTATTTGGAATTCCTTTATAGGTGAGGAACCGAACAGTATTGAGCATGATATGACTTTTTTCGTAAAAAGAGATGAATTTTATGAACGTTATGATGAGTTACACTATCAGCGTACTTTCTCTATTGAAGAATATACAATGTGGCTTAAAGAAGCCTCATTTGAAATTTTAACTATTTGTGGAGACTTTGATTTAGCTAACCAGCCAAATGAAAAAACTGAGAGAGTATTTTTTATTTGTAAAAAAAGGTGAACCCACGCTTAAAGTGAGTTCACCTTTTTTAAAAAAATTTTATAAAAAATAAAGGAGTTTATCCTTCCTGAGAAGAATTACTTATTTGATATTTTACTAAATTGTTCTGATACTTCTTCAAGATCTTCATCGAATTTCTTATGTGTTGCTTGAAATATTTTCTCAAACATGTCTCCAACATTTTCTACAAGTACCTCTATTCCTTTTCCTGTTACTCCGCCTTTTACACAAACCTTGTCTTGTAAAGTTGGTAATGTGTATAATTCTGTTTCAAGTAATTTTCCCATCCCAATAATCATTTCACTAGCTAAAATGACAGCTTGATCTTTTGATATATTCGTTTCAGCTACGGCTCCGTCAACAAACCGTTGTAGAAGATAGCTGAAAAATGCTGGTCCACAGCTAACAATGTCTGATGAAACCCTTGTAATATCATCTTCAATTTGAACAGGATTTGAAATTTGTTCAAAAAGCTCTTCGATTGTTCTTTGTGATTCTTTGTGACAAGAATTTCCAAAAGTGAGTAGAGAAACACCCGAAAAAGCCCGATTTGTAATACTAGGAATTGCCCTGGCTACTTGACAATCTACGAGTGATTCCAATTGTTCAACACTTAATGGACTTGTAATCGACACAATGCACTTATTTGGCGATAAAAGGTAATCTAATTTTTTTAAAAGGGGGTGTATATCTAATGGTTTCACACAAATAAAAATTAAATCAGATCTTTTCACAACTTCATCAGCGGTTTCCATAACATTTGTCTTCGGATATATCTCTTTTATTGCCACAGCTTTTGAGTTTGTTCGGTTTGTCATATAAATGAATGAGGGCCTAACTGCACCTGACTCAACAAATGACTCAATTAATATTCTACCCATGTTCCCTGTTCCAATAAAACCTACATTCAAAGTATATCCCCTCCTTGGAATGCAATTCTCTCCTACACGATATGACTAGAACTAATAATTTATACTATTAGAAAGTATAAAATTTCATGGACGTTCATAAAAAACTAAGGCTTGGAGTTAAGCCAAGTTCTTCTCATGATTATTTAATAAGGAGTTTAAAGCGATGAATCTAAAACTTAACAAAAAATGGATTATAATCATTATTATTAGTGTATTAACTATTTGTTGCATTTATTATATTTTATTGAGGGAACCTCCGAAATCAGAGTTAGTTGAACTAGGAGGTTTGGATGCGGGAGGGATAGATGAAACCATACCTATACAAGAAGAGGAACCTGTTAAAACAGAAGAAGATCGTCCTTTAATAATGATTGATGTAAAAGGTGCTGTACAGCAACCAGGTGTTTATGAAATGCCTGAGGATGCTAGAGTTTTTGAGGTTATTCAAAAGGCTGGGGGATTAAGTGAAAATGCTAATGAATTAGCAGTTAATTTAGCTTCCTCTATACAAGATGGAATGGTGGTTTATATTCCTTTGAAAGGTGAAACAAATGAAAATCCTTTTAATTCCCAAAGTGTGGTGAATAATGAGGGATCTGCTCGACGAAAAGTAAATATTAATAGTGCTACAAGTGAGGAACTGCAAACATTAACAGGTATTGGACCTTCTAAGGCAGAGGCAATTATTGCATATCGAGAGGAACAAGGTTCTTTTACTAGAATTGAAGACCTTCTTGAAGTAAATGGAATTGGAGAAAAATCATTTGAGAAATTAAGTGAAGAAATTACTGTAAAATAAAACTGCATCTAAAAAGTTTAAATTGACGTATGTTTAGTATTCTAGATACACTTAGGAAAGAAAATGTCGAGTAGGAGGATACATCATGAGCCGTATTTCATGGAATCAGTATTTTATGTCACAAAGCCATCTTTTGGCAATGAGAAGTACATGTACAAGGCTAGCGGTTGGGGCAACAATTGTTAGAGATAAAAGGATTATTGCAGGAGGATATAATGGATCAATTACGGGCGGTGTTCACTGTTCAGATGAGGGCTGCTATGTTATTGATAACCATTGTGTGAGAACAATCCATGCAGAAATGAACGCTCTTTTGCAATGTGCAAAGTTTGGAGTGCCAACAGCAGGGGCTGAAATATACGTTACTCATTTTCCTTGTTTGCAATGTTGTAAAGCGATTATTCAAGCTGGTATTAAAACAGTTTATTATGCGACTGATTATAAAAACCACCCTTATGCAGTCGAACTTTTTAAACAAGCGGATGTTAAAGTTGAATTTGTTGAATTTGAGAAAACACCTGGTCAGTTTGACAATGAAAAAAATGAATTGATCATAAACTTACTTAATAAGCTATCTGAATCTAATATAGAGGACGATGTGGTACAAGCTCTTCGTAAGAAAGCTGATAAATTATTGTTATAATTTTTTTGGCAGGTTAAGTAGAGATAGAGTTCAATAGGGTTAGAATTCTATCTCTTCTTGACTTATTTCTAGGTAATTAAATCTAATGAGAGGTGTTGTTTATTAAAGGTCAGTTACTTTTCTACGCCATTTCTGCATGCTTCTCCATATCAATGTGTCGCTTCAGCTTTCATCCTCTATCTTTATGTCTCACTCTTTTATTCCTTTTGTATATTTACCTAAAATTCAAACCAGTTACCCTTTGTTTTCATATTCTAACCATTTTATTATTTAGTATGGTTTATACAGGTACAGAAAAACATAATCAATCAAATCTGACAGAAGGGGAGTATCTCACACTCGGTGAGATCATTTCTATTCCAGAAATTGATGGAAATCAACTAAAGGGACTGATAAAAAACGAAACCAAAGAAAAACTAATCTATCGGCATACTATTGAGACAATTCAACAAAAAGAAGTGTTAAAAAAACTAAAACCGGGTGATTTGTGTACTTTTCATGGTGAGTTACGAACACCGAAAGCAGCCACAATGCCGAATGCATTTAATTATAAGCAATACCTTCATGATCAACATATTCATTGGCAATTTAAAATAGAAAAAATTGAGAGGTGTCATTCACCAGCTCAGTTTAATATAGAGACTTTTTTATTACATATTAGATTAAATAGCCTGGAATTAATTGAACGCCATTTTCCCCCGTCATCGGAGGGGATTGTTCAGGCTTTGTTATTTGGTGAAAGGCAATTAATCGATGAAGAGGTTGAAAAGGGGTACCAGTCCTTAGGGATTGTCCATTTATTAGCCATTTCCGGTCTGCATGTGGCTTTGTTAGTAGGTGGAGTATATTATGTGATCATTTATTGTGGAGTTACTCATGAAAGAGCAATGTTGATCTTTCTTGTATTGTTGCCAATATATATGGTCATAACGGGAGGATCTCCTTCTGTCATTAGAGCATCTTTTATGGTTATTCTTTATTTTCTTATCAAAATGTTCCGTTTAAAGGTTCCCCCAGTTGATGTTATAAGTTTTACCTGCTTATTTTTGCTGTTTTTGAATCCCTATTATTTATTTCATGTTGGGTTTCAATTATCCTATGTTGTTAGTCTTGGCTTATTACTCTCTGCAAAGTTAATCGGCCAATATAAAAGTTTTTTAGCTAAATTAACGATTGTATCAACTGTTGCACAACTTTTTTCAATACCATTATTGTTGTATCATTTTTTTGAAGTATCACTAATTAGCTTACCGCTAAATATAATATTCGTTCCATTTTATTCATTTCTTATTTTGCCGCTTTCGATTGTTGCTACTTTCCTCATCGCTGTAATACCACCACTAGGCACTTTCTTTGTTACCTTGCTTGATATTATTCTCTCAAAGTCTCACCTTTTTGTGTTAAATGTTTTGAAACTGCCTTTTTCAACCTTAGTGACAGGTAGACCATCTGTTATATTTATCCTCCTATATTGCCTGGGAACATATTTTCTTCTTCTAAGAATTGAACAAAAATTCCCTTTAATTAAAGTGTGTCATTGTGTAGCTTTTTTAGTGATCCTTTTTATCGGTCAAGTTTTCTCTCCGTATGTTAATCCCAATGGAAAGGTTATGTTTATCGATGTAGGACAAGGGGATTCGGTGTTAATTCAATTGCCGTTTAATAAGGGGGTCTTTTTAATTGACACAGGGGGGAGAATTTCTTTTCCGCAAGAAAAATGGGAAAAAACGAAAAATGCATATTCTCTTGTAGAAAACATAACAATACCGTATTTAAAATCGATTGGAATTACAAAAATAAATGGTCTCTTTCTAACACATGGTGATGTAGATCATATTGGGGAGGCTGTAGGACTCATGAATCAAATAAAGGTTGATGAATTGGTTGTTCCAGAAGGGTTTGTTAGAGGAGATATTGAGAAAGAAGTGATAAAAAAAGCAAAAGAAAACAATACAAAAATTCAAGTTGTTCGTTCTGGTAACCAATTAACTTATAAAGATTTACCTTTTTATATATTATCGCCACAGGAGCTAACTGACAGTAAAAATGATGACTCACTTGTTTTGTGGACTGAATTAGGTGGTCTGAAGTGGTTATTTACTGGTGATGCAGAACATAGTAGTGAGGAAAAAATAATAAGAAAATATCCACGCTTACAAGCTGAAGTGTTAAAGGTCGGCCATCATGGAAGCAAAGGATCCACTTCTGAACAATTTTTAGATACTTTAACTCCATCAGTAGCTGTCATTTCTGCTGGATATAACAACCGGTATCAACATCCACATCCAGAGGTTATTACTAAGTTGAAAAGTCGGGATATTACAATACTTAGAACTGATTTGCATGGAGGAATTTTATACAATTTTAAAGGAACAAGTGGAACCTTTTCAATACATCCTCCATATGATGAAGTAAAATAGAAATGAAAAAGAGACTGCATGAAAACAGTCTCTTATGTAGTCAGTCATGATTATGTAGCAATTAATTTAACAACAGTAGCAATAATGAAAATTGTCGCGAAAAATCCAAAAGAAGCAATGAAACCTACACCTGAATCGACAGCATCATTACGCTTACTTTGTACGTTCTTTTCAAATTCGTTCACGTTTACCCCTCCTATATCATATTTAGTATAAGCGATTACACTAAAAAAATCTACAGCATCTTCTACTTAACAAAGGCTATTTCTTTCCATTGTTGCCTTGATTACTCACAAATAATTTAATCATGAATGGCTACAATATAGATAACATTGGGGCATCGTTTCGTTTTCAGGTTACCTAGGCCCTGGATCGAAGCGTTCATATAGATGAAAGGGGATCTGAGTAGCAATATCAGGTCCCTTACAATTATTTTATATAAAATGGTCATGTGAATGCAAACTTTAGTTTATTTTTCATACTTGCCAAAGTCATTGTTTCATTTTACGATAAATAAAGTGAATTGAACGATTGGAGAGTAAAGATGATTTTTGATGTATGGAAGGATATACAAAATAAGAAATTACAACCGGTATATTTGTTATTGGGAGAAGAGGCTTTTTTAATGCAAGAAACATTGCGTTATATTGTACAAGCTTCGTTACTGGAAGAAGAAAAGGATTTTAATTTATCCATGTATGATATGGAAGAAACAGCGATAGAAACAGCTCTTGAGGATGCGGAAACTCTACCATTTATGGGAGAACGTCGTTTAGTGATAATAAAGAATCCTGTTTTCTTAACAAGTGAAAAGAAGAAAGAAAAAGTGGAACACCGTATTGAAAAACTTGAACAATACATACATTCACCTGCCCCATATACTGTTGCCGTTTTTGTTGCACCATATGAAAAACTAGATGAGCGGAAAAAGATTACAAAGCTATTGAAAAAGCAAGCAACAGTACTTGAAATGAAGTCTCTTTCTGATGCTGATACAATAAAGTGGATGGAAAACGTTGCTAGAGAAGCACAAGTTGAACTAGATAGGGATGCAGTTAATCAGCTGCTTTTATTAACAGCAGGAGATTTAATGGTTATTCATCAAGAATTACAAAAGCTTAGTACGTATGTAGGAGAAGGTGGTTTCGTTACGGTCGATACTGTTAACCTTCTTGTTGCCAGGACATTGGAACAAAATATATTTGACCTGATTGATCATGTTATTCATAAAAGAAGCAAACATGCTCTGCAAATTTTTTATGACCTATTAAAAAACAATGAAGAGCCAATTAAAATTCTTTCTCTTTTAGTTAATCAGTTTCGTCTTATTCTACAGGTTAAGGAATTGTCCGCGGTAGGATATGGCCAGCAGCAGATTGCTACAACTGTAAAAGTACACCCTTTCAGAGTTAAGCTCGCCATGCAACAAGCCAGGCTGTTTCAAACAGAGGAATTGGCTATGATTTTAATGGATCTGGCAGAAGCGGATTACGAAATGAAAACAGGAAAAAAAGATAAACAACTGTTGTTGGAGCTATTTTTATTGAAATTGTTTAATCAAAAATAACAAAAGCAGAAAGCGCCTTGATCAGCCTCTTATAGTTCAAAGCGCTTTTCCAACATTTTAAGCAGAAACAAAAAACGATCCTAACCGGATCGTTTTTTCGTACAAGAAAGATTCTAATAAGAACTAAAGCGCTCCTACCAGGTCTTTTCTTTAGTTATGCAGTTATTAGTTAACACTTTTTGCTAAACGTGATTTGTAACGAGCAGCAGTGTTTTTGTGTACTAAACCGCTTTGTGCAGCTTTATCGATTTTGCTGTTTGCATCAACAAGTGCAGCTTTTGCATTTTCAACATCGTTGTTTAGAACTAGTGCATCTACTTTTTTAATAGCAGAACGCATTGCTGATTTGATAGCAGAGTTATGTGCATTACGCTCATTGCTAGTTTTTACGCGTTTGATTGCAGATTTAATATTTGGCATATCTTTCACCTCCTAAGAAGTAAATCGAGATCTATATTACTCGACCATTTCCTTTACATGAACAAAAGATATTCTATCAAACAGCTACCCATATTGCAATACTAATGTAAAGGAAAATACATTGAAAGCCATTAAAATTTATTTTACTTGGGAGTCAAGTGAAGTTTCATCCTTTCATTTACAGAATAATTTAGAGAATGTTTCCTTGTATAAATGGCAAGGATAAAAAGTAGGAATGAAATAGGAGGTAATGAAATGGATAAGTCAATCGACTTAAGTGAATATTCGGTTCGAACAGACTTGGCTGTTGAAGCGAGGGCGATGGCGCTTGAGCAGACAGAGGTTGAAGATACATCCAATATTAGTGGCGTTATTATGAAAGAATGGGAGGAAGAGGGAGTAGGTCTTTCTTCATTAGAAATAGATGAACAGGGTTCTAAGATTGTTGGGAAAAAGCCGGGGAAATATTTAACCCTCGAAGTCCAAGGGATAAGACAAAAAGACACAGAGCTCCAAGAAACAGTAGTGGAAGTCTTTGCGAAGCACTTCAGTCAGTTTTTAGCTGATTTAAATATACCTAAAGATGCAAGCTGTTTAGTCGTAGGACTTGGGAATTGGAACGTTACACCGGATGCTCTTGGACCTTTAGCGGTGGAAAACCTTTTGATTACAAGACATTTATTTAAACTGCAACCTGAAAATGTTGAAGAAGGCTTCCGACCAGTAAGTGCAATAGCTCCAGGAGTTATGGGAATAACAGGTATTGAAACAAGTGACATTATTTCGGGAGTTATAGAGCAGTCAAAACCGGATTTTGTTATAGCTATTGATGCTTTGGCTGCCAGATCGATAGAACGTGTTAATACAACGATTCAAATCTCCGATACCGGTATTCATCCCGGTTCAGGAGTTGGGAATAAACGAAAGGCATTAAGTAAAGAAACATTCGGCATCCCTGTCATTGCCATCGGCATCCCAACAGTTGTAGATGCTGTGTCAATAACAAGTGATACGATCGATTATATCCTAAAGCATTTCGGTCGGGAAATGAACGAAGGCAACAGGCCTTCGAGATCATTAACACCTGCAGGGATGAACTTTGGTGAGCGTAAAGTATTAACAGACGAGGATTTACCGAGTGATGAGCATCGTCAACAATTTTTAGGCATTGTTGGAGGCTTAGAGGATGATGAAAAGCGTAAGCTTATTCATGAAGTACTTGCACCTTTAGGACATAATTTAATGGTAACTCCAAAGGAAGTGGATACATTTATCGATGATATGGCAAATGTAATTGCAAGTGGTTTAAATACTGCCCTTCACCAACAGGTAGATCAACATAATTCAGGTAGTTATACACATTAACACGTTGTTCTACTTTCTTATGCTTGTTCATACAATTTAGTAGACAAGCATAAGGAGGATATAAGAATGAAGCGTACTACTACTAGACGCAATATGATTGTTACCTTAAATGGGACAAGCATAAAAAAAGGAATCGTTATAAGCTTCATTGCATTAGTTATGACATTTTTACTTTCCGGTGTTTTAACATCTTTAAAGCCGGAGTATCGATTAACTTCTTCATCAATCCGTGATTTAACCAAACATATTAATAGTGAGGCATTCCTGCAATTACTAGGAGCGGAAAACCGTTATTTTGTTTCTGCGATGCCTGAGAAAGTTGAGCCGGTAGAGCTTTCTTCCATTATGTTAAAAGTGGCGACAAGCATTAACCCAGATGATCCACGTAGTCTATTAGGTAGGGAGTTGCCGGGTTTTTCCCTCTTTGATAGTGAAATTGTTGTTGCTGGAGATGGGACAAACTATACGAATATGCCGTACGAATCACCACCGCCAACTGAAGTGTTATTAGAAGAAAGAGAAGCTTCAATCGATAAAAATGATGTTGTGAATTCAGATGATGGTGAGCCTAAAGCTCCTCCTGCATTATCTACAGGTGACAAAAAAGTGGTGTATATCTATAACACGCATAATACTGAATCCTATCTTCCGCTCTTAGAGGGTGAGGATGATCCAAATCGGGCAATTCATTCCAAGGCAAATGTAACAATGGTGAGTGAGCTATTAGGAAATGCCCTACAAGGAGAAGGAATAGGAAGCCAAGTGGAAACAACTGATATACAAAATAATTTGAAACAAAAAGGCTGGAATTACGCAAAGTCTTATACAGCTTCTCGTCCAGTTGTTCAAAGTGCAATGGCTACTAATCAAGATCTAACGTATATGATAGACATTCACCGTGATTCTCAAAGAAAGGGTGTCACCACAATAAAAATTGGAGACAAATCATATGCGAAGCTTGCTTTTGTTATAGGTGGAGACAATCCTACAGCGGAAAAAAATGAACAGCTTGCGAAAGATCTTCATGAACTACTGCAAAAAAAATATCCTGGTTTAAGTAGAGGTATTTTTGAACAGGGTGGTAAAGGCTACAATGGTGTTTATAATCAGGATTTATCGAATAACGCAATGCTCCTCGAATTTGGTGGAGTAGATAATAACTTGGACGAATTAAAAAATACAGTGGCAGCAGTGGCAGATATTTTTAGTGAATACTACTGGCAAGCAGAAAAGGTGAACGGAGACACTCCGACTGAAAATAAGTAAACTAATTGTGAGGGAAGCAACATGGTTAAATTTATGTTTAAAAGCTTTATTCTTTGTTCAGTTCTACTTTTTGGGGTCCTAATAGGAATGCAACAGGCTAATCAAGGGATGATTAAAATGAAGGGCTACAATGATCCTGATTTTCAAGGTGCTTTCCAGATTGATAGTGACCAGACGGGTGACATAGAAGCTTCAATCCTGGGGAATGAGGTAACGAGCCAGGACCTCCAAAAAAAACAAGAACAGTTAGAACAAATTGAAGCTTTTAATATATTCTCTCAATTAGGTAAACAATTGGCCAATATCGTTAGCAATGGTGTTTCCTCATTGCTTAAAATGATAACAGAGGTAATGGATGGATGATTCGTATCTTCAATTTATAAAGAAAGAGCTGTCAGAAGAGTACATTATATATTGTATCTTTTGACAGTTTTTTTTGTACTATCAAAAAGCATAAGATTTTATAGAAGTTAGTATAAGAAAAGCTAAGGTTTTCGCTATTATGACTTGACGATAAGCGAAGTTTTTCTAATTGATCATGGTTGTTTATCCATTACCTGTACTTTTATCCATTGAATGTTGATATATCAGTTGATATAATGGGAAATAGTGTACTTGTAAGCTATGTAGGAGTGAAGACATAATATGAATAGAGAAGAAAAATTAAATAGGCAGTCGAAAATCCGGAATTTTTCGATTATTGCCCATATTGATCACGGTAAATCTACTCTAGCAGATCGTATTTTAGAAAAGACATCTGCTTTAACTCAGCGTGAAATGAAGAATCAGTTGTTAGACTCAATGGATTTAGAACGTGAACGTGGTATTACGATTAAACTAAATGCGGTCCAATTAAGATATAAAGCTAAAGATGGAGAAGAATACACCTTCCATTTAATTGATACTCCAGGACATGTGGATTTTACGTACGAGGTATCACGCAGTCTTGCAGCATGTGAAGGAGCTATTCTTGTTGTGGATGCAGCACAAGGAATTGAAGCTCAAACACTTGCGAATGTGTATTTAGCCCTCGATAATGATTTGGAAATTTTACCTGTTATTAATAAAATCGATCTGCCAAGTGCTGATCCTGAGCGGGTGCGTCAAGAGGTTGAGGATGTAATCGGTCTTGATGCTTCAGAAGCAGTCTTAGCATCTGCTAAAGCTGGTATTGGTATTGAAGAGATTCTGGAACAGGTAGTGGAGAAAGTTCCTGCACCACAAGGTGATCCAGAAGGACCATTAAAAGCATTGATCTTTGACTCCTTATATGACGCTTACCGCGGTGTAGTTGCTTATATTCGTGTTGTTGAAGGAACGGTTAAAGTAGGTCAAAAGATTAAGATGATGGCAACAGGAAAAGAATTTGAAGTTACTGAAGTTGGGGTATTCAACCCTAAACCAGTACAGCTAAAAGAATTAAATGTTGGAGACGTTGGATTTTTAACGGCTGCGATCAAAAACGTTGGAGATACTCGTGTTGGTGATACAATTACAAATGCAAAAAACGGTGCAACTGAAGCGCTACCGGGTTATCGTAAGCTTAATCCTATGGTATTCTGTGGCCTATATCCAATTGACACTGCCAAATATAACGATTTACGTGAGGCATTAGAAAAGCTTGAGTTAAACGACTCCTCTCTTCAATTTGAGCCGGAGACGTCACAAGCTTTAGGTTTTGGATTCCGATGTGGTTTCCTCGGATTACTGCACATGGAGATTATTCAAGAGCGTATTGAGCGCGAATTTAAAATTGATTTAATTACAACAGCTCCAAGTGTTATCTATGATGTCCATTTAACTGATGGCGAGGCAATTAGAGTGGATAATCCTTCGAACATGCCTGATCCGCAAAAAATAGATCATATTGAAGAGCCATACGTAAAAGCGGCCATTATGGTTCCAAATGATTACGTTGGTGCAGTAATGGAGCTTTGCCAGAAAAAACGTGGAAACTTTATCGATATGCAATACCTGGATGAAAATCGAGTGAGCATAAATTACGAAATTCCTTTATCTGAAATTGTGTATGATTTCTTTGATCAATTGAAATCAAATACGAAGGGCTATGCTTCATTTGATTATGAATTAATAGGGTATAAGACATCAACATTGGTGAAAATGGATATCTTGTTAAACGCTGAGAAAATAGATGCTCTTTCATTTATTGTACACCGTGATTCTGCATATGACCGTGGCAAGCAAATTGTTGAGAAACTAAAGGAGCTAATTCCACGTCAGCAATTCGAAGTACCTATTCAAGCGGCAATTGGCCAAAAAATTGTGGCTAGATCTACAATAAAAGCAATGCGGAAAAATGTACTTGCCAAATGTTATGGAGGAGATATTTCTCGTAAACGTAAGCTTTTAGAAAAGCAAAAAGAAGGTAAGAAGCGTATGAAACAAGTTGGATCAGTTGAAGTTCCCCAGGAAGCATTTATGGCAGTACTTCGTATGGATGAAAGCTGATTTTTTCCATTAGAACTAAACCCATGTTATACTTGAACCTCTTATACTGAAATATAACTGATGCCGCAGCTATGTCTGCGGCTTCTTAATTAGAAGGTGAAATAATGATTCAATCAGCATACATTCATATCCCTTTTTGCCATCATATTTGTCATTATTGTGATTTTAATAAAGTGTTTTTTAAACACCAACCAGTAGATGAATACATTGAAATGTTAATTAAAGAGATGCATCACAGTAATAAAATTACCCAAGACAATCCTCTTAAGACAATATTTATAGGTGGAGGCACCCCAACTGCATTATCAGCAAAACAGTTAGACCGTCTCCTTGAAGGGATTACGAAGGAATTACTTCCTGACAATCAGCTTGTAGAGTTTGCTGTTGAAGCAAATCCCGGTGAGCTGACACAAGATAAGCTATCTGTATTAAAAAATGCTGGTGTTAACCGTCTAAGCATAGGTGTTCAAAGTTTTGATGATGAGCTATTAAAAAAAATAGGACGTGTTCATAGAACGGAAGACGTGTTCAGAACAGTTCATCAGGCAGAACAAGCAGGTTTTGACAATATAAGCTTAGATCTCATGTATGCACTCCCTGGTCAAACAATAGAACAGTTTAAAAAGACCCTAGAAACAGCTTTCACCTTAAATATTAAGCATTTTTCAGCTTATTCCTTGATCGTTGAACCTAAAACTGTTTTTTATAATCTCATGCAAAAGGGGAGATTATCTTTGCCACCGCAAGAGCAAGAAGCTAATATGTATGAGCTGGCAATGAAAGAAATGGAGAAGCACGGGTTTAAACAATATGAAATTAGTAATTATTCAATACCGGGATATGAAAGTAACCACAATATTACTTATTGGAATAATGATTACTATTATGGGTTTGGAGCTGGAGCACATGGCTATATAGATGGCGTTAGAACATCAAATATCGGACCAATTAAGAAATATATCGAAAATGTGCAAAATTCCGGTCATGCTTATCAGTCTCAACATCAAGTGAACATCGAAGAGGCAATGGAAGAGGAAATGTTTTTAGGACTCCGCAAAGTAGAAGGTGTCCAAAAAGAGAGATTTTTTGAGAAGTTTAACATATCAATAGAGCTAAAGTTTGGAGAACAGATAAAACAATTAGTGAATAAAGGGTTTTTAATTGATACTGAACATGCTGTTTTCTTAACTCAAAAAGGAAAATTATTAGGTAATGAAGTATTTCAAGAGTTTTTAATTTCATAATGTTGGTTAAAAATTCATCTTTATTCCTGTATTTAATAATTGACAATTTATTTTGGTTTTGATAACTTTTTATATATATTTAGCACTCGCACTCAAAGAGTGCTAACAGAGGTGATGAATAATGCTTACAGATCGCCAATTGTTAATCCTTCAAGTAATAATTGATGATTTTATTCATTCAGCTCAGCCTGTAGGTTCTCGATCATTAGCGAAAAAAGACGATATTACGTTTAGCTCGGCTACTATTAGGAACGATATGGCTGACTTAGAGGATCTGGGTTTTATTGAAAAAACTCATAGTTCTTCTGGACGTGTTCCTTCTGAGAAGGGTTATCGCTATTATGTGGACCATTTATTATCTCCACAGAGACTAACGAAAACAGAAGTTTCACAAATAAAATCTATTTATGCTGAGAAAATATTTGAACTGGAAAAGGTTGTTCAAAAATCAGCACAAATTTTGTCGGAATTGACAAATTATACATCAATTGTACTCGGACCCAAAGTGAATGAAAATCGTTTAAAAAGATTACAAATAGTCCCAATCAATCATGACACGGCTGTAGCTATCATAGTGACAAATACGGGGCATGTTGAAAATCGAACGATTTCATTCCCGGGATCACTTAATCCGAGTGATATTGAAAAAATGGTTAATATTTTAAACGAAAGATTAGTCGGGGTTCCTATAGTTGAGCTTCAGAATAAAATCTTCAAAGAAGTTGTTATGGTTCTTAAAGATCATATTGAAAACTATGATATGCTATTAAAGATCATGGCTGGTTCGTTAAAGGTAGATTCAGCAGAAAAGATCTACTTTGGCGGTAAGACGAATATGCTGAGCCAACCGGAGTTTTCTGACATAGGCAGGATCAGGTCGTTACTAACGATGATTGAGCATGAAAAAGAACTATATGGTCTATTGAAAAGTAACAACACAGGTATAACGATTAAAATAGGTAAAGAGAATGACAATTCAGCAATGGAAAACTGCAGCTTAATAACAGCGACATATTCTCTGGGAGAAAATCAATTTGGTACAATTGCCGTATTAGGTCCAACTAGAATGGAGTATTCACGAGTCGTCAGCTTATTAACAAGAATGACCCGTGACCTTTCAAAAACTCTCACCGATTTGTATCATGAAAGATAAGCTTGGTTATATTGTTAAATGGATGGAATATGCACTATTCCATCCGATTCCTATGCATATTAAACTAGAAGATATGATGATTTCTTTAAGGGAGGTGAAACATCGTGTCAAATGAAAAAAACGTTGCAGAACAAGAAGAAACAGTAAATACACAAGACACTGAAGAAGTTGAAGTTGAACTGGTCGATGCAGAAGATATTACTGTTGAAGAAGCTGATAATGCTGGTGATGAGTCTGCTGAAAAAATGGCTGAGTTACAAGCAAAGCTTGTCGAAACAGAGAATAAAATGCTTCGAACACAAGCTGACTTCGACAACTTTAGACGCCGCACACGCTTAGATCAGGAAGCTGCTCAAAAGTACCGTGCTCAAAATATTGTTTCTGACATTTTACCTGCTCTTGATAACTTTGAAAGAGCGTTACAAATAGAAGCTAATAATGAACAAACAAAATCGTTATTACAAGGTATGAATATGGTATACAATCAGCTGGTTCAAGCCCTTCAAAATGAAGGTGTAGAAACAATTAAATCAGTTGGTGAAACATTTGATCCACATTTACATCAAGCAGTTATGCAAGTTGAGGATGAAAATTTTGAATCGAACACTGTAGTTGAAGAACTACAAAAAGGCTATAAACTAAAGGATCGAGTTATTCGACCTGCAATGGTAAAAGTAAATCAATAATAACACTTACATATTAGGAGGTTCTATTAAATGAGTAAAATTATCGGTATCGACTTAGGTACAACAAACTCATGTGTCGCAGTTTTAGAAGGCGGAGAACCGAAAGTGATTCCAAATCCAGAGGGTAACCGTACTACTCCTTCTGTAGTTGCTTTCAAAAACGGTGAACGTCAAGTTGGTGAGGTTGCAAAGCGTCAGGCAATCACTAACCCGAATACAATCATTTCTATTAAACGTCATATGGGTACTGACCATAAAGTAGAGGTTGAAGGTAAAAACTATACACCTCAAGAACTTTCAGCTATCATTCTTCAGCATTTAAAATCTTATGCAGAAGAATATTTAGGTGAGCCAGTAACAAAAGCAGTTATCACTGTTCCGGCTTACTTCAATGATGCTGAGCGTCAAGCAACAAAGGATGCTGGTAAAATTGCCGGTTTAGAAGTTGAACGTATTATCAACGAACCTACTGCTGCGGCTTTAGCGTATGGATTAGATAAAACAGACGAAGACCAAACAATCCTGGTTTATGACTTAGGTGGCGGTACGTTTGACGTATCAGTACTTGAGCTTGGTGATGGTGTGTTCGAAGTACGTTCTACTGCCGGTGATAATCGTCTTGGTGGAGATGACTTTGACCAAGTAATTATTGACTATTTAGTTGCTGAATTTAAAAAAGAAAACGGCATTGATCTTTCTAAAGATAAAATGGCCCTGCAACGTCTAAAAGATGCAGCTGAAAAAGCGAAAAAAGATCTTTCAGGTGTAACATCAACTCAAATATCATTACCATTTATTACGGCTGGAGAAGCTGGTCCACTTCACTTGGAAGTAAGCCTTTCTCGTGCAAAATTTGATGAACTATCATCTGATTTAGTAGAGAGAACTATGGGACCTGTTCGTCAAGCACTTAGTGATGCAGATCTTTCAGCTAATGAAATCGATAAAGTAATTCTTGTTGGTGGATCTACTCGTATTCCTGCTGTACAAGAAGCGATTAAAAAAGCATTAGGAAAAGAGCCGCATAAAGGTGTAAATCCTGATGAAGTTGTTGCACTTGGTGCATCTATCCAAGGTGGGGTAATTACTGGAGACGTTAAAGATGTTGTATTACTTGACGTAACACCACTTTCACTTGGTATTGAAACAATGGGTGGAGTATTTACAAAGCTTATTGAGCGTAATACTACAATTCCGACAAGTAAATCACAAGTGTTCTCAACTGCAGCTGATAATCAAACAGCAGTTGATATTCATGTCCTGCAAGGTGAACGTCCAATGGCAGCTGACAACAAAACATTAGGTCGCTTCCAATTAACAGATATTCCACCGGCACCACGCGGTGTACCACAAATCGAAGTATCATTTGATATTGATAAAAATGGTATCGTAAATGTTCGTGCTAAAGACTTAGGAACAAACAAAGAACAAGCGATTACGATTAAATCAAACACTGGTTTATCAGATGATGAAATCGAACGTATGGTAAAAGAAGCGGAAGAAAATGCTGATGCTGATAAAGCGCGTAAAGAAGAAGTTGAACTTCGCAATGAAGCAGATCAATTAGTCTTCCAAACAGAGAAAACATTAAAAGATCTTGAAGGAAAAGTAGACGAAGCTGAAGTAGCAAAAGCGAATGAGGCAAAGGATGCTTTAAAATCTGCGATCGAAAGTAATAACTTAGAAGAAATTAAAGCGAAAAAAGAAGCTCTTCAAACAATCGTACAGGAGCTTTCAGTGAAACTATATGAGCAAGCTCAACAAGCAGCTGGTGCGCAACAAGGTACTGATGCAGGAAACAAGGCTGACGATGTTGTTGATGCAGAATTTGAAGAAGTAAATGATGACGACAAAAAATAAGTCAATCTAAGGTGAAAAGTCAAAGTCAGGGTGGGTCTTGACTTTGGCTTTTTTTGCACTATCAGAGAGTAATAGGAAAACTGAATCTTTCTCCATTAATCTTGCGACAAGCCAAGTTTTTCTAATAATATGAAGAGCGCTATATGGATAGATAATTATGTTGCTTTTCATCTCTTTTGAGTGATACAATTTACCTTATGTGAGAAAATCGGGAGTGAGAAATTATGAGCAAGCGTGATTACTATGAAGTCCTCGGGTTAAGTAAGAACGCGAGTAAGGATGAGATTAAAAAGGCTTATCGAAAGCTATCAAAAAAATATCATCCGGACATTAACAAAGAAGCTGATGCTGATGCAAAATTCAAAGAAATTACGGAAGCTTATGAAACATTAAGCGATGATCAAAAGAAAGCTCATTATGATCAATTCGGTCATACTGATCCGAACCAAGGTTTCGGTGGCGGTGCCGGATTTGGCGGCGACGGCTTTGGATTTGAAGATATTTTCAGCTCAATCTTTGGTGGCGGAACTCGCAGAAGAGACCCTAATGCACCAAGACAGGGTGCAGACTTACAATATACGATGACATTGGATTTTGAAGAAGCGGTATTCGGCAAAGAAACAACAATTGAAATTCCTAGAGAAGAAACGTGTGATACATGTGATGGATCAGGTGCGCAAAAGGGAACACAGCCCGAAACTTGTACACATTGTGGTGGAAGTGGGCAACAAAGCGTTGAACAAAATACACCATTTGGTCGTATTGTTAATCGCCGTGTTTGTCATCACTGTGAAGGTACAGGGAAAATGATTAAACATAAATGTGGAACCTGTCGTGGAACTGGTAAGGTGAAAAAACGGAAGAAAATTTCTGTGAAAATTCCTGCTGGTGTAGATGATGGTCAGCAATTACGTGTTTCTGCCCAAGGCGAGCCAGGAGTAAATGGTGGACCTCCAGGTGACCTTTATGTCGTGTTCCACGTAAGAGAACATGAATTCTTTGAAAGAGATGGCGACGATATCTATTGTGAAATGCCATTAACCTTTGCTCAAGCAGCACTTGGGGATGAAATTCAAGTGCCAACATTGCATGGAAAAGTAAAGCTAAAAGTTCCTGCTGGTACACAGACTGGTAAGAAATTCCGTTTGTCTGGTAAAGGTGTGCCAAATGTAAGAGGTTATGGTCAAGGAGATCAGTACGTTATTTTACGTGTTTTAACACCGACAAACTTAACTGAAAAGCAAAAAGATCTTTTAAGAGAATTTGCTGACATTAGCGGTACGAAGCCTGACGAACATGAAGAAAGTTTTTTTGATAAGGTAAAAAGAGCCTTTAAAGGTGACTAATATAATAAACGAAATTTTTTAATGGTTTAGGATTGGAGTTGGTAGATATGAAGTGGTCAGAATTAAGTGTTCATACAACACAAGAAGCAGTAGAGCCTATTTCAAATATCCTGCATGAGGCTGGTGCGAGTGGTGTAGTCATCGAGGATCTTGCAGATTTAATGAAAGAACGGAGTACAGCCCTAGGAGAAATCTACCAACTAGATCCAACCGATTATCCAGAGGAAGGCGTTGTAGTAAAAGCCTATTTACCCGTTAATAGTTTTCTTGGTGAAACAGTTGATGCCATAAAAGCCGGAATTAACAATCTATTGTTATATGATATTGATTTGGGAAGAAACCATATTACAATTAGTGAAGTAAACGAGGAAGAATGGGCGACAGCGTGGAAAAAATATTACCATCCTGTAAAAATTTCCGAGAAATTTACAATTGTTCCGACATGGGAAATTTATGAACCAGTTAGCTCAGATGAATTAATTATCGAACTGGATCCAGGCATGGCATTTGGAACCGGGACACACCCGACAACAGTTCTATGTATTCAAGCGCTGGAACGTACAGTTCAAAATGAAGATACGATTATTGATGTTGGCACAGGATCAGGTGTGTTAAGTATTGCTGCTGGATTGCTAGGTGCTAAACATATTGAAGCCTATGATTTAGATCAGGTTGCTGTAGAGAGTGCAAAGCTAAATGTGAAGCTAAATAAGGTTCAAAACGTTGTAAATGTTTCACAAAAGAACTTATTAGATGGTGTTGAAGGTCCGGTTGACTTAATTGTGTCAAATATATTAGCTGAAATAATTGTCCGTTTTATTGACAAAGCTTATGAAGTATTGAAAGAAAACGGAACTTTTATCACGTCCGGAATTATTCAAAATAAAAAACAGGAAGTAAAAGATGCTCTAATGAATGCCGGCTTTGTCATTGAAGAAACAATGGTAATGGAAGATTGGGTTGCGTTTATAGCGAAGAAGAAGTAAGGAAAGAAGGCGTTTCTTTTGCAACGATACTTTGTGAATGAAGTGAAGGCTGATATAGAGACAAAAATTAATGTAACTGGTGATGATGTGCATCATATTTCACGTGTGTTACGCATGCAACCAGGAGGTAAGATTATTTGCTGTACACAGGATGGTTTTGAAGCACTTTGTGAAATTGGTGAATTTACCAATGACCATGTTCAATGTTTTGTATTAGAATGGATGACAGTGAACCGTGAATTACCTGTATCTATATCCATTGCGAGCGGGTTGCCTAAAGGGGATAAGCTTGAATGGATTATTCAAAAAGGCACCGAATTAGGTGCTTCTTCATTTATCCCTTTTAATGCTGCTCGTTCAATTGTGAAGCTTGAATCAAAGAAAATCGGGAAAAAGCTTGAACGCTGGAACAAGATTGCAAAGGAAGCTTCAGAGCAATCATACCGCAATAAAATCCCGGATGTATTAGAGCCATGTGAATTTCAACATATACTGGAATTAGCAAAAGACTATGATGTGAAGGTTGTAGCTTATGAAGAGTCAGCAAAACAAGGTGAAAAGAAAAATCTAACTAGAGCTTTTGAAAATTTAGAAGAAGGCTACTCACTTCTTGCTGTATTTGGCCCTGAGGGTGGCCTAACCGAAAAGGAAATTGAAAGATTAGAGGAAGCCGGTTTTTATATATGTAGTTTTGGACCAAGAATTTTAAGAACGGAAACAGCACCATTATATTTATTATCTGCTGTTTCCTATTATTTCGAATTATCGAGGTGATGAATAATGCCTACAGTTGCATTTCATACATTGGGTTGTAAGGTAAATCATTATGAAACAGAGGCCATTTGGCAGCTATTTAAAGAGGCTGGCTATGAGCGTACAGAATACGAACGTGTTGCAGATGTATATGTCATTAATACGTGTACAGTAACAAATACCGGTGATAAAAAGAGTAGACAAGTCATTCGTCGTGCGATCCGAAAAAATCCGGATGGAGTGATTTGTGTAACAGGCTGTTATGCACAGACATCACCAGCTGAAATTATGGCGATTCCGGGTGTGGATATTGTTGTAGGAACTCAGGATCGTGTCAAAATGCTTGAGTACATCGAACAATTTAAAAAAGAAAGACAACCAATTAACGGTGTTAGAAATATCATGAAAACACGTGTGTATGAAGAATTAGATGTTCCATCTTTTACTGATCGTACGAGAGCTTCATTAAAGATCCAAGAGGGTTGTAATAACTTTTGTACATTCTGTATTATTCCATGGGCTCGTGGTTTAATGCGTTCACGTGATCCAAAAGAAGTTGTTGCTCAAGCTCAACAGCTGGTGGATGCCGGTTATAAAGAAATCGTACTAACAGGAATCCACACTGGTGGTTATGGTGAAGATTTGAAAGATTATAATCTTGCCATGCTATTAAGAGATTTAGATGAACAGGTGGAAGGGTTAAAACGTATTCGTATTTCTTCTATTGAAGCAAGTCAAATTTCAGATGAAGTTATTGAAGTTCTAAAGAAGTCAGACAAAGTTGTGCGACATTTGCATATTCCAATTCAATCTGGATCTGACACTGTATTAAAGCGGATGCGCAGAAAATACACAATGGAGTTTTTTGCGGAACGTTTAGACCGTTTAAAAGAGGCATTGCCAGGCTTAGCTATAACATCTGATGTTATTGTTGGATTCCCTGGTGAAACAGAAGAAGAATTTATGGAAACATATAATTTTATAAAAAAATATAAGTTTTCAGAGCTTCATGTATTTCCTTATTCCAAACGTACAGGAACTCCTGCAGCACGTATGGAAGATCAAATAGACGAAGAAGTAAAGAACAACCGTGTTCATCGTTTAATTGAGCTTTCCAATCAGCTTGCTAAGGAATATGCATCTCAATTTGAAGATGAAGTTTTAGAGATTATTCCAGAAGAAAGATTTAAAGAAGAATCTAACGAAGATTTATACGTAGGTTATACAGATAACTATTTAAAGGTTGTATTACCAGCAAATGAAGACATGGTTGGAAAAATTGTGAAAGTGAAAATTACAAAGGCAGGCTACCCATATAATGAGGGTCAGTTTGTTAAAGTAATGGAAGATTTGAACAAACCAACTGAAAAAGTTCGACTATCGTCATAATACGAAAAGGGTTAGCATAAAACGTGCTAACTCTTTTTGTACTATCAGAGAATATATAAATTTTATTGAAGATAGTATAAGAAAAACTAAGGCTTTCGCCATAAGGGCTTGGCGACTAGCCAAGTTTCTCTAAACTTTTAAAGCGTGATAAAAAGAATAAATTTAGTATAAATTAACTTTGTACTCGTTTTTAAATTAAAGAAATGATAAGATGTAAGAGGTCGGACAACTATTAATAAGGAGACGATACATAATGTCTAAAATAGCGAATATGATTGACCATACTGCTTTGAAAGCAGATACAACAAAAGAAGTTGTTGAGAAGTTGTGTCAGGAAGCAATAGAATATCAATTTGCATCCGTTTGTGTAAATCCAACATGGGTTGAAACAGCTGCTCAGTTATTAAAAGGTTCGGAAGTAAAGGTTTGTACGGTTATAGGTTTTCCATTGGGAGCAAACACCCCTGAAACAAAAGCGTTTGAAACAAAGGATGCCATTGAAAAAGGTGCAACAGAAGTAGATATGGTTATTAATATTGGAGCATTAAAGGATAAAAACGACGATCTTATACTAAGAGACATAAAAGCAGTCGTTGATGCTGCAAAAGGTAAGGCATTAACGAAGGTGATTATTGAAACTAGCTTACTAACTGAGGAAGAAAAAGTTAGAGCTTGTGAACTTTCAGTAAAAGCTGGGGCTGACTTTGTCAAAACTTCTACAGGATTTTCAACTGGAGGTGCAACAGTTGAGGATATCGAGCTAATGAGAAAAACCGTAGGTCCTATAATTGGTGTCAAAGCTTCAGGTGGTGTAAGAGATACAGAAGGGGCTGAAGCTTTGATTAAAGCAGGTGCAACACGAATAGGTGCAAGCTCTGGAGTTGCCATTGTTAAAGGAGAAGTATCCACCTCAGATTATTAGGGTCTCCATTAATACTCAATTAGTTACTTTGTACAATCAAACAATACAAATCAGCATAATATAATCTTAAGTTTTCAAATTTAAGAAGAAACTTATATCTTTTTAGGATATGAGTTGACCTGTATTATTCATTATATTATAATGTCAAAGTACATGTTTATCTATAGGCATGTTTTATTTACAAGATGTCGATTGGTTGTATTCGGAGGGAGGGAAAGAGAATGTCAAAAACGGTCGTTCGTAAAAACGAGTCGCTTGAGGATGCTCTTCGTCGTTTCAAACGTACTGTATCAAAAAGTGGTACAATACAAGAAGCAAGAAAGCGCGAATTCTATGAAAAGCCTAGCGTAAAGCGTAAGAAAAAGTCTGAAGCAGCTAGAAAGCGCAAATTCTAAAAGAGGGTGTACGTATGAGTCTTCTTGATCAATTGAATCAAGATATGAAACAAGCGATGAAAAACAAAGAAAAAGAAAAGTTAGTTGTCATTCGTATGGTCAAGGCTGCTTTACAAAATGAAGCAATAAAGCTTGGCAATACTGAATTGTCTGCTGAAGAAGAATTGACGGTTCTTTCTCGCGAACTTAAACAACGCAAAGACTCCCTCCAGGAATTTAAAAATGCTGATCGTTTGGACTTGGCTGAAAAAACACAAGCAGAAATCGATATACTGGTCGATTATATGCCTGAGCAGCTTTCCGAGGAAGAAGTATCTGAAATTGTTAAACAAACAATTTCAGAAGTGAATGCTACTTCTAAAGCCGATATGGGGAAAGTAATGGGAGCACTTATGCCCAAAGTTAAAGGTAAAGCAGACGGAAGTCTTGTCAATAAGCTTGTGCAACAACAGCTATCATAAATGAGAAAAACACCTTGCAAAAGCAAGGTGTTTTTACTTTACAAAAAGAACACCGTGATTTAAAAGGATAATAAAATAAGAAATGACTAAATTAAAAAGGAAACGTATACATAAAATAAAATGAAACTATTTGCTTTCCTATTCGTATTACAATTATCCTGGTAAGCTATTGATAGTTGTGACAGATTTTTAGTATTGAAAAAGCATGCGCAAAAATCAATAAGCAATTGTAACAGAGACAACTGATGAAAAGAGAGGGGGGATAGAGTGAGAAAGAAGTTTTATCTGTTTTTAATTGTTTTTGCTTTTCTGCTCAGTTTTTATCAAGGATACCAAGCAATTGCTAAAGCTGATTCAACTAAAAAAGTGTATGTCATTAAAGTTGAGGAAACTGTTGAAAAAGGGTTATCTCAATATATAAAAAGAAATATTTCTGAAGCGCAAACCCAAAAAGCAGATCATATTGTCCTGGATATAAATACGCTGGGCGGTGCAGTTGATGGAGCAATGGAAATAGCAGATACACTTCGTTTAACTGAGATTCCTATTACAGCCTATATAGATAGACGTGCCATATCAGCTGGAGCATATATTGCTTTAAACGCTGATCAGATTTATATGGCACCGGGAGGTCAAATGGGATCTGCGGCTATCATCACAGGTGATGGAAATGCAGCAGATGACAAAGCCCAATCCTTGTGGTTATCTGAAATGAAGGAATCTGCTGAACGAAATGGTCGTGATCCAAAGTTTGCGTTGGCTATGGCTGATAAAGATGTAGATATTCCTGAATATGGTGCCGGAGAAGGTGATTTGTTAACACTTGAAACAAAACAGGCTGTTGAAGTTGGCTATGCTGAAGGAACGGCTGCTAACTTAACGGACTTGTTTAATCAGCTAAACCTTCAAGATGCGTCAGTAATAGAAGCGGAGGAAAGTCTTGCTGATAAAATAGCGCGCTTTATCACAAACCCTGTCGTTGTTCCGATTCTTTTATCCATTGGGAGTTTAGGGTTAGTTGTTGAACTTTATTCTCCAGGTTTTGGTATTCCTGGTTTTATGGGGATTTCTGCACTGTTATTATTTTTTTACGGTCACATGGTAGCTGGTCTGGCCGGGATGGAAGCAATTATACTCTTTATTCTAGGAGTTATTTTCATTGTTGCTGAATTATTTGTCCCTGGGGGAATATTAGGTATACTTGGGTTTGGAAGCGTCATTGGCAGTTTATATATTGCATCAGGAGACTTTGTCCATATGACGATTTCATTATTAATTTCTTTTGCTGTAGCAACTACAGCATCCATTCTATTAGTAAAGGTGTTTGGAAAGCGTATGAATATATTTAAAAAACTTATATTGCGTGATTCAACAAATACCGAAAGTGGCTATGTTTCAAATGTTTCCAGACGTGAACTAGTTGGATCAGAAGGTGTAGCATTAACAACATTAAGGCCTTCCGGAACAGCCATTATCAATGAAGAACGCCTTGATGTCGTAACCGAAGGTGGTTATATTACAAAGGGAAACAAGGTTAAAGTTGTGAAAGTTGAAGGTTCACGTATTGTTGTGAGAGAGTTAATTGATTAATTCATATTTAAGAAAATAGGAGGAATACCATTATGGATGCATCTGCTATCTTATTAATTGGTCTTATCATTTTAGGTCTAATCTTTTTAGGTGTTTTCTTTACATTTGTACCAATTGCACTCTGGATTTCAGCTTTGGCGGCTGGTGTAAGAATAAGCATATTTACGTTAATTGGAATGAGATTACGTCGAGTTATACCAAGTCGTGTTGTAAATCCGTTGATTAAGGCTCACAAAGCGGGTCTTGATGTTACAACAAATCAACTAGAGAGTCACTATTTAGCAGGCGGTAATGTTGACCGTGTTGTGAATGCATTAATTGCTGCGGAACGAGCAAATATTGAATTAACATTTGAACGCTGTGCTGCTATCGATCTAGCAGGTCGTGATGTATTAGAAGCTGTTCAAATGAGTGTAAATCCTAAAGTAATTGAAACACCGTTCATTGCGGGTGTTGCGATGGATGGTATTGAGGTAAAGGCGAAAGCAAGAATTACCGTGAGAGCTAACATTGAGCGTTTAGTTGGTGGTGCTGGAGAAGACACCATTATTGCACGTGTTGGAGAAGGGATTGTAAGCACAATCGGTTCTTCAGATAATCATAAAAAAGTATTAGAAAATCCTGACCTTATTTCTCAAACTGTATTAGGTAAAGGATTAGATTCTGGAACTGCATTTGAAATTCTCTCCATTGATATTGCGGACGTTGATATCGGTAAAAATATCGGTGCAGAATTACAAACTGAACAGGCTGAAGCAGATAAGAAAATCGCTCAAGCAAAAGCAGAGGAAAGAAGAGCAATGGCTGTTGCTCAGGAACAAGAGATGCTAGCTCGAGTCCAAGAAATGAAAGCGAAGGTAGTAGAAGCAGAAGCACAAGTACCACTTGCTATGTCTGAAGCTCTTCGTTCAGGGAATATCGGTGTAATGGATTATATGAACATCAAAAATATTACAGCAGATACTGAAATGAGAGATTCAATTGGGAAAACGAATAAAGAACAAAATGATTCTGATCAATATTAAGATTTGTAAATGATAAGGGAATGAATGATATTCTTCATTCCTTTTCCTCACAAAGGAGGGAGAAAACATGGATATAATGGAGATCTTCTCCAATCCTATCGTTTGGGCATTTCTTGTATGGGTGTTTTCAAGGCTTTTTACAAACAAAAATAAAGAAGAGGAAAACAAATCTAAAGCTCCAAATAAGCCTGAAAACCGACCTGAACCAAGGAAGAGCTCAAGATCAAACCCAAGACCAGTACCTAAGCCTGTCATGACTACCGTGGAAACTAAGCAAAGAAAAGAAGACAGAAGACCCCCTCTTCAAACCGTACAAGAGGCTTATGAAAAGATGAAGCAGCGTTCTGGAGAGCGTGGGATAGACGTAAAGGTTATGAAAGAACAACCTAAACAAAAGCCTGTAGTGAAGGAAGAACGCCCAATTTCAGTTAACAGAAACGTTCGGCAATCTCATCTTGTTATTGATCGAAACAAGGCCGCACAAGGTGTTATATGGAGTGAAGTATTAGGTCCTCCGCGTGCGAAAAATCCACATTACACAAAATCGGGAAGACATTCATAACTATTCAAATAATCCTGTTATAAGACGCCATTTTCTCTCATACATATGAGATGAAAGGGGGTCTTTTTTTATGGCAAAAAAATGGCGCCAGCAACTTACACGATGGATCACAAATACAATCGAACTACCGCCGGATGTCATGATGGATCTTCCTAGAATTACGATGGTTGGACAGCTTCATATTTACATAGAAAATCATCGTGGACTCCTAAAATTTACTGATACTGAGCTTCGCCTATTACTAAAACAAGGGCAGTTATTAATTAAAGGTGAGGCCTTTGTCATAAAGACGATCCTACCGGAAGAAATTTTATTAGAAGGAAAAATCGTTCAAGTTTTATATCTCGATGAAACATAGGCATCTTTGTTAAGAAATGTATGAAAAGAAATATACACAAAAGGGTTTTAGTGCATGATCTCTGGTGTCTGCTGTGAGTCATCTAAAAGAAACACAGCAGACAAAAAGAATAGATAAGTGCAATGTGGTTTACAAGGGGGAGAAGGATGAAAAATCAATGGACTAGTTATTTATATGGTATTGTAAAAGTTACTATTGCAGGACGAGGAACAGAAAGGTTTTTAAATGATTGTATGAGAGAGAATGTCGTTGTATGGAATGTAAAACGCAGTAAAGACAACGGGTTAAGCTTTTATATTCGCCTTCAAGATGTACATGCCCTCCGAATAGTCGCGAGAAAAAATGATTGTAAATGTCGATTTGAAAAACGAGTGGGTTTTCCCTTCTTAGTGAGAAGATCTTGGAAAAACAGTGGATTTGTACTCGGGTTACTCGCTTTTTTAGTTGTTATTTTCGTATTATCGAATATGATTTGGGGGATCAAGATTGAGGGTGCATCACCGGAAACAGAACACATTATCAAAAAAGAGTTATCAAATATAGGAGTGAAAACAGGAAAATTTCAATTCTCCGTTAAGAATCCGGATGACATTCAAAAATCACTAACTGATAATATTCAGCAAATTACATGGGTTGGAGTTGAATTGATGGGAACAACCTATCATTTAAAAGTTGTAGAAAAAAATCAACCTGAAGAAGAAGAACTAGTAGGTCCGAGACATATTGTAGCTGAAAAAGAAGCGGTTATAAAAAAAATGTTTGTCGAGCAAGGTCAACCTTTAACGACTTTGCATGAACATGTGACAAAAGGACAAGTTTTAGTATCAGGATTGATAGGGAAAGAAGAGGAACAAAAGAAAGTTGCTGCAAAAGCTGAAATTTTTGGGGAGACCTGGTATAAATCAACAATAACAATTCCTTTAAATACGACTTTTCATGTATTAACTGGGGATACTAAAGATAAGCATTTTATACAATTTGGTTCCTTTAGGATACCAATCTGGGGCTTTGGAAAAAACACGTATAAAACGTATGAAGTGGAAGATGATGTTTATTATTTAAAATTCTTGAATTTTACATTGCCAATAGCATATGTAAATGAAACATTTCTCGAAAAAGAAGAAATCACGAGGAAATATACAGTCAAACAAGCAAAAGAAGCTGCATTAGATCGTGGAAGACTAGATGTAGAACATAATTTAGATGATAAAGAAAAGGTAATTGGAGAAAAAGTTTTGCACCAAACGAATGAGAATGGTAAAGTTAGGTTAACGGTACTATATCAAGCAATTGAAAATATAGTTAAAACCACACCAATTGTTCAGGGAGATTAAAGAATGCCAGAAGAATTAGTGACAATGAATCAGCAAGTAGAAAATCCAAATGAAGCAATAGTGCTTTTTGGAAACCATGATCTTCATTTAAAAAGAATTGAAGAAGGACTAAATGTATCAATTGTAACAAGAGGAGAAGCTGTATATGTTTCAGGTAATGCTGAACATGTACAACTTGTAGATGAATTATTAAAATCATTGCTCCTCATTATTCGAAAAGGAATAACCATTAGCGAACGTGATGTTCTTTATGCCATTAACATGGCAAAGGAAAAAAAGCTAGATCAATTAGAGAACCTCTATATGCAGGAAATTGCTAAAACGGCTAAAGGTAAATCCATTCGAGTTAAAACATTGGGGCAGCGCCACTATATTTCGGCTATTCAAAATAAGGATCTTGTTTTTGGGATTGGTCCTGCCGGGACAGGGAAAACTTACTTGGCTGTTGTGATGGCAGTGAATGCCTTAAAGCTTGGATCTGTTAAACGAATTATTTTAACACGACCTGCAGTGGAAGCAGGTGAGAGCCTTGGGTTTTTACCAGGTGATTTGAAAGAAAAAGTGGATCCATATTTAAGACCGTTATATGATGCACTGCATGATGTGTTAGGGATGGAACATACTCAACGTTTAATCGAACGTGGGACGATTGAAATTGCCCCATTGGCGTATATGAGGGGAAGAACTCTTGATGATGCATTTGTTATTTTGGATGAAGCCCAAAATACAACGCCAGCGCAAATGAAAATGTTTTTAACACGATTGGGATTTGGTTCTAAAATGGTCATAACAGGGGATATCACACAGGTAGATCTGCCAAAAGGAGTAAAATCCGGTTTGGCTGTTGCAAAAGACATTCTTACAAATGTAAGTGGTTTGTCTTTTATACATCTAGAACAATCCGATGTTGTTAGACATCCACTTGTAGCTAAAATTATCACTGCTTATGAAATTTCAAAAGAAGGATCGTGACCCGATAAACTTAATACGGGTCACTTTCTTTTTAACTAATATAGGTAAAAAGGAAGAAAATTTCGTATTTACATGTTTGGAGAATAAAAATGAAAGTGTTTGCAGGATGATGCTTTTTTTGTCATATTTTGTCTTAACAGTTGAACATTTTTCGATAAAATTGAATAATGGAGGAAGAACAGTAAAAAAGCCTTATTAAAAGGTGGTTAGAGGGTGGTGCAAAATTGAAAAAGAAAAATTCTAACTCAAAAGAAGTGAAAAAAACAAATAAAATACTAGAAAAATTTAAAGACTACCGTTTTTTACATGTTTTATTATATGCGATTTTAGCCATCGTTTTGTTTGTTGCTTTATATAGTAATGTAAAGCCTGAGACGCTTGATATTGAACTTTTTACTGTTTCTGAAGAAACAATATATGCTCCAACAACTGTTGAGGATAAGGTTGAAACAGAGCGAAAGCGTCAAGAGGCCTACGACTCTGTTGAGGATCAATATGTGTTAAAAAAAGAAATATCCGAAAAGCAGGTAGACTTAATTTCTTCCATCTTTGACACAGTCATTGAAGTGAGAAAAGAGGTAGCGGGAACTCAGGATTCTACAAAAATGACTATGGAGAAACAAGTTGAAGAAGTACAAGAAAAATTAACAGCATCAATAAATAGTAAAATTCCTGGTGAAACATTTCTTCCGTTACTTGAAACAACAGATGATGCTGAAGTTGTTTTGGCAAAAGATGCGGTTGTCACGGCTGTAAATAATATTATGAGCAAGGAAATTCCGATTGTGCAATTGACGGAAGCGAAGAAACAGGTGGAGGAAGAGTTACAATACACGTCAATGCGAACAGAGATAAATGAATCTGCTACATTTTTAGCTCGTTTTGCAATTACTCCCAATTATGTATTTGATTTGGAAGCGACTGAAGAGCTGCGGCAATCAGCAAGTGATGAAGTGAAGGAAGCTCAAATTAAACAAGGGCAAATTCTTGTAGAAGAAAATGAACTCATTAATCGGGAAATATACAGAAAGTTAGGTCTGGTAGGGCTTCTTGATGATCAACAATCAATGAAACCATTTTTAGGACTAGGGATATTTGTACTATTGATTATATCAGGTGTTGTGTATTTCTTTGAGAAGAAAGATAGTCCGATTTCTAAAAAGAATAATTTTTTGTTATTATATTGTTTAATATTCGCCATTACAATTCTTTTAATGAAAATCATTAGCTTGTTTCAGAAAATCGATTATACCCATATAGGATATATTGTTCCGGTTGCCATGGGTGTTATGTTGGTTAAATTATTGTTAAATGAGCGGCTTGCTATATGGACAAGTATGATCTTTGCAGTTTGTGGTAGTGTTATATTTAATGAAGGAGTAACAGGGAGCTTTAATTTCTCTATAGGAATATACTATCTCTTTGGATGCTTAGCAGCTGTATTGTTTTTAGGAGAACACAATCTTCGTTCAAAGATTCTCCAGGCAGGTTTATTTGTTGCCGGAATCAATATTCTTGCTTTAACAGCCATCATGCTGATTAGAAACGGAGGCTATTCAAACGTTGAAATTAGCTCTTATTTTATCATGGCATGTGTATCAGGACTTGTGTCTTCAGTATTAACAATAGGATTTATGCCATTCTTTGAAACAGGGTTTGGCATATTATCAACAATGAAATTAATTGAGTTATCAAATCCGAATCATCCATTACTTAGAAAAATCTTAACGGAAACACCTGGTACATATCACCATAGTGTAATGGTCGCAAATTTATCAGAATCAGCATGTGAAGCAATCGGAGCAAATGGCTTACTTGCAAGGGTTGGGGCATACTATCATGATATAGGAAAAACAAAAAGACCTCAGTATTTTATAGAAAATCAAATGAATATTGAGAATCCGCATAACAAGTTATCGGCACAACTAAGTAAAAATATTATTATTGCTCATGTAACCGATGGGGTAGACATGTTAAAAAAACATAAAATGCCGAAGGAGTTTATCGACATAGCCGAGCAACATCATGGGACAACACTTTTAAAATATTTTTATCATCAAGCTAAGCAATCAAATGATTCAATATATGAAGAAGAATTCCGTTATCCGGGACCAAAGCCTCAAACAAAAGAAATTGCGATTATTTCAATAGCAGACAGTGTCGAAGCTGCAGTCCGGTCTATGGCAAATCCTACACCGGAGAAAATTGAAAAGTTAGTAAAATCCATTATTTCTGATCGATTACAAGACCATCAATTAGATGAATGTGATATAACATTAAAAGAATTAGACATTATTGCAAAATCATTTTGCGAATCATTAAAAGGGATTTTCCATTCGCGAATTGAGTATCCCGAATTAACTAAAAAACAGAAGGTGAAGTAATGAGACTTTCAATTGATAGTCATGATGAAACAAATGAATTAACAGATGAACAAATAAAGACAGTTGAAGAACTGCTTCAATTTACTGCTGATGTGGAAGAAGTTACTGAAGGAGCAGAACTGTCAGTCACATTTGTAACAAATGAACGTATACAACAAGTAAACAAAGAATATCGAGATAAAGATCAGCCGACAGATGTTATTTCCTTTGCTCTTGAAGAAATGGGTGAGGGAGAAATAGAGATAATAGGTGCAGTTCAGCCTCGAATTCTTGGAGATATCATCATTTCAATTCCTAGAGCGAGGGAACAGGCTGAAGAATATGGACATTCATTTATGAGAGAGTTAGGCTTTTTATCAGTTCATGGTCTATTACATTTACTAGGATATGATCATATGACAGATTCAGATGAAAAAGTGATGTTTACAAAACAAAAGGAAATTTTAAATCAATATGGACTCAAAAGATCAGAAGAATTCTGAGTGGACCCGTTTTTATAAAAGTTTTCAATATGCCTGGAATGGAATTGTCTTAACGTTTAAATCAGAACGAAACTTTCAAATACATGTTGTGATATCAGTTTTAATGTTTTTTATCGGTTTTTTATTGCGTTTTTCAATTTTAGAATGGATCATTGTCCTATTTTTAATTGGTGGCATGCTGGCACTTGAACTTATTAATACAGCTATTGAGCATGTAGTGGATATGATAACGAGTGAAAAGCATCCTTTAGCAAAAGCAGCAAAGGATGCAGCAGCAGGTGCTGTTTTGGTTTACGCGGTACTTTCCGTTATAATTGGAATCGTTATGATAATGAATCACCTTTTTGCTCCATAAAAATAAGGATTATGCAAGTAACTTGTAAGAAGCATAAACATCATTTTTAGTGTATTGCAAATGATTTTCGAAAATTCTTACAATTAAATTACAAAAGCAGAATTAGGCGTGAAATTACTATGAAAATTAGGTAAAATAAAGAAGAGTAAAGTCATTAGCCAGCAAAGAAAGGAAGAATTTTAGTGAAAACTGAACAACTCATCAATGAAGCAAAAGCAGCAAGGGAAATGGCTTATACTCCCTACTCAAAATTTAAAGTAGGTGCGGCTTTATTAACTCAAGATGGCAAAGTATATAAGGGATGCAATATTGAAAATGCAGCATATAGCATGTGCAACTGTGCGGAAAGAACAGCTATCTTTAAAGCATATTCAGAAGGTGATAAGGTTTATTCTGCTATGGCTGTGGTAGCAGACACAGATCGTCCGGTATCTCCATGTGGTGCATGCCGTCAAGTTATCTCAGAGCTTTGCCCAAAAGATATGAAAATTATATTAACAAACCTCCATGGTGATATTACAGAAATTACAGTACAAGAATTACTACCGGGAGCATTTTCAGCGGAGGATTTACATGAATCATAATCAATCATACAAATCAGGATTTGTATCAATAATAGGAAGACCTAATGTAGGAAAATCAACATTCATCAATCGAGTAATCGGACAAAAAATTGCAATCATGAGCGATAAGCCGCAAACAACTCGTAACAAGATACAAGGAGTTTATACAACAAATCATTCTCAAACTATTTTCATCGACACACCAGGAATTCATAAACCGAAACACAAGCTTGGCGATTTTATGATGAAAGTAGCACAAAATACATTAAAAGAAGTTGATTTAGTTTTATTTATGATCAATGCTGAAGAAGGATATGGCCGTGGAGATGAATTTATCATTGAAAGGCTAAAACAAACCAATACACCAGTATTTTTAATTATTAATAAAATTGATCAAATTCATCCAGATAAACTATTACCTTTGATTGAACAATATAAAGAGCTTTATCCGTTTAAAGAAATCATCCCTATCTCTGCTCTTCAAGGAAATAATGTTGAAACATTATTAATTCAGATTGAGGGAGTTTTACCGGAAGGGCCACAATACTACCCTGAGGATCAAGTAACAGATCATCCAGAGCGTTTTATTATTACAGAATTGATTCGGGAGAAAGTGCTGCATTTAACACGAGAGGAAATTCCACACTCTGTCGCTGTTGTCATGGATACACTCGAACGCAGGGAAAATAATGCTGCCATATATGTTGGAGCAACTATCATTGTTGAACGTGACTCACAAAAAGGCATTGTCATTGGGAAACAAGGAAGTATGCTTAAAGAAGTTGGAAAAAGAGCCCGAGTAGATATTGAAGCACTGTTGGGATCAAAAGTGTTTTTGGAACTGTGGGTGAAAGTTCAAAAGGATTGGCGGAACAAAGCTTCTCAGCTGAGAGACTACGGATTTAGAGAAGATGAATATTAAAAATAGATCATATTCATCGTATCTATTAGCAAAAATTGTTTAACATGAAAAGTAGAAAAAAAGGTCAAGATAACTGTAAAGAAATTGGATTGATGCTTGCTAGTCTTAACAACTGAAAGGTGGGGTTTATATGTTGGATTTTACCTGGAAGGTTTTTTCGCAAACAGGTAGCATTGATACGTATCTTCTTTTTAAAGAACTAGAAAAGGAGACTGATGAAGGACCCGATTCCCAAGAGGATGAACTAGCTGAACTAGATTTTCCAATTTCCTGATCTTGCCTGAACCTTTGAAAGGTGAGGGATATTTTGCTACAAAAATGTGAAGGAATTGTGATCCGATCAACTGATTACGGTGAAACAAACAAGATTATAACACTATATACAAGAGAACTGGGAAAAGTTGGGGTTATGGCAAGGGGCGCAAAGAAACCAAATAGTCGCTTTACGTCTATCACCCAACTTTTTACGTATGGAACCTTTTTATTTCAAAAATCGAGTGGATTAGGAAGCCTCCAGCAAGGAGAGACCATACACTCATTAAGAAGTATTAGAGAAGATATTTTCTTGACAGCATATGCTTCATATATCGCAGAGCTGCTTGATAAAAGTACAGAAAATCATGAAAGAAACCCTTTTCTATTTGAGTTATTACTGCAAACTTTTACATATTTAGATGAGGAAGTTGATCCTGATATTTTACTTCATATCTTTGAAATGAAAATACTGCCAGTATTAGGTCTTCACCCTCAACTGGATTGTTGTACAAATTGTGGTCAAAAGGATGGAACCTTTCATTTTTCAATCAGAGAAGGTGGATTTTTGTGCCACAGATGCTTTGAAATTGACCCTTACCGTTTACAAATAGCCCCAACAACAGTAAAGCTTCTTCGACTTTTCTTTTATTTTGACTTAAATAGGCTCGGAAATATATCCGTAAAGCAAGAAACAAAAAATGAACTTAAGTTGGTCATCGATGCATATTATCATGAGTATTCCGGTTTAACAATTAAATCTAAAAGATTTCTTGATCAATTAGATTCAATAAAAGGAAAGCTTAAGTGAAGGATATTGACATCTATTAAAAATTCGATTAAGATGCAATTATAATTTAACATTGTTGTGTAGATGGAAAGAAGTACTTACGAAGGACTAAAAGATGAAAGCGACCTTAGGATGGTGAAAGCTAAGGATTGAACCGTAAGGAAAGGCATTCCGGAGCAAATTTTTCTAAAGTGGCTTATACATATAAGCAATTAGGGTGGAACCGCGGGTTAGCTCTCGTCCCTATGTCAATGATCTGACATAGGGATGAGAGCTTTTTATATTGTCTCTTGTCAGAGCATTCTATATTATTCACGGAGGTATATGAATATGAATATTCAAAACATGATTTTAACTCTACAAAAGCACTGGTCTGATCAAGGGTGTGTGCTTATGCAGGCGTATGATACAGAGAAAGGTGCAGGAACGATGAGTCCGTATACTTTTTTAAAAAGTATAGGGCCGGAGCCATGGAAAGTTGCATATGTAGAACCATCTAGAAGGCCGGCTGATGGACGTTATGGAGAAAACCCTAACCGACTATATCAGCATCATCAATTTCAGGTCATTATGAAGCCTTCACCAGACAATATTCAAGAGTTATATTTAGATTCTTTACGTGCCCTGGGAATAAATCCTTTAGAGCATGATATTCGATTTGTTGAAGATAACTGGGAAAATCCATCGTTAGGATGTGCGGGTCTTGGTTGGGAAGTATGGCTTGATGGTATGGAAATAACACAGTTTACATATTTCCAACAAGTTGGCGGCTTAGAATGTAAGCCGGTATCAGCTGAGATAACGTATGGTATTGAAAGACTTGCGTCATATATTCAGGATAAAGAAAATGTTTTTGATTTGGAATGGACTGACGGATATACTATACGGGATATTTTCCTAATGCCAGAGTATGAACATTCAAAGTATACATTTGAAACATCTGATACTGATATGTTATTTGAATTGTTCTCGACATATGAAAAAGAGGCTATGAGACAAATGGACGAAGGGCTTGTACATCCTGCATATGATTATGTATTAAAATGTTCACATACTTTTAACCTTCTTGATGCTAAAGGAGCAATCTCAGTTACAGAGAGAACAGGCTATATTGGGCGTGTTCGAAATTTAGCTAGAAAAGTTGCGAAAACATTTTATGATGAGCGTGAAAAATTAGGTTTCCCAATGTTACAGGAAGGAGGAAAAGAAAATGAGTAAAAAAGACTTATTACTGGAAATTGGCTTAGAAGAAGTCCCAGCACATTATGTAACTCCAGCGATGAACCAATTTGCTGAAAAGGTAACAAAATGGCTGGAAGAAAAACAATTATCACATGGAGAAGTAAAAACGTATTCAACTCCAAGAAGATTAGCAGTTCTAGTAAAGGAAGTTGCAGAGAAACAACCGGATATTGAGGAAGAAGCAAAAGGACCTGCAAAGAAAATTGCCCTTGATGAAGACGGAAACTGGTCAAAAGCAGCAATTGGTTTTACAAAAGGACAAGGTGCATCTGTTGACGATATTTATTTTAAAGAAATCAATGGAATTGAATATGTTCACGTCCAAAAATTCGTTCAAGGCCAAGAAGCAAAAGATTTATTAACAGAAACTCGCGATTTAATTACAGGACTTACTTTTCCTAAGAATATGCGTTGGGGCAATCAGGAACTACGATATATCCGTCCTATAAAGTGGTTAGTGGCACTTTTTGGTCAGGAAGTGATTCCATTTGAAATTGCTGGTGCAAAAACAGATTCATTTACATATGGACATCGTTTTCTAGGAAGTAAAGTAGAGATTGTCTCTCCTTCGTTATATGAAGCAGCCCTACTAGAACAATTTGTAATTGCTGATCCTGTCAAACGAAAAGACGCAATTAGTCAGCAATTGGTTGATCTCGAAAACGAGAAAAACTGGGTAATCCCTGTAGATGAAGATCTTTTAGAAGAAGTTAACAATCTCGTTGAATATCCAACAGCACTTTATGGTAAATTTGAACAAGAGTACTTATCATTACCAGATGAAGTGCTAGTAACAACGATGAAGGAACATCAACGTTATTTCCCTGTTAGAAATAATGACGGACAATTACAGCCATTCTTTGTTACAGTAAGGAATGGAGATCAGAACCATTTAGAAAATGTAGCAAGAGGGAATGAAAAGGTATTACGTGCGAGATTATCTGATGCAAACTTCTTCTATCAAGAAGATCAAAAGCTAAAGATTGAGGATGCGGTTAGGAAGCTGGACAAAATCGTATTCCATGAAGAGTTAGGAACTCTCGGAGAAAAGGTTAACCGCATTGTGAATCTGTCTACACAATTAGCAGATAGATTCCAATTACAAACTGACGAAAAGAAGCATGTTGAACGAGCAGCATCCATTTGCAAATTTGATTTAGTAACAAATATGGTTTATGAATTCCCTGAACTTCAAGGGAAAATTGGGGAAAAATATGCTCGTCTAAGTGGTGAAAAAGAAGAAGTAGCAGTTGCAATAAATGAGCACTATATGCCGCGACATGCCGAAGATGATGCACCGGGCTCTAATGTAGGTGCTATAGTAGCACTTGCTGATAAATTAGACACAATCGTAGGTTTCTTCGCGATTGGCAAAATTCCAACGGGATCACAGGACCCTTATGCTCTTAGAAGACAGGCCAGTGGAATCCTTCAGATTTTGTTATCTAAAGGGTGGACAATTTCCTTACCAGAATTGTTTGAGCTATCGTTAAGTCAATATCAAATTAAAAAATCAATCGAGGCAGCTGAGGAGTTAGTTTCGTTCTTTAAATTGAGATTAAAATATCGTTTAGCTGAAGAAAACATCCGCTATGATTTAAATGATGCTGTGTTGGAGTCTTCATTGCTTGAAGTAAATTCATTAGTAGCTCGCGCCAAAGTACTTCAATCCGCTTCATCTCATTCAGATTTCAAAGAAACGATTGAGGCACTTGCTCGTGTTATGAACATAGCGAAAAAAGGTACAGAAAGTGACATTAATAGTGAACTGTTTGAAAGTGATTATGAAACAGCATTATATAATGCTTATATTGAAACAGCTCAGAAAATGGACTCTTTAAACAATGAAGAGGAAGTGTATCAAGCACTTGCATCATTAAAGCCAATGATCAACGAATATTTTGATCATACTATGGTTATGTCAGATAATGAAGCTATAAAACAAAATCGATTGGCACAGATGGTGAAATTATCGCAACTAATAGAATCATTTGCAAAAATGAATGTTATTTTGGTGAAGTAAGAGTTGAAATTCAGTATGAATAGGGACTGACATGACGTCAGCCCTTTTTCTATAGAAAGAAAACTTAAAACATATTCCTTTTCAAAATGTGTGTAAAGTATATAATTAATTTAGGCTCTGTAAAATCAACAGACCATGCTTTATCCATTATTTTAGTAACGATAAATTAATTATCATTAGAAATATAATTTCTTATAAAAAATGAATATGCAAGGCGGTGAGGAACATAGAACTGAATAAAAGGCAGGAGCAAATCGTTGAAATTGTTAAGGAAAATGGACCAATTACTGGTGAACAGATTGCTGATCAATTAAATTTAACAAGGGCGACACTTCGTCCCGACTTGGCCATATTAACAATGTCCGGTTACTTAGAGGCGAGACCAAGAGTAGGTTATTATTTTACAGGAAAAACAAATACTCATTTGTTAACAGAAGAACTTAGAAAGCTTCAAGTAAGGGACTATCAGTCAATTCCAATAGTCGTCAGCACCAATGTGTCAGTTTACGATGCAATCTGTATGATGTTTTTAGAGGATGTAGGTACACTTTTCGTTGTTGATGAGCAGTCTTATTTAGTTGGTGTACTATCGCGTAAGGACCTTTTACGGACGAGTATTGGCAAGCAGGAACTTACTTCTATTCCAGTAAATATTATCATGACAAGAATGCCCAATATAACGGTATGTAAACCTGATGATTTCATTATAGATGTTGCACAAGTGTTAATTGATAAACAAATAGATGCATTACCTGTTGTTAAGGATACAGCCAAAGGTTATGAAGTAATTGGAAGAATTACTAAAACAAATATGACGAAAATTTTGGTTAGCTTTCTAAACGATTAAATATAGTATGAGAAGTGGGGAAAAAAATGAACTATAAGTTGATGTACGTTGTATCCGATTCAGTTGGCGAAACAGCTGAGCTAGTTGTAAAAGCAGCAGCAAGTCAATTTAATGGGATTTCCGCAAATACTAAAATAAAGCGTATTCCTTATGTTGAAGATAAGGGAACCATTTTGGAGGTTTTGTCTCTAGCTAAAGAGGATAATGCTATTGTATGCTTCACTCTCGTCGTTCCTGAGTTGAGAGATTATCTCATTGAGGAAGCAGATAAAAAAGGTGTTGTATATTACGATATTATTGGTCCATTGATTGATAAAATGGAAGCATTATATGGAACGGCAGCTAAATATGAGCCTGGACGGGTTCGTAAATTAGATGATGACTATTTTAAAAAGGTAGAAGCAATTGAATTTGCAGTAAAATATGATGATGGCAGAGATCCAAGAGGAATCTTAAAAGCAGATATCGTGTTAATAGGTGTATCGAGAACATCTAAGACACCTTTATCTCAATACTTAGCACATAAGCGGTTCAAGGTGGCAAATGTACCAATTGTCCCGGAGGTTGAGCCTCCAGAAGAGTTGTACAAAGTATCACCACATAAATGCATTGGGCTCCGGATTATGCCTGAGAAGTTAAATAACATTAGAAAAGAGCGACTTAAATCTCTTGGCCTAAATGATGAAGCTTTTTATGCAAACATTGATCGTATTAAAGAAGAACTTAACTATTTTGATAAGGTTGTGGGCAAAATCGGTTGTCAAGTAGTGGATGTTTCAAACAAAGCAGTAGAGGAAACCGCTAATATTATCGCTAACTTTATGAATAACCAAAATGGATGAGTTTGGAAGGATGGCTAAACAAAGGTGATTTGTAGGTCATCCTTTTCTCTTTGTAAATTAATGCATTTTTATTTGATAAAAATAATAGAAATTTAGAAACACTTGTATTATAATAAAAAATTGTGATAAAAATCTTTTTTTTAGGTTTAGAACTTGACATATGGGAATAAACTATTATTTGTAAACTGTCAAGAGAACAAATGAAATAATTTTCGACAAAAAGGAATTTAAGGTCTTTCTCACGAATAGTATTCAATACAAAAGTGTGTTAAGTAGAAGGATATTTCGGAGTGATGTAGAATAGAGAAATATGACGAAAAAGCGATGAAGATATTTGTCGATGCTGATGCTTGTCCTGTAAAGAAAGAGATCATGCTAATAGCCGACAAATACAAACTGGATGTTGTGTTTGTTGCCTCCTATAACCATACTTCAGATAAAACGTATGGTGGTCAATGGGTGTTTGTTGATACGGGTAAAGAAGAAGCTGATTTATACATAGTGAACCATGTCAGCAAAGGTGATATTGTGATCTCACAAGACATTGGGTTAGCAGGCCTATTAATCCGAAAGGATGTTATTTGTATCACACCCCGGGGAAAGCAATATACGGAAGAAAATATTGATACAGCACTTCAGTTTCGTTATTTATCTGCTAAAGAAAGACGCAGTGGTAAATATACAAAGGGGCCGAAAAAATTTACAGAAAATGATATTTTATATTTTATCACAACATTTGAAAAGATTTTGTCGAAACATGCAGGAGATCTTAAATAAATATCGAATATCTGTAGTACGGGGTTGGTAGTATGGGTAATCGAATTCCCGAAGAAATGATCGAAAAAATACAAAGAACTTCTGACATTGTTGATGTAATAAGTGAATATGTTCAATTGAAGAAACAAGGGCGTAACTATTTTGGGCTATGTCCATTTCATGGAGAAAAATCTCCTTCGTTCTCAGTTTCAGCAGACAAACAGATCTTTCATTGCTTCGGATGTGGTGCTGGTGGTAATGTTTTTTCTTTTCTAATGCAGCACGAAGGCTATTCCTTTGTTGAAGCAGCACAACATCTCGCTGACAAAGCTAATATTGATTTACCGATACAACCTTCACAGGACCAGGGGCCAGGGCCTCATGTTTCTAAAGACACCGAGAAGATGATCGAAGCTCATGAGCTATTAAAAAAATTCTATCATCATTTACTTGTGAACACAAAGGAAGGTCAGCAGGCATTAGACTATTTGTTAAGCAGAGGATTTACTAAAGAGATTATAGATACCTTTGAAATTGGTTATTCTTTAGATTCCTGGGATTTTGTTAAAAAGTTTTTAGAAAAGCGGGGATTTACATTATCCTTGATGGAGGAAGCAGGGTTATTAATAAAAAAAAGTAACTCGAACGAAGAATTTTTTGATCGGTTTAGAAATCGAATTATGTTTCCTATCATGGATCATCATGGAAATACGATTGCTTTTTCAGGACGCGTACTTGGTCTGGATAAACCAAAATATCTCAATAGTCCTGAGACGAAAATTTTTAATAAAAGTAAATTGCTTTATAATTTTCACCGTGCTAGAGTACATATACGAAAAAATCAGCAAGTTGTACTATATGAAGGGTTTGCTGATGTTATTTCTTCAACAAGGGCAGGGGTTGAGCAGGCAATTGCTACAATGGGGACATCTATAACCGAAGATCAAGCTAAGATCATTCGAAGAAATGTTTCTGAGGTAATTATTTGTTATGACTCTGACTCAGCCGGAATTGAAGCAACAAATAGAGCGGCAAAAATCCTTAAAGATGTTGGGTGTAAGCTAAAAGTTGCGATGATTCCAGATGGATTAGACCCTGATGACTACATTAATAAGTTTGGATCTGAAAAATTCAAGCATGATGTAATAGGGGCCAGTGTTCCAATCATGACATTTAAAATGTCCTACTATAGAAGAGGAAAGAATCTTCAAAATGAAGGTGAAAGACTTCAGTATATTGAAAATGTCATTGGTGAACTAGCGCAATTAGAAAATGCCGTTGAAAAGGAAATCTATCTAAAACAACTATCATCAGAATTTGACTTATCGATGGATGTTTTAAAGCAACAGATTCTGCAAAAAGAACAGCAGGTAAACAGTCAAAGAGCTCCACAACAGCAAAAGAATATTGTGGAACAGCCAAAAAGAAAGCCGATACAATCTAAGCGACTATTACCGGCGTTTCACACCGCTGAGAGATTGTTAATCGGACATATGCTAAGAAGTAAAGAAATGGCAGAAAAGGTTCTGGAACGACTGGGACTTCAATTTAATATCGAAGAACATAAAGCAATTGTTACTTATTTATACGCTTTTTACGAAGAAGGAAATGAAGAAAATGTTAGCTCATTTCTATCGAAGTTACCTAGTCCTGAATTGCAACATATTGTTTCCAACATTGCGATGATTACCCTTAACTCTGAGGTAAGTGAACAGGAGCTCTCAGATTATATAAAACAGGTGTTGAATCATCAAAAAATGTTAATGATAAAAGAAAAAGAAGTAGAAAAAATTGAGGCTGAAAGGAACAAGCAATACAAAGAAGCAGCCCAAATAGCAATGGAAATTATTCAATTAAAACAAGCTCTTAAATCATGATAAGTAAGCTAGTGATAGTAGACGATTATTTTTAGCATGAGAATTAAAAAGGGCACATCGTAAATGTGAATGCTTGCTAAACAGTAATCCGATAGCTTATCTTACGATGGTAAGTTTGGAAGGAGGGGATCCTATGGCTGATAAACAAACCCACGATACTGAAGTAACCTTTGAACAGGTGAAAGAACAGTTAACTGAAATCGGGAAAAAACGAGGAGTATTGACATATGAGGAGATTGCTGAACGTATGTCAAACTTTGAAATTGAATCAGACCAAATGGATGAGTATTATGAATTTCTTGGTGAACAAGGTGTAGAATTAATTGGTGAAGCTGGTGAAGATGCAGAGGCTGATCCTAATATTCAAGATCTTGCGAAAGAAGAAGAATTTGATTTAAATGATTTGAGTGTACCTCCAGGAGTTAAAATTAATGACCCTGTTAGAATGTACTTAAAAGAAATTGGTCGAGTTGATCTTTTATCAGCTAACGAAGAAATTAAGCTAGCTAAACGTATAGAAGAAGGCGATGAAGAAGCTAAACGCCGACTAGCAGAAGCCAACCTGCGTCTAGTAGTTAGTATCGCTAAACGCTATGTTGGACGTGGAATGCTTTTTCTTGATTTAATTCAAGAAGGTAATATGGGATTAATGAAAGCTGTTGAAAAATTTGATTATGAAAAAGGATATAAATTTAGTACGTATGCGACATGGTGGATTCGTCAAGCGATAACACGTGCTATTGCTGACCAGGCTCGTACAATTCGTATTCCTGTTCATATGGTTGAGACGATAAATAAGCTTATAAGAGTTCAGCGTCAATTACTTCAGGATTTAGGAAGAGAACCAACTCCTGAGGAAATTGGAGAAGATATGGAGCTTACACCTGATAAGGTTAGAGAAATTCTTAAAATTGCTCAAGAGCCAGTTTCATTGGAAACTCCGATCGGTGAAGAAGACGACTCTCATTTAGGTGATTTTATTGAGGATCAGGATGCGACTTCACCTTCTGAGCATGCTGCATATGAGCTATTAAAAGAACAGCTCGAAGATGTACTTGATACATTGACAGACCGTGAAGAAAACGTACTGCGTTTACGTTTTGGGCTTGATGATGGACGAACAAGAACACTTGAAGAAGTAGGTAAGGTGTTTGGAGTTACGCGTGAGCGTATTCGACAAATTGAAGCAAAAGCACTTCGTAAATTACGTCATCCTAGCCGCAGTAAACGTCTTAAAGACTTCTTAGAGTAAGATAGGGCGGACGAATGTCCGTCTTTTCTGCTTACATAGTATTTTATCAAGACTTTTCTTTTTTTTTTACAAAAGAAGAAAGAACAAATAAGGATAACTTTTATGAATACAGAAAAAAAGGAAATAATTATTAAAGAAATTCAATACTGGAAAGGCAATAAGCTACTTCCAGATACATATTGTGATTTTTTGCTTGCTCTTTATACAGAAGGAAATCATCACGACGAGAAAACTGTTATCAATTCTACTAAAAAGAATGGAAAGCATATTATTTGGACTAGCGTTGTTTTTGTTTTATTCTTAATTAGTGCTCTTGTCACCTATTTTACTGAATTGTCTTTTGTTTTGCAAACAGTTACATCAGTTTTTTTACTTTTAGCTTCCATGGTTGTTACCGCTTTCCTTTTAGTTAGAAAAGGACATTATCAATTACCATTAGTCATAACATTTGTTCAGTTGTTAATCGTCTCATTGTCATTTGTTGAATATATAACAGAAGGAAATCACTTCTGGACTGCCTTCACAGTTATTATAAACTGTATCCTTTGGGTAGCAATAGGTGGCATGTTTCGAATTTATTTTTTACTAATTACAGGTATAATCGCATTTCTAATTCTTGGGGTAACAATTTTTATATGAACAGTTTCTGACAATGTCAACAGATTCTTGATTAATGCCCGAAAGTCTTGTCTGTTTTTTGTCTAAAGTGTGAAAAACATGGAGATGTTAAAAGATAGGTCTTTTCCTTAGTGGAAAATTACAGTAAAATAGAGGTTGTTTAAAAACATTTGTACTTATGTTGATTATCCAGCAGTAACGGGCAGCTGAGTTAATTTATGATTAGAAAATAGTGATAGAATTATCGAGAGCTGCTCGAATATGGGCGATAATTCTACTAAACATTGGTAGGTAATTGAAGATCCTATTAATGGAAAGGTTTACTATTTACATAAGGGAGGTTTACATGATGAATCGCAATCCACTTATTCCTTTTTTATTAATAGCTGTTCTAGGAATCGGCCTTATGTTCCTTTTATCATTTAAAGGTATTGGCGATCATGAAGAGCTAGCAAGTGGCGGTGAAGAGGAGCCTAAAACGGAAGATGTTGCAAACGCTACACCTGAAGAAATCTACCAACAAAACTGTATTTCCTGTCATGGAGAAAACTATGAGGGTGGCGCTGGTCCTGCACTCACGGGTGTTGGTGGAAAATTAGGCGTTGAAGAAATTAAAACAACAATTCAGCAAGGTAGAGGAATTATGCCTGGTGGTCTTGTTCCAGACGAAAAGCTTGATGAAATGGCTGAATGGGTGTCACAAATTAAATAATATGAAAGAAGTCCTTTGCATCTGTGAAGGACTTTTTTTATACTTGATGAATAGGTACATCGCTTAAAATCTAAATACATAAAAAATGAAAATTGTGGTGAAATCATGAATGAATTAAAATTATCTAAAAGACTTGAAACAGTTGCTGATTATATTCCTGAAGGAGCTTTTTTCGCAGATATAGGCTCGGACCATGCTTACTTACCTTGCTATTCCATTTTACAAGGCAGAGCTAGTGGTGCAATTGCTGGTGAGATTACAGATGGACCGTATGAGTCAGCTAGAAGTCAAGTGAAAAAGTGTGAGCTTTCCGAATCAATATTTGTACGAAAGGGAGATGGTTTATCCGTTCTCCGAAATGACGATCAAGTTGATTGTATTACGATTGCAGGAATGGGCGGAACTCTCATTAGTAAAATTTTAGAAGAAGGATCTGGGAAACTGACTAATGTTACTCGTTTAATATTACAACCTAATATTCACGCAATATCTATCCGACTGTGGTTAGTTGATAATGGGTGGAAGCTAATAGCTGAAGAAATTATTGAAGAGGACCATAAAATATACGAGGTACTTGTTGCTGAAAAAGGAGATCCAAAAGAACCTTACCAAGCACATTCTTATGAAGCGAGTTTGCTTTTGGGACCTTTTTTAGCTGCAAAACGGTCTGACATTTTCATGAAAAAATGGACAGGTGAATTGAATCATTTAAAATCAATAATTAAACAATTAGAACAAGCTGGGCATACAATTGAAAGTAGTGAAAAATATCAAGAATTAATAAAGCAAGTAAAATTAATTGAGGAGGTATTGTAAATTGGTAAAAATACCAAATGGCTATGAAGTTATTCAATTGTTTGAACAATTTTCTCCCAAGTCTCTTGCTGTAGAAGGAGATAAAATTGGACTCCAAATTGGGACACTTAATAAGAAAATTGAGCATGTGATGGTTACATTAGATGTGGTGGAATCAGTTGTCGATGAAGCAATAGAAAAAAAGGTGGACTTACTAATTGCTCATCATCCACCTATCTTTAGACCGATGAAAAATATGATAACTGATACTGCCTATGGCAAGATGATCGAGAAGTGTATCAAACATGACATTGCGGTGTATGCTGCACATACTAATTTAGATGTAGCAAATGGTGGAGTAAACGATTTATTAGCAGAAGCATTGCAACTGAAGGATGTTGAAGTATTGATCCCTACATATGAGGATGAATTAAAGAAGCTTGTCGTATATATTCCATCTTCATATGAAAAAGATCTCCGAATTGCTCTTGGAGAAGCTGGTGCTGGCCATATTGGAGAATATAGCTATTGCACTTTTGCAACTGAAGGTGAAGGAAGTTTCTTACCTCTGGATAATGCGAATCCATATATAGGTGAAAAAGGGAAAATTGAATATGTGCAAGAATCAAAAGTTGAAACAGTTTTCCCTGCCTCCTTACAGAAAAAAGTGATTCAAGCGATGTTAAAAGTTCATCCATATGAAGAAGTAGCTTATGATATTTATCCAGTAGAACAAAAAGGGCAAATAATGGGATTAGGACGAGTAGGTTATGTTGAAAGTGAATTAAGCCTTCAGGAATTTGCTGTTCATGTAAAAAATAGCCTAGGGGTTGAAAGGGTAAGAATGGTAGGGAACCCTGATGATAAGGTGAAAAAAGTAGCTGTTTTGGGTGGGGATGGTAACAAATATATTCAACAGGCAAAAATGAAGGGTGCAGATGTATATATTACAGGTGACCTTTATTTTCACGTTGCTCAAGATGCGTTGATGCTAAATTTAAATGTAATTGATCCCGGACATCATGTTGAAAAGGTCATGATTGAAGGAACAGCGAAAAAACTCGGGAATCTTTGTAAAGAACATCGTTTTGATGTAAATATATTTGGATCACAAGTAGATACAAATCCATTTAAGTTTGTATAAAAGTCAATAAAAAAGCGTCTGGACTTAGTTCAGACGCTTTTTAGTCAATTCTTTATTTTTATCTTTGGTAATATTTTAGATAGTGGCACTTTATCATCTAAATTCCAAGTAGATTCATCTTCTGGATTGTATTTCTCTAAAAATTGAATGACTTTTTTGGTAATTGGTGTTGGTGTAGATGCACCTGCTGTCACAGCAACTGTTTGAACATCTTTAAGCCAGTCAAGCTTAAGTTCACTTAAATCTGAGATCCGATAAGCTGTTGTTCCAGCAATATCTTCAGATACTTGTGCTAAACGGTTTGAGTTATTACTTTTAGGATCACCTACAACAATTGTTAAGTCAGCATCTTTAGCTTGTTCAGCCACTGCTTCTTGACGAACTTGAGTAGCTAAGCAAATCTCACGGTGTATTTCTACATGCGGGAATTTTTCTTTTACTTTATCCATGATATCAGCAACATCCCACTGACTCATTGTCGTTTGATTTGTCACAATAACTTTCTCATTGTGAATGTTTAATTGTTCTACATCTTCTGATGATTCGACAAGATGTACGATGTTTGGAGCAACACCAACAGCTCCTTCTGGTTCTGGATGCCCTTTTTTGCCGATGTAGATAACATCATATCCTTGAGCTTCTTTTTCACGAATAAGGTCGTGTGTTTTTGTTACATCAGGACATGTCGCATCTATTGTAACGAGTCCTTTTTCTTTTGCAATTTGTCTAACTTCTGGAGAAACACCATGAGCTGTAAACACAATTGTTCCTTGATCTACTTTCTCTAATATATCTAATCTGTTTTTTCCATCAAGGGTAATAATACCATCTTCCTCAAATGCATCTGTTACATGTTTATTATGAACAATCATACCTAAGATGTAGATGGGCCTTGGAAGTGATTTATCTAAAGCAGCGTTCTTTGCAATAACCATAGCATCTACGACACCATAGCAATAGCCACGTGGTGCGATTTTAATTACGTTCATTAAACTGCCTCCTTAAGAGATCGGGTAGGAACAGGAGCAAAGGATAAGATTGTCCTGTTTCCATTCAAAAAAGCCGTAAAAAAACGGCTTTATCCTCTAATAATCTCTTAATATTATAACGAAGAATAGGAAATATTACAAAGAAGAATATTAGATATACATTTTAGGCTGTGAGCTCTTTGGTGATGGTTTTCTTTTTTTACGGGTGGTAGTAGGCTCATCATTTTCCTGTATATCATCTTTAACCTTTGGTTTTTTCGAATGCTTTTTAGATGATTGTGTATTAAGTTGTTGACTTGCTTCAACAGATTCCTCAGTAGATACAGATTCGGTTTCATCAGAGGTTGAATTTGAATCATCACTACTGCTTAGTTCACGATAAATCTTAATCATAGCTGGCAAGTTTTTTACTAGTGGTCCATATTGTTGAACCATAGGGGTTACTTGTTGGGCCATTCCAAGAACTTTTTGAACATTTCCAAGCATTCCCGAAATATTGGATGGGTTCATAAGCCCTTGAATACCTCCGGAAGCTCTTGCTCTTGTTGCATTAGAGACGGCATTTGCACCTCCAATAAAGCCTTGAGGGTTACTAACAGCACCTTGTGATCCCGGCAAAATGCGAGATAGTATTCCTTTTAACCCGCCGCCACCTGCTCCTCTTTGTGTCATAGATGCACCAAAATGTGGACCCCTACCCATATTTGGTCCTGGTATACCTTGTCGTCCCATTGGAAATTGGTTTTGTGGAGGGAAGTAACCTCTAGTATTCATAGGAGGCATCGGTCTTTGCTGAAACATATTATTCCTCCTTTCATCATTTGTTCTTCTATCCTAGACTATGCACGACAAGGTTATTTGGTTTCTAAAGTATTTCTTACATAAGAATTTGAGTTTTTCTTTTCTTAAGGTATAATCTAATGATGGACTGATAAAGTTATTCGAAAATGAATGCAATAATCGATAGAAAAAAGCTTTATCATAAAGGAGAGATACGGATGGAACAAACAAAATTTGAGCGTTTTTCATTAAAACCTTTTATTATAGAAGCATTAACGAAGGAACTAAAATTTTATGAGCCAACAGAAATTCAGGAGAGATTAATGCCTTCCATTCTAAAAGGTGAAAGTGCAATTGGACAATCTCAAACTGGTACAGGGAAAACTCATGCATACTTATTGCCTTTATTAAATCAATTAGTAGCTGAGAGAAAAGAAGTACAAGTTGTGATAACTGCTCCGACTCGAGAGTTGGCAACTCAAATCTACCAAGAGGTAGGGAAAATTATCTCTTATTCACCTGAAGATATTACAGCTAAATTATATATCGGAGGAACGGACAAGCAGCGAACAATTGAAAAGTTAAAAACACAGCCACATATTGTTGTAGGAACACCTGGAAGAATCAATGATCTTGTAAAAGAAAATGCATTAATTGTAAACAAAGTCCGATCATTTGTTGTTGATGAAGCAGATCTTATGCTTGATATGGGGTTCATCAAAGATGTCGACATGGTTGCTGGCCAAATGCCGGACAACCTGCAAATTCTAGTGTTTTCTGCAACTATTCCTGAGAAGCTAAAGCCTTTTTTAAAGAAATATTTAGATAATCCAAAATTTACTCATGTTGCACCTACACAAGCAACGGCTGCAAAAATTGAGCATATTCTCGTCCCGGCAAGACATCGTGATAAATTAACACTTGTTTATGAGATGTTAGTTGATTTTAATCCTTTCTTGGCTATTGTTTTTACCAATACGAAAAAAAATGCTGATATCGTTGCAAATTCCCTAATAGAAAAGGGCCTAAAAGTAGGTAGAATACATGGTGATTTATCACCGCGTGACCGAAAAAAAATGATGAAACAAATAAATGACTTAGATTATCAATATGTGGTCGCAACTGATTTGGCTGCACGTGGTATTGACATAAAAGGGGTAAGTCACGTAATAAATTATGAAATTCCTACAACTGAGCTGGATTTTTATATTCACCGTGTTGGTCGTACCGCTAGAGCGGGCAGTTCAGGTATAGCTGTTACGCTGTTTGAGACTTCTGACGAAGATGCTCTAAACAAACTGGAGAAACTGGGGATCGAGTTTGTTAATAAAGACTTTGTTGGTGGAGAATGGAAGGACATAGATGACCGTAAACGCCGTCAAAATCGAAAAAGAGTTACTGATGAAGTAGATGCATTAGCAAAAAGTATTGTTCAGAAACCAAAGAAAGTAAAACCTGGCTATAAGAAGAAAATGAACCGTGAAATGGAACAAATTAAAAAGAGAAAAAGAAGATTATCAAAGAAACAAAAATAGGGGGAGTACGAATGCTGAAAATTGGTTCACATGTGTCAATGAGTGGAAAGAAAATGTTACTCACTTCAAGTGAAGAAGCCGTTTCATATGGAGCTAATACATTTATGGTCTACACAGGCGCTCCACAAAATACAAGAAGAAAAAAGATAGAAGATCTAAATATTGAAGCAGGACAAGCTCATATGAAAGAGAATGGTATTGAGGAAATTATTGTTCATGCCCCTTATATCATTAATATAGGAAACACGACAAATCCAGCAACATTTGAACTTGGTGTAAATTTCTTGCGTTCTGAAATTGAACGAACGAAAGCAATTGGAGCCAAACAAATTGTCCTGCATCCTGGTGCACATGTTGGTGCCGGGGCAGATGAAGGTATACGTAAGATTATAGAGGGTTTAAACGAGGTTTTAGAACAAGACCAGGAAGTCCAGATTGCATTGGAAACAATGGCTGGTAAAGGCTCAGAATGCGGAAGATCCTTTGATGAGTTAGCGAAAATTATTGACGGTGTGACTCATAATCAACACTTATCTGTTTGCTTTGATACGTGTCATACGCATGATGCAGGATACGATATCGTCAATGATTTTGATGGAGTTTTAAAAGAGTTTGACTCTATTATTGGATTGGATCGTATAAAGGTATTGCATATTAATGATAGTAAAAATCCAATGGGATCTAAAAAGGATCGTCATGAAAATATTGGTTTTGGGCACATTGGGTTTGAAGCACTTAATCGCATTGTCCACCACGAATCATTGATGAATGTACCGAAAATTCTTGAAACTCCTTTTGTTGGTGAGGATAAAAAATATAAAAAACCTCCTTACAAATTTGAAATTAATATGTTCAGAGAAAAAACGTTTGATGAGGGCCTATTGGAAAAGATATTAAATCAATAGTAATTAAATAATGAGAGAACTACTTAATATGTAGTTCTCTTTTTTAGGGGAGAAAAAGCTGAATAAAAAAAGAGGAAATTCAAAGTATTCCTGAACATCCTCCTAAGTATAATTAATTCGTAAATTTCTGGAATATTTGATTTACTTGCTGTGCTGTTTGTGGAGAGGTAATACTTGCAATTTGTGCAAGTAGTTTTTTTCGTTCATTCACATTAAAAATATTAATGTTTTTTCCATGCATAGCTTTTACAACTTCAATAGCTTGGGGACGTTCTATCGAAACATTGAATTGCTTCGCATATTGCATAAGTTCCTCAACAGATATGTTATTAAGCTTTTGGTTGACAATTTTTTGAAATAAGATCATATTCAAACCTCCTCAAAAACAATGTATGGAAGATTTGAGGAAAATGTGCTGTTTTTTTAAGAACCCACTATGCTTTACATTTGTTAAAGATTCCTGTACAATTTTCATGTTATAAATGTCTAACTTAAAGAAATCAACTGTAAATCGTAACGATTCTTAAGTCGTAAAGGAAGATGCAAATGAGTCAACTGATCGTAGAAATAAAAGATTTAAACTTTACTTATGAGCGCCAAAGAGTGCTTGAAGATATAAATTTAACAATAGAAAAAGGAAGCTTTCTTGGTCTTGTTGGACCAAATGGATCTGGAAAAACAACTTTATTAAAGTGTTTACTAGGGTTATTAAAACCACAGCAAGGTGAAATAAAGTTGTTTGGCCAACAAATTCAAAAGTTTAAAAATTGGCATGAAATAGGATTTGTTTCACAAAAAGCTAACAGTTTTAATACTGGATTTCCAGCTTCTGTTTTTGAAGTCGTGTCAAGTGGTCTTACCTCAAGGCTTGGAATGTTTAAATTTATGAATAGGCAAGATCGTACTAAAGTGTATGAAGCAATTGAAGCTGTGGGTTTAAGTGCATTTACAAAGAGGAACATCGGAGAAATGTCTGGTGGTCAACAACAAAGAGCCTTTATTGCAAGAGCGATTGTAAGCAATCCTAAATTATTAATTTTAGATGAGCCAACTGTTGGAGTAGATGCTCAAACAGTTCAGAACTTTTATGATATGTTGTTAACTTTAAATAAGGATCTTGGTATTACGCTATTATTGGTTACTCATGATATCGGCACAATTACAGACAAAGTGTCACATGTTGCATGCATTAATAAGCATTTACATTTTCATGGGAACTCAAAAGAATTTGAATCTTTAAAGGAAACGGAGATGTCCGATTTCTACGGTCACTCCTTGCATGTGTTATCACATGATCACTCCCATTAATGGAGGAAGTTTGAAATGTTAAGTAGTCTTTTTCAATATGAATTTTTACAAAACGCATTTATTTCAGGAATGCTGATTGGGTTAATTGCTCCTTTACTTGGTGTATTTGTAGTTGTGAGAAGAATGTCTTTAATCGCAGATGCACTCAGTCATGTTACACTTGCTGGAATTGCCGCAAGTTTATTACTTGAGAAGAAAGTTTCAGCATTTGTGGGAATGAATCCTATGTATTTAGGTATGGTTTTTTCTGTAGGCGGCTCTCTATTCATAGAAAAGCTTAGAACGGTTTATAAGCATTATCAAGAATTGGCTATCCCAATTATTTTATCAGCCGGTGTTGGGATAAGTGTTATCTTTATTTCGCTTGCAGATGGTTTTAATACAGATTTGTTTAGTTATTTATTTGGCAGTATAAGTGCTGTAAGTCGTACAGATATGTATGTAATAACAGGTATTACATTTGCTGTAATTTTCGTGATCTTTTTACTATACAAAGAACTTTTTTTGTTATCATTTGATGAAGAACATGCAATAGCATCTGGTATTCGTGCCAAGGCTATTCACTTTATTTTTATTTTTATGCTTGCACTTGTCATTGCGGGTTCAATGAGGATTGTTGGGATTTTACTCGTATCATCCCTCATGACTTTACCTGTTGCTGCAAGTATTCGAATTGCTAAAGGATTTAAGCAAACGATATTCTTTTCTGTACTATTTGGAGAAATATCTGTTATTATAGGATTATTCCTAGCCTATTATTTAGATTTAGCACCCGGCGGAACAATCGTTATTTTATCAGTACTTATTTTAATAATGACAATCATTTGGACTAAATTTACAAAGGGGAAAGTTTCATGAATGTTCAAGAAGCTCTCGACTTATTAAAAGAAAAAGGTTATAAATATACAAATAAACGAGAAGAGATGCTCCAGCTTTTCGCAGACCATGACAAGTATCTAACAGCTAAGGATGTATTAGAATTTTTGAAAAATGATTATCCGGGATTAAGTTTCGACACCATTTATCGAAACCTTTCGCTCTTTGCTGATCTAGGGATATTTGAAATGACAGAGTTGTCTGGTGAGAAGCATTTTCGGTTTACTTGTGATTCTAAACATCATCACCATCATTTTATTTGTTTAAAATGTGGGAAAACTAAGGAAATTCCTGGATGTCCGATGGGAAACCTTTCGGAGAGTCTCAATGATTATGATATAAGTGGCCATAAATTTGAAGTGTATGGAAGATGTCCGCTATGCCAATAAATAAGAAAAAGAAGGCTTCAAAAATACTAATGAAGCCTTCCTTTTAATATTCATTAAGTAAATTTTTGCTTTTATCGAGGTGTAACCATAACTTACGTTAATACTCGACTGTGCGATTTTTTTATATTTTCACCACAGACCAATCATTTACCCATTTCTTTGCCTCACGCCAATCATTTACCCTTATAACCCCTTTTGGAATTGGATCTTGATTATAAGGTGTATTAAATAATATAACTGGTATGCCGTGTTCCTCATTAATCATACATGCATTATCGTGCTTGTCCTCGAAAAAAATAGAAATATTATGTTCCTTTACAGCCGCAAGTTTATCATGGCTTCCAATTAATTCAATATGGTGATAGAAAAGATCTTTATCTTTAAACCATTGATTTGTAATTTCCATTAGATGTTTTCTTCTCGCACTAATAAATTTTATTTCATGTTTATCTTTCCATTCATCTAATACTTCCTTAGCATATAAAGCTAATGGGGCCTCTTTATATATAATTGGCTCGAATTCATCCATCCACTTCCAGAAATCATCTTCTGTAATATTATATACTTTGGTTAAATCATACTGAGTTAAATCTTGATAAGTTAAGGATTTTTTAAATGATTGATTTAAAAAAGGTAAAAAGGTTTTTGGATCTGTAACAGTTCCATCTATGTCAATCCCTAGTCGCAGCATTTTTTTCTCTCCTTCTCGAAGTCCTACTCTTATAGTGTACCATACTGAATTTTTAATCGAGCAGAAAAGTTTTACAGTTATACTTTTTGACGTGAAGTTTATAATAAGAATGCTCCTTTATATAAGAAAGGAAGGGATCTACATGGCAGACGAAAATAAGTTCAATGAACGAGATCGTTTTGACAATCCTGATTATAAGGGTATCACGCCGCTAGATCGTGAAATAGAAATTGATTATCAAACAGAAACAGCTGCGGAAGTTGCTGCTCCAGTAAATATGGGGAGATCTTATCAAGCAGCTGATACTGAAGCTGATCAAGGTGAAAGAGCTGGCGAAGGCAGAGGAATTGGATTTCTAGCCTTAGCTTTATCAATTATTTCACTCTTTATCTTACCTGTTATTTTGGGAGCAGCAGGTATAATTGTTGGATTTATTGCCAGAAGACGAGGTGCTCGTGGAACAGGAGCATGGGCAATTGGTATAGGTGTAGTTTCAATAATCTTAGGGATCTTTATAATGCCGTTTTTTTAAAAATCCCTAATAAAGTTCAGGTAGGGTTGACCTTATGGGTCAACCCTCTATATGTGAGGTGAAGGTAAAATGGAGGATTCAAAAAAGAAGCAATCAATTCACAACCCGATTAAGTCATATCAAATCGATAATGATGCATATAAAGCAAATATGGAGATTCAAGAGCGTTTTAACGAAAACGAAAGATTTGAAGACGATATTGATGTTTCCTTATCAAATAATAGTAATATTGGAGCCGTTTTATTACCGGAAAATAAATAAAAAAGATGACTCAAAAAGAAAAGGACGTCCACCATATATGGATCTATCCTTTGTTTTGAGTCACCTTACTTATGCGTTGGCTTCAGCTTTTTCTGCAGCTTGCTTTGCATAATGTTCTTCAGCAATTTTATCGATTTCCTTTTTCAATTCTTCAACCATTGTAGCTTCAGGAACTTTCCGGACGATTTCTCCTTTACGGAACAGTAAACCTTCTCCACGAGCACCTGCTATCCCAATATCTGCTTCACGAGCCTCACCAGGACCGTTGACAGCACAACCTAAAACAGCTACTTTAATTGGTGCTTTAATCTTTGCGATATATTCTTCTACTTCGTTTGCAATACTAATTAAATCAATTTCAATTCTTCCGCAAGTTGGGCAGGAAATTAATGTTGCAGCATTTGCTGCTAAGCCGAAAGATTTTAAAAGCTCACGGGCAACCTTAACTTCTTCAACAGGATCGGCACTCAAGGAAACTCGGACTGTATTTCCAATTCCCTTACTAAGAATTGCTCCCAAACCTGCTGCACTTTTTACTGTCCCGGCAAAAAGTGTCCCGGATTCTGTAATTCCTAGGTGTAATGGATAGTCAAAAGCTCTAGCTGCTTTATCATACGCTTCAATGGCTAAATTTACATCTGAAGCTTTCATCGAGACAATAATATCATGGAAGTCTAAATCCTCTAGGATTTTAATATGATGCAGCGCACTTTCAACCATACCATCAGCAGTAGGATAACCATATTTTTCTAGAATACGTTTCTCCAATGAACCTGCATTTACACCAATTCGAATTGGAATTTTACGTTCCTTTGCAGCTTTAACAACTGCTTCTACTTTTTCTTTTCTTCCTATATTACCAGGATTAATTCTAATTTTATCTGCTCCACCCTCGATAGCTTTTAATGCAAGCTTATAGTCAAAATGAATATCAACAACAAGTGGAATATTAATTCTTTTTTTAATTTCAGAAATTGCATTAGCTGCACGTTCATCAGGACATGCAACACGTACAATTTGACAACCTGCTTCTTCAAGACGGTTAATTTCAGCAACAGTTGCCTCAACATCATGGGTTTTGGTGGTTGTCATACTTTGAATAACAACTTCATTATTTCCACCAATTGTTAAATTACCGACTTTAACAGGTCTTGTTTTCGTACGATGTATGATTTCACTCACGTGTAAATCGCTCCTTAATATAATTTAAGCATTTCGTAATCACATAAATTTATGATACTTGAGTTTCTATTTTTTTTCTAGTAATTCTACTTTCCAACCTCATTTTACAGGGAGGATTATGAATTGACAAGTGTGATCTATTGTTTATAAATAGGGAACAAGTAGGAAGTTCCAACCTGAATTGCCTCTGCTTTTACACCTGGATTAAGGTTTTCGAAATCTTTTATTAGCTGATCAATTGATATTGGGAGTGTGCCATGGTATTTCTCTGTAATCGTTAGAACAGTATCACCTTGTTTGACACGCTTTTCATAATATGATTCTTGTTTATCTTTAATTTCATTACTTGGATCAGAAGATACTATGGCTGTTTTATTCATAAATGGGAGTGTGCCAACTTGTAGGTCATAATATATGATGTAACAAATAAAGAAACATAGAAGTAAAATTGAGAATCGCTTCATTTTAGATCCTCCATAAAATAATATTATATATAGATCGTATGCTTGTCCCAAATAAATATGCATGCTTTTTCTTCTATATATTTATAGGAGGGAAATCCATGGTCATTACTATGTTTTCAAATCCTTTATCCTGATTTATATACTGTTAAAGTTACAGATGAATTATGAAGAGTACAGAGCCCGAAAATGGGAGTAAATAAAAAAACGCGGAAATCATTCCGCGTCTTTTTATTAGGGGGTAGCAATCTTCTTTTTAAGTGGTGGGATTTCTTTTAATACAAGGTATAGCACAATTAAATGGACAAACCAATTAAGAAAGAATCCACTTGGTACAATAACCTGCAAACTATCCATGATGATAAAGAAGATAGTCGCTAATGTTGTCGAGTAGGCAGCTATAACCCATAATTGTTTAAAGTTAACTTTTCGTTGCAGACTGTTTTTAAACGCTAGTCCAAACAATGCTAAGACTGTGATTTCAATAAATTTAACGAAGGAACTAAATAAGTACATTACAACTACCATTATGGTAAGTACAATTGGAAGCAACTGGTTGAACTGAGAAGAGATTTCCATAATATCTTCTTTTGATAGGGTCATATTCAAAAGAGAGTATTCATAGGTTTGTGCTTGCCCATTTGTTGAGAATACAAACTTGTCTGATAAAATGCCGATTGCATTTTCCTTTGCTTCCATCTCCTCAACACCATAAGATCCGGTATCATCTAAAATAATGAAAAAACCATCTTTTTTTATTTCTACAGGTTTATCCGAGTCTGATGAAAGTAAGCCATTCTCAATCGTGAAAGAAGGTAGATCCTCTTTAAGTGTTTCATTAAAACTTTTCAATCCTTCACTTAAACTGCCAGAAAAATAAATAGCAGATGGTAATGTGCTAAGTAAGGATAAGATGAATACGTAAAGGATCGTTTTTCCTATACCCTGAAAACGAAACGCAGAAATCATTTTTGGAGAATAAATACTTACATAAAGTTGCTTAAATATATTCATGATAAGAAGACACATCCTTCAAAAGTTTACCTTTTATATTTTATAATCCCCAAAAGATTATGACAAGGAATGAAGTAGAGATAATAGCAATATTCACATAAAATTCGCTTTGTAAAGATATTATAATTTTTTTGTAAATATTTTTGATAAATCTCTTTACAAAAAAACAGTATTTCGTTAATAATTGTAAGGGTTGTAGATGTTTGTCGAAAAAGACGAAATGAGGAGTTGGAAATTTTGGAATTAGATATCCAGAAGATGATATTTGAATTCATTGGTGGATTAGGAATTTTCCTATTTGGAATCAAGTATATGGGGGATGGTCTTCAACGCTCTGCCGGTGATAAATTGAGGGACATTTTGGATAAGTTTACGACGAATCCGGTAATGGGTGTTTTAGCAGGTATTATTGTGACGGTTTTAATTCAATCCAGCAGTGGAACAACTGTTATTACAGTTGGATTAGTAAGTGCTGGATTTATGAGTCTTAGACAAGCTATTGGTGTAATTATGGGGGCTAATATTGGGACAACCGTTACAGCATTTATAATCGGGATTAAAGTTTCGGATTACGCACTTCCAATAATCGCTGTTGGAGCAATATTACTTTTTTTCTTTAAAAACAAGAGAATACATAACATCGGTCAAATCATCTTTGGTTTTGGTGCATTATTTTTTGGATTGGAATTAATGGGCGATGGTATGAAGCCACTGCGTACTTTGGAAGCATTTCATGATTTAACCGTCAGTATGAGTAGTAACCCTTTATTGGGAGTAGTAGTCGGAACAATCTTTACTGTTATTGTTCAAAGTTCTAGTGCAACCATAGGTATATTACAGGAGTTATTTGGTCAAGGATTAATAGATATTTACGCAGCTTTACCAGTTCTATTTGGAGATAACATAGGAACTACGATTACCGCTGTGTTAGCTTCTATTGGAGCATCTATTGCAGCAAGAAGAGCAGCATTGACGCATGTTATCTTTAACTTAATCGGTACCACAGTCTTTCTGATTTTCTTACCTTTGTTTACAAATTTTATGCAATTTTTACAAGGTGCATTAAACTTAAATCCTGAGATGACTATTGCCTTTGCACATGGTACATTCAATATTACAAATACAATTATTCAATTACCTTTAATTGGGTTCTTAGCATTTCTTGTTACTAAGCTTATTCCAGGTGAAGATTCAGTTATAGAGTATAAAACAAAACACTTAGACCCAATCTTTATTGAGCAATCATCATCTATTGCACTTGGACAGGCAAAGGAAGAGGTTCTTCGAATGGGCCAATTTGCAACAATAGGGTTGGAAGCAGCAAGAGATTATCAAGCAACTTATTCTCAAAAAAACGCAGATACTGCGATGCAGCTTGAGGATGCAATTAATAATCTAGATCGTAAAATTACAGATTATTTAATTCTTATTTCCAGAAGTGAGATGTCTCCTACAGAGTCAGAAGAGCATAGCATGTTAATGGATACTGTTAGAGATATAGAACGTATCGGAGATCATTTTGAAAATGTAGTTGAATTAGTTGGATATCAATTGACAAACAAAGTAAAACTAACTGATTCAGCGAAAAAAGATTTAAATGATATGTTTGAATTAACAATTCAAACATTAAAGGATGCCATTACAGCTCTTGACGACAAAGACACAGCTTTAGCATCGAAAGTATTAAAATCTGAGGAACAAATAGATAAGATGGAAAGAACATTACGAAAAAAGCATATCATGCGGATTAATGAAGGTAGTTGTACTGGTTCTGCAGGTATAGTTTTTGTTGATATAATAAGCAACCTTGAACGTATTGGTGATCACTCAGTAAACATTGCGGAAGCAGTTTTAGGTTACAGAGACTAATTTAAATGGAATAAGAATTTTTAGAAAGCAGGGAGGATGCTCCTTGCTTTTTTATATTTATATGATTTATTGGATGTCATTTTTTATTTTAAAGTGAAGGAATAAATTTAGAGTATATGTGAAATTTCAGGGGATTACATTATGGTTGTGAAAAAAATAAGAATAAAGCCTTATTGACGTGATTTCTATTCTTAACACTAGCTTAATATTTCAATGTTATAATGAGTCGAAATTATACGGAGATGGAGGGCTGGGTTTGGAACAAAAATGGGTGAACCACTTAAAAAAGTTACCAATACATAAAATAAAGTTTAACCCGAAAAAGCATAGAGAGAGCAAGAAAGAGGAAGCGGAAAGGGAAAACATGCCTGCACCAAATCGTTTCTTAGAAAAAACATTTTCAAAGTTTAACTTGCAAAATCGTTTACTGTTTTTATTTAGTTTCTTATTAATTGTTTCCATTAATATTGTAGGGATTAGTTCCTATCTAAAGGCTAAGGATACAACTATAGAGACAATTGAAAATCGTATTAGTCGTGAATCAGAAGTTATGGCATATGTTGCTCAAAACCTGAAGTTCCTTTATGTTAGTGATGACTTATATTTTATGCAGCAATTGGATATTAGTATTCGCGATCAACAACGGCAGTTAAAAGCAGACGGAATCCAATCTCATATTTTCTATTATAAAGATGATCAGATAAAGCCTTTTAAGGTTAGTAATGAAGCAAATATCTCATTCACAGACTCTTTTAAAGAGAGAATAGCAAGTGAGGATGAAGCTGTCTTTCATCATATATTTAAAGGTGAAGACTATACAATTTCTGTCTTGAAAATGCCGGAGATTAATGGGAAATATGTATTGGTTGTCCCAACATCATCTTATCTTGGTCCCGTGAATGAAATGGCACAATTTATGATCATTGTAATAGCTGTGAGCCTTGTTATTTCAATTATTCTTTTAATTATGTTTGTGCGTAGTGTAACTAAACCTTTAACTGAACTGCGAAATGTTATGACAGAGGTACGTGAAGGGAATTTAAATAAAAAGGCTTTAATTAATACAACGATTCCAGAGCTTCAATCTCTAAAATTAAGCTTTAATATGATGATTGAACAGATGAAAAACGTCATACATGAAATAAATGAAACAACAACAGAGCTGGAAATGACCGGAGGGAAATTGAGTCATTCATCAGAAGATGCGCTTTCTTATAGCCGCCAGTTAATTGAAGCGATAAATGTTGTAAAACACGGTGCTGAACAAACTGCGAGTAGCTCAGATAGTAGTGTAAACGGCTTCCAATCAATGAAACAAAAAATTCAAATGTTGATTTCGGGTATGGACATGGTGTTTCAAAGCTCAGAAGACATGAATGTATCTGCTAAGCGTGGAGAAAAGAACAACACCTATTTAATTAATACAATCAACAGCTTTGAAAGAGATTTTGAACACATGACATCAACTATTCAACAAGTAAAAGATCACTCATCTTCAATAACAAATCTTGTAGGATTAATAAAAGGTGTCGCTGATCAAACAAAGTTATTATCACTTAACGCAACAATTGAGGCTGCAAGAGCAGGAGAAGCAGGAAAAGGATTTGCTGTCGTTGCGAACGAGGTACGTAAACTTGCAGAACAGTCCTCATCTGCAACTGTAGATATTTCAAAATCAATCACTGAAATGGAAGATGTTACAATACGAGCTACAAATGAATTTGATGATATGCTGATGAAGATTAGGCACAACTTAGAAACGGCGAACGATTCGAAAGCATCATTTGATGAATTAATGCATGAAATTAATACCGTTAGTAAAAAGCTACAAGGAATGCAGGGAGAGCTTCATAGGCTAAAGCTGGTTTTACCGGACCTGGAAGAAGAAACATTAAGCTCTGCATCAATCTCTCAAGAAACCCTTGCTAGTACAGAACAAATGCTATCAACAAGCAATGATCAAATACAGCAGATGGAAAGTACTCATGAAATTGGTTTGCAATTAAAAGAGTTATCCAACTCATTATCCGGCATTTCGAAACAATTTACCGTAAATTAAAAAATGAAGATAGTATATTAAAGGGTTTTTTTGCAACAAAATTCATTTAATTGATATACAATACTTACTTTTATGACAGGTAATCAAATAGTTTGAATATAATTTATTTATTGTGAGAAAACTGTTATTTGTGTTTGAGTGCTTTTCAATTGAAACTATAAGACAATTTTGGTAACCTAAGAATTGAAAGGCCGTGATTGGCTTTAACATGTACATATATTAAGGAGGAAATAAAAATGGCATATGAATTACCACAATTACCTTATGCATATGATGCACTAGAACCACATATTGACAAGGAAACAATGAATATTCATCACACAAAACATCACAACACGTACATTACAAATGTAAATGCTGCACTAGAAGGCAATGCTGATCTAGCAGGTAAAAGTGTGGAAGAGTTAGTTTCTAACTTAGACGCTGTTCCTGAAGCTATTCGTACAGCAGTACGTAATAATGGTGGTGGACATGCAAACCATAGTCTTTTCTGGACGATCCTATCTCCAAATGGCGGCGGTGAGCCAACAGGTGAGCTTGGAGAAGCAATCAATGCTAAATTTGGAAGCTATGACAGCTTTAAAGAAGAGTTCGCTAAAGCTGCAACTACACGTTTCGGTTCAGGCTGGGCTTGGTTAGTAGTAAACAACGGTGAATTAGAAGTTACTAGCACACCAAACCAAGACTCTCCATTAATGGAAGGTAAAACTCCAGTTCTTGGTTTAGATGTTTGGGAGCATGCATATTACTTAAACTACCAAAACCGTCGTCCTGACTACATTGCTTCTTTTTGGAATGTAGTAAATTGGGATGAAGTTTCTAAGCGTTTTAACGCAGCTAAATAATAAAATTTTACTCGGTAAAAAGAGGCTGGGACATAACTAGCTTCAAATAGTGAGAAAGGTGAATTTGAGGATACTCAAATTCACCTTTCTCTATTTATGAGGAAAATTCTTCTATTACCTTGGTTGTTGGCAGTGAATTTTCTTAAATTCACTGCCATTAACGCGAGTCCCATTTCGTTTTCAACCTTCGGTTTTCCTCGTACCGAAAATCGAGTGAAACGCAAATTGGCCTTCAAGAATCCAAAAACTGGTTCCACATCGATTTTACGTTTTCGATAGATGGCACTCGTTTCTTCTTCTGAAAGCTTCACTCTTACATATTCTTTTTGCTGTTCCCATTTTTCATTCACCATTATTTTTCGATTGTTACCTTCTTTTGCTTTTGTACATGATGAACGGAATGGGCATCCTGTACAGTCCTCAGATTCATAGATTTTATAATTCCGTTTGAAGCCTGTACGGTTATTACGGACAGAATGATATTGAAATTCAAGGCGTTTCTGATTAGGGCATGTATATGTATCTGTTTCCTCATCATACTGCCAGTTGTCGGGATTAAATTTGTTTTGTTTGTGCTTTTTCTTTTGTTCTTTCAAATACATATTATACGTAATAAGTGCTTCTCGTTTTCTGTTCAAAAGGATATCATTATAGTTTTGTTCACTACCATAACCTGCATCTGCGACAAGGTGTTTTGGCAACTCAAAATAATGCTGCTCAATCTCATCTAGAAATGGAATTAACGTATGCGTATCTGTTGGGTTAGAAAATAAACTATAGGCAAGCGAGTATTGACCTTCCGTGGCGATTTGTACATTATAACCTGCCTTCAATTGTCCATTTTTCATATAATCGTCTTTCATTCGCATAAATGTTGCTTCTGGATCTGTTTTAGAATAGCTATTCCGCGCACCAAGGATTTCAAGGTCTTGTTGGTATTTCTTTTTTCTCATGACAAAATCAATCAACTGTTTACGGATTTGTTTTGGATATTTACGATCATTTCTTAAAGCTTTTCGTTCTGTAACGTCTGACGATGCTTCAATTTGTTTATCATATGCGGTTACGACATCGTCCACTTTTTGATCAACTTCAGTGAGCTCTTCTAATGATAACTGTTCATCGCTTTCACGTTCAATTTCAGGTATGATTTCGTTCTCAAGTAGCTCATGGTAAAGCTGGTTTGACTTTTCAATTAAACTTTGATGATATTTCTCAACCGATTTCTTCCAGACAAACGTAAATTTATTCGCATTCGCTTCAATCTTTGTACCATCGATAAAAATCGCTTCTTGATCGATAAGTTTTTCTTCAATTAATTGACAACGGAATTGGACGAAACACTGGCGAATTAATTCTTTCACTTCTGGTTGAACACGGAATCGGTTGATTGTACGGTAGCTGGGTTCATATCCTTGAGCTAACCACATCATACGGATACTGTCTTTTAATAGGGATTCAATTTTACGTCCTGAAAAAACAGATTGTGAGTAGGCGCATAAGATAATTTTTAGCATCATGCGTGGATGATAGGCAGGGCAACCCTCATTTCGAAGAAATGGTTCGAACGCTTCATGAGGAATACTTTCAACTAAATGATGGACATGGAAGGCGATATCATTTTTTTGTAATTTTACTTCTAAATCTAAAGGCAGAACTAATTGATTCATGGTATAATTTCTAAACATAAGGACCCTTCTTTCGGATGAAATTTTGTGTGGTAACTTTATTTTATCAGAAGTGGTCCTTATTTTTATTCAAAAAAATCAAAGCCGGTGAAATTTTACTCGTCGTAAAATTTCACCGGCTTTTTCATTTCAGAGTGGGTTTTGTCCCAGCCTCTTTTTTTATTTCACTTTTACAATATAAATACATAACTGCAAACCGATAAGACAAACTATGTATTAGAAGTTGAAGGGGAGTAGTTCTTATGTCAAAAATGAAAAAGATTCTTGGTGATGTAGATGTTAGCAGGGACCTAGTATTACTGTTAGTTATCGGAGGAATGTATTCCCTAAGTATTTCACTTTCAAATACATTTGTGAATGTTTACTTATGGAAACAATCCGGAAGATTTATTGATTTGGCCATATACAATTTATCAATAGTCGTTATGCAGCCGTTAACATTTATTTTTGCGGGAAGGTTAGCTAAAAAAGTTGATCGAGTAATTGTCCTAAGGTTAGGAGTTATCTTTTTAGCTGTATTTTTCTTAATTGTGCTCATGATTGGTGGAGCTGCTGCAAAATTACTCATCGTATTAGGTGGAACCTTAGGTATTGGCTATGGCTTCTATTGGCTTGCATTCAATGTATTAACATTTGAAATCACAGAACCAGAAACGAGAGATTTCTTTAATGGATTTATGGGTGTTATGAATTCCACAGCAGGAATGGTTGGACCAATCGTCGCAGGCTTTGTTATTTCCAGGTTGAAAAATTTTACAGGTTATACAACCATATTTACCATCTCTCTCTTATTGTTCTCAGGTGCAGTTGTTCTGAGCTTTTTTTTTAAGAGAAGAAAGGCCGAAGGAGATTATATATTAGGACGAATTTTTCATGAAAGAAAGAATAATAAAAATTGGGGACTTATTACAAGAGCTCATTTCTTTCAAGGTTTACGTGAAGGAACCTTTGCTTTTGTAATTGGTGTATTCGTCTTCATTTCGACAGGTAGTGAATTGGCTTTAGGAACTTTTGGTCTAGTGAATTCCGCTGTAGCTTTCCTGGGTTATTATCTTGCTACAAGAGTTATTAAGAAAAATATGCGTAAACGTTTCATCTTAATTGGGGGGACTTTACTGTATCTTTCGATCTACTTAATTCTTTTTGACCTGACCTACCAAAAGCTGCTTTTATATGGCGCAATTATTGCTATTGGATATCCAATGTTACTCGTTCCATACTCGTCGTTAACATTTGATGTAATAGGAAAAGCTTGGAGCGCTGCGAAAGCTCGGATTGAGTATATTGTGGTAAAAGAGATTTTTCTAAATTCAGGAAGAATCGTTTCTATCCTGGGGTTTATTTTTGCTATTTCTTTCTTTGATGAAAAACAAAGCATTCCAGTGCTACTTGCCATAATTGGCGCAGGTCATTTCATTATTTACTTTTTTGTTAAACGTGTTCAAGTGGAAGAAAATGATAGTCATGAACCGGCAAGAAGAAAACCGGTAATTAAAAACAATCTTGCTGATGGTGATAGTGGAGGGTAAATTTTCATACTTTGCTAAATTATTAATTTGGGTAGTGTGTGAAAAAGCACTACCCATTTTTAAACAATTTATGACAAACTCCATCACGAATTTACAAAACCTTTACAATTGCTTAAAACGTCATTAATACTCAAGCGTTATTCTATTACTCGTAGGACAAACAAATAACACTCTTTAGGGGGAATAAGGAAATGAAAAGCTTAAAAAGCTTAGTATTACTTTTAGTAATGGGAATTTTAGTGGTATTCGCAGCTGCATGTGGCGGCGGAGCTTCTACTGAAGGTGAAACAAACACTGGTTCAGGAGATAGTAATACTGAAGAAGAAACAGCTTTAGAAGGTAGCGTTGTAATTGATGGATCTGGTACAGTTTATCCTTTCATGTCAAAAATGGCTGAAAATTACATGACTGAAAATGAAGAAGTTTCTGTTGAAGTAAGCCGTGCAGGTACTTCAGCTGGTTTCGAAAAGTTCTTAGCTGAAAACGGAACTGATTTCAACGATGCATCTCGTGAAATCAAAGAAGAAGAAACTGCTAAAGCTGAAGAACTAGGTATTGAAGTGAAAGAATTCCAAGTTGCTCTTGATGGTTTAACATTCGTTATCAACAAGGAAAACGATTGGGCAACTGAAATGACTCAAGAAGAAGTAGTAAAAATCTTCCTTGCTGAAGGTGGAGTAACAAAATGGTCTGATATTAACCCAGATTGGCCAGCTGAAGAAATCAAACCAATGGGTCCTAACGAAAACCATGGTACAAACGAATTCATGTTTGAAACAATCATGGAAGAAAAAGATTTTGTTGACAGTGTAAATTTACAACAAGAATATTCTACACTTGTAGATCTTGTTTCTAAAGATAAAAATGCAATTGCGTTTTTCGGATATGGTTACTATGACAGTAATAAAGACAAATTAAATGCAGTAAATGTTGACTTTGGTAACGGTCCTGTTGCTCCAAGTTTAGATACAATTGGTTTAGATGATGCTGCTGGATACAAGGCATTCACTCGTCCAGTATTCACATACTTAAACGTTGATATGGCAAAAGAAAAGCCTCAAGTTCTTGACTATGCAATCTACACTATGGAAAATGCTCAAACTGTAGCTTCTGAAACTGGATTTGCTCCATTAAAAGATGATGTAGTTCAAGAATCTATTAGTTATTTAGAAGGTTTAAAATAATCTTCCAAATTGTAATAAGATGCGAGTAGATGAGAAGTTTATCTTCTCATCTACTTATGTATTTTCCTCTAACAACTATCTACTAAATTTTTCACCTCTAATAACATACATGGAGGATGAAAGGGGTTTTCGATCTTGGATAATAAAGTAAGCATCCGTGACATGATTGAAAAAAAGAGAAGCTCTACAAATTTAACATCTGTCACAGAAAAGGTTATACCTAAAATCCTATTAGCAATTGCTGCTATATCAATACTTACAACTATTGGCATAGTCGTTACTCTTTTAACTGAAACAGTTAACTTTTTCAGAGATGTTCCATTTTTAGATTTTTATACTGGAACAATTTTAAATCCACTGGGTGATGATGCAGAATTTGGAGTACTGCCATTACTAACAGGAACAATTTATTCTACTGTTATAGCAATGATAGTGGCCATTCCAATTGGACTAATGGCAGCAATTTTCTTAAGTGAATATGCTTCAGATAAAGTACGAAGAATATTGAAGCCAATTCTTGAAATTCTTGCAGGTATTCCCACAATCGTATATGGTTTCTTTGCATATACTTTTGTAACACCGTTATTAAGATCCTTTATCCCAGCATTAGATCCAACAAACATTCTAAGTCCTGGAATTGTTATGGGTATCATGATTATTCCAATGGTGGCTTCACTTTCTGAAGATGCAATGAGTTCTGTCCCCAGATCAATGCGTGAAGGTGCTCTTGCTCTTGGTTCAACTAAACTTGAGGTAACTTGGAAAGTTGTTATCCCAGCCGCTATATCTGGAATTATTGCTTCATTCGTACTTGGGATTTCCCGTGCTATTGGAGAAACGATGATTGTCGCAATCGCAAGTGGAAGTAATAAGGACTTTACTTTTGATATTACACAATCAATGCAGACAATGACTGCTTACATCGTTGAAGTAACAGGAGGAGAAGCTCCTGCTGGTTCAACCATTTACTACTCATTGTACGCTGTTGCAATGACATTATTTGTATTTACACTCATAATGAACCTCGTTGCCCAGTATATTTCTCGTAAATATAGGGAGGAGTATTAATTATGAAATATGTAGATCAAGCACAAGTGCAAAAGAAAATGGGATCACGTTTATTTACAAATAATCTTGCAAAAGGCCTTTTCCTATTAGCAACACTGTTCGGATTAGTTGTATTATTAACGTTAATCTACAGAGTGTACTCAGATAGTATAGGGTGGATTGATTTTCAATTTATTACAAGTAAACTGTCAACCACTGCAGAACGAGCAGGAATTATGGGTGCAATTGCAGGTACTTTATGGTTAATGGTTGTTGTTGCTCCTGTTACAATGTTTTTAGGAGTCGGTACAGCCATTTATTTAGAAGAATATGCAAAGAATGGAAAATTAAAATCTATTATTCAAACGAATATTTCTAACTTAGCTGGTGTTCCATCCGTTGTATTTGGTATCTTAGGATTAACTGTATTTGTACGTAGTTTTGAATTAGGGAACATTGTTTTAGCCGGTGGTCTAACAATGTCTTTATTGGTACTTCCGATTGTTGTAGTTGCAAGTCAGGAAGCAATTCGTGCTGTTCCTCAATATTTAAGAGAAGCATCATATGGCATGGGAGCTACTAAGTGGCAAACAATTAAGAATATTGTCTTACCTGCTGCAATTCCGGGAATTTTAACTGGTCTAATACTTTCTCTTTCAAGAGCTATAGGTGAAACAGCTCCCCTAGTTGTTATTGGTATACCAGCTTTGTTAATTCCACTTCCAGATGGAATTTTTGATAAATTTACTGTATTACCAATGCAAATTTATTATTGGACTGTTGACTCAGCACTTGTAGATGAGTATGCAAATCTTGCTGCTGCGACAATTGTTGTTCTTTTAGTCGTACTATTCTTAATGAATTCAATAGCAATCATTATTAGAAATAAGTTTCAGAATAGATTTTAATTTTTGGGGGTTTTCAAACTATGGCAGTTTTATCCGATAGCAAAAAGAATAATGTAACCACTTTTGACAGAGACGAGAAGCCAGTGGATAAAAAGAGTATTGTTTATGATACGAAAGATTTAAACTTATGGTATGGTGAAGACCAAGCTTTAAAAAATATTAATTTGTCTATTCATGAAAATGAAGTAACAGCAATCATAGGACCTTCAGGTTGTGGTAAATCCACATTTATTAAAACTTTAAACAGAATGGTTGAATTAATACCTGTTGTCCGTATTTCAGGTGATATCCGTTACAGAGAGAAGAGTATTTTAGAAAAAAGTTATAAGGTTGAAGATTTAAGAACTAGAGTAGGTATGGTTTTCCAAAAGCCAAATCCATTTCCTAAATCAATATATGATAATATTGCATATGGACCTAAAATACACGGCATAAAAGATAAAAAAATTCTAGATGAAATTGTTGAGAGAAGTTTACGTGGAGCAGCAATCTGGGATGAAGTTAAGGATCGATTAAAAGAAAATGCATATGGCCTTTCTGGGGGTCAGCAACAGCGTTTATGTATTGCTCGATGCCTAGCAATAGAGCCAGATGTTATATTAATGGACGAACCGACATCAGCACTTGACCCTATTTCAACTCTTAAAGTAGAGGAATTAATTCAAGATTTGAAAAAAGACTATAGTATTATAATTGTTACACATAATATGCAACAAGCTGCTCGTATATCAGATAAAACTGCATTCTTCTTGAATGGGGAAGTGGTTGAATTTGATGTTACTGATAAAATCTTTTCAAATCCTAGTGATAAAAGAACAGAGGATTATATAACAGGTCGATTTGGTTAATTTATAAAGAAAAAATCGTGCATGACCAGGATGCACGATTTTTTTCTTTATATGTATTTGTTTGTTTTGAAAGCGTTGTAATGGGGAATATATAATTGTATGTACATAGGAGGGAATCAATATGAGTATTAGAGAGCGGTTTGAAATTGACCAAAAAAGATTAAGAGATAAATTAATTGAAATTGGAAGTCTTACTGAAGTGGCACTTAGTAAGTCAATTGATGCATTGGAAAATCAAAATATAGAAGAAGCCCTTCAAATTATTGAAGATGATTATAGAGTGGATGACCTAGATGAAGAAATTAATGATTTAGCCATTTTATTAATCGCAAAACAGCAACCAGTTGCGACAGATTTAAGAAGAATAATTGTAGCAATAAAGATAGCTAGCGATATCGAAAGAATGGCTGATTTTGCAGTAAATATTGCTAAGTCGACTATTCGAATAGGTGACGAACCTCTTGTTAAACCAATCGAAAGCATTAGGAAGATGCACAAGATTGCGTCAAAAATGCTATCGCTTTCTGTTAAAGCATTTAATGAAGAGGACCTTGTATTAGCAAAGGAAGTAGCTGATATGGATGATGAGGTTGATGAATTATATGGGGAAACGATTAGAGAGATTTTAGACCTTATGTCTACTAAAAAAGATAGTTTTCAACAGCTCATTCAACTAGCGTTTATTTGCCGCTACATTGAAAGGACAGCAGATCATGCAACAAATATATCTGAAAGTACTTTGTATTTAATTAAAGGACAGAGATATGATTTGAATTCATAAGTTAAAAATAAAAACAGCTAAGATGTGTCTTAGCTGTTTTTGTCTATCTTGTGATAGCTTCTGCAAGTTGGTTATGCGACATGCCTTTTTGTACCTCAAATGTGCCTAACTGCACTTTCGTATGATAGTTATTTTTAATTAAGTACTGATCAAATTCAAAGGAGTCAGAAATAATTCCATTTTGTTCTAATAAATCCGAAACTTCGCTTGTAGTCATTCCAGCTTTTATTGTCACATTATATTTTATGACTTCCTCTTTTTTTTCTTCAGTCTTTTCTGTTGCTTGTGTAGTATCAGTAGTTTTTTCTTTTGGAGCTTCTTCAGTTACCTCTGCATTCTTTGTTGCAAGTAATTCTTCATATTCATCAATTGAAATGGCTGTTTGCTGTTTGCTTGTTAAGAACTTTTCTACTTCATTCTCAGAGAGTTCTTGTTCAGTGCCAGCCTCTGCTGCTTGTTGATTACCTGAAAGAAGGTAGGTTCCACCAAGTACAGAGGTTGCTACGATCATACCTGCTGCAAATGCCTGAAAGCCTTTCTTACTCATGTTAATACCCTCTCATTCTGATTAACGATTAATTTCACTTCTTCTACAGAAGTTGCCTCCGATAATGCAATAGCTTCAATAGACATTCCTTGGCGATACTTAGCAAGTATACGTGAAGGGTTTCCTTTTTCCTCATCTTGAATTGAGCTATTCTGTTCTTTTAATGGAGCGTCATTTTGTAGTAACTCTTCTTCCACAACTCGCATTTTCTTTTTTAGCTTGTAGATCTCTTGCATCGCAGACAATTGAAGATGGTCTAATTCCTGTTGAAGTTCTTTTACATTGTCGCGTTGGAAGAAAGATATACCGATAAGCGCAATGCTTATAATAAACAAAATGATAATCATTATAGTCATATTTTTCACCTTCTTAGATTATTTCCCTCTACCTTTATATCATAAATTCTCATCTGAAAGAAGTGATATTTTGTAGAAATTGTAGTTTTTTGACGATATTTCTTTTTTGTGAAATTCCACTGATACAATTTAATCATGTTAAGATAAAGAAAACATGATAACGAAAGAAGAGGTAACATATGAGCTCTGGTTTTTATGATAATGTCGAACAATATATAGTACGTAAACAGCCCTCTATTTCTGTCGATTATCTTGAAATTGTTCCATATCCAAAACATATTATCATTACTTGGAATGTAATCTCTTCTACACAAAACATTATTACAGAGATTCTGTGTGAAGATTTCTGTGATTTAATTATTACAGTTAATTTGTATAGAGGTAAAGAAAATAAAGAGATGGTAACGCTATATGTAACAGAAAGTAGCGGATTAATAGATCTACCTTCGCCAATAAAAGGCAACTATTATTGTGAACTAGTGGTACATAATTCTCAAAACGAAACGATTACAATTAGAAAATCCAACTCGATCATAATTTCTGACAATACTATAAAATCAAGCAATGATAATTGGAAGGAAGTATTAACTAATAGTAATTGGTTATCTTCTTTCTCCGGGTACACAGTATATGAATAAATTATTTATGCCTAATGTTAAGACTGTACTGCTTCTTACAACTGAATATGGTGATCAGTTGATTGGAGGGCTTGGCAGACATGTAAATGACCTTGTTCGAACAGGCTCAGAGTATAATGTGACATTTATAGTCATGACACTCTCACACACAGGAAAAGAATCGTATATAAGTGAAGATGGAATCCACATTTTTCGTTTGCTACCTTGGCAAGAGCAATCAAAAGGCTTACCAGATTATTTTATGAATTTAAATTTCCGATTTACTCAATTTATTCTTCAAGATCTACATTTGAATTTTGATCTTATTCATGTTCATGATTGGTTCTTTTCAATAACAGCATATCAAATAAAGAAGGTGCTAAGAAAACCTTTTATTACTACTTTTCATTCAACTGAAAAAGAACGGAAGCAATTTAATAACGGAAAAGTCATAGATAAAATTGTAAAACATGAAGATCAACTGCTGCTGCACTCTGATCATATCATTGTATGTAGTCATTATATGGAAAACATATTGGTAAAACGTATGGTAGATCAATATGCTTCCATATCGGTTATACCAAACGGCATTGTTTTGGAAAATATGAAAAGGCTCTTGAGTAAAGATGAAGCTTTAAAAAGATTTCCATTTATAACAAAGCCATTTTTATTAGGGGTAGGTAGAATGGTGAAAGAAAAGGGGTTTCAGGTTTTCGTTGATGCCTTTTCAATGATCCAGCACAAATTTCCAGCCTTAAAACTTGTGTTAGCTGGCAGTGGTCCATATGAAAGAGAACTAAAAAAGATTGTAGAAATACACGGATTAGAGTCAAAAGTTATTTTTGTTGGCTTTCTTAATGAGAAAGAACGAAATACTTTACTATCTAAATGTGAGATGTTAGTGATCCCAAGCTTGTATGAACCTTTTGGTATTGTTGCTTTAGAGGGAATGGCCTTAGCAAAACCAGTTATAGCTTTTAATACTGGCGGGTTAAAAGAAATATTAAGAGATCAGCGAGGGATAATCGTTGATCAAGTTTCAAGCGTGTATTTAGCAGAAAGGTTACATTTTTACCTGGAGAATGCAAGGGAAATGGAGAAAATTGCATGTTTCGGGAATCAGGCAATGAAGGAGGAATATCAATGGTTAACTATTATCGAAAAAACAATCTCACTATATAGCAGCGTGGTTGACCATTAATATTCTGTTAAAATTAAAAATAATAAAATACATGTGGAATTTGTTAATTAATAATGGTATTATATTAAAGTCTGATTTGTTTTATAGTTTTTTATGTTTGGAGGGAAAGAAACATGCGTGTAAATATTACTTTAGCTTGCACTGATTGTGGCGAACGTAACTATATTTCTAAAAAGAATAAACGTAATAATCCAGATCGTCTTGAGCTTAAAAAATACTGCTCAAGAGAGAAAAAAATGACAGTACACCGTGAAACAAAGTAAGCAGTAGGATATTTATTCCTACTGTTTTTTTGTTTTGTAGTCTAAAAAGGAGGCTTTTCAATTGGAAAAGAGCCATTTAAGGGAACTGGTAAAAAACAAATTAGAGGAATTAAATACAAATACTTTTACAAAAGGCTGCACGAAAATACATAAGCACTTATTTTCACTTCGTAATTGGACCAATGCTAAAACAATTGCTGTAACCGTATCTCGTGGAAGAGAAGTTGATACAACAAATATCATCGAAAAAGCTTGGCATGAAAAAAAACAGGTTGTAGTTCCTAAATGTGATCCAAAATCAAATACAATGATATTTCGGAAAATAGATTCCTTTCAGCAGCTTGAGACCGTATTTTTTGGCATAAAGGAGCCGATCGAAAGTGAAACAACACCCGTTTATTCTGAAGATATTGACCTTATGATCGTTCCAGGTATTTGCTTTGATCAGGAAGGGTATCGAATTGGGTATGGTGGCGGGTATTATGATCGTTACTTAAAGAGCTATCATGGTTATACCATTTCATTGGCATTTTCCTTTCAATTATTTAATCTTATTCCTAGAGAACCTCATGATATACCTGTCAAGGACCTAATTACTGAACTGGGAGAAGTAAAGTAAATGATGGTATTGGGCATCCTTTTTATCCTTTTCCTTTCTTTTGTGGCATGGAAATCAAAAACCTTAACTAAGAGCGGAATGATTGGGGCAATGTTTGTTGGCTCTGCAATTCATATTGGATTTTCCTGGGAAGGACTGCTTTTACTAGGCTGCTTTTTTGTCACATCAAATATGTGGGGAAAAATAAAATCTAAACGAAAAGACTCTTTACAGGATATGTTAAAAAAGCAAGATCAGCGAGATATTATTCAAGTTTTTGCCAATGGTGGAGTCCCCGCTTTTATAGCGGTTTTTTCATTGGTTGATACCAGTAACTCGATTATCTATACAGTGTTATTTAGCATTTCATTAGCTGCGGCAAATTCAGATACTTGGGCATCCGAAATAGGAACATTAAGTAAAGGTCAACCAAGGCTGCTATTGACATTAAAAAAGGTGGAACGAGGTACGTCAGGTGCTGTTTCTATTTTAGGTACATTTGCAGCAATAGCGGGAGCTTGTTTTATTGCAATAGTAGCAGTTTATATGTTTGATTTATCAATGAGGAATCTTTTTGTAATAGGTTTGTTTGGTTTCCTAGGAAATATTTTCGATACAATACTAGGTCAAACTGTCCAGGTTAAATATAAATGTAGTGCTTGTCATAAAGTGACTGAAAAAGATATACATTGCCAACAACATGGTTTAAAAACAAACTCATTTTCTTTTTTAGATAATGATGCCGTCAATATCTTATCCATTGTCTTAACAACATGTTTATCCTTACTTATTCTGTAGATTAAAAGGATAAAAATTGCTTCTCCTACTAAAGATATAAAGAGGAGGGATGATGATGAGACGATTAATTGTGCTATTGGCTGGTTCATTTGCATTATATCGTTATCGATATCGCATTGTGAATTTTGTGTTAGGTAATCCACAGTTGCGAAGCTATTTTATCAATTTATCGATGAGAATACCGTTCATTCGAGATCGTTTTGTAAATCGTGCATTCCATTGATATTTATCGTAAGCTGACGTTCACTGTGATGTCAGCTTTTTTACATATTAAGAGCAAAAAGGGCAGTTTTCTTTCTAAACATTTTGAGGAATTGATATAATAAAGAAAAAGATGACGGAGCGGATGATATGGCGTTTGAACAAGATTTTGTCTATTGGTCAATTATTGATCAATTAGTAGTGGAACAAAATTTTACAATAATAGCGGTTTCTCAAGATGGGAACGAAATAGTTCTTCAACCTCATCGAAAGAAACAATTTTCTCTTATTCGACTAAGAAGAGCGGATGTTGATTGGGGAAATACACTTGCAGTAGATATTGAACAATCTGGCAGGAGATTTGAACAACTTTTAAAAAGTGGTGTAAGAGGTCCACTTACGGTTTTAAATATTTATTTTTCACCTTTGGCACCAGTGGACGATTATCCGGATGTTTTTATTAAAGGATATAGTGAAGGGTATAAAGGGAAAATCGATATTACGTCAATGATGGTGAGAAATGATAATCTTGAAGAAAGTTTAGAAAAAATTCAACAAGCCATGACGATTCATTTAGATGTTCAAGAAATTCTTTCTAATAAAGAGATCAATGAGGAAGATATTCAGGTTATTCGAAAGAAGGTTAGTAGTTATCAGAAGGAATTGAGGGATGCTGAAAGAAAGTTATTCCAAAATGGGAAACCATTCTTTACAAATGTCTTTCTTGCTATACAAATTCTTATGTTTCTCGTATTAGAACTTAATGGTGGAAGTACCAATACCGAAACATTAATACAATTTGGAGCAAAGTTTAATCCTCTTATTTATGAAGGAGAATGGTGGCGTTTTGTTTCACCTATAATCTTACATATTGGTTTTTTACATTTACTTATGAATAGCTTTGCATTGTTTTACATAGGTCCAGCTGTTGAAAGAGCATATGGAAAATGGAAGTTTTTATTCATTTATATAGTTGCAGGTGTTTCAGGTTCACTAGTCAGCTTTGCTTTTAGTCCATTTGTATCGGCTGGGGCATCAGGCGCTATTTTTGGATGTTTTGGGGCATTATTATTTCTTGGTGTCTATAATCGAAAAGTTTTCTTTAGAACAATGGGTTCTAACTTACTTATTGTAGTAGGGATTAATATAGCTTTAGGATTTGTGATTCCAAATATAGATAACGCAGGACATATTGGTGGACTGATAGGTGGCTTTTTGGCAGCACTTATCGTTCAGCTTCCTCACCATAAAAAGGTCTTTTTAAGAATAATTGGGATCATTGGGTCGCTTGTGCTCTTATTAGGATTGTATCAATTTGGTATGAACCAAGCCGAGGAACAATACCCTGAATATGTTGCATTAAAAGGACAGGAGCTTATTCAAGATGAGAAGTTTGAAGATGCTTATAACTATTTACATGAATCTGTTTCTGCTGATTACAAAACTAATGATGTAATGTTTCTATTCTCGGTAGCTGCTATCCAATTGCAAAAATATGATGAAGCAATTGACTACCTACAGCAAATTATCTCAGATGATGACAGCTACCATCCGGCACATTATAATTTGGCCATTTTATATGCGAATCAACAAAATAATGATCAAGCATTAGAAGAGGTAAATCAAGCATTAAAATATGATCCCAATAACAAACAATACCAAGCATTAAAAGATGAATTAACCGCTAAGTGAATATGTTCAATCTTCAACTTAAATGATAACAACTGAATGAGAAGTATCTTTGCAGAAGAAGGAAAGTCATTGAATATCAATTAGTTCAATGAGCTATCCTTCTTTTACTTTTATGGCTAGAAAACATTATTCTACCTAACCTCTAGATGAAAAAGTGAAAGTTAATTAGTAGGTCACACAGAAATTATGTGTACAAGTAAGAAAGTAAATATACAGGTATGTTTTACCAAAATTTCGTCAAAGATGAGTAACAAATTGGGAAACGAAATGGAGTAAACATATGTCTAATGAAGTTGAAAAAAAATTAGCGACAAAAAGTTTACAAGACAATACGGCTTATTTAAGTGAGAGATTAGGAGTCAAAAAAAGTTTTGATGTAATCCAATTAGATGTTGAGTATGCCGGGCGTGGAATGGCTTTATTTATGGTTGACGGGTTTGTTAAGGATGACATCCTTCATTATTTAATGAAATATTTATCTGAACTAACACCAGAACAGATTGAAGAACATACATTGGAGAAATTGCTTAAAACGTATGTTCCTTATGTGGAAATAGATAAAACAAATGATTTAAATACTGTTGTGCATACAGTGTTAGCGGGGCCAACTGCACTTGTTGTTGATGGAATAGATCATATCATTTTAATTGATGCTCGTACATACCCTGTACGTGGTCCTCAAGAGCCTGATATGGAACGTGTTGTTCGTGGCTCAAGAGATGGTTACGTTGAAACCATTGTATTTAATACAGCTTTAACTAGACGTCGAGTGAGAGACAGATCGTTAAGAATGGAATATTTACAGGTGGGCAGACGTTCAAAAACAGATGTTGTTGTTTGTTATTTAGAAGACATCGCGGATTTATCACATGTAGAAGACTTAAAGAAGTCTTTGCAGGCAATTGATACAGATGGTCTTCCTATGGGTGAAAAAACGATTGAAGAATTTATTTCAGGAAGACATTTTAACCCTTATCCGATGGTAAGGTATACAGAAAGACCTGATACTGCCGCAGCTCATCTTTATGAAGGTCATGTCATTGTTTTTGTAGATGGTTCACCTAGTGCACTCATTACACCAACAACATTCTGGCACCATTTACAACATGTTGAGGAATATCGGAACAAACCAATCGTAGGTGCTTATTTACGTATCGTGCGATTTATAGCTGTCTGGGCATCAATTTTCCTTTTACCTCTTTGGTACTTGTTGGCGAAACATCAGGAACTACTACCTGATAATCTAAAGTATATCGGCATAGAAGATCCTGGACAGGTGCCTTTATTTGTGCAATTTTTGTTAATTGAGTTGGGAATCGACATCCTAAGGATGGCAGCTATTCATACACCATCTTCTTTAGCGACTGCTTTGGGGCTGGTTGCTGCCTTAATGGTTGGTCAAGTAGCGGTTGAGGTTGGTTTACTGACCAATGAAGTCATTTTGTATTTGGCAATTGCTGCAATCGGTACATTTGCAACGCCTAGTTATGAGTTAAGCTTGGCTAATAGAATTTATCGAATCGTTTTATTAATTTTTACAGCTTGGTTAGGTGTAATTGGTTTTGTCGTGGGAATCACAGGGTGGATTATCATGCTTGCACGTATGAAATCATTTAATGTTCCTTACCTGTATCCGTTTATTCCATTCAACTATCGAGGAATGCGGGATGTATTACTCCGCTCTCCAATGCCATTGAAAAACAGACGGCCGCCATTCTTACATCCGCAGGATCCTGATAGGTAATTAATAAACTAAAAGGCCGGCTCATTATTATTGAGCTGGCCTTTTAGTTTATGCTGCTTTTTCAATAGAAATAGGCTTTCCTTTATGCTTTTTCAGTTGAGTTAGGAACCAAATAAATACAGCTAAAAATATGATTAACCCACAAATCATTGATGTCTGATAAGAAAGTTGAAATCCTTCCGGGGCATAAAAGATATATGATCCTGTTACTGCAGTCATAAAGAACGCCGGAACAGTCGATATCCAGTGAAATTTTCCGTTTTTCAATAAATACATTGCAGCTGTCCATAACATAACAGTTGCAACAACTTGGTTTGTCCATCCAACATAACGCCATAGGAAGGTATAATCCATTTGTGTTAATAAATATGTTGGAACTACTACAGGAATCGTCATAAGTAATGTTTTTATTTTTGAATCGAAATTTCCAAACTTACTTAATAATTCGACAAGCATCATTCGAGACGAACGTAAAGCTGTATCTCCTGTTGTAATTGGTAGAATGATAACCCCCAGGATCGCTAATATTCCTCCAAATTGACCTAATGTTGTTTTGCTAATCTCATTAACAACACCGGCTGTTCCACCTTCTGCAAGTGCACCTTGAAGTCCGTCTGTTCCTCCAAAGAACGTCATTCCAGCTGCTGCCCATATTAGTGCGATAATTCCTTCGGCAACCATGGCACCGAAAAACACTTTTCTCCCATCACTTTCTCTCTTAAGTGTACGAGCCAATATCGGGCTTTGTGTACTATGAAAGCCAGAAATTGCACCACATGATATTGTCACCATTAATAATGGCCATACAGGGATTTCTCCTGGATGTAAATTTTCAAAAGTAAGATTTGGTATGGAATTGTCCATAAAAAATAATGCAATGCCGATAGATACAGCCATTATAATTAAAATGAAGCCAAAAATAGGATAAATCTTTCCGATTAGTTTGTTTATTGGTAGTACAGCTGCCAAGACAAAATAAACAAAGATAAGCAGTAATGATGACGAGTAACTTAAAGGAGTGAGCTGTTCAACCAACTGAGCAGGACCTGCTGTAAACGCAGCTGCAACTAAAATCATTAAGATGATTGAAATAATATTTATAATCGTTTTTACTGATTTGCCTAAATACCGACCAACTAATGTAGGATATTGCTCTCCTCCATGTTTGATTGAAAGCATTCCTGAGAAATAATCATGTACAGCTCCAGCAAATAAACAGCCAATAACAATCCAGATAAATGCAACAGGACCATATAAAGCTCCCATAATAGCTCCAAAGATAGGACCTAGTCCAGCAATATTTAGAAGTTGAATTAAGGATGCCTTCCACCAGCTCATTGGCATATAATCAAGGCCATCTGTTTTTGCATAGGCCGGAGTAATTCGTTTGTCATCTATTCCAAAAACTCTTTCAACCACCTTCGAGTATATGAAATATCCAACTATTAATAATAATACTGACAAAATAAACGTAACCATGCTATGGATCCCCTCTCGATATGTAATTCGATAAGTAACATTATTTTAAACTTGTATCATAGAAAACACAATATATTTTTTAGAAAAAATAAATTATTCAGAAAAATGCATCAATAATAGGGTTTGGTAAGAAATGGAGGAAGGTTTTGTTGCTAAGAGGTAATATTTTAATATATTGAAATATGTTTAAGGTGAATTTAGAAAAATATATTAATCTAATATCAGTTTTATTTTTTTCGTGTTCTTGACGCTTTGTTGTTTTCCTTTATACTTTATAGTAGTACTAAAGTGATTTATTAGAAGTAAGTAGGTGATCATGTGAATACAATTTATGATGTACAACAACTGTTAAAAAAGTTCGGCACGTTCATATACATAGGTGACCGTATAGCTGATTTGGAGCTTATGGAGGAAGAAATAAAACAATTGTATAAATCTAGTCTAATTGAACCAAAGGTATATCAAATGGCTATCCTTCTTTTAAGACAAGAAATTCAACGTTTAAAACGGTAGAAAAGAATGTAGATGATACCAGCAACGTACATTTAAGAAGAAATGTGTAAACGTTTGCTTTTGTATATATAATATAGTAGAAAAAGGTGAAATGAATGAATGAACAATGGTTAGTGGGCATTGATTTAGGTGGAACAACAATTAAAATGGCATTTATTAATTATTATGGTGAAATTGTTGAAAAATGGGAAATTCCAACTGACAAGACAGGTAAAACAATTACAACAGATATTGCAAAAGCAATTGATACAAAACTTGAACAATTAGGACTAACTAAGGCTAAGCTTGGCGGAATTGGGATGGGGGCCCCTGGGCCTGTTAACTTAGAAAAGGGTCTAATTTATGAAACACCAAACCTTGGATGGGAAAACTTCCCATTACGTGATCATATTGAACTGGAAACAGGATTACCTGCTGTTATTGACAATGATGCTAACATTGCTGCACTCGGCGAAATGTGGAAGGGAGCAGGAGATGGAGCTAAGGATCTAATTTGTGTGACACTTGGCACAGGTGTAGGTGGAGGGCTTATTTCAAATGGAGAAATCATTCACGGTGTAAATGGAGCAGGTGGAGAAATTGGACATATTACTGTAGTCCCTGAAGGTGGAGCTTTGTGTGGATGTGGAAAATCAGGCTGTATTGAAACGATCGCATCTGCAACTGGTATAGTGAGAATAGCGAACGAAACGTTGCAAAATTCTGATAAAGAGAGCATTCTCCGAACTAAATCGGATTTAAGCTCTAGAGATGTGTTTGAGGCAGTAGCTCAAGGAGATGTCCTTGCTGAAGAAGTAATTGATTACGTTACTTTCCAACTGGGACTTGTCTTAGCAAATATTGCAAATGGACTAAATCCGGAAAAGATTGTCATTGGTGGAGGTGTGTCTAAAGCAGGTGATCTTTTAATTTCAAAAGTGGACCATTACTTTAAACGTTTTGCTTTCCCTCGTGCGGCAAAAGCAGCTTCTATCTCAGTGGCAACACTTGGTAATGACGCAGGAGTCATCGGTGGGGCATGGCTGGTGAAAACAAAGCTCCTTAATAAATAATAGTACCCATAATAAATTCATAACAGGGAAACCTTAGAAAGGAGCTCAAAATGAGAGCTCCTTTTACTATTCTCTTTGGGTTAAATGAATTATTTTCTGAATTTTATAAATTTATTCTAAAACGAAACTTTTTAGGTTTTGAAACGTCTAATAGTAGGGTATAGAGAATAAGCTTAACATTATAATTCTATCAGGCTATTGTAATGACAGTATTAAAAATCATTGATTTTTTGTAAAGAAAGTATTAAGATATGTTTTAGTGTCAATATCTGCCTAATATTTGGAAAATATAATAGAGATAAGCGTGATTGTCCTGCGGGATGAGGAGGTAGTAGCAGTGCGCAAGAAATCTTTTTCGAAAATCTCATTTTTACTTTTAGCAACGTTATTTCTGTGGGTAAAAACGTATATTGTCTATAAAACTAGCTTTGATATTAAAATTGAAAATTTCGCACAAGAGTTTATCTTGTTCATTAATCCGTTAAGCTTTTTATTACTACTATTCGGTTTTGGTTTATTTTTGAAAGAAAAAAATAGAAACCGTTACATTTTTGGTGCAAGTATCTTTGTAACAGTGCTTTTACTTGCAAACATGGTGTTCTACAGATTTTTTAATGATTTCTTAACAATACCGGTATTATTTCAGACAAGCAACATGGGGGATTTAGGAAGCAGTATTACAAACCTATTTTTACCAACTGATTTATTAATGTTTGTTGATCTTGTCATTTTATACTGGTTATTAAGAAAACCTTCATTCAGAACTGCCTCTATTTTAACGAAAAAAGAAAAATCAGCCTATTTCCTTTTAGTTGCTTCCGTTTTCTTTTTTAACTTAGGATTAGCTGAAGCGGAACGTCCACAGCTTTTAACACGTTCATTTGACCGCGAAATGCTTGTGAAAAATATAAGTGTTTTTAACTTCCATATTTATGACGCGGTATTACAATCCAAAACATCTGCACAACGTGCTTTAGCAGATAGTAATAGTCTAACTGAGATTGAGAACTACGTGAATGCAAATCGTAAAGAACCTCAAGAGGATCTTTATGGAATCGCAAAGGATCGAAATGTTATTCTATTATCACTTGAATCCTTACAAAGCTTTGTTATTAATGAGAAATTAAATGGAGAAGAAATAACTCCGTTTCTTAATGAATTAATTAATGAAAGTTACTACTTCGAGAACTTTTACCACCAAACTGGTCAAGGTAAAACATCTGACTCAGAATTTTTAGTGGATAACTCGTTATACCCTTTAGGAAGAGGAGCTGTCTTCTTCACAAATAGTAATAACGAATACACGGCTACACCTGAAATTTTAAAAGAACATGGATACTACTCTTCGATTTTCCATGCGAACAATAAAAGTTTCTGGAATCGAGATCTAATGTACCAAGCCTTTGGTTATGACCGCTTTTTCGATGTGAATGATTATGAAGTAACGGAAGAAAATTCAATTGGTTGGGGTTTAAAGGATATTGATTTTATGGAACAAACTGTAAACCATATCAATGAATTACCACAACCGTTCTATTCAAGATTAATTACACTAACGAATCATTTTCCGTTTGAATTAGGGGAAGAAGATCGTTTAATTGATGAATTTGATTCTAATAGTAAAACATTAAATCAGTATATTCCAACTGTTCGATATATGGATGAAGCAATTAAACGTTTCTTTGAAGAATTAAAGAATACAGATGTATATGAAAATTCAATAATTATTTTGTATGGTGATCATTATGGAATCTCGGAAAATCATAATGTTGCGATGGAGAAGTTTTTAGGAAGAGAAATTACTCCTTTTGAGACAATTCAATTACAGCGTGTTCCATTTATTGTTCATATTCCAGGAGTAACTGATAAAAAGCCTCAAACATTTACGAAAGTAGCCGGACAAATTGATATTCGTCCAACGATAATGAGCTTACTTGGGGTTGACTCAAGTGATCAAATTCAATTTGGGACAGATGTTTTCTCTGATGATAAATTGTCCTTCACAGTGCTAAGAGATGGAAGCTTTATTACTGAGAATAATATTTACACTAAAGGCGTCTGTTATGATAAAGAAACAGGAGAGCCGACAGATCAATCTGTTTGTGAACCATATATGGAAAAAGCAAAGCAGGAATTGAATTATTCAGATGAAGTTATCTATGGAGATTTACTCCGTTTTTATGGAGATAACGCAAAAGAAACCGATGGAATAGAGACTATTGAATCTAATAAGGAATAATAGGAAGGACTGGCTAAATAAAAGCCAGTCCTTTTCCAATATATTTAATGAGAATAAACAACAAATGATCAAATCAATCATAGGCTATACTAAGTAAATAGGTTGATGGAGGTTTAAATAATGATCATTTGTTTAAATAAAACCATTACTCTTAAGGAAATTTCAGAAAAGTTACAGCTGGATCGTCAACTAATTATGGATTGTAATAAAGAAATGAACGTTCAACTTGAATTTGCAGCTAATACAACATTAGCCGTACCCGTAAGCTGCCTTCAAAGAATAAAAGATTGCTCTTTTTTCAATATACAAACAAAAGGGGAAAACCCTCTTTTTACAAAAAAACCGTATGATTCTGATGTGCTGTATGAAGATCTGGAAAAGCTAGTGAATATATATCCTTTTATTAAAAAAAATGTAATTGGATATAGTGTCCTAGGTAAACCGATTATTGAAATAGTAATTGGGAGTGGACCAAAGAAAATTCATATGAATGGGTCTTTCCATGCTAATGAGTGGATAACAACAAGTATCATGATGCATTGGGTACATGAATATCTAGAGCTATTATGTAAAGAACCATTAACGAAAAATATGTTAGACCTTTATAAAGCAACAACTTTATCATTTGTTCCAATGGTTAATCCAGATGGAGTAGACCTTGTTTTAAACGGACTCCCGGATCATCCTGATTATGAACCGGCACTTTTACAAATGAATGACTTAAGTATAGATTTTTCACAGTGGAAGGCTAATATTAGAGGCATAGATTTGAATAATCAATATCCGGCTAACTGGGAGATTGAGAAAAAACGAAAAATACCAAAAGCTCCAGCTCCTCGGGATTATCCTGGAGATGCCCCACTTACAGAGCCAGAAGCGGTAGCACTTTCAACATTAGTTGAGAACTCGGGATTTGATCGTGTCCTTGCATTTCACACGCAGGGGGAGGAAATTTACTGGGGATATTTACGTAAGGAACCTGATGAAGCTGAACATATAGTCAAAGAGTTTGAAAAGCTAAGTGGATATAAAGCTGTAAGAGATATTGATAGTCATGCTGGATTTAGAGACTGGTATGTGAATAAATGGAGAAAGCCTGGTTTTACTATTGAACTAGGGAATGGAGTGAACCCTCTTCCATTTGAACAGTTTGATGAAATTTACAAAAAAAGTAAAGGGATTTTTTATTCTGCTCTATATATGTAAATAATTAACTTGGTGGGTGACCTGAAGAATAGTTGAGGCACTCACTTTTTTCTAATAGATTATAGGTATAGGTTATTAAAAATTAATTATAAATTAAGATTAAAATTACGATAATTGTCATAGCTTTATAATTAAGAAGTATGTTACTTTATGTATGCATCAACTATTATTAAAGAAAAAATGGAGAAATTTGAAACATATTTTATGCTAATACGTATATTTTATTACAGAGACAAACTATAAAGGTCTCATTATGATTTTTAGGAGAGCAAGGTGAAAAGGACGTTGATGAGATTAACAAAATTTTTAACCATCATGTTGTTAATCGCGCTTCTTTTGTCAGGATGTTTTCCATCTCATCAACAAGAGAATAGTCAAGAGCTCCAAACAGGCCGAGAGAGAGTGACTCAAGAAGAAAAAGATGTGGAAGACCAACAAACTGAAAAGAAGATGAAGCTGCAATTAGACATAAAAGAAGAATTATTTCATTCGGTTGCGGATTGGTTAGATGATGAAACAGTCTTTTATATTGTAAATAATTCTACAGGCTCTGAAGTTCATACATACAACTTATATACTGGGGAATCTGCATTATTTTACAAATCTGAAGCTCCAATTGTTCAGATGAAGGCTAATGAAGACAATAGTTTGTTCTATGTCCAGACTAGTCCATCAAGTTATGAGGCTAAATTACTTGTTCTAAATGAAAAGGGTGACATTCAGTTTCAAACCAAGCTCCAATCATATGAACTGTCATTAACATGGAATCAAGTCAATCCTGAGCAACTTTTTGTGACAAGCTTTAATGATGATTGGTCGTATTCTACACAATTGATTGATATTCAAAAGAAAAAGATAATTGAAAATCCTGTAGACATACCTTTTATCCAATGGATAGATAATCAACAAATCTCTTACATTAAATGGAATCAGGATGAACCTTCATTGACAGCACCATTATATATGTATAATCTGGCTGATCACACCGAGACCTTAATTTCTGAACAGGTTGTTGCTAATACAAATTATAGAAATCTTTTAACTACAATTGAATTGGTTGATGAAAATGGAACAGCCTTTGTTCGGTTTTATGATCGTGAAAATCAGGAACAACTGGCTGAAATGCCTACAAGATTGGTTGCCCTTTATTCTGATTGGTCAATTCCGTATCATGATTTGGACAAGATAGAAAATTTGTATTATATATTTGAGGTAAATGAAGAAAAGAATGATTTTTCCCTTGTGTCTTTTTCACCAAAAACGAATGTGAAGAAGGTCATTTTTGAAGCAATAGAAAATTTCCCACTGAAAATTTCACCTAGTGGAGAATTTGCCCTTTATGGCCCACGATTTGAAAAAATAATAGATCTAAGAAATCATTCATTAGAAGAACTTATTTCTTTGAACTGAGACTGAAAGGATGAAACTTGATGGCAATAGTAGACGTAACTGTAATTCCAATAGGAACAACAACTCCAAGTGTTAGTGAATATGTTGCTGATATTCAACACATATTAAAGAAGTTTGAAGATGAAGGGAAAATTAATTATAAATTAACCCCAATGAATACAATTATTGAAGGCGAACTTCCTACTCTTTTTGAAGTGATAACTGCCATTCATGAGTCCCCATTTCAAAAAGGTATACAAAGAGTTGCGACAAATATTCGAATTGATGATAGAAGAGATAAAAAAACAACGATGGAAGGCAAACTCAATAGTGTCCAAAAACATTTGTAAAAGTAAAGTAAAGACCCCTTAGCCACAGCTAAGGGGTTTACTTTTCATATTAATGTGCTGTCGGAAAGCCGTGATGGATAAATGTCATGACAGCAAACCATCCGAATACAGCTAATGTACCAAATGCAAAAAATGCACCAAGAAGGTTCTTGTCCTTTAGTGAACGAATAAATCCGAAGATCGCAAGAATGGTTACAAGTGCGAAAATAATAACTAAGCCCATTAAAAAGCCCCCTTACTTATGTAGATCATTTTCGTAAAATTGTTTGTTCTATTATACAAAATAACAAGTCCTTCTAATATTTTAATCGGTTTCATAGCGTTTGTCGAGTTTATTTTCCATATCTGTAAGATTGAATCCATTGTATGATATTAGGATAACCAGTCTTAGCTAATCTTAAGCACTTGTGAGATTAGCAACATTTGATAGAATAGTGTAAGGTGAAATACTTGAGAAAATAGGAGGAATAAATGATGAAATGGAGACAACTTCCGTTAGGGCCTTTACAAACGAATTGTTATCTTTACTCAAATGAACAAAAGGAATGTTTGGTCATTGATCCAGGAGGAGATGGAAATAAACTAAAAAGTATTATTCAACAACAGCAATTAAAACCAATTGCAATCCTTCTTACACATGCTCATTTTGATCATATAGGTGCCGTAGATGATCTTCGTAAGCAATGGGGTATTCCAGTATACGTACATAAAAATGAAAAAGACTGGCTTTCTGATCCTTCAAAAAACGGATCACAATTATTTATGGCTGGAGCTGTGTCAGTGTCAGATCCTGATGAACTAATAAAAGGTGAAGGAAGGTTAGAAATAGGAAGTTTTGTCCTTGAAGTATATGAAACACCAGGGCATTCACCAGGAAGTGTTTCTTATTATGACAAAGAAACCAACATTGTGTTTTCAGGAGATGCTTTATTTGCAGGAAGTATCGGGCGAACTGATTTACCAGGTGGAAATCATGAACAATTAATAAATAGTATTCATAAAAAACTACTTACTTTACCCGAAGTGACAATTGTATTATCAGGACACGGACCTGATACAACTATTGAACAGGAAATGGAGACAAATCCGTTTTTAAATGGATTCTAACATCAAAAAACAGGCAGCTACATAAAATCGCTGCCTGTTTTTTGATGAAATTAATGTCCCATATTTTGTCCTGGAATCATCATAAATGTTGTCCAGTACGTAAATCCGACAAAGAAGATCGTGAGGTAAGCACCAAAAATGTAAATGTACATACGCTCGGATAATTTTAAGTAAGATAAAAAGACAAAAAATCCGGTTTGTCCGAAAAAGAGTAAGGAAGTAGTCTTCATGTCACCAAGATAAAACATAACAGCGAAGATTCCTGTCCAGAAACCTAATACCCGGAACATACGATCCATATGTATCCCTCCTTTGTTGACTTTGCCAAGGCTAGAAAATGAGTCATAACAAAAATCTGATCCTAAAAGTGCATAAAAAATCATCTTCATAATGTTAGCTTTTGACAAATAATAGTATGACCTACAAGTCCACCACTCTAATTATTATAATGTACCCTTCATACAATTGTAAATAGCGTTTACAAGCTAGTATTCACAAACTAAAAAGAAATTATATATGTGTAAAAAAGTACAAATTATGAAGAAATAGATAACTATACAAATATTATACGAATATTATACAATTAGGGTATGTGATTATTTGCACTTAATGATACATTTATACCCGAGGAGGAAGCAGAGTGAAACATCTAACATTTTTCAGCTATCCGAGTTGTACATCATGCAGAAAAACTAAAAATTGGCTCAAAGCCCGAAATGTTGATTTTAAAGAAAGACATCTTTTCCGTGATACCCCTACGATTGATGAACTCAAGTTGATACTAAAACTAACAACAGAGGGAATCGATGAAATTCTGGCAACAAGAAGCCGAACATATAAGGATCTTAATAAGGATATTAATGACTTCTCCCTATCAGAACTTCTTACCCTTATACATAAAGAACCAAAGTTACTTCGCCGTCCAATCATTACTGACGGGAATCAATTAGTCGTTGGATATAACCCCCAGGAACTCAGTAAGCTTGCTAGAAAGCAGGGGGCATAACAACTTTAGTGACATAAGAAAAAGACGTTTGCTTGGTGAAGTGAACGTCTTTTTCACAAGCTGGGCTAGCTGGATTCGAACCAACGCATGACGGAGTCAAAGTCCGTTGCCTTACCGCTTGGCTATAGCCCAATGATTTTCTTAGAAATAAATTCTATCTCTCCAAAGAGTATTATATGTAAATTTCCATTTTCTATGCGAAAAGAGAAGAGAAAAATGGAATTTTGTTATGGAAAATACAAAGTTTCAATTCTTTGTACTAGTAAATCGGCATTTTCCATATGTGCACGACACTCTATTGTTTTGTACAATGGTTTTATCATAAGGAAAGGAGAAAATAAGTTGCCATCCATTGAACAAATTAGTGAGCGAATAATAGAGGAAGCCTGTGCGTTACGTGCATCAGATATACACATAATACCAAGGGAACACGAAACACTTATTCAGTTTCGCGTTGACGATGATTTAATTGAAAAGCATTCTATGAAAAAGGAAATTTGCGGGCGCATGATATCACATTTAAAATTCCTTGCGTCGATGGATATTGGGGAAAGAAGAAGGCCGCAAAATGGGTCTTTATCTCTTGCAACAACCAATATTAATGTTCACTTAAGACTCTCAACATTACCAACTATACACGAAGAAAGCCTTGTTATCCGAATTTTACCTCAAGAAAAAATACCACCGATTACTCACTTATCACTGTTTCCTGCTACAACTAAAAAACTGTTGTCCATATTAAATCATTCCCATGGATTGATGATTTTCACAGGTCCAACTGGATCAGGTAAAACGACAACATTATATTCACTCATCCACTACGCCAAGCGCCATTTTAATCGAAATATTATCACACTCGAAGATCCCGTTGAAACCAAAAGTGAGGAAGTGTTGCAAGTCCAAGTTAACGAAAAAGCCGGAATCACTTATGCTGCAGGATTAAAAGCAATATTAAGGCATGACCCCGATATCATTATGGTTGGAGAAATAAGAGACAGAGAAACAGCTCAGATTGCAATAAGGGCGAGCTTAACGGGACATTTGGTACTCTCGACCATGCACACGAGAGATGCAAAAGGAGCCATATACCGGTTATTAGAATTTGATGTTAGTCTATCTGAGATAGAACAAACATTAATAGCGGTCTCAGCTCAAAGACTTGTTCAATTAACATGTCCATTTTGTGAAGGAAATTGTTCACCATTTTGTAAAAAGCTTAGACAAAAAAGACGATTAAGTATTTATGAGTTACTTTATGGAAGAAATCTTTCAGCTGTTATAAAGGAGGCACAGGGAGAAGTAAGCCAATACCAGTATCAAACACTTAAAGATGTGATTAAGAAGGGAATTGCACTAGGGTACTTATATCCAAATTCGTATGATCGCTGGGTATTTCATCATGAAGATTAAAAAATGGACATTATATGATCAAACGATGATATTAAAAAGATTAAGTAGTCTATTAGACAAAGGTTATACATTAAATGAAGCGCTGAACTTTATCTATTTAAATGAACATGGATCTAAAAGAATGGATCTACTTCAATGTCTAAACCAACTTTCATCTGGTAATTCTCTTCGAAAGGCCCTTAGTCAGCTCCACTTTCACCGCGATGTGATCAGCTATCTTTATTTTGCCGAGCAACATGGTGATTTAGAATTTTCTTTACGGGAATGTAGCGAGATATTACAAAAAAAAATCACCCAGTTCGATAAGCTGACAAAGCTATTACGCTATCCACTTTTCCTCTTGATTTCTGTCGGTATTATCTTGACGATCGTTCACTTTATCATAAGCCCTCAGTTTGAACAGCTTTATCAATCAATGAATATTGAAACAAGCTTCTTCTCCGTCTTTCTTATTGTTGTTTTTTCTGCCCTTAAATGGTTAAGCCTTTTGGCAGTAGCATTTTCGATAGGTTTGGTCAGCTATTACTTTTTCGTTTTTCGGAAAAAGTCGGTAGAAGAGCGCATGATGTTACTGGTGAAGATCCCTCTCATTAGAAGGCTCTTTATGATTCTTCATAGTTATTTTTTTTCTTTACAGCTAAGTAATTTATTAAAAGGGGGTATGTCAACTTTAGAAAGCTTAAAAGTATTTCAGAATCAGGATTTGTTACCTTTTTTTAAAGTAGAGGGAAATCACTTAATAAGCAGATTAAGTGAGGGAGAACAATTGCACACAATTATTGAGGAACGTGGTTTTTATGAAAAAGAACTTTCATTAGTTATTTTACACGGACAAGCAAATGGACAACTTTCAAGAGAGCTCTATACATATAGCCAACTCATTATAGAAAAGCTGGAGCAATCGATCATTAAAATAATGACCATGATACAACCAGTTATTTATGCTTTTGTTGGTATTATTGTCTTGTTCGTCTATTTATCGATGCTGATGCCAATGTATAAAATGATGGAAAATTTCTAGGAGGATCTTATGAATAAGGAAAAAGGATTTACGTTAATTGAAATGCTAATCGTTTTGCTTGTTATCTCAGTACTACTGCTAATTACAATTCCAAATGTTACACAACATAATCAAGGCATCCAAAAGAAGGGATGTGAAGGTTTAGTCAATATGGTTCAAGCACAAGCAACCTCATATCATATAGACAATAAGGAAATACCAACAATGCAAAATTTAAAAGACGGCGGGTATATCCGTGAGCTTCCTGTTTGTCCTAATGGAAACAATGTAATCATTTCAACCGATGGTGAGGTTTCTGAGGTTGAATCTGGAGACTGAAAAAAATGGTTTTACATTAATTGAATCGATTTTAGTTCTATTCATTGTGAGTATTATGAGTTTAGTCTTAATCATTAACCTTGTACCGATATATCATCAAAAGGTGATTGATACGTTTCTACATCAATTTGAAAAAGATATAATGTTTGCCCAACAATATGCGCTAGTTAATAAGGAGGCAACCTCTATTATCTTTGTTCCAACAGAGTATAAATACACGATCGGTGAGAATAAGATTTCTTTGCCACTGATTCAAAGAGATTATAATGATGAAATAAATATACAGGCTAATAACTTACAACTTATCACCTTTAATAGTAACGGATCGATCCGAAAAAGCGGGACAATTCATTTATATTATAAAAATCAAACATATAAGGTGGTTTTTTATCTTGGTAAGGGGCGATTCAATATTCAAAAATTGTAAAGGCTTCTCTCTAGCAGAAACCATGGCAGCTTTTAGTATTTGGCTAGTTATCGTCACTGTTTTAGTTCCACAACTCGTTTTACTTACACAAGAAAGGGCTAACACGAAGCAATCTTTAACGGCAATAAAATTATTACATGAAAAAGTACAAAACGTATATTTTCATCATGTTGAAAAAGTAAATGAATCGATAATGAAGGACGGTGTAGTTTATAAACTCACTTGGAAGGAGGAGCTGTCGGATAAAAAAGCCTGCCTGGAATGGACAAATTATTATCAAAAAACAAAATCAGTTTGTCTTCTTACATCATAATGAACGGGGGTATACAATACTGAATTTGCTAGTAACCTTACTCATTTACATCTTTATTATTTCCACTGTTACAATCATCTTTCATTTTTTAGTTACCAATTCTCAACATCCCAAAGATTTGAAACCATTTGAATGGGAGTTATTCGTTATTCAACTCCACCGAGAAATCAAAGAATCAAGTAATGTTACTGTGAATGAAGAGAGCATTAGCTATCATAATAAACACGGACAAAATATTAGCGTAAATAAATACAATAATGTCATTAGAAGACAGGTAGAAGGATTAGGACATGAAATTATGTTATTAAAAGTTAAGGATGTAACGATTCAACAGAAAGAAACGGGTTTTGAACTTTCGGTTGTTAGTGAAGCTGGAAAACATTATTCGCATATCTTCCATTCCTATAAGGAATTTGTAGAAATATGAGAAACCAAAAAGGTTTTATCCTTCCTAGTATAATGGTAATCGCTTTATTATGTATATTAATCGTTGCACATATTTCATCACTTTTAATTACAGAAAAAACATTTTATAGCGAAACTGAGCAATATTACTTGCTGGAGAATTTAATGAGTATTGCAGTAAAAAAATCATTACAAGAATTAAAAAATGGGGAAATCGTTGAAAATCAAAACAATATCTTTTATACAAGTAATGGCTATTTCACTTATACTGTGTCAACAAACGATTATATGATATATGAGGTCCAATTAGCATGTAACACTAATGAGAACAAAAAATATACAGCATCTTACCAATATGATACAGCAAAAAATGAAATGATATTCTGGTCTGAATATTAAGAAATATGGTATTGTAGAAAGAAAACATGGAGGACCAAGTTTTGAAAGCAATTTATTTAACGGGGTTTATGGGAGCGGGGAAGACAACAGTAGGCGAGCAGTTAGCAGCTGAAATGAATCTTCCAGTCCTGGATACAGACCAAGAAATAATCAAGAAATTAAATAAAACAATAAAAGAAATGTTTGAACAACAAGGTGAGAGCTTTTTTCGACTTGAAGAAACCAAAATATTAAAAGAACTGCCAACTGAAAATATTATTATAACAACTGGTGGAGGCATCGTTATAAAAGAAGAAAACAGAGCCTGGATGAAAGAACATGGTCATATCGTCATGCTGCACGCTGAAATTGATACAATTTATGAAAGAGTCCACTCTGATCAAACTCGTCCGCTAGCAAGCAAAAAATCAAAAGACGAGCTAAATGAACTGTATCAATCACGTGAAAACTATTACAAAGACTGTACACTATTAATCGAGACAGATCAAAAAAATATTGAAGATATTGTAAAGGAAATCATAACACGACTAAAAGAAATCGAAATTGGAAATAGATAGAGGTAGAAACCAATAATTAATTGAGGTGTTTTGCCTTGTCTACAAATGATTATGTAAGATATGTAACACAACAGCTCGTTAAATACATGGATACTCCAAAGGAAACACGAAGACAACAAAAAGAAGACCGCAAAAATCAAGATTTAACAACTTCATACTACAGCAACCGCTGGTTCGGAGTATTACCATTCGCCCTAAAGCTTATGATGAAAAAAAGAAAACATCACTAAGGTAAGAGGTTATCAAAAAAAGCTGACAACATTTTGTCAGCTTTTTTACGCCTCAGGGATAACTTGAATTTTCTTAATTTCACCAGTCTCTGAATCAAACGTAATGGTCGTGTATACAGCAAAGTCCTGCATTCCCTCGCGCAATGTAAATCTGTATTGTTTAACCGTAATATCTTCTTTCTTTTTGTCCCAAATTTTCTGAGAAAACAAACCCTGTGACATCGGATACCTTTTTTTTGTCTCTTTTGCCGCCACATCTTCCCACGTTTTTTGAGACACAGCATGAACCTCCGGAGAAAATGAAACCTGACCCGCTGTTAATCCGAATAAAACAGTAAGCAAAAACATCCATTTCTTCACCTATGAACACCATCCTTATGAGATATTTTTACCAATGGAAAAAAATTCATACATTGATGGAAATATAGAGTAGACACCATACTAGCTGAGTTAAACATCTATACAAGGAATTGATGACAATCTTAATTATGTTTATCATGGTAATAGGGGGGATTTATTAATGACAGGATTAATTTTATTGATCATCTTTATTACATGCTTAGTTATTGTTGGTGCATCGGTTATAAGTAGAAAAGCAAAAGATCATACAAAGGAGCGGAAGGAAAACTCTACTTTCATTCCACCGCAGGCTATTGGAGATTCTCATGGTAAAAGGGATCATGATGATTCTTCAGATGGGGTTGGAGATTTTGGCGGAGGAGATGGTGGAGGAGGAGAGTGAAGAACTTAATGATTAAGTTCGCTTTCGTTAATAGCCAATTCGATTCTGTTCTTGGAACTAAGTAAAGGTCGTCATAAATACGACCTTTTTAACATTTATTCATAAAGGATAAAAGAACTTTAGATAAGTTGATTTACCTAATAAAGAGAAAAAAGGTTATTGACATGTTCTTTATATAGAATTATTATATTTAATATAAAGAACAAAAAGGGTTATTAGATGGAACATACAAAATAAATAAATAGCATTTAAAATGAGGAGGTAATTTGATTTTGAGCAAGATTAAGAAAGCAATTATACCTGCTGCAGGTTTAGGAACTAGATTTCTTCCTGCTACAAAAGCAATGCCTAAGGAAATGCTTCCAATTGTTGATAAACCAACAATTCAATACATTGTTGAGGAAGCTATTGAATCGGGAATAGAAGATATTATTATTGTAACTGGAAAAGGAAAGAGAGCAATTGAAGATCATTTTGATCATGCTTTTGAATTAGAACAGAATTTAGTGGAGAAGGGTAAATTTGATTTATTAGAAAAAGTACAATATTCTTCAAGCCTAGCGAATATCCATTATATTAGGCAAAAAGAGCCAAGGGGCTTGGGGCATGCAGTCTGGTGTGCTAGAAAGTTTATTGGAGATGAACCATTTGCAGTTTTACTTGGAGATGACATTGTAGTAGCGGAGAAACCTAGTTTGAAACAGTTAATGGAGCAATATGAAAAGACAAATTGCTCAGTTATCGGTGTGCAAACTGTACCAATAGAAGAAACAACCCGTTATGGTATTATTGAACCAGTTCAGCAAAACGGCAGATGCTATAAGGTAAATACGTTTGTAGAAAAGCCGAAAGAAAACCCGCCTTCCGATTTAGCTATTATGGGAAGATATATATTGACACCAGAAATTTTTGAATTCCTTGATTTCCATCAAATAGGAGCTGGAGGAGAAATTCAATTAACTGATGCGATTCAAAACCTAAATCAAGTTCAAGATGTTTACGCATATAACTTTGAAGGTATTCGTTATGATGTAGGAGAAAAGCTGGGATATATTTTAACAACAATAGATTTTGCATTAAAAAACGAAGAATTGAGAGAGGATGTTCTATGTGCAATAGAAAAACATCTTCATACTATTATAAAATAATTGGTCTAATAAAAAAGTTTACAAATGTCGAAGTATTGAATATTATTATAATGTGTTGTTCTCTAATAAGAACAATTTGTTCTTATTAGAGAGTGGAATTGAGCGAATTTCAATCAAATAGTATGCCGGGAGGGGAGACATATGGAAGACGAGTTGAACTATGTAGAAAGAAGAAAGGCATTACCTCGACAAAATTTGTTAGAATATAGTAGTTTGCTTGCAGAAAATATTGTTAGTTCTACAGGTGTTAAACACACATATATGAGACCGAGAATTGTTGCATTCATTCCTGCGCATAACGAAGAAAAATCAATAAGGGATTGTTTAGGTGGTTTGGGGGATCAAGTACTACCAAGGGATGTAGAATTAGATGTTTTTGTAATTGCGGATAATTGTTCTGATAGAACAGAAGAAAGAGCATTGGATGCTGCAAAGGAATTTAATCTAAATTTAACAGTAATTACAACAAAAAATAACAAGCAAAGAAAAGTAGGTGCGCTAAATTCTGCATGGAAAAGCATCTATGGTGATAATTTAGATTTATACAACAAAAAACTTACTCAATATCAGGAATTTTATCGGGATTCCATTAAGGGTATATTAGGGATGGATGCAGATAGTCGCCTTGCTCCCAATGCTATTCTTCATATGTGGGAGGGATTAATGAGTTCCAGAAACATTGGTGGAGTTATGGCAAAGTATACTATGAGAATGCCAAAGAAAAAGAGCTTAATTTCTAAGTCAGACCCATATTATGAAGAAAAAATTGCTAGTGGTGAATATGGAGGACCAATAGCTAGATGGTGGACACATCAGCAAAAACAAGATATGGCCAGTTGGTTATTGGATTTACAATATCATGGAGGAAGTACTTATGTTCTTGGTGGTCAGGCTACATTATTTAGACCGGAGGCCCTTCAAAATATTGTTGATGATAACAAATTAGATGGTCCATGGCAGGATGAAAGTGATGTTGAGGATATGCTATTAACCTGGCAACTACAGAAATCTAATTGGAAAACACTTATTAGTCCAAGTGCACGCTGCTATGTTGATGCTATGCGATCGTACCATACTTTTCGTCAACAACGTGTAAAATGGCAATCAGGAACAGTAGGCCTATTAACAAGCGGAGAAATTGGAGTTAAAACTAGGCATAAGGGAAAACTATGGCGTTCTCAAGCTAAAACTCTCATGGATCTAACTGTAAGAATACTTTTTATATTACTTTTAGTGGTTAGTTTAGCGACAGATCAATTTTATTGGTCATGGATATGGTTAACTCCTATCGCCATCGCTTCAATTTTAAACATAATTTTAGCTATAAAAACACCTATGAACCGTCCAATAGATATTATAATGGCAGGACTTCTTATAAGTCCAGAACTTTATCTATGGGCTAACTTGATTACATTTGTACAAGTGTGGATTGAAAGGTTATCAGCAAGTAAAAAGGATGGTTGGGCTAATCAATATAATGCAGAAAATGGAAAGACCAGTAGTAAATTAGTTCAATCTATTTTATTAGGTATTATAGTTATTATGATTGCAGCATATATCTGTGTTCACTATAGAGAGTTTTTAACAAGTAATATGGTTCAAGATGCAATTCAGCCTTATTTAATGGCAGGCTGGGTTACATTAACTTACTTAACAATCTTTGCTTCTTTAGCGATGATTTATCAGATTTGGACATTAAGAGGTAAAGTATCTGCTTAAAATCTTATGCTAATCTGGAGAGATAGACCTTTGCTTAGAATTAGAAAGAAAAATTATCTTCAACTTTCAGAGAAAATAAATTGGCTAGTATTCATTTATAATATGAATACTAGCCTTATTTAATTATTACAAAGAAAATGATAGGTTGTTAAATAAATGAGATCTATATTTGTTACAATTAAATATTGGTTATAGAATTCTTTAACGTATTTTACCTTACTAGTTTATATATCGGTACAATTCATATTAAGATTCCATGTAAATACAAAATGGGAAAGGTTATAAATTCCCTTTCCCCATTTTGTCAAATGCCAAATATTACTTTCTAATTTCTTTTTGATGCTTTCTCATTGTGAAGGAATTTTTTTATTGCATCATAGGATAGACCGAGTTTTCTTGCTTCACTTATTAATTCAACCCATTCCTTTTCCATATCTTTTAAACCTATTTGTTCCTTCACTTTAGTCATCTGAAAAATCCTCCTGTGTAGTAGTGGGGTTTCTTTGCTTAGAATTTATCCATTTCTTAAACCTTAAGTAGTCCCGAAACTCTTTAAAATCATTTTTACTCATACCCTCCTTTATTGCTTTATTCAACAAGATATTCCATTCTTTATCAATGAAGTTTGTGTTTAAAGGGTCGTAGGAGGTTGTTGCTCCTAATAAATCTTCGACTTCTGTATCAAGTGGAATTGCAATCTTTTTTAAAAATTGAATGGAAGGGTTCTTTTGCACATCTCTTTCAATATAACTTAAATAAGATTTAGATACCCCAGCTAATTCAGCTAATTCACTAATTGTATATCCCTTTTCCTGCCTCAGCTCCCTTACTCTTTCTCCAACCATATTTTGGGTCTCCTTATCAATAATAGTTTAAATAGGTACACTATTCATTATACAGCACAATTTGTTCTTTATAAAGTATAAAGATTACTAGGAAAGGGATGAGATTGGATGGAAAACATAGCTTTTGTTCTTTATTAAGAAAATATATATAGTTTTAGTGGGACGATAGTATTGACTTGTTCTTTATAGTGGATTAATCTATTCTTATCAACAATAACAGAAAATGACTGGAACTAGAAACTTTTGTTCTCTATAAAGAATGAGAATTATATGAGGTGATAAAATGAGATTCTTATGTTATTACATAGCACTATTAAACATAGTAGATGCCTTAGCAACATACATAGGGGTTTCAGGTAGACATATTCAGGAAGCTAATCCATTAATGAACGTACTATTAGATCTAGGGCCAATGCCTTTTTTATTCACAAAAATATTACTATCATTCATTTTATTTTCTCTTCTATATTTCGATAAAATTCCCAACTGGAACATCTTAAAAAGGATATTAGGGGTTGGTTCAATATTGTATACCATTATTATTGGTTTTCACGGTTTTTGGATAGTAGAGGTCTTTTATAGTTAAAGTAAAGGATGGGAGTGTATGTATAGAAAAACGTGTACTAGGTGTAATAATACATCCTATAGCAGTTCAAAAATAAAAAAATGGATATGTCCTTATTGTGCAAATGAAATTATCGATGGAAAAATATGTAGTGTCAACCACCAAACTAACCTTCAGCATTCTTGCCGCATTTATGAACAATATAGAGGCAGAAAAATTTATAATAATTGATAAGCTTATAAATAAAAGAGCATCCGAAAGCCTTAGCTCCCTGGGATGCTCTTACTTATTGTCATTGCTTATTTTCCACTTAGTAAATTCCAAAAACTCCTTAAACTGCTCCTTTGAAACACCAGACTTCATTGCATCCTGTACGAGTTTTGTCCATTCTATGTCAAGCTCTTCTGGGTCGGATTCGTTATGTTCATTAAGAAGAGTATTAACTGATACACCAAGAACTGATGAGACTTTTTCTAAAAATTGAACAGAAGGGTTTGACTGGAGATTACGCTCAATCGAACTTAGGTAGGATTTTGCTACTCCCGCTCGTTCTGCTAGTTCGGACAGTGATAGATTTTTTTGTGTGCGATATTTTTTGATTCTTGGACCAATCACGTCAAGTCACCTTCCTTATTGAAGCCATTATAACATATAAAGAAGGGTTTGTTTTATATGCAGAACACAAATCAAAAAAAATTTACATTGAGTTAATACTATTTATGACGATTTTAAAACGGCATTTGACTTTTTGGATAAGAAATCTTTTATTTCCTCTACACTGATTCCTAGTTCTAAAGCTTCTAGTATGAGCTCGACCCACTCTTGATCGAGCTGTTCATCATGTGTGATTTTTTCAACTATCTCCATTTTTCTTTTCCTCCTAAAATACCAATCTGTATTTCAGGCAGCCCAGCCGTCTTAGTTGTTAACCTGAAGACCCGTGACTTTGCGTCCCTATTTTTCAATAGGTTTGCCTTTGTACTGATTATTTTGTCATCAAGTGTTAATAATTATATTTCTATAGTCCTTTATTTATGTATAACTTTTTAACTATTAACAAGTTCTATTATAAAAGAGAATTATTATCAATGTATGCTGAACTTTGTCGATGAAATAAATTTTTTTCATTTATCTGTAATTTTTACAATGAATTTACAAAAGTAGGTGAGAAGAAAGGTTTTTTAGATGTTATTCTGGCTTTATTTTTACAATAAATTAATAAGAAACGGAGATTTTAAAATTAATTTTTGTCGAACGAAAATTAATTTTTATCAATTTGTACTTCTCCTAAGTAATTAGTATCATTACTTAGGAGTTGAAAATACCTTCCGGGGTCAAATAAAAAATCCCGCCGCTTTGAATTGAAATGTGAATCTGAGGTTCATAAAGCTCTTTCAATGCTTGTTTTTCGACTTCATAGCATTCAGGTTTTTCCTCTAGGTCTTCGTAAAAATGGTTTAAAAGTTCTAGGTCTTCGTTCCATCTATCTCTTGCCTTGTCTGCCCATGTATGATCTTGGGCTTGTATATCTTGCAAAATGAATTGTTCAATTCGTTTTAAACCACTTTCCGGCCTAATAAGGGGAGACATCGTAAAGCAAAGATCTGGAATTTTTGGTGTTAAGTCTAAATTTTCAAGTTTGTCTTGAAAGTTTTCGACTATAGTACCGCTTATTAAATGTAGGCCGATCGAGTATAGGTGGTCCTTTTTCATATCGCATTGGTAGGAAACGATGATATTGACTCCGACCCAAGGATGGAGAGGTTTATTTCCTCCGTCTGTTTTGACATGTTCAAAAAGTCTGATATAGCTTCCCAGTGTTTTGGTTGATTGAAAAATTTGGTGAAGACGGGGAGCACCGAAATGCATGACCTCTCCTTTCAGGTCTTTTGGCGCACGATTTTGATCAGTGATTAGGGTAAGTTTCATTGGGTTTGGTACCCCGTTTGTTTTTTCAAGGTAGTGCCAGTAAAATGGTCTATTCATTAAAAGCTTATCCATTTCAATAGTAAGTTGTACTGTTATATATCCTTCTTTGTTTTCAAGAATGTCACAGGAATTGGATTTGAAAAAGCTTTCTAAAAAGTGATGAATTTGTTCTTGCTGCATACTGTCGCCACCTTTCTACTTATCTCCGCTTGCTGCTTTTCGTTGTTCTTGTGAAGCTTGAGCATAATCGAGAATTGATGTTAAATTCTCCATTTTTATTTTCATTTCTCTGTCGCTTTTTGAGTGGTACATGATGTCTTGTATATGTTCCTCGAAGTTTTTAATTTCTAATCGAGTGAGAATCTCATCAAGGTCACCAATGACTTTTTCAAATAAATTAATTTTGTCATACAGAAGAGTTAAAATATGTTCTTCAACTGTGTTTTTGGTTGCCATATTGTATATGTTAACGTCTTGTTCCTGACCTAAACGGTGTATACGACCAATACGCTGTTCTAAACGCATTGGATTCCATGGTAAATCATAATTGATAATATTATGACAAAATTGAAGGTTGATTCCTTCACCGCCAGCTTCTGTCGCTATGAGTACTTGTACGCGATTTTTAAAGAGTTCTTTCATCCAATCTTTTTTTCCTCTTTTAAAGCCACCACGAAATGGAACGGACGTAATGCCATGCTGCTGAAGAAACCATTGTAAATAAAATTGAGTTGCTCGATATTCAGTGAAAATAATGACTTTATCATCAAGTTCTTTGATTAACTCTACTACTTTTAATGCTTTTGAGTTTTGCGTAACACCGTCAATGGCCATCATAATTTCTTTGATGACATCATTTGGCAAAACAGCTTCCTCTTCTTCAGGCAAGTCAAGCATCTTTTTAAGAGTCATATAGACAGCTTCACGACTACTGCAAGCTTCCCGTTGTAAGGTCATAATAGAGAAGGTGTTTGCAGCATATTGTGATGATGACTTAAGAGCAGAAATGGTGTCATAAAGATGTTGTTCTGTTTCTGAAAATTCGATTGGCACTGTTTCAACAATACGCTTTGGCCATTCAATACCTGTGTCACCGCGCCGATTTCTAATCATAACTTTATTAATGAGCTCACGTAATTGCTCATGGTCCTCAATTGAACGTTCCTTCGCTGAAAACACATCTGAAAAATAGGCTTCGTTTCCAAGATGGCCTGGTTTTAATAATGATACTAAGTTGAAAATTTCTTCTACTCTGTTTTGAACTGGTGTTGCTGTTAATAGTAAACAATATTTCTTTTTTAAATTTTGAACAAATTCATAGTTTTTTGTTTTATTATTTTTAAGCTTGTGAGCTTCATCAATTATGACGAGATCATAGTTCTGGTTATAGACAATGTCACGATGTGGGCTTCTTTTCGCTGTATCAATAGAGGACACAACAACATCACATGCTTCCCATACATAACTTTTCTTTTGTTCTACAGCAGGAATAAAGAATTTTTCAATTAATTCACGGGCCCATTGTGATACAAGTGATGCCGGGACGAGAATAAGTACTTTTTTGACCAGTCCCCGAATCATATATTCTTTTAAAATGAGACCAGCCTCAATTGTTTTTCCCAAACCAACCTCATCAGCAAGGATCGCTTTACCGTTCATTTTTTCGACGACTCTTTGCGCTACTTCTAGTTGATGAGGTAGAGGTGTAAAGTGTGGCAAGTGTTTTGGGGCTTGTAAGCCTTCAAAAGAAGGAACTTGTGTATTCTTTTGAACTTCATATGCAAGCTTGTAAAGCTCCCAATTTGACCACGGTCCATCATTGTTTAGTTTTTCTAGAAATCCCTCCTGCCAGGAGAAAAAGAAGTTCGTCTTGATGTTCATTGTAAAGACATTCCTTTCATGAAAATGACTTTTATGATTGTTCATGATTTTTCGTAGAATAAGTGAAAATAACATATAAAAAAGACTGATAACGACAAAAACCGAACATTCAATATAGAAATATTTTTTAATGTTAAGATAAAAAAGGATTGTCGAAAACATACACACATGGTAGGATGTTAATAAGAAAGTTCATCATTTTCATATCTTTCAGTCAGCTTAACGCTTTCATTCGTTTGAAAATGCAAATGTTTAAAATGTCAAATGTCATAATTCAGGTTTTAGTAGTATAGCCAACAAGAAAACAAAATATGTGCGGATGAGAATAAGGGGAGAGACTATAGGTTAGTATAGCGCCGAAGGAGCAAACAATTGTGAATCTCTCAGGCAAAAAGACTCTTATTTGACGCGACTCTGGAGAGTGTTTGCGTGTGTTCACGTAAACTACCAAAGGGGAAAGCTTTATGAGGTGATAGTATGTCTTATTACAAGGCCACTAGTATCACGCACTCATAAGGTAAACTTTCAGGTTAAAAGGACAGAGACTTCCACAAGTAGATGGGAGTGTTATGTCCTTTTTTTGATGCATTTTTTAATATCGGAAGGAGTAGTCCACATGACAGAACTACATCGAACACCTTTATACGATCTTTATAAAGAGTATGGTGCCAAGACAATTGATTTTGGAGGTTGGGATTTACCTGTTCAATTTACTTCTATTAAGGAAGAACATGAAGCCGTTCGAACAAAAGCGGGGTTATTTGATGTATCACATATGGGTGAGGTCGAGGTTCGAGGTGAAGATAGTTTAGCTTTTTTACAAAAGGTTGTAACGAATGATGTGTCTCTTCTTAAGTCAGGTGGCGCCCAGTATACGGCTATGTGCTATGAAAATGGCGGAACAGTGGACGATTTACTCATTTATAAAAAAGAGGAAAATGATTATTTGCTGGTTATTAACGCTTCGAACATCGAAAAAGATCTTGAGTGGCTAAAAGCAAATAAAAGTGGAAATGTGACAATTGAAAATAAATCAGATGAATATGCTCTTCTTGCTCTTCAAGGGCCAATTGCAGAAGAAGTTCTTCAAACACTAACGGACACAAACCTATCTGAAATCAAGCTTTTTAAGTTTAAAAACGATGAAATAGTTGCTGGTGTTCATGTGTTAGTGTCTAGAACTGGCTATACAGGTGAGGATGGGTTTGAGCTATATTGCCATTCGAATGATGCTGCAACTTTATGGAGAAACATTCTTGAAGCAGGTAAAAGTAAAGGTGTTATTCCATGTGGACTAGGTGCGCGAGATACATTACGTTTTGAAGCAACATTGCCTTTATATGGTCAAGAGCTCTCGAAAGATATTACCCCAATTGAAGCGGGCATTGGGTTTGCAGTGAAAACAAACAAAGAAGCTGAGTTCAATGGAAAAGCGGTTTTATTGCAGCAAAAGGAAAAAGGAACTGCTCGTAAGTTAGTGGGAATTGAGTTATTGGAAAAAGGTATTCCGCGTCATGGTTATGAGGTTTTTTCTGGTGAAGAAGTCATAGGTGTTGTGACAACTGGAACACAGTCACCAACCTTAAAGAAAAATATTGGTTTAGCTCTACTAAAATCTGAATTTACACAGCCGGGTACAGAGGTTGAAGTTCAAATTAGAAAAAAACGTTTAAAGGCTTCCGTGGTTGCTACACCATTTTATAAAAAATCAAAATAATCGTTTAACTAAATGTGTAACTGAGAGGAGATTTCACGACATGAATCATCGTTATTTACCAATGACAGACCAAGACAAGCAGGAAATGCTTCAAGCAATTGGTGTTCAATCAATAGATGAATTGTTTCAGGATATTCCTGAGAACGTTCGTTTTAAGGGAGATTACAAGATTAAGCGGGCAAAATCAGAAACAGAGCTCTTAAAAGAATTATCGCAGCTTGCAGCCAAAAATAAAGATTTACGCAAGAACGCGTCATTCCTTGGTGCAGGGGTTTATGATCATTACATGCCAATTATTGTTGATCATGTCATTTCTCGATCAGAATTCTACACAGCATATACTCCATATCAACCTGAGATTTCACAAGGTGAACTACAAGCGATTTTTGAATTTCAAACGATGATTTGTGAGCTAACCGGAATGGATGTGGCAAACTCATCGATGTATGATGGTGGAACAGCATTAGCGGAAGCCGCAATGCTTGCAGCTGGACAAACAAAAAAGAAAAAAATTCTCGTTTCAAAGGCCGTAAATCCTGAAACACGAGATGTAGTAAAAACATATGCAGCGGGTCAATATATCGAAGTGATTGAGATTCCTGTACAAAATGGTGTAACAGATTTAGAGGCATTAAAGCAGGAAATGAATGAAGATGTGGCAGCAGTTTTAGTTCAGTATCCAAACTTCTTTGGTTCTATTGAGCCATTAAAAGAGATTGAGCCGATTGCGCATACTGGAAAAAGTATGTTTATCGTTTCATCCAACCCTCTTGCTTTAGGTGCATTAACGCCTCCGGGAGCATTTGGTGCCGATATTGTTGCAGGAGATGCACAGCCATTTGGAATTCCTACAGCTTTTGGTGGACCACATTGCGGCTATTTTGCTGTAACAAACAAATTACTCCGTAAAGTTCCAGGTCGACTTGTTGGGCAAACAACAGATGAAAATGAAAAACGCGGATTTGTTTTAACTCTTCAAGCACGTGAACAGCATATACGACGTGATAAAGCAACATCTAATATTTGCTCAAATCAAGCATTAAACGCCCTTGCAGCTTCAGTTGCTATGACAGCTTTAGGCAAGCAGGGTGTTAAGGAAATGGCCATTCAAAATATCCAAAAAGCTAACTATGCAAAAAGAGCTTGTTTGAATGCAGGAATAGAAGTTCCATTTGACCAGCCTATATTCAATGAATTTGTGATTAAGCTTTCAAAACCTGTTTCCGAGGTCAATAAGCGCCTTTTAGAGAAAGGGATTATCGGTGGATTTGATTTAGGGAAAGTTGATGCTGAATTTAAACATCATATGTTGATTGCCGTGACAGAGCTACGTACAAAAGAAGAAATCGACACACTTGTGATGGAATTGGGGGATGACAATGAGTAATCAAGATCAAGCATTAATTTTTGAATTAAGCAGAGAAGGACGTATTGGGTATAGCTTACCAGAGCTTGAAGTCGATGAGTTGTCATTAGATGAACTAATTCCTACTGATTATATTCGTACAGAGGATGCTCTGCTTCCTGAGGTTTCAGAGCTCGATATAATGAGACACTACACAGCTTTATCCAAGCGTAACCATGGAGTTGATTCTGGGTTTTATCCATTAGGTTCTTGTACGATGAAGTATAACCCGAAAATTAATGAAAATGTAGCGCGTATTGCAGGTCTTGCCCATATTCACCCGTTGCAGGAAGAATCAACAGTCCAAGGGGCTATGGAGCTTTTATTTGACCTTCAAGAACATTTAAAAGAAATTACAGGAATGGATGAAGTGACACTTCAACCAGCCGCAGGAGCTCATGGTGAGTGGACAGGATTAATGATGATTCGTGCCTATCATGAAGCAAACAATGACACGAAAAGAACTAAGGTCATTGTTCCTGACTCAGCACATGGAACAAACCCGGCTTCTGCAACTGTAGCTGGTTTTGAAACAATTACAGTTAAATCAGATGAAAATGGTTTAGTTGATTTAGAAGATTTGCGCCGTGTTGTGGATGAACATACAGCGGCATTAATGTTAACGAATCCAAATACGCTTGGACTTTTTGAGGCGCATATTTTAGAGATGGCGCAAATTGTCCATGACGCAGGTGGCAAGCTGTATTATGATGGAGCTAATTTAAATGCTGTTTTAAGTAAAGCTAGACCGGGCGATATGGGGTTTGATGTTGTTCACCTTAATCTTCATAAAACATTTACCGGCCCTCATGGTGGAGGTGGTCCCGGTTCAGGTCCTGTAGGTGTTAAAGCAGATTTAATCCCTTATCTACCAAAGCCTGTGTTAGTAAAGAATGAAGATGGCTATCATTTTGATTACAACCGTCCACACTCAATCGGTCGAGTGAAGCCATTCTATGGAAATTTCGGGATCAATGTAAGAGCTTATACGTATATTCGTACGATGGGTCCTGACGGATTAAAAGCTGTTACAGAATACGCAGTGTTAAATGCAAACTATATGATGCGCCGTTTAGCACCATATTATGACCTTCCATTTAATCAACATTGTAAACATGAATTTGTTTTATCAGGTAAGCGACAGAAGAAATTAGGAGTTCGGACACTTGATATTGCGAAGCGATTACTCGATTTTGGGTATCATCCACCAACGATTTATTTCCCATTAAACGTTGAGGAATGCATCATGATCGAACCTACAGAAACAGAATCCAAGGAAACACTTGATTCATTTATCGATGCCATGATTCAGATCGCAAAAGAAGCAGAAGAAACACCTGAACTTGTTCAGGAAGCCCCTCACACAACTGTTGTAAAAAGATTAGATGAGACAACTGCAGCACGAAAACCAATACTAAAGTTTCAGCGCTAAATGTGAAAATGACCTACACGCCTGTAGGTCATTTTTTGTGCTTTATATCTTTTGCCAACTGGACACTACTATTATTTATGAGCATATTCATTTTGATAGTAACTATCCTCTTAATCAAAATGTACATGTATCTATGTTTCATATATTCCAACCTGCAACTAAGTCGCTCATTGTCCTAAAAATACATTTCATGCCGAAAAAGTAATGATTCTCATACAATATGACTACTTTTTAGAACCTTTGTCGAGAGGGAGGAAATAGGTACTTAGTTCGTAGAACTAGTAGTATTAAGAAAAATAGACAAAGGTTGGTGTTTAGATTGGCAGCTAAATATGTAACGATTTCAAAAGCAGCGTCATTGATAGGAGAAAAAGCATTTGTATTGAAACAGTGGGAGGAAGATTTTTGTGATCTTATTACGCTAAAAAGAGATGAAAGAAATGTACGGTTATTTACCGGAGAAAACATTGAATTATTTCAAAAGATTAAAGCTTATAAAGAAAGAAATTTAGATAACGAGACAATTAAACAACTTCTTCAGCAGCAACCTGTAGGTTCATCCCCTCAAACAGGCTTAATTGATGCAGATATTGCTGAGTTGAAAGAAACTCTTTCAAAAATAACGTCATTTATTGAATCGAGACAAGTCCAATCTATGATACAAATGGATGAACGACTTGATCTGCTTGAAAGAAGTGTCATATCATCCGTGTCAGAGAAAATCAGTGAGACAGCAAAATTGCAAACAGAGGTGGCTCGTATTGAGTTTTCAGATCTTCAAGACATGATTACAAGCCTGGAAGTGACTGCTGAGGCGGAAAGGGAAACGTTTAAAGAAGAAGTTCAACAAGAAAGAGAAATTGCACAACGAAAAACAGATGAGCGTGAAGAGCGATTTTTAGCATTTGTAAGAGAGCATCAATATAAACAAGAGAGAATAAAACAAGATAAATCAGGATTTTTAAAACAAATATTAAGTTTCGCAAGATAAATGTAAAAGGTCGCGTTTAAGAGCGACCTTTTTTCTATGTACTTTCAGTATGTTCAACACTTTTATCAATTCTAATTTTCTTTAGCTTATTATCTTCTACATTAAAAATGCTGAAATGAAGGTTTTGGTAGTCGTATGTTTCGCCTTCCTCAGGGAATCGACCTAATTCTTTCAGAAGAAATCCTGTCAAAATATCTTCTTGTTCAGGTATATTCGTTTTGAACACTTCATTTAGTCTTCTTAACGCAAGCTTTCCATTACATATTATAAAGTCTTCTGATATTTCTTCAATTAATATTTCTTCATCCTGATCTGTTTCATCTTTTATTTCTTGGCCAATCATTGCTTCAATGATGTCTTCATGGCTTATGATCCCTTTTGTACCACCATATTCATCGAGAACAATCGCTAAATGTCTTTGTTTTTTTAACATTAACTTAAATACCGTTTCAATCGAATGAAATTCAAAAACAAAGAGTGGGTCATCATCTATAAAATCTTCCAGATTTTTATGAGGCTCTAAAGACCAGGATAACAATGATTTTGAATGTAGAACACCGATGATTTGATCCATGCTTTCCTCGTAAACAGGGTAACGTGTATGACGGCCTCCTAAAACAATGTCTCTAGTTTCTTCATAAGTAGATCCTGAAGCAATCCCCTGAATTTCAGTTCTTGGTACTTTTAATGCATCGCGAACATCTAGATCATAAAAGTCGATAGCCCCTTTTATACGCTTGGTTTCATCTGTTTGCAGGATCCCTTCAGAGGTAGCGATGTTAACCATTGTAATAAGTTCTTCTCTTGAGATAGAAGCGGTTTTTTCTTCTCCTTTTGACAGTATATTAATAACCAATCTGGTAAACCTTGATAGGAGAAAAATCAATGGTTTTAAGATGAAAATAAGGATGCGTATAACTGGGAAAACCATATAGGCGACCTTATCTGCAAAAGTAGCGGCGATGGACTTCGGTAACACTTCTGCAAAAATAATTAGTACAACAGTTAATACCCCTGTAGCAACACCAACGCTAATTCCATATTCAATAGCAATGACCGTCACAAGTGTAGGTAACATAATGTTAGCGATATTGTTTCCAATTAAGATACCGGTAATGATTTCATCAGGCTTTGAAACAAAGTTTAGTAATTTTTGTGATTTTTTATCATTGTTTTCTGCTCTTGATTTTAATTTCATTTTGTTTACAGCAGTAAGAGCTGTCTCGCTGCCTGATAAGAAAAATGACATGAATAGAAAAAACACTATAGCGATAAACAAGACTCGATTCCTCCAACAAATATACATTTATAGTTCTAGTTATTATCTTACCTTATTTTTTGATTTGAAGTCGAAAAAAGTGATAGATGGATGAAAGAAGCGAATGATTTACTATAAGAAAAAGCAACTTCCAATTTCATCTACATGAAAGATGATGACTGATAGTTGCTTCTTGTAGGGATTATTTATTATTTTTTCTTTACTTTCCCTGTCCAGCCTTTAAAGCCGCCCTTTAAGCAATGCAGGTTATTATAGCCTTTTCGCTTTAACATTTGTGCTGCGCGGCCACTTCGCATTGTATTTTGACAATAGAAGTAAACTGGTTGATCAGGACGAATTTCTTTGTAGCGTTGGCGCATTTGAGAGAGCGGAATATTTCTAGCTCCAAGAATATGGCCACCCTCATACTCGTTCGGTTCACGAACATCTATTAATTGTGCTTTACGATAACCTGAACGAAATTCTTCTTCTGTAAGTTGCTTCATAATTTTACGTTGATAGAAAAAATTAAACGCAGTGTAAGCAATCAGGGCAGCTGCTACGATGATGAGTATAATAGTTGATGTTGTCAATATCCTCGACCCCTTTATTATTGGTTATCTCATTGTAAGCTCATAAGAACTCATATACAGACTTCTATTATTATATAAAAGCTTGTGCAAAATGTCATCAGGTTGTATGCAATATTATTTTCTTCCAAATAAACTTCTGATAGACTTAGGATGTAAAAATATTATACAAAGAGGGTTACAACATGGCAAAAGAAGTATGGAGATATATTGATTCTGGAAATTGTTCCCCAGCGTTTAATATGGCGATGGACGAGGCACTTTTAGAATGGCATAGTGAAGGGAAAATTCCTCCTACGATTAGATTTTATGGTTGGAATCCAGCTACACTTTCAATTGGTTACTTTCAAAAGGTTGAAAAAGAAATAGATCTGGAAGCAGTAAAAAAATATGGCTTAGGTTTCGTCAGAAGACCCACAGGTGGACGAGGTGTTCTTCATGACCAAGAGCTTACATATAGTGTAATCGTATCTGAAGAACACCCGGATATGCCTAAAACGGTGACAGAGGCGTATCGTGTGATTTCTGAAGGAATTTTAGAAGGTTTTAAAAATCTAGGCCTTGATGCATACTTTGCGATTCCGAGAACAGAGGAAGAAAAAGCTGGACTAAAATCACCAAGATCAGCTGTTTGCTTTGATGCTCCTTCTTGGTATGAGCTTGTTGTAGAGGGGCGGAAGGTAGCGGGTAGTGCGCAAACTCGACAAAAAGGTGTGATATTACAACACGGCTCCATTTTACTAGATCTGGATGAGGATATGCTTTTTGATCTATTTAAATACTCAAACGATCGAGTGAAAGAAAGAATGCAAAGAGCATTTAAAAACAAGGCCGTTGCAACGAATAGTCTTCGTGAAAAGCCAGTAACAATTAAGGAGGCGAAAAAAGCCTTTAAAGAGGGGTTTGAGAAAGGTCTGGATATAGATCTTGTGCCTTACGAGCTAACAAGCGAAGAATTGCAGTATGTGAATCAGCTTGCTAGAGATAAATATGAAAGTGATGCTTGGAATTTTAAAAGGTAACGATAGTGACGTGATCTTTATGATTACGTCTTTTCTATTAATTATTTGTTGGATGTCAGACCTGTAGAAATTTGACGAAAAGATTTTTTATGATATTAAATATGAAATCTTGATATAATAGGCTTTTCCCAAAAGAAAATAGATGCAAGTGACAAAATTCTTCAAAAATCCCCTTTTACAAGTCGAAATCATATCAAATCTCTTTAAAGCTTACGTTTTTAATAAGTTTTCCATTTGACAAATTGAGAAATAGTTGACCTTAAAACTATATGTAGTATTATTCGTCAAAAAGTAAACACTATATATTGAATTGTGAAAATGGATATGTTAAATTTAATCAGGAGATTTACTAGAAAGATAGATAGAGGAGTTGTTACAATGACAGTTAGTACTGAGCAAAAGATGAGCTTAGATGTGGAGAAGCTTAATAAAGATATCACTGCATTCCCGCAGGTTCATCCAATTACTGACGATATGAAATTAACACATAAGGGTGTTTCTAGACTTGTTATGCTTGATCGCTATACATTTAAAGATACGGAGAAAATTACGTTATCTGAGGGAGACTTTGTTGTATTAACAATTAAAGAGGATCCAAAATTCCCGGCAAGAGGTCTTGGCTTTATTAAAAGCATTGACTGGGAAGCAAAGACAGCAAGTGTACTGGTTGATGAAGAATATAGACACTCATTAGATAAACCTGAGGAAGTGGAGACAGGGATCGTAAACCGCTCGCTAGATGTCATTGAAAAGCCACTTGAAATCTTTTACGAACAAATTGCTAAACGTAATGCAACAGGACTAGCATCGGTTGAGAAAACAGAAGAAAAACGACAAGAATGGTTCGAAAAGTTCTACCAGGAGCTTGTTAATTTGAACTTCATTCCCGCAGGTCGTGTTTTATACGGTGCCGGAGCCGGAACAGAAGTAACGTATTTTAACTGCTATGTTATGCCATTTGTTAAGGATTCGCGTGAAGGGATCTCAGAACATCGTAAACAAGTAATGGAGATCATGAGTCGCGGTGGCGGCGTAGGAACAAACGGTTCTACACTAAGACCTCGTAACACATTAGCAAAAGGTGTAAACGGTAAATCATCCGGATCTGTATCATGGTTGGATGATATCGCAAAGCTAACCCATCTGGTTGAGCAAGGTGGCTCAAGACGAGGAGCGCAGATGATCATGCTGGCTGACTGGCATCCGGATATTATCGAATTCATTATTTCAAAAATGCAAAACCCAAGAATTCTACGTTACCTTATTGAAAATACAAATGATGGAGCAATTAAAAAATATGCTCAAGATAAATTAAAGTTCACACCATTATCACAGCAGGAAATTGATATGTACCAAGGAATTGTGAATTACAAACAAATTCCTGGAACAGGTGGATTCAGCGAAAAGATCATTAAAGATGCTGAGGTAAAGCTGCGTACTGGCGGTACTTACAGTGTTCATAATTCCGAGTTCTTAACGGGAGCTAATATTTCTGTAACGTTAACAAAAGACTTTATGGATGCAGTAGAAAACGATGCTGAATATGAACTTCGTTTCCCTGATGTAGAAAGCTACAATAAAAAAGAAATGAATGAATACAATGAAAACTGGCACAAGGTTGGAGATGTACGTGAATGGAAGAAGCAGGGCTATAAAGTACGTACGTACCGTAAAATTAAAGCAAAAGAGCTTTGGAACCTAATCAATATCTGTGCAACATATTCAGCAGAGCCAGGAATTTTCTTTATTGATAATGCAAACGATATGACAAATGCAAAAGCATATGGTCAACAGGTCGTTGCGACTAATCCGTGTGGTAAAGTGGCTTAGTTTGCCTCACGTAAAAAACTGCGGAATGAAGCGGGAAGGCTGAGATGCTAATCCGAACCGAAGGCTTGTGGTAACAAACTAGCCAGGGGCAGAGCATAGGTAGTGAAACTGTGATATCAGAATATAATCTACCCACGAGGCCGCAGCAGTAAGATATTACTGAAAATATATGCCGACCTTACATGAAAGTGAAATGTAAGAACTATTGGATAAAAAGCCAATAGGATAACAAACTACTGGAACAACCACTCGCACCATATTCTGTCTGTAACTTAGCAGCAGTAAACCTTGCCGAAATGGCAAATAAAGAAACAAAAACGGTTGATTTTGATAAGCTTCGTAAAACAGTTGAAGTTGGTGTAAGAATGCAGGATAACGTAATTGATGCAACTCCATACTTCTTACCTGAAAATAAACACCAGGCACTTGGCGAGCGCCGTGTTGGACTTGGTGTAATGGGCTTACATGATCTTCTTATTTACTGTGAAACAGAATATGGTTCTGAAGAAGGAAATGTATTAGTTGATAAAGTGTTTGAAACAATTGCAACAACAGCTTATCGTGCTTCAATCGATTTAGCTAAGGAAAAGGGAAGCTTCCCGTTCTTACTTGGAGAAGAAGATGCTGAAACAAATCGTCTTCGTGATGCTTTCACACAAACAGGGTTTATGCAAAAAATGCCTGAAGATATTTTAGAAGGTGTAAAAGAGTACGGAATTCGTAACTCACATCTATTAACTGTTGCTCCTACGGGATCCACAGGAACAATGGTTGGTGTTGCAACAGGACTTGAACCTTACTTCTCATTCTCATACTTCCGCAGTGGACGACTAGGGAAGTTCATTGAAGTAAAAGCAGATATTGTCCAAGAATATTTAGATCAACATCCAGAAGCAGATGCAAACAACTTACCATCATGGTTTGTATCAGCAATGGAATTAGCTCCTGAAGCACATGCAGATGTACAGTGTATCATCCAACGTTGGATTGATAGTTCTATTAGTAAGACTGTAAATGCGCCAAAGGGCTATACAGTTGACCAGGTCGAAAAAGTGTATGAGCGCCTATACAAAGGTGGAGCAAAAGGTGGAACTGTCTATGTTGACGGCAGCCGTGATACACAAGTATTAACACTTAAAGCAGAAGAAAATACGTTTGATGAGAATGAAGAAGTGGAAACAAAGGAAAAAGGGAAAGTAGTTCTTGTTGATACCATTAACGATCTACGCTCAACAGATGTAACAATAGGTAATGAGGTTGGAAACACCTGCCCGGTTTGTCGTGAAGGTACAGTTGAAGATTTAGGTGGCTGTAATACATGTACGAGCTGTGGGGCACAATTAAAGTGCGGATTATAATCTAAATTATTAAGTATAAAGGATCTGACAACGTCAGGTCCTTTTCTTACCTGCAAAACCTTGTCATCATTCACAAACTCATGTAAAATTGTAATGATTTCGTTAAAAAGATCGGCTATTATGGAGGGAACAAAATGCCAACACCAAGTATGGAAGATTATATAGAACAGATTTATTTACTTATTGAAGATAAAGGGTATGCTCGAGTTTCCGATATAGCCGAAGCATTGTCTGTACATCCCTCCTCTGTTACAAAAATGGTTCAAAAATTAGATAAAGATGAATATCTTATTTATGAAAAATATCGGGGACTTGTTTTAACAAATAAAGGGAAGAAAATTGGAAAGCGCTTAGTGTATCGTCATGAACTTTTAGAGCAATTTTTACATATTATCGGTGTGGATGAGGATAAAATTTATGATGATGTAGAAGGAATTGAACACCACTTAAGTTGGAATGCGATTGATCGTATAGGTGATTTAGTTCAATATTTTGAGGGAAATGAAGAAAGAGTAGAGACTCTTCGTCAAATACAAAAAAATAATGAAGCTTAAAAAACTGACGGAAAGCATTCGATTTCCGTCAGTTTTTTTATGGAATGTTGTGATTATCTCGGCCTATATAAATCATGGTCTATTTTCTCTAACCCTCTCTTACACTATAAAGGAGGATGGTGAGGAGAAATGCAAATAGACGGAGTATTTTCAGGTGGTGGAATAAAGGGATTTGCTCTAATAGGGGCGTATGAAGCGATTGAAAAAAAAGGATTTAAGTTTAAACGCCTGGCAGGAACAAGTGCAGGATCTATTATTTGTGCATTTGTCATGGCTGGTTATAAAAGTGATGAAATTTTAGAGATGATGGATGAATTAGATTTGAAATTGTTATTAGATGCAAGAAAGTCGTTTCTTCCGCATCCTATTACAAAATGGATTTCACTTTATTGGAATTTGGGTTTGTATCGAGGGGTCAAACTGGAAGAGTGGATCTGTCAGAAGCTAAGAAATAAAGGGATTAGCACATTTGCTGATTTGCCAATAGGAAGTTTAAGAGTGGTTGCTTCAGATCTAACAAATGGTCGTTTGATCGTGTTGCCTGATGATTTACTTCAATATGGAATTGATCCTTTATCTTTTTCCGTTGCAAAAGCAGTAAGAATGAGCTGCAGTCTTCCTTACTTTTTTGAACCTGTTAAACTAACAACAGCAAAAGGAGTGAATATTTTTGTTGACGGAGGTGTGCTAAGTAATTTTCCAATCTGGCTTTTTCAGCAAAAAAGTCAACATTCTAAGAAAAGGCCGGTTCTGGGGATAAAGTTAAGTTATAGTGAAAAGGAACGGCCGCCCAAAGAAATTCATAATGCGATCGATATGTTTAACGCCCTTTTTGAAACGATGAAAGATGCGCATGATAGTAGACATATATCAAAAAGACATGAAAAGAACATTGTATTTATTCCTGTTGAAAACATCGTGACAACAGAATTTGAAATAAATGAACAAAAAAAACTAGCTCTAATAGAGCTAGGTCGAAATCGAACGAACGAATTTCTAAAAAGGTGGACTTATTAGAAAAAGGCCCGGTTTTTCTTTTTGCCTTTTTTTCCTTCAATGACTGTTAGATGTGAAGGTTGTTGTTTTTTCTTTTTAATTGCAGAGGCTTTTTTTGTTTTCTTTACCTGAGATATGTTTCTAACATTTGAACCCTTCTTGCTTCGGTCGTCTAAACGTCTTTTGGATTGTTTCGCAGCCTTTAAATAGGAAGAATGTTCTTTCCCCATTCTTTTTTTAGAAACTAATCGATAGATAAGATAAATTCCCCCGGCGATTGCTGCATAGATTGCAATTTGTTTTAAAAGCCATAGAGGCTCTGACACGAGGGTTGTGACAAAACCAAGTACTCCTAATAAAATAATAACCATGACGATCCAATTCGTACGACGATTCATTCTGACCACCTCCAAGGAAAGATACCAATCAAAATACGTTCAAATTACACGATTTGCTCTGCGGACGTCTGAGTCTCTTTTTCCATCCGAAGAAGTTCGTTGAAACTGGCGATTGCTACTTCAACTTGGTCATTTGTAGGTTCTTTTGTCGTTAAGAGCTGTAACCAGAGACCCGGGTACCCTAAAAATCGTAAAATCGGAATGTGCCGAACCTTATTTGTGAGTTGTAATACCTCAAAGGATATTCCAAGAACGACAGGAATTAATGCCAACCGATTCACGATTCTTAACCATAAAGGATCTGTTGGAACAAGAGTGTAAACAAAAACCCCAACAATGACAGTAAAGAGAATAAAGCTGCTGCCACATCTGTAATGCAAACGTGATTGACTTTGAACATTTTCAACTGTTAACTCTAAATTGTTTTCATATGTGTTAATTACTTTATGCTCTGCCCCATGGTATTGAAACACGCGCCTTATTAAAGGGGTAAACGATATAGCATATATATATGCTAAAAGTAACGCGAGTTTGAAAGCGCCTTCTATAAGAATTTGCCCGAAATCGGAAGGGATAAGGGGACGAAAAAATTCTGCTAAGAAAACAGGCAATAGCGTAAAGATAACCTTACCGAAGAAAAAGGAGAGAACCCCTACTGCTGCAATGCCGAGCCACATAGTTAATTTGGAATCATTTTTTGTCTTTTGTTCCTCAATCATTTGCTCGTCATCCGATGGGTCAACTTCAAAGCGTTCAGTAGCAAAGTTTAAATGCTTAGAACCATTTGCGCTTGCCTCAATGATAGCGATAATCCCTCGTAAAAATGGTATTTTTTTTAGAGAGGATAATGTTTTTTGATTTTTTCTAGGTAAATGGAAATAATCAATTGAGTTATCCGTGCGACGAATGGCGGTTACATAATGGTGTTTTCCACCAAACATAACACCTTCGATAACAGCTTGCCCACCATATGCAGGTTTTTTTTCATTTGCCATGTGACACCAACCTATCTAATTCTTATTATGAAAGTAAACAATGTTTAATCAAAGTTTAGCTAATATCTCTATAATACAGAATTTAGAGCGAAACCTCTATAGTGATGTTTAGAAATGAACATAATAAAGCCCGAAAAATCACAATGATTAAACTGTTCTTTGGTGTGGTAAAAATGGACAAATGATCATAATTCTTCCTTTTTCTATCGTTTAGTTTAAACTAATGTATGGAAATTATTCCTATAATAACATTATACCCAGCCATTTTTTTACTAGACATTATTTAGGTGAAAAATGTGTAATTTATATGATTTCATTCTTTAAGGAATCATGCATACGTAAAAATTGGACATAGTAAGAATGGAGGTGTTGAAGATGGCAGACAAAGAAGAAAATATTAAGAAAAAGGATCAACCAAATCTAGAACAGAATAAAAAAGAAGAACCGATGTCAGTGATGGGGAAGTCGATCGTGACGGGATTTGCTGGTGGAGTTTTTTGGAGTGCAATCGCCTATCTTGCATACATTTTAAATTTTACCGAGATAAGCCCCAACCTTATCTTACAACCTTTTACACTCGGTGATTGGAAGGATGGAGTTCTTGGAAATATAATAAGTATTATTATTATTGGGTTAATCTCAGTAGGGGCAGCATTAGTTTATTATGCAATTTTAAAACGTTTCGATGGCATGTGGCTCGGAATTCTTTATGGAGGAGCGTTATGGGGCTTAGTATTTTTTATTCTGAATCCTATTTTTCCAAATGTAGAAACTGTCTTCGAATTATCACGAGCGACTATCGTTACCACATTATGTCTTTATATATTGTACGGAGTTTTTATAGGATACTCAATTTCATTTGATTATAAAGAATTTAATACCAAATTAGAAAGCTAAGGTAAACAAGATCTTGATATGGTAGAATGTTCATGTAATGAACATTCTTTTTTGTACTATCAGAAGTATAAGGTTTATCGATGATAGGATAAGAAAAACTGATCCTTGTTTATGAAAAGAGGTGTTAAAAACATTTATGAAAGTGTTAGTAATAAATGGACCAAATTTAAATCTATTAGGAAAACGAGAGCCGGGGGTTTATGGTTCAAATACATTAATTGATCTTGAAAAAAGTCTCCTAACATTTGGTGAAAAGCTAAACTGTGAAGTGACATGCTTTCAATCCAATCATGAAGGTGATTTGATCGATGCCATTCACGAAGCAGACGAACAATATAATGGAATCATAATAAATCCTGGTGCTTTTACACATTATAGTTACGCAATTCGAGATGCAATTGCAGGTATCTCTATTCCAGTCATTGAAGTACATATTTCAAATGTTCACGCAAGAGAGGAATTTCGCCATACATCTGTTACAGCTCCTGTCACAGCTGGCCAAATTATCGGGTTAGGATTTAAAGGGTATGAATTAGCCATTCTTGCATTAAAAGACCGAACAGGGGGTATGAATTAATGAAATTAGAAAACATTCGCAAACGATTTAATGAGTTATCTGTTGATGGACTTTTAATAACAAGTGAATACAATCGAAGATATATGACAGGTTTTACCGGGACAGCCGGAGTAGCTGTAATTTCAAAGGAAAAAGCGGTGTTTATCACAGATTTTCGTTATACAGAGCAAGCTGCAAAAGAGATAGAGGGCTTTGACATTGTTCAACATACAGTTCCTATTACGGACGAAGTGGCAACTCAAGTTGAAAAACTGGGTATTCAAAGATTAGGATTTGAACAAGATCATGTTACATACCAAGCTTTTACATCATATAAAAATGTTTTAAAACATACTGAGTTTATTCCTGTATCAGGGGCAGTAGAAAAGTTACGCTTGATAAAGTCACCTTCAGAGATTAAGATATTAAAGGAAGCGGCTGAGATTGCTGATGCTGCATATAAACACATTCTTAATTATATCAAGCCGGGTTTAAAGGAAATCGAGGTAGCAAATGAGCTCGAATTTTTTATGAGAAAAAACGGAGCTGTTTCTTCCTCTTTTGATATTATCGTTGCATCAGGGTATCGATCTGCACTACCACATGGTGTCGCAAGCGAAAAAGAAATCGAAAAAGGTGATTTTGTTACACTTGATTTTGGTGCATACTACAAAGGGTATTGCTCAGACATTACAAGAACGTTTGCTGTTGGAGAACCGAGTGATGAATTAAAAACAATATACTCTGTTGTACTTGAAGCACAATTGCGCGGTATGAATGGAATTAAGCCTGGCATGACAGGTAAGCAGGCAGATGCTTTGACTCGTGATTACATAAAAGAAAAAGGCTATGGAGAGTATTTTGGTCATTCAACAGGGCACGGTCTTGGAATGGAAGTGCATGAAGGACCAGCTTTATCTTTTAGATCTGACACAATTCTAGAACCGGGAATGGTTGTTACAGTTGAACCGGGTATTTATGTAGCGGGTCTTGGCGGTGTCAGAATTGAGGATGATACAGTAATTACAGATAATGGTAATGAGTCATTAACTCATTCGCCAAAAGGTCTTATTATTCTATAATAGGGAAGACATGTTCTTTACATATAAGAATGAGGTTATGAGCAAAAAAGCTCACGTTTCCTTATTTATTTATCTACTAGGAGGACTATTTTATGATTTCAGTAAATGACTTTCGTACAGGATTAACGATTGAGGTGGACAACGGCATTTGGCGTGTAATGGATTTCCAACACGTAAAACCTGGTAAAGGCGCAGCTTTTGTTCGTTCAAAGTTACGTAATTTACGTACTGGAGCAGTTCAAGAGAAAACATTCCGTGCGGGTGAAAAAGTAGCGAAAGCTCAAATTGAAACTCGTAGAATGCAATATCTATATGCTAATGGTGATCAACATGCATTTATGGATACAGAAACATATGATCAAATTGAATTACCATCAACTCAAATTGAGTATGAATTAAAATTCCTTAAAGAAAATATGGAAGTGCAAATTATGATGTTTGGAACAGAAACACTTGGTGTTGAGCTTCCAAACACTGTAGAGCTGGAAGTAACAGAGACTGAGCCAGGTATTAAAGGTGATACAGCTTCAGGTGGTTCTAAACCAGCTACTCTTGAAACAGGGCTAACTGTTCAAGTACCATTCTTTATTAACCAAGGTGATCGTTTAATTATTAATACAACAGAAGGTTCTTACGTATCACGTGCGTAAAATTATTTCTAAAAAGAGATGCTGAATAAACTGGCATCTCTTTTTTGTGCGGCGAAATTTAGTAATCGAGCCTGATTCTAAACTGTCCCCTTGTCGATTGCTTTCACGATACTTCTAGCTGTTTTACGAACACCAGTCCGGTTATCTTCAATAAATTCCTCTGCAATTCCTCTTATTTCCAAGATACAAGTTGGAGCCTGCTTACACACATTTAGTAACCCCGATAATACACGGTTACGATGTTTCCCATTCCATAACGGAAGTGAGTCCTTCAAAATTGGGTAAACAGTAAGAGCTTCCTCTTCTCCAATAGTGGCGAAATTGACAAGAGTTTGAATAGAATAATCCCTGACAATTGTGCTTTTATCATGATGAATTAAATCTATCAACGTTGGCAGAAGTAAAAAGATTTGCTCAGGAATAAATGGTGTCAGAAGTGAAATAGCATGAATTGCTTCCCAACGAATTCTTTTTGCCTTAGCATGCAACAGTTCAATCAACAAATCAGTAAAAGAAACAACTAATTCCGGGTGAACTTCCGCTACTTTTGTAATCACCTCAACACAATCTCCTATCAACAATGGGTCTTTTTCTTTAAGACCGCCTTTTATTTCATTTAAGAGTAAAGGGTTTTCCATACAGAGCGTAGCAACGAAGCGATTTCCTTCCTCTGTCCTCTCACCAACTTGAGACGAGAGCTTAGAAAGAATAGTCATAAAAGGGCACTTCCTTCTACAAGTTTATTTCTTCATATTATATATCTTTGTTGTCTAAATCCTATGTCTTTAGCATAAGGTGTACAAACTTATGCTTTTAGGAGGACAACATGAAACGTATATTTTCACACATTGATTCAACTGTACTTGCAATGGCGGGTCTTAGATTTTTATCAGCAGGGATCGAATTAACAGCGGCTATTTTAATGTTAGTTTTGAATGATGTAAAAAAAGCGGTGACAATTAATTCATTATTGGCGATCGTTGGACCGGTTATTTTCATTGTGACGATGACAATAGGGATTTTTCAAATTGCAGATCAATTATCTTATGCGAAGCTACTATTTATTGGATTAGGTGTTTTCTTTATCCTTTTTGGAATTTACAAATAAAGTGTTACCTATCTGTTGGACAATAAAAACTCCGGGCTTTTATGTCATGAATGTGGTCAAGCATGCATAGATTAGAGTAACGAATCGGTAAATAGGAGGAAGCGGTATGAAAGAATTGCTAGAAATGCTTCCGGAATCCATAAGAAAAGAAATCTTGAAGCTTCATCCAGCAAGTTTGTCTCGAATAGAAGAAATTCGTATTCGTGTGATGAAAAAGGTTGAGGTCATCATAGCAGGGAAACCAATATTCCTTGCATCGATGACAACATATGAAGACTCAATCAATCTATTAAACGAACTAAGCCATTATTCAATTTATACATTAGAAGACGAATTGAAAAAGGGCTATATTACAGTTCGTGGTGGTCACCGTGTGGGGTTGTCGGGACGTGTGATTACAGAAAATGGACGAGTTAAGGCGATACGTGATGTTACATCTTTTAATATTCGAATTGCTAGAGAGAAGCTGGGAATTGCGGAACCTTTTGTTTCATATGTATTTCATCAGAAGTGGTTAAATACGCTTATTATCGGTCCACCACAAACTGGAAAAACAACCTTGTTGAGGGACTTTGCTCGATTAATCAGCAGTGGACATCAACATATTCACTCCAGCAAAGTCGGTATTGTGGATGAGCGCTCTGAAATAGCAGGATGTGTAAAAGGAGTACCTCAGCACAAACTAGGGAGTAGAGTGGATGTTCTTGATGCGTGCCCTAAAGCAGAGGGAATGATGATGATGATCAGATCGATGAGCCCGGATGTACTTGTCGTTGATGAAATTGGTACTCTTGAGGATGCGGAAGCTGTTTTAGAAGCAGTACATGCAGGTGTTCAGTTGTTTGTCTCTGTTCATGGGTATAAAGCAAGCGATCTAATGAATAGACCAAGCCTTAGAGCATTGGTTGAGGCGAATGTGTTTGACCGATATCTAGAGTTATCGAGAAGAGACGGACCTGGTACGGTTCAACAAATTCTTAACCGTCATGGTAAGCACTTACTAAAAGAAGGAAGTGTGTCGTAAATGATCAAATGGATGGGTGCGTTTCTCATTATTATTGCGACAACTTGGGCTGGTTTTGAAGCTGCGAAACATTTAAATCAACGAACAAGACAACTTCGTCAGCTTAAAGTAGCCCTTCAATCTCTGGAGGCAGAGATTATGTTTGGCCATACCTCGCTTATTGTGGCAGCTCAAAACATTTCTAAGCAGCTCCCGAAGCCATTATCACAGTTTTTTGAAAAATTTGCCCAAAAGTTATTAAAAGGACACACAAGTGTAAAAGGTGCATGGGAGGAAAGTTTGAAGGAAATATGGAACTTTACGGCTTTTAAACAAGGAGAATATGAAGTGCTAAAGCAATTCGGTGAAACTCTTGGTCAGCATGACCGTGTTTCACAGCAAAAGCATATTAAACTAGCTCTTTCCCACTTAGAAAGAGAAGAAGCAGATGCGATTGACAGACAAAACCGATATGAACGAATGGTCAAAAGCTTGGGAGTTTTAACCGGGTTATTATTAGTCATTTTATTGATGTAGGTGAAAGGGAGTTGTCGCAATGGGCGTAGATATAAACACCATATTTCAAATAGCGGGGATAGGAATCGTCGTTGCATTCCTTCACACAATCTTAGATCAAATGGGTAAGAAGGAGTATGCACAATGGGTCACATTAATTGGCTTTATCTATATCTTGTTTATGGTGGCATCAATTGTAGATGATTTATTCAAAAAGATTAAATCAGTCTTTCTTTTTCAAGGGTAAGGGGGCGTTTCTCATCGAGATCATCCAAATTGTCGGACTAGGATTAATTGCAACCTTTCTTGCCCTTATAGTGAAGGAGCAAAAACCTACCTTTGCCTTTATGCTTGTAGTATTTGTCGGGTGTGTGATTTTTCTTTTTTTAATCGATCAGGTGTATGAGATTGTTCGTATGGTGGAACGAATTGCTCTTAATGCAAATGTAAATTTAATTTATGTTGAAACAATATTAAAAATAATTGGCATCGCTTATATTGCAGAATTTGGTGCGCAAATTACAAAAGATGCTGGACAAGGTGCCATAGCTTCCAAGATTGAATTAGGAGGAAAAATTCTAATTCTAACGATGGCAATTCCAATCTTAACAGTCATTATTGAAACAGTTCTAGGGATGATACCAGGAACGTAGTTTATCCTTAAATGGTAAATTCAGCAAATGTAATATGGAAAGAAGCTGAATAAGCTGGAGGTGTGTTAAATGCGGCAAATACTTACTTTCTTATTCTTTGTTTCTATCATTCTAGCAGTCCCCATACATGTACAAGCCTCCACGACTACACAGCAAACAGAAGAAGAAAATCCGGGAGTAGAAATAACGGCTGATGCCTTTGTAAATGATCAGGTTGAAAAACTTGATATAACAGATATTAAAGCCTATTGGGATGACGTTATGACAAAATATGGAGGGTTTTTACCTGAGAGTCAAAAAGGTAGTCTTCTTCAATTCCTAAACGGCGAAAAGGAACTTTCCTTTCAAGAATGGATTAAAGCATTTTTAAAATTTATGTTTCATGAATTAATAGCGAATGGGAAATTACTAGGAACTCTTATATTATTAACAATCTTTAGTATGCTATTGCAGTTATTACAAAATGCCTTTAACCAAAGCGCTGTAAGTAAAGTGGCGTATGCTTTAGTTTATATGGTGTTAATTATCATTGCACTAAATAGTTTTCATGTTGCCATTGAGTATACAAATCAAGCTATACATGCGATGACGAATTTTATTTTAGCTCTAATTCCACTTCTATTAGCATTAATGGCTTCTTCAGGTGGACTAGCCTCGGCGGCATTTTTTCATCCGGTCATCATTTTTCTTATGAATACGAGTGGATTGTTAATCCAGAATATTGTTTTACCGCTATTGTTTTTATCTGCTTTATTAAATATTGTAAGCACACTTACAGATCAATACAAAGTGACACAGCTTGCAAATTTGTTAAGGAATATAAGCATCGGTTTACTAGCCTCTTTCCTAACAATTTTTCTTGGTGTCATCTCCGTCCAAGGAGCATCAGCGGCTGTAACAGATGGAATAACAATTCGGACCGCAAAATTTATTACAGGAAATTTTATTCCTGTTTTAGGAAGAATGTTCACAGATGCCACGGACACGGTAATAAGTGCATCCGTCTTATTGAAAAACACTGTTGGAGTACTCGGGGTAGCGGTTCTGCTATTTATCGTTGCTTTTCCTGCTATTAAAGTTTTATCCCTTGCTTTAATCTATAAGTTTGCTGCAGCAATCCTGCAACCACTTGGTGGAGGCCCGGTTATAAGCTGTTTGGATATTATTAGTAAAAGTGTTATTTATATTTTTGCTGCTTTAGCTATTGTGTCATTAATGTTTTTTCTAAGTTTAACAGTTATTATCGCTGCCAGTAATTTAACAATCATGATGCGTTAAGGGGGGATAAAATGTCGTTTCTTACAGAATGGATAACAAATATCATTGTGTTTATTTTACTAGCTGTTGTTATCGACCTTTTATTACCTAACTCCTCCATGCAAAAATACGCAAAAATGGTCATTAGTTTACTTTTAATTATTGTCATCATCAATCCAATTTTTAAAATTTTTTCAACTGATATGAATGAAATTCTTTCTGAATTCAACCTACACGCCGCTTCTGAAGATGAAAACGGAAAAAATTTAATAGAATTTCAGAAAAAAGAAATACAAGCCTCACAACGTGCATATATTTTAGAACAAATGGCTGTCCAAATGAAAACGATGGCAGAGGAGGAGCTGGTGCAAAAATATGATGTGATGATTGAAACAATCCTTCTTTCCGAAACAGAAAACGTAAAAGACATTGCCTCTCAAAAGGATCTGCAGCATATCCAGGTCATCATAAAACAAAATAAGGCAACGGAAGTATCAGGGGACGAAACAGTGGAAGTTGTTGAGCCGGTCACAATTGATACATCAAAAGAAGTGGAAAAAAACGAAGAACTTAATGAAATTCAAACGGATCAAATTGTAGCATCGTTAGCAAAAATTTGGGAAGTCGAAGAAGAAAAAATCACATTGGATTTGGAAAGGGGGGAGGAGTCACTAAAATGAGCAATAAAGAAAGCTTTATAGATAAGCTGAAATCAATTCTTGGTCAGTCAAACTCGAAGAAACCATCAAAATATCATTATTTTATTCTAGTGTTCGTTCTAGGAATTGCTTTTATGCTAGTAAGCAATCTTTTTACAAACAATCATGAACAATCTCAGAATGCCGTACAAACATCTGCAAGTACCTCAACGAAGGAAGAAACAGAGGTATTTAAACAAACGAATGGTGAAAAGACTGACTCCATCTCTGATTATGAAGCAGAATATGAAAATCAATTGAAAGAAGTGTTGGAAACCATTTCCGGCGTTGGTAAGGTACATGTGGTTGTGAATGTGGATTCCACTTCACAAAAGATCTTTGAAAAAAATACCGTTACCCAAAGTCAAACAACAACAGAGACAGATCGTGAAGGTGGTAAACGGGAGGTTGAAGATCTTTCGAAAGATGAACAAGTTGTCATTATCCAAGACGGTGAAAAAGAGACACCCATCTTGATTCAAACAAAAAAACCTGAAATACGCGGTGTCTTAGTCGTTGCTGGTGGTGCTGACAACATTAACATAAAAAAAACAATTGTAGATTCAGTTACGAGAGTACTGGGAGTACCTAGTCACCGAGTAGCTGTAGCTTCGAAAAAAATGAAGGAGGATGAATAGATGATGTTGAAAAAACAAACCGTTTGGTTATTAACTATGCTAAGTTTAGTGGTGGTATTATCAGTGTATTATGTTACTTCTCCGGAGGGCGGAACTAGTAATGTGGTTATGACAGGTGAGGAGCAAAAGGCAAGTGAAAGTGATAGTGCAACAACAGAAGAAGGGCAGGAACAGGTAGCTAAGGAAGAAAGCACTGAAGGTGAAAGTGCAGAAGCAGCTGAACCAAATGAGAAAACAGAAGCAACTGAACCAAATGAAACATCAGAAAAAACTGAGGATGCTGAAGCAGGTAAAGAAGGTGAGGTCCAAACTGAAGAGTTAGAAGATGGTACTGTGATCTCCAGCTCAAGTGTTTCTAGTGATGAGTTATTTACGGAATTGCGCATGCAATTAGACGATCAACGAAATGAGTTGAAAGAGCAATTACAAACAATCGTAGCAAGCAATGATGCTTCTGCAACTGAGAAAAGTGATGCTTATGATGAAATGGAAGCATTAAATGATGCAGCTAGAAAGGAAATGCTGCTTGAAACATTAATTAAATCAAAAGGATTTGATGATGCACTTGTTAGAGCAGATGGAAATAATGTAAAGATTACTGTAAAAGCAAAAGAGCATAATGCCTCTTCAGCTAACCAAATCATGACACTTGTTAGAGATGAAATGGAAAATATGGATGAAGTGATTGTAACATTCGAGCCTGCAAATAAATAAATTACGGAAAGGGTCATTCCAAAAGGATGACCCTTTTCCTTTTTTAACCATTTTCTTCAAAATTTTATGTGAATCTTACCTTTGAATTGAAAAAAAATATCTTTCCTTCTGTAGAATTGCTCATAAATGGGTAGAATTATTGTTGAATTTCTTCTTAGATTTATCGTAAGATGGTATTATGGGACTAAGTTTTAGTACTAGATTATAAACTAAAAGATCATGAGTTTTACCATGATCACAAGAATTAAGGGGTGCATAAGCATGCTAAAGATACAAGAAATCAGAGAAATCATTAAATTAATTGATCATTCCTCTATTCACGAATTTACAATTGAACAAGAAGGTTCAATAATAAAAATGAAGAAACAAGCAAATGAGGTTGAAACAGTTGTCCGCAACGTAGTGGCTGCTCCTCCAGCTGAAGTTGTACAAGCCGGGCCGCAAGTAACACAAGCAGTATCTGCACAGCCAGCAGCAGCTGAGACCGCTGCACCAAAAGAAGAAACTAAAGCAGATACAGCAAATCTACATAAAATCACATCCCCAATGGTTGGGACATTCTATTCAGCTTCATCACCTGAGGCAGGAGATTATGTTGAGGTTGGCTCTAAAGTAACAACAGATTCTGTTGTTTGTATTGTAGAAGCGATGAAACTTTTCAATGAAATTGAGGCAGAAGTAAAAGGTGAGATTGTTGAAATACTTGCAGAAAATGGACAACTTGTAGAGTATGGTCAACCTCTATTCCTAGTAAAGCCTGAGTAAGGAGCTAATATGATGATTAAGAAATTATTGATTGCCAATCGAGGAGAAATTGCGGTTCGAATTATCAGAGCATGTAAGGAGCTTGATATTGAAACAGTTGCTGTCTTTTCAGAAGCAGACAGAGAGGCATTGCATGTACAGTTAGCTGATGAAGCTTATTGTATCGGGCCAACAGCTTCGAAAGACAGTTACTTAAACTTTACGAATATAATTAGTGTTGCAAAGCTGACGGAAAGTGATGCGATTCATCCAGGGTATGGCTTTTTAGCAGAAAATGCTGACTTTGCTGAGTTATGTAAAGAATGCAATATTACGTTCGTTGGCCCAAGCTCTGATGCCATCTCTAAAATGGGAACAAAAGATGTTGCGAGGGAAACAATGCGCCAAGCTGGTGTTCCAATTGTACCAGGCTCAAAAGGAATAATTGAGAGCATTGAAGATGCGAAAAAATTAGCCAATGATATGGGATATCCTGTTATAATTAAAGCAACTGCTGGCGGTGGAGGTAAAGGGATCCGTGTTGCTCAAGATGAGCAGGCACTTATAAAAGGAATCGAAATTACCCAACAAGAGGCAGCGACTGCTTTTGGAAATCCGGGAGTTTATATTGAAAAATATATTGAAGATTTCCGTCATGTGGAAATTCAGGTGTTAGCTGATACCCATGGAAATACTATACATTTAGGTGAACGAGATTGTTCAATTCAACGGAGACTCCAAAAATTAGTTGAAGAAACTCCATCACCGGCTCTTAACGAAGATATTCGTTCACAAATGGGTGAAGCAGCAGTCAAAGCAGCTGAGGCTGTTCAGTATACGGGTGCAGGAACGGTTGAATTCATTTTTGATCATGTGAATAAGCAGTTTTATTTCATGGAAATGAATACACGTATTCAAGTTGAACATCCAGTTACAGAAATGGTAACAGGCATTGACTTAATAAAAGAACAAATTAAAGTGGCTTCCGGTGAAAAATTGTCTGTAACACAAAATGACGTAACATTTAATGGTTGGTCGATTGAGTGTCGTATTAATGCAGAAAATCCTGAGAAGAACTTTATGCCGTCACCAGGTAAGATTGAGATGTATTTGCCTCCAGGAGGTTTGGGTGTTAGAGTAGATTCAGCCGTATATCCAGGATATTCTATTCCACCGTATTATGATTCAATGATTGCAAAGCTCATAACGTATGGTGCAACGAGAGAAGAAGCGATTGCTCGAATGAAACGTGCTTTAAGTGAATTTGTCATTGAAGGTGTTTCAACAACGATTCCATTCCATTTGAGACTTCTTGATCACGAAGCATTTGTTAGTGGAGAGTTTAATACCAAATTTTTAGAATTGCATAAAGTGATGGAATCATAAAAATACACGGAGGTGCTGATTCTTGAAAGATACAAATAATGTGTTAGAAATGAATCCTGAAAATAATGGTTTAGGAAAAGTTGAAATTGCCCCTGAAGTAATTGAAGTTATAGCAGGTATTGCTGCTTCTGAAATCGAAGGTGTTGCTTCAATGCGCGGTAACTTCGCGGCAGGAGTTGTAGAACGCCTGGGTAAGAAAAACCATGGTAAGGGTGTCAAAGTTGATTTAAACGAAGAAGGAATCATTATCGATGTCTATTGTGTGATGATCTTTGGTGTATCTATTCCAACTGTCGCTCAAAAAATTCAAGATAATATTCGCCAAGCATTATTGAATATGACAGCATTAGAAGTAAACGAAGTGAATATTCATGTTGTTGGTGTTCAATTTGAAACTAAAACACAAGATGTTGAAGTAGATCAAGAAATATAGAAACAACAAGAAAACGAATTCTTTGAAAAAAAGCCAAGGGTTTTTCCTTTGGTTTCTTTTTTGTTACATAGGAATTAATGAAATTGGTTTATAGTATAATGATCACTGGTTATATTGTTAATAAAATATAGTTACCAAACAACGAATGTTTCATTAGATAAAAGCCTTTTCATTCGGAAAACAACAAAAAACATATGAATTTACGAATGAATCTGCCAGTTAGATATGGTATGATCACTTTATGACATTCGACATTTTTAAACATTAAAGGAGCAAGTATAGAATGAAACGTAGAACAGCAAGGGAAAAGGCATTACAGGCATTGTTTCAAGTAAATGTTAGCCAAACTGACCCAAACGAAGCAATTGAGCATGCATTGGAAGAGGAACGTTCCAACCCATTTTTAAATCAACTCGTTTTTGGAACTATTGAACATGAGAAGGAGCTTGATGATCTTATTGCTCCACACCTTGTTAACTGGACAATTGACCGTTTGGCAAATATCGATAAAACGATTTTGCGGATGGCTGCATATGAGCTGAAGTTTGCTGAAGATGTTCCTGCCAATGTAGCAATTGATGAAGCTGTTGAATTAGCTAAAGCATTTGGTGATGACCATTCAAGTAAGTTTGTTAATGGTGTACTTTCTAAAATCAAACAAAATCTAGAGAGCTAGAACGATTACCTTAGGAGGAATTACGAATGGCAGCAACAATCATTGATGGTAAAGAATTATCAAAGTCAAAAAGAAGTGAACTTGCGGTAGAGGTTGAACAAATTAAAGCTAAGGGCTTACTGCCAAAGCTCGTTGTTATTTTAGTAGGAGATAACCCTGCATCCCTTTCTTATATCAGAGGAAAGCAAAAAGCTGCTGAAGAAATTGGTGTTGGATTTAAGTTGGAGCATTTTCCAGAGTCTTTAAGTGAAAATGAACTTCTAGATATTATTGAGAGCTATAATAACAATAATGAATATCATGGGATTTTGGTTCAACTTCCATTACCGGCACATATTAATGAAACAGCTGTTGTTGAAAAAATCTCACCTCTAAAAGATGTAGACGGCTTCCATCCGATTAATATCGGTCGAATGATGACTGGACAAGATACATTTTTACCATGTACTCCAGCTGGAATTGTTGAAATGATTAAATCAGTTGGCGTCGAAATTGCTGGTAAAAATGTTGTGGTTGTTGGAAGAAGTAACATTGTTGGAAAGCCTGTGGGTCAATTATTACTAAATGAACATGCGACAGTTACTTATTGCCATTCAAAAACAAAAGATTTAACATCATATACAAAAGAAGCGGATATTTTAGTTGCAGCTGTTGGACGGGCTAATTTTATTAAAGGAAACCAAATTAAGCCTGGTGCAGTCGTTATTGATGTAGGTGTAAACCGATTAGATACAGGGAAATTGGTTGGAGATGTTGTGTTTGATGAAGCGAAAGATGTGGCGAGTTACTTAACACCTGTTCCAGGTGGAGTAGGACCAATGACGATTACAATGCTTGCGCATAATACTGTACAGTCTGCAAAGAATTTCTTAGAAAGTAAATAAGCCTCTATCGATTAAGAAAGTTTTAGGGACGGAATGAGGTTTAGCATTCTGTCCTTAATTTTTTAATCAACTAATATGAGTGGCAAGGAGGTGTTTAAATGAGTGAACCTAGGTATGTGACGGTTACAGCGCTTACAAAATATATAAAACGTAAATTTGATGTTGATCCTCATTTAGCTGATATATGGATTAAAGGTGAAATCTCCAATTTTAATCTACATAGTCGGGGACATATGTACTTTACCCTAAAAGACGAAAAGGCAAGAATTCAAGCAGTGATGTTTGCAGGCGCAAATAAAACATTAAAATTCAAACCTGAAAATGGGATGAAGGTTCTTTTACGTGGGGAAATCACCGTTTATGAGCAAAGTGGTGGGTATCAAGTTTATGTCAAGGAAATGCAACCGGATGGAATTGGCAGTCTCTATTTGGCATACGAGGAATTAAAGAAAAAACTTCAGCATGAAGGCCTTTTTGACGAGAAATATAAGAAACCAATACCTAGATATCCAAATGAAGTCGGGGTTATCACTTCCCCAACTGGAGCGGCAATTCGAGATATTTTAACAACAATTAATAGAAGATATCCGATGGCTAAGGTCATCTTAATTCCTGCGCTAGTTCAAGGTGTTCAGGCAGGTCCTTCCGTTGCCAAGGCAATTAAAAGCGCAAACGAGCTTGGAACACTTGATGTGCTTATTGTTGGTCGTGGTGGTGGTTCGATTGAGGAATTATGGGCATTTAATGAAGAAATTGTAGCTCGTGAGATATTCTCTTCACAAGTGCCGATCATTTCAGCAGTTGGACATGAAACAGATTTTACGATTGCAGACTTTGTAGCTGATTTACGGGCACCTACTCCTACAGGTGCTGCTGAGATGGCTGTTCCTCATTCAACAGATTTAATTGAGCGAATAGCAGATCGGAAAAACCGATTAACAAGAACAATGGCAGAAAAATTAAGTTCACAAAAGGAAAAGCTGAATCATTTTAAAACATCCTATGCATTTCGTTATCCAAAACAGCTGTATTTGCAAAAGGAACAACAGCTGGACAATGTAATTGATCGATTGCAAAAAGAAGGAGAACGCGTGATTCTCCGTAAAAAGGAAACTTATACATATATAAAAAATCGTCTGGAAAAAGTTCATCCAAAGGATCAAGTTAAACGTTCAAATGAAGCACACGAAGCAATACTTAGAAAACTCAACCGTGAAATGGCATCTATTATAGCAAACAAGCAATCGCAATTTCAGGCAACAATTGATAAACTGAATGCATTAAGTCCATTAAAAATTATGGATCGTGGTTATAGTCTTGTCTATCAAGAGGATAAGCTTATTAAAAGCGTTAATCAAATTACAAAAGGTCAAGTTCTGAAAGTGCAATTAAAAGATGGACAACTTGAATGTGAAGTTCAGGGTATAGAGGAGCGTACAATTCATGAGTAATGAAAAACAAACCAAAGATGAAGAACTGTCTTTCGAACATGCTATGCAACAACTTGAAGAAATTGTGGGAAAACTTGAGGAAGGTGATGTGCCATTAGAAAAGGCGATCGAATATTTTCAAAAAGGCATGGAGCTATCAAAGCTTTGTCATGATAAGTTGCAGCATGTTGAAAAGCAAATGGATTATATATTACGTGAAGATGGTGAATTAAAGCCGTTTGAGCTTCAGGAGGAAGAAAAATCGTGAATATACAAGTGAACGATTTTTTAAACTCGCGTAAAAAGAAAATAGAAGAGGCAATGCCACTCTTTATTAAAGATTTATCTACTCCTCACTCCTTAAAAGAATCAATGCTCTATTCACTGGAAGCGGGTGGAAAGCGCTTAAGACCAGTGCTTGTTTTGGCTCTTCTACATACATATAACAAACCTGAGGAGACTGGGATCGCAACAGCATGTGCAATAGAAATGATTCACACATATTCATTGGTCCATGATGACCTGCCTTGTATGGATGATGATGATTTGAGAAGAGGGAAGCCGACGAATCATAAAGTATTTGGAGAAGCTGTAGCTGTATTAGCAGGCGATGGCTTGTTAACTCAAAGCTTTTCTCTCATCGTACAAGATCCTGTCGTCACTGCTGAGAAAAAGTTAAGATTAGTTGCTGAACTTGTTAAAGCAGCAGGTGTTGAAGGAATGGTTGGTGGACAAGTTGCAGATATGGAAGGTGAAGCGAAAAGTCTTAGTCTTGAAGAACTTGAGTTTATCCATGAAAATAAAACAGCTAAATTATTAGGCTTTAGTATCCTTGCAGGAGCAATTTTGGCAGATGCGCCTGAAGAAGATATTGATAAACTAAGGGAGTTTTCTTATCATCTAGGGATCGCTTTTCAAATTAGAGATGATATTTTGGATATTGAAGGAAATCAAGAGAAGCTTGGAAAACCTGTAGGATCAGATACGTTAAATGAAAAAACTACCTATCCGTCAATTCTTTCCATGCAGGGGGCTAAGGATAAGCTTCATGACCATATTTCTCAAGCGAAAAACCTGCTTCAACATCTATCAACAAAAGCGGAATTATTGGAGCAGATTTGTGATTTAATTGCTAAAAGAGATCATTAATAATGATTCATCAAACAAACCGTTTTCCGGCTGGAGACGGTTTTCTTGTTAGTTGTTTCTTTTGTTTCCTTTAAGGGTACAGCATACTAACAGGTGTGTATAACACTGTTATGCCGTGGCAATCTTAGGTATGTTTTACATAAAACATTGTAATTATGGCTTATTTATGGTAAGTTTTTTTTGCTTACTATATGTTCGTCATAAGCAATTGTTCTTTAAAAATATTTCAACATAAAGATTTTTACGTTAAAATAGATAGATAAGAATATAATAGAACTAATGTATATAAAAGAGAAACAAACTGAATTGAAAGTGAGTGATCCATTTGGATCTTCTATCCATTAAAGACCCTAGCTTTTTAAAGAAATTATCAAACAATGAACTCGAAAAATTAAGTGCGGAAATTCGAACATTTCTTATAGAGAAATTATCTGAAACAGGTGGCCATATAGGACCAAACTTAGGTGTTGTTGAATTAACCATTGCACTTCATAAGGTGTTTAATAGTCCAAAAGACAAATTCATTTGGGATGTGGGACATCAATCGTATGTACATAAAATCCTAACTGGACGAGCTGGTGATTTTAATACATTACGTCAATATAAAGGGTTATCAGGTTTTCCGAAGCGTGATGAAAGCCCTCATGATGTTTGGGAAACTGGTCACAGTTCTACCTCATTATCCGCAGCAATGGGAATGGTTATTGCAAGAGACATAAAACAAACAAAAGAACATATTATCCCGATTATCGGTGATGGCGCTTTAACAGGTGGAATGGCGCTTGAAGCTCTAAATCACATTGGGCATGAACAAAAGGATGTTATTGTTGTACTTAATGATAATGAAATGTCCATTGCGCCAAATGTAGGTGCTCTTCATAATGTGCTTGGGAGACTTAGAACAGCAGGAAAGTATCATTGGGTAAAAGATGAGCTGGAATATTTATTGAAAAAAATTCCTGCAGTAGGCGGAAAACTAGCGTCTACAGCTGAACGTGTAAAAGATAGTTTGAAATATATGCTTGTATCCGGAGTCTTCTTTGAAGAACTTGGGTTTACTTATCTTGGTCCGGTAGATGGTCATAATTATGATGATTTATTTGAAAATCTTCAATACGCTAAAAAAACATCTGGGCCTGTATTGCTTCATGTTATAACAAAGAAGGGGAAAGGTTATCAGCCGGCTGAGTTAGATACGATCGGAACATGGCACGGAACTGGTCCCTACAAAATTGAGACAGGTGATTTTGTAAAACCAAAAGTAATCGGTCCTGCTTGGAGTAAATTAGTGAGTGATACGGTTTTAAAAGTGGCTCGGGAAGATAAACGTGTCGTTGCTATAACACCTGCAATGCCGGTTGGATCTAAACTTGAAGCCTTTGCAGAAGAATTCCCGGATCGAATGTTTGATGTTGGAATCGCTGAGCAACATGCTACAACGATGGCAGCAGGTTTAGCAACACAAAATATGAAGCCGTTTTTAGCTATTTACTCAACTTTCCTTCAAAGGGCTTACGACCAGGTGCTCCACGATATTTGCCGCCAAAATTTAAATGTTTTTATAGGTATTGATCGTTCAGGACTAGTAGGTGCTGATGGAGAAACGCACCAGGGTGTATTTGATATTGCCTTTTTGAGACATTTGCCAAATATGGTCATTATGATGGCAAAGGATGAAAATGAGGGACAACATTTAGTTCATACAGCATTAAAATACGAGGATGGACCAATTGCGTTGAGATATGCAAGAGGAAACGGGATAGGAGTACCGATGGATGAAGATCTTAAGGTCATTCCGATTGGTACATGGGAAGTGTTAAAAGAAGGTCATGATGCCGTTATCCTTACATTTGGAACAACGATTGAAATGGCAATGGAGGCAGCAGAAAAATTGGCTGAACAAGGGAAGTCTATCCGTGTAGTGAATGCTCGTTTTATTAAACCTTTAGATGAAAAAATGCTTCATGAAATATTTGCTGAAAAGATTCCCGTCTTAACGATTGAAGAAGCAGTTTTACAAGGTGGATTTGGGAGTTCAATTCTCGAATTTGCTCAAGAACACGAATATACACAAACAGTTATTTCTCGTATTGGTATACCTGACAAATTTATTGAACATGGAAGTGTGTCCAAATTACTTGAAGAAATAGGAATGACTACAGAACAGGTTGTCAATAAATTGGCTTCAATGATACCCGAACAAAAGAAAAGAGTTTTACGATCATGAGTAAAAAGGAAAGACTAGATATACTTTTGGTTGAAAGTGGGCTATTCGAAACAAGAGAAAAAGCAAAGCGTGCTATTATGGCAGGGATCGTTTACGGCAATGAAGAGCGGCTTGATAAGCCGGGAGAGAAAATTTCACGGGATTTAGTATTGACAGTTAAGGGACAAACACTTCCATATGTTAGTCGTGGAGGATTAAAACTAGAAAAAGCAATAAATGAATTTAATGTTGATGTTAAAGATAAAATTATGATTGATATCGGCTCTTCAACAGGCGGATTTACAGATTGTGCCCTTCAAAATGGAGCTAAGCTGTCTTATGCACTTGATGTTGGTTATAATCAGTTAGCATGGAAATTACGTCAAGATGAGCGGGTAGTTGTGATGGAGAGAACAAACTTTCGTTACGTAACACCCTCTGACTTTCAAAGGGGAATGCCTGAATTTGCATCGATTGATGTTTCTTTTATTTCATTGCGATTAATTTTCCCTGTTCTAAAGACAATTCTTTGTCCTAAAAGTGATGTAGTTGCTTTAATAAAACCACAATTTGAGGCAGGGAAAGAGTTCGTAGGGAAAAAAGGAATTGTACGGGATCCATCTGTTCACGAATTCGTTTTAAAAGAAATGTTGGCCTTTGTACTGAAAGAAGGATATGATGTGCATAATCTTTCCTACTCACCTATAACAGGCGGGGACGGAAATATAGAGTTTCTTCTTCATTTAAGATGGGAAGGCAGTCAAGCAGAAGGAACTAAATATATTGAACTAACAGAAAGACAAATTGTTGATGAGGCACATGCTATATTAAAAGAAAAGAAACAAACTGAAAAACAGGAGTAGTAGCAGCTTGCTATTTCCTGTTTTTTTAATGAAAGAATTATCTGTATATTCATGCAAAACCATTGTCTCTATCGTTTTTCTTTTATCTTTTAATTGTTTTGTTTTATGCATCTTTTCATCTTGGTTTTGAATAAATCTGTACAATTAAAGGGTTTTAATATAAGATAAAAGGTATAAACATACAGAATTTTATTTGCATCAATGAAAAAAGGGGTGCCTAAAGATGAATAAAGGACAGAGACATATAAAAATACGAGAAATCATCACGAATAATGATATAGAAACACAAGACGAATTAGTTGATTTATTAAAAGGAATGGGCTTTAATGTTACACAAGCCACTGTTTCCCGGGATATTAAAGAGCTTCACTTAGTAAAGGTTCCTATGTTAGATGGACGTTATAAGTATAGTTTGCCAGCAGATCAGCGGTTTAATCCATTACAAAAGCTTAAGAGAGCTTTAATGGATGCATTTGTCAAGATAGATTCAGCAGGCCATATGCTTGTTATGAAAACTTTACCGGGTAATGCCAATGCTATCGGAGCTTTAATCGATAATCTTGACTGGGATGAAGTATTGGGGACAATTTGTGGTGATGATACCATACTAATCATATGTAGAACACCACTGGATACTGAAAACATTACACAACGATTTTTAGATATGCTTTAATGTTATTGAATAATAAAGAGGTGGATTCTGTTTGTTAGCGGAATTATCAATAAAAAACTTTGCAATCATTGAGTCATTGACCGTATCCTTTGAAAAAGGATTAACTGTTTTAACAGGAGAAACGGGTGCAGGTAAATCAATTATTATTGATGCCATTCATTTATTAGCGGGAGCTCGAGGCTCTTCTGAATTTGTAAGGTATGGTGAAAAGCGAGCAGAGTTAGAAGCCCTTTTTCTTTTGGATGAGGAACAGCATCCTGTTTACGAACGATGTGTGGAATTCGGGATAGATGTTAGTGACGGTATGATTATTCTACGTAGAGATATGAGTTCATCAGGAAAAAGTATCTGTCGTATAAACGGTAAGCTCGTGACCATTGCCGTATTAAGAGAAATTGGGCAATTATTAGTTGATATTCATGGACAACATGATAATCAAGAGTTGATGAATGAAGAAAATCACCTATCACTTTTAGATCAATATGGCGGCAAAGAAGTAAAGACAGCCCTTGTTGCTTATTTGGAGCTTTATCAGCGCTATGATGGATTAAATAGAAAAATCAAACAGCTTTCTGAAAATGAACAAGAGATGGCCCATCGCCTTGATTTGCTTCAATTTCAATTGGAGGAAATAGAAAAAGCTGATTTACAGCCTAATGAAGATGAACTCCTTATGGAAGAGAAGCATCAAATCTCAAATTACGAAAAAGTTTATGACTCATTAAACAATAGTTACAACTCGTTACATGGGGAACAAAGAGGATTAGATTGGGTTGGTCTAGCAATGAGTCATCTTGAAAATATAGGTAGCATAAATACAAAATTAAAAGAATTGTCTGAAACAATTTCTAATGCATATTATATGTTGGAAGATTTATCTTATGAAGTTCGAAACGAACTAGATTCACTGGAATTTGATCCGGAAAGATTAAATTTTGTAGAGAGTCGTTTAAATGAAATTAATCATCTAAAACGCAAATATGGACAATCAGTTGAAGAAATCTTAACTTATTCAGCTAAAATTGAAGAAGAAATTGATACAATACAAAATAAAGATAGTCATTTATCTAAATTACAAAAAGAGCTTGAATCAATTTTAGCGGATTTATCTGTTGAGGCTAAAAATATTTCAACAATTCGTAAGAAATACGCTAAGGTTCTTATTGATGAAATCCACCAGGAATTAAAAGAACTTTACATGGAAAAAACAAGTTTTGATGTAAATATAAATGAAAAGCGGTCACCGTCCCATGAGGTAAAGTACACTTCAAACGGAGTTGATGAAATTGAATTTTATATTTCAACTAATCCTGGAGAGCCGCTTAAACCTCTAAATAAAACAGCATCAGGTGGAGAGCTTTCAAGAATTATGCTTGCGATGAAAAGTATTTTCTCACAGCATCAAGGAATTACATCGATTATATTTGATGAAGTGGATACGGGTGTTAGTGGTCGTGTGGCTCAAGCAATAGCTGAAAAAATTTATCGGGTTTCAAATGGCTCTCAAGTATTATGTATAACCCACTTGCCACAAGTTGCAGCAATGGCAGATACACACTTATATATTGCGAAAGAAACAAAAGCCGGTAGAACAAAAACAAGTGTAAAACCTTTAAATGATGAAGAAAAGATTAAAGAAATTGGCCGAATGATTGCAGGCGTTGAAGTGACTGAATTGTCCAAAGAGCACGCAAAAGAACTTCTTGCACTAGCAAGCACGGCGAAGCAATAAAAGACTAAGCTGCCATTTTTATACGGCAGCTTTTTAATTTCTATAATAAAAAACTACCACGTTTAACTTAACCTGCCTGATAAAAACTATACAAATAAAACCAAATCTTATCCTTGAAAAACCACTCATGATGAATATACGTAAAATCCTGCTAAAACTTGCAACAAATCCTTCTTTTTTCTAGTGATTACAGTTATAAATAAGCTTCTAAAAGGCTACATTAAAACTGTAGCCATAAAGATTTATGGTGTGGGTTAGGAGCGAGGAGAGTGAAGGTTTTTGCAGACAGATAAAATGAGAAAATTAGTTGGTGTACTTCTCCTTGTGTTATTAATGAGTTTAGGATTTGTAAAAGAAGTTCAAGAATATGTAAACATGCCAAAGACGGTAACAGTATTTGAATCACAAAAAGTGAGTGTAGATAATTCCTTACCTGTAAATGCTCATCAACCATCTGAGCTGGCATTTACTGTACAAAAGAATAATGATGGCAAAACACTTGATATACATGGACAAGAAGCAGGTGAAGGAGAAGTTGTTTTTGATCTTGCGGGTTTTCCTGTTAAAAAAGCTGGGGTAACGGTCTTACCTGATTTCAAGGTTATACCTGGAGGACAGTCAATTGGTGTAAAATTAAATACTCTTGGCGTTTTGGTGGTAGGACACCATCAAATTAGTACTACTGACGGAAAAAAATCTCCCGGTGAGCTAGCAGGTGTTGAAATAGGAGATATTATTACTCATATTAACGGAAAAAAGATTGAGCAGATGAGTGATGTAACACCGTTTATTCAGAAAGCAGGGAAAACTGGAGAACCTCTTGACTTAATTCTTAACAGGGAACAAGTAGAGGTGAAAACCAAACTATATCCTCTTAAGGATGAGCATGACCATTCCTATCGTATTGGATTATATATTAGGGATTCAGCAGCTGGAATTGGAACTATGACGTTTTATGATCCTAAATCAAAAAAATACGGAGCATTAGGACATGTTATCTCTGATATGGATACGAAAAAACCGATTGTAGTAGATAATGGACAAATTGTCCGTTCAACTGTCACATCAATTGAAAAGGGAAGTAACGGTAATCCAGGTGAAAAATTAGCGAGATTTTCAAGTGATCGCCAAGTAATTGGAAATATTACAAGAAACAGCCCTTTTGGAATTTTCGGTGAATTAAATCAAAGCATTGATAATGGTGTGATGGATAAAGCGATGCCGATTGCCTTATCATCTGAAGTGAAAGAGGGACCCGCAAAAATTTTAACTGTCGTAGACCAAGACAAAGTTGAGGAATTTGAAGTGGAAGTGGTTAGTTCTGTTCCTCAAAAATTCCCTGCAACAAAAGGAATGGTTATTAAGATTACCGATAAACGACTACTTGATAAAACGGGCGGTATTGTTCAGGGAATGAGCGGTAGTCCAATTATTCAAAATGGTAAAGTTATTGGTGCTGTGACACATGTATTCGTTAACGATCCAACTTCAGGTTATGGAGTTCATATAGAATGGATGCTAAGTGAAGCAGGTATAGACATATATGGAAACCAAGAACAAAAAGCAAGCTAAACAAAACTGTCAAGAAATTAAATTTCTTGACAGTTTTTTTCTTTTTAAACGCTCCCTAATTTAAGCTTTTCATTTATGGCAAATTTATGTACAATAAAGAAGAAAGATTTTTCGACAAAACCAAGATGGGGGTTAATTGTCAAATGGTGTAATAAGTCGAAAAACGAAGTAAAATGAAGAAAATCATAGTTATACTCCATTTTTTAAAGTTTTTTTGAAAAAATAGAGGGTTTTTTATGGAATTGTCGAAACTATTTATGTAATCATATGGAAAGATATCAGACATATTGGGGAAATCAAGACTGAGGAGGAAGTTTTTGTGAGTAAAATTAAAGTTTGTATAGTCGATGATAACCGAGAGCTTGTAGGCTTATTAGAGGAGTATCTCTCAAGTCAGGATGATATAGAAGTTCTTGGTGTAGCATATAATGGTCAAGAATGTCTAACAATGTTAAAGGACAAAGATCCTGATGTTTTAGTATTAGATATTATTATGCCTCACTTAGACGGTTTAGGTGTATTGGAAAAGCTTAGACAAATGGATCGTCCGCAACCGAATGTCATTATGTTAACAGCATTTGGTCAAGAGGATGTGACCAAAAAAGCTGTTGATTTAGGAGCAGCATACTTTATTTTAAAACCATTCGATATGGAGGGACTGGCAAGTCATATTCGTCAAGTCAGCGGCAATGCAGCTCCAATACTAAAACGATCTAGTTCCTCAATTAGAACGAGTGAACCTCAGTCTAAAGGGAAAAACTTGGATGCTAGTATCACGAGTATTATCCATGAAATTGGTGTTCCTGCTCATATTAAAGGATACTTGTACTTACGCGAAGCTATTTCAATGGTATATAACGATATTGAACTATTAGGATCTATTACAAAAGTGTTATATCCCGATATTGCGAAAAAATACAACACAACTGCATCTAGAGTGGAGCGTGCCATTCGTCACGCAATCGAAGTAGCATGGAGTCGCGGAAACATTGAATCAATCTCATCATTATTTGGCTACACGGTAAGCATGACAAAAGCGAAACCGACAAATTCAGAGTTTATTGCAATGGTAGCGGATAAGCTTCGTTTAGAGCATAAGGCTAGTTAATTAGAGTATTGAGAAGTTAAGATATATTGCGAAATTCGAAACTCTTATAGGCTTTTAAATAATAGGTCTTTCAATTTATTGGATTAAAACCAGTAAATGGGAGGCCTATTATTTTGTTTACACTTAATAAAATGATTGGAGAGTTTATTCAAAAACATTGTTTGTAAAAAATAAAAAAGAGTGAAATAATCACTCTCCGGAAACCTTCCAAACATAAAGGTCTTCTATATTGCAATTTAGTGCTTTAGAGATTGTCATTGCATTGTTCAAGTTCATAACTTTTTTGTCTAAGTAGCCATGTAATTGTTCCATTGGAATATTTGTATCGGCCGCCAGAACATCAAGCTCAGTGTTACTTTTGGTTAAAAGTTCTTTTAGGTTACTTTTCTTTGCTTTATATGCTGCCAAATTTGACACCTCGCTTCTAAGTCAAGCATAGCACAATACGTAAAAAAATGATACTTTAGATAAAAGCACTTTCCATTTTATGTAACCTGTTTAACTATCCCCATTTAATAATCTGACCGGAATGAGATAGCCCTCCACCAAAGCCATATAATAATAATGTATCCCCGGCTTTGATTTTTCCTTCTTTAATTCCAAGATCTAACGCTAATGGAATTGAAGCTGCTGAAGTATTCCCGTAATTGACCATACTGTAAATGGTCTTCTCAATACTGAATCCGCTTTTTTCACAAATGGATTCAATCATTCTTAGATTCGCACTGTGTGGAATAAACCAATCAATATCATTTAATGTAAGGTTAGTTGATGAAAGTAGGGAATTCATATATTTAGGCACAGTCGTAACTGCCCATTTATAAACTTCTCTTCCGTTTTGAACAAGTTGTCTTTTATGTTCGAGTTCTTGATGAAACATTGTATTTGATAAGTTTGTACAATATAGATTAAATGCCTTTTCTCCTTCAGAATGGACAGTTGATCCAAGGATATGTCCCTCCTGGTCTTCTTCAACAAGTACAGCACTTGCACCATCTCCAAATAAGATGCATGTGGTTCGATCTGTAAAGTCAGTGATTTTTGATATTGTTTCTGCGCCAATAACAAGAATTTTTTTATGAGCTCCGCTAGTAATTAATGCGTTTGCCATATGGAGCCCATAAGTAAACCCTGCACATGCAGCATTTAAGTCAATCGCTCCGGCGTTTCGTATTCCTAATTTTCCTTGTATATATGAAGCCACACTCGGTGTTTGGTAATCAGGTGACATGGTGCTAACAATAATAAAATCAACATCACTAATTTCTTTATTATAACGTATAATCAAATCTTCTATCGCTTTGATAGACAGATCACTTGTGAATTCATTTTCAGCTGCAAATCGTCTTTCTTTTATACCGGTTCTTTTTGTTACCCATTCATCATTCGTGTCGATCATTTTTTCGAAATCATTGTTTGTTATCACTCGTTCAGGTACATAAGATCCAATAGCTGTAATTCGAGCTTTTGAAAACATTTGTTTCACCTCGCCGATTTTAATAACCTAATCATAACATCTATTATTATTACTTGATACTAATTTAAAAAAATAATTGTGTTAAAAAAGGAAACAGTCACTGAAGAGAGAATGTTATAAGGTGAAATACAAGGAGGGTGGTAAATATCGCAAAACCCTTATTTATATAGAATATAAGGGTCTGCAATTGAATTAGTTCTTTTTTTCTTCACTTTTGTTTAGTTCAGCCAGCTTAGATATGAGGATATGCTGTGGCATATGCATAACTTGCTCGAGGGGAACATTAAGTGATTTAGCCAGCTTTTGAGCTGTTTCAGCAGAAATTTGCAATGGTCTCATGGAATCAACCTCCTACGTCTATTTTACATGAAATGAAGGTGTGTTCAAGATGACATTAATTTTTGGCCATCGGGGCTCAGCAGGTACTTCTCCTGAAAATACGATGCTATCGTTTTTAGCAGCGAATCAAGCTGGAGCTGATGGAATTGAGTTAGATGTTCAAATGACAAAAGATGGTGAACTTGTTGTTATTCACGATGAAACAGTAGATCGAACAACAGATGGTTCTGGATTTGTAAAGGATTTATTTTTGGCTGACATTTTAAAGTTAGATGCGAGTTATAAATTTCCGGACTTTTTAGGAAAAGCCCAAATCCCTACTCTTGAGGAAGTATTAAAATGGGTTGCTGCTCTTCCGTCATTTTTGGTCAATATCGAATTAAAGAATGGGATTGTTGACTATCCAATGATAGAGGAAAAAACGATTGAATTAGTTCAAAAATATAGTCTTGAAAAGCGAACTATTTTATCGTCATTTAATCATTATAGCTTGGTGAAATGTTCTGAGCTTTCCAGGGAGATTGAAACAGCTATATTGTATGTGGAAGGCTTGTACAAGCCATGGGAATATGCAAAACAAGTTGGTGCAGCTGGATTACATCCACACTATTTAGCCGTAAACCATACCATTATAGAAAGCTCTAAATCATATCAAGTTGCGGTAAGGCCATTTACAGTTAATGAGGAGAAATGGATGCAGGATTTATTTGAGAATGAGTGTACTGCATTTTTTACTGATTTCCCGGAAAAGGCTGTAGAAGAAAGAATAAAATATACTGAAAAAGAGTGAGCCATATTAATAATTGGCTCACTCTTTTTTACTGTTTGAAATTCTAACCCTTGTTTCTGCTGAATTTTTTTTGGACTTTATTTCTTTTACGATCTCTATAAAAAATAAATCCTGCAACAAATGAAAGCCCACCTAGAAAAAATAATAGACCTAACATGAACTGAACCCATAAATAAGGGATAGGAGGCTGAAGAATTCCAAATGTCATATCACGCATAAGTTTAATACCGTAAGCTGCTATTAATCCTGGGATAACCATAATAATTAGGGCAATGATTCTTGACATAATTGGGCGTCCTTTCTTTTACTAAACAAAAGCGCAAGTGCCTTGGTCAGCCCCGACAAGCATAAGACGCAAATGAATAGAAGACGTTCTTTGTCTTCAATTCATTTGCGGCTTATGACCTCGAGGGGCTAGGCGCTGAGCTGGATGTCAAGCGCTTATCCAAAGTTCAAAGAATACTATAGTTTTGGAAGCAACAAAATAATTGTCTGTTTCTTCTCCCTGTTTGTCAAGTGGTATTCTTTTACGATATGATAGGGGTGTGCAAAAAATTGCAAACATTTGAATTAGATGGTTTGGTCATTCCGATGTGTACAAAGGGGATAGATTTTTATGCAGCGAGTTATGATAGTTGGGGCAGGCAAAACGGGTACGGCACTAGTGAAAAAAATAGTAGAAACATCAATAATGAAAGTTGTAGCTGTTGTAGACCAAAATGAGCAAGCGCCAGGGTTCAAATATGCTAGAAAACATGGCATACAAACAAGTACAAAGTGGGAACCGTTTATGAAATCTAACCTTGATATCATCATTGAGGCAACCGGTTCTAATGAAGTCATGCAAAAATTACAAAAAGAAAAACACTCAGATATGATGATTTTACCGGGGGATGTAGCTCTTATCATCTCCGATCTTGTTGAAGAGAAAGAAGTACTAATTGCAAGACTTAAAGAAGAAACATATAAACAGAAAGCCATCATAAATGCAACAAATGATGGCATGATTGTCATTGATATAAACGAAACCATTATTATGTTCAATAAAACGGCTGAAAAAATTACAGGTTTTCCTCGTGAGAAAGCAATAGGTTTAAATATAAAGAAAGTCATCTCATCAAGTAAGCTCGGAAGAACATTGAAAACCCGCGAAGTTGAAACAAATCAAGAGCAGGTTCTAGAAAATGGTTTAAAAATAATTACGAATAGAATTCCATTAATTGATGAATCTGGAAATCTATTGGGTGCATTGTCGTTGTTCAAAGATATCACAGATGTGGTGAATTTAGCGGAGGAAGTCACGAATTTAAAAGATATCCAAATGATGCTTGAAGCGATTATACAATCCTCTGAAGAAGCTATATCTGTCGTGGATGAGGAAGGAAGAGGCATTCTTATTAATCGAGCCTATACAAGATTGACCGGGTTAACTGAAGAACAAGTAATAGGTAAACCCGCAACAGCTGATATTTCAGAGGGCGAGAGTATGCATATGAAGGTTTTGCAAACAAGGCGTGCTGTTCGTGGTGCAAGAATGAAGGTAGGGCCGGCTAAGAAAGATGTAATTGTTAATGTTGCGCCGGTTATCGTTAGCGGCAAGCTAAAAGGAAGTGTAGGAGTTATTCATGATATGTCAGAGATTCAAACGTTAACAACAGAACTGAATCGGGCAAGGCAGATCATTCGGACATTGGAAGCGAAATATTCATTTGCAGATATTATTGGAGTAAGTGACGAAATGAAAATGGCAATTGAACAAGCAAAATTAGGAGCTAAAACACCTGCAACTGTCCTTTTGAGAGGGGAATCAGGAACGGGAAAAGAGCTATTTGCCCATGCAATCCATAATGCAAGCAACAGAAAATACAATAAGTTTATTCGAGTTAATTGTGCCGCGATTGCTGAGAACCTTCTTGAAAGTGAGCTATTTGGTTATGAAGAGGGAGCTTTCTCCGGAGCTAAACGAGGCGGAAAAAAAGGTTTTTTCGAAGAAGCGAATAATGGAAGTATCTTTCTAGATGAGATAGGTGAGCTTTCAGCTAATATGCAGGCAAAGCTGCTACGTGTATTGCAAGAGAATGAGATTGTCCGTGTTGGAGGAACTAAGCCGCTTCCGGTAAATGTACGTGTGATTGCTGCTACAAATGTAAATATTGAAAGGGCTATGGCTGAAGGAAGCTTTAGAGAGGATTTATACTATCGATTAAATCGATATCCAATCTCCATCCCACCATTAAGAGATCGTAAAGAAGATATTCCTGCTCTTTGTGAACGACTGCTCCAGAAGTTAAATCAAGACTACGGAAGAAATATTGAAAGCTTAACTTCACAGGCAATCAATCAACTCATTCAATATCATTGGCCAGGAAATGTTAGAGAGCTTGAAAATGTCCTGGGAAGAGCAATTATTTTTATGGAACATCACGAAACCACGATTAGCGGTAAACATATTCCAGTGCTGCAAATTTCTCAACATGAAAGAAAAGTACAAGAAAATACAGCATTTGTTCATAATAATGAAGAGACATTGGCAGAGGCTGTTGAACGGGTTGAGGCTAATGTTATTAAACGATCTCTAGAGTTTCATGAATATAATCGAACGCAAACAGCTAAAGCATTAGGGATTTCATTAAGGAGCCTTTATTACAAAATGGAAAAGTATAAACTTGCAAACAATAGCATGCAATAGAATTCATGGTTTGCAAAAAGGTGCATGATCGTTATATGATAAAGAGGGTTATTGCTCTTAATTTCTCTTTAATTTAACTTTAAGAATCAAAATTTAATGAATGTTTTTTAAGAAAATAAAGGGCTTTTCGCCAGAAAAACATAGCGGCAAGCCCCAATTTTACTAATGTTTTTCATACATAAATGTAAAAGAGTTTATTCTGAAATTACCTTACGCTCTCTTAATTAAAAAATAGGACAAGATTTGTTTTTTGGTATGCTTCTTGCTGATAGTTAATTAAGAAACAATCGGTTGTTTGAACTGATGTTCTGGAAGGAAATGAATGTAAATGAAGTTAGAAAACTTGCTCAAAGAAGCAGCAAAAATAAAAGGTCAAAGTGTAGCAGTTGCATCTGCTGAGGATGAAGAGGTAATTGAGGCAGTTGCTGAGGCGATTCATCGTGATTTAGCTCAATTTATGTTATTTGGTCAAAAAGATGCAATTGAACTGTTGCTGGATAAAAAAGGAATAGGAAAAGAAAGAGTTCAAATCATTCATGCTTGGTCTCAACAACAAGCTGCAGAGCTTGCTGTAAGATCGGTTCACCAAAATGAGGCGTCCGTCCTTATGAAAGGACATATACCTACATCAAGTCTTTTAAAAGCTGTATTAAATAAAGAGTATGGTTTAAGAACTGGAAGAGTTTTATCCCATGTTGCTGCGTTTGATATTCCAGGGTTTTCTAAAGCACTTATTGTTACTGATGCAGCCATGAACATTGAGCCTGATATCCAACAAAAGGAACAAATTATCGTCAACGCTGTAAATGTTGCTCGATCAATTGGCGTGTCTTTTCCGAAGGTCGCAGCGATAGCAGCCGTAGAGGTTATAAATCCATCGATGAAAGCAACACTTGACGCGGCTGCTCTCACAATGATGAACAAAAGAGGACAGATTCAAAACTGTATAGTTGATGGTCCTTTAGCACTTGACAATGCAGTCTCAATTCTTGCAGCACAGCATAAAGGAATTACAAGTGAAGTAGCAGGGCAAGCTGACATTCTATTTGTCCCAACTATAGAAGTAGGAAATGTTCTTTATAAATCATTGATTTATTTTGCAAATGCAAAAGTTGGAGCTGTAATTGCTGGCGCAAAGGCACCAATCGTTCTGACAAGTAGATCTGACAGTTCCGAAAGTAAGTTATATTCGTTAGCCTTGGCATTATGTTCTTCAGATAAGTAAAACTCTAGGAGGAAATACATCATGGAAATTTTTAAATATATGGAGCAGTATGACTATGAGCAATTGGTATTTTGCCAAGATAAACAATCTGGGTTAAAAGCAATTATCGCTATACATGATACTACATTGGGTCCTGCTCTAGGTGGAACACGTATGTGGACGTACGCAACAGAGGAAGAAGCAATAGAAGATGCACTTCGTCTTGCGCGTGGAATGACATATAAAAATGCTGCTGCAGGCTTAAACCTTGGAGGCGGAAAAACAGTAATCATTGGTGATCCTAGAAAAGATAAAAATGAAGAAATGTTCCGTGCATTTGGCCGTTATATACAAGGTTTAAATGGTCGGTATATTACGGCTGAGGATGTTGGAACTACGGTAGCTGATATGGATTTAATTCATGAAGAAACAGATTATGTTACAGGAATTTCTCCTGCATTTGGTTCCTCGGGTAATCCTTCACCGGTAACAGCATTTGGAGTGTACAGGGGAATGAAGGCTGCTGCAAAAGAGGCTTTTGGTTCAGACTCACTTGAAGGAAAAGTTGTGGCTGTTCAGGGTGTTGGAAATGTTGCATATAACCTTTGCAAGCATCTTCATGAGGAAGGAGCAAAATTAATTGTAACAGACATCAATCAAGAAGCTGTTAAGAGAGCTGTTGATGATTTTAATGCTAAGGCAGTTGAGCCAAATGACATTTATGGTGTTGATTGTGATATTTACGCACCTTGTGCATTGGGAGCTACAATAAATGATGTAACGATCCCTCAATTGAAAGCCAGTGTTATTGCAGGGGCAGCGAATAATCAGTTAAAAGATACAAAACACGGTGATATTATTCATGAAATGGGTATCGTATATGCCCCTGATTATGTCATTAATGCTGGTGGTGTCATCAATGTTGCAGATGAATTATACGGATACAACAGTGAAAGAGCGCTCAAAAAAGTTGAAACAATCTACAATAATATCTCCAGGGTAATTGAAATAGCAAAACGAGATGGAATCCCGACGTATAAGGCTGCTGATCGCCTAGCAGAAGAAAGAATTAGTAGGATGAGAAATTCTCGTAGTCAATTCTTGCAAAACGGTCATCATATTTTAAGTCGTAGATCTTAATATGTTTTTAAACTCTAGAATTAACCTCCATAAATGTCGCCCTATTTATATATGGCTAATCGGGGTTAATTCTATTTTAGAACTTACTATAAATGACCATATTGCAAGTCGAAGCAACGAACAAATTGATGGAATGATTACGGAGGTTATGGACATTGCTAATCAACGAATTTCGAATACTAGTTATAAATCCGGGTTCAACCTCAACCAAAATTGGTGTGTTTGACAACGAACGATCCATTTTTGAGAAAACATTAAGACATGATAATGAAAAACTTAGTATTTTCCCTACGATTATTGATCAATACGAGTTTAGAAAACAGACAATTCTAGAAACACTAGATGAAGAAGGAATCAACATCTCCAAATTGAGTGCAGTTTGTGGCCGTGGTGGGCTGCTTCGTCCAATTGAAGGTGGTACATACACAGTTAATGATGAGATGATCAAGGATTTAAGAAAAGGTTTCGCTGGACAGCATGCTTCAAATTTAGGAGGTATTATAGCATTTGAAATTGCAAATGCCTTAAATATTCCTGCCTTTATCGTTGATCCTGTTGTTGTAGATGAAATGGAGGAAATTGCAAAAATCTCCGGTATTGCTTCTATTCAAAGAAGGAGCATTTTCCATGCGTTAAATCAAAAAGCAGTTGCTCGTAGAGTAGCTGCAGATTTCAATAAAAAATATGAAGATCTTAATTTAATCATCACTCATATGGGTGGTGGAATAACAGTTGGTGCTCATAAAAACGGCCGAGTGATTGATGTAAATAACGGTCTACACGGTGATGGACCATTTAGCCCTGAGAGGGCAGGTACTGTACCGGCAGGAGACCTTGTAGCGATGTGCTATTCAGGTGATTATTTCCGTGAAGAAATGATGAAAACTCTAGTTGGGCAAGGTGGTTTAGTCGGTTACTTAGGTACAAATGATGCAACAAAAGTAGAAAAAATGATCAAAGAAGGAGATCAAAAAGCAGCATTAATATATAATGCAATGGCTTATCAAATTGCGAAAGAAATCGGTTCGGCAAGTGCTGTTTTAAAAGGAAAGGTTGATGCGATCGTGTTAACCGGAGGATTAGCATATGGAAAAACCTTTGTGAAGGAAATTTCTTCGTATATTGATTGGATTGCAGATATCTATGTGTTCCCTGGGGAAAATGAGCTTCAGGCGTTAGCCGAAGGTGCACTTCGTGTATTGAGAAAAGAAGAGCAAGCCAAGCATTATCCGAATGAGAAAATGGTATCAAAGGTTTTTCAATCGTAATGTAACTCTGGGCACCTAAGCTAAATATCTATGTAGGAATGATAGAAATGATTGAAATGATGTAAGAACAATAAGTGTTCTTTTTATAGAATGATTTGTTGATTCCTACAGTTGAAGGAGTGAATGAAAGTGGCTACTGAATACGATTTAGTTATTCTTGGAGGAGGTACCGGAGGCTATGTTGCTGCCATAAGGGCTTCACAGCTTGGACTTAAAACAGCGATTGTTGAGAAGGGGGAGCTTGGAGGAACCTGCCTTCATAAAGGTTGTATTCCGAGTAAAGCTTTATTAAGGAGTGCTGAGGTTTTCGCAACAACTAAAAAAAGTGATCAATTCGGTATAGAAACAACTGATGTGAAACTTAATTTTATAAAGGTGCAAGAGCGGAAACAAGCAATTGTAAACCAATTGCATCAAGGTGTTCAGCAATTAATGAAAAAAGGAAAAATCCATATATATGAAGGGTTTGGCCGAATTCTTGGTCCATCCATTTTTTCACCAATGCCCGGAACGATTTCGGTCGAGATGAACAATGGTACAGAAAATGAGATGCTCATTCCAAAGAATGTCATTATTGCTACAGGGTCAAGACCCAGAAGTCTTGAAGGGCTGGACATAGATGGAAAAACCGTTTTAAGTTCTGATGAGGCACTAGAATTAACAAGCCTGCCAAAATCAGTCATCATCGTTGGTGGTGGTGTGATAGGAATCGAATGGGCTTCAATGCTTTCAGATTTTGATGTTGAAGTAACCTTATTAGAATACGCTGAGCGTATCTTACCGACAGAAGATGAAGAAATATCCAAAGAAATGCAAAGATTAATAACAAAAAAAGGTGTAAACATCTACACAAGTGCGAAGGTATTACCAGAGACGATAAACAAGGAAAATGGTGTTACCATTCATGCTGAGTTTAAAGGTGAAAGTATGGAATTTTCAGGAGAGCTAATGTTGGTGTCTGTAGGTCGAAACCCGAATGTTGAGGGAATTGGTCTTGAAAATACAGATATTCAACTTGAGAAAGGGTTTATAAATACTAACCAGTTTTATCAAACGAAGGAATCCCACATCTATGCAATTGGTGATGTGATTGGAGGATTACAGTTAGCACATGTAGCTTCACATGAAGGGATAGTTGCTGTGGAACATATAGCAGGAAAAAGTCCTATTCCAATTGATCATACATTGATATCTAAATGTATTTATAGCTCGCCTGAGGTAGCTAGTGTCGGGTTTACAGAAAGTGAAGCAAAAGAAAAAGGATATAAAGTGAAGATTGGTAAATTTCCATTTAAGGCAATTGGTAAAGCACTTGTTTTTGGCGAGGTCGATGGATTTGTCAAGCTTGTCGTTGATGAGGCAACAGATGATCTATTAGGAGTTCATATGATTGGACCGCATGTAACTGACATGATTTCAGAAGCGGGTCTTGCAAAGGTTCTTGATGCCACTCCATGGGAGATCTCTCATACGATTCATCCACATCCAAGCCTTTCTGAAGCGATTGGTGAGGCAGCACTTGCAGTTGGTGGCAAAGCTATTCACTATTAATTGTTAAGACTTTTGAACGTGCGGATACGCATTTCAATATAGGAGGTATACGAATGACAGAAAATCGTCATCAAATGTTAAACCTTACTGATGAAGATGTATTAAAAATGTATGAAACAATGTTATTAGCGAGAAAAATTGATGAACGGATGTGGCTTTTAAACCGTGCCGGCAAAATCCCATTTGTTATTTCTTGTCAGGGACAAGAAGCAGCTCAAGTGGGAGCTGCTTTTGCGCTAGACCGTAATGAGGATTATGTGCTTCCCTACTATAGAGATATGGGAGTTGTTTTAACATTCGGAATGACCGCTAAAGATCTAATGCTTTCAGGTTTTGCAAAAGCTGAAGATCCCAACTCCGGCGGAAGACAAATGCCTGGTCATTTTGGTCAGAAAAAAAATAGGATTGTTACGGGGTCTTCACCTGTTACCACTCAGGTTCCTCATGCGGTCGGTATTGCACTTGCGGGAAGAATGCAAAAAAAGAACCTTGTTACATTTGTGACCTTTGGTGAAGGATCATCAAATCAGGGTGATTTCCATGAGGGGGCGAATTTTGCTGCTGTTCATAAATTACCGGTTATTTTTATGTGTGAAAATAACAAGTATGCCATTTCTGTTCCTTATGATAAGCAAGTGGCATGCGAAAAGATTTCAGATCGGGCAATTGGATATGGAATGCCGGGAGAAACTGTGGATGGGAATGATCCTCTTGAAGTGTATCGGGCAGTCAAAGATGCAGCTGACCGAGGACGTCGTGGAGAGGGTCCTACACTAATCGAAACAATTTCTTATCGATTAACACCACATTCAAGCGATGATGATGATCGAAGTTATCGAGAACAAAACGAAGTAGCTGAAGCAAAGAAAAATGATCCAATTTTAACGTTTGCCCAGTATTTAACATCACTTGGAATTTTAACAGATCAAAAAGAAAAAGAAATCATCGATAACATTATGACGGTTGTGAATGAGGCAACAGATTATGCAGAAGCGGCTCCATATGCGGATCCAAAGCACGCTTTGAAATATGTGTACGCAGAGTAGGGGGAGAAATTATGGCTGTTATATCGTATATTGAAGCCATTACGATGGCGATGCGTGAAGAAATGGAGCGCGACGAAAATGTTTTTGTATTAGGTGAAGATGTTGGCCGTAAAGGTGGCGTTTTTAAAGCAACTGCAGGCTTGTATGATCAATTCGGTGAAGAACGTGTAATAGATACACCACTAGCCGAATCAGCCATCGCAGGTGTTGGCATTGGGGCGGCTATGTATGGGATGAGACCAATTGCAGAAATGCAGTTTGCTGATTTTATAATGCCTGCAGTAAATCAAATTGTTTCAGAAGCTGCAAAAATTAGATATCGTTCAAACAATGATTGGAGCTGTCCGATAACAATTCGGGCACCTTTTGGTGGTGGAGTGCATGGAGCATTATATCATTCTCAATCAGTTGAAGCGATGTTTGCCAATCAACCAGGGCTGAAGATTGTCATACCGTCAACACCATATGATGCTAAAGGACTTTTAAAAGCAGCAATCCGTGATGATGATCCGGTTCTTTTCTTTGAACATAAACGTGCTTATCGATTAATAAAAGGTGAAGTATCAACAGATGATTATGTGTTGCCAATTGGAAAAGCAGATGTGAAGCGAGAAGGAGATGACGTAACAGTTATCACCTACGGGTTATGTGTTCATTTTGCACTTCAAGCTGCTGAACGTTTGGCGAATGATGGCATTTCTGTTCATGTATTAGATTTACGTACAGTATACCCATTAGATAAAGAATCAATCATTGAAGCAGCTTCAAAAACAGGTAAAGTATTACTGATTACAGAAGATAATAAAGAAGGTAGTATTATTGGTGAGGTATCAGCGATTATTGCAGAAAACTGCTTATTTGATTTAGATGCTCCGATAATGAGATTAGCAGGTCCAGATGTTCCGGCAATGCCTTATGCTCCGACGATGGAAAAATTCTTTATGGTCAATCCGGACAAAGTGGAAGATGCAATTCGTAAATTAGCAGAGTTTTAATAATTTATAGAAAAGCCTTTTACCTGAGGAGGTTTTTAAGTGGCTATAGAGGAAATTAAAATGCCCCAGTTAGGGGAAAGTGTTACAGAAGGAACCATAAGTAAGTGGCTTGTTTCTGTTGGTGAAAAGGTGGAAAAGTACGCCCCGCTAGCAGAGGTTATGACAGATAAAGTGAATGCAGAGGTTCCATCTTCTTTTAGCGGAGTAATTAGTAAACTTATTGCAGATGAAGGTGACACTCTGGCTGTAGGAGAGGTTATTTGTCAAATTGAAGTTGAGGGTCAGTCATTAGAACCTAATGAAGCATCTTTAAATAAAAATAAACAAAATAATGAAAAAAGCGAATCACCGCTAAATGACCAGAACAAAAAAAGGTATTCTCCTGCGGTGTTAAAAATTGCACAAGAATATGATATCAATCTTGAACATGTTGATGGAACAGGCGCTGGTGGACGTATTACTCGAAAGGATTTATTAAAAATAATTGAGTCAGGAACGATTCCTGCCCCAGTGATGAAAGAAAATGTAAGAGAAGAGATGTCGTCACAGGTTAACTCTTCAAAAGCCGCTTCTTCAGTTAAGGCGCAAACAGGTGATATTGAAATGCCAGTATCAGGTGTTAGGAAAGCAATTGCTTCAAACATGGTGAAAAGTAAACAAGAAATTCCTCATGCATGGATGATGATGGAAGTGGATGTCACAGAACTTGTTAAGTATAGAAACTCTGTAAAGGATGAGTTTAAGAAAAAAGAAGGGTTTAACCTAACCTTCTTTGCCTTTTTTGTAAAAGCTATTGCACAAGCATTAAAAGAGTTTCCGCAAATCAACTCAATGTGGGCCGGAGATAAAATTATACAGAAAAAGGATATTAATATTTCAATTGCAGTCGCAACTGAAGATTCTTTATTTGTCCCGGTTATCAAACATGCTGATGAAAAAACAATCAAAGGAATTGCAAGAGACATCACTGATCTAGCCCACAAGGTACGAAGCGGCAAGTTAACCTCTGAGGATATGCAGGGAGGTACTTTTACAGTAAATAACACCGGTTCGTTTGGATCGGTTCAATCGATGGGAATCATTAATTATCCTCAAGCAGCCATTCTACAGGTTGAATCAATTGTGAAACGTCCAGTTATTATTGATGGGATGATCGCAGTTAGAGATATGGTGAATCTATGTTTGTCCCTAGATCACCGCGTCCTTGATGGGTTAATATGTGGTCGTTTCCTATCAAGAGTCAAAGAGATTCTTGAACATACAACAAAAGAAACAACATCAATTTATTGACATAGCTTTTTTTAAAAAAAGTAATCGATTTTCGATTGCTTTTTTTGTTTAATTTAGAAATGAAGGGATGTTCATTGCCGTAATGAAAAAATTATAATAGAATAAGATTAGATTAAATGTAAGCGCATACTTTTTTGAGGGGGATAAGTACTACTGTAAGTGCTTAACTATAGGGAAGCTCGCATAAAATAATTAAAGGCATCTTAACAAAGGGGGTGGGCCTCTTTTTTGGGGGGGCGCATGTATGATGGGAGAGGAACAAATTTCAACGGAAATTAGGGAGAAGCAAAATGCATGGAAAAAAGAAGTTGAAAAAATATTAAAAGGGAAAAAGGTAGAATCTTTAATCAAAATGTCTGACGAGGGCTTTGCTATTAAACCTCTATATGATGAATCAGATGCAGGTTATCATGACACTAGTAGAGTAAGTCTTTATCGTAATTATCATCAGTCGAGGATCAGTCAATTAATAACGGCAAAGGATTCGAAAGATTTAAAGGAAAAGATAAATTACGCAAAACAAAGAGGTCAACATTCCTTCTACCTTACAAACATTGATTTCATCTCAAATGAAAAAGATGTAAACGATGCTTTTTCTTCAATAAATTGGAATGAGGATTGTATTTATATTGATGTTGGAGAAAACATCGGATTTTTACCTTTTTTCTTTCACCATCAAAAAATGCATCAACATTATAAACATACAGCTGGAACTATCGGTTTAGATCCTTATGAGGAGCTTTTATTGAAAGGAGAAAATAAGGTTTCACTAGATACGAAATTTGATTTTTTGGCTGATACAATGAAATGGTCTTCAACAAATGAGGGATCTGTTCGTTGTCTTTTAATTAAAGGAAATATCTACAGTAATGCGGGTGCAAATGCCCTTCAAGAGTTGGTATTTACATTTTCTCATGCTCTTGACCTTATAAATGAACTTATGAACAGGGGACTGGGGATAGACGAAATTGCTAACTCATTAACAGTTTCCATTGGCGTAGGATCAAATTTCTTTATGGAACTTGCTAAGTTACGAGCAGCACGAGATATATGGGCTTCACTTGTTCATGCATTTGGTGGAAATCCTCAAGAGCTTCCCGTAAATATACATGCAATTACGACAACCTTTAACAAAACCGTGTTTGATGTTCACGTGAATTTACTGCGCACAACAACAGAAAGCTTCTCTGCTGTTGTTGCGGGAGTAGATGAGCTAACCATTTTGCCTTTTGATTATTTTTTAAACCCATCTAGTAATCTAGCAGACAGAATAGCTAGAAACACTCATTTTATCCTAAAAGAAGAAGGGTTACTATCAAAGGTCATAGATCCATCTGCAGGCTCTTATTATGTGGAAGAATTAACAAGTCAACTCGGAATGGAAGCTTGGGAGAGAATAAGGCAAATTGACCAAGAAGGTGGCTTTTTACATCAATTAAGACAGGGCAAGATTCAAGTAGAGCTTGAAAACATGAGGGAAAAACGAAAGTCTGATGTAAATAATAGAAACCACATCATAATTGGAACAAATGCATATGCGGTTTCAAATGAAAAAGTAACATTAAAACATGAAAAAAAAGGTAGAAACCCTGAGAAATTGACAACATCCATACATTCATTTCAGGAAGCTATAACCTTTATTGAAAGAAATAAGAAAGTTCCATCCATTGGAAGGGAGAAGCAAAACAAACAAATACGCATTACTCCAATTCAAAGTCAAAGATTGGTTGAACATTTTGAGAAACTCCGTTTTCAAGCTGAAAATGCGAAAGAAAAAGGTCAGATCTTAAAAGTGGGGATTATTACATTTGGAAAGATAAAGGATTTTAAGCAAAGCCTTGATTATATTAGTGGAGTTTTAGCAGCGGGAGGAATTGAGACAGAACAGTTTTCATGGAATGACTTAAAATATTTATCACATTTACAATCAGTCATTCTTTGTGGAAAAAAAGAAGATATTCAAGTTGTAGACTTTGCTTATATTCATCAGTTAAAGGTAAGAAATCCATCGCTCCATATATATGTCATGGGTAATGAAAAAGAAATGGTTGAAAAGCTGGAATTAGCTGGCATGATTTCTATGAACGGTGATCTCTATCAGTTTCTGCTCAATATGCATACTCTTTTGGGGGTTGAAAAATGATGAAAAGACATGCAATTTCTCATTCACCATTTGTTCGATCACAACAAAATACGGCATCAAAAAATTTCGTATCAAATGAGCAAATTAATATAAAGAGTCAGTATCATAAGCATGATTTAGCTTCACTTCAACATCTTGGGTCTTATCCAGGTATTGAGCCTTTTGTAAGAGGGCCATATTCAACGATGTATGTGAATCGTCCCTGGACGATAAGACAGTATGCAGGATTTTCAACTGCTGAAGAAAGTAATAGATTTTACCGAAGAAATTTAGAAATGGGACAAAAGGGGCTATCTGTGGCATTTGACTTGGCAACACATAGGGGCTATGATTCAGACCATTCTCGTGTCGTAGGAGATGTTGGTAAGGCGGGAGTTGCGATCGATTCAATTATAGATATGAAGGAACTATTTGATGGTATACCTTTAGATGAAATGTCTGTATCTATGACAATGAATGGTGCAGTGTTACCTATAATGGCTTTTTATATCGTAACAGCTGAGGAACAAGGCGTCCCATTAGAAAAACTTACAGGAACAATCCAAAATGATATTTTAAAGGAATATATGGTTCGCAACACCTATATATACCCACCGGACATGTCGATGAAGATTATTGGTGATATTTTTACCTATACAGCGAAATACATGCCAAAATTCAATAGTATTAGTATATCCGGTTATCATTTGCAAGAAGCAGGAGCACCTGCAGATCTTGAACTTGCCTACACGCTTGCTGATGGGCTTGAATATATTCGTACTGGGCTGAATGCTGGTCTGGATATTGATCAATTTGCTCCACGGTTATCTTTTTTCTGGGCTATAGGAATGAATTATTTTATGGAAGTTGCAAAAATGAGGGCTGCACGTTACTTATGGACTTCTATTGTAAAAGAATTTAATCCGAAAAATCCAAAGTCAACAGCCTTACGAACACACTCTCAAACATCAGGTTGGAGTTTAACAGAACAGGATCCCTTTAACAATGTTGTGCGAACTTGTATTGAAGCACACGCAGCTGCAATGGGACATACCCAATCGCTTCATACAAACGCATTAGATGAAGCAATTGCCTTACCAACAGATTTCTCAGCAAGGATTGCCCGAAATACCCAGCTTTATCTTCAGCATGAAACAGGGATTTGTGATGTTATTGATCCTTGGGGAGGTTCGTATTATGTGGAATCACTCACACATTCTTTAATTGAGCGAGCAAAGCTTCATATGGAGGAAATTGAGGAGCTTGGCGGGATGACGAAGGCGATTGAAATCGGTTATCCAAAAATGAAGATTGAAGAAGCAGCAGCCCGTAGACAAGCAAAAATTGATTCTGGTCAGGAAGCGATCATCGGTGTAAATAAGTTTAAGTTAGAAAAAGAAGAACCAATTGATATTTTATCGATCGATAATCAAGAAGTAAGGAATAAGCAAATTGCAAAAATAAACCATCTAAAAGCAAATCGAGATGATACAAAAGTTAGTCAGGCATTACATGCATTAACAAAATCTGCTGCTGATGGGACAGGGAATTTGTTGGAATTAGCCGTTGAAGCAGCAAGACATAGAGCCACTTTAGGTGAAATCTCATTTGCGATAGAGAAAGTTTCAAAACGTCATCAAGCTATGATTCGATCCATTAGCGGAGTGTATAGTTCAGAATATTCAAATGAAGATGAAATAAAGAAAGTAAGAGAATTGACAGATCAATTTTATGATGTTGAAGGAAGAAGACCAAGAATTTTAATAGCCAAGATGGGGCAGGACGGTCATGATAGAGGAGCGAAGGTAATCGCAACGGCGTTTGCTGATCTTGGCTTTGACGTCGATATTGGTCCCCTTTTTCAAACACCTGAAGAAACAGCAGCACAAGCGGTAGAAAATGATGTTCATGTAGTAGGTATGAGTTCATTAGCTGCCGGTCATAAAACGTTATTACCACAACTTATTTATGAGTTAAGAAAATTAGGAAGGGAAGACATTGTCGTTATTGTTGGTGGAGTTATCCCATTCCAAGATTATGAAGAATTAAAGGAAAAAGGTGCTGCCGAAATTTTTGGACCGGGAACAGTGATTCCTGTTGCTGCAATAAAGGTGGTAAACAAAATTTTTGAAAGACTTGGTTATGAGGAAGTTGGCGAATGAAAAAGTTCGTAAAGAAGAGCAATGATATTTCTATTGATCAGTATATAAAAGGAATTGAAAAGAGAGACCGAGTTTTACTCGCACAGGCCATTACACTCGTAGAAAGCAATGCGAAGCAACATTTTGAGAAAGCACAAAAAATAATTGAAGCTTTGCTTCAAAATAAGAACTCTTCAATTCGGATAGGAATAACAGGTGTACCAGGTGCAGGTAAAAGTACATTTATTGACTCGTTTGGAACTTACCTCTGTGAACAAGGGTACTATGTCGCTGTTCTTGCCATCGATCCAAGTAGTCAAGTTTCTAAAGGAAGCATAATGGGTGATAAAACAAGAATGGAAAGACTGTCAAGACATCCAAATGCTTATATCAGGCCCTCTCCCTCTGGGGGAAATCTAGGTGGAGTTAGTAGGAAAACTAGAGAAACGATCATTTTATGTGAAGCAGCAGGATATAATATAATTCTCGTTGAAACGATGGGGGTAGGGCAAGGAGAATTTGTCGTACGGGAAATGGTTGATTTTTTCCTTTTACTCGTTTTAACAGGAGCTGGTGATGAATTACAAACAATGAAAAAAGGAATCATGGAGCTGCCTGATCTGGTTGTAGTGAACAAAGCAGACGGTGAAAATATGATGAAAGCCAACAAAGCAAAAAGTGAATATAACTCGATTCTTCACTTTTTATCTTCATATACAAAAGACTGGGAAACAAGGGCTGTTACTGCATCTTCAATAGAGGAAACAGGGATCGCAGATATTTGGGAGATCATCAAAACCTTCGAGAAGCAAACAAAAAAAAGCAATCTTTTTTATAAAAGACGCACTGAACAGCAATTAAACTGGCTTCATGACCTGGTTAAACAGGAAGTATATCGTCATTTTTACGAACACCCACTAATAAAAGATAAACTTAATTTAGCTGAACAAACAGTTAAAACCGGGTCAAAGCATGTAAGCCGGACGGCATTGGAGCTTGTCAATTTATTTATAGAACATAAACATTAAGCGATCTATTTGCTCATTTTATAAAAAGCTTGGTAAAATAGAGTTATTGATGATAAAGGAGAGATTTATTTTGAACATGGATTTTAATTTATTTATGAATGATATTGTGCAACAAGCACGTAAAGAAATCGTTGCAGCGGGTTATACCGAGCTTACTACTCCGGAAGATGTTGATGATGTACTAAATAAAAAAGGAACAACACTTGTTATGGTTAACAGTGTTTGTGGTTGTGCTGGCGGTATAGCAAGACCAGCAGCAGCACATGCTGTTCATTATGACAAACGCCCTGATCAACTAGTTACAGTATTTGCTGGCCAGGATAAAGAAGCAACTGCAAAAGCCCGTGAAATGTTCACTGGCTACCCACCTTCATCTCCATCATTTGCTTTATTGAAGGATGGAAAACTGCTTACAATGGTTGAACGTCATGAGATTGAAGGACACGATCCAATGTCAGTTGTAGCAAAATTACAATCTGCTTTTGACGAGTATTGTGAAGAAGTGTAAAGTGAAACTTCATTCAGTGGGAGGGTTTTCCTCCTCCACTGAATAATAGCGAAACTTATCGGATCTTAACGAGCAGTTATCTCCATTTATCTTCTTAGCTTCTCTAGAATTTAGAAGAGTGGGGTTTACTGATCGTCTAGATGGGTATATTTAAAAAGAAAGAGACATGGAGTTAAACTCCATGTCTCTTTCTTTTTAGGATAATATATGAATGCTGCATACATTTTTTCAGAAGAATTTTAATCGTCCAAATATTTTTATAAATACATTTTTATAAATAGTCATTGCATAAATATAAACCTGTGATAAAATACAAATTATCGACTAAAAATTAGATAGATTATCATACATAAGTAGATAATACTAAAAAAGATAATAAATTATAGGAGGAAACTAAAGTGAAGAAAATTTCGTTATTCATTATAAGCGTATTAGTTGTTGGATTACTAGCAGCATGCGGAACCGCAGAGCAAGAAGGAAATGATACTACATCAGGAGCAAAAGGAGAGGACAAAAAAGTACTTAAGATGGCAACATCAGCTGACTATCCTCCTTTTGAATATATTGATACGGCAAAAGGTAGTGACATCATCGGTTTTGATATTGATTTAGTGAATGCTTTAGCAGAAAAAACAGGATATGAAGTTGAAATTCAAGATATGGATTTTAATAGTTTGATTCCTGCATTACAAGCAAAACAAATTGATATTGTTCTTTCCGGTATGACACCAACACCTGAGCGTGCAGAAAACGTAGATTTCTCAGATGTTTACTATAGTGCAAATCATATGATTGTTTCTCTTAAAGACAATGAGGTTAAAACAATTGAGGATTTAGAAGGTAAAACAATTGGTGTGCAATTAGGATCCATTCAAGAAGAAAAGGCAACTGAAATTTCAGAAGAAGTAAATCTTAAAATTGAAAATCGTAATAAAATCTCTGAATTAGTTCAAGAAATGAAGTCAGGACGTATTGATGCTGCAATTATTGAGGATAAAGTGGCGGAAGGTTATTTTGCAAAAGATGATCAATTAACAGGATTTACTCTTGAATCATCTGAAGAAGCAGGATCAGCAATTGCGTTCCAAAAAGGCAGTGAATATACTCAAGAATTTAATGAAGCATTAAATGAAATGAAAGAAAACGGCGAGCTTGATGAGTTAATTGTAAAATGGTTCGGCGGGCAACAATAAGCTAAATTGAATGAATAGAAAGAGGCTAACTCAGAAGGGAATCCTTTCGCTTGAGTCAGCCCTTTTTTGTGGATGATATACTAAAGTGTAAATTATTATTAGAAAGGAGTTTGGAGAGGAAATGGATTTTTTAAACTTTTCTTCAATTGCCCCATCACTTCCTTTTATTTTAGAGGGAATCTGGGTAACCTTAAAGATTGTTGTTCTGTCTTTGTTACTTGGATTTGTGTGGGGAATAATCCTTGCTTTATTTAAGATAAGTCGAATTAAACCGCTAATGTGGATTGCGGATGCATATACATCAATTTTTAGAGGAACTCCTCTAGTTTTACAATTATTAATTATATATTTTGGTTTACCACAAATACTTGGTTTTCCAATTGAACCTTATCCTGCAGCAGTTGCCGCATTTACATTAAATTCAGGGGCATATATTTCAGAGATTATACGTGCTGGAATTAACGCAATTGATAAGGGCCAGCAAGAGGCAGCTATGGCATTAGGTGTTCCATATTCAAAAATGATGAAAGATATTATTTTGCCACAGGCATTTAAAAACATCTTACCTGCGCTAATGAATGAATTTATTACGTTAACAAAAGAATCTGCTATTGTAACGGTAATCGGTGTTCAAGATATTATGAGAAGAGCGTATCAAGTAGGAGCAGATTCTTATAACTATTTTGCACCATTGATTTTTGCAGGGTTAATTTATTATCTATTAGTCATGTTCTTAACGCTTCTTGGTAAAGGAATAGAAGGGAGAATGAGACGAAGTGATTAAAGTAAACAATTTGCATAAAAGCTATGGAAAATTAGAAGTATTAAAAGGTATTTCAACAACAATTGCTTCAGGTGAGGTCATTGCTATAGTAGGTCCTTCCGGTTCAGGGAAATCAACCTTTCTGCGATGCTTGAATCTATTGGAAAAACCAACAAAAGGTAACATTCTTATCAATGATGTCGATATTACAAACCCTAAAACTGATATAGCTAAAGTACGACAAAATGTAGGAATGGTGTTTCAGCATTTTCACCTTTTCCCTCACAAGTCTGTATTGGGGAATATTACGTATGCGCCAATTACTGTTAAAGGTCTTTCCAAACAAGAAGCTGAGGAAAATGGGATGGATTTATTGAACAAAGTCGGGCTTCTAGAGAAAGCATCTGAATATCCTAACCGATTATCCGGGGGACAAAAGCAAAGAGTAGCTATTGCGAGAGCTCTTGCGATGAATCCTGATGTTATGTTATTTGATGAGCCTACATCAGCACTTGATCCAGAGATGGTAAAAGAAGTTCTTGAAGTTATGAAGGATTTAGCCCAAACCGGGATGACGATGGCGATTGTCACTCATGAAATGGGCTTTGCGAAAGAAGTGGCTGATCGTGTTCTGTTCTTAGACGGAGGATTATTAGTAGAGGATGCACCTCCTGGCGAATTTTTTACAGCGCCAAAAACAAAACGTGCACAAGAGTTCTTAGAAAAGATGCTTTAAGCAGAAGTGTCATAGAGAAAAAGATGGTCATGTTGATCATCTTTTTTCGTTTTTTCTTGTTAAATAGTGTAAACTATTCAACAGAATCATTTATTAAGGAGTTATTTATGTTCAAAATAGGTTATCGTACGCTAAAAACAGCTCTGGGTACTACGATTGCGGTTATACTGGCACAGTTCATTGGCTTGGAGTATTTTACCTCAGCAGGGATTATCACAATTCTTTGCATACAAGTTACAAAAAAGAAATCACTTAGGAGTTCATGGGCAAGGTTCCTGGCCTGTTCAATTGCCATGATCTTTTCTTTTATTTTCTTTGAGGGAATTGCCTATCATCCGTTAGTTATTGGTTTTTTATTACTAATCTTTATTCCTACTACCGTCAAAGTGAAAGCTACAGAAGGAATTGTAACCAGTACGGTTGTTATTTTTCATCTATATAGTACAAATGACATTACGTTCCATGTTATTGGTAATGAATTGTTACTAGTGACAATAGGTATTGGTGTTGCACTAGTCATGAATTTGTATATGCCGAGTGTTGAGAAAAAATTAAAAAACTATCAAATTCAGATTGAAGAAAATCTAGCAATTATTTTTCGTGAAATCGAACTATATCTAATAGAAAAAGATAGAAAATGGGATGGAAAAGAGATCACCATAACAGCAATTCAGATTGATGAGGCTAAAACACTAGCATTTCGTGATGTCGAAAATCATTTTTTGCGCCATGAAAATTCATATTATCACTACTTTAAAATGAGAGAAAAGCAATTTGAAATTATTGAGCGTGTTATTCCGAGTATTACATCTATACATATTGCAGTTGAACAAAGTAAGATGATTGCTGACTTTCTTCATGAACTAAGTTTAAATATCCATCCTGGAAATACGGCACATAAATTTTTAGTCCAGCTTTTTAATATGAAGAAGTCATTTGAAGAAATGGAATTACCGAAAACTAGAGAGGAATTTGAAGCAAGAGCAGCTTTATATCATTTTATAAGAGAGATGGAGCAATATCTCATTATTAAAAGTCAGTTTAAAGGAATGGAATCCTAACTTATAGATCATATTAAGGGAAAAAGGATGCTGATTGAATGAGATATTTGCTTCTTTTTCTTTTCATTATTCAATCCCCAATTTGGCCACTCGGTGAAAATCCTCTTCCAGGTGATCCGTATTTAATTATTAATAAGCAAACAAATGAACTGGCGTTTGTCAATGATAATGAAGTAAAAGAGATTTATCAAGTCGCAACAGGTATAACTGAAGAGCATACTCCTGAAGGTGAATTTACTGTTATCGTTAAAGCGGTTGATCCGTATTATCGTAAAAAGAACATACCTGGTGGTGATAAAAGGAATCCGCTTGGCACCAGGTGGATAGGCTTTGATGCTGAAGGAACTGATGGACGGACATATGGTATACACGGGACAAACAATGATCAATCAATAGGCTCCTATGTTACTCAAGGATGTGTAAGATTACAAAACAAAGTAGTGGAAGCTATTTATGAAAATATTCCTTTAGGAACAAAAGTTTTCATTACAAATTCTGATTTATCTTTTGAGCAGTTAGCAGTTGAAAATGGAGCTATTAAAAAAGAGTCTGAACCACAATAATAAATTGTGGTCAGGCTCTTTTTTATATAATCGGATAGTCTAAAATTTTATGGAAGATAGTATAAGTAAAACAAAGGCATTAAGAATTAGCGACATGCCAAGTATTTTACAATATCTTTTTTTTATTCTTAAAACCAAGCAGAAACACCTGCAAGTAAAGTCGTAATCAGCATAACGCCAATCATTAAATAAACAAAAACTTTTTGTGTTTTTCGGGACATATTTCTTCACTCCTTGTTACTCTTATTCTAACGTGAAAGGATCAATCGGACAACCATTAAAATGTGAAAGAAATTCGTCAAAAAAAGAGGGATTTCTTTATTAGGAAGAGAAGATTATTATATTGTGATAACGCTTTCATGAAAAGGTGGGGTTACAAATGGTAAAGAAAATTGATCATATTGGAATTGCTGTTTATTCAATTGAAGAAGCATTGCCTTTTTATAAGGATGTTTTGCGGTTGAAATATATAGGAACGGAAGAGGTTCACTCACAGCAAGTTAAAGTTGCATTTTTATCAGCTGAGGAAACAAAGATTGAATTACTGGAACCAATGTCATCCGAAAGTCCAATAGCAAATTTTTTGCAAAAAAAAGGAGAAGGTATCCATCATATAGCATTTGGAGTGAATGATCTTTCCTCTCGACTAGTAGAATTAAAAACAAACGGTATTCCCCTTATTGATGAAGTACCTCGAATGGGAGCGGCTAATTTTCAAATTGCATTTCTACATCCCAAAGCAGCTAAAAACGTATTGGTTGAATTATGTGAAAAAAATGATGGGGGTGAGCGGAATGAATCATGATATTTATGACAAGATAAATGAATTATACGATAGAAGACGTGAAGTGGAACTTGGCGGTGGGGATAAAAAAGTAGAAAAACAACACGAAAAGGGAAAACTAACGGCTAGAGAGAGAATTGATCTATTACTTGATGAAGGATCATTCGTTGAAATCAATCCATTTATTGAGCATAGGTGCAATGACTTTGGACTTTCCTCTAAAAAAGGTCCTGGTGATGGAGTTGTTACAGGATTCGGTAAAGTACATGGAAGGCCAGTATATTTATTTTCTCAGGATTTTACCGTTTTTGGAGGAGCATTGGGTGAAATGCATGCAAAGAAGATTGCTGCTGTCATGGATCTAGCTGCAAAAAACGGCACACCTTTTATTGGACTCAACGACTCAGGCGGTGCGAGAATACAGGAAGGTGTGGTATCATTAGATGGTTACGGACAAATTTTTTACAGAAACACGATCTACTCAGGTGTGATTCCTCAAATTTCTGTCATTCTTGGGCCATGTGCTGGCGGAGCGGTCTACTCACCCGCAATTACAGATTTTGTGTTTATGGTGGAAAAGACAAGTCAGATGTTTATTACAGGACCAAAAGTGATTGAAACTGTAACAGGTGAAAAGATAAGCTCCGAGGATTTAGGAGGAGCTACTGTACATAATACAATAAGTGGTAATGCTCATTTTTCTGGAGAAACTGAAAAGGAAGTACTAAACCAAGTACGGAATTTATTATGTTATTTACCACAAAATAATGAACAAAAACCACCAGTCTCTCAATATAATGGGGAATCAGATTATCGCCCTGATTTAACAGAGGTTATTCCTTTTGACACTGTTCGTCCTTACGATGTTCGACTCGTAGTTGAACAGGTTGTTGATAAAGACTCTTTTTTTGAAATACATAAAAACTTTGCCAAAAACATCGTAATTGGATTAGCGAGAATAAAGGGAGAGGTAGTGGGACTTGTTTGTAATCAGCCAAAATATATGGCAGGTGGACTAGATATTGACTCATCTGATAAAGCAGCCAGGTTTATTCGCTTCTGTGATTCGTTTCAAATTCCACTCATAACATTTGAAGATGTCACTGGTTTCTTTCCGGGTGTCAAACAGGAACATGGCGGTATTATCCGACATGGTGCAAAGATTTTATATGCATACTCTGAAGCGACAGTTCCCAAGTTAACGATTATCTTACGTAAAGCTTATGGGGGTGCATACGTTGCATTGAATAGTAAATCAATAGGAGCAGATCTTGTTTTTGCTTGGCCAAATGCAGAGATAGCGGTAATGGGACCACAAGGAGCAGCTAATATTATATTTGCAAAGGAAATTGAAGAAAGTGCTAATCCTGAACAAACGAGAGCGCAAAAAATTGAGGAATATCGTCAAAAGTTTGCAAATCCATATGTTGCGGCAAGTCAAGGAATGGTCGATGATGTTATTGATCCGCGAGAAACCCGAATTAAGATTATTCAGGCACTTGACATGTTAAAAACCAAAAAAGAAAGTAGACCAACAAAGAAGCATGGGAATATTCCCCTTTAATTTAATTGGAGGTAATAAATGATGATTAATAAAGAACGCTTACTTGATGAGTTTTTAGAACTCGTTCAAATTGATTCAGAAACAAAATTTGAAACAGAAATTGCAAAAGTACTAAAGCAAAAATTTACAGATCTAGGTTTAAACGTAATTGAAGATGACTCCATGAAAACAACTGGTCATGGAGCTGGAAACTTGATCTGTACTCTCGAAGCAACAGCAGAAAATGTTGATACCATTTATTTTACTTCTCACATGGACACGGTTGTTCCGGGTAAAGGAATTAAACCAAGTATTAAAGATGGGTATGTAGTGACAGATGGAACGACGATTCTTGGTGCAGATGATAAGGCTGGTTTAGCGGCAATGCTTGAGGCGATTAAAACCCTGAAGGAGCAAAGTGTTGCTCATGGAAAAATTGAATTTGTAATTACTGCTGGTGAAGAGTCAGGTCTAGTAGGTGCAAAGGCGTTAGATCCTAGTTTAATGACTGCTAAATACGGATATGCTCTGGATAGTGATGGTAAAGTTGGTACAATCATTGTGGCTGCTCCAACTCAAGCAAAAGTGAAAGCGACCATTTATGGAAAAACAGCGCATGCTGGTGTAGCACCGGAAAAAGGTGTATCTGCCATTACTATTGCGGCAAAGGCGATTGCAAAAATGCCTCTAGGTAGAATTGATCATGAAACAACAGCAAACATTGGTCGTTTCGAGGGTGGAACGCAGACTAACATTGTTTGTGATCTTGTTCATATTTTGGCTGAAGCTAGATCTCTTATCCCGGAAAAAATGGAAGCACAAGTGAAAAAAATGAAAGATGCATTTGAAAGTGTTGCTTCTGAAATGGGAGGAAAAGCTGAAGTAGAAGTAGACGTCATGTACCCTGGTTTCAAATTTGGTGATGGCGACCATGTAGTTGAAGTGGCGAAGAGAGCTGCGGCCAAAATTGGACGTCAAAGCGAGCTTCAAACAAGCGGTGGCGGTAGTGATGCAAATGTCATTGCAGGAAATGGAGTACCTACTGTCAATTTAGCGGTTGGGTATGAAGAAATTCATACAACAAATGAGAAGATGCCGATTGAAGAGCTGGAAAAAACAGCTGAGTTGGTTTTAGCAATTATTCAAGAAGTTGCACAACAGTAATTAAGAAAAAGGTTGCCTTTTATATAAGGCAGCCTTTTTGGTGTTTCTTACCCAAATTGTATGTAATCCTCCATTTCACAAGTTTATTACCATCAATAGTTTTTTCAAAAATAAAGAAAATATAAAGGTAGGTGATTTTAATAAAGGAGGGGTTTGGATTGATAAAAAAGAAGCTTGGATTAGTTGCAACTAGTGTGATGATTGTTGGATTAGTCGCATGTAACAACAATGAAGGTGCATTAGATGGTGAATATAGAGACAATAATGTCGATGTTGCAGAAAATGTAAATTATAATGGCCGTAGTTATGGTCCATTAGCAAGAGACATCGATACCCGCCACCCTGAAAACAATAGGGTAAATGATGATTTCGGTTATATGAGAGATCGGATGCCAACAAGAGATCCTAATAACATGACTATTTCAAGCTCAAAAACAGATTTAACAAGTAAAGAATATCCGCATACAAGAGCTATTGCTGTACAAGATGCTAAATTTAAATTTATAAGAGCTAATTCTAAAGAAGAAGCTGAACAGCAGGCACGTCAATTTATTGATCAACAAAAAGAGAGAGCTCTTCAATATGGTAATCAGTTTGCTCTGCAAGGTCAATCACAACAACAACAGGCTGCAGACAGACAGCAGGCACCTACTGATCAACAAGCTCAAACTAATCAACAACAAAATCAAGCACCTGCTCAGCAACAAGAGCAAGCGCCTGCCCAACCAAAAGAGCAAGCACCTACTCAGCAACAAGAGCAAGCGCCTGCCCAACCAAAAGAGCAAGCTCCTGAACAGCAGCAAAAACAAGCACCAGCTGAAGCTCCAAAGGAAAATAAGTCTCAGGGTCAAGGGGTTAGTCAAGTTGCACAACAGGTAATTGATTTAACAAATGCTGAAAGAAAGAAAAATGGATTACCAGCACTTAAAGCAGACACGCAATTAAGTGGCGTAGCTCAGAAAAAATCTGAAGATATGCGTCAAAATAACTATTTCTCACATACAAGTCCTACCTATGGTTCTCCGTTTGATATGATGAGAGATTTTGGTGTGACGTATAAAACGGCTGGAGAGAACATTGCCCAAGGTCAACGCTCAGCACAAGAAGTTGTTCAGGCATGGATGAATAGTGAAGGGCACAGAAAGAATATTTTAAGTAAAGATTTTACCCATATTGGGATTGGTTATGACTCTAATGGTCATCACTGGACGCAAATGTTTATTGGAAAATAACCAGACTGAGGCTATCTGTATTAGATAGCCTCTTTATTTTGAAAAATTTGACAGTAGATGGTTAACGATGCTGAAAATGCTTGTAATAAAATATGACGTAATTATTGAATTATTACATAAAACGAAGGATAGAACCACTCTATATGTTAGCGATTACATTAAAAGTTTTTGAAAAATTACAAAAAAATATTGTTTAGTTAGGGAAATTCTGTATAATGTGAATATATAAATGTTAACTTTTCTTACATATTAGGTTAGGGTTTATGTCTTTTGTTGTTAGTTATATTACAGAAAAAGGGAGTGTTGATGTGTTGAAAGTAAAAAAAGGGATTTTAGCTATGATTATGTCTGTATTTATGCTAGGTGCTTGTGCAGCCCAGACGAGTAATCCGACCTCGGAAAATGAATCAAGTAATTCATCCGCAACAACTAGTACTGACAGTGATACAGTTCAAGTCGGTATTTTACATTCTTTAAGTGGAACGATGGCGATAAGTGAGGTTTCCTTACGTGATGCAGAGTTAATGGCAATTGAGGAAATTAATGCTGCAGGTGGAGTATTAGGAAAGCAGATCGAGCCAATCGTTGAAGATGGAGCTTCGGACTGGCCAACTTTCGCAGAAAAGGCAAGAAAACTTCTTCAACAAGATAAAGTAGCAACCATTTTTGGTGGATGGACTTCTGCAAGCCGTAAAGCAATGCTTCCAGTTGTAGAACAAAATAATGGTTTATTATGGTATCCAGTTCAGTACGAGGGGATGGAACAATCTCCAAATATTTTTTATACAGGTGCTACAACCAATCAACAAATTGTCCCTGCTATCGATTGGATGTTGGAAAATCAAGGTAAAAATATTTTCTTAGTAGGATCTGATTATGTATTTCCTCGTACAGCAAATAAAATTGTGAATGCACAACTTAAAGCAAAAGGAGGAACAGTAGTTGCAGAAGAATACACACCTCTCGGACACACAGATTACAACACCATTATTAGTAAGATAAAAGCAGAAAAACCAGATGCTATATTCAATACGTTAAATGGAGACAGTAATGTTGCTTTCTTCAAACAACTTAAAGATGCAGGAATAACTCCTGAAGACATTCCTGTTATGTCAGTAAGTGTAGCTGAAGAAGAAATTCGTGGAATTGGAACAGATGTATTAGAAGGACATTATGCAGCATGGAATTATTATCAAACAACAGATACTCCAGAGAATAAGACTTTTGTTGAGAATTATAAAGCTAAATATGGTGAAGACAGAGTAACTGGTGATCCGATTGAAGCAGCTTATATTGCTGTTTATTTATGGAAAGAAGCAGTTGAAAAAGCCGGCTCCTTTGAAGTAGATAAAGTAAAGGAAGCGTCAGATGGCATCGAATTCAAAGCACCGGGTGGTGTTGTGAAAATTGACGGTGAAACACAGCATATTTATAAGACTGTTCGTATCGGAGAAGTTCAGGCAGATGGGCAATTCAAGGAAGTTTGGAATTCTGGTGAGCAGGTAAAGCCTGATCCATACTTAAAGTCTTATGACTGGGCTGAAGGTTTAAGTCCGGAATAAGTAAAGTAATAGATACCTAGTCTGATTGCTGGCTAGGTATCTAAATGGTAAGAAGGTAACGAGCAAATCAGGGTTAGATATAACAATGTACCTTTTGAAAATGATTTGCTAGCGTGATTATCTGATCCCGCTTAACTATTATCTTCACAGAAAAGGAGGAAAAGTCCTTGTCGATTATTATTTCACAATTATTCAATGGGCTTAGTCTTGGATCAATTTTATTATTGATTGCGCTTGGTCTCGCTATTACATTCGGTCTTATGAATATTATTAATATGGCTCATGGAGAATTTATCATGATTGGAGCATATACCACCTATGTACTCCAGCAAGTGTTTGTTCAATATCTCCCAAAATCATTATTTGACTACTATTTTATTCTTTCAATTCCTTTATCCTTTTTAATTGCTGCACTTATTGGTCTTATTATGGAGAAAACAATTGTAAGATTTCTCTATGAACGACCACTTGATAGCCTGCTGGCAACATGGGGAGTAAGTCTTATATTGCAGCAAACTGCCCGGTCGATTTTTGGTGCGCCAAATGTTGCGGTTGTAGCACCTGAATGGTTAAATGGTGGGCTTACTGTAGCAGGACTTACTTTCCCGTATAAACGTTTATTTATTATCGCCCTTGTTCTCGTAAGCATTTTAATGTTGTTTATATATCTATATAAAACCTCTTCAGGAAGAAGAATGAAAGCAGTAACGTTAAATCGTAATATGGCGTCTTGCCTAGGTGTCTCAACTAGAAGTGTCGATAGTACGGCTTTTGCACTGGGGAGTGGATTTGCCGGGGTTGCAGGTTGTTCCTTAACGTTAATCGGTTCTATTGGTCCAACACTTGGCACTTCTTATATTGTAGATGCTTTTATGATTGTTATTTTAGGTGGAGTTGGAAAACTAAAAGGCACGATCTTAGCGGCGTTAATCTTGGGTGTTTTAAGTACATTTGTTGAGCTATCTACTAGTGCAACAATTGCGAAAGTAATTGTTTTTGCCTTTATTATTCTTTTCCTTCAGTGGAAGCCAACGGGTCTCGTCAATGTAAAGGTTCGAGCATTAGACTAACGGAGGTGTAATATGATTAAAAAATATAGTCAAGGGGCTTATTATGGAGTTTTTTTTCTTATGTTACTTGTAGCTCCATTGCTACTTTCCGAGTTTAGAATAGGTTTATTGGCAAAGTTTTTGTGCTTTGCAATAATCGCAGTTGGAATAAGCTTAATTTGGGGATTTACCGGTATCTTAAGCTTAGGGCATGGTGTGTTTTTTGGGCTGGGTGCTTATTGTATGGCAATGTATTTAAAGCTTGAAGCATCGCCGTCAGGAATTCCCGATTTTATGGAATGGAACGGGATTACGGAAATACCTTTTGTATGGACATTATTTAAAAATCCGCTCTTTGCCATTTCAGCAGCTATATTGCTCCCGTTTATCATTGCAGCGGTGATTGGGTATTTTACATTTAAAAATCGAATTAAAGGGGTGTTTTTTTCACTGATATCTCAGGCGGTTGTTGTTGTGACGGTTACTTTGTTTATTGGTGGACAACACATTACTGGCGGTACAAGTGGATTGACCAACTTTTTTACAATCTTTCAAGTCCCATTAGCAGATCCTGGAACAAAGAGAATCTTATATTTTGTAACAGTTGGGTTATTAGCGGTCATTATGGGAGTGGCGTTAGTGTTAACAAAGTCTCGATTTGGAAGGTTGCTTATTGCGATTCGAGATGGAGAAAACCGCCTTCGTTTCCTCGGTTATAATCCTACATTTTATAAAGTGTTTATATATGCTTTATCTGCAGCATTTGCAGGAGTGGCTGGAGCTCTTTTCGTATTACAGGTTGGTATTATTACACCGGAGATGATGGGAATCATTCCTTCAATTGAAATGGTCCTATGGGTAGCAATTGGAGGTCGTCATTCCATTTTAGGTGCTGTTATTGGAGCTATTTTAACAAATACAGCCAAAAGCTTTTTGAGTGAAACATATCCGGACTTTTGGACGATCTTCCTAGGTGCGCTATTCCTTATTGTTGTTCTTTATTTACCAAATGGTTTAGCTGGCTTAGTTGAAAAGATTAAGATGAGATTTTTTAAAAAAGACAAGGTAAAGGAGGCGAATCAAAGTGAAGTCGATACTCTCGTGTCATGATGTCGTTGTAGATTTTTCTGGTTTTAAGGCATTGCAAGGAGTTAATTTGGATGTTGAAAGCAAAGGGGTTTTGTTTTTAATAGGTCCAAATGGAGCAGGGAAGACGACATTATTGGATGTGATTTGTGGGAAAACCCGTGCAACAGGAGGAAATATCACCTTTAAAGATGATATTTCATTAGAAAAACTGCCAGAACAAAAAATTGTAGAAACAGGAATAGCCCGAAAGTTTCAAGCTCCAAGTATTTTTTTACACTTAACATCTTTTGAAAATTTAGAGATTGCGATGAAGCAAAAGAAAAATTTATTTTCTATTCTTATCGCGAGATTATCTGATACACAAAAGGACAAAATTGATGTGATGTTAAAGAAAATAGGATTGTTTGAAGTTCGGCATGAAAAAGCCGGTGCTTTATCACATGGACAAAAGCAGTGGCTGGAAATCGGAATGCAATTAATTCAGGAACCCACATTATTATTATTAGATGAACCAATCGCAGGGATGTCTGGTGAAGAAAGAACAAAAACAGGTGAATTAATTTTAGAAATTTCCAAAGAATGTTCTGTTTTAATTGTAGAGCATGATATGGATTTTGTACGAAAATATTCTACTAAAGTCGTGGTCATGCACGAAGGGAAGGTGCTTTGTCAGGGTGAAATGAAGGATATTCAGGAAAATGAAGAAGTGAAGAATGTATATCTAGGAAGGAGCGGGTAATATGCTTCATGTTTCAAACCTGCAAGCGGGATATGATGAGACTATTATTTTACGGAATGTAGATTTTGAGATACCGGAGGGAAAAATTGTTGGTCTTCTTGGACGAAATGGTGTAGGGAAAACAACATTAATGAAAGTATTAATGGGTCTATTGCCTATGACAAGCGGGACTATTCAGTATGAAGGAAAGAATTTTAAAAGGGAAAGACCAGAACATCGTGCAAGAGCTGGGATTGCTTATGTTCCACAAGGTAGAGAAATCTTTTCTGATCTATCAATTAGAGAAAATCTGCTATTAGGAATGGAGGCATTACCAAAAGCTCAACGCTCTTCAACAATTCCGGAGGAAATTTTCAAATGGTTTCCAGTATTAAAAGAAATGATAGATCGCAAAGGCGGAGATTTAAGTGGCGGCCAGCAGCAACAATTGGCAATAGCAAGAGCCTTAGTATCAAATCCGAAGCTATTACTATTAGATGAGCCTATGGAAGGTATCCAGCCTTCTATTGTTCAATTGATCCAGGATGTGCTTGTTCAAATCGCCCAGGAAAAAAAGATAGGGATTATATTGGTAGAACATAATCTAGATGCGGTATTATCGTGTGCAGATCAGTTCTATATTCTTGATAGAGGCAGAATGGTTATGAGTGGAAGTTGTGACAACATAAATGAAGAGGACCTTCAAAGTCACTTAGCTGTATAAGGGGGAATACGAAATGAAGCTTACTTCTCGTGAGCAAGAAAAACTGATGATCGTTGTGGCAGCAGATTTAGCGAGGCGGCGACAACAAAGAGGCTTAAAGCTTAACTATCCGGAGGCTATCGCTATTTTAACCTATGAGGTACTAGAAGGAGCACGTGATGGAAGAACGGTATCAGAATTAATGCAGTATGGGCGTCAAATTCTATCGAGAGACGACGTGATGGAAGGTATTCCTGAAATGATTAATGATATTCAGGTTGAAGCAACGTTTCCGGACGGTACGAAGTTAGTGACAGTTCATGAACCTATTCAATAACCTTCTAAAAGGAGTGAGAAAATGATACCAGGAGAGCTCAAGTTAAAACAAGAACCAATTTTCTGTAACCAACATAAACAAACGATACGACTGGAAGTAGTAAACAATGGTGATCGTCCTGTGCAAATAGGTTCCCATTTTCATTTTTATGAAGTGAATCGTTCACTGGAATTTGAACGGAAGAAATCTTATGGAAAAAGATTAAATATACCAGCCGGTACAGCTGTTCGATTTGAACCAGGAGATAAAAAAATAATCGAGCTCATTTCTTTTTCAGGTGAAAGAAAAATATTTGGGTTAAATAATTTAACAAATGATGCACTAGATAAGGGAGTGTAGCTATGAGCTTTCGTATGTCAAGACATCAATATGCGGACATGTTTGGTCCAACGGTTGGTGACCAGGTAAGACTTGGAGACACGGAATTATTCATTGAAGTTGAGAAGGATTTTACCACTTACGGTGATGAAGTGAAATTTGGTGGTGGGAAAGTAATACGTGATGGAATGGGACAGCATCCATTAGCAACAAGAGAAGAAGTAGTTGATCTTGTTGTAACGAATGCTCTAATCCTTGATTATACAGGAATTTACAAGGCGGATATTGGTATTAAAGAGGGGATAATCATATCGATTGGGAAGGCCGGAAACCCTCTTATTATGGATTCAGTTGATATTGTCATAGGTGCTTCAACAGAGGTGATTGCTGCAGAGGGAATGATTGTAACGGCAGGAGGAATTGATGCTCATATCCATTTTATTTGCCCTCAACAAATCCAAACGGCAATTGAATCAGGTATGACTACGATGATTGGAGGGGGAACCGGTCCGGCAACCGGAACTAATGCGACAACTTGTACACCTGGTGCGTGGAATATTCACCAAATGCTAAAAGCTGCTGAGGAGTTTCCTGTTAACTTGGGTTTTCTCGGAAAAGGTAACGCTTCCAACGAAGAGGCACTTATTGAACAAATTCAAGCAGGTGCTATTGGCCTTAAGCTTCATGAAGATTGGGGAACCACAACTTCCAATATAGATAAAGCATTATCAGTAGCTGATAAATATGATATTCAAATCGCGATTCATACTGACACTCTTAATGAAGGTGGCTTTGTAGAGGATACATTAAAAGCTATTGATGGGCGTGTGATACATACCTATCATACAGAAGGTGCTGGTGGAGGTCATGCCCCTGACATCATAAAGGCAGCATCTTACCCGAATATACTTCCATCTTCAACAAATCCGACACGTCCCTATACAGTGAATACCATTGCAGAACATTTAGATATGTTGATGGTTTGTCATCATTTAGACCCTTCCGTTCCGGAGGATTTGGCTTTTGCAGACTCTCGTATTCGGAAAGAAACGATTGCTGCAGAGGACATTCTTCATGATTTAGGTGTTTTTAGCATGATTAGCTCCGATTCCCAGGCGATGGGAAGAGTAGGTGAAGTAATCTCAAGAACATGGCAAACAGCTGATAAGATGAAGCGGCAACGGGGAGAACTTGTTGAAGGTGAAGAAAATGATAACGTTAGAGCAAAAAGATATATAGCAAAATATACCATCAATCCAGCTATCACACATGGAATTTCTGAGTATGTAGGTTCGATAGAAGTCGGGAAAATGGCTGATTTTGTCTTGTGGAATCCGGCATTTTTTGGGGCTAAACCGGAATTGGTTGTTAAAGGAGGGATGATTGTATGGAGTGTAATGGGAGATCCAAATGCATCTATTCCAACCCCGCAGCCCGCATTATATCGTCCTATGTTTGCGAGTTTTGGCAAGGCAAAGCATTCAACCTCGATGACATTTCTGTCCAAAGCTGCTTTTGACAAGAATATTCATGGGTTACTTGGACTTGAAAAAAAGATTGGTGTGGTAAAAAATATTCGCCAACTTAAAAAGAAGGATATGAAATTAAACGGAGAAACACCATCCATTGAAGTGGACCCTCAGACCTATGAGGTTATGGTTGATGGAGAGTTAATTACCTGTGAACCTGATGAGAAGGTTTCATTAGCACAACGATACTTTTTATTTTGAGGTGAAATGATGATTATTGAACAGATTATAGGAAACGTAAGAGAATTAGAGCAAGCACCACATCATGTAGAACGTGTGTATTTAAAAAGTGATGATTTAGTAAAGAAGATACAGCGCGTAAAAACAGATCATGGAAATGAACTGGGCATTCGACTTAAACAAGGAAAAGAACTGGTTGACGGGGACATTCTGTACCACGATGAAAAAAACTCTATCATTATAAGTGTGCTTGCTGATGATGTTATTGTCATTCAACCAATAAGTATTTTACAAATGGGAGAAATTGCTCATCAACTTGGTAACCGCCATTTACCGGCACAATTTGAAGAAAACGAAATGATTGTTCAGTATGACTATCTTGTTGAAAGGTTATTAGAAGAGCTGGGAGTACCTTACACAAGAGAAGAACGTAAAATGAGCAAAGCCTTTAAACATATCGGGCATTCCCATGACTAAACAACTGTTTCATCTGCTTCAAATCTGTGATTCCAATTTTCCTTCCGGAGCATTTTCACATTCCTTTGGAATAGAAACGTATATTCAAGAAAATAAAATTACGAATAAAGATACCTTTCTGGCAGCACTTATACAATACTTACAAACACAATTTGTTTACACAGATGGTCTTGCCTGCAGGTTAGTCTATGAATCTATTAAAGCAAATAAGATTGAATCGGTCTGGACAATAGACAAAGAGTTAAATGCTCTTGCTATAGCGAGAGAAACCCGTGAAGGAAATCGAAGAGTTGGTCGACAAATGGTAAAGGTAATGAACCAGCTCTTCCCGAATGAACATTTGAATTTGTATCAAGGGAAAATCAAACATAAACAAGCTTACGGTCACAGCTCAGTTGTGTATGCGATGGTTTGTCTGGAGTTGGATATTGATATAGAAACAACACTTTCTACTTATCTTTTTGCTACCACTTCATCACTTGTACAAAACGCTATAAGAGGAATTCCTATCGGTCAGACAGATGGGCAAAGAATCTTAGTTACATTACAACCATATCTAATAGAAAAAGTGAAGGAAATTTTGTTTTTAGACGAAGAAGATTTTGGAGCAGGTGCACCTGGTCTTGAAATTGCCCAAATGCATCATGAACAGCTTTCTGTTCGTCTATTTATGTCATGAAAAATGAAAGGATGAAATAATATGAGTGAACCAATTCGTATAGGAATCGGAGGACCTGTTGGTGCAGGGAAAACATTGCTGGTAGATAAGTTAACAAGAGAGCTAATGAAGGAGTTTGAGGTCGCGGTTATCACAAATGATATATATACGAAAGAGGATGCTCAATTTTTAATTAAGAATGGTGCCTTACCGGAAGATCGCATCATCGGTGTTGAAACGGGAGGATGTCCGCATACTGCAATTCGAGAAGATGCATCAATGAATTTTGATGCAATTGATGAATTAAATGACCGCCATCCAAGTCTAGATTTGATTTTTGTGGAAAGTGGTGGTGATAATTTAGCTGCTACCTTTAGTCCTGAATTGGTCGACTTTTCAATTTATATTATTGATGTTGCCCAAGGGGAGAAAATCCCTCGCAAAGGTGGGCAGGGAATGATTAAATCTGACCTGTTTATAATTAATAAAATTGATTTAGCACCATATGTAGGAGCAGATCTTGAAGTAATGCGAAAAGATACATTAGTATCCCGCGGTGATCGCCCATATATTTTTACAAATCTCAAAGATGGTACCGGGGTAAAGGAAGTGGTCGACTGGATTCGCAAAGAAGCCTTTTTAGTTGGTCTTGAGGCATGACATATACCGGCTACCTGGAGCTAACGGTAGAAAAAAAGCATCACCGTTCTTTCGTTAGCAATAGCTTTTTTGATGGAGTTTTAAAAATTACTAGACCAACATACTTGCCAGAAGGTCTTCCTCTTTTAACTTTAATCCATGTCGGTGGCGGTTATGTAGATGGAGATTCTTATAAAACTGAGGTAGTAGTTGGGAAGGATGCGAAGCTGGCATTAACCACTCAGGCTTCTACTAAAATTTACAAGTCGCTTCGATTAGGTGTTCGTCAAGAAATGGATTACTTTTTACATGACGGAAGCGAATTACTTGTTAAACAAGACCCGTTAATTGCATACAAAGATGCACGGTTTTCTCAAGTTACAAATGTATATATGGAGTCTACATCGACATTTTATTATACAGATATTATTACTCCAGGTTGGTCTGAGGATAGGGGATTGTTTCAGTATAAAAGGATTTCTTCTAAACTGAAAATATTTATTGATGGTGAATTGCAGGTATATGATCATCAGCTATTGATTCCCGGAGAAAATATTCAACAATTAATGCAGTTGGAAGGCTACACTCATATCGGTACATTGTTTATGATTCATCCTCAAGTTGACGAACAGTTGATTGAAAGATTAAGATCAGAATTGAGTTCTGTGAATCACTCGCGATTTGGTATTAGTGCTCTTAATGCAAAAGGACTATCAATAAGGGTATTGGCATTAAGTACTCCGGATGTTGAAGGGATTTTTTCCTTATGTGAAGGGGTTATTCGTCAGCAATTAGATAATAAAGAGATGATTGAATGGCGCAAGTGGTAGACATTTTTCCTCATGTCAAACTAGTTTAAATACAATAGCATCTTTAAATACTAAGACATTCATAGTATGATAGTCTTAGTATTTCACCTCAAGTATTGATGGAGGAGATGATGATATGGATGTTTCAAAAATAGTCGTGTTCCGAACAAGTGATGAAGAGTATGGAATACCTATTGAACATGTCATTTCAATTGAAAAATTAGAGGATATAAATGTCATTCCTAATATGCCTGTCTATATGAAAGGTGTAGTAAAGGTAAGGGGAGAGCTGATACCGGTTCTTGATACGAATCAAATCTTTTATCATCAAAATATAACAATTGATAACAACGTTAAATTGATTGTCATTCAGTCTGATGATATTTCTGCGGCACTGATTGTAAATGAAGCAAAAGAAATTATCGATATCGAAGAGAACCAACTAAAAACAATTCCGATCGGTGCATTTCAATCAACTAAATATTTTTCCGGAGTAGCAAGCATAGAGTGGCGTTTGATTACACTGATTAATCCAACCTACTTAATAGAAAGTCTTGAGAATTTTGCTATCGTGAAGGAAGAGATGATGAGCCGCCCATAAGTAGGCGGCTTTATTTTGTTTTCTTATAGACTAAGAAGCATTTCACTTAAGAAAAATGGTAAACTAAAGAAGAATGATGAAATTTGTGAGTGTGGTGTTGTTTGTGGAGCAGATTGTAAATCGAAGAGTTATCCTTCACGTTGATATGAATAGCTTTTATGCGTCTGTGGAAATGGCGTATGATCCTTCTTTAAAAGACAAGCCTTTAGCGATTGCTGGGAATGTAGAAGAAAGAAAGGGAATTATCGTGACATGCAGCTATGAAGCGCGTGCCAAAGGTGTTAAGGCAACAATGCCGCTTTGGGAAGCACGTAGACTTTGTCCGGATCTTATCATTCGAAAGCCGAACTTTGAACGATACCGTAAAGCCTCACAAGCGATGTTTGAATTACTAAGAGAATACACTCATTTAGTAGAACCTGTTTCTATTGATGAGGGATATATCGATTTAAGTGAATTTGAAGGCTCAAGGCCTTTGGAAATTGCGAAATTGATCCAGGACCGATTAATCGAGGAATTGTTATTACCATGTAGTATCGGTATTGCTCCAAATAAATTTTTAGCTAAGATGGCTTCAAATATGAAAAAGCCTCTTGGAATTACAATCCTAAGGAAAAGGGATATGCCGGACGTTTTATGGCCTCTCCCCGTCCATGAAATGCATGGAGTTGGAGAGAAGACTGCTGAAAAGCTTCACACAATAGGTGTACATACAATTTATGATTTGGCCCATGCTAATGAGGAACAAATAAAAAAACTATTAGGCGTTAATGGGGAAAGGCTAATTCAAAAAGCAAACGGTGTTGATAATAGAGTAGTAAATCCTAATTCAATATACGATTTCAAAAGCATTGGAAATTCTACCACCTTAGCTAAAAATACAACAAATGAGAATGAAATAAGAGAGGTCTTAAGAAAATTATCTCTTTCAGTGTCGAATCGAATGAAGCGAAAAGAAGTTCTTGCAACGAAAGTGTTCGTAACAATTCGCTATGGAAATTTAAAGACCATTACGAGAAGTAAAAAGCTAAAAAATCCCATTGGGGAAGAAAAAGAGATATTCCAAGAAGCAGTCGACCTCTTTTTTGCTCATTGGAATGAAGAGCCAATTCGATTATTGGGTATTACGGGACAGGATTTAGTTGAAAAAGATGATGCTGTTAAGCAGTTAGACTTGTTTTCATATGAACAGGACGCAAAGGATGAGCCCATACTTTCAGTTATTGATCAAATAAATCAAAAATATGGAGATCAGCTAGTCAAAAGAGGTGTCAAAGGAGAGAAAAAAGAAGCGCCAACTCCAGGAACGAGCTTTAGTAAAGATTTTTTCACTTAGAAAACGATTACATAAGGTAAGTCACTTGAAATGTTACAGAAAAATGTGTATTTTTAAAGTTGTAGTCAAATGAAATAATTCGAATTATGTGTCAATTTAGCATTTATTGGCTGAAAACTAAACTTTTTATCGCTATCATAAGTAGAAGTTTTTTGAATTGTTTAGTTTTACATACTATAAGGATGAGAAGGGACGTAAGGGAATGTCGAAACAACAAATTGGTGTAATTGGCTTGGCTGTAATGGGTAAGAATCTTGCATTAAATATTGAAAGTCGTGGATTTTCAGTATCAGTTTTTAACCGTTCAGCAGAAAAAACAGAAGAATTTTTAACTGAAGCAAAAGGAAAAAATGTGGTTGGAACTTACAGCATTGAAGAATTTGTACAATCATTGGAAACTCCACGTAAAATCCTATTAATGGTTAAAGCTGGTGTACCAACTGATGCTACAATTGAACAGCTTTTACCACATCTTGATAAAGGGGATATTTTAATTGACGGTGGAAACACATTATATACAGATACACAACGCCGTAATAAAGATCTTGCAGAGAGTGGAATTCATTTCATTGGAACAGGTGTATCAGGTGGGGAAGAAGGAGCATTAAAAGGACCTTCTATTATGCCTGGTGGACAAAAAGAAGCATTTGACTTAGTTCAGCCGATCCTGGAGGCTATTTCTGCAAAAGTAAACGGTGATCCTTGCTGTACTTACATCGGTCCAGATGGTGCAGGTCACTACGTAAAAATGGTTCATAACGGTATTGAATATGGAGATATGCAATTAATTTCTGAAGCATACTTCCTGCTTAAAAATGTATTAGGTCTATCAGCGGATGAGCTTCATGAAGTGTTTGCTGAATGGAACAAAGGTGAGCTTGATAGCTACTTAATTGAAATTACAGCAGATATCTTTACGAAGAAAGATGAAGAAACTGGTAAACCTATGGTCGATGTTATTCTTGACACTGCTGGTCAAAAAGGAACTGGAAAATGGACAAGTAAGAGTGCTCTTGATTTAGGAGTACCACTTCCGATTATTACAGAGTCTGTTTTTGCACGATTTATTTCTGCGATGAAAGAAGAGCGTCAAAAAGCTAGTAAGATTCTTTCAGGTCCTTCTGTAAAATCTTACGAAGGAAACAAAGAAGAGCTTATTGAGGCAGTTCGTAAAGCATTATATATGAGTAAGATCTGTTCTTATGCTCAAGGATTCGCTCAAATGAGAGCAGCTTCTGAAGAGTATAATTGGGATCTAAAATACGGTGATATTGCTATGATTTTCCGTGGTGGTTGTATTATCCGTTCTGCTTTCCTACAAAACATTAAAGATGCATATGATAAAGAACCACAATTAGCAAACCTTTTACTAGATGATTACTTTAAAGAGATCGTTGAAGGCTACCAAGGTGCTCTTCGCCAAATCTTAACTGTTGCGATTGAAAATGGAGTTCCAGTACCATGCTTCTCATCTGCACTTGCATACTATGATAGCTACCGTACTGAAACGTTACCAGCTAATCTTCTTCAAGCTCAACGTGACTATTTCGGTGCTCACACATACCAACGTGTTGACAAAGAAGGCGTCTTCCACACTGAGTGGATGGAAAAATAAATTTAATACAGAAAAGACAAAGCTTGTTATTCTGAGCTTTGTCTTTTTTTTGAGAAAATATAACGAATCATATACTAGCAGCGGCTCAAAGCCTTATCATCCCATAGCAAGGTTAATTAGGGTTGAGAATGATTAAAAGAAGCTATCACACAGTGATAGCTTAAAAGTTAAGGAGATATAAGGGTTTGCTTTTACACTAACTAGTCTATTCGGTGAAGGGTTACTTTGTATGAGGCAAATAGACGAGCTCATTCGCACATTTTTTAGAAAAAAACCAAAAAGCCAATTGAGCGCAAATGACTCAATTGGCAAAATGTACTTCTCTATTTGGTTTTACTTGATATCGATTCCAGGACTATTGATTAATTAACAGGCCACCATTGATTCCCGTCTTTTTCAAGTAGTTCGTCAGCCTCTTTAGGTCCCATGGTGCCAGAAGGATATGCTGCAAGTGCTGCTTTACCATTTTTCCATGCGTCAGAAATTGGATCAACAAAGCTCCAAGATAGAGCAACCTCATCCCAATGTGTGAAGTTTGTTGCATCGCCGCGCATGCAATCGAATAATAGCTTTTCATACGCTTCAGGTGTATTGATTCCATCATAGAAGTTATTAGATAAATCCAATTTAACAGGTTTTGAATAACCACCTTCAGATTCATCTTTTTTCGCATTTAATTGAAGGGTAATACCTTCTTCTGGCTGAATGTTAATAACAAGTAAGTTAGGAGGTACTGTTTCACCTTTGTTGTAGTAAAGATTCATTGGAATATCCTTGAATTGAACAACAATTTTCGTTGATTTTGCAGCCATGCGTTTTCCTGTACGAATATAGAAAGGAACGCCAGCCCATCTGAAATTATCAATCAGTAACTTACCTGCTACATATGTTTCTGTTTCAGATTGTTCATCAACATTGCCTTCTTCACGATATCCAATTAACTCTTTATCATTAAATTTCCCTGCTGCATATTGACCTCTAACAAAATATTCTGCAACTTGTTCGTCATTAACTGGTCTAAGCGCTCTTAGTACCTTAACCTTTTCACTTCTTATTTCATCTGTTGTTAATTTAATTGGGGGTTCCATCGCAAGTAAAGCAACCATTTGAACCATATGGTTTTGAACCATGTCGCGGAGAGCTCCGGATTTTTCATAGTAGCCGCCACGGTCTTCAACACCTAATATTTCGCTGGAAGTAATTTGAATATTAGATATGTAACGATTATTCCATAATGGTTCAAACAGCGCATTGGCAAACCGGATAACCTCAATGTTTTGTACCATTTCTTTTCCTAGATAATGGTCAATACGATAGATTTGATCTTCGTTAAATGCTTCACGAATTTCCTGATTTAATTTTTGTGCTGAAGGTAAATCATGTCCAAACGGCTTTTCAATGACTAGCCTGCTCCAACCCTGTGTAGCTGTTAGGCCTTCTTTCTTTAAATTTTTGGCAATTGTACCGAAGAATTCTGGTGCCATTGCTAAATAGAAGACACGGTTTCCACTTGTTTGATAGGTACCATCAAGCTCATTTAACAATCCGTTTAACTCTAAGTAAGAGGAAGGGTTTGTAACATCAAATGGATGGTAATAGAAATGAGAAGTGAATTCCTCTAAATCTTTTGATTCCTTCATCGATGTTTGAATAGAATCCGAAACATTGCTACGAAATTCTTCAGTTGTCCAAGGTCTTCTTGCAACCCCTACAACAGCAAAGTTTTTACCGATTTTTTCGTTTTGAACAAGGCGGTAAATGGATGGAAACAATTTTCGTTTCGCCAAATCACCCGTTGCTCCAAAGATGACAATAACTGATTTAGGATGTTCTTGTGTATTCACGTTCGTACCTCACTTTGTCATAATACATTTATTTAATTCATCAGCATGTTGAAAGTGAATTCGACATAAAAAATAGCTAATTTAATCGAACCTTTTTATACTGATTGGAAATTATCCCTATACAAATACTTAATTTTAAAGGTAAATGCCCCTTAAATCAAACATTATAGACTATAATGTCTTTTCACATAGTTTATTATATACGATAATGAAAAAATTATCGTCTATAATGCACCTGTTTTTTAGAAATTTTCTATAATTCAGTCTATTTTAGTCGTAATAATGAATTTGGTCAAGGTAATATGATGTTTTTACTAAAGAAAACTTGAAAAAATAAACCAATGTTATTTCACATGCTTTATCATTCGTGTATGCTTATAGAAAATGACAGAGGAGGAAAATACATAGTGAATGTAATATTTCTTGGTACAGGTGCAGGGATACCTGCTAAAACCCGGAATGTAACAAGTATTGCTCTCCAATTATTAGAAGAGAGAAATGAAATATGGTTATTTGATTGTGGGGAGGCAACTCAACATCAGATTTTACATACTTCAATTAAACCAAGGAAAATTGAGAAAATTTTTATTACCCATTTGCATGGTGATCATATATATGGTTTGCCCGGCTTAATTAGTAGTCGTTCCTTTCAAGGAGGGGAAACAGCTTTAACGATTTACGGACCAAAAGGTATTGAACAGTTTGTAAGAACAGCTCTATCTGTTAGTCACACACACCTGACTTACAAAATCGAATTTATTGATGTAAAGGAAGGGGTCATTTATGAAGATTCTTCTTTTCAGGTTCAAGCAAAGAAAATTGAACATGGCATTGATTCCTATGGATATCGGGTGATAGAAAAGGACTTACCAGGAACATTACTTGTTGATGAATTGAAAAATATGGGGATTCAACCAGGGCCAATTTATCAAAAAATTAAAAATGCAGAAACAGTTCAATTAGAAGATGGTTCAATCATTCGCGGAAGTGATTTTATTGGTCCCTCAATAAAAGGAAGAATTATCTCTATTCTTGGTGATACCCGGTTCACCGAAAAAAGTCTTGATCTTGCGGAAGATGCTGATTTATTAATTCATGAAGCAACTTTCGGAAGAGATGATCATCATCTTGCTTATGACTATTACCATTCGACAACAGAAGATGCAGCAAAAATCGCTAACGCATCTAATGTGAAAAAACTGGTTTTAACCCATATAAGTTCAAGATATCAATCACCTGAACAACTTAATCTGTTAGTTGAAGAAGCGCAGGAAGTTTTTCCACCAACTATTATTGCATCGGATTTTATGGAAATTGACATTCCGAGAAAACGTTCCATTTAATAAGTAAAAGAGAGTTGAATACGATCAACTCTCTTTGGTATAAATCTTATTATTTTATTATTCTTACCAACCACGGTCATATTGGTTTGGAGCTTCAATTGTTTCTCTTAACTCTTTAGCAGCAGTTCTTGGGAAATACGGATCTCTAAGAAGTTCTCTTGCTATAAAGATAAGGTCTGCTCGATTATTTTGTAGAATTTCCTCCGCTTGAATTCCACTTGTAATTAGCCCAACAGCACCTGCTGCAATATCAGCTTGTTCTTTTACGGTTTCAGCAAAGCGTACTTGATAGCCGGGAAATACGTTGATCTTTGCAGGGACAACAGCTCCCGAACTAACATCGATTAAATCAACACCCTGCTCCTTCATTTTTCGTGCATAACCGACATAGTCGTTAATATCTAATCCCTCCGGGTGGTAATCTGAGGCCGAGATACGGACAAATAGTGGTCCATCCCATACTTCTTTTACAGCATCAATCACTTCTTTTAAAAAGCGGTATCGATTATTTGCAGAGCCACCGTACTCATCTTCTCGTTTATTCGAAAGAGGTGATAAAAATTCATTGATTAGATAACCGTGAGCCGCATGGATTTCAATAATGTCGAAGCCTGCCTTCTTCGCTCTTTTGGCTCCATCTTGAAATGATTGTACAGTTTCTGTTATTTCTTCTTTTGTCATGCTTTTAGGGGTTTTGTATGTTTCATCAAATGAAAGCGAAGATGGGGCAATAATTTCACCATCAACTGTTGACTTTCTTCCTGCATGTGCAAGCTGTATAGCTGTTGCTGAACCGTAATCTTTTATTCTTGATACTAATTTTTGTAGTTGTGGAACATGGTCATCATTCCAGATTCCAAGATCTTGTGCAGATATACGACCTTGAGCTGTAACAGCAGTTGCTTCAACCATAATTAAGCCAACTTGCCCAACTGCCCGGCTTATATAGTGAGTAAAATGAAAATCTTCTACAAATCCTTGTTGGCCTGTTGATGAATACATGCACATCGGTGACATAACAATTCGGTTTTTTAAGGTAACATTTTTTATTTGATAAGGCTGAAAAAGTTTTGTCTTCATCTTTTATCCTCCAATTGTAAATACTTGGTCTGAAAGAATTATAACAGCTGGAACATCTTTTCAGCATGTATTCTGCTTGAATGAGGATTTTTTTGAGAGAGGACTATAGATAGGTGACATTTTACCAATGAATGAGTTTGGATTGTTAGAAAAAATAAACAAGGATAGTAAGTAGAAAATGTACTTACCATCCTGATTTCAATTAATGTGTTATAGAGAATTCGTAATGAATATTTTGCTTAGATAAATTCCGGCACACTTACCATACTTCTTATTCTTGTGAGTAAATGTCGGTAATTTGAAGCTGTCTTATGCCATACAAAAAACAGTGTAGTTAATAAGCTAAGTAAAATATTCAAACTTGATCCCTCCACATTAAGAGTCGTGTTAATTTAACACTACTTTTAGCTTGTTCAAAAGAGTTCGATTTATGCTTTTAAGATATGGAAAGGTATATTCCTGTGGTAAAATATACTAATGACACTTTAAAGAAAGGCTTAGAAAATGAATAAATGCCCAATATGTAATGGTGATAATAACTGCGGTGTTTTGGATGAAAAACAGTCTTGTTGGTGTATGAAGATTACAATACCAGACAAGGTTCTTGCCCTTTCAGGAGGTAAAAAGGATTGTTGCATATGTTTAACATGTGTTATGAAAGATTGGGATGAAGCTGTAAAAAGTAAGAGTTGAACATGGAATAGGAGTGTTTTTTATGATTTTAGAGGCAGTCATGCTTCAGGTTAAGCAAGGAATGGAAGAGGAATATGAAAAAGCATTTCGTCAAGCGTCCCATATCATTTCTAAGATGGATGGGTATATCTCTCATGAATTGCAACGTTGTTTGGAAGAAGAAGGGAAATATTTACTTTTAGTAAAGTGGGAAAAGCTAGAGGATCATACGGAAGGATTTAGGCAATCGTCAGAATATCAAGAATGGAAGCGGCTTTTACATCACTATTACGATCCTTTTCCAACAGTCGAGCATTTCGTTAAGGTTAACCTTTAGAATAATTGGGGAAAACTAACAACTTTTTGATGGAGGATGTGAGATGAGTGGAAGAGGTAGTGATTAATAGAATAAATCATGTAGATAAATGGCTCAACAGTCTTTCCGAATTAATCATAAAGGTTGTTGAGGATGGTGCATCTATCGGGTTTTTACCACCTTTGTTAACTTCTGAGGCGGAAAACTATTGGAAAGGTGTAGAAAGCGATGATGTCATTTTATTTGTAGCAACGATAAGTGATACTGTTGTTGGAGCTGTTCAACTGCAGCTATCATCAAAGCCAAATGGTCTCCATCGAGCTGAGATTGCAAAATTAATGACACACCCTGATTTTCGTAGGAAAGGGATAGGACGTGCTCTTATGCAGGTAGCTGAGGAAAAGGCCATACAAGAAAAAAGATCGTTACTTGTACTGGATACTAGAGAAGGTGATCCTTCTAATTTTCTTTATTCTTCATTAGGCTATATTCAAGCCGGCCGTATCCCGAACTATGCTATTTCTTCGAATGGAAAGCTTGATGCAACTATTTTTTATTATAAATCTTTAGATAAATGAAGGAGTGCATGGGTATGCACTCCTTCATTTTTTAAATGAGACAAGCTCCTCTGAAAACATGGCTTTTAATTCCTCTGACCTTTCGGTAGCCCGCTTTATGCATGAAATAAAGGCATCTTCAACCTGTCTTTCTTTGAGAATGGAGATTCCTGCTTCTGTTGTTCCATTAGGACTTGTTACTTCTTTTCTTAGCTGTGAAGGGTGTTTGTCAGATACAGCAATCATTTCAGATGCCCCTAACAATGTTTGAACAATTAAATCACGGGCAACAAATGGATCCAGGCCTACCTCAACTGCTGCTTTTTCCATTGCTTCTACAAGGTAGTAAATATAAGCAGGGCCACTGCCTGACAAACCTGTTACAGCATCAAGCTGATTTTCCTCAACGATTTTACATATACCGATAGCTTCAAAAAGTTTTTTGCATGTATTCATTTGGTGAAGTGTAACATTCGAACTACCAGCGATGGCAGTAGCTGACTTAAGAATTGCAGCAGAGGTATTTGGCATCGCTCGAACGATAGCTGCTTCTTTTCCGAGAATATTTGTAATTGTATGGATAGAGATGCCAGCTAATACAGATACGATAACCTGTTTATGAATAAAGTGTTGAACACCATCGAGACCTGCCTTCACATCTTTAGGTTTCATGGCTAATACAATAATCGATGCATCTTTTACTAATTGCTGCTTATCATGGGTTGTTTCAATGCCGTATTTTGCTGAAAGTTCATTTAATCTTTCTGAATTCGATCGATTTGCTACTATAATTTGCTCGGCTTTAAATACTTTTCCTTTAATTAGTCCAGCAACTATAGCCTCAGCCATGGAACCTGCTCCGATAAACCCTATTTTTTCCATTTGTATAACTCCTTATTGTTAAATTAAAAAGCCATTCCGCCCTTACAACATAAGGACGGAATGGCTCCGCGGTACCACCTTGATTGGAGTGGATCCACACTCCCAGCTTAGTATCTTTATCGCAGACATACGGTTAGGTTTACCTAACAGCTCCTGGGGTAGGTTCGATAAAATGCTTGGCAATGGAGTCTTTCAGCCCTGGAACTCCAATCTCTTTTGCGTCATTTACTCTACTAGTCCCTATCAACGCTAATTTTTATTTTCAATACGCTACACTAAATTTTTATTCATTATGCAGTGACGGACAGGTCCTTGTCAAGCTTTTTAACAATATTAGGAATAGTGGCAGCTTGACTATTTACAAGAAATCAGTCAAATTAAAATCGATGTCACAAAAGATCTACATTTATATTATGCAAATACAGCGGTAAGGGGTGATCACGTTTGAATCCACGTATACAAGGCTGCTATGTTGCGATTACAGGTGCTTCTAGCGGAATTGGAGAAATGATTGCAATTGAATGTGCAAGACAAGGAGCCCATTTAGTTTTGCTAGCGAGAAGAGAAGAGCTTTTAGCAAAACTTTCTGAACGAATTAATAGTGACTATGGTGTATCTTGTCACTATTATTCATTAAATGTTCAGGATGTTGATTCTATTCAACGGGTTTTTTCAACCATTGAATTAGAAGTTGGACAAATTGATATTCTCGTCAATAATGCTGGATTTGGTATTTTTAATGAAGTTCTTCACTCTTCGTTTGATGAAATGAAAAACATGTTTGAAGTTAATGTGTTCGGTTTAATTGCCAGTACGAAGATTGTGTTGCCTGCGATGGTGAAAAGAAGAAAAGGCCATATCATTAATATTGCCTCACAAGCAGCTAAAATTGCTACACCTAAGTCAAGTCTTTATTCTGCAAGTAAGCATGCAGTATTAGGGTTTACAAACAGTCTTCGCATGGAAGTTAGACAGCACAATGTGTTTGTCACCTCCGTTAACCCCGGGCCCATTAAAACAAATTTTTTCACTATTGCCGATAAGGAAGGGAATTATGTGAAAAATGTGGAACGATGGATGCTGGATCCTGATAAGGTTGCACGGATCATTGTTGCTTCAATGCTAACCCCGAAGCGCGAAATAAATTTGCCGGGATGGATGAATGCGGGCAGTACAATCTATCAAATCATGCCAAGGCTGTTTGAAAAACTGGCAGGAAATGCGTTTTTTAAGAAATAGGCAACTTAAAGCATTATGCCTATTTTTGTCTTTTCTAACAGTTATAACAAGGGAGAGTTTTATATGATTGAATTACACTATTTTGACCGCAGTCATATACCGCAGTTAATGAGCTGGATTGATACACCAGAGTTTCTTCTCCAATGGGCAGGACCGACATTTCACTACCCGTTGACAGAACAACAAATTGAAAAGTATATGGAGAGCGCCAATATGGATGGGTCCAATTCATTTATTTACAGCGTTTTACTAAAAGAAACAGGGGAAGTAATTGGACATATCGCTTTAACGAATATGGATCGAGTGCATAAGTCTGCTCGGGTGGGAAAAGTACTAATTGGAGATCCGCGTGTCCGTGGCAAAGGAATAGGCAGCTTGATGATGAAAGAAGTGTTGAAAATTGCCTTTGAACAATTTCATTTGCATCGAGTAAGTCTTGGCGTTTTTGATTTTAATCAATCTGCTATTGCCTGCTATGAAAAAGCAGGATTTACAAAGGAAGGTTTACTTCGTGAGTGCCGAAAAATAGGAAATCAATATTGGAGTCTGTGGGAAATGAGTATATTAGCTCACGAATGGAAGAAGACTTTTTTGGAAAACAGTGTTCTTAACGAAAGTATAAGAAAAGGTTAGTAAAGGTGGAAAATGCTTGGTTGATCAGAAACAGAAGTATATCTACATATTTACATGTCATGAGGATGAGATTTCTTTATGTCAATTAGAAATGCGGTCATTATTTGGTTTTCATACAGAAGCTAACGTAATAGAAAGCTCTGTATCAATTAACCCGAGCAGAAGTCCATTCATAAAAGAAAGAATTGATGTTATTTATAAGGCAGATTGCTTAGATGACCTTATTCAGCGTGTGAATGGTTTTAAGGCTGAAAAGCCGTTTAAAGTAATCGTGATTGAACATCCTCACACTACTAATCTTCAAAAAATAGGCTTTGAGGAAAGACGTAAAATTGAACGGGTAATTGGATTGCAAATAATAGGACAAGTGAATTTACAAAATCCTAATCAGCTGTTTGCAGTTATGAGGGTTAAAGATCACTGGGTTTTCGGACATTATACAAAAAGTGAATCCATTTGGTTATTTCATCAACAAAAGCCTAATAATTATTCGACTGCTCTGAGTACACGGGTGGCAAGAGCTGTCGTAAACATTGCTGTTCCGACGATTTCAGGTAAAAAAGTCATTGATCCTTGTTGTGGAGCCGGAACGGTTATGATAGAAGCATTGTCAATGGATATAGATATCGTAGGAAGTGACTTGAATCCTCTTGTTACCCGGCCTGCTCGTGAAAACATTGCTCATTTTGGCTATAAAGGAAAGGTTTTATTAAGAGATATACGGGATGTGACCGGAAGTTATGATGTTGCAATTATAGACATGCCTTATAATCTTTGTTCTGTTTTAGATCCAGAAACACAGCTTGAAATGCTTAAAAGTGCACGGGAATTTGCTGAAAAAGTCATTGTCATCACAACTGAAACAATTGACCCTTTAATTGAAAGGGCAGGGTTTATTATTGCAGATCGATGTGTTGCGAAAAAAGGAAGCTTTATAAGACAAATTCTTGTTTGTCATTAATCTTCAAGGAGCCTATATTTCTAGGCTCTTTTTTCTATTCCTGATTAGTTAAGTAGTTATACACAACATCCTCTACAACCTCATACCATTCACTTTCATCGGTTTTGTCAATTGTGATTTTCTGTATTAAGTAACTGTTATCCTCTTCGGAAAGAGGGTCTGCATCCAGATTTCGACCATATTGGAGAAAGCTTTTTCTAAGCATCTTTGTTAATATTTTGTCTTCCATTTTTCACCTCACTATTGGTAGTATAACGTTTTTGTTTGATTATTTCGATCCTGCCTAACGTTGAAATTTGTCGTTTCCTTGGGGAAAACTACCATTGAAATCGAACGTATATTCCCTTAGTATATAGAATATAATAAATACGAACATATATTCTGTTTATAGGAGATTGGCTATGATTGAAAACTACGATCAATTGCCGAAACGAAAGATTCTTTGCATTGATATGAAGAGCTTTTATGCAAGCTGTGCCGCCGTTTTACGCGGATTAGATCCATTAACCTGTTATTTAGCTGTTGTAGGTGATGAGGAGCGACAGGGGAGCATTGTTTTAGCGGCTTCTCCACGACTAAAAAAGGAATTTGGAATTAAAACAGGCTCAAGACGTTTTGAAATACCAAATGATCCTCGTATCAAGATTGTGAACCCAAAAATGGGGATGTATATCAGGATTTCAACAGAATTAACAAAGTTGTTTCACCGCTATGTACCGAAGGATGCTATTCATACTTATAGTGTGGATGAAAGCTTTATTGAAGTGGACGGTGTGGAACATATCTGGGGAGATGCACAAACAATTGCCAAAAAAATCCGCGATGACATGGAGCGTGAGTTTGGACTTCCAAGTGCAATTGGTATTGGTCCTAACATGTTATTAGCGAAAGTTTGTCTGGATACTGAAGCGAAAAAGAAAGGTGTTGCAGAATGGACATACGATGATGTGAAAAAGAAGCTTTGGAAGCTCGAGCCATTAAGTGAAATGTGGGGAATTGGCTCAAGGGTACAAAAAACATTAAATAGAATGGGAATTTTTAATGTTGGACAGCTTGCAAACTATCCGCTTGAGCTGCTTGAAAAGAAATTTGGGGTAATGGGCAACCAGCTTTACTATCATTCGTGGGGAGTAGACTTATCCGAAATTGGAGCGCCGATTATGCAAGGGCAAATCAGCTTTGGAAAAAGCCAAATTTTACTTCGTGATTATCCGGATCCGGAAGAGGTCAAGCATGTCATATTAGAAATCAGTGAAGAGGTTGCCCGCAGAGCACGTCAGCATCGAAAGGCAGGCCGTACAATTAGCCTCGGAATCGGGTATAGCCGCGATGAGTTTGGAGGGGGATTTTACCGATCTAAAACAATTGATGAGCCAACAAATATCACAATGGATATTTATGAAACATGCCTGCAACTGTTTGAAAAGTTTTATACAAACAAAACGGTGAGAAAAATTTCAATTGCACTTTCAAACATTGAAAATGACTCTGAAATGCAGCTTGATTTATTCCGACCCAACCGTGCAAATCAGCGAACATTAGGGTATGTGGTGGATTCAATTCGCCATAAGTATGGCTCGGATGCTATCTTACGTGCTGTATCTTATACTCCGGCTGGAACAGCGAAGCATCGTGCGAAGCTTGTTGGAGGTCATAAAGCGTAGGTAGAAATCAGCAGATATGACTTTCGTCTATTTCACCAAAGGAAAAGCTGCGTTTGTCTCTCTTTCGAATATTGTATAAAAACGTATTCGTTTTTGAGGGAGGATATCATATGGAAATGACTCAGTCGTGTTTATCATATGTGGCTTTAGGCGATTCCTTAACAGTCGGAGTGGGGGCATCATTTTTGACACCCGGATTTGTCGGGCGCTATACGAGATTAACTGAAAAAACTCTAGATAGACGTGTGTGTACGAATATCTTTGCAAAATCGGGAATTGAGAGCAGTGGTGTACTGGATATTGTAAGCAGTGAACCACTACATGACAAAATAAATCGTGCCAATATCATCACCATCACTGCTGGTGGAAATGATCTTATCCAAGCGAGTAAAGACTTTATTGAATCACGTGATCAAACAGAGATTGCACAATCAGTCAAAGAGTGTCACAGCAATATGATGAAAATAATGGAGACGATTCATGAGCTAAAAAAAGATTGCGGTGTTCCATTTATCATTTATTTACTTAACTTATACAACCCATTACCGCAAATCTCATTGGCAGATAAGTGGGTTCAATCGTTTAATCGACAGTTAAACAGCTTTGATAACAAAAAAACAATTAGAGTTGTTGATATGTATACAGTATTCAAAGGGAGGCAAGAAAAGCTTTTATCAAGAGATCGTATTCATCCAAATAGTTTTGGGTATCAAGAGATGGCAAATGCATTGGTTAAATTAGGCTATCCAAAAGAATTTAATGAATAATGGCATAAAGGCAGGGGTAAACCATGATACGAGATAGAGGGAATATCAAATGGACATCGATGATGCTCCCCGAACATGTTAAATTGCTAAGAGATTGGTCTGAGGAAGATGCTTATCAAGAAAAGCCTGAACTTGATGAACAACAGTTAGAGCAGTTTAACGAAACAATTTGCATGGCAATGGAAGAGCATATGGAGCTCATTTTTACTTATTACAAGGATCATTTTTTTCATACATGCTCAGGATTTGTCCACTATATAGATTCAATTCGACATATGTTGCGAATTGTCGATGAACAAACCGGAAGTCAACTTGTATTACCTCTTCACGACATCATTGATGTCAAACTAAAATAAGAGGATGAATTCTTAGGGTCATCCTCTGACTCATTTTCTCGCCTAACATATTACTTCAAAGACGTTACCTCACTGTAAAAAAATAACTTCATAGTATAGAAAAAAAACCAGTACCAAATAATAACGTTGAAAGTGGGTGAGGAAGAAATTGGGGCCAATAAAATTTCCGTTATTAGTTTTTATGCTGATGCTGACAATAGGTCTATTTGCACATGTCCAAACCATCCCTGCTTTATTATCTGTCACCGGGAGAGATGCTTGGCTAACAATCATCATAACAATTGTTCCGATGGTCATCTGGTTATTCGGATTAAACAAGCTATTAAAATTAATGGAAAAAATAGGTGTGATGGATTGGAAAAGAACGCTATCACCGGTAAAATACTATCTCCTTGTTGGGCCTTTTATTGTATACCTTTTCTTATCAGCTTATATAACCACAAAAGATATTGTCATGTGGAGCCATATATCATACATTCCGGATATCAATTATGGGATAATCGTTGTTGCATTTTTGTTTCTATGCTTTATTGGGACAAGGTCAGGAGTTCAATCTTTGGCGATATTAAGCGGTATTTTATTGCCACTAGTCTCGGCATTGGGCTTCTTTGTGATGACAGTTAATGTAAAGAAAAAGGATTATGAACAATTATTACCGCTTATTGAGCATGGGTGGCACCCTGTATTTCAAGGTTTAATATATACCTTACTCCCTATAGTAGAATTGTTTATTCTTTTGATTATACCTTCTATACGTAAACATGAAATAGGGATCGGAAAATTATTAATAGTAGGAGGAATTATAATAGGATTAATGCTTGGGCCAACAATTGGAGCAATAGCGGAATTTGGTCCTTTGCAGGCGTCAGAATTTAGGTATCCCGCATTTGAACAGTGGCGAATTCTTACAATAGGTAATTACTTTTCTCATGTGGATTTTTTTGCTATTTATCAATGGTTGTCAGGCGGAGTACTTAGGACCAGTTTATACATTTTATTAGCTAATCAACTGCTCGTAAGGAAGGAAAAGGCGAAATATTCCGTCATCATCTGTTATCTTTGTCTTGTCATTTTTTGTTTATATCGAGTTGACCAGGATACATTTTATGAGCTTCTTTATATATATTTTATGCCGATAGCATTATTGATACTAGTCATTCAAATAACAATATTATTTGTCTATTTACATGTTAAACATCGAAAAAAGAAGCTTGAGGAGGTGGGGTAGTTGGAAAAGGTGCTTCAAAATTCGGACATTGAATATACAATGGCAGGAATGAAGCAGTTGTTTTCTTCATCCTCCGATGTCAACATAAAAACAATGAAAAAGGATGATAGTAAAGAAACATTTCTATTAGTATATTGTGGACCATTGATTGACTCTGTATTTCTTAATGAAGTCGTTTTGCCCAAGGTAAATCAGCATTTATTAGGCGAAACGTTAGAAAATATCAGCAGTATGATTCAAGTACAAAAAAAAGATAAAAAAGAGATAACAAGTGAAGGATTGAGCGATTTTATTTTTTCAGGAAAGCTTATGATGACAACAAATGAAAATAATTTGATTTATTTTTATGATATAAGTAAAGTACCATCAAGAACACCTGACGAATCAGTGACAGAGGTTTCAGTTAGAGGACCAAAAGATGGATTTGTTGAAGACCTCATGATAAATCTTGGGCTAGTAAGGAAACGGTTGAAAACTTCTTCTTTTATTGTTGAGGAATACATTGTAGGCGAGCGATCTCAAACGAAGGTAGCACTTCTTTATATAAGAGACATTATAAATGAACAATTATTAAAAAATATTAAAGAGAAGTTAAACGAGGTCAATACTGATGTCTTAACTGGCAGTTCACAAATGGAAGAATTAATTGTAGATAAACAAGTGTTCTCTCTGTTTCCTCTGGTAAATCACTCAGGAAGACCTGACTTTGTTGTAGATTCATTAAATCAAGGAAGATTTTCTCTTTTAATAGATGGAGCTCCAACAGCATTAATTGCTCCTGCTAATCTGGCCTTCTTAATAAAAACATCGGAAGATCAGCATACAAGCTTTATATATGCATCTGTTGAAAGACTGCTTCGCGTAGTAGGCTTATTTATTACCGTTTTTTTACCAGGATTATTTACAGCGTTAACAACACATAACGTTGGACAACTACCACTACCACTATTAGCGACGATATCAGTTTCAAGGATAGGATTGCCCTTTACTGCATTTGTTGAAATTATTCTTATGCTTGTCATGTTTGAGTTGTTCAAAGAAGCAGGTGCCCGTCTTCCTAAAGGAGTAGGTCAAACAGTCGCTGTTTTGGGAGGGTTAATTATAGGGGATGCGGCAATTCGAGGAGGTATTACATCACCGACGATGCTTGTTGTAATAGGAGTAACGGCGATCTCGGGTTTTACTCTTGTTAATCAATCGTTATCAGGAAATCTTTTTGTTATACGTTTATATATTGTCGTGCTGAGTTTTTTTGCTGGAATTTTCGGATTTATTATTGGTTTTATCTCAATTATCATGTATTTATCAACAATCAGATCATTTGGATACCCATATTTATCTTACTATCAAGACCTGACGTGGAAAGACTTATTTTCAATTTTTATGAAACTTCCAGAGGTAATAAAGGATAAACGGGCTCCGGAATTAAATACAAATGATTCGACTAGACAAGGTGACAGGCAATGAAAAGGATAAGAATCTTATCTTTGCTATGTTTGTTATTAATACTAACAAGCTGTGAAAATGTAAAAGAAATACATAATCAAGCTTATGCAGTAGGAATGGGAGTCGACTATATAGAAGATGAATATCATGTCATCATACAATTTTTAGATTTTAGTAATGTTGCAAAAACGGATCAACAAAAAAGTGCAGAACCAGTTCCGGTCTGGCTGGCAAAGGGGAAAGGAAAAACAATAGAAACAGCATTAAATGATATCTTTAATACCCTTCAAATGAGAGTCAATTTTGAACAATTGAATTTGGTGTTGTTTGGAGAGAAGATGATCACCTCAACTGAACAAATTGAAGATGCTTTTAATACATTTACTTCAAGCTTTACCGTGCGTTTAACAGCATGGAGTTATATAACAAAGGAAAATTTAGAGGATGTTTTTACTTCATCGGTTCTTTTTGATTTTCCCTTTTCATATTCAAGGCTAAACCAACCGGATGAAGGAAGTAAACAAAATGCAACCGTTCAAGCTATCTCATTAAGAGAATTTGTGTTGCAATTAAATGAAAAGACAAAAACGACGATTGTTCCTTCAATTAAATTGAATAAAGATCTAATGATGAAGGAAAAGACAAAAGAACCAGCAGCAGTTATTGATGGTGCATATCTTTTTAAGGATGAAACATACAAGGGATGGCTTTCCCTACAAGAATTAAAAGGATTTATTTGGACTCATAACAATTCGAAAAGATCCGTTACTGAAATAGAGCCGGACAAGGGGAGTATTTTAGCAGTGGAGCTGCTAGAACCACATATAGAGCTGAAACAAGATGATGTAAAAGAAAGCTACAATATTGAGATTGATTTAACAGCTTTAATAAAAGAAAGTGTCGAGAAGTATGTCAACCAAGAAGAAATAAAAAAAGAAATTGAAACCCTTGTTAAAGAAGAAGTAGAAAAAACATATAAAACAGCTAAAAAGTTAGGAGCAGATATTTTTCAATTAGAGGATCATGCATATCGATATCACTTTAAAGAGTGGCAAAAAAATAAAGAAGACCAAAAAAATATAACCCTTTCTACTGTTACTATAAATGTCAAAGCATTATACAGCGTTGACAAATATAAAAGTAGAAAAAACGATGCAAATACAAAGAGAGAAGAAATTGAATGACCGGAGCCCTAATATCATGCAGAAAAAAGCTCTGTATGGTACACTAGGCTCAAAAGAAGCAGTGAGGAGTTTTTTCATGCAAGTAACCTTTTCAAAAGAAGCGATCGAGCAATTAACACCAAAGTTAAATGACAATAAAGACCGTCAATTGAAATTAAAATATGACACAGATGGTTGTGGCTGTGTTATGAGTGGAGTAACAGCATTGTGGCTCGTTGAGCAGGAGGACCAAGGAGATGTAAAGCTTGATACAAATCTAGTGCCTTTACTAGTAGAGAAAACCAAAATGGTCTTTTTGGATGAACAGCTAACAATAACTTATAATGAAGCTGCGAAAAGCTTCATGTTAAAAAGTCCTTCACAAATTCTAAATCCTAGAATGAGTATACTTCTAAAGTAAGGAGTTTGAGTGTAGATGAAGGATCGATTAACTGCAATAAAAAACGTAGCATTAAACAAAACATGGGTCTCATTTTTACATGAAAACCACCCGTATAGCCTTCTCCATTGGTCAATAGGTGGAGTTCATGATGAAACAAAGGATGTATGGCTGCTTCAAGACGAAATGTCGTTTGAGGCACAGGAGTTTCCGACAATCGATGAAGCTCTTCAGTGGATGGAAGAGAACATGGTAAATATTTCTGATGTTTTAGGTTAAAAGAGAATGATTCAGGAAATTAACTAACTTCTGAATCATTCTCTGCTTCCTTCTGTAATGCAATTTCTTCTAAAAAATCATCAATAACTTTAGCATATTCCTCGCGATTTTCCGCATATGACATAGCATGAGAGCCTTTTTCAGCTATAAATAGTTTCTTAGCACCCTGCTTTTTCTCAAAAAGCAATTTTGACATATCTGCAGGTATGTAATCATCATCTTTACTGTGAATAAAAAGAACAGGGCTTTTAATGTTTTGAACAGCTTGTAAGGGTGAGACTCCTTTAATAGAATAACGATCACGCAGCTGAACAAACGGCTTTGCAATTGGCATAACAAGAACACTTGGTAACTTAAATTCGACTTTAAGACGATATAGCAGCTGGGCCTCGAGTTCGGAAAAAGGACAATCTGCAATGTAGAAATCTGCTCCATCTTCAACCATTCCAGCATAAAGAAGCGTTGTAACAGCTCCCATCGATTCACCATGAATACCTAAGATAATGGAGTCCCCAATCTCTTGTTTTAACCAATGAACAACCGATTGAAGATCAAATTTTTCATAATGGCCGTAGCTGGTAGTTTTTCCACCACTCTCTCCATGTCTGCGATGGTCATAAATGAGCACATTCCACCCTTTTTGAAGAAATAAATTCATGTATTTCACAGAATTTAACCGATTAACGGTGACACCATGACAAATAATCATATATTTATTCGTTGCATGAGGTTCAAAAACAGAGCCCTTAATTGAATAGCCAAACTGTGATTCAATCGAGAAATCTCTTCTATCAAGAGCATCATATTCCTGTTGGTTATAAAGTCCATATTTGCTATCACGATCAATAATGTCCTTATTATCCTTCTTTTTGATAAACATCAGTTTATTTGTGAAGAAAAATCCGACAATCAAAATGTAGGATAGGAGAATAAGGAATGAAATCATCATTTTTCTCACTTGGTTACCTCCATGGATAAGCATTACCTATATTTTACATGAACGAAAAGGAACTTCCAAGGAGACACTCGAACAATCCATAAAAAAAGACAAGCAGGAGCCTGTCTTCTTAATTATTGCGGAGAATTCTGTCTTTTTGTTGGGTGAATCGCTTTTTCCATTTCTTCAGCCGCCATCTTATTATTGGTTGTGTCAGCATTCGGCTTTCCTTTTTGACCACGTTGTTTTGCCACTAGAAATCGCTCCTTTCTCCATCTTAAAATGTCATAAGAGATCAAAAATTATACAATTCATAACAGAAGAAAAGATACTTGAATCCTAGTGAATATATTTACTATAATTTTGATAAAGGCAGTCGGTAAGAGGAGGCAACTAAGATGAAAAAGTCAAAGAAAAACAAGGACGAGCAAGCAGTCTCATTAACTGATCATTTAAATCGTGATTTAGTAGAGCAGTTAAAGGCTGTTAAGAAGGATTTAACAAAGGAACAGGAAGAGAAAGAGGCAGCTCTTGAACAACAGAGAATTGCAGAGAGAAAGCAAAGAGAAAAAAATAAAAGCTTTGAAGAGCTGTTTAGTGAAAGCTCTTTATCATGGAAGGATTTTAAATAAATAAATAAAAAGCGGAGCATAGTGCCCGCTTTTTATGTAGAAAATTTTAGCGATGTTGCTCATATTTTTCACATTTAGTAAGTTCTTGAAGATGATGATAGACTTGAGGAGATAGTCTTTCTGAAGAACCGGCATTAACATTTTCAATTAACTGCTGTAACTTACTAGCCCCGGGAATAACTGCACCTACTACTTCTTCAAATAGGCAATACTGTAGAGCTAACTCGGTCATGGAATGGGTTGAATCAACATCTTCTAATTTAGATAAAAGCTGTGTAAGCTCTTCGTTTGAATAGGATAAGTAACCTTCTGACTTTAATTTTTCCTCAAGAGGTTTTTCAGTTAGAAGCCCTTTTGCCAGGGGGCCGCGTGCAATCACACTGACATTATGTTCTTTTAAAAGTGAGAACCACTCCTCAGGTCGACGGTCTAACAGGCTATATTGCATCATGATCGACACTATATTTGATTTTTCTACATATTCTTTAATAACATTTGGACGTATAGAAGAAATACCATAGTATCGAATTACACCTTCTTGTTTTAATTCCTCAAAGGCTTCTATTGTTTCATCAATATGATCCTCAATCGTACCGCCATGAAGTTGATAAAGGTCGATATAGTCTGTTTGGAGACGGTGCAGACTTTCTTTGACAGCTTGTTTAATGTAGGTCTTTGATGGATCCCACGTCCAGCCTGATCGATCTTCTTTCCAACGGTTACCCACCTTTGTTGCTAAAATAATGTCATGGCGACGATTTTTAATCGCTTTACCTACTAATTCCTCGTTCACACCAGCATCATATAAATCTGCTGTGTCAAAATAGTTAATCCCTAGGTCAATTGCTTTGTCAATAAGTGAAAGAGCATGCTGTTCCTCTGTACCCAGCGACATGCAGCCAAGTCCGACTTCACTAACAAATAAATCTGAATGTCCGAGTTGTCTTTTTTGCAAATCATACCACTCCCTAAAAAATTTGAGTATTCTTATCATCGAGAGTAGTATAAAGCAAATCAAAGGTCAACTGATAGGTATTAAAGTCAAACTACTTGCGGATAGAAAGAGGGGAATGTGGAGATTTTCTGAAAGCTTGTTTGCTTTCATCGTTAATCCATTCATTGACAGTTTCGTACATGCGGCTATATTCTTTTAATTTTGTACGGATTTCCCATGCTTTTCCGACTAAGATTATCCCTTTATCCAATCGATAGATTTTCATTCCAGGATTAATTCCCTTCCATTAAGATATGGTAGAATGTATGAAAAGAGAAATGTTTATAGAACAGGAGCTGAGAAAATGAATCATTTAATCGAAACAACACTATCTTCAAAAGAAATTTATAAAGGGAGAATCATTGATTTATACTTAGAAGAAGTTCAGTTGCCAAATGGAAATACGAGTACGAGGGAAATTGTGAGACATCCAGGAGCGGTAGCTGTCATCGCGATCACCCCTGAAAATAAGATTTTAATGGTCGAGCAATACAGAAAGCCATTAGGAAGAACAATTGTAGAAATACCTGCAGGAAAGCTGGAAAAGGGTGAAGAGCCAATAACAACAGCTAAAAGAGAACTAGAAGAAGAAACAGGTTATACTTGCTCGGATTTAAAGCCGCTTATTTCATTCTACACATCACCTGGATTTGCAGATGAACTCGTTCATTTATTTATTGCTGAAAATTTAGAGATCCTAACCGAAGCAGCAGAATTAGATGAAGATGAATTTGTTGAGGTGTTGGAGGTAACACTAGAGGAAGCTAAGGAAATGATTCAAAATAACCGGATTTTTGATGCAAAAACAGCTTATGCTGTACAGTATTTACTATTAAAGGAAGCTTTGGATAAATAACATTAAGGCTGTTTCATAAAAATTGTTTCTTTTGACTACCTATTTAAAATTGAGCGAATCTGTAGAGCAAAGGGACTATCCGTAAACAGCAGATTTAAAAAGAGGATGTAACATAAATGAACAGTTATTTTGCTGACTTACATATTCATGTTGGACAAACAAGCTCTGGAAAGCCAGTGAAAATTACGGCATCTAGAAATTTAACCTTAGAAAACATTTTGATAGAGGCGAGTGAACACAAAGGAATTGATATGGTAGGCATTATTGATTGCCATGTCCCGGAAATAATTGTCACACTTCAACATCTTATCGATTCTGGTGAGTGTATAGAAGTAAAGGATGGGGGAATACGGTTTCAAAATACGACTCTTATTTTAGGCAGTGAGCTTGAAATATATGATAAGACGTGTAAAGGTCCAATTCATGTGTTAGTTTTTATGCCCACTCTTCAAAAAATGAAAGAACTATCATCATGGCTTTCTTCCCGACTAACAAATATAACTCTTAGCTCTCAACGGATTTATGAGGACGGGAAGGCTCTACAGCGCTTCGTGAAAAAGCAAGGAGGATTATTTATTCCTGCCCATATTTTTACGCCACATAAAAGTTTATATGGAAGCGGTGTGGTAAGTTCTTTGAGTGAAGTTTTTGAAGAAGATTTAATTGATGCAGTTGAGTTAGGGCTAAGCTCAGATACGAAAATGGCCGATCAAATAGCTGAACTTCATAAATACTCGTATGTAACAAATTCGGATGCTCATTCTTTACCTAAAATAGGAAGGGAATATCAAAAACTTAAAATGAGAGAGCCGAGCTTCCTGGAGCTGAAAAAGGTGTTGAAAAACGAAGATGGTCGTAAAATTGAAGCAAATTATGGACTGAACCCATACCTTGGAAAGTACTATGACACCACCTGTGAAAAATGTGGTAAAAAGCCGGAAAAACATCAAACGAGCTGCACGAACTGTGGAAGCACAAGATTTACAAAAGGAGTTTTCAATCGATTACAAGAGTTGTCGAATGGAGTTGAAAACGCGAATGATCGTCCTCCATACATCCATCAGGTCCCACTTCAATTCATTCCAGGAATTGGACCGAAAACCCTGTCAAAATTAAAGGATATGTTTGGAACTGAAATGAATATTTTGCACGAGGTACCAAAACATATGCTTCAGGACGTTGTAACAGAAAAAGTAGCAAATTATATCGTTGCCGCTCGGGAAGGACGGTTGCAAGTTACCTCAGGAGGCGGTGGAACGTACGGGAAAGTGACAGGAGTGTAGGGAAGTAATAGTAATAGAAAGAACGAAGTTGAAGTCTAGTAAAAAAGACGAAAACAGCTGCCTCTCCACCATTTAAATACTAAATTCTATTAACCAAAAAGAAAGCCATTTTTAAGTCATAGATTACGTTTCCTCTCATATACTCTAGTAAGTGAAAGACGGGAGGAAATAATTTATGCGAAGACAACAACTGCCAGTAAGTGCAATGATAAAGCAGCATCTTAAGGAGTATTCTTCAATATATTTGTTTGTGTTTGTCTTGTTTTTGATGGGAGTCATTTTTGGAGCGATTATTGTTAACAGTATGAACTTAAGTCAAAAAGAAGATTTATACTATTATTTAAATCGTTTTTTTGGACAAGTCGCTGAAGGAAAAGTAGCGAGTGCAGCTGAAATGTTTAATCAAAGCTTCTTTCATAATTTAAAATATCTTGGGTTAATGTGGATCCTTGGAATTTCCATTATTGGATTACCTGTTATCCTTGTTATGCTTTTTATAAAAGGTATGGTTGTTGGATTCACGGTTGGATTTTTGGTAAATCAATTAGGGTTAAAAGGCTTCCTTCTATCATTTGTTACGGTCCTACCGCAAAATATCCTATTGATCCCAGCCTTTATCATTATGTGTACTGTCGCGATTTCCTTTTCTTTAAAAATCATAAAGCAGCTCTTTGTGAAAAAAACAAACACTCTAGAGGCACCTTTGACACTTTTTATGAGGTATGCGTCCGTTTTTGTTTTTATTGGAATTCTTGCTGTACTTGCGTCAGGCTTTGAGGCTTATGCATCACCCTTTTTAATGAAGAATGTTGTAGAGTTTGTGAGTAAATAATAATTATTATTAAATAATAACATTTACTTTTCTTACATTAAAATCATTTTAGTTGGACACTTTCCTTACCTATGATATATAATAGTTTTGGGAACGCGGCGAGGGAGGAAAAGTGTTATGGAAAACCGCATTGATCGGATAAAAAAGCAGTTACATACTGCTAGCTATAAGCTAACACCACAGCGTGAAGCAACCGTTCGGGTTTTACTTGAAAACGAAGAAGATCATTTAAGTGCAGAAGATGTTTACCTTCTCGTTAAAGAAAAAGCACCTGAAATTGGTTTAGCCACTGTTTATCGTACATTGGAATTATTAACGGAATTAAAAGTTGTAGATAAAATTAACTTTGGTGATGGTGTTTCCAGATATGATCTTCGTAAAGAAGGTGCAGCGCATTTTCATCATCATTTAGTATGTATAGAATGTGGATCTGTAGCAGAAATCGAAGATGATCTTCTAGAAGATGTTGAAGAGATAGTTGAACGTGACTGGAAATTTAAAATAAAAGATCATCGCTTAACCTTCCATGGTATTTGTGAGAAATGTCAGGAAAAAGGCGAGAACAAAGCAGAATAAATTCGAAAAAGTCTAACAGATGTTAGGCTTTTTATATTACTTAAAAAGTAAAAAAACATGTATAAAGTTTGTCCTTTTTGGCATATCTTCTAATAATCACATAAAATGTGAAAAGATTATTGGAGGTAGCTATGATTAGGTGGCTAAAAACTGTAAAAGATATGATCAAGGTTTTTGTCCTTTTTACTGGATTTACGATTTTGTTCTATTATGCTATTATGTGGGTGAACTTAGAATATCAACAGATGCATCGCTATGATCAACCGGAAGGTGCAGCACTAAAGGTAACAAAGATGATTAATAATGAGGAAGAAAACTGGTTAAACAGATTGATTTTCTTTATTGATAACGGGGAGTAGACAAATTTGAAGGATCAAATAAAAGATTTTATCCATTACCTAATCGTAGAAAGAGGATTATCAAACAATACGATTGTTTCTTATGAGCGAGATTTGAAAAGCTACCAAAAGCATATAAACGAAGTCCAAAAAATTACTTCATTTAACGATGTATCCCGTCTTCATATCATTCAATTTTTAAAATTTTTAAAAGAGTCCGGAAAATCAAGCAAAACGATCGCCAGGCATACGGCTTCTATTCGTAATTTTCACCAATTTTTATTGAGAGAAAAGCAAGCAGACCAAGATCCATCTGTGTTAATTGAATCACCGCAACTTGAGAGAAATCTCCCGAAAATTCTATCTCTCCAAGAGGTTGAACAGCTTCTTGAAACGCCAAAGCCAACAACTCCCTTTGGATTGCGGGATAAAGCTATGTTAGAACTTCTGTATGCAACAGGAATTCGTGTAAGCGAGATGATTAATTTGAACTTAACCGATGCTCATCTTACTATGGGCTTTATTCGCTGCTATGGAAAAGGAAACAAGGAGAGAATCGTTCCGATTGGCAGAACTGCAACAGATGCAATAATGAATTATGTTGAAAAAGGCCGTTCAAAGCTAATGAATAAAAAGGAACCAACAGAAGCCTTATTTATCAACCATCATGGAAAAAGAATAACGAGGCAGGGGTTTTGGAAAAATTTAAAAAAAATTGCTCTTGAGGCGAACATAAACAATGAATTAACACCACATACATTAAGACACTCATTTGCAACACACTTACTTGAAAATGGTGCAGACTTGCGAGCAGTCCAGGAAATGCTTGGACATGCTGACATTTCAACCACTCAAATTTATACACATGTTACAAAAACTAGACTAAAGGATGTATACAATCAATTTCATCCTCGTGCCTAAAGCATCACCCAGGAGGGAGATGCTTTTTAGTTTAGGTAAATTAGAGAATAATAGATGTGTTGATAATATTCTTAAGGAAAGTATATAATGGAAACGAAATAGTTGTCAGACTTCCGACAAGTTCCTCGGAGAGAATGGAATGTTATGATAAATGGAAAAGTAAAATAAGGGTATGAAGTAAAGGAGGACATTGAAGTATGGAGAACTATACATATAAGCGAGTGTTTTTAATCGTATTGGACTCTGTAGGGATTGGTGAGGCACCTGATGCAGAGAAATTCAACGATTTAGGTGCGGATACACTAGGACATATTGCTGAACAGATGGACGGCTTAAACATGCCGAACATGGCGAAGTTAGGCTTAAGCCATATTCGGGAAATTAAAGGAATACCAACACAATCACATCCAGCTGCTTTTTATACAAAAATGCAAGAAGCATCAAATGGGAAAGATACGATGACAGGACACTGGGAAATTATGGGCCTCAATATACAACAGCCTTTTCAAGTATTTCCGGAAGGATTTCCAGACGATTTAATAAAAGAGTTAGAGGAAAAGTCAGGGCGTAAGATTATTGGCAATAAGCCGGCTTCAGGAACTGAAATCTTAGATGAACTAGGTGAAGAGCATATGAAGACAGGAGCTCTTATCGTCTATACTTCAGCTGATTCAGTTTTGCAAATTGCTGCACATGAAGATATTGTACCGCTTGATGAATTATATAAAATTTGTGAAATGGCCAGAGAAATGACGATGAATGATAAATACATGGTTGGCCGAATCATTGCTAGACCATTCCTTGGAAAACCGGGAGAATTTACGCGAACAGCTAACCGTCATGATTATGCTCTAAAACCATTTGATCGCACTGTAATGAATGAACTCAAAGACAGTGGCTTTGATGTTATTTCAATCGGAAAAATTGCCGATATTTATGATGGAGAAGGAATTACCCAATCGTTACGAACAAAGTCTAATATGGATGGCATGGATAAGTTGAATGAAACATTAGATATGGAGTTTACTGGTTTGAGCTTCTTAAACTTAGTCGATTTTGATGCCCTCTTTGGCCATAGAAGAGATCCGCAAGGTTATGGAAATGCACTGGAAGAATTCGATAGAAGATTAACTGAAGTCCTAGATAAATTAAAGAAAGACGATCTTTTAATTATTACAGCAGATCACGGAAATGATCCAGTACATCATGGAACAGATCATACAAGAGAATTCGTTCCTTTATTAGTCTACAGCCCAAGTTTTAATGAAGGAAAAGAACTTCCGTTAAGAGAAACGTTTGCTGATGTAGGGTCAACGATTGCTGATAATTTCAAAGTAAAGCTGCCTGCATATGGTAAAAGCTTTTTGTCTGAGTTGAAATAGGAGGAGATACATAGTGAATATCGAAAAAATTAGAGAAGCAGCTAATTACTTAAAAGAAAAATACAGTGATATCCCAAGCATTGGTTTAATTTTAGGCTCAGGCTTAGGTGTGCTGGCAGATGAAATTGAAAGCCCTGTAAAAATTCCATACAACGAGATTCCTAATTTTCCTGTATCTACTGTTGAAGGACATGCAGGTCAACTAGTGTTTGGACAATTAAAGGGAGTAAAAGTAGTAGCCATGCAAGGAAGATTTCATTTCTATGAAGGCTATAGTTTAGATAAAGTGACTGCACCAGTACGAGTCATGAAGGAATTAGGCGTTGAAACATTGATTGTAACAAATGCCGCAGGAGGAATAAATAAAACATTTGAAGCAGGAGACCTTATGCTAATTAGTGACCACATTAATAATATGGGCACAAACCCATTAATTGGTCCTAATGATTCAGAGATAGGTGCCCGCTTCCCGGATATGTCCGAGAGCTATGACCGTACATTAAGAGAATTAGCTAAGAGCGTTGCAAGTAAGTTAAATATTAAGCTGCAAGAAGGCGTTTATGTCGGAAACACGGGTCCATCCTATGAAACTCCAGCTGAAGTTCGCGCTCTCCGAATCATTGGGGGTGACGCTGTCGGAATGTCTACAGTTCCGGAAGTCATTGTTGCAAGACATGCAGGATTAAAGGTACTAGGTATTTCATGTATCTCCAATATGGCTGCAGGAATTCTAGATCAACCACTATCACATGATGAAGTTATGGAAACAACCGAGAAAGTCCGTGCAAACTTTTTGAACTTGGTGAAAAGCATAGTAGAAAAAATTCACTCCTAAACTAAAGTGAAAAGGTGATAAAGCGATGAGAATGGTTGACCTAATTGAAAAAAAACGTGATGGAAAAGAGCTGACTAAGGAAGAAATCCATCACATAATAGAAGGCTATACTTCTGGAGATATTCCTGACTATCAAATGAGCGCTTTTACAATGGCTGTCTATTTTCAGGGAATGACAGATCACGAACGAGCTGAACTTACAATGGCAATGGTACATTCAGGAGATACCATTGATTTAAGTGAAATAGAAGGAATTAAAGTTGATAAACATAGTACTGGCGGTGTCGGTGATACAACGACTCTAGTTCTAGGTCCATTAGTAGCGGCAGTAGGTGTTCCGGTGGCAAAGATGTCCGGCAGAGGACTTGGGCATACAGGTGGTACAATTGATAAACTCGAATCTGTACCAGGTTTTCATGTTGAAATTGAAAACAAACAATTTATAGAATTAGTAAATAAAAATAAAATAGCTGTCATCGGTCAAAGCGGAAATCTTACTCCGGCAGACAAAAGCTTATATGCATTACGTGACGTAACGGCTACAGTAAACAGTATTCCTCTCATAGCAAGCTCGATTATGAGTAAAAAAATTGCTGCCGGTGCGGATGCCATAGTTCTTGACGTCAAGACTGGTGCAGGAGCTTTTATGAAAGATCTAGATGATTCAAAAGAGCTGGCAAAGGCAATGGTTGATATTGGAAACTTAGTAGGCCGCAGAACAATGGCGATTATTTCTGATATGAGCCAGCCGCTCGGATATGCAATCGGTAATGCATTAGAAGTAAAAGAAGCAATTGATACATTAAGCGGAAAAGGTCCAAAAGACTTAGAAGAACTTTGCTTATCACTTGGAAGTTATATGGTCCTTTTAGCTGAAAAAGCAAAAACTTTAGAAGAAGCAAGATCTATGCTTATTGAAGTCATGAACAATGGAAAAGCTCTAACAACACTTAAAACGTTCCTGGAAGCTCAAGGTGGAGACGGATCTGTTGTAGATAAACCTGAAACGTTGCCACAAGCAACCTATAAAATAGAACTTGAAGCAAAACAAGATGGTAATCTCTCTGATATGATTGCCGACTCAATCGGAACAGCCGCCATGCTGCTCGGAGCAGGCCGCGCAACAAAAGACTCCCAAATTGACCTGGCAGTAGGACTCGTTTTAAACAAAAAAATTGGGGATCCAGTTAAAAAAGGCGAATCCTTGGTGACAATTCATAGTAACCGAGAAAATGTAGAAGATGTAAAAGCGAAGCTATACGAAAGCATTTCAATTAGTGACCAGAAAGTAGACGCACCAAAATTGATTTATGCAACTGTTGAATAGTTTATTTTAGTGGACCACAGCCGGAGGCTGTGGTTTTTTGTTGCTTAGCAGGAAATTATAAGATTCTTGAACTGTGGCTAAGCGCTTCGACATCCAGCTCCGAAGCACAGGATGTGCAAGTGCAGTCAGTGCGACAGGACGTCGCGTCTTTGACTGCCAGCACCTAGCCCCTCGAGGTCATAAGCCACAAATGAATTGAAGACAAAGAATGTCTTCTTCTATTCATTTGCGTCTTATTTGCCCTAGGCTGGTCAAGGCGCTTGCGCTTTTGTCCTTAGGTAGAGGAGGCGAAATAGAAATGAATGGTGGATAAAAGTAGATTAATGGTTGATATCTACTCCGAGATGGTTGAAAAGTTATGATGAATAGGAGTTTAAGTATTTAATTGGAATTGAAATTACCAATAAACAAGCTAGAGCATTTTTGAAAATTCAGTCAGAATCAACGACAAATAAATTCTTACATCATTAAACATAACAAAAAGTGGTTCATATATAAAGGCAGAAAATATGAACTAAAAAATCTAAAGTAAATATCTCAAATAAATTTTCTCCCTCCACTAGTATATTTTTCCTCCTACTGGAAAAAATGGAATGTATAAAGAATGGAGGGCTTATGAAATGAAACGAGTGATATCGTGTTTAACACTTATAACAATGCTGCTTTCTGTAACACCTATGGCTTTAGCTAAAGAATCAACAACTGTCGAGCTTGCAGATAAAGCGAAGTCTGCTGTTTTAATTGAACGGGATACCGGAACCATTTTATATGATAAAAACAGTGATGAAAAACTTCCTCCAGCAAGTATGACGAAGATTATGACAATGCTTTTAATTATGGAAGCGTTAGATAAAGGACAAATTAAATGGGATGAAAAAGTACGTACAAGTGAATATGCAGCCTCAATGGGAGGGTCACAAATCTTTCTTGAGCCTGGAGAAGAAATGACTGTTGAGCAAATGTTAAAAGGAATTGCAATAGGATCTGGTAATGATGCTTCTGTTGCAATGGCTGAAAAAATTGCTGGATCTGCTGAAGAATTCGTCAATATGATGAATAAAAAGGTAGAAGAATTGGATTTGAAAAATACACATTTTAAAAATCCCACTGGTTTACCTGAACCAGATCATTATAGTTCTGCACATGATATGGCTTTAATGGCAAAAGAATTATTAAAATTCGAAAAAATCACAAATTTTACAGGCAAATACGAAGATTATTTACGTGAGGGAACAGATAAAAAATTCTGGCTTGTCAACACGAATCGTCTCGTTAAGTTTTATCCAGGAGTAGATGGAGTAAAAACAGGGTTTACAAATGAAGCAAAATACTGTTTAACAGCAACAGCTAAAAAGGACAATATGCGTGTTATCGCAGTAGTGTTCGGTGCAGATACTCCTAAAGATCGTAATGCACAAGTTACAAAAATGCTAGACTTTGCATTTAGTCAATATCAAACACATCCATTATTCAAAAAGGATCACGTGTTATCGCAATTGAAAGTAAGCAAAGGTAGCGAAAAAGAAGTAAATCTTATGACTTCAGAGCCTATTTCTGTTCTTACGAAAAAGGGTGAAAAAGTTGATGATGTGACACAAGAGATTTTAATGAAAAATGATATTAAAGCTCCCGTGAAAAAAGGAGATGAACTTGGCACTCTCCAATTAAAGAAAGAAGGCAAAGTAATTGCTGAGAGTAAGCTTGTTGCTGAAAAGGACATTGATGAAGCGAGTTGGTGGACGATGTTTAAGAGAGTGATGGGCGACTTTACAAAGGCTGGCTAATGTTGACGAAATGCCACTAGTTTTGTCATTGAGCAGGAAAATCAATGTTCAATCAAGAATTGACTCTTTATCCAGAATTTAAGGAGGGGTAAAACCTTGAGTCTAGCGATTGAACTTGATGTAAAAGAATCTGTGCTGTGTATAAGACTCTCAGGTGAGCTTGATCATCATGCAGCAGAAGAATTACGTACAAAGGTGACAGATACTTTAGCTGCAAATCAAATCCAGCACATTGTGTTGAATCTTGGGAATTTATCGTTTATGGATAGTTCAGGATTGGGTGTCATTTTAGGAAGATATAAGCAAATAAAAGCAACTGGCGGGGAAATGGTCGTATGTGCAATTTCTCCAGCAGTAAAACGTTTATTTGATATGTCAGGTTTGTTTAAAATTATTCGATTAGAAGAAGATGAGCTCAAAGCGCTCCAGACTTTGGGGGTGGCATCATGAAAAACGAAATGAACCTTCAGTTTTCTGCGCTAAGCCAAAATGAATCATTTGCAAGGGTAACGGTAGCAGCATTTATTACCCAATTGGATCCCACAATGGATGAATTAACTGAGATTAAAACAGTGGTGTCGGAAGCTGTTACGAATGCCATTATCCATGGATATGATAATGATCCTAATGGAATTGTTTATATCTCTGTTGCGCTAGAGGATGGAATTGTCCAATTAACGATCCGTGATGAAGGGATAGGAATTGTTGATGTAGAAGAGGCAAGACAGCCTCTATATACGACAAAACCAGAACTGGAGAGATCTGGAATGGGCTTTACGATCATGGAGAACTTCATGGATGAAATTACTGTAGAGTCATCTGAATCAACAGGAACAACTGTCAAATTGGTAAAACATTTATCGAAAAGTAAAGCTTTATGCAATTAAAGGGAGACTTGCTATGGATGTGGAGGTCAAGAAAGATCAATCAAATACACAGTTAAAGGACCATGAGGTTAAGGAATTAATTCGTCGTAGTCAAGAAGGTGACCAAGAAGCACGAGATTTAATTATCCAAAAAAACATGAGGTTAGTTTGGTCTGTTGTCCAACGTTTTTTAAATCGTGGATATGAACCTGATGATTTATTTCAAATAGGTAGTATTGGATTACTGAAATCTGTTGATAAATTTGATTTATCTTATGACGTTAGATTTTCAACCTATGCTGTACCAATGATTATTGGTGAAATTCAACGTTTTATTCGCGATGATGGTACGGTGAAAGTGAGCCGTTCCTTAAAGGAACTTGGAAATAAAATCAGACGCGCCAGAGATGAATTATCAAAGACAATGGGAAAAGTACCAACAGTTGCAGAAATAGCCTCCTATCTTGATATTGCTCCTGAAGATGTTGTACTTGCACAGGAAGCTGTCAGAGCACCTTCATCTATCCATGAAACTGTTTATGAAAATGATGGAGATCCCATTACATTGCTTGATCAAATTGCGGATAATACGGAAACAAAGTGGTTTGATAAAATTGTATTAAAGGACGCCATCCGCGACTTAGACGAGCGGGAGAGACTCATTGTGTTCCTGCGATATTATAAAGATCAAACTCAGTCAGAGGTAGCGGATCGACTGGGAATATCTCAAGTACAAGTTTCAAGGCTTGAGAAAAAGATACTACAGCAAATGAAAGAAAAGATGAATCAAATATAAGAGGAAGAATTATTGATTATTACTCCGTTTAATCAGGAGGATAATGAATATTCTTCCTCTTTTTTTATTTTCTTCCTCAACAATCCAATGGTAATTGTTGGACTTTATTACAGGACTGCATGATTAAAATTAAGGCAATGCATACTACTTATACAATCAAATGTTTTATTTGTTAAAGATCTAATATAAAGACAAAGAAAGTATCATCTATTACATTCATTAGGAAGTGAACCTTGATGGATAAGACGGTATATATTAGACTTCGTCACCGAATTCAAGTACATCCTAACGATGTTATTACAATTGAAAGAATTGCACTCATCGTAGGCAATAAGGAATTGACGGGAAAGCTAAAGAACATCGTGATTCATGAAGTCCAGTTAAGTGATAAAAATATGGTGGTCATCGATGTTATGCATGTCATAAAGGAAATACACAAGTATGACAATCAAATCGATGTTCAAGCTTTAGGGTCAAACCAAACAATTGTCGAAATCATGTACAAAAAAAAGAAGCTATCTCCTTTATTATTTTGCATTGTCTGGTTATTACTCTTTATTGGAGCCGGATTGGCGATTATGAATTTCCACGAGGATGTTAGTATGCAGGCTGTTCATCAACGTATATACAAAATTGTAACAGGAAAAGAAAATGCTCAGCCGCTAATTCTGCAAATTCCTTATTCAATAGGATTGGGATTAGGAATGATATTGTTTTTTAATCACTTATTTAAAAAGAGAATTAACGAAGAACCAAGTCCCTTAGAGGTAGAGATTTTTAACTATCAACTTGATTTAGATCAATATGTAGCGATGAATGAAAATAAAGAAAATTTAAACGCAAATAATGATCATGATAGTAAATAGCATAATTCTTATCATTATTGGATTATCCGGGGGGCTTGTTGTAGGTTCTGGTTTTGTTGCATTTTTAGCTGTTCTAGGAATTATTCCAAGACTAACACAGCTAACAAAAACCTATCAGTTTATTCATGTATATGAAGGGGCTATTATATTAGGCGCTGTTTTGGTAGGATGGGTCAGCTTAAGAAATAGTATGCTGTTTCAATCAGAGCTTTGGTTAGTCCCGATTGGTCTATTATGTGGAATATTTATAGGAATGTTAGCTGCAGCACTAACCGAAGTTTTAAATGTTTTCCCTATTTTAGCTAAGAGGGTTGGGCTTGGAGAAAAGATTGTTGTTTTGTTAATGGCTATTGTATTTGGGAAAATTGTCGGTTCATTATTTCATTGGATGTATTTTGTAAATCAATAAGGAGGGTCTTATATATGGCCAAAATGAAAGAAGATTATAAGAATAAAATAAAAGATTATCAGCCGAAACCACCATATTTTATTAATTGCCTAAAGGCGTTTCTGATTGGTGGATTTATTTGTTTATGTGGTCAGGCCATTCAGAATTTTTATATGAATGTTTTCAACTTTTCAGAAAAAGATGCAGGAAATCCGACTGTTGCCACGTTGATTCTAATATCTGCTTTACTAACGGGAATTGGTATTTATGATAAGCTTGGACAGTTTGCAGGAGCGGGATCTGCGGTACCTGTAACAGGGTTTGCTAATTCGATGACAAGTGCTGCAATAGAACATAGAAGTGAAGGTATTGTGTTGGGAGTTGCAACCAATATGTTTAAGTTGGCAGGAAGTGTCATTGTTTTTGGTGTTGTGGCAGCCTATATAGTCGGAATGATTCGCTATTTTTATGGACTAGCATTTTAAGGTGGGGTGGAAATATTGAAACTAACAGGAAAGCAAACATGGCAATTTGAGAATCCTTTATTTGTTCATTCAAGTGGAACAGCTGTCGGACCAAAGGAAGCGGATGGACCACTGGGGCAATATTTTGACGTTAAACATAAAGAACTTCATTGTGGTGAAGACAACTGGGAGCTAGCAGAACGAAGATTAATGGAGCAGGCAGTTGAGCAATGTCTTACCAAAGGAAATAAAACAATAGATGATATAGATTTATTTTTAGCAGGAGATTTACTGAACCAAAACGTAACGGCTAATTATGTAGCAAGACATCTCAGTCTTCCTTTTCTTTGTATGTTTGGAGCTTGTTCAACATCTATGGAAACTGTAGCACTTGGTTCCGCATTAGTTGATGGTGGCTTTGCTAATCAAGTAATTGCAGCAACAAGTAGTCACAATGCAACAGCAGAAAGGCAGTTCCGTTATCCAACAGAATACGGGGGCCAAAAGCCTGATACTGCAACCTATACAGTAACGGGCTCAGGGGCTGTTTTAATTAATAAAGAAGTTAGTGATATTAAAATCACAGCTGCGACAATCGGGAAAGTCGCAGACTTAGGGATTAAGGATCCTTTCGATATGGGTTCAGCAATGGCACCTGCTGCAGCAGATACAATTGCACAGCATCTTAAGGATTTAAACAGAACTCCAGAGGATTATGATCTTTTTCTAACAGGAGATCTCTCAGGAGTTGGTAGTCCAATTGTAAAAGAGTTGCTGAAAGAGGAAGGCTATGATGTACATGACAAGCATAATGATTGTGGCTTAATGGTTTTTCGTCCAGATCAAAAAGTATTTGCCGGTGGCAGTGGTTGTGGTTGTTCAGCTGTCGTAACATATGGACATATATTTAACGAGCTCAGGGCTGGTAATTTAAGACGAGTATTAGTTGTAGCAACCGGTGCACTACTTAGTCCAACAATGATTCAGCAAAAAGAATCAATACCAACGATTGCACATGGAGTTGTTTTCGAAAGAGCAAATGGAGGAGTGATTGGCTAATGGAATATTTGTTAGCTTTTGTTGTCGGAGGAGCGATTTGTGTAATCGGACAAATCCTATTAGATGTTTTTAAATTAACACCGGCACATGTTATGAGTTCTTTTGTTGTATCAGGGGCCATACTGGATGGGTTTGGTATATATGATAATTTAATAAAGTTTGCTGGAGCTGGAGCAACCGTACCTATCACAAGTTTTGGACACTCTCTCCTGCATGGGGCAATGGAACAAGCTAAGGAGCATGGCTTTATTGGCATAGGTATTGGTATATTTGAACTAACGTCAGCAGGTATTTCAGCAGCAATTTTGTTTGCATTCATTATGGCACTTATCTTTAAACCGAAAGGATAGGTCACATTGGCAGAAAAAGTGAGGGTCATTATTGTAACTGATGGAGATGAATATGCTGCAAGAACAGTTGAATATGTGGCAGCCCAAATAGGGGGAAGAGCCATTTCACAAACCCAAGGGAATCCTACTATATTAAGTGGACCCCAAATAGTTGAGCTAATTCTTCAGGCAAAAAATGACCCTGTCTTTGTCATGTTTGACGATTGTGGATTATTAGGAGAAGGGGCTGGAGAAGTGGCTTTGAAATACGTCGCTGAACACCCCAAAGTAGAGGTGCTTGGAGTAATTGCAGTAGCATCTAAAACACATCAGACAGAGTGGACGAGAGTTGATGTTAGTATTGACCGATTTGGTGAATTAACTGAATACGGTGTAGATAAAAGCGGACTAAAAGACATTGAACTTGGAAGAATAAGCGGTGATACGGTGTATTGTTTAGATCAGTTAAAGGTTCCGATTATTGTTGGAATTGGAGATATTGGAAAAATGGCAAGAAAAGATAGTGTGAAGAATGGATCGCCAATCACATTAAAAGCTGTTGAATTGATACTAGAAAGGAGCGGTTCCGATTGTCAACAGAGAAGGAAGCTAAACAGTACCCAATCACGGGAAACTTAGCAGAAAGCGAAAGGTTTTTTACCGAACATGTTGGTTTAAATACGAGCTTTGATTTAGGTGTCAGGAAATTATCCTTATTAGACTTTCAAGTCAATATGTATTATTTAAACGGTCTATGTGATACGAATTATATTACGCAAATATTAAAGAATGTAACATTAATTAACGATAGTGAAGTAAATCATATAAAATTTAAAGAAATTTTAGAAAATAGAATTGTTAACCAATCCGTCCAAAAAATAAAAACGCTGGATGAAGTGGTGGACCAGGTTCTTTCGGGATTAATTGTATTTCTTATGGAAGGCTCTGACTATGGACTTGTTGTTGATGTGAGAAGTTATCCCGGTCGACAACCTCAAGAGCCGGATACAGAGAAGATTGTTCGTGGAGCAAGAGATGGTTTTGTTGAGAATATTATCGTTAACACAGGCTTAATTCGAAGAAGAATTAGAGATGAGCGTTTGCGATATGAAATGATGAAAATTGGTGAACGTTCAAAAACAGATGTTTGTCTTGCTTACATTAAAGATGTGGCTGATCCCGGACTAATTAAAACCATAAAAAAAGAACTTGACACAATTAAAGTTGATGGAATAACGATGGCAGATAAAACGGTTGAAGAATTCTTAGTTCGACAGGGCTACAATCCTTATCCTCTGGTTAGGTATACAGAAAGACCGGATGTTGCAGCAAATCACTTGTTAGAAGGTCATGTATTGATTATAGTTGATACATCACCTAGTGTCATTATCACTCCTACAACATTTTTTCATCATGTTCAGCATGCAGAAGAATATCGTCAAGCTCCTGCTGTTGGTACGTTTTTACGTTGGGTCCGATTTTTGGGAATTATTGCATCAATTTTTCTTTTACCATTATGGTTTTTATTTTGTTTAGAGCCGTCACTTTTACCAGAAAATATTGCTTTTATTGGTCCTAATGAAGAGAAAAATATCCCTATTGTTATCCAAATATTTTTAGCTGATTTTGGGATAGAGTTTTTAAGAATGGCTGCGATACATACGCCGACATCTCTTTCTACTGCGATGGGTCTAATCGCAGCAGCGTTGATTGGTCAAATTGCGATTGACGTTGGATTGTTTGTTCCGGAGGTAATCTTATATGTAGCGGTTGCAGCAATCGGAACATTTGCAACACCAAGCTATGAATTAAGTGTTGCGAATAAGATATCAAGGTTATTATTGTTAGTTGCAGTTGCAGCTTTCAAATTAGAGGGATTTGTGATTGGATGTACAGTTTTTATCATCTTGCTTGTAAGAATAAGATCTTTGAACACTCCTTATCTGTGGCCATTTCTACCATTTAATGCAAAGGCCTTATGGCAAATCATTGTTAGGACTTCTGTGCCGGGCGCAAAGCTAAGACCAAGTATTGTCCATCCTCAAAATGTAAAAAAACAACCGAATTAGGGTAAAGTGACATTGAAAGAACCCCTCTTTTATGATATTGTATGTTTAATTTCATGCAGAATTTTCATAACAGACAGTTAATAACCAGCTGGTGTTAACTGTCTTTTTCCTTGTTAATTAATCTTCTATTGATTGGTTTTCAAGATAAGAAAACGTAAAAGCCTAGTTGTAGAAAGAGGGGATACATTTTGTTCTTACATGGTACTAGCAATATAAATGAAAAAGGACATTTAGAAATAGGCGGAGTGGATACCATTCAATTAGCGAAAGAATATGGTACACCTCTTTATATTTACGATGTAGCGTTAATAAGAGAACGCGCTCGAAGCTTTAAAGAAGCATTTGAAAAAATGGGCGTAAAAGCACAAGTTGCTTATGCAAGTAAAGCATTTTCATCGATTGCCATGTTTCAGCTGATTAATGAGGAAGGACTTTCATTGGATGTTGTCTCTGGTGGTGAATTGTATACTGCAATTGCTTCCGGATTTCCTGCATCAAGAATCCATTTACATGGAAACAATAAAAGCAAATCAGAACTTAAAATGGCTTTAGACCATCAGGTAGGGTGTATTGTTGTAGATAACTTCTATGAAATTGAAATGTTAGAAGAACTAACAAAAGCATCTGAACAAAAAGTAGCAGTTTTGCTACGTGTTACACCTGGTGTTGAAGCACATACTCATGATTATATTACTACAGGCCAAGAAGATTCAAAATTTGGATTTGGTTTGTTAAATGGACAAATTGAGAAGGCTATTGAAGCAGTGTTAAAATCAAGTCATATTCATTTGCTTGGAATTCACTGCCATATTGGTTCTCAAATATTTGATACTGCCGGATTTGTTCTTGCAGCAGAAAGAGTATTTGATAAAATCAAGGAATGGCAAAGTCAATTCTCATTTATCCCGGAAGTTGTTAATCTGGGTGGAGGATTTGGAATTCGCTACACAGCAGAAGATGAGCCGCTTCCAGCTACTTATTATGTCGAAAAAATTGTTGAAGCAGTTAAAACACAAGTAAATGAAATGGGCATTGAAATGCCCGAAATTTGGATTGAGCCAGGTCGCTCCCTAGTAGGAGATGCAGGAACAACATTATATACAACCGGATCAACAAAATCTGTTCCAAATATTAGGGAGTATATTGCAATTGATGGGGGAATGAGTGATAATATTCGTCCAGCTTTATATCAAGCCAAATATGAAGCAGTATTAGCAAATCGCGCATTAGAAAAGCATGATGTCCCGGTTTCAGTCGCAGGAAAATGCTGTGAAAGTGGAGATATGTTAATTTGGGACCTGCCATTACCAGAGGTTAAGCCAAATGATATTTTGGCCGTATTCTGTACAGGTGCTTATGGCTATTCAATGGCTAATAATTATAACAGAATCCCAAGACCGGCAGTTGTTTTTGTTGAAAATGGCGAAGCGCAACTTGTAGTGAAAAGAGAGAGTTTTGAAGATTTGATTGTGAATGATCTTCCCTTTCAATCGAAAGTAATTAATAAATAATAAAAAAACAAGAGCGGTGTTAAAAATACACACGCTCTTGTTTTTTATTATGCGGATTGCTCATTATTTGTAAAGATAGAAATAATCGCATTCCATAATGCTATAAAGAATTCTTTTACTTGCTGTAGAAAAGTTTGGCCTTCCTCAGAATTCAGAAAATTTGAGATTTTATCCCTTGCCTGATCGAGCTGATCACCAACCTGATTCCAATCGATATTTATATCCTTCATCTTATTAAACAAATCAATTAAACTATTGATATCTTCTTCTGAAAGTGTAATACCTAAATCATTTGCTGCATTTTCAATCATTGTACGTAATTCCGCATCGGTCTCAGGAATACCATTTTTGGCAATGTCATCCTTGATTTTTGCCATTAAAGCTGATGCATTTTCCGCTCCAACCTCATCACCCAATTTTGCTGTTGTGACAAGTTCTTCATTCGCAACCTGTTTTACATCTTCCGGTATAGCTTCTTCAGAAGAAATCTCATAAGCCTTGATTAAACCTGTTAAGGCAGCAGTACCTGAAACTTCAAAAGGTGCGGTAACATAAATGGACGCATCTTTAACACCTGCTGTCATGAGGGCATTTAAATACATTTCATCCGTTACCCAGTTGATATTCTTTGTTTTAACTTCAAGACCTGAACCAGCTTTTTCAATTGTAATACTTGTTGACGATATAGCCTTCGTTCCGATTGTTGCTTTTGGAATATAATCACCTAAATATTGATGTTCTTCCTCATTAGAAACTGTGATGATTTGATCATCTGCAGTTGCATTCATTTCATTAAGAATCGTTTGTTTTTGTTCTTCTGTTAAATTTTCTCCAAGCGTAATAATCATATCCCCCACTACTGCATCTGCGTATGTTAAGGATGGAAAAGCAAATAAAAGTAAAGCGATGAAACTAACTATATATTTCTTCAAAATAATGCCTCCTTATTCAAACAATGACTGGCTCTCCTCATCTATTATAGAGCTTTTTATAAAATGTCAATACATTCAACATGGAAATTAAGAATTTCTTAATATTATTTATTAACGATCTATTTGGTATTCCTCCCTTGAGTATAGTAGAATAGGTAGGTATTCATGTCTATTAGACGTACAAAACATATTGGAGGTTTCATACATATGAAAAAAGCACAAATTACAATGGAAAATGGCGATGTAATGACAATGGAGCTTTACCAAAATGAAGCACCAGGAACAGTTGCTAACTTTGAAAAGCTTGCTAATGAAGGATTTTATAATGGCTTAACATTTCACCGTGTTATCCCTGGGTTTGTAGCACAAGGTGGTTGTCCGCATGGAACTGGAACTGGAGGACCTGGCTATACGATTAAGTGTGAAACACAAGGTAATCCACACAAGCATGAAGCAGGATCCCTTTCAATGGCACATGCAGGGAAAGATACAGGCGGCAGCCAATTCTTTATCGTTCACGAGCCACAACCTCATTTAAACGGGGTTCATACTGTTTTTGGTAAAGTAGTGGATAATCTAGAAGCTGTTTATAAAATTAAACCAAATGATGTAATGAAAGAAGTAAAGGTTTTTGAAGAATAAAATCTAAAAAATTTTAGAACTGTCTAGTATATGGGCAGTTCTTTTTCATTGCCAGGAAAGTTTAACAATAAATTTACCTTTTAATTTCTAAAAATGAAACATAAAGATTGCAACATGCTCGTTATATGGATAAAATATAATTTATAATTTCATATTTCGTTTTACATTCTTCGGGGCAGGGTGGAATTCCCTACCGGCGGTGATGAAGGGGAGTGACTCTTCTAAGTCCGTGACCCGTAAACATTAATTGTTACGGTGGATCTAGTGAGATTCTAGGGCCGACAGTGAAAGTCTGGATGGGAGAAGAATTGCGTGAATTTTTTGCGGTGTATTAAAGTCTGTGAAAAAAATAGACATTTAATACTCTTATTTGACATACTCAAATATCAATTTCTGACAATTTCCAAGCCCCTAGTCTCTTTGACAGTGGGCTTTTTTTGCATTGCATAATATATGCAATGCAATGTAAACGTAAATATGACATGTATAAAAGGAAGGAGGAAATCGTGTGTTTACAGGGATCATTGAAGAAATTGGCACAGTTCAAAGTGTACAAAGCTCAAAAGAAGCGATCGTTTTCACAATAGGAGCAAAACATATACTTAAAGATGTAGCTTTAGGGGACAGTATTTCAGTAAATGGAGTATGCTTAACAGTCACACAATTCTCGGCTGCTTCTTTCTCAGTTGATGTAATGCCTGAAACGGTTAGAAGCACATCTTTATCCCTTTTAAAAAAAGGGTCAACAGTAAACTTGGAGAGAGCAATGGCAGCGAACGGAAGATTCGGCGGTCACTTTGTTTCTGGACATGTTGACGGTATTGGAAAGATCGTGAAAAAACAGCAAGTGTCTAATGCAGTTTATTATGAAATACAAGTGCCTGAAGAATTAACTAGTACCTTGATCCATAAAGGTTCTATTACAGTAGATGGAATAAGCCTGACGATTTTTGGGTTAGAGAAAGAAAAAGTAGTCATTTCTATTATTCCTCATACTTTAGGTGAAACCATTTTAGGAACAAAGGGTGTTGGTGATATTGTGAACATCGAATGTGATATGGTTGGGAAATATATAAAAAAATTTGTTTCTCAACAAGATAACACAAAAGGCTCTTCATTAAGTAAATCATTTTTAGAAGAAAATGGCTTTGTCTAAGGATAGACAATAAACAACAGCTGACTAGCAGGTTGTTAGCCAATGTAACATATATGAAGGGAGTTATATCATGTTCAATACAATCGAAGAGGCAATTACAGATTTGAGAGATGGTAAAGTAGTCATTGTTGTAGATGACGAGGACCGTGAAAATGAAGGAGATTTTGTTTCCCTGGCTGATAGAGTGACTCCTGAAGTAATTAATTTCATGATAAAGCATGGTAGAGGGCTTGTATGTGTTCCAATAACAGAAAATCAGGCAGCTAAATTGGATCTTTCTCCTATGGTCTCTCAAAATACCGATCCACATGGAACGGCTTTCACCGTTAGTGTTGACCATAAAACAAATTCAACAGGAATTAGTGCATTTGAACGTGCCGATACTGTAAAAGCACTTTTATCGGAAGATTCAAAGCCCGCAGATTTCAAGAGACCAGGACATACATTTCCATTAATTGCAAAAGAAGGTGGAGTTCTCCGTAGAGCTGGTCACACTGAAGCAGCAGTAGATTTGTCCCGTCTATGTGGTGCAAAGCCTGGTGGAGTCATTTGTGAGATTATTAAAGAAGATGGTACGATGGCAAGAGTGCCTGACTTATTAGTCCTTGCTAAAGAGCTTGACTTGAAAATTATTACGATTAAGGATTTAATTAAATATCGTAATCAGAGAGAAAAGTTGGTTAAGAAAGAAGTTGAAATTGAGCTGCCAACTGAATTTGGTTCTTTTAGAGCTATAGGCTATTCTAATGTTTTAGATCAAAAAGAACATGTTGCATTTGTGAAAGGCGATATTAGCCCTGAAGAAGAGATATTAGTAAGAGTCCATTCTGAATGTCTTACAGGAGATGTATTTGGATCTTACAGATGTGACTGTGGCCCCCAATTACATGCTGCACTTTCTCAAATTGAGAAAGAAGGAAAAGGGGTTTTACTCTACATGAGGCAAGAGGGTAGAGGGATAGGTCTACTAAATAAGATGAGGGCTTATAAGCTTCAGGAACAAGGGTATGATACCGTTGTAGCAAATGAAAAATTAGGATTTGCTCCTGATTTAAGAGATTATGGCATCGGTGCTCAGATTCTTAAAGATCTGGGAATTGAAAAAATGAAGCTCTTGACAAATAATCCGCGTAAGATTGCTGGACTTGAAGGCTATGGCTTAACAATTGTCGATAGAGTACCGATTGAAATGCCTGCAAGAGAAGAAAATGAAAATTACTTAAGAACAAAATATGAAAAACTAGGTCATTACTTACATTTTTAAATCGAAAGTTGGAGGAATAATAATGAAAACATTTGAAGGACATTTAATTGGAAGTGGATTGAAAGTTGCAATTGTAGTAGCACGTTTTAATGAGTTTATTACTTCTAAGCTATTAGGAGGAGCAGAAGATGCTTTGAAAAGACATGGCGTCGAAGAATCAGATGTAACTGTTGCTTGGGTTCCAGGTGCATTTGAATTACCTTTAGTTTCAAAAAAATTAGCTGAATCAGGAAAATATGATGCGGTTATCACTCTGGGTACTGTGATTCGTGGTGCTACAACTCACTATGATTATGTTTGTAATGAAGCAGCAAAAGGAGTTTCACAAGCTTCTCTAACAACAGGTGTACCGGTTATTTTCGGTGTTCTAACAACTGAATCGATTGAGCAAGCTGTCGAAAGAGCAGGAACGAAAGCAGGTAATAAAGGCTATGAAGCTGCTGTTACTGCAATTGAAATGGGTAACTTATTAAAGGCTCTTGATTAATTTTTCCAAAAAAGGTGTTTAAAATCGTCGAAAAACTGTATATAATGATTGAGTAACAATTGATTAATTTGAATCATATATATAGTTGTATTTTACTTTTGTTATGTCTGTAGTTAATTAGTGACACCTGCTAAAGCATGGCTAATAAAAACTGATTTTGTACGGTTTCAAACACTTTGCTTTCATTTTGAAAGCTAATTCGTTAATGAGGGGTATCTATGTTAATTCGCTTTAAAAAAAGTTTTGAAAAAATTGCGATGGGCCTTCTTTCCTTTATGCCGGCAGAAAAGGACTTAAAGCAATTACAACAAACAATAAAACAATATGAAACATTAGATGATTGGCAATTGTTTTTATGGAAGCAAGACGAAGATATCATTGGTGCAATTGGTGTCGTGTTTAAAGATGAAAACACTGTTGAAGTTCAACATATTTCCGTTAATCCTTCCCACCGACAACAAGGAATTGGTAAACAAATGGTTCAAGCTGTTACAGATCTTTATAAGAAGAAAACAGTTATTCCAAATAACGAAACAGAATCATTTTTCAAAAAATGTAGAGATTGTAAATAGTAATTTTAAAATTTAAGGGTCAGACTTCATAATAAATTTACGCTTCCTATCGATCTTACTAAGGTGGCGTTAGAAAAATTATTGAAGACTGACCCTTACCTATTAGGATTCCATGTTATTTTTATGAGACCTTTCCACTTTTCTTTTTTCTAATTGAAATAAACGCTCTTCAATGACGTCTGTTCTATCCCGTCTTTTATGTCTATGAATAAGCTCTTTATCTGTTAAATTACTCTCAGCTCCCCATTCTATTCCTTCATTTTTGCAAATTGAAAGGCATTCTTTCATTAATTCTTTATTTTTGATCGGAAGGTCGATGCTTGTATATGGTCGTTGATGTTGAATTTCATTTTTTCTCTTAACGAGTAACTTCATTAGCAGATCACTATGTAAACCTAACTTTTCGATATGGTCTCGTTCACTTTCTATAATACCTATAGCGTTAGAAATCATTTTTAAAGCTCCGCTAAAATTTCCTCTTCTATGATGGTAAAGCGCAACAGCGATTTGAATTAACCCAACCCAGTATTTCTTTCTATCCTTAAGTACATCCTTTTTCCAGTGTTCTTCAAGCACTTCATGGCATTCAAAATAATCTCGATCACAATGAAAATGCAAGAGGTAATCAATATATGCACGATCAAACATTGTATGATAACACCTTCAATTCAATAAATTTTTAATGACAGTGTACCATAAAACAACATTCTCAATTTGAAAAAGCAATAAAAAATTTTGAGGTTGCTGAGAATCCAGCAACCTCTTTTATCAAATTATAACCAAGCAGCACCAACGATAATTAATAAGATAAACAATACAACAATTAACGCAAACCCTGCACCGTAATTATAACCTTGATCACCCATGTTTTGAATCCTCCTTCAAGTTTAGCTTTTATACACTTGTAATATATGAGTGAAAGTTGAAATTGTATAGGCAGGAGTCCAGCTTTTAAAGTTTTTAGGTATTTTAAAAGTGTTTGCCAAAGAAATAATTATTGGACATGTTAAGAAAATACTCTATACTATATGGTGGCAAGTAGTAAGATTGGTGGGATAGAATTTGCAATATCATGTAAAAATAGACGCTTTTGAAGGACCTTTAGATTTATTACTTCATTTAATAAACCGATTAGAAATTGATATATACGATATTCCTGTCTCAGAAATAACAGAGCAATATATGCTATATATTCATACAATGCAAGAGCTTCATCTTGATATTGCTTCTGAATATTTAGTTATGGCAGCGACATTACTGTCAATAAAAAGTAGAATGTTGCTCCCGAAACAAGAAGAAGACTTATTTGAAGACGAATATGGAGAAGAACCTGAGGAAGATCCACGTGATGAGTTAATGAGACGGTTAATTGAGTACCGTAGATTTAAAGAAGCGGCAGATGACCTTAGGACACTTGAAGAAGATCGTTCTCACGTTTATACTAAGGCACCAAGTGATTTAAGTGAATTTGTAACAGAATCAACAACACAAATAGATTCCTTAAATGTTACCATTTATGATATGTTAGGCGCTTTTCAGAAAATGTTGCGGAGAAAGAAAATTCAAAAGCCGGTACAAACCAAAATAGCGCGTCAAGAAATTCCAATTGAAAAAAGAATGGAAGAAATATTAGCTGACTTAAAGTCAAGACCAGGCAGGAGGAAATTTCATGATTTGTTTCCTTCTAATATTAAAGAGCACTTAGTTGTGACTTTTTTAGCCATATTAGAGCTAATGAAAACACGTTCAATAGTTATTGAGCAAGAAAACAATTTTTCAGATATTTATGTTATGGGGAGTGAATCTTAGATGACCTTAGGTGTGATTGAGTGGAATTCAATCGTAGAAGCATTATTATTTGCCTCAGGTGACGAGGGTCTTTCCCTTAAACAATTAATAATGGTTTTAGAGGTTGAAGAGCAGGAAGTCGTTGCTATTATGAAAGAGCTAGCGGAAAATTATAAACAGAATGACAGGGGAATTGAGCTAGTAGAGGTTGCCGGTCAATATCAACTGACAACAAAAAAAGAGCATGCAGCATATTTAAAGAAATTAGTTGAATCACCTGGGAGTGGCTCACTTTCACAGGCTGCATTGGAAACATTAGCTATTGTTGCATATAAACAGCCTATTACAAGAGCAGAAATTGAAGAAATTCGCGGTGTGAAAACAGAAAGACCGATTCAAACACTTGTATCAAAAATACTTATTAAAGAAGTTGGAAGGGCCGAGGGAACAGGCCGTGCAATATTGTATGGAACAACCAAGGAATTTCTGGAATATTTTGGGCTTAAATCGATAAAAGAACTTCCGCCACTTCCGGAAAAAGCTGATAATGAATTTGAACAAGAAGAAGCTGATCTTTTCTTTGAAAAGTTTAACGAAACACTGGAAGATTTGAACTAATTTTGACTGACCTGAAAAAATATTTTTAGGTCAGTCTTTTTTTTTTGAAAAGACAATATGATGTAGTGTATATAAAGGCTTTTAGTCATATTAAAGTAAATTGTTAATAGGTCCTTTTATTAACTAAATCTTGAAGAGGTGTATGATGAATGACAGCGATATTATTAAGAGTTGAAACGAAAAAAGTAGCCGCTTTCTTAGAGAACATTGTCGAGCAGCTAACTGAATATGTAAATTCGATTACGATACATTCCCTAGGACAAGAAGGAATATTTGATCATGAATATCTTCTAGAGTTATTAAAAACAACCCGGAGATTATTAGTTTTTTGTGAGGAAGGACTTGAAGCATGTAATAGTATTCTCAAAAAAAAGTCAACTGATGAAGAATATATGAAACATGTGCTGGATAAGGTTTATTGTCAATGTATTGAAAGGTTTTTTCATCCCAAAAATGATGTATGGTATGAAAATAGTCGAAGTTCCTATTCGGATGAACACTGTATAGTATTTAGAAAAGCTGTCCCTCCTACATATGTTTCATTTATTTATTCGATAGAATTAGAATTTCAAATGATACGTGAACAAATGGAGCACAGGGTACAGTCACAATTTTAATTTTTCATTCATAAGCTTTGTCCACGTGCATAAACTTGTACAAAACGAACGAGTAAGGGACGTGGATGCTTTATGCTGCACATGAAGAAAGTGACAACAGGGATTATCATTATGATCTTATTACTTTGCTGTAATCTTACGCAGACCTCTGCTATTGGTGTAAGTGCTCAAGCAGCCATTCTAATAGATCAAGAGTCTGGAAGGGTGTTATATGAAAAACAGGCACATCAGAAAATGAGAATTGCAAGTATCACGAAAATAATGACCGCAATTCTTGCAATTGAATCTGGTAAGTTAAATGAAATGGTCGCAGTAAGTGAGAGAGCGCTTCAAGCGGAGGGATCTTCGATTTATTTACAAAAAGGGGAAAAGATTAAACTAGAGGACTTAGTCTATGGACTAATGCTTAGGTCTGGAAATGATGCAGCTGTAGCCATTGCCGAACATGTTGGAGGTAGTCTGGAAGGATTTGTATTAATGATGAATCAAAAGGCAGAAGAAATTGGAATGACAAACACGATGTTTGCAAACCCTCATGGATTAGATGATCATGAAAATCATTATTCAACTGCCTATGATATGGCCATATTAACACAGTATGCCATGCAAAATAAAACCTACCAAAAAATTTCTGGAACTGAAACACACCGGGCGCCAAACCCTAACGAAAAATGGGACAGAGTTTGGCATAATAAGAACAAACTTTTGACAACACTTTATGAATATAGTACTGGTGGAAAAACAGGCTATACTGTTAGAGCCAAAAGAACATTAGTTTCAACTGCATCAAAAGATGGATTTGATACCATTGTTGTCACGTTAAATGATCCAGATGATTGGGATGATCATATGAACTTGCACAATTATGCTTTCAATCATTATGACCTGGTCAAATTGAAAAATGAAGGAACACTGGATGGTATTGATCATGAATTTTATAAAAAACATGTATTCATCGATCGCAATGTTCTTTATCCCTTAAATAAGGAAGAACAGGAAAAAGTAAGAATTAATATTTCTTTACAGGAACCACAAAAAGATTGGGAAGATGTTGAAAAGGTACCGAATGTTGTTGGTGAAATGTCAATTAAGATTGAAGAAAAGTCCATAGCCAATATTCCTATATACTTTGACAACGGAAATGTTGAAAAACCAAAAGGGTCGTTCTGGAACATATTTAAAAATATCTTTTTTGCATCAATGGGGGTAAATCGTTATGGTTAATATCATTTGGGTGATGTTAACCGTTATTGGTATTGTGTTTGCGATGTTTAATGGAACAATGGATGAAGTAAATGAGGCCATATTTAAAGGCGGGAAAGAAGCTGTTACAATTGCAATCGGATTTATTAGCGTTTTAGTTTTTTGGCTTGGATTGATGAAGGTTGCAGAAGAGGCTGGATTGCTGGAGAAGTTGGGGAATTTATTTAAACCAATTGTATCAAGGTTATTTCCTGATGTGCCGCCTGAACATCCTGCAATGGGGTACATGCTTTCAAATATGATGGCAAATCTTTTCGGCTTGGGAAATGCAGCTACACCTCTAGGCATTAAAGCTATGGAACAGTTAAAAGTATTAAATGGCGGATCTGATAAAGCAAGTAGATCCATGATTACTTTCTTAGCCATAAATACTTCAAGTCTAACGCTAATTCCTACTACGGTTATTGCAATAATGATGACCTATGGATCATCATCACCTACTAGTATCGTTGGCCCTACATTGATTGCAACATTCCTTTCAACTTTGGGAGCTATTCTTATAGATCGTTTCTTTTATTATAGGAGAAAGAGAAAAGGTGATTGACTATGGGACTTATTGGAGCAATATCATTATGGATCATTCCGGTAATCATTGGTTTTATCTTAATTTATGGAACTGTAAAAAAAGTACCGACCTATGAAGCCTTCGTAGAAGGTGGTAAGGAAGGAATCACCATTTCATTTTCAATCATTCCTTATTTAGTCGGTATGTTAGTGGCTGTTTCTGTTTTCCGTGCATCTGGAGCGTTAGAGTTTTTAATGAATTTTATGAAACCGGCACTGGAAGTTTTAAATATTCCTGCTGAAATTGTACCATTGGCATTTATCCGGCCAATCTCAGGGACCGCTGCGTTAGGATTAACATCTGATATTATTTCAACATATGGGCCGGATTCCTTTATAGGTATGCTGGCTGCAACAATGCAAGGCAGTACAGATACTACTTTATATGTTTTAACAGTATATTTTGGAGCAGTAGGGATAAGAAAAATGGGAGATGCTCTAAAGGTAGGCTTATTAGCTGATTTAGTAGGCATTATTGCAGCAATTGTTATTGTCACAATTATGTTTTCATAATAAATCCACTAAAAACTTGGTTGATACCAAGTTTTTTTTATTGTATTAGGCAATTGGATACTACCACGATTACAACATCTTAAATAATTATGGTATGATGGTTAAGCACATTTTGACAAACAAAATTAGAATTTTAATGTCGATACTTGTGAAAAAAAAGAGAAAGCAGTAATATGTTATCGAGGTGAACGAGATGGAACGCTTACAAAAAGTAATTGCTCATGCTGGTATAGCTTCTAGACGAAAAGCAGAGGAATTAATAGTAGATGGAAAAGTAAAAGTGAACGGAAAAGTGGTAAAAGAATTGGGTATAAAAGTAACGGATCAGGATCGTGTTGAAGTCGAAGGGATTCCGCTTGAACGAGAAGAACCTGTCTATTTGCTTTTATATAAACCAACAGGTGTTATTTCTGCTGTAAAGGATGATAAAGGTAGAAAGGTTGTTACTGACTTTTTTCCATATATAAAACAAAGAATTTATCCTATTGGCAGGCTGGATTATGATACATCAGGTATTCTTTTATTAACTAATGATGGTGAATTCGCGAATATTCTCATGCATCCACGCTATGAAGTAGAAAAATCTTATGTAGCAAAGGTAAAAGGAATTCCAGCCAGAGAGAAGATTAAGCAATTGGAACGAGGAATACAACTTGAAGACGGGAAAACATCTCCTGCACAAGTTAAGGTTTTGTCGATAGATAAAAAGAAACAAACGTGCATCATTGAATTAAAGATCCATGAAGGGCGTAATCGTCAAGTTCGACGCATGTTGGAAGCAATAGGACATCAGGTTGTAAAGCTGAAAAGGGAAAAATTCGCATTCCTTAACTTGAATGGATTAGCTACAGGTGATTCCAGAGAACTAACACCACATGAAGTAAAGCAACTTAGGGCCCTTGCACAACATGGGAAACAGGCTTAGTAATTTTCACATAAACTTCAAAATATAGATTATACCAGGTATTTGGATAGTGTTATAATGACCTAGAATGTTCAAGGAGTAGGGGAGTATGTAAATGAAAAAAAACCGTTTACTTATGCGCTCTATCATATTAATTTTGTTAATTGGTGCATTGGGATATACGCTTTATTCAAATTTTTTTGTTAGTAAGGAAAAGGTGAAAGTAGGGTCAAAGGCTCCAGATTTTGTTTTAACTGATTTAGAAGGAAATGAACATCAACTTTCTGACTATAAGGGAAAAGGCGTTTTCTTGAATTTTTGGGGCACTTGGTGTGAGCCTTGTGAACGGGAAATGCCATATATGGACAATCAGTACGAATACTACAAAAATCAAGGTGTTGAGGTTTTGGCCGTCAATATTGCTGAATCGAATATTGCTGTTCAAAGCTTCGTAGATAAACATGATTTAACGTTTCCAATACCCCTAGATAAGGATCGTCAAGTTTTAAACGCTTACGGAGTCGGCCCATTGCCGACGACCTTTCTGATCAATCCTGAAGGGAAGGTTGTTGACATTACCTCAGGTACCTTAACAGAGAGAATGATTAGAGATTATATGGAACAGATTAAACCTTAATATGGGGAGTTTTCAGCATGAATAAGGTAAATTGTGAGTGTGGTCATGCAAATCCGGAAGGTACAATTTTATGTGGATCATGTGGAAAGCCGATAAGTGAAAAAGAGAAAAAAGATACAAAAAACTTATTGGATATGAAATACGAAGGTTCTGCCAGACGCTCTCAAACGTATAAGAGAACCTTTGTCGATAAAATATGGAATTTCTTTTCATCAGTAAAAGTCGGTGTATGGTTGATATTCTTAACTTTACTTGCTTCGGCATTAGGAACCGTTTTTCCACAGGAAATGTATATTCCACCTTCTGTGACAGCAAGTCAATTTTATAAAGATGAATATGGATTTCTCGGTCAACTATATTATGAGCTAGGTTTTCATAACTTATACGGCTCTTGGTGGTATATGATTTTAGTTGCTTCCATTGGTATTTCTCTTGTGATTGCAAGTCTTGATCGATTTGTGCCTTTACATAGAGCATTAAAAAAGCAAGGTGTGTCAAGACACCATACGTTTATGAAACGTCAGCGATTATATAGTTCAACTAAAACAAGCGGGTATGATATTGAACTAGTAAAAAAACATCTTACAGCCCGGCGTTATAATGTGCGGGAAGAGAATGGGAATTTGTTGGCGGAAAAAGGTCGATTTTCTAGATGGGGCCCATATGTGAATCATTGTGGACTTATTATCTTTTTAATTGGGGCTATGCTAAGGTTTGTACCAGGCATGTATGTCGATGAAGTGCTTTGGGTAAGAGAAGGAGAAACAGCCGTTATCCCAGGTACGGAAGGACGCTATTATTTAGAAAATAAAGACTTTATTATGGAAGTGTATGAAAAAGATAAAGAATCCGAAGTATTTGAAGAAGCGATCACCAGAGTAGGTGATGGAAGCGTTGTGAAAAACTTCCAATCAAATGTTGTTCTCTATGAAAGGGAAGGGGAAATTGTTCACGGAGCTGAGCCTGAATTAACCAAAGTAAAGGGCGAGGAAATTAGGGTAAATGAGCCGTTAAAATTTGATTCCTTTTCGCTATATCAAGTGGATTATAAATTAAATGAATTAAACAAAATGAAGTTTAGTTTAATAGATAAGGAAACGGAAGAAAGCTTTGGTCAAATTGAGGTCGATCTTTTAGATCCAAAAAAAGAATATGATCTTGGAAATGGATATCGAATAGAAATAGCCACATATTTACCAGATTTTTATTTTGATGAAGAAGGTGTTCCAGCGACAAAAACCAGGATTCCTGATAATCCTGCATTTGTTTTCAAAATGTATACACCACAAACTCCAGAAGGTGAATCAAGCTTTGTTGCAATTCAGCAAACAATTGAGCCGTCAGGTGAAAATAAATATAAGATGAAGTTTGAAGGAATTGAAACAAAAGACTTAACAGCATTAACTGTGAGAAAAGATTTAACTTTATGGATTCTTGGTTTAGGTGGAGCTATTTTTATGATAGGGGTTATCCAAGGGATGTATTGGAATCACCGTCGCATATGGATCCAACGATATGATGATGAAATTTTAATTGCAGGGCATACGAATAAAAATTGGTATGGATTAGCAAAAGAGATGGAGATCGTTGTAGACGGTACGCCACTTAATGTACCAAAAGATCAAAAAGACAAAGAATAAATTAAAGGAGGGAGAAATTTGGCAACACTTAGTAGTACTTTTCTTGAAATTGCCTTTATCATTTATTTAATTGCCATTTTCTTATTTGGCGGTTCAATAAGGGATAAACGCAATAAATCTGAAAAAATAAGCAAATGGACAATAGCTGCCATAGCAACGACTATTTTAGGGTTTGTATCACAACTAGCCTACTTTATTACTAGATGGATTGCAGCTGGACACGCACCGGTCAGTAATTTGTTTGAATTTACGACAGCGTTCGGAATGATGCTTGTACTAGCCTTTATTATCCTGTTCTTTATTTATAAAGTAGCCATTTTGGGATTATTTACACTTCCAATCGTTGTTTTAATTATTGCTTATGGTAGTATGTTTCCTAATGATATAAGTCCGTTAATACCATCTTTACAAAGTCATTGGTTGTATATTCATGTAACAACGGCTGCATTAGGACAAGCTATCCTAGCCATAAGTGCTGTTGCCGGAATTATCCATCTAGTAACGGTTGTAGATCAGTCAAAATCCTCAAAGAAAACATTTTGGCTGGAATTTATAATGTACATTTTGGTAGTCACATTAGGTTTTATTATTGTTACTAGCACGTTTAAAGGTATGGACTATCAAGCTGATTTTAACTGGATTGATAAGAATGAACAAGAAGCAGTTATGACATTTAATTTACCAGCGTTAGTTGGTCCTCATGAAGGGGAACTAATTACGGATGGGAAATTTCAACCTTTAGTCGAAATGCCAGCTATAATCTCTGCAAGAAAGTTAAACACAGTAATATGGTCAGTGGTTGTTGGATCAATTTTATACGGTCTTCTCCGTTTGATCTTACGTAAACGATTGGCTGCTGTTATTAAACCATTTACGAAAAATGTAAATCTTGATCTTGTTGATGAAATAGGATATCGTTCTGTAGCAATTGGTTTTCCTGTTTTCACTTTGGGAGCTTTAATATTTGCGATGATTTGGGCTCAAATTGCTTGGACAAGATTTTGGGGCTGGGATCCGAAAGAAGTCTGGGCACTCATTACTTGGTTATTTTATGCAGCCTACTTGCATCTGCGTTTGTCAAAGGGGTGGCATGGAGAAAAATCTGCATGGCTTGCCGTTGTTGGTTTTGCCATCATCATGTTTAACCTTATCTTTGTTAACCTTGTAATTGCAGGCTTGCATTCTTACGCTTAAGCATAGATAACTATATCGATCAAAAGTAGATAAAAATATGTGACTAGCGTACAATTAGTATAATCACTGCTATCAAAGCCTTCACTCTATGCAGTGAAGGCTTTATGTTTATTTTTAACATTTTTTAATAGGAAAACGGTTGCTTTTGCTTTATACATAATGAACTAACCACCCCTGGAAATAACTTACTAATTAAGGAGGGTTCTTATTATGGAAGAGAACCAATTTGCACGAATTTTAGTTGTAGATGATGAGGACCGAATTCGTCGACTACTAAGAATGTATCTTGAAAGAGAAAATTATGAAATTGATGAAGCAGAAAATGGTGATGAAGCTTTAGAGCTTGCCCTAAATCATGAATACGATTTAATAATGTTAGATGTCATGATGCCTGGAATCGATGGAATAGAAGTATGTAAGCAATTACGTGATAAAAAAGCAACTCCAATTATTATGCTGACAGCAAAGGGAGAAGAGGCAAACCGAGTTACAGGTTTTGAAGCTGGTGTTGATGATTATATTGTCAAGCCTTTTAGCCCTAGAGAGGTTGTTCTTCGAGTAAAGGCATTACTCAGAAGATCCTCCCAAACATCTTTCTTAAAAACCGAAACAAAAGCGAAAAATGTTATCGTATTTCCTCACCTATCCATTGATCATGACGCACATCGCGTCACAGCAGATGGAACAGAGGTTAGCTTAACACCTAAGGAATACGAGTTGTTGTATTTTTTAGCAAAAACTCCAGATAAGGTTTATGATCGTGAAAAGCTATTAAAAGAAGTGTGGCAATATGAATTTTTTGGTGATTTACGTACCGTTGATACACACGTAAAGCGTCTGAGGGAAAAATTAAGTAAGGTTTCACCTGAAGCTGCAAAAATGATCGTAACTGTTTGGGGAGTTGGCTATAAATTCGAGGTAAGTCAAACATGATTTTGTGGCGCAGTGTAGTTGGAAAGCTATGGGGAACGATTATTTTACTCGTTTCCTTTGTTTTATTTGTCCTAACAATCTTAATGCTCGAGTTTATGGAAAACTATCATGTGGAAAAAGCGGAGAAAGAACTCACACAACTAGCGACAAAAGTCTCAATGATTTTGGAAAGTCATGAAGATCAAGAACTTGCGAAGTCCATTTCATGGGAATTAGCAGATGAACTTACTCATATTATTATTGTAGAAAACGATAAAACATTTTCTAATTCACCTTTAAAGAATGAAGAACTTCCCCATCTTACTATAGAAGACATTGAAAAAGATGACGAGCTTTCATTACCATTAACAAAACAACAAAGAATAAGTAAACGAACAAACCTTGAACAGCCAAATAATGTTTTTGCTAATGGTGAAGATGAAGTTCTGATTGTAGGAGTACCATATAACGTTTCAAAAACCAATACAGGCGCTGTATTTATTTCTCAATCACTTCAAGCGGTCCACGAAACGACAAAAGAAACGACAAGTAACATTATTCTTGCGGCAGGAATTGCGATTATATTAACCACAGTCTTTGCGTTCTTCTTATCAACAAGAATAACGTATCCGTTAAGAAAGATGAGGGAAGTGGCGCAAGAATTAGCAAGAGGGAAATTTGAATCGAGAGTCCCAATCATGTCAAATGATGAAATTGGAGAGTTGGGAATCGCGTTTAATCAAATGGGAAAACAGCTTAAGTTTCATATAAATGCACTTAATCAAGAAAAAGAGCATTTAACAAATATTTTAAGTAGTATGGCTGATGGTGTTATTACTTTAAATATTGATGGAATGATTTTAGTAACGAATCCACCTGCAGAAAGATTCCTTAAAGCCTGGTACTATGAACAAAATATGAACGTTGAAACAGGTGGGGAGCTTCCATCTGATATGAAAGCATTGTATCAGCGCGTTGTGAATACAGAAAAAGAGCAAATGCTTGAAATTATGATTCAAGGAAGAAGCTGGGTAATATTAATGACACCATTATATAATCAATTAAATGTTCGTGGAGCTGTAGCTGTTTTACGTGATATGACAGAAGAACGTCGATTAGATAAACTTCGTAAGGATTTTATTGCTAATGTTAGTCATGAACTAAGAACGCCAATCTCCATGCTGCAAGGTTATAGTGAAGCCATTGTCGATGATATTGCCAGTACAGACGAAGAGAAAAAGGATATCGCAAAAGTTATTCATGATGAATCATTGCGCATGGGAAGACTTGTAAATGATTTATTAGATTTAGCAAGAATGGAAGCAGGCCATATTACGCTAAATTTAGAACAAATTCAATTAAGTGATTTTGTTGAAAAAGTTAGCCGGAAATTTCAAGGTCTTGCAAAAGATAAAGATATTTCTCTATTAACAGATGTACACATAACTGAACCTGCTCATATCATTGATCCTGATCGTATTGAGCAAGTTTTAACAAATTTAATCGATAATGCCATACGTCATACAAGTGAAAACGGTTCGGTTGTAATTGCGGTTAAAGACCAATTGAACGGTGTCATAATAGATGTTAAAGATTCTGGCTCGGGTATACCGGAGGAAGACCTGCCATTTGTATTTGAACGGTTTTATAAAGCCGATAAAGCAAGAACAAGGGGGAGAGCTGGAACAGGACTAGGATTGGCAATTGTAAAAAATATTGTTGAAGCACATAAAGGTAAAATAAGTGTTCATAGTAAGGTAAATGAAGGAACGACATTTAGCTTCTTTTTACCTCGAAAAAAGCTGGAATCTGAATAAAAATGACGAACAATCTTGTTCCATGCGAAACAAATAAAAAAATTATGAAGGCTTATTATTAAAATGATTTTATTGATAATAAGCCTTCATTAAACTTGCTGGCAAATTTATAATTCCTGTTATGATAGAGTTGAGGTCGTCATCAAAAATTGTTTATCCATGAATTTTGCATGATTGATTTGTTGAAATTGAAAAAAGCGGAGAGTGATAAAAATGAATCTATATACACGAACTGGTGACAGTGGGAAAACAAGTATTATAGGAGGGCGTGTTGATAAGGATCATTTACGCGTAGAAGCATATGGAACAATAGACGAAGCGAACAGCTTTATTGGTCACGCTATGACGTTATTAACAGATTCAAAATTCCAGGATATCTATTACGAACTAGAGAAAATTCAACATGAGTTATTTGATTGTGGAGGTGATCTTGCTGTAGTAAAAGAAAAGTACCCTTATAAAGCAAAAGCGGAAATGATTGAATTCTTAGAGGAGCGAATTGATCATTATGTAAAAGAGGCTCCACCGTTAGAAAAATTTATTTTACCAGGTGGTAGTAGTGCTGCTGCAGTTATTCATGTTGCAAGAACCGTCACAAGAAGAGCGGAAAGGTGTACAGTCACTCTCCAGAGAGAAATGGATATTAATGAGGTTGTGCTGAAATATTTGAATAGATTGTCAGATTATTTATTTGCTGTAGCAAGGGCGATTAATTTTCGTTTAGGTGTAAATGATGTTGAATATGAGAGAAGTGCACTTGTTTTTAAGACAAAGCCAAAAGAAAAGCAATAAAAAATACTGTAGACATGTAAAATCGCTAGAACCTGGTAGGAAAAATGGTTCTGGCGATTTTTTATTTAATTTAGTCTGATAGATCTGTCCGCATTATGTTAAAGTAGAAGGTAGTTGTTGGTTAATATTACATAAATATTTCAAATATATTTCAACTTACAGAAAGTGCAACTTTACACTTTTCGATTCGACTAAATTAATGAATGGAGGGTTATTCATGGAGGATACCTTTCACAGACTATATGAAAAATATCATCACGATCTTTTTCAGTTTTTGTTTTATATGGTGAAAAGTCGTGAACAGGCTGAGGATTTAGTACAAGAAGTCTATATTCGTGTTTTGAAATCATATGATCGTTTTGAAGGTAGAAGCAGTGAAAAAACCTGGCTTATCTCAATTGCAAGGCATGTAGCCATTGATTGGTTTCGTAAGCAGAAAACAATAAGGCAAAGAATACTAGAACGTTTTGAATGGGATCAACATCAAATTGAAGATGATGGGCAACCACTACCTGAAGAAATAGCTATGCAAAATGAACAGGTAAAATGGGTATATCGGGCGTTAAATGCATGTTCTATAGATCAGCGTGCTGTTGTTATATTGCGATACATTCAAGAGATGTCTATTACTGAAACAGCAGAAATTTTAGGTTGGTCAGTAAGTAAAGTAAAAACAACTCAACATCGTGCCATTAAGCAACTGCAAAAACAAATGATCAACCTTTCAGAAAAGGAGGGACTTTCGATTGAAAAAACGGGAGTGGAATGAAGATCAACTCGAGCAACTTTTACTACAATTACCCTCTGTTAAAGATAAGCAAAACAAAAAAGATCTTTATCAAAGCATCTATTATAGATCTCAAGGAAGGAAAAAACGACGTATATGGGTTGCTCCGACTGTTGCAACAATTACAGTATTATTTATTTTAGTTTTGATATCACCATTTCTATTTCAAGGAACAATAAATACAAGTGAAGAAAAAGCAATGGATATGGAATCATCCTCTTCTTCTGAGTCAAGAATAACTGAAAACAATCCTCAGCCGGAAGCAAAGATGGCTGAATCTTCAATAGCTGAAGATAAGGATGAAAATGTAGAACTAAGCAGAGAGGAAATAAAACAAGAAACCTTTGTAACTGATTCTGACGATTCTGCTCATATACTTACTGTTGGACTAACAGATAATAATTTACAGAATATTATTCCGGTCAGTTTCAAGGAAGAAGAGGGAAAGGAAGAACTTGAACAAATAGAAACATTTAATCCGGAAAAATTTGCAGAAAAGCTTGGACCACTCTCTATAGCATTGGAAAATACAGATCTTGAGCAAGAAAAAAATGATGAAATTATAATTAATTATAAAGCTGATAAAGGTAGTATCACAGGATCTGGTTCTGAAATTGCTTATAAAGAATCTATTATTGAAACATTTAGATGGAAAGGCTATAAAAAGGCGAATCTGTACACAAATGGAGAACAAGGAATTGAATTTAGCAATTATGGTCAAGAAAATCAAATAGAAATAAAAGAAACGAGAAATAAAGCATATCTAGTTTATCAATATGATGAGTCAAAGGCGAAATTACTTGTCCCATCTCCGGAACCCTTACCAACTGTAGAAGAGGCAATTCATATTATGAGAGAAGGAATTGATAATCAGCAACTGAAACCATCTATACAGGAAAATATAGGAGAAATACAAATTAAAGAAGATGGTGAACATCTAGAAATTAATTTTATGCAAAATGCTAATGTCGAAGATAATGAAGAAAGCATTATTATGTTGGAATCAATTTTGTTAACGGCTAAAGATTTTGGATACGAATCCGTTCAATTTTATGGCACAACGGATAATGAAATTGGTGTAATGGATGTTTCCAAACCGGTAGAAGTTCCTTTTTCACCAAATCCAATAGACGAAAATGAATGAGAGGCTCAGGCGATGAGTCTCTTTTTTTGATGCCTGCCATGACCTGAATAAGATAATTAACTCCCCTCAATTTTTCTAAATAACTTTATATCTTTCGGATGATTGAAGAAGATTATTGTATACACTCCTTTAAAATGGTAAATCCTTAAATTTGTACTTTGATTTTCCAGAAGGACAAATTTAGTTAGTTAAAAGGAAAAAGTCAAAAAATTAAATGGGGGAAAAGAATGCAAGATACTAAACAAAAGCTTTTCGTTTATACGATAGGTATTTTATTTGGTGCATTACTTATTGTCAGTAATAGTGTGAAGGCAGAGTCATACATAGAAGAACTAGAAAAAACATGGATTCAACCTGTAGAAGGAACAATCACCGATACATTTGGAACGCGTAATGGTAAACATAAGGGAATTGACATTGCTGCCCCAGAAGGAGCAAAAATTGTCTCAGTATCGGATGGAGAGGTTGTGAAATCGTATTATTCAGACACATATGGACATGTTGTGTTTATCCATCATCCGGAAGGATTTGAAACTGTTTATGCCCATTTAAATAAAAGACATGTCGAACAAGGGGAAAAGGTAAAAAAAGGACAAGTACTTGGTATTATTGGCAATACGGGGATTTCAACTGGAACCCATTTACACTTTGAATTACATAAAGGCAAATGGACATTTGAGAAAGATCACGCATTAGATCCTTTATTTGTATTCAATGAGGATGAAGAACAAACAGTTTATACAGGTCAGCTGGATAATGGTAAAAACAACGATTCTGTCGAAACAAATACAGTACCCTCAATTGATAGAGGAAATACAATAAAGAAAAAGATAACAGTAGTGAAAGGTGATACATTGTGGGGGCTTTCAGATAAGTTTAAAGTGCCTGTTTTATCTATAAAAAAATGGAATAACCTGGAGCTTGATATTATATATCCAGATCAGGATCTAACTATTTTTATAAATAACAGTGAAAATTATGTTGTACAGCCCGGAGATACAATACAATCGATTGCAGCTGAATATAGCACAAGCCCGGAAGAAATAAAAAAAATAAATGATATAACTTCAGATAAAATTTATCCGGAGCAAGTACTAGTTATTAGTAAGAAATAAAGTGACAATCTTACATTACAGGTAATGAAAAAAGATGGCTTGGAACCGATCCCACATCCTTCTTAAATAGAGTTTAGGTAGCTCTATAAAAGGAAGCTTAATATCAGTTCTCATAATGCCATCTTTTTACTTATGATTATTCAAATTTTAATGCGTCACCATCAAATTTCTCATCGGAAATTTTGATCGAATCTGTCGGACAGCCCTCAAAGGCATCCATCATATCTTCTTCAAGGGCATCAGGTACTTCTACAATCCCCTGATTATCATCTAATGTTACAAATGCAATACCTTCATCATCATAATCATAAATATCTGGTGCTGCAGCTCCACAAGCACCACATGCAATGCATGTATCTTTGTCAACTATCGTATATTTTGCCATTATACAAACCTCCTGAAAAAATCATACCATATTTTATTATATGGTCATACTGATTAAATGAGTGAATTCCTTTTTATTATCATCATTCTCTTTTTTGCCCTACATAGTATTGTAAATCGGATTTTTCGACTTTTCAATAAAAAACTCTTATGATGTTACGTTGAATACATTAATTTCTCCTAGTTTTGTCAAAATAATTGCTTTAATTAGCGCAATAAAGAGTAAATATGGTAAACGAATGTCCATAAATTTGTTAAAATAGTGCATGTAATCGAATATTGTCAAACATTGTAGGGTGGTATAATGAAGCTAGATTACTTTCATACGGTTTTACTTAATTGTATAAACCAATTTAATGGAGAAAGAACCCTCTCCGCTATTTATCATTTACTTAAAGGGAAAAAATCTTCACAAACTATCCAAGATGGCAAACTTTTTAATTTATCTCATTTGTTCGGGGTAATTCCCAAACTATCTAGAAAGCAAACCGATGCTGCATGGGAATTACTTAGTCAGGAAAAACTTATCGACATCTTACCCGATAATCATTGCTTTATAACTCTTAAAGGAAAAGAAGTATTGTTAAACAACCTTAAAAAAAATCCAATACCTTCTTCGTTAGATGGATGGCATTATGGGGATAGTAGTAGAGTGTTTTGGAAAAGATTATCATTGCTAGTGCAGGTAGTATCTAACTTGTCCTATGGTAAGACTGGGTATTTACCAATAACAAAAAACCAGGAAGAGTTGCAATGGGTAAAGGGATTTTTGAAACATAATACTGTAACAAGGGAAGACTTATCCAAAAAGCTTCATAATGAACTGGAATTGGCTTTGCATTTACAACCTGTAAAAGATGCAACCATTTTTGTTCAAAGACTTACATCTTCCATGAAAATTGGGCTAACATTTGAACAAATAGCATATAAGCATGATGATGATCCATTTTATGTGTATCTGTTATTTTGGAATGTCGTTCATTCCATCATTAAGCTACAACAAATCCAGGACAATGACTTTGAGTTATTAAAGAAAATCATAAAGGATAAAGTTACAGTAGATGCTCTTACAACCTCAACTAAGGTGACAAGGTCATATGTTCTACAGGGAAAGAGCATAAATGAAATTGCCTTAGTAAGGAATTTAAAGCAAAGTACGATAGAAGATCATATTGTTGAATTGACATTACATGATCCACACTATTCTCCGTCATTTTTTTTGCAAGAAAATGACTATAAAAAAATAATTAAAGCAATTGAAGAGTTACAAACACATCAGCTTAAAAAAGTTAGGGAATATTTAGATAATCAATATAGTTATTTTCAAATTAGGTTGGCGTTTGCATTAAATGGGAGGAGAAAATGAAGCACCAATTAGAAAGCGTACTTCAGTCAAATTTTAATCTCAAGAAATTTAGAACCGGTCAGCAAGAAATTATTGAAGCAGTTTTACAAAAAAAAGATGTTATAGCCATGCTTCCGACTGGCGGTGGAAAATCTCTATGTTATCAACTACCGGGGTATCTATTAAAAGGGCCAATTCTAATCATTTCACCTTTGTTGTCATTAATGGAAGATCAGGTAGAGCAAATAAAGCAAAGAGGCGAAAAAAATGTAATTGCCTTAAATAGCACAATTTCTGTTCATAAAAGAAAGCAAATTCTAATGTACCTAAAAAAATATCGATATATTTATGCTTCTCCTGAAATTCTTCAATTTGATTATGTGATGGAAGCATTAGCAAAAGCGAATATATCACTTTTTGTCGTCGACGAGGCTCATTGTATCTCACAATGGGGGCATGATTTTAGACCAGATTACTCTAAATTAGGTGAGCTGAGGAAAAAGCTTAATAATCCTTCTTGCTTAGCATTAACAGCAACCGCGACAAAGCAGGTTTTAGAAGATATTCAGTATATCCTTCGATTAAATCGTGATGTCAAAACATTCATTTACTCTATTAACCGTCCTAATATTGCGCTTTCTGTAGAAAAGCATCAATCTATAGATGAAAAAATAAGTAGATTACAACAACTCGTTCATACTTTAAAAGGTCCAGGGATTATTTATTGTTCAAGTAGAATATGGACTGAACGATTAGCGCAATTTCTTATCGATTCGGGGATTGAACAGGTTGCATTTTATCATGGTGGAATGGATCAGGAGCAAAGGATACTGATACAACAGCAATTTTTATATGATCAGTTAAAAATTGTGTGTTGTACAAATGCTTTTGGAATGGGGATAAATAAAGGAAATATTCGCTATGTTATTCATTTCCATTTTCCTTCACAACTGGAATCTTATATGCAGGAAATAGGAAGAGCCGGTCGTGATGGTAATAAAAGTGTTGCGATCACACTAGTAACTGATAAGGACTATGAAATTCCTAAGTCATTAGTTGAATCAGAATTTCCATCATATGAAGACTTGAGCAGAACCATTCATTATTTACAAAACAAGCATGAACCTTCCTTTGAATTCATCCAACAGTGGTGCGGACTTACAGAAACACAATGGAGGTATGTTGAACATGTTTATGAAAAGCTTACATCTCATGACATGGATACCGAACAAATCATTTCAGTCATTTGGGAAGAAATTGAAAAAAGAATTGCAATGAAACACGAAAAGTTATCAGAAATGTATACATGGCTATATTCTAAGGGATGTAAAAGACAAAAACTGTTAGCGTATTTCGATGAAATCTATGTTGATCAAACGGACAATTGCTGTGATAATTGCGGGATTGATTTAGAATGCTACCATGAAGAACAAAATAGCAACAGCGGAATACAACAAATGAATTGGCAAGAGGAATTAAAGTTGATTTTTGGCAAGGCGAGTGATTAAGATTTGTTTAAAAAACAAAATGAGTTAATAAAACAATTAACAGATAAGCAAATTGTTCAAAATTTATATTTTACTCAATTTCTACTTATTTGTTTATCTTTTATCCTAGGGATATTTTTATTTCAGAATGTACAGGAATTCTTAGGTCTTTTTCATATGCGTGATCTACATTTTCTTTATTTTGGAATAAGTACTGCAATATTCGTTATTATAGTAGATTTTATCATTTTTAAAATAGCACCTAAGGATCTTGTTGATGATGGTGGGATAAACGAAAAGATCTTTGAAAAAAGATCTATTCCACATATAGTGTTTTTGACTGCATTAATTGCTGTTTCAGAGGAAATTTTGTTTAGAGGAGTCATTCAATCTCACTTTGGATTGTGGGTGGCCAGTCTCATTTTTGCCGTTTTGCATTTTCGATATCTTTCCAAGTGGCTTTTATTTATCATGGTTGTGTCAATTAGTTTCTTATTAGGTGTTGTGTATGAAATCACAGCAAACCTCTATACAACCATTTTAGCTCATTTCTTGATAGATTTAGTCTTTGCGATTCAAATTAGGGTGCAATATGTGAGAGAGGTGAAAACAAATGAATGAGGTTGAAAAACGACAAGATCAAGCTGACGACTTAAGAACTAGAATGATTGATGAATACAGACAAGAAAATGGTAAGTATCCTCCACGAAGTGAGATTCATAAAGGGAAAGACAAAAAAACAAAGCGGAAAATGAAATACCCAATTATAAGTATTTTGGCCTTATTTTTTATCCTACTGCCTGTTTTGTTTTTGTCCATGAATCTTTATTATGGCTCAAGAGAAGATCAAAGTTCCACTGAAGAATTGGATATTGGTGAAAATAGGGTGTATATCTCATCAAATCAAGAGTCTGATAACCAATCAACAGAAATGGACGAATCTCCAAATACTGGTGAGGATATTGAGTCGGAATCTGAGGGGAATTCTAATGAAGATAATGGGGGAAAGGTCATTGAGGATCCAACCCCTGATACTAATGAAAAACAAACTGAATCAGAAGAAGTAGTTAACCCACCAAGTACCACTACCACTGAAGTTTTACAATCAGAAAGTACTGAAGATAAAAGTCAAGATCAATATAGAGAAATTAAAACACATAAAGTGGCAACTGGAGAAACGCTGTTTAGCATCGCAATAAAATATTATAATAACCGCTCTGGAGAAGAGATTATTAGGCAATACAATAATCTTGCAGGAAACGAAATTTACGTAGGTCAAACGCTAAAAATTCCTATAAAATAAATAATGAAACTGATAAAATAGCTCATAACTAGATGGACGACCTCATACAATGTAGTACATTATATTCGTTGTATGAGGGGAAGTGAGCATAATCGAACCAAGTATTCAACTTCTAAACAATCATACTGATGAGCCAACAAAACAGATGCTTGATCATTTAGTTGACCGTAAACGTAAATTCGAAAAGTATAAAAACAAATGTTTCCAAGCGCAGTTTTCGACGTTTATATTATTAATGGGTTTTATCGTTTATTTATATGCATTTATAATAAAACCAACTGGTGGTCAAATTGATGTTGTTTTTCAGATGATTTTTGATAACGAGATTCATATCTTTTTTATTTTACTTATTGTAGCAGGTTATGCAACTGCCCGGTATTTCAAGAAAAAAGAAGACAAATCTGAAACTGAATATCATAATTTAAGATGTGAAGTGATCAGAAAAAGTGCAGAACTGTGGCCACAGCCAGCACAGTGGCAAAATAGACATGAAGTTTTTAAACTTATGAAAAGAGAGTTTGATATAAATTTATTTCATGAAAGTAAATAATAAAGCAATGATATTCCCTTCTTTTTAATATATAGAAAAGGAGGGGTTTTTTGTACATAATAGTTCTACTGCTTGCATTGGTTAGGAAAGGATTGATTAGGTTGATAACATTGCCACTCTTGTTAATCTTCACATTAAGTTTTGCCACCATAATGTTAATCATCATGCTTTTAAACGCAAAAGAAAATCGTGTAATGATTCACCAGCTTGAATTTAATACCTTTCCTCCAGATTTGGATTCTTTAAGAATTTTTTTTATCTCGGATATTCATAGGAGAACGGTGACAGATGAATTACTAAATAAAATACCGAATCAAGTTGATGTTGTTATGATTGGTGGGGATTTAACTGAATCAGGTGTTCCATTTTCCAGGGTCGAAAGTAATATTCGAGCATTAACTAAATTAGCACCTGTCTATTTTGTATATGGAAACAATGATTATGAAGTGAGTCAAGAAACGCTCGAAACTATTTTAGAAAGAAATAATGTAACCATATTAAAGAATACATGTAAAGAGCTTGCATCATCAGCAGGTGGGAGAATTGTATTATTAGGTATAGAAGATATGAGTGGTGAACGAGATAGATTAGATTTGGCTTTAGCTGATCCAAAACAATCAAAAGCTGACTTTAAAATATTATTAAGCCATAATCCGGAAATTCACCACAAAATTAGTCAAAACGATTGTATTTCCCTAGTGTTAAGTGGGCATACTCATGGAGGACAAATCCGTTTTCTTGGATGGGGTTTATATAAAAAGGGAAAATTACATAATCTAAAAAACACTAAACTTTTAGTTAGCAATGGATATGGTACAACAGCATTACCACTCAGATTAGGTGCACCAGCAGAGACCCATTATCTTCATTTGAAGAGAAAAAATCGTTAAAGATGTTAGTTAATCGCACAAAAACCATGCTTTCTTAAGCATGGTTTTTTCATTTGTTATACAAAGTTTACACAAAATAAAACATTCGATATAATTTGGCTAATAGAGTACATTGTGGGGGATTAATCATGTCAAATCATGAAGGAAAATACAATATAAAGGCTGCTTCAAAGATGCTTGGTATTCAAGCTGGAACATTGAGAGCCTGGGAACGAAGATATAACATGATTGCTCCTGTCAGAAATGAATCTGGACATCGTTTATATACCGATGAGCATATCAAAATACTTAAATGGTTGATAAGTAAAGTGAATAATGGTTTTTCAATTAGTCAAGCTGTAAACTTACTTGAAACAAACCAAGTTTCTATAAAGGGAAATGATGAAATTACTGAGGAAGGTGTGTCAGTAGATCGATCATTGAACTTAATGGACGAGCTGCTTCATGCATTACTGAAGTTTGATGAAAATAAAGCATATGAGCTCTTAAACAAGGCTTTTAGCATTTATTCTGTAGATAAGGTTGTTATTGATATATTAGGGACACTGTTGGTGAAGATTGGTGACAAATGGGAGAAAGGGCAAATTACATCTGCACACGAACACTTTGCTTCTTCATTTTTAAGGTCACGGATAGGGATGATTTTACACACATTACCAGTTGATGGATTTCTGCCAAAAGTCATTGCTGTTTGTGGTCCTGATGAATCCCATGAATTAGGTTTGTTAATTTTTACTTTATTTTTAAGAAGAAAAGGTTTTGAAGTTATTTATCTTGGTGGAAGTATTGCAGAAGGAGATATCGATATCGTATTACAGGAAGTAAAACCTGAATTTTTATTTTTGTCATGTACATTAGTGCGAAATTTAAAGAAAACATTGGAACTTGTCGATCAACTTTCTCCAAAATTCGAACATTTAAAAATTGGGCTTGGTGGCAAGGCATTTAGGAAAGTAACATCCTCTACCCTTGAACCATATAATCATTACCTAGTAGGTGATGATAAGTCACAATGGGAAAAGTGGTTAAAAGAAAGATTAAGAGTAAGTAGTTAAGAAAAAACAAATCTCCATCATTCGGGTCTGAAAAAATTTTGAACCATCTCCTATAAAAATCATACTATGATCTATATAGAGCGGTCTCAAGGCAGGAGGGTATGGGATGCGGCTAGAGCGACTGAACTATGATAAAATAAAAATATTTTTAACAACGGATGACCTACGAGACAGGGGATTAACAAAAGAAGATCTATGGAAGGACTCTTTAAAGGTTCATCAATTATTCAGGGATATGATGAATGAAGCCAGTGCTGAGCTAGGTTTTGAGGTACATGGCCCAATTGCAGTTGAAGTTTATTCACTTCATGCTCAAGGGATGGTCGTTATCGTTACAAAATCCTTAGAATCCGAAGAATCTGAAAATGATTTTTCTGATGAATATATTGAGATGCAAGTAAAAGTGGATGAAAGCTATGATATTATTTTCGAATTTGAGACATTTGAGGCATTAATTCAACTGTCACGATACACATTTCGTCAGAATATTCATGATGGCATGGTCATTTATTTTGAAGGACATTATTTCTTATTGTTAAATGATGAACAGCCAGTTGATATTGATAATTTAGTCTCAATCTTAGCTGAATTTGGTAGCCCTTCAACTTTAACTGTCCATAGATTAAAAGAATACGGAAAAATCATATTACAGGAAAACGCATTGAAAGAAATATATCATCACTTTTGGGAAAGTTAAAAAATATGGAAATGAAAGTGGTGAGTTTAACCTTTGATCTCTTATAGAGGAATGATGGTAGAAACGTACTATCTGGTTAAATTCACCTTTTTTACCTTTTATACAATTAGTGTTTACTTGATATGAAAAAACTAGTAACTATTTATATGCTTAAGGTGATATCGTTTCCATGCTTGGGATGAAATTGTTATAATTATCATTTTTCTGCTTTGCATGAGAGCCTTGAAAGTGTATACTATGTCATGAAAGGTGGACATTCTTTCATTTACTGATTAGATTTAGGAGGTTAACTTTAATGGTAGCCGAGAAAAACACCGATGCACAAAATGATAAATTAGATGTGTTAAAATCAACTCAAACGGTGATACATAATGCCCTGGACAAACTTGGGTATCCTGAAGAAGTATATGAATTATTAAAAGAACCAATTAGATTAATGACAGTGAAGATACCAGTTCGTATGGATGACGGATCTGTGAAAATTTTTACTGGTTACCGTGCTCAACACAATGATGCTGTTGGTCCGACAAAAGGTGGAATAAGATTTCACCCCAATGTAACAGAAAAAGAGGTAAAAGCACTTTCCATTTGGATGAGTTTAAAATGCGGCATCGTTGACTTACCATATGGTGGAGGAAAAGGTGGCATTGTCTGTGATCCAAGAGATATGTCGTTTAGAGAATTAGAGCGCTTAAGTCGTGGCTATGTTCGAGCGATTAGTCAAATTGTTGGACCAACAAAAGATATTCCGGCTCCTGATGTTTTTACAAACTCACAGATCATGGCATGGATGATGGATGAATACAGCCGTATAGATGAATTTAATAATCCTGGATTTATAACAGGTAAACCACTTGTTTTAGGAGGGTCACATGGTCGTGAATCTGCTACTGCAAAGGGTGTAACGATATGTATTCGCGAAGCAGCTAAGAAAAAGGGCATTAACATTGAAGGTGCAAGGGTTGTTGTGCAGGGATTTGGAAATGCAGGAAGCTACCTTTCAAAATTCATGCATGATGCAGGTGCAAAAATCGTCGGTATTTCAGACGCATACGGTGGTCTCCATGACCCCAATGGCTTAGATATTGATTATCTTCTAGACCGTCGTGATAGCTTTGGTACAGTGACAAAGCTCTTTAATGATACAATTACTAATAAAGAATTACTTGAACTTGATTGTGATATATTAGTACCTGCAGCAATTGAGAACCAAATTACTGAGGAAAATGCAGCGAATATTCGCGCTAGTATTATAGTAGAAGCAGCTAATGGTCCAACAACACTTGAAGCAACAAAAATACTTTCTGACAGAGGAATATTATTAGTTCCAGATGTTTTAGCAAGTGCTGGTGGTGTAACTGTTTCTTACTTTGAGTGGGTTCAAAATAACCAAGGTTATTATTGGACTGAGGAAGAAGTAGAAGAAAAACTTGAACGTGTGATGGTTAAGTCATTTAATAATATCTATGAGACAAGTCAAAACCGCAGGGTTGATATGCGTTTAGCTGCCTACATGGTAGGAGTAAGGAAAATGGCTGAAGCATCAAGATTTAGAGGCTGGATTTAAGACCTGGTTTATGAATTGGAGACGTGACTTTAGGATGTCTAGCTACTTTATTCAATTTTTAGTTCAGTCATTGGTACTGAAAATTGAAAATGGCTTGATGTTACAGAAAGTCAGTCTCTTTTTTATTTACTAGTTACCTTTTTATACAACGCCTGAATTTGGCTTAAATAGAGTACGGGAGTGAAATTTCTTGATCAAAGAGGAAACTATTATTGTTGGAGGAGGGCCATGCGGCTTATCAGCTGCAATTGCCTTATCAAAAATGGGCACTAAACCATTAGTAATTGAAAAAGGCAACATCGTAAATGCAATTTATCATTATCCAACACATCAAACATTCTTTAGCTCAAGTGAAAAACTGGAAATAGGTGATGTTCCATTTATTACGGAAAATCGTAAACCAGTTAGAAATCAAGCATTAGCTTACTACAGAGAAGTTGTAAGAAGAAAAGAATTAAGAATAAATGCATATGAAAAGGTTGAAAAGGTTGAAAAGAAAGCAGATCAACAGTTTGTTGTGAAGACGAATAAAGAGACATATGAGACAAAACAAGTAGTCATTGCAACAGGATACTATGATCATCCAAACTATTTACATATACCGGGAGAAAATTTGCCGAAAGTATTCCATTATTTTAAAGAAGCTCATCCATATTTTGATAAAGATGTAGTCGTAATTGGAGGGAAAAATTCCAGTGTTGATGCAGCTTTGGAGTTAGTAAAAGCAGGAGCAAGAGTCACTGTTTTGTACCGCGGGAGTGAATATTCTTCAAGTATTAAGCCATGGATTTTACCGGAATTTGAGTCTCTTGTGAGAAATGGAGTAATTAAAATGGAATTCCATGCAAATCTCCTTGAAATCGATGAAGATTCAGTTGTTTATAAAGGCAGTGAAGGAAAAAAGACAATTCGAAATGATTTTGTCTTTGCTATGACTGGATATCATCCTGATCATGATTTTCTGAAAAAAATGGGAGTCACCATTGATACAGAAACAGGAAGACCAGCATTTAATCCTGAAACAATGGAAACAAATGTAAAAGGGATTTTTATTGCAGGTGTAATTGCCGCAGGAAATAACGCAAACGAAATCTTTATAGAAAATGGACGTTTTCACGGGGAATTAATTTATGATGCTTTACGTATGAATAAATAATAAAGAGGGAGTGTACACTCTCTCTTTATTGTAATTATGATGAGAAAATGGCTTCTAATTGGTCTCTCTTAGTCGTTGTTTCAAGTGCAATCATTAATTTAATTCTAGCTTTTTGACCATTTAAACCATTACTGAAAATTAAGCCCATATCTTTTAACTGTCTGCCCCCGCCCTCATAGCCATACACATCTTGAGCAATACCGTTAAAGCAACGGGAAACAAGCACAATCGGTATGCTCTTATCTAAAAGATTTTTTAAACCAGGTAACATCATTGGAGGCAAATTTCCTTGTCCTAAAGCTTCGATTACCAACCCATCTGGATTTAGTTGCTCAAGACCCTTCAAAAGACTACTATCCATGCCTGCAAAAGCTTTTATTAAGAACACGTTCTTATTCAAAGTGGATACATGCAAGGCTTTAGTTTGGATAGGTTTGTGATGAAAGAATACACCTGCTTTATTGACAATGCCGATCGGGCCATATTGGGGACTTTGAAATGTCGCAATATTGCTAGTATGTGTTTTCGTCACATTTTCTGCAGTGTGAATTTCATCGTTCATCACGACAAGAACCCCCATAGACATGGCATGATCTGATACTGCAACTTTTATTGCTGACAGTAAATTATAAAGTCCATCAGAACCTAATTCATTACTAGATCTCATGGCCCCTGTTAATACAACAGGTATTGTTAATGATAATGTAACATCAAGAAAATAAGCAGTCTCTTCAAGAGTATCTGTTCCATGAGTAATAACTACTCCATCGATATGCTTGGTTTTGCTTTCTTCTTCTATAAATGCTTTTAATTGGAGCATGTTTTCTGGTGTTATATGTGGAGAAGGTAAATGAAATAATTCAGTTGTTAAGAGATTTATGTCAGGTAATTCTTTTAGATGGTCCATAAGCGGATTCGTGTTCCCGGGCTTCACTTCCCCCGTTTCCTGGTCCTCTTTCATTGAAATAGTACCACCTGTATGAATAAGTAAAATGTTTTTTTTCATAGATGCCAAACTCCTTCAAAAAATAGTGAAAATCTTGTATATACGACATTCTGACATTTTCAATTTTACGATAACATGATACGATAAATAAAGTGAATTCTATCATAATATTAATAATGTATAAATTAGTATGGAAAATAATGTTACTAATGGAAAAGAGGCCTGTGAATGATTGCAATTATTTCTGCGGGCATTGCCCCAGGTCTTGCTTTATTAAGTTATTTTTATTTAAAAGATCAATACGATTCTGAACCTATATCTTTAGTAATGCGCTCTTTTATTTTCGGGGCCTTGCTCGTATTTCCAATTATGTTTATCCAGTATGTGTTGGATGTTGAAGCCGTCTTTGCTTCACAATTTTTATATACCTTTGTAGCAGTTGGATTTTTAGAAGAGTTTTTTAAGTGGTTTATTTTATTTTTTACTATATATCAACACATCCATTTTAATGAGCATTATGATGGGATTGTTTATGGAGTATCTGTTTCTTTAGGATTTGCTACCTTGGAAAATATTTTATACTTATTTGCAAATGGTGTTGAGCATGCATTAGGGCGCGCTATATTGCCAGTTTCAAGCCACGCATTATTTGGAGTTATTATGGGATATTATCTAGGGAAAGGAAAGTTTACATCACAAGTGAATCGTCCAAAATGGATTGTCTTATCATGTACAATTCCAATATTATTACATTCAGTTTACGATTCTATTTTATTAAGTTACCTTAACTGGGAATATACAATGGTTCCATTTATGTTGTTTCTTTGGTGGTTTGCTCTCCACAAAGCGAAAAAAGCCAGAATAAAAGTAATTGATACTAAGCTGCCGTAGTGCAGCTTATTTTTTTGCCGTATTTTAATTAGATGACTCTTTTTTTGAACTTGGTTATATGTATATAGATGAATAAAATACCAAAGACTACAAAAAATACATTTAAGCAACTACATCTATTAGAGGAGGCATTCAACATGAAAAATATGCGCATAATGATGATGGTTGTCGTCATGACGTTTACTACTGTCACATATCAGTTTTTTTCAGAACAAACCCCAGAGGCACATGCTTTTTCAGGACAAATCATACAAAGAGGTGCAACGGGAAGTGATGTAATCGAATTACAAGCAAGATTACAGTATAACGGATATTATCATGGACCAATTGATGGTGTTTATGGATGGAGTACGTATTGGGCGGTAAAAAACTTTCAAAATATGTTTGGTTTAGAGGAAATTGATGGGCTGGTAGGACAAAAAACAAAGGATATGTTAGCAAGATCAACAAAATTCTATAGTGATTTTGTTTATGAACAAATTAATAATGGGAGAAAGTTTACTCATTATGGAGGAGTACCTTTAGATATTCAATCAGCGCCAACGGAACAAGAAATACAAAAAGCCAGACAAATTGCAGAGCAGAGAAAAATAGAGTCTGAAAAACAGTACAAAGCACAGGCAAATATTCAACAGCAGCAAAAGCAGCGAGAAGCTCAACAGCAACAACAGCAAAAACAGCAAGATGCTCAACAACAACAACAACAGCAAAAACAGCGAGAAGCTCAACAGCAACAACAACAGCAAAAACAGCAAGATGCTCAACAACAACAACAACAACAACAACAGCAAAAACAGCAAGAGACTCAACAGCAACAACAACAGCAAAAACAGCAAGAAGCTCAACAGCAACAACAACAGCAACAACAACAGCAAAAACAACAACAGGCACCACAAAATCAACAAGAGAATAATCGGAACGATCAGGCACAACAAAACAATCAGCAACAAAATGACTCTACTGCCGTTAACATGCCTGGTGGATTCTCACAAAATGATATTCAGTTAATGGCCAACGCTGTATACGGGGAATCGAGAGGAGAGCCATATATTGGTCAGGTGGCTGTTGCTGCAGTTATTTTAAATCGTGTAAATAGCCCAACTTTTCCAAATACAGTTTCAGGTGTAATTTTTGAACCACTTGCCTTCACCGCTGTTGCAGATGGTCAAATATGGTTAACGCCTAATGAACAGGCAAAAAAAGCCGTACTTGACGCAATAAATGGATTCGATCCTACAGAAAATGCCATCTATTATTTTAATCCAAATACAGCTACAAGTTCTTGGATTTGGGGTAGGCCACAAATTAAGCGTATTGGGAAACATATTTTTTGCAAATAGAAGGGGTGACAACTTATGATACGTGGAATTTTAATCGGCGTTTTATCAGTAGCGGTCATCGGTTCCGCTTACTGGGGATATAAAGAACATCAAGAGAAAAATGCAGTATTAATTCAAGCGGAAAACAGTTATCAGCGTGCATTTCATGATTTATCGTATCGAGTTGATCAACTGCATGACAAAATAGGTGCTACTCTGGCAATGAATTCAAGAAAGTCCTTGTCACCGGCACTAGCTGATGTATGGAGAATTACGTCTGAAGCACAATCTGATGTTGGACAACTACCATTAGCACTAATGCCATTTAACAAGACTGAAGAGTTTTTAGCAGGAATAAGTGATTTTAGTTATCGTGCAGCTGTTCGTGATCTTGAAAAAGATCCTTTAACAGAAAAAGAATATGAAACGCTAAAATCTATGTATACAAATGCAGCTGATATTCAGAAAGAGTTACGTAATGTCCAAAACCTTGTACTAAACAATAATTTAAGGTGGATGGATGTTGAACTTGCATTAGCATCAGGACAAAAACAAGCGGACAACACAATTATTGATGGTCTCAAAACAGTTGAAAAAAATGTGGAAAGCTACTCTGAAGCTGATTTTGGTGCAACAAAAACATCGATGAAGACTGACGCCGGCTTTGAAAAGCTGGAAGGTAAAGAAATAAGTAAAAAAGAAGCGGAAGCAGTCGCTAAGAAGTTTGTTGAAAATGAGGTAGCCGATATTAAAGTAACCGAAAATGGCGAAGGTTCAGATTTTGGGTTTTATAGCGTGTCAATGGATGATAAAGAGCAGAAAGTTGATATTAATATGGATATTACAAAAAAAGGCGGATATCCAATTTACTTAGTTCAAAATAGAGAAATAAAAAAGAAAGAAATAAGTCTTAATCAAGCTACTGAACATGCAAGTGATTTTCTAAAAAAACACGGTTTTGAAGATTTAGATCTATTTGAAAGTGCACAATATGATAATGTTGGTGTTTTCACATTTGTATCTATTATTGATGGTGTAAGAGTCTACCCGGATTCGATACGAATGAAAGTAGCTTTGGACAATGGTGAGGTAATTGGTTTTTCAGCAAGAGACTACCTTGCTGCACACAAACAGCGGGAAATTACAAAACCGAAGATTTCAAAGGCAGAAGCTTCGAAAATGCTCAACCCAAGTCTTGAAGTTCACGAAGATCGTCTAGCGCTCATTTTAAATGAGTTTGGTGAGGAAGTTCTCTGTTATGAATTTTTAGGAACGATTGAGAATGATACGTATCGAATCTTTATTAATGCTGATAATAACACAGAAGAAAAAGTGGAAATGTTGAAAAATCCGGAGCCGATTTTTCAAGAAATATAAAACATGAGGAGGATACCCATTTTTAAAAAAAGTGGTGTATCTTCCTCGTGTTTTATTACATTTTAAGAAGTATTATTTTGTGATTCAAAACCGATACCAAACAAAAGTTTAATATTGAATTGTCTCTTGCGCAACGGTATTGTCCATGCTTTAATAAGAAAGAGAGTACTTAGAAAGAGTGATAATGTGCTGAAAATTGGGGATGTCATTACTTTAGAAACAAAAGGTGAAAAATTAGAAAGATTAAAATGTAAGCTTGTTGAAAGAAAAGGTAATAAGCTTTTTATTGATTATCCCATTAACCTAGAAACAGGCCGTACAGCTTTTTTAATTATTGGAACTGAGTTAAATGCTTCTTTTGTAACTAACGATAATGTATATCGATTTCAAACAGAAGTTACAGGTCGATCAAAGGAAAATATTCCAATGATTTCATTAACATATCCTGGTGATAATCAGCTTATCCGTATACAAAGAAGACAGTTTGTTAGAATTAATACGAACTTAGATGTTGCTATACATCCAAAAGAGAATGAATTTGAAGCTTTTACAGCTGTAACTTCAGATATAAGTGCCGGTGGGACAGCTCTTCTTCTTCCTAAAACAACAAAACTAAAAAAAGATCAAGAAATTATGATTTGGTTTGCTCTTCCCTTTCATAAAGATCAAATGGAATACATAAAGGTTAAGGGGAAGATTATTCGAATCATGCCAGGAGATCATGAGCTATTCGTAAAGGCTCCAATCCAATTTCTTGATATAAATGAAGAGACAAGACAAATTTTACTTCAATTTTGTTTTAATCAACAAATTCAATTGCGTAGAAAAGGGCTTATTGAAGAATAATACTCGGTATTTTTAACCATACTAGTAAGAAAATGCCGGAGTTGAATCGTATTGGAACGAGTTGAACGCATATTAATTAAATTAATAGTTATCCAATTTATAGCACTGGTTTGTGCACAGCTATTAATACAAAATTCTCATGTACAACCTTACCTTTCTCGCGTTGTTCAATATGAAGGTGTAAATAAAATGACTATAACTGAGTGGCTGGAAACATTTAGTCAATAAACAGATGCAGGTGACCTTGACCTGCTTCATTTATTTGTTATTTTTTATATGAAGATTTTGGAGATATAGTTAAAAATGATAGCTAGTAATTAAACAAAGATTTCATAAAAATCTTAAGAATAGTAGTAAAGGGTTGCCAAATATGTACTATTGATACTAACAAGAAACTACTAGACTAAAAACCTATTTGGAGGAAACAATGACATTGAAAAAAATATCTGTTGCAATTGATGGACCAGCTGCAGCAGGAAAAAGTACAGTTGCAAAAATAATAGCAGAAGATTACTCATATATATATATAGATACTGGTGCGATGTATCGTGCGCTAACGTATAAAGCATTACAAGAAGGTGTGGATTTAAGAAATGAGCAGCAAGTAGCCGATGTGCTGTCACAAATTACAATTGAGCTTTTTCCATCTGACAATGGACAAATTGTTAAAGTGAATACCGAGGATGTTACAGAAGTGATTCGTACAAATGAAGTAACAAATCATGTTTCATATGTTGCCATGCACCCATTAGTGAGGGAAGAAATGTTAAAGCGTCAGCGCCTCCTTGCTTCAGAAGGTGGTGTAGTAATGGATGGCCGAGATATAGGTACCCATGTACTACCTGAAGCTGAACTTAAAATCTTTCTAAGGGCTTCTGTTGAAGAAAGAGCTAAAAGACGACATGATGAAAATGTAAAAAAAGGATATGAATCAAATCTTGAACAACTTAAACAAGAAATTGCGAATCGTGATAAGCTTGATTCTGAAAGAGAGATTGCACCTCTAAAAAAGGCAGAGGATGCAATAGAACTTGACACCACTGCTTTATCTATTCAACAGGTCGTAAAAAAAATAGAAGACTATATAGAAGAAAGGCTTTGATATCGTGTCATTATATCCTTTTGCAAGGTCAGTTGTTGCAGGCTTATTAAAACCAACATATCGTATTAAAGTTGAGGGATTGGAGCACTTTCCCAAAGAAGGTGGAGTATTACTTTGTACAAATCACATAAGTAATTTTGATCCTCCGGTAGTTGGAGTAACTGCGCCAAGAAAAGTATTATTTATGGCGAAAGCAGAACTTTTTAAAGTACCGGTATTAAAGCAATTATTAACCAACTTTGGAACTTTTCCTGTGAAGCGCGGTGGAGGAGACCGTGAAGCAATCCGGGCAGGTCTTAAAGTGTTAAAAGAGGGTCATGTATTAGGGGTGTTTCCGGAGGGAACAAGGAGTAAAGATGGAAAACTGGGAAAAGGACAAGCTGGTGCTGGATTCTTTGCACTTCGGTCTACTGCTGCTGTTGTTCCATGTGCTATAATTGGACCATATAAATCTTTTCGCACTCTACGGGTTGTTTATGGTAAACCTATAAACATGGAAGAATATCGCGAGAAAAAAATAAATGCTGAAGAAATGACAAGTATTATTATGGAAGAAATAAATAAACTACTTCAAAAGTAAAGGAATTGAAGACTTCTTGCTTGACAAAAAGTATCATTTATTAGAAGTTTAAAATGAAGGGATTTTTCATTTTATTTTTAGGGGGAGGAAAACTCTTTTATTTATAAATAAAATGAAATCTTACATAAAGTTAATCAAAAGTCGCTCAGGTTTTGACAAGGAGGTAATTGAAATGGTAGAAGATTTAAACAGTGTTCAAGTTGATACACCTGAAGTTGGTGATGTTGTTAAAGGAATCGTAACAAAAGTCGAGGAAAAACAGGTAATTGTAGAAATTGAAAATTGTAAGCATTCCGGTATCATTCCAATCAGTGAGCTTTCAAGCCTACATGTTGAAAAAGCTTCTGATGTCATAAGCGAAAATGATGAACTTGAATTAAAAGTATTAAAAGTTGAGGAAGAAGCATTAGTTTTATCCAAACGAGCAATTGATGCAGAAAAGGCATGGGATGAACTTGTAAAAAAATACGAAACAAAAGAAGTATTTCATGCTGATGTAAAGGATGTCGTAAAAGGCGGTCTTGTCGTTGATTTAGGAGTAAGAGGGTTTATTCCTGCATCTTTAGTAGAAGCACACTTCGTAGAAGATTTCTCAGAATATATGGGAAAAACTCTTTCTCTTATCGTAGTAGAATTAGACAAAGAGAAGAATCGAGTGATTTTATCACATCGAGCAGTTATTGAAAAAGAGCAAAGTGAGAAAAAATCTGAAGTTTTAGATTCTATTAAAGTTGGTTCCACAATTGATGGAACTGTTCAACGCTTAACTGATTTTGGAGCGTTTGTAGATATCGGCGGTATTGATGGTTTAGTGCATATTTCTCAATTATCACATCAGCATATTGATAAGCCATCTGATGTTGTACAAGAAGGACAAAATGTATCTGTAAAGGTACTTTCAGTTGATCGCGATAATGAAAGAATCTCTTTATCAATCAAAGAAACATTACCTGGACCATGGGCCAATATTAAAGAAAAAGTCCAAATTGGTGATGTAGTAGACGGTGTTGTGAGACGTTTAGTTTCTTTTGGTGCATTTGTTGAGATACTTCCTGGAGTAGAGGGACTTGTACATATTTCGCAAATCTCTAACAAACACATTGGCACACCACACGAAGTATTAGAAGAAAATCAGGAAGTTAAAGTGAAAGTTTTAGATATTAATGAATCTGAGCAAAGAATTTCATTAAGTATTCGTGAGCTTGAAGAAGCGACGAAAGCTACGGATGAAGACGTTATTCAATATCAGTCTCAAGAAGATTCATCTTCCGGTTTCCAATTAGGAGAGATGATTGGAGATCAACTAAAAAAACTAAAATAAACGGTGATAAAGGTGAGTAAAAGAGCAGAGAGAAAAATTGAGCATATTCAACATGCCTTGTCTACAGGACAAGAACTTACAAATGGACTCGAAGATATAACCTTTGTTCATCAGAGCTTACCAAATTTGTCTGTTAACGATATTGATTTATCAACCCAAATTGGCGAACTTACTCTAAGTTCGCCTCTTTTAATAAATGCGATGACAGGCGGCGGTGGCGAAGATACAAGGATTATAAATGAAGCACTATCGATGGCTGCAGGTGAAACAGGTATTGCAGTAGCTGTTGGTTCCCAAATGTCCGCTATAAAAGACAAAGGGGAGCGACCTTCATATGAAATTATGAGAAAGGTGAATCCTAAGGGGATAATTCTGGCGAACCTTGGAAGTGAGGCAACCATTGACCAAGTGAAAATTGCAGTCGACATGCTTGAGGCAAATGCCTTGCAAATACATTTAAATGTTGTTCAAGAACTTGTGATGCCTGAGGGTGACCGTGACTTTAAAGATGCGTTAAAAAGAATTGAAAGCATCACTAAAAATATTTCTGTACCTGTTATTGTAAAAGAGGTTGGCTTTGGGATGAATCGTGAAATGGCTTCTAAATTACACGAAGCTGGCATTTCAGCGATTGATATTGGAGGCTATGGAGGTACAAATTTTTCAAAAATAGAAAATCTTCGCAGGCAACGGGTTCTATCTTATTTTAACTCTTGGGGTATTTCAACTGCAGCATCAATCGCTGAAATACATAGTTTTAACAAAGATATATCTATTATCGGTTCAGGAGGAATTCAATCAGCTCTTGATGTAGCAAAAGCAATTGCATTAGGTTCATCAATGGTAGGTGTAGCTGGTCATTTCTTAAAAATCTTTATAGAAAAAGGATATGAAGATTTAGTCCAGGAAATAAAAGAAATAGAAGAAGATCTAATCCTTATTATGACAGCTCTTGGTGTAAGGAATACATATGAACTCAAACATGCACCATTAGTTATTACCGGTCAAACACATCATTGGTTAACCGAAAGAGGTATTAATACCACAAAATATAGTCAAAGATAAACAAAGTAAGAGGAGAACCTATTTTATATAAGGTTCTCATCAAAATGTAGACAAAGTAACATTGCTAGCCCCTCAGACTGATTGCTAACGCTTGCTTTCGAGGCACGAAGCCTTGTGAGGAGCGGAGTTACCGGGGGTGGTAATGAGCACACCGCAGCAAGGTGAGTAACGAAGAAAGCGAGCGTTTGTCAACAGTCTGAGGAGAACCTATTTTATATAAGGTTCTCCTTTTTTAATCTATTTATTACGTTTTCGTGCTGCTTCAGGACCTTCTAAAGTTGTTGCTCCTGGATAATTTAATGATTGATCTCGATCAGATTCTACGTGTTTACTTTCCCTTAATTTTTTTTCTTGACGGTCTTTACCCATTTTATTTCCCCCTTTAATCGTTATATTTCATTTTTTGTTTTTTTTCGTTCATTCATGCCTACTATTTTTTTCTAATATTCGATTAAACATAATGAGAAATAGACATAATGGGAATAGTAGGAGGAGTGAGATGGAAGGTATCTTTTTTTATTGGATCATGTGGTTGGTTTGGATCTTCACAACATTTATGATGGATAAAAATAAAAAACGTTTAACAGTGAGTATTTTTATTTTAATTTCGATTTTATTAAGTAAGTGGTATTTAGTTATTTCTACTTATTCCATCAATATGACATTATTGTTTTTTTTATTTTTAGGATATTATCTGGCTGTAAATCTTAATAAGTTAAAATTGGTTTCATTTTATTTAACGAGTTTATCACTCACCTTTGCTTATTCAGGTATTATGTTATTTAGAATTTATGATCCAGTTTGGTTTATTTTTGATGTTCGTTTTATTATTGGCTTTATCATAAGTATATTAGCGATTTATTTAGGACGTACTTCTATTGAACGATTTTCTTTGTACGTAATTTCCCTGTGTCAAGGAGAATGTCTATATTGGATCGTTCTGGGACAATTTCATGATGTATTAACATTTGGAACACAATCCTTTTTAGATATGTTGTCAATTGGCTGTCTCATCATCTTTTTATGGAGTGCTGTACAACATCTTACTATTATGATGGAGAACTCTATAGGAAAGTTGCAAAAAACAACAAAGGAGAAACAAGGATAAAATGAATGAATACACTTTACCAGTTTTCTTTGGTGTCATAGTAGGAGTTCTTACAAGGCTTCATATGTTAAGAACTGATTACCGGCAATATCCAACATATTTACATGGGAAAATTATTCACATAGCATTGGGGTTTATTGCTGCAGGTCTTGGTACAGTTGCTGTACCTTCTATTATGGAGGAAGATTTTACGGCAATCACGTTTTTGACTCTTGCTGCATCACAATTTCGGGATGTCAGGAATATGGAAAGAAACACGCTGACTGTATTAGATGAATATGAGCTGGTCCCAAGAGGAAATACATATATTGAAGGAATTGCTATAGCATTTGAAAGTAGAAACTACCTAGTTATTTTCACATCACTTTTAACGACCTTTGCCTATTTAGTCATTAATGTATATGCAGCTATTATTGTTGGGATCGTTTGTTTTTTGATATGTCGTAAATTGATGTCAGGTAGTAGAATGAAGGACCTTGTAGATATTGAATTTGTTGAGCCCCATTTTGAAGGTGCAGGTTTATTTGTAGATAATATTTATATTATGAATATAGGGATACCTGATAAACAAAAAGCAGTACTTAAATATGGAATGGGTTTTGTTTTAACACCCAAAAATGAAAATTCTCGAACGACGATTGCGAATCTAGGTCAACGTCAAGCGATATTACATGATGTTTCAACTGCGTTGGGTGTTGTTCGGGACTCTGGAGAACCATCATTAGTTCCATTAGCGAAACGGGATCTCGGAGATGGCCGCCTTGGAGTATTTGTTTTACCACAAGACCATGATGTTGATAAAGCTATTCGCGTTATTGGAAATGTACCGACCCTTGAAAATGCAATTAGAATGCCGTCTGAAGCGAAATCAAATCGTCGAGGAGGGGAATAATGAGTGCGATTGAAAAATATATACTTGCCATTATAACAACAGATAAAACAAAGGCAGCAGGTGGGACAGCAATTTTTATATGTAAAACAACTGAAGAGATGAATTTCTATGCTAAAAACCTTGAAGCAATATTAGATGGCATCGCACACGGTATTGGTGATGATATGTATGTCATCGTCAAACACTAAGTTGTGATTTAAGGAAATGTTTGATAATATATAAAAGTTAAGCCCTTCTTAATAATTAGAAGGGTTTCTTTTATAAGATCAGTCTGAAGGATTAAATTGAAGAAAGAGTCTTATTTCAAATGAAGTGGCGAGAGCCGTTTTTTAATAAGAGCCTATTTTGCATTGAAGTGATAGTTTATTATTTGAAAAATAAGCTAATGACTACATATATAGAGTTTCGTTGTTTAGTTTGAGATAGAGAGAGTCTCATGTTAGATGAAAGATTTTATTAAACTTTTGTATAGGTAACATCACCATAATGTTGCACTTATTTGCAAAATGAGTTTATTTAGTTAGGGAAGGTGTATTGTATGGCAAAACCAGTAATAGCAATTGTAGGAAGACCGAACGTAGGAAAGTCAACAATCTTTAATCGAATAGTCGGTGAACGTGTTTCAATCGTTGAGGATATACCAGGTGTTACTAGAGATAGAATCTATAGTTCCGGTGAATGGTTAAATTATCAATTTAACATAATTGATACAGGTGGAATTGATATTGGTGATGAACCTTTTTTAGCACAAATACGACATCAAGCTGAAATTGCCATTGAAGAAGCCGATGTGATTGTGTTTTTAACAAATGTGCGAGAAGGAGTAACTGCAGCAGACGAAGAGGTTGCAAAAATTTTATATCGTTCAAATAAACCGGTCGTTTTAGCAGTTAACAAGGTCGATAACCCGGAAATGCGCGCAAATATTTATGATTTTTATTCATTAGGCTTTGGAGAACCTTTTCCAATTTCAGGATCACATGGCTTAGGATTGGGAGATTTATTAGATGAAGTAGCTAAGCATTTCAAAAATATGGGGTCAGATGATTATGATGAAACGACAATAAAGTTTTCTTTAATTGGACGGCCAAATGTAGGGAAATCTTCCCTTGTTAATGCGATTTTAGGAGAAGACCGAGTAATTGTTAGTGATATTGCAGGAACGACTAGGGATGCAATTGATACAATCTATAAATATGAAGGACAAGAATTTGTAATTATCGATACAGCGGGTATGAGAAAAAAAGGGAAAGTATATGAAACGACCGAGAAATATAGTGTTTTACGAGCTTTAAAAGCAATTGATCGTTCAGATGTTATATTGGTAGTAATAAATGGAGAAGAAGGAATCATTGAACAGGACAAGCATATCGCTGGATACGCTCATGAAGCAGGCAAGGCTGTAGTTATTGTCGTAAACAAATGGGATGCTGTTGAAAAAGATGAAAAAACAATGAAGGAATTTGAGGCGAATATACGTGATCATTTTAAGTTTTTAGACTACGCTCCAATCGTCTTCTTATCTGCAAAAACGAAAAAAAGAATCCATACATTAATGCCACACATTATACTAGCTAGTGAAAATCACTCAAGACGTGTACAAACAAATGTGTTAAATGATGTCGTGATGGATGCTGTTGCAATGAACCCAACACCTACACATAAGGGGAAACGATTAAAGATCTTCTATACTGCTCAAGTGGCTGTAAAACCGCCTACTTTTGTTGTATTTGTTAACGATCCGGAATTAATGCATTTTTCATATGAGCGATTTTTAGAAAACAGAATCAGAGCAGCTTTCGAGTTTGATGGGACGCCAATCAAGATCTTTGCTAGAGAAAGAAAATAATTGATCCATTATCTAAACTGACATAGTCCATGTTGAAGAAATGTTCAATATTTTCAACATGCCCCACTGTGTCTTTGGATCGAGTCATTAATTTTCAGATAAAGGGCGTGAAATTATGGAACAAATAACAGTATTAGGTGCAGGTAGCTGGGGAACAGCACTTGCTATTGTGTTAGCTGATAATGGACATCATGTTAGAATATGGGGCCATCGTCCTGAATTAATTAAAGAGATTAATGCTACAAAAAAGAATGAAAAGTATTTACCAGGTGTAGAACTTCCGACTAATATTGAAGGATATTCTAATCTTCAAGAAAGCTTGAAGGATGTTAAAACAGTCGTGTTAGCTGTTCCGACAAAAGCGATTAGAGATGTATTGAAAGATATGCAAGAGGTCTTAAAGGAACCTGTCACAATTGTACATGTAAGCAAAGGGATTGAACCGGATACTTTACTTAGAATTTCTGAAATTATTGAACTGGAAATGCGTGAGGACCTATTAAGAGATGTTGTGGTACTTTCAGGTCCGAGTCATGCGGAAGAAGTGAGCCAAAGACATATTACAACAGTAACTTCCTCATCAAATAATATGAAGGCAGCTGAATACATACAGGATCTTTTTATTAATCAAAACTTCAGAGTCTACACGAACCCTGATATTATTGGTGTTGAAATAGGCGGAGCTCTAAAGAACATAATAGCATTGGCAGCAGGAATTACCGACGGACTCGGTTACGGAGATAATGCCAAAGCAGCACTTATCACTCGTGGTTTAGCTGAAATTGCTCGCCTGGGAAGCAAGATGGGAGGGAATCCTCTCACATTTTCCGGATTAACTGGAATTGGTGATTTAATTGTTACTTGTACAAGCGTTCATTCAAGAAACTGGCGTGCAGGTAATTTGCTGGGCAAAGGCCATAATCTTGAGGAAGTACTTACAAATATGGGTATGGTTGTTGAAGGTGTTAGAACAACAAAGGCCGGCTTTCAATTAGCAAGAAAGTATGATGTAAAAATGCCGATAACTGAAGCTTTATATGATGTTCTTTTTAATGGAAAAGCACCTAAGGAAGCAGTTGATGCCTTAATGGCACGTGTAAAGACTCATGAAATGGAAGATCTTGTGAATATTATGGAAAATCGATAATTATTGATGTGACAATTGTCAATGATTTTGCATAAAATACCAAGAAACAAAACAAAGAAACATATTATCCTATAAGGTATTTACTGCTTGCATAAAGTGGATTGCAGGTTTTGAAACTCAGGTTCCTAAAAAGCCAGTTCATTAACCGAAAATAGGAAAGATTAGTGGCTATAATAGGCATTAGAGGATACAAAAGCTTCTTCTTCCGCATAAAATGCATCGTAGTCAAATTAGAGTTGTTCTTATTGTTGGGTACTATTTAGTCGTTTACCATGTGCTGAAGTAAAGTTCGTCCCCTCTTTACTTCAGTTTTTTTCTGTCAAAATATTATTAAATATGAAGGCTATGCAAATTTAACATGGCAACGCTAAAAATTTTTACTGTAATGAAAAAGTTCAGTGTTGTACATATTAGAATTTACGGGATTTTTGGACAAGCAATTAGAAGTATAATATAATCGACGGTGAGTCTGTAAAATGGTAACTGTGTAAAAGTGCACCATTTATTAGTCATATCTTACATATTGGACAAGTGATCATATCGTTTAAAGTTGTTGTAAGGCGGTTGTATTAAGCGTTGTCAAAAGGAGGAATAAGATGAGTCCGGCGTTAATGAAGATGTGGATTTCATTTGCATCAATGGGATTTATGTTTATCTCGATCATACTTATTTATTTTAGTCGTTTTAAGCTGAAAGGTTTATTTAAAGCAATAGTAACAATTTTAGCCTACATCTTTATGATTCTAGCAGGAATTATTATTATATTTGTCGTATTTACAGGACCTGTTTCAGAATAAATATATGTTAAAAGGAAGTTATTGACTATGAAGTTGTCAAATACACTCTTAATAATAGTAAGCTGTTTCTTATTGACAGGATGCTTATATCCTGAAGAAAGGCTTCAAAAAAATACCATACCTTATAATGATCAAATACAGGCAGTACAAACCTCAATTGATCAATATCAACAAGATACAAATGGTTTATTGCCAATTAAAACAAGAGACATGTCAACGCCAATTTATCAAAAGTATCCGATAGATTTTTCTGCTTTAATTCCAAAATATATGGCCGAGCCACCCGGTACTGCTTATGAAACTGGCGGAATTTATCAATATGTCTTAGTTGATGTAGAAGAGGATCCAAAGGTTAAATTAATTGATTTAAGAATGGCTGAGGAAATTCACGAGCTTAATGTGAAGCTGAATGTTTATCGACAGGCAAATGGATATCCTCCATTTAAAGATGTTATTACAAATGAAATTTATACATTAGATTATGAAAAACTTGGTTATAAAGAAGATCCGATGGTTGAGAGTCCTTATTCTGGAGAACTATTGCCATTAGTTATTGATAAAGATGCACAAATTTATGTTGATTATCGAATTGACCTGAACCAAGCGCTACAAGATCATGGAAACAACAACTATAAACAAGGTGACGATATTAGAGGGATATTAGTTAGAGAATATCAATTCGTGCCTGCCTATTCTCTTCCATATACAATAGATAGTAAGGGAGAGCCTATGTTTCTTATAGAAACAAATAAATGAAAAATTTAGTCATGAACCCTTCTTAAGAGAATAAACTCTAAAAGAAGGGTTTTCTTTTTCGCTTTTTAACTTAAACACAATAAGGCGATAGTTGAAAAAAATTTGGAAACAAAGTCATAAATAAATAGGACAATGTCATACATATATAGTGTCCTATAAGAAAACGGATAAGCTTTATCCCAAATTGTATGATCGGGAGGGGATCACTTGGAAAAAGTAGATATTTTCAAGGATATCGCTGAACGAACCGGTGGCGATATATATTTAGGAGTAGTTGGTGCAGTACGAACAGGTAAATCTACTTTTATTAAAAAATTCATGGAATTAGTCGTACTACCTAACATTGACAATGAATCTGACAAAGCAAGAGCTCAAGATGAATTACCGCAAAGTGCTGCTGGTAAAACCATCATGACAACTGAGCCGAAATTTGTCCCTAATCAAGCTGTTTCCATCCATGTTGATGAAGGACTTGATGTCAATATTAGATTAGTAGATTGTGTCGGCTACACAGTTCCTGGTGCTAAAGGTTATGAGGATGAAAATGGCCCTCGAATGATTAATACACCATGGTACGAAGAGCCTATACCATTTCATGAAGCAGCAGAAATTGGAACACGTAAAGTTATTCAAGAGCACTCTACTCTAGGCTGTGTTATCACTACAGATGGTTCTATCGGAGATATTCCGCGCAGAGACTATTTAGAAGCTGAAGCACGGGTTATTGAAGAGTTAAAAGAAGTCGGTAAACCGTTTATTATGATTATTAACACGGTACACCCGCATCACCCTGAAACAGAATCCCTTCGTCAAGAATTAAATGAGAAATATGATATCCCTGTATTAGCAATGAGCGTTGAGAGCATGAGAGAAACAGATGTAATCAATGTTCTTAGAGAATCTTTATATGAGTTCCCGGTATTAGAGGTAAATGTGAACCTGCCTAGCTGGGTTATGGTATTAAGAGAGGATCATTGGTTAAGGCAGAGCTATCAAGAGGCAGTTAAAGATACAGTAAAAGATATTAAGAGATTAAGAGATGTTGATCGAGTTGTTGGGCAGTTTAGTGAATATGACTTCATTAACCGTGCTAGTTTAGCTGGGATTGAGATGGGTCAAGGTATAGCAGAAATTGATTTATATGCTCCTGATGATTTATATGATCAAATCCTAAAAGAGGTTGTAGGAGTCGAAATACGTGGAAAGGATCATTTACTTCAATTAATGCAGGATTTTGCTTATGCAAAGGCTGAATATGATCAAGTGGCTGATGCGTTGCGAATGGTTAAGCAGACAGGATATGGTATTGCAGCACCTGCATTAGCTGATATGAGTTTAGATGAGCCTGAAATTATCCGCCAGGGTTCCAGGTTTGGAGTAAGATTGAAAGCTGTTGCACCTTCTATCCATATGATTAAAGTTGATGTGGAATCAGAGTTTGCTCCGATTATTGGAACAGAGAAGCAGTCAGAGGAACTTGTACGATATCTAATGCAGGACTTTGAAGATAATCCATTATCAATTTGGAATTCAGATATATTTGGGAGAAGCTTAAGTTCAATCGTTCGAGAAGGAATCCAGGCAAAACTTTCGTTAATGCCGGAAAATGCAAGATATAAATTAAAAGAAACACTTGAAAGAATTATCAATGAAGGTTCCGGTGGATTAATTGCAATCATTTTATAATGATTTGACCTCTGTATAAGGGGTCTTTTTTTATTCCTTCAGAAAGAATGTATTAAATTGTTACAATCAGAAATTATGAAATCTGCCTAAATACCATCACAAGAAAATTAGTTTTTTCTTCAGTTTTAAGAGTGATTTATCCAGAAATAGGAACAAACGCTCGTGAAAATAGTGATAAGCCTTGATATCATTGGTTTTTTATTTTGTTTCTACTTGATTCGCCTGAATGATTATGTTAATCTTTTTACAGAAATTCTTTTCTCTATTGGTCAATTCTTCCTAAATATCCAATCATCATGATGAAAATGATTGAATTATGTAGAAAAATCGTTTAAGATAAGCGTGTTGCTAACAAATCATGAACTATCATGTATACAATTGATGAAAACTGTGAAGAAATGAAGACTAATAAGAGTTCCATCCCTTTGGGAGGAGGTGAAAGGCATGAATAAAACAGAACTTATCAACGCAGTAGCAGAAGCTAGTGAATTATCTAAAAAAGACGCAACTAAAGCAGTTGATGCTGTTTTCGATACAATTTTAGATGCACTAAAAGATGGTGATAAAGTACAACTTATCGGTTTCGGTAACTTTGAAGTTCGTGAGCGTGCGGCTCGTAAAGGTCGTAACCCACAAACTGGTGAAGAGATTGAAATTGCTGCAAGCAAGGTGCCTGCTTTCAAACCAGGTAAAGCACTTAAAGACGCTGTTGCAGGAAAATAAGTTGATTTGTCATGTAATGACTATTACATACAAGCTTCTTTAAGAAAGCCCCTTTTTATAAGGGGCTTTTCATTTGGATTGAATTTAGTAAATATGATCAATTTTAATTATGGTTTTTGGTATCTGAAACAGAACTGTTCGTCTAGTCTTATTTTGCTTTTCATATGATGAATATGCTAGAATCTGAATCAAATAAATGATCAGGAGGCTAAAGGGATGGTGCAAGTAGATCATGAAAAAATTGAAAAAGCTGTTACTTTAATACTTGAAGCAATTGGAGAAGATCCGTCCAGAGAAGGATTAGTAGACACACCTAAAAGGGTGGCTAAGATGTATGCTGAAGTATTTAGCGGCTTGGGCGAAGATCCTAGTGAACATTTTAAAACAATTTTTGGAGAAGATCATGAAGAGCTTGTATTGGTCAAGGATATCCCATTTTACTCAATGTGTGAGCATCACTTAGTTCCTTTTTTTGGTAAAGCGCATATTGCCTATATTCCTAAAGGTGGAAAGGTAACAGGGTTAAGTAAACTTGCTCGAGCTGTAGAGGCTGTTGCAAAAAGGCCTCAACTACAAGAAAGAATAACTTCAACTATTGCTGAATCCATAATGAGTTCACTTGAACCTCACGGAGTTATGGTTGTCATTGAAGCGGAACATATGTGTATGACAATGAGAGGTGTGAAGAAACCTGGATCACAGACAGTTACATCAGCAGTAAGAGGAATTTTTCGGACTGATGAAGCATCTAGGTCAGAAGTGCTCTCACTTATTAAGGGATAGTTTAAAGAGATAGTTCAGCTCATTTATTCAATAAACATTTTTATGAGTTTTCTCTATTAGAAAATGGTATAATGTATAATAGAATATATAGTTAAACTGTAAAAACAGGCAGGTGCAAGTATGAATCAAAAAAATGATTTTGTAGTTATTAAGGCAATTGAAGACGGTGTGCATGTTATTGGCTTAACAAGGGGCTCTGATACAAGATTTCACCACTCCGAAAAGCTGGATAAAGGTGAAGTGATGATTGCCCAATTCACAGAACATACTTCAGCTATTAAAATACGAGGAAAAGCACAAATTCAAACGGCTATTGGGGAATTGGAAAGTGATTCTCGTAAATAGTTCTCCGATTATATCGTGTTAGGTGAAGAGTGAGATTAAGGTGATTGTTTTGGAGACGCTCGCCTTTTGATCGTTCATACATTTAATAAAAAATATTAGATCGTGCAATGATGGTGGGAGCAGGCGTACTGTACACTCTAATCTCATAATGATTATAGGAATACCATATTTAAAATGAAAAATAAATTTGGATTATGCTATAATTGAATTTGTTTAAATTTATTAATAACATAGTACAAGATGATAAATAAATGTTTGAAACCGTATAACAGTGGAGTAGAGGTCATAGAAAATGAGTTTTAAATTTGTCCCCTTTTCCACATATGCAGTTTCTTACTAGCCAAGTAATGTCTATATAAGAAGAGAAGGCTAGTGAGTAGTATAGAGATAAAATGTTAAATTGGGGACAAGGGTGATATATTTGCAGGACTTAGAAGTACATTTAGCTAAATTGAAGAAAGATTTAGAGGAGAAGCTCGAACATCCTTTTTTAGTCAAGCATTTACCTTCACCCAAGATTGATGAAGATAAATTGCTACTGCTATGTGCGATTTTTGATGAGATAGACCTTTCAGAAGAAGTAAGGAGAAGCTATATATTGACGGCTATACTTGTTCAAATTGCCCTTGATACACATGATGATGTTTCAACCAATCTCACTATTAATTCCGAAGAGTTTATACAAAGACAACTAATAGTCTTAGCTGGTGATTACTTTAGTGGATTATATTATTTATTGCTTTCCGAAATAGGCGATATCAAAATGGTTCGAACGTTAGCAATGGCAATTAAGGAGATTAATGAACATAAAATCAGACTATATCATGATCATAATTTGAAATTGATCTCTATGATGAATAGTCTTCAAATTGTTGAAACAAGCCTATTTCAACATATAGCCGATCATTTCAAACTTAATTCTCTTAAGGCATTTAGTATAGATTTCTTAACATATAAAAGACTATCTCATGAGAAATCTCAACTTATTAGAGGGTTAAAACGAAGTCAATTTTCAATAAGCTATTTAACAGATGCGTGTAATATGTATTTTGATAAATCGATTTCACACCTTCCTACAGCATTTCTAAGAGGACCTGGCTATAGAGATCTTTTATTGGATCGTCTTCATTCAATCCGTTTTCACGATTGCATTTTAAATGAGAAAAAGACAGTGGAAGAAGGGTTATAAGTATGGGTCAGTCGAAAGAAGAAAGAGTCCATGGAGTTTTTGAGAAAATTTATGAAAATTATGATCAAATGAATTCTGTCATTAGCTTCCAGCGCCATAAAGCATGGCGAAAAGAAACAATGAAACGAATGAATGTTAAAAAAGGACATTCAGCATTAGACGTTTGTTGTGGTACAGCAGACTGGAGCATTGCCCTAGCTGATGCAGTTGGTCCAAAAGGAAGTGTAACAGGTCTGGACTTTAGCCAAAATATGTTGAAGGTTGGTCAACAGAAGGTAGAACAGCTGGGATTGCAAAATGTAAGATTAATTCATGGCAATGCTATGCAACTTCCTTTTGAAGATGATAGTTTTGATTTTGTGACGATAGGATTTGGTCTACGGAATGTTCCGGATTACATGCAAGTATTGAAGGAAATGAATCGAGTATTAAAACCAGGTGGAAAGGCAGTTTGTTTAGAAACATCCAAACCAACTCTGCCGGTATTTAAGCAATTCTTCAATTTGTATTTCCGCTATATCATGCCACTATTTGGGAAAATTTTTGCGAAAAGCTATAATGAGTACTCATGGCTTCAGGAATCTGCACGTGATTTCCCTGGAATGACTGAACTAGCAGCTATGTTTAAAGAAGCAGGCTTCAACGATGTTCAAGTTAAGGCCTTTACAGGCGGTGTTGCAGCGATGCATCTTGGTGTTAAGGAAAAAGAAGAACGTAGATAAAAATGAGGGGTATGACCACTTTTCTGTAGTGGTCATTCATTATTATAGGGTCCTCTTTATACATAACAATGAATCGGAGTTTAAGGTGAAAACGTATGAAATTAAAAGCAATGTACTCTTTTTTAAATAATGACCTTAATATAATTGAACAAGAATTAGAGAAAACGGCAGTTTCAGAATACCCTTTATTGCGGGAAGCGAATTTAGAACTTCTAAAAGCAGGTGGTAAACGAATTCGGCCGGTGTTTGTTCTGCTGTCTTCTATGTTCGGAAACTATGATATTAACAGAGTTAAACATGTAGCCGTTACGTTAGAAACAATACATATGGCTTCACTTGTTCATGATGATGTTATTGATGATGCTGAACTGAGAAGAGGTCAACCAACTGTAAAAGCAAAATGGGATAACCGAATTGCTATGTATACTGGGGATTATCTACTGGCAAGGTCACTTGAAATGATGACAAATATTGATAATACTTTAGCTCATAAAATCTTATCACAAGCCATAGTAGATGTATGTCTTGGTGAGATTGAGCAAATTAAAGACAAATATCGATTTGACCAATCACTTCGTACATATTTAAGAAGAATAAAGCGTAAGACGGCGCTTTTAATTGCTGTAAGCTGTCAATTAGGAGCAATTTCCTCAGGGACATCTGAAGAAATTCATAAGAAATTATACTGGTTTGGTTACTATGTTGGCATGTCATTCCAAATTACAGATGACATTTTAGATTTTACCTCTACCGCAGAGGAGCTCGGTAAACCGGTTGGAAGTGATCTCTTACAAGGAAATATCACTTTACCTGTGTTGTTTGCTCTTGAAAATTCATCTATTAAAAAGGAAATTGAAAAAATTTCAATCGATACAACAGCTGGTGATATAGAGCCGGTTTTAGAAATGATTCTTTCGTCTGGAGTTATTGAGAAATCTGTCCAAATAAGTGATCGGTACTTGCAAAAAGCCTTTCTAGTACTAGAAGAACTTCCGAAAAATAAAGCAAGGTCAACCCTATATAGCATTGCGAGATATATTGGAAAAAGAAAATTTTAAATTTTATTTTAAAGATCTCCACCCTGTTATTGCAATCTTATACCCTGCATGATATGATTTTTTTGGGTATGAAAGCCTATACATAAATTTTCTATGGGGTGGAGAATATATATGGAAAAAACATTTTTAATGGTTAAACCTGATGGGGTACAACGCCAACTTATTGGGGAAATTGTTAGTAGATTTGAGAGTAAGGGTTTTCATTTGGTTGGTGCAAAATTGATGACTATTCCTGTTGAATTGGCAGAACAGCACTATGGAGAACATAAGGGCAAACCTTTTTATGAGGAATTAGTAAAATTCATCACTTCTGGACCTGTCTTTGCAATGGTCTGGGAAGGTGAAAATGTCGTGGAACTATCCAGAAAATTAATGGGGAAAACAAATCCTAAAGAGGCAGAACCGGGAACTATACGCGGTGATTACTCAATGTATGTAAGTAAAAACATCATTCATGGTTCAGATTCAAACGAAAGTGCTGAAAGAGAAATAAATCTATTCTTTAACGAAAATGAACTAGTAAACTATAATAAAGCAATAAGTAGCTGGATTTATTAAAATATAAATGTAAAAGGGGTTTGAATGTGAAAATTCAAACCCCTTTTTCTATTTAATTACATGTTTCGGCATTTTTCTAAAAAATTGAGCAAATTCAAACAAATTTAAGATATACTATATAGTATTATTGAAATGTTATTTTGACACGTTTTAGGAGAGTTGACAATGGTTGACCAGGATTATGAATTGTTCATAAAAAATATTAAAAGAAAATCAGGAATCGATCTATCTCTTTATAAAGAAGCACAAATGAAAAGAAGGCTGGTATCACTTTATGAAAAAAGAGGATTTACCAGTTTTACTGGTTTTTTTGAAGGGATATCTAAAAAAAGTGAATTATATTATGAGTTTTTAGATCGGATGACGATTAATGTATCAGAGTTTTACCGGAACTATAAAAGATGGCAAGTTCTTGAAGAAAAAATTTTACCTTCTCTTATAGAAAAAAACGGTAATATAAAAGTCTGGAGTGCTGCTTGTTCAACAGGTGAGGAACCGTATACTCTTGCCATGATTCTATCAAAGTTCATGCCCATTTCCAAAGTAAAGGTTTTGGCAACTGACATTGATGAGAATGTTTTAGCCAGAGCAAAATTGGGAATTTACCCTGAGCGTTCCTTAAATGAAGTGCCCGAAGATATCAAAAAGAAATACTTTAAGAAAGATGGTACTAATTATGTAGTTAGTGAAGAAATCAAGAAAACAGTCCAGTTTAAAAAACATAATTTATTATCTGATTCTTTCGAATCTAATTTTGATTTAATTGTTTGTCGAAATGTATTAATTTATTTTACAGAAGAGGCAAAAGAGAAATTATACTCAAAATTTAGCCAAGCATTAAAAAAAGAAGGCGTTTTCTTCGTGGGTAGTACAGAACAAATTTTTAATGCAGACCGTTTTAATTTAAAATCTGCAGATACATTTTTTTATCAAAAGAACTAAAACTTGCTATTTAATTTTAAAAAGTTATGTTATATTTATACTTAAAAGCGTTAGTGCGTTGAAGGGAGAGAGAACAATGAGATATTTAACAGCTGGAGAATCTCACGGGCCTCAATTAACTGCTATTGTAGAAGGTGTGCCGTCAGGATTAAATTTAACAGCAGAAGCTATAAATGTTGATTTAGCGAGAAGACAAAAGGGATATGGTCGAGGCAGAAGAATGCAAATTGAAAAAGACCAAGTACAAATTTTAGGTGGAGTAAGACATGGAAAGGCGCTGGGTTCACCAATATCTTTAGTTGTCGAAAATAATGATTGGAAACATTGGACAAAGATCATGGGGGCAGAGCCAATTTCAGAAGAAGAGGAAAAAGAAGTAAAACGCCAAATTACTCGTCCTCGTCCTGGTCATGCGGACCTTGTCGGTGCAATGAAATATGGTCATCGAGATATGCGTAATGTTCTCGAGCGCTCCTCGGCACGTGAAACGACCGTAAGAGTAGCAGTTGGGTCGTTAGCAAAACAAATCCTATCTGAACTAAATATTAAAGTTGTTGGTCATGTATTGGAAATTGGTGGAGTACGCGCTGAAAATATAAATTATCAAAATACTGATGATTTATTGGCAGTGACTGAGGAGTCTCCTGTAAGATGCTATGATCGCGAGACAGAATCAAAAATGATGGAAGCAATTGACAATGCAAAGGCAAATGGCGACTCAATTGGCGGTGTAGTTGAGGTTGTTGTGGAAGGTTTACCGGCTGGTATCGGTAGTTACGTACATTATGACCGTAAACTTGATAGTAAAATAGCAGGTGCTATTGTTAGTATCAATGCGTTTAAAGGTGTTGAATTTGGAATCGGGTTTGAAGCAGCACGTAAATTCGGCAGTCAAGTTCACGATGAGATCATCTGGTCTGAAGAAGATGGATACACAAGAAAAACGAATCGTCTAGGAGGATTTGAGGGAGGCATGACTACTGGAATGCCAGTTGTTGTAAGAGGAGTAATGAAGCCAATTCCAACTCTTTATAAACCCCTGCAAAGTGTGGACATTGAAACCAAGGAACCGTTTACTGCAAGTATTGAACGTTCCGATAGTTGTGCAGTTCCTGCAGCAAGTGTAGTTGCTGAAGCTGTTGTAGCCTGGGAAATTGCTAATGCGATCGTGGAACAATTTGGTACTGATCGTATGGATTTAATTAAAGAAAATATTGAAGCAATGAGAAAACACACGAGGGATTTCTAATGCAATCAATTAAAGTTAAAACAACAGATTTAGAGTATCCTGTGCTTGTTGGTGCAAATGCAACAACTGAACTTACGACGATTCTAAACGATCTATCTCCATCAAAGATTTTAATAGTAACTGATTCTAATGTTGATAAGCTCTATGGAGAGAGTTTAGTTAACATGGTAAGTCCACATTACACAACATATAAATATGTTATCCAAAGTGGTGAAGAGGCGAAATCCTTTGATGTGTTTTATGAGGTGCAAACTTTTGCCTTAAAAAAGCAGTTGGATCGTAAGTCTGTCATTCTGGCATTTGGCGGTGGCGTGGTTGGAGATTTAACAGGGTTTGTTGCAGCAACATTTATGAGGGGGATCCCTTACATACAGATTCCAACAACTCTTTTAGCGCATGATAGTGCTGTTGGAGGTAAGGTTGCTATCAACCATCCAGAAGGTAAAAATATGATTGGTGCATTTTATCAGCCAAATGCAGTTGTTTATGATAGTCAATATTTAAGCAGTTTACCAGAGGGAGAATTGAGATCCGGCTTTGCAGAGGTTATTAAACACGCTTTGATTCGTAGTGAATCATTGTTTGAATTTTTAAGAAATGAACTACATGATTTACAGGATATGAATTCTGAGCGATTAGAAAAGATGATTCTGGAAGGTATTAAAATCAAAGCAGACGTAGTTTCAAAAGATGAAAAAGAGTTAGGCTTAAGAGAAATTTTAAATTATGGGCATACTTTAGGTCATGCAATTGAGGCTGAAGCGGGCTATGGGAAACTATCTCATGGGGACTGTGTTGCTACAGGAATGTTATTTGCTACTTGGTTAAGTATGAAATCTTTACAGGTTTCATTACCATATGAAGAACTTAAAGCATGGTTTAAGCAAATAGGCTTTCCAACGACTATTCCAGATTCACAAGAGACTGAGAAATTGATTAATAGAATGATCAAGGATAAGAAAACTAAAGCAAATCAAATTAAAATGATATTGCTTCAAAGTATCGGAGAAACGACATCTTTGACTTTTACTAAGGAGGAACTTCACTCATTGGTTAATGAATGGAGATCAATCGAATTGGAGGAAGACGCTTGATTAGGGGGATAAGAGGAGCTACGACCGTTACCAATGATAATGAGCAGCAAGTATTACAAGCAACTGATAAGTTGTTAAAGGAAATGATTAATAAAAACAGTATACAACCTGAACATGTAGCACAAGTTTTAATAACGGTAACAGATGATCTTATATCTGCTTTTCCTGCAAAAGCCTTGAGAAATATTGAAGGGTGGACATATGTCCCTGTTATGTGTATGCAAGAGATCCCTGTTAAAGGAAGTTTAAAAATGTGTATTAGAGTTATGATGACTGTAAACACAGAGATTGAGCAGGATAAGGTTAATCATATATATTTAGAAGGTGCAACAGTCCTTCGACCGGATTTGTCCGTTTCGTCGTAATAATTATTTGAATATTTAAAACTGTGAAATAATCAATCTTGACAGGTCGGTAAGTTTTATAATAACATGTTGGAGAAGATTGATTACTAGATGAGTAGAAGAGTTTAGATTAGGGTAGCCGAGAATGAGTGAGTTTAGTTGAGGTTTTTTCTTAAAGGCACAAGTCTACCCAAAAACCGTTCGTGTTTTTGGGTTTTATTTATATTATCTTTTTTTGAAAATATTAAATATTGTGCTAACACAATCTTCAAAAGTTCATAACCTCCTAAATGCTCGTTCTCCAAAAATTATTTGGAGGAGTGAGTTACATTGAATTTTTCTTCTTTTTCCACTTTTTGTGAAGATAGCAAGCATTTTCGCACAATCCCTATTGTAAAAAAATATATTGTGGACACCTTCACACCAATTCAATTATTTCAATTATTTAAGGATGAAGCCGTTTATTTGCTAGAAAGTAAGGACGCTGAATCAGAATGGTCCAGATATTCTTTTATTGGGTTAAACCCGTTTTTATTTATTGAAGAAACTCATGGAGAATTTTCATTATTAAATGAACAGCGTAAAACGATCGCGAAGTCCACTTCCATTACTCAAGTGTTTAAAGATTTACAGAAGCATTTGTCTATTAAATTACCGGAATTGAATATCCCTTTTGTTGGTGGTGCGGTTGGATATATCGGGTACGATACTGTTTCTATTATTGAAAAGGTTGAAAAACATAGAGTAAATGATTTGAATCAACAAAATTGTATGTTCTTTGTATGTGAAACGGTTATTGCATTTGATCATCAGGAAAAACAGCTTTATTTTATTCACTATGAGCGAGTGAATGGTAAAGAAGATGAGGAACATTTAAAAGCTACTTACGAACTTGCTGAAGCAAAACTGAATAAATACGTAAGTATGCTGAAACAAAAACCTCAAGTAGAAAATATGCCACTTGCGGTATCAGACGAATTTGATCTGAATTTTGATGAAATTAAATCAAATTACGAGAAATCGAAGTTCTTAGAAGACGTAGAAAAAGTAAAAGAGTATATCAGAGCTGGTGATATTTTTCAAGGAGTACTATCACAAAGATTTGAAATTCCAATTTCAACAGACGGCTTTTCTCTTTACAGAATTTTGAGAATTGTCAATCCATCTCCGTATCTTTTCTATATTCGAATCAATGATACAGAACTTGTTGGAAGCTCACCAGAAAGATTAATCTACATTCAAAATAAACATTTAGAGATTCATCCGATTGCAGGTACGAGAAGACGCGGAAAAACCATTGAAGAAGACTTGTACTTTGAAGAAGAGCTAAAACATGATGAAAAGGAAAAGGCAGAGCATTATATGCTTGTTGATTTAGCTAGAAATGATTTAGGCAGGGTTGCAGAATATGGATCTGTTAACACGCCAACATTAATGGAAGTAGGCAGGTTTTCACATGTTATGCACTTAATTTCAAAGGTAACGGCAAGTTTAAAAGATGAAATCCACCCTATGGATGCACTTCTTTCATCATTTCCGGCCGGGACAGTTTCCGGTGCACCTAAAATACGTGCTATGCAAATCATTCAGGAGCTCGAACCGACTGCAAGAGGCAGTTATGCTGGGTGTGTAGCATATGTAGGATTTGATGGAAATGTTGATTCATGTATAACGATTAGAACCATAACAGTTAAAAATAATGTTGCCTATGTTCAAGCAGGTGCCGGCATTGTTGTAGACAGTATTCCGGAGCTTGAATGGAAGGAAACATGTAATAAAGCAAGTGCGATGTTAAAGGCTATACAATTAGCAGAAAAAGTTTTTTCTAAGGAGGAGAATTGCGATGAAAGAGCTTCTAGCAAGATGTATTGAGGGAAAAACGTTAACGGAAAAACAAGCCGAAGATGTAATGGACTTAATCATGACAGGTGAGGCGACCCCTAGTCAGATTGCTAGTTTAGTATCGATCATGCGACTTAGAGGAGAAACTGTTGATGAACTGGTAGGATTTACAAAGTCGATGAAAAAGCATATGTCACCCTTAACTTATAAAAGTAATGTCATTGATACATGTGGTACTGGTGGAGACGGGGCTTCTACCTTTAACATATCAACTGCTGCAGCGATTGTTGTATCGTCGTTAAAGGTAAAAGTAGCTAAGCACGGTAACAGGGCAGTTTCCTCAAAAAGCGGAAGTGCAGATGTGCTTGAGAAACTGGGAGTGAATATTCAAACTTCTAAAGAGGAAGCAGTGCAAAGCTTAGATGAACGTCATATGAGTTTTCTCTTTGCTCCTATGTTTCATTCCTCAATGAAGCATGCAGTAGCTCCAAGGAAAGAACTCGGGTTTCGTACAGTATTTAATTTACTAGGCCCTTTATCAAATCCTGCCAATGCGAAACGACAAGTTATTGGTGTCTTTTCGACCGAATATGCTGAAAAAATGGCTGAAGCATTAAAGCGTTTAGGTGCAGAGCATGTTTTGCTTGTTACTGGTCGTGATGGTTTGGACGAAATTTCAATCACAACTGCAACAGATGTTGTTGAATTAAAGAATGGAGAGATTAAAAGGTATGTTCTTCACCCGGAAGATGTGGGGCTAACTAGTGGTACATTAGATGAAATCCAAGTATCTAATTCAGATGAAAGTGCTTTGTTAATTGAAGAGATTCTGAAAGGAAATGGAACAGCAGGTGCTGAAAATATAGTTGCACTTAATGCCGGTGCAGCTTTATATGTTGCTAACCATGTTCCAACATTAGACATGGGTGTGATTTTAGCAAAGGAAGCCATAAAAAATGGTATTGCATACAAGCAATTAAGATCATTACGCTATCAGCAGGAGGAGCATTATGCTTGAACAAATACTTGAAACTAAAAAAGAAGAAGTTAAACAGTTAATCATACCGGAACATGAAGGACTACCACATCGATCTTTTTTACAAGCCTTAAAAAACTCAAATCGTAGGGTAGCGTTAATTGCAGAAGTAAAAAAAGCATCACCTTCAAAGGGGTTAATTAAAGCTGATTTCCATCCGGTTAATATAGCAAAGGCATATGAAAAAGGAGGAGCGGATTGTTTATCCGTTCTTACCGATACTCCTTATTTTCAAGGGAAAAAAGAATACCTTACAGAAGTGAAAAAAGCTGTTAATTTACCAGTTTTGCGTAAGGACTTCATTATAGACTCCAAACAAATAATAGAAGCGAAACACATTGGTGCTGATGCCATATTGTTGATAGGAGAAGCGCTTGAGCCATCTCTATTAAAAGAATTGTATTTTCATGCAGAGGAAATTGGTCTGGATGTTTTAGTTGAAGTACATGATCAGCACCATCTAGAACAGGTTCTAAAGGTGATTACACCGAAAATACTTGGAGTAAACAATCGGAATTTGAAAACATTTGAAACGAATATTCAACAATTAAGTGGAATGATCTCTTCTATTCCACAAGACACAATTCTTGTTAGTGAAAGTGGTATATACACAAATGAGGATTTGAAATTAGTCCACCAATTTGGAGCAAGTGCTGTCTTGGTTGGAGAATCATTAATGAGAAAAGAAGATCAATCAATTGCAATAAAGGAATTGTTCGGAGAGCATGTTTATGAATAAACCTGTTATCAAGTATTGCGGTGTTCAAAGTCTAAATGATTTGAAAGTTGTTTCTCAATCAATTGCTGATTATATTGGATTTATCTTTGCTGAAAGTAAACGAAAGGTTGATCCATTTTATGTGGCAAAATGGTTAAAGGAAGTAAACACAACTAAGAAGGTTGTCGCCGTTTTTGTAAATCCGACTGATGAAGATATAAACTCCGTTTTGGAGCAAGTACCAGTCGATGTAATTCAATTTCACGGAAATGAAACGATCGATCAAATCTCACGGGTTGGTCATTCTTTTGAGGGGCAAATTTGGAAGGCACTTCATCATCATGACGAAACAATTGAAGAGATGGAACTTTATCAATCAGTGATAGATGGTTATGTTATTGACTCAAGGATAAAAGGTCAATGGGGAGGAACAGGTGTAAAGTTTGATTGGAATGCTGTTCCGACATACATTGAAGTCGCTAAGCGGTATAACAAACTTTGTTTGATTGCTGGTGGTGTGAATGAAGAAAATATTAGTGAGCTATTATTACTTCAACCTCAAGGAATTGATTTATCCAGCGGCATTGAAATAGATCAAAAGAAGAGTAACGAAAAGATCCAAAAGATCGAAGAAAGGGTGTTACAGAATGTTGATATATCCAGATGAAAATGGTCGTTACGGAGATTTTGGAGGACGTTTTGTTCCGGAAACGCTTATGACTCCGCTAGCAGAAATTGAACAAGCACATAAAGAAGCAATGAATGATCCGGACTTTCTAGAAGAATATCATCATTTGCTAAAAGAGTATTCAGGTAGACCTACCTCAGTTACTTATGCCGGGAACGTAACCCAAAAATTAGGTGGAGCAAAAATTTATCTGAAGCGTGAAGATTTAAACCATACTGGAGCACATAAAATTAATAATGCAATTGGACAGGTATTATTAGCTAAACGAATGGGAAAAACGAAAGTTATTGCAGAAACAGGAGCAGGACAGCATGGAGTTGCTACAGCAACAGTTGCAGCGAAATTTGGTATGGAATGTAAAGTGTTTATGGGAGAAGAAGATGTTAGACGCCAAGAGTTGAATGTTTTTAGAATGCAGCTTCTCGGTGCTGAGGTAATCCCTGTAACGAGCGGTAATAAAACATTAAAAGATGCAACGAATGAAGCAATGCGCTATTGGGTACAACATTGTTCAGATCATTTTTATATCATTGGTTCTGTAGTAGGCCCGCATCCTTACCCATATATCGTTCGAGAATTTCAGCGTGTAATCGGAGATGAAGCAAAGGATCAATTTTATAATATTGAAGGATCATTACCAACAAAAGTTGTAGCATGTGTTGGAGGAGGAAGTAATGCAATTGGAATGTTCGCCGCTTTTATACCTGAGGAAGTTGAATTAGTGGGTGCTGAAGCAGCAGGAAAAGGTGTTGATACTGATTTACATGCAGCAACAATCACAAAGGGAACAAGAGGGGTTCTTCACGGATCGTTAACATATCTTTTGCAGGATGAATACGGTCAAATTATTGAACCATATTCTATTTCAGCAGGATTAGATTATCCGGGTATAGGACCTGAACATGCACATTTGGCTAGTACAGGTCGTGTGAAATATGAGAGTGTTACAGACCAAGAAGCATTAGATGCATTGGAGCTTCTTGCAAGAGAGGAAGGAATTTTAGCAGCAATAGAATCTGCTCATGCCCTTTCTGCAGCCTTTAATCATGCCAAAGATATGAAGCAAGACGAAAGTATTTTGATTTGCTTATCAGGAAGAGGAGACAAGGATGTTCATACATTAATGGCTCATTATAAGGAGGTAGAAAAAGCATGACCCTTTTTAAGCAGTCGGTAAATACCCAGTTATTCATTCCTTTTATTACAGCAGGAGATCCACATTCTGACGTCACTGTTGATTTGGCGATTGCTCTTCAAGAGGCCGGAGCATCAGCGATAGAATTAGGTATTCCATACTCTGATCCAGTTGCAGACGGGCCGGTTATTCAAAAAGCATCTAGTCGAGCTTTAAAAAATGGTATGAACATTGTAGAAGCTATGAAGCTAGTCCCGAAAATGAGAAAAAAAGGTCTGAACATTCCAATAATACTATTTACGTATTATAATCCTGTGTTACAATTAAACCAGGAATCCTTTTTCGCTTTACTGCGGGAAAATACAATAGACGGTCTGTTAATTCCTGACATTCCTTTTGAGGAGAGTGAGGAATTAAGACAAAAATGTAAGGAACAGTCAATTTCGTTTATTTCTTTAGTCGCTCCTACCTCATCTAGCAGAATTAAGATGATAGCGGAAGCTGCAGAAGGTTTTATATATTGTGTATCCTCATTGGGGGTAACAGGTGTTAGAAAAAGTTTTGATGAAACAATTACATCCTTCTTAGAAGAAGTAAAAAGCTATAGTACTGTCCCGGTGGTAGTTGGTTTTGGTGTATCTTCAAGGGAACAAGTAAACCAGCTCTCAAGTGTTTGTGATGGAGTTGTTGTCGGAAGTGCTCTGGTTGGTGAAATTGAGCGCCTGCAAAAAACTCTATTAAATGAAGCGGACCGTCAACAAGCAATTGAAGAATTTAAAGAGTTTGCCAAAACTTTTGTGTTGGACAACGAGATTCAATTGCTTAAATAAAATTCAAACTTTATGATGTAACAATAGCGTGTATGATCAAGTATTAATGGTACACGAATGTTGTTTACTTATTAAAAAGAGGTGTTTGCTTTGCATGTAAAAGAACAGTTATTAAATCTAAAGCCGTATCAGCCGGGTAAACCTATTGAAGAAGTAAAAAAAGAATTTAATTTATCAAAGGTTGTAAAGCTCGCTTCAAATGAAAATCCTTATGGATGTTCACCAAAAGCTAAACAAGCAATTGTAGATGAACTGGGACAATTAGCGATCTATCCTGACGGATATAGTGCGCTGCTTCGTACGAAATTGGCTGACCACTTAGGGGTAAAAGAGGAACAATTAATTTTTGGAAATGGCTCAGATGAAGTTCTTCAAATTATTTGCCGAGCTTTATTAAACCAAGAAACAAATACAGTTATGGCTACACCAACATTTCCTCAGTACAAGCATAATGCCGTCATAGAAGGTGCTCAAATTAAAGAGGTTCCATTAGTAGATGGTCATCATGATTTAGATGCGATGCTCAATCAAATTGATGAAAAAACAACTGTTGTTTGGGTTTGTACTCCTAATAATCCAACGGGTACTTATATTTCCCGTGAGAGATTGCAAGACTTCATAAACAAGGTACCTAAACATGTATTAATAGTTGTGGATGAGGCTTATTTTGAATACGTAGTCGCAGAAGATTATCCACAAACAATAGAGTGGATTAATGACTACCCAAATATGATGATCCTTCGCACATTTTCGAAAGCGTATGGACTTGCTGCATTACGTGTCGGCTATGGAATTGGAGATGCGGAATTCATTCGTAAGATAGAACCCGCAAGAGAACCTTTTAATACAAGCAGAGTTGCCCAAGTCGCAGCAATAGCAGCTTTAGACGATGCAGAATTTGTAGCTGAATGTCGTGGTAAAAATAAAAAAGGCTTAAAGCAATTTTACGATTTCTGTGAAGAGCTGGGGCTTGAATACTATCAATCAGAAGGAAATTTTATTCTAATCAATTTTAACAGAGATTCTGATGAGGTTTTTCAAGCTTTATTGGAAAAAGGTTATATAGTTCGATCTGGTAAGGCTCTTGGATTTCCAACACACTTACGTATCACAGTTGGAGATACACAGCAAAACGAAGAAATCATTGAGGTATTAAAAGATTTTGTTCAATAAAGGATGAAGAGGGTGCTGGTCTAGTTGAGTGTAAGCTTAAAAGAAGCACCTTCTTTTTACTGAATTCGAAATAATTTATGACTAGCCTCTTAGATGATAGGCCAAAAAAGGTGATTATAATAATGGTTAAAAAAGTATATTTAATAGGTCTTGGGTTAATAGGAGGCTCGATTGCATTATCCATTAAACAAAAAGATCCGTCTATTCACATCATTGGTTTTGATATTAATAAAGAGCAGGCTGCCTTGGCTAGAAGAATAGGTGCGATCGATGAGGTATCTACAGAACTATTTCCTGACTTATCAACAATTGATATGATCTTTCTTTCTACTCCTGTTCAGCAAACATTGAATATTATTGAAGAACTTAAATCTCAACGTTTAAAAAAAGATGTTATTGTAACTGATGTTGGTAGTACAAAAGTAAAGATTGTAGAATGTGCGAATAAACATTTGAATGGGAAAATTAAGTTTATCGGCGGTCATCCTATGGCTGGGTCACACAAATCAGGAATTTTAGCAGCAAAACCACATTTATTTGAAAATGCATTTTACATATTAACTCCTTCTAAATTTGTAACCTCCAATGATGTACAGAGCTTAATAAATGTTCTAGACGGGACAAAAGCCAATTTTATTGAAATGACGCCTGAAGAACATGATGAGGTAACGGGTGTCATTAGTCATTTTCCGCATATTGTTGCAGCTAGTTTAGTGTATCAGGCTAAAAATCATGAGGAAAATTTTCCGCTTGTTAAGAGATTAGCTGCAGGTGGTTTTCGTGATATTACAAGAATTGCATCTAGTAATCCTTCAATGTGGCGAGATATTTTGCTTCATAATAAAGGTCCATTATTAAACTTATTCGACGAGTGGATCATTGAAATGAAGAGAATTAAAGATTTTGTTGAAAAGGAAGAAGATGAGAATCTTTTTACTTATTTTCAACAGGCTAAACAATATCGTGACGGTCTTCCTGAAAAGCAAAAAGGGGCTATTCCTTCCTTTTATGATTTATATGTTGATGTACCTGATTACCCTGGTATTATATCGGAAATTACCGGATACCTGGCAAAGGAAGAAATTAGTTTAACGAATATACGTATTATTGAAACACGTGAAGAAATTTATGGCGTTTTGAGGTTAAGTTTTCAAACTGAAAAGGATCGAGAGCTTGCTATTAAATGTATTAATAAATACTCTTCATATGAAACGTTTATAATGTAATTTTTAAATGAAATGATTCAATAGGATGAATAGAATGGTTGAGGTGGTATTATGGTAGATGTAATAAAATTATCAAAGATCAATCAATTAACTGGTACAATTGAAATTCCCGGTGATAAATCTATTTCTCATCGTGCAGTTATGTTTGGATCAATAGCGAATGGAAAAACAGAAATTTCAAATTTTTTAATGGGTGCAGATTGTTTAAGTACTGTATCATGTTTTAGAAAAATGGGTGTATCAATTGATATTAAAGAAGGCCATGTTACGGTTGAAGGAAATGGGTTTACTGGCTTAAAAGAACCTTCAGATATTTTGGATGTTGGTAACTCAGGAACAACGACAAGATTGATGATGGGAATATTGGCAGGAGCACCTTTTCACTCATGTGTGATCGGAGATGAGTCAATAGCAAAAAGACCGATGTCTCGAGTAACAAACCCTTTAAGAATGATGGGGGCAAAAATTGATGGTAGAGAAGATGGACAGTTTACACCACTAGCAATTAGAGGTGGTAACTTGCAAGCAATAGATTACAATTCACCAGTTGCGAGTGCACAGGTAAAATCAGCTATTCTGTTAGCAGGCTTAAATACGAACAATGAGGAAACAAAGGTTACTGAACCTCATAAATCCAGGGACCATACTGAGAGAATGCTAAGAGCATTTGGTGTGGATGTGAAGGAAGATGAATACTCTGCTTCCGTTGTAGGTGGACAATCCTTAAAAGCAACAAATATTTTTGTTCCAGGCGATATTTCATCTGCTGCCTTTTTCCTCGTTGCAGGAGCTATTGTTCCTAATAGTGAGATCTTATTAAAAAATGTTGGGATTAATCCAACACGGACTGGTATTTTAGATGTTTTAGAAAAAATGGGCGCTACAATTGAAGTTACCCTTAAAGAGGGCCACACTTTTGAACCAGTAGCAGATATTCTCATCAAAACTTCTTCACTAAAAGGAACTACAATTAGCGGAGATCTTATTCCTAAATTGATTGATGAAATACCTGTCATTGCTCTATTAGCTTCACAAGCTGAGGGAGAAACAATTATAAAAGATGCAAGTGAATTAAAAGTAAAAGAAACAAATCGTATTGATACAGTTGTTGGTGAATTGAGAAAAATTGGTGCATCTATTGAAGCAACTGACGATGGGATGATAATTACTGGGAAAACGAAGCTAAAAGGGAACGCTACAGTATCTAGCCATGGTGATCATCGAATTGGAATGATGCTTGCAATTGCATCCTGTATTACGGAAGCACCAATTGAATTAGAAAACGTAGGCGCAATCGATGTTTCATACCCTACATTCTTTGAACATTTAGATTCCTTAGCTAAATAATAATAGAACCCTTCAAACGATTTGAAGGGTTCTTTACTTTTTAAATAAGAAATAAAAACACAGCTAAATATATATCGATCCCAAACGAAATTATGGACATTCAAAAGACATAAAATTTCGTTTTTCATCATAGCTTGTCTTAAGAAGATGAAAGGAGGGGACATAATATATGTGTTATATTATGGACAGAGTTGGTATACTGAAAAATGATCGTATCGAACAGGCTACATTATTAGTAAACCAAAATAAAATTGAATTTATGCGGCAGTCGATGGATAATATCAAGTATATGAGAATGGATTTAAGTTCTTATTTGATAACCCCTGGCTATGTTATGCTCGATTTTTCTCTTCATTCATTACTTCCTTTTCAAGACTTTAAGCAAAAAATTATTGAATTTTTAAAAAAGGGCTGTACTTCCCTATTAACTGTTGTCGACGTAAAGTATGAAAAAGAATTAGCATCCATGGTAAAACAACGCAGACATTTAATGATTAATTCTCCGATTGATTATTATATGGCAATTAAGCTTCCCTTAAAGAGTCTAAATCAGTCGATGTTAAGAAAATGTAAACAACAGCAGATTTCGATCGTTTTTGTTGAAATTAACAAGGATGATAGACTGGATTTGATATCCTGGGGTTGGATAAGAGATGCAATGTTTTCTAACCCAATTACACTCATACCATATATGACTGATGAGTCATTGTCTCCCTTTAAAAAACAAAGAACCTTACAGAACTGGAACCGGGTCGTCAAAGAACATCGTATTTCGTCATTACATGAATACTTAGAAGAGGGTACACCTCTTACAAAAGATATACTTATGAGATTAGGGATCTACCCAGTTAAAGGCGATATTCGGATTGGAAGTAATTTAAACTATAATTTGTACAAAGTAAATGAGCTTAAATACAATATTGATGGTAAACCAATGATTAAGCAAAATGAAATCTTACCTACTTTCACTTCTCATAATGGAAGGCTTATAAATGTAAATGGTGACATCTCATTCCTTCCAGGAAAAGGGGAAGAATGTTTTATAACCATTTCAGGTCGTTTTATACCACAATCAGCTTCATTTTGATGTATGATATAAACAGAAAATAAATATAGCAATTGAAACATCAAATACCAATTCATTGGTCAGGAAAGGATCGTTTATGTTTAATCAAGTATTAACTGAAGCAATAAACCTCGTAAATAAAGGAGAAACAGAACAAGGACTGACTCTTTTAGAAAACATAACACCTACGTTACATGATGAAGAAAAACTTCAATTAGCAGATCAGTATTATCAGTGGGGTATAATAGATAAAGCACATGAAATAATTGAAGAACTTCATTTTTTATACCCTGATGAGATTCAAATCACATTGTTTTTGGCAGAGCTTAAAATTGACTTGGAAAATGAAGAAGATGCGATCGCTCTATTAAATATGATTTCTAAAGATGACGAATCATATCCACATGCTTTACTCCTATTAGCAGATTTATATCAAATGCAAGGCCTACCTGAGGTAAGTGAGCAAAAACTAAAGGAGGCAAAAGAAATATTGCCAGAAGAACCTGTACTTGATTTTGCTCTGGGGGAGTTATATTTCCATCAAGCACAATATAAACATGCTATTTCTTACTATCAAGAGCTTTTAGAAGAACATAACATGATTTCAGGTGTGAACCTCCATCAAAGATTGGCAGAATGTCTAAGTGCAAATGGACAGTTTGAAGAAGCACTTGAACATTACAGGCATACTGTAGATGCTCAAGAAGATGCTGATACACTTTTTGGTTATGGATTTACTGCATATCAAGGGGGATTCTACAAAACAGCCATACAACAGTTCTTATCCTTAAAAGAGGCTGATCCACACTATACATCACTTTACCTATATTTAGCGAAGGCATATGAACATGAAAGCTTATTAGAAGAAAGTCTTGAAGCGGTTCAAGAAGGTTTAAAGGTGGATGAATACAACAAAGATCTATACTTATTTGGTGGGAAAATAGCGATTAAGCTAGGTCAAATCCAAATTGCAGAGGATTTATTACGTGAATCCTTGGCAATAGATCCGGGACATATAGAAGCAGCGATTACATTATCACATATTTTTCTCCAGGATGAACGTTATGACGATGTAGTTGACCTTATCACTGAAATTAAAAAGTATGGTGAAGATGATCCACAATTTGAGTGGAACTTAGCCCGAGCTTATCATCAAAAAGAAGAATATACACAGGCATTAAAACATTATGACCTTGCATATACTTTTTTCAAGGATCAACGAGACTTCTTACAGGAATATGGCTATTTCTTGTTAGAAGAAGGAAGAAGAAAGCAAGCTAAAGAAGTTTTTCAAGAAATTTTGAAACAAGACCCTTCAAATGTCGAAATCGATGAGATTTTGCTACAATTAGAAGATGAGTTTTAATGGAAAAGAGAAGGATTTTATTTTTATTTTGTGGAATTATCAAAGTAGGAATAAACTCAAATTGCAGAGGAGGGAATAGTATGGTGGCCCCTGTATCTGTCCATGAAAAGAAAGACTTCATCAGGTGGTTTCTAAATCATTATCAATTAAAAAGAAGAGAATGCGTGTGGATTTTAAATTATTTAATGAGTCATGATACTTTGATGGAAAAAGTTCATTTTGTTGAGCAGGCCCAATACTGCCCAAGAGGCATTATAATGTCCACGCATTGCGTTGAAGAAGTTCCATTCCGTTTTTATAAAGAAAACGTTATGACAACAGATGCTGAAAAATCGTTTCATGATATTAGACTAAATAAAGACGAAGAGCTTTTCATTCAGCTAAATTTTCGATCTGCCTATCAGTCACCACAATATGCAGCAGTACTCGAATCAAATCCATACATGCCGGAACATTTAAATGAGAATGAAAAAGATAAAGAAATAGCAGAACAAATACTTAAGCATTCCATTCATCGTTTTCAAAAAGAAAAGCTTCTCCATTTAATTGATAAAGCACTTGATCAGCAAGACAAAGAAACATTTCAGAAATTAACTGCTCAATTAAATCAATTAAAAAATTTATAGTGTACCTTATGGTAGCTCTTATGAGATTGTCACAAAGACAAAAATCGTTAGTGTCTTAAGTGATTAACTTAGTAAGAGCTACTTTTTTATTTTGGCCTGTTATAAAGAGATTGGAGTAATTTATGGGAAAGAATTTGATTAAATAGTGATTACAGTATAAAACATGCTTTTGTCTATTGAGAGAGTGCGTGTTGCTATTTAGCTTTAATTTAACAAATTTCCATACAAGCTTTATAATAAGAGTATAAATATGATTGCAAATAGGGAGATGAAGAAGTTGAAATGGGTATCCAATGATGTAGATTCATATAATCAAGCTAAGGAGTACATAGATACGGCAATAGTACCATTAATGGCTGTTTCAATCGGTTCAGAAATGAAAAATATCGTCGCAAAAGGTGAATTCATCACTCTGGTTAGCACAGACCTTGAAAGACAGCTGAAGGGAAGAGTATTCCTGTTCCCATCCTATTCTTACTTAAAAAAATCAGAAAATGTGATTGAAAATTTGATAGAGTGGAAAACTGAATTACAACAAGAATTTAAACATGTATTCTTCTTAACAAGTGAAGATGATTTGAAAAAGATGAAGAATGAACATTTGGAGGGAGAATTAATATGGCTTCCAACAATACCTCTTGAGCATATGGACGATAACTTAAAAAGAAAGCTGTTACAAGATCAAGTAGAACAAATTTTGAACATTTTATTACAATCTTGGAATAAATCATAAAAACCTTTTCATTTCCAGGAGAAGAAAACAGGATTTTATTGACCTCATGGAAAGATTGATATATCATGAGTATGTCCTAGTTTTATATATCATTTCCGTATGTCCGGGAACGGACAGAGCTTAAGATAGAGGGGGGAAAATGATGAGCGAGAAAAAACATCGAGTTTCTAGACGTCAATTCTTAAACTATACGCTTACCGGTGTAGGCGGTTTCATGGCCGCAGGTATGTTAATGCCAATGGTCCGCTTTGCACTTGACCCTGTGCTCCGACCAGCAGAGGAAACCGATCTGGTTCAAGTAGTAAAGGTTGACGAAATCACGGAAGAACCTCAACGCTTTGACTTTAAAATCAAACAAAAAGATGCTTGGTATGAATCAGAAGAAACAAAATCAGCTTGGGTTTTTAAGGAAGGCGATAAAATTACAGCCCTTTCACCAATCTGTAAGCATCTGGGATGTACAGTAGGTTGGAACAATGATCCAAAGAATCCGAACAAATTTTTCTGTCCATGTCATTATGGTTTATATGACAAAGACGGTACAAATGTTCCTGGAACACCGCCTCTTGCACCACTTGATGTTTATACTCAACAAGTTAAAGACGGATATTTATTCTTAGGTAAAGCAAAACCACGAGGGGAGGCGTAATCAATTGCTTAACAAAATTTATGATTGGGTTGACGAACGATTAGATATTACGCCTATGTGGCGCGATATTGCTGACCATGAAGTTCCAGAACACGTAAACCCTGCACATCATTTTTCTGCCTTTGTATACTGCTTTGGCGGATTAACGTTTTTTGTTACCGTTATACAAGTACTTTCTGGAATGTTTTTAACGATGTATTATGTTCCGGATATTAAAAATGCTTGGGAATCAGTTTTTTATCTTCAAAATGAAGTAGCATTCGGACAAATTGTTCGTGGTATGCACCATTGGGGAGCAAGTCTTGTTATTGTTATGATGTTCTTACATACACTTCGTGTCTTTTTCCAAGGAGCATATAAAAAACCTCGTGAATTAAACTGGGTAGTTGGTGTACTTATTTTCTTTGTTATGCTTGGACTCGGTTTAACAGGTTATTTATTACCATGGGATATGAAAGCATTATTTGCTACAAAAGTTACACTGCAAATTGCAGAATCTGTACCATTAATTGGACCAACAGTTAAGACATTGTTATCAGGACATCCGGACATTGTAGGTGCTCAAACACTTACTCGTTTCTTTGCTATCCATGTCTTTTTCCTACCTGCTGCATTATTCGGTCTAATGGCAGCTCACTTTATTATGATACGAAAGCAAGGTATTTCTGGTCCACTATAAGAAGAAACACATATTTTCAATCATGTGTAATTTTATTTATTATATCGGAAACCACCTTAGTAAGGAGGGGAAATCATGCATCGCGGAAAAGGTATGAAATTTGTCGGTGACTCTCGTATTTCAGCTGAGAGAAAGCCTAATATTCCGAAGGACTATTCGGAATATCCAGGAAAAACGGAAGCATTCTGGCCAAACTTCCTTCTTAAGGAGTGGTTGGTTGGTGCCGTTTTCTTAATCGGTTTTTTATGTTTAACAATAGCGCATCCATCACCGCTTGAACGTGTAGCAGATCCAACGGATGCAGGCTATATTCCATTACCAGACTGGTATTTCTTATTCTTATACCAATTGTTAAAATATTCGTTTGCATCTGGTCCATATACAGTAATTGGAGCAATCGTCATTCCAGGTCTTGCATTCGGTGCATTAATGTTAGCACCTTTCCTTGATCGTGGACCTGAACGTCGTCCCGCAAAGCGTCCTGTTGCGGTTGGTATGATGATTCTTGGTGTAGCAGCAACATTCTTCTTAACTTGGGAATCAGTTGCAACACACGATTGGGAAGCAGCAGCTGAACAAGGGAAAATTAAGGCTGAAGCGGAAATTGACAAAGAATCTGAAGGGTATGCACTTTATCAAGAGCAAGGTTGTATTTCTTGTCATGGTGATAATCTAGAAGGTGGAGCAGCTGGTAAAGCGCTTGTTGATAATGGATTAGAACCGGATAAAATCGCAGATATTGCGAAAAACGGTCAAGGAAGCATGCCTGCTGGAGTATTTAAAGGTACTGACGAAGAATTAAAGGTACTATCAGAATTTATCTCTGGTGTTACTTCAAAATAAAAGCTGACATTTGTCAGCTTTTTTTTGATAAAATCACAATGGTAAGAAGTTTTAGTAAGTTAGAAAATATTACTCTAAGTTTGGTGTGTGGAATTTATGAAATTATTCCAATATTTTTTAGGACAGAAACCAATCATATTTATCATGTTCATCATTAATTTGTTAGGTACGGCTTACGGTTATTATTGGTACAGATATCAATTGGAGGAAACACCTGCCCACTTTTATATATTTGTTCCTGATAGCCCGACAGCAAGTTTATTTTTCCTCATTGTATTGCTTGCCTTCTTATTCAAGCGGAATTTGCCTGTTATTGAAGCTTTAGCGATTGTCACGTTATTTAAGTATGGAATATGGGCTGTCATTATGAACCTGCTTGTATTAGCTGTAAACGGTACTTTACCGTGGGAAGGCTATATGCTTATAGCTTCTCATTTTGGCATGGCCGTTCAGGGCTTACTTTATTCTCCTTATTACCGGTTTAAATCATGGCATTTAATTGTGGCTGCCATTTGGACTTTACATAATGATGTCATTGACTATGTATTTGGCATGATGCCCCGTTATAGTGTTTTAATGGATTATATCAATGAAATAGGCTATATGACATTCTGGTTAAGTTTAATATCTCTAGGAATAGCCTATTATTTAGTCGTGAAAAATCAATCAAAACAGTTGGAATTAGCCTAGTGTTTATATGCTAGGTTTTTTGTTTTTCTAAGTGTGTAAAAATTTATTTAACAGAAAAATAGTTGGTCTAACCTTGTCCCAATGAACATACTTTTTAAATAGATGTTCGAGGGGGGACAAGGATGAAGAAACTATTTTTTGCAATTATGATTAGTTTGTTGCTGATACATATAAAACCAGTACTTGCAGATGAAGCGTATGACTGGAAATCGCTAAATAAGATAGCTGACACTGCCTTACAACTAGCTAAACAAGAACGCTTTAACGAGTCTGCCCAACTACTCGAGTACTTTGCTGTGAAATTTGAAGAAATCCCGGTAGATCGACAAGTTCTTTCACTTGATCACTATCGTACTCTATCGAATACCCATCAAAATGCACAAGAGCTGTTATTGGACAATAAAGTAAGTTCAACCGAAAAGGTGAGATCCTTAACAAAGTTTCGCTTAGTTGTTGATGCAATGGTCTCGGAGCATCAACCATTATGGAGTTCTATGGAAGCATCCATCATGGAGACTTTTTCTCAAATGAAAAGTGATGTACAAGAAGGGGATAATCAATCATTTCAACATGATTTTAATGAATTTCTTGCACTTTATGAAGTAATATATCCTAGTATACAAGTCGATCTTGATAATCAACGGATAAAACGAATGGACGAATATATCTCAGTTGTAGAAAATCAACTTTTTCAAGAGATTCCGGAAACGAGTCAAGCAAAACAATTAGCTGATATGGAAGTAGAATTAAAAGCAATTTTTGAAAGAGTAAAAGAGGATGAAGCTGATCCATCATTATTATGGGTCATGATTTCAACAGGGAGTATCATCCTGCTGGCATTATCTTACGCAGGTGTTAGAAAATATCGAGGTGAAAAAGAAAGACTTCCGAAACGAGAAATAAATAATAGTAAAGAATAAGTAATTGGTAAAAAAGAGAGTGAGGTCATTCACTCTCTTTTAACATGCTTATCTTGGTAATGGTTTTTTATTTTCATCTAATGTGAATCCTTCACCCAATACATCATGGACATCACTAACAGCTACAAATGCATGAGGGTCAACAGATGTAATAACACTTTTTAAACGAACAATTTCATTTTTCCCAACAACACAATAAAGAACATTAAGGTCTTGCTTTGAAAACGACCCTTGTCCTTTTAAAACTGTTACCCCTCGATCCATTTCCTTCATGATTTTAGATGAAATTTCTTCAGGGAGATTTGAGATAATCGTAGCACCTTTGGCTGCATATGCCCCCTCCTGCATAAAGTCAATCACTTTGGCACCAACAAATACAGCTACAAGTGTATACATTGCCTCTTTATATGACAGGTATGCGATCAATGACACCGTGATAACACATAAATCAAATAAAAACATTGTTTTTCCCATACTCCAACCAATGTAACGATGTGCTAATCTGGCAATGATATCGACACCACCTGTTGTTCCCCCATATCGGAAGATCGTTCCCAGCCCTACACCAATTGAGACACCAGCAAATAACGCGGCCAATGTAAGATCGTCTTTTAATGGCATATGAATTTGGTATCTTTGGAAAATCCATAAATAGACAGATAAACTAACAGTTCCAATGATTGTGTAAACAAAAGATGTCTTACCTAACACCCGCCAACCGATTATAAAGAGGGGGATGTTCAAGACTAGGTTTGAAATGGAAGGGTCAATATGAAAAAGGAAAAAAAGCAATAGTGTGATTCCTGTAAATCCGCCCTCTGCCAGGTTGTTTTGAATGTTAAAGTGAACAAGTCCGAAACCAAAGATACCTGATCCAATCAAAATAAATAAGATGTTTTTTATTCTAAGATCCTGCAGCATGTTCCACCTCCGGTAATACATCACAGCGTAAATATTATAGTTGATAGAATGTCAAGGTGCAAATTTTGAGAAATTCATGACGAAATAATTGTAAATTTAAGATGTATTAGCTAACATTGAATAGAAAAGATGAGGTGATAAAAGTGGAGAATAAGTCTATGAAGGACCTTCAAAAAGAAGTAGATGATTATATTGGTCAATTTAAAGAAGGGTATTTTTCACCATTAGCCATGATGGCTAGAATTACTGAAGAGGTTGGAGAATTAGCTAGAGAAATAAATCACTCCTATGGTGAAAAACCTAAGAAATCATCTGAAGAAGAAAAAAAGATCGAGGAAGAAATAGGTGATGTTTTGTTTGTCCTTATTTGCCTTGCTAATTCTTTACATATAGATTTAGAACAGGCCCATAATCTAGTCATGGAAAAGTTTAATACTAGAGACAAGGACCGTTGGACAAGAAAAGAAAATTAAAGGAGTTTTAGAAATGGCAGAAATTAAGATTGTAATTGCTGGTGCACGTGGAAGAATGGGTAGTGAAGCTGTAAAGCTTGTAGAAGATACAAAACATTTTCAGCTGGTTGCTGTTGTTGACCATAAGAATGAAGGAATGAGACTTAATCAAATCGAAGGTTTTCAAGCAGACGTTCCAATTTATACTGATATTGAAAAATGTTTTTTCGAGACTAACCCTGATGTATTAATTGATTTAACTACACCTGAAATAGGGAAGGTACATACTATAAAAGCATTACAACATGGTGTACGACCTGTTGTTGGGACTACCGGTTTTTCTGAAGAAGATTTGAAGGAACTTGAGCAACTAACCGAAGAAAAAGGGATTGGTGCTATTATTGCTCCTAACTTTGCAATCGGCGCTATATTAATGATGAAGTTTTCACAAATGGCAGCAAAGTATTTCCAAGATGTAGAGATTATTGAACAACATCATGATCAGAAATTAGATGCTCCTTCAGGTACTGGATTAAAAACAGCCGAAATGATCTCAGAAGTGAGAGAAGAAAAACAACAAGGTCATCCAAATGAACATGAGATCTTACCAGGTGCACGTGGGGCTAACATGAAGGGTATTCGTCTTCATAGTGTCCGTCTTCCAGGCTTAATTGCCCATCAGGAGGTTCTTTTTGGCGGAGATGGTCAAACATTAAAAATTCGCCATGACTCGTATAACCGTGCTTCGTTTATGTCAGGTGTTAAATTAGCTGTTGAAAATGTAATGAATGTGGATTTACTAGTTTATGGTCTAGAAAATATTATTGAATAAAAGATAAAGGGGAAAAAGTTCATGAAAATTGCATTAATAGCACACGATAAGAAGAAAAACGACCTTGTCCAATTTGTAATGGCTTATCAGCCCATTATTAAGGAACATCAACTGTTTGCTACAGGTACAACTGGTTTTCGTATTCAAGAGGCTACTGGCTTATCTGTTCATCGTTTTCAGTCAGGTCCTCTAGGAGGAGATCAAGAGATTGGAGCTCTGATTGCCAAAAATGAAATGGATATGGTTATATTCTTTAGAGATCCATTAACAGCGCAGCCGCATGAACCGGATATTTCGGCATTAATTCGTCTTTGTGATGTTTATGCGATACCACTTGCAACAAATATGGGGACAGCTGAGATATTAGTACGTGGATTAGATCGTGGAGATTTCCAATGGCGAAATGTAATTCATGAAAAGAAAGATAAATCATGAGCTGTAATTATACGATTTAATTGAATATAGACTATGTAACAAGGAGAGGGAAATGAGTAATCAATTAGATTTCCTAGCAATTGGAGCCCATCCTGATGACGTTGAAATCGGGATGGGGGGAACAATTGCTAAGTATACTCAAAAAGGGTTTAAGGTAGGGATTTGTGATTTAACGAAGGCTGAACTATCATCAAATGGTACTGTTTCAACCAGACAGGAAGAGGCAAAACATGCAGGTGAAATTTTGGGTATTTCAACGAGGATTCAGCTTTCGATTCCAGATCGAGGTCTTTATTTAACAGATCCGTACATAAAAGAAATTGTAGAAATCATTAGAACATATAAACCACGAATTGTCTTTGCTCCCTACAATAAAGATCGTCATCCAGATCACGGTAATTGTTCACGATTAGTTGAAGAAGCGGTTTTTTCAGCTGGAATCAAAAATTTTCAAGATAATCAAGGTCTACCAGCACACCGTGTTCAGCATTTGTATTTTTATATGATCAACGGTTTTCATAAACCTAATTTTGTTGTTGATATTTCTGAGACTATTGATTTCAAATTAAATAGCCTACGTGCTTACGAAAGTCAATTTGAAAAAAGTGAAGGATCAACAGACACACCTTTAACAAATGGCTATATTGAAGCTGTAGAAAGTAGAGAAAGACTTTATGGAAAAGAGGTTGGTGTTATGTATGCTGAGGGATTTTTAGCCAAAAAACCAATCCTGATTTCTAATGATTTATTAGGTGATGCATAATGAAGAAGAAACTTAGAATAGGAATTACATGTTATCCATCTGTTGGTGGCTCAGGTGTCGTAGCAACAGAGCTGGGGAAATTATTAGCAGAAAAAGGACATGAAGTGCATTTTATTACCTCAAGTCTTCCTTTTCGACTAAATAAAGTTTACTGTAATATTACATTTCATGAAGTAGAAGTCAATCAATACTCTGTCTTTAAATATCCACCATATGATTTAGCTTTAGCAAGTAAAATGGCAGAAGTCGCTAACAGAGAGGATTTAGACCTGCTGCATGTCCACTATGCTATACCTCATGCTATATGTGCTTACTTGGCAAAGCAAATGGTGAAAAAGGATTTAAAAGTCGTAACAACACTACATGGTACTGATATTACGGTACTTGGGTATGATCAATCACTTGCTGATATGATTCGATTTGGTATTGAATCCTCTGATCAAGTTACGGCAGTATCTAACGCATTGGTTAATCAGACATACGACTTACTACAACCAGATAAAAAAATAGAAACAGTCTACAACTTTATTGATGATCGTGTTTATTTCAAACATGATAACATGTATCTCAAAAAAGAGTACAAAATAGATGAAGATGAAAAGGTCATTATTCATGTATCAAATTTTAGAAAAGTAAAACGAGTTCAAGATGTTGTTTACGCTTTCCAAAAAATAAATAGAAAAGTAAAATCTAAGCTTCTTCTTGTAGGAGACGGCCCTGAAATGTCATATGTTAACAGACTTGTACGGGAATTAGGTCTTGTAGAAAATGTTTTATTTCTTGGTAAGCAAGATAGCTTGGAAGAACTTTACTCAATTAGTGATTTAATTCTTTTATTGTCAGAAAAAGAGAGTTTTGGCTTGGTCCTCTTAGAAGCAATGGCATGTGGTGTTCCTTGTATCGGGACAAATGCCGGGGGGATACCGGAAGTAATTCATGAAGGAGAAACAGGATACATATGTGAGGTAGGAGACATCGAATCTATAGCATTAAGGGCTATTCAACTATTGTCGGATGAAGATTTACATAAAAGAATGTCAGAAAGCTCGACAATATTAGCTAAGGAACGATTTCATTCTGATAAAATTGTTTCTCAATATGAATCCATTTACTATAAGCTATTAGAAGGTGTAAAAATTGGAGACTCCATTTGATGAAGCCAAACCAATCTTAGATAAACTACATCAATCAGGATTTGAGGCCTATTTTGTTGGTGGAGCTGTTCGTGATTTCTTATTAGGAAGAGAAATTGGAGATGTAGACATTGCGACCTCAGCTAAACCAGAGGATATTAAAAACATCTTCTCTAAAACGATAGATGTCGGAGCAGAGCATGGCACAATCATTGTTATACATGAAGGAGAACAATATGAAGTAACAACATATCGTGCGGAATCAGACTATGAGGATTTCAGACGCCCAAAATCTGTCCAATTTATTACTTCATTGAAAGAGGATTTACGTAGAAGAGATTTTACCATAAATGCAATGGCAATGGACGTCAAAGGAAATGTTTTTGATTATTTTCATGGTAAAGAACATATGAAGCAAAAGCTTATTCATACTGTTGACTCACCTTCAGAAAGATTTACAGAAGATGCACTAAGGATGCTGAGAGCCCTTCGTTTTACAAGTCAATTAAATTTCACTTTGTCTTCTGAAACAGAAGAAGCAATCGAACATCACGTTCATTTACTTGACGCAATCTCTGTTGAAAGAAAAACAGCCGAGATAGAAAAGCTGTTTATGGGTGAAAATGTTAAATTAGCAATAAATCTTATGATTCAATGCAAGGTATATAACTATTTACCAGGTCTTGTTGGAGGAAATATGCAATTGGGAAGACTTTCCTCCTTTCAATTCCCATACCTTACATCGAAAGAAGAACTTTGGACAGTATTGGTATATTTTATAAGCCCTCCAACAATTGATGGTTTTTTAAGAAAATGGAAGCTTTCTAATAAATTAATTAAATCTGTTCATAAAAATCTGTCTATTCTTGACGTAGTCTTAAAAAATCCAGTATGGACAGATCTATTATTATATAAGGCTGGTCCTGATACAGCAGTTTCTGTTGAACGGATACGGTCTATTTTAATAAATCCTGAACAAATAAAAGAAAATGTTGCTAGAGTAAGATCCTCTTTAAATCTACTGCCAATTACAAATAAAAGCCAAATGGCAGTAAATGGTCATGATCTTGTTCATTGGTTAAATAAAGAACCAGGTCCTTGGTTAGCTAAAATGATAGAAGAAATTGAAAAAGCAATTATATTAAAGGAAGTACAAAATAAAAGTACTGAAATAAAGGAGTGGCTATTAGCATGCAGTCGGGACTTCGATCAAAGTTATTAGAAGCCTTTTCAAATGCAGAAGGCGGTTTTGTATCAGGTCAAAAACTAAGTGAATATATTGGCTGCTCTAGAACAGCAGTTTGGAAACATATCGAAGATCTAAGAAAAGATGGATACGAATTAGAGGCTGTGAGAAGATTAGGCTACCGTATTACAAAAAAGCCAAATAAAATAAGTGGAAATGAAATAAAGATTGGACTTAGGACTTCAAAGCTGGGACACCATGTTCATTTTGAAGAAACTGTATCCTCTACCCAAAAAATAGCGCAAACGTTAGCGAATGAAGGTGCTGAAGAAGGAACAATAGTAGTTGCAGAACACCAAACAAATGGTAGAGGGAGAATGGCTAGGCAATGGCATTCTCCAAGTGGAACAGGGATTTGGATGAGTCTAATTATCAGACCTAATATACCTGTTCAGGCAACTCCGCAATTGACCCTTTTAACCGCTGTAGCTATTGTACAAGCTATTGAGGAGATTACACCTTTAAACCCGGAAATAAAATGGCCAAATGATATCTTAATTAATGGTAAAAAGCTGGTAGGTATTTTAACTGAATTACAAGCAGAAGCAGATCAGGTTCATTCAATCATTATTGGGACAGGAATAAATGTCAATCAATCTATATCTGATTTTCCTGAGGAGTTACATCATATTGCTACATCTATTCATATAGAAACTGATAAACATTGGGATCGGGCACAACTAATTCAAGAATTACTCTTAAAATTTGAAAATCTCTACACTCTTTATTTAGCACAAGGTTTTAAACCAATTAAATTGCTTTGGGAAAGCTATGCAGTAAGTTTACATAAACCAATAAAGGCTAGAACAATAAATGGTACTGTAGAAGGTAACGCAATCGGAATTGATGATACTGGTGTCTTATTAATTCAAACAAGCGACGGTTCGATTAGTCAGATATATTCCGCTGATATTGAACTTCAGTAATATGAAAAATGAGATACCTTACAATGGTTTTTAGCAAATTTTTCTGCTATACTTTTCTATGGGTAGTATCTAAAGCAGAACTACACCGTTAAAAGAAAAATTTGAGCAATAAAATGTTTGTAAGAAGTAATAATAAGAACAGAATGCGTAAATTTAACCTGCCTTGATCCATTAGTGGACTAGGACAGAGGGATGAATCTGACTATATAAACTTTTAATCCTTCTATCTTTGTCGATAAGAAGGATTTTTTAATTCCAGATAAAACAAGTCGTGCATTTTATGACATAATTTATATCAATTAATTTTCTGGTCATTCATCTTCTCTCCTTAGTTTTTCTTTTAATGTACTACCCAACAAAACAGTAATAGTGATGTGCTGGACACCTATTAACTAGGAGGGAACTTAATGAAAACAAGACAAGATTTTATGAAGATGAAAGAAAACAATGAACCAATTACAATGTTGACAGCTTATGATTTTCCCAGTGCTAAACAAGCTGAACTTGCAGGAATAGATATGATTCTTGTAGGAGATTCATTGGGGATGGTTGTACTTGGATATGAATCGACAATCCCTGTAACGGTTAATGATATGATTTATCATACAAAAGCTGTTAAACGTGGTGCCAAAGACACATTTGTTGTAACGGATATGCCATTTATGTCCTATCATCTATCAAAAGATGAAACAATGAAAAATGCCGCTAGAATCATGCAGGAGGGTGGAGCGGATGCCGTAAAAATTGAAGGAGCGGATGGTGTAACTCCTGTAATTGAAGCGCTTACTAATGGCGGTATTCCAGTTATTTCACATTTAGGTCTGACTCCACAATCTGTTAATGTGCTGGGTGGATATAAAGTTCAAGGAAAAAATGCTGAAGCAGCAAGGAAACTGATAGAGGACGCCAAAAAGTGTCAAGAAGCAGGTGCAATTGCTCTTGTTTTGGAGTGTGTCCCACAACAATTAGCAGAAGAAATCACAAAAATAATAACAATCCCTACAATTGGAATAGGTGCTGGTCGTCAAACAGATGGTCAAGTATTAGTCTATCATGATTTAGTTGGTTACGGATCTGGGTTTGTGCCGAAATTCGTCAAACAATATGGTTCAATTTCTGATACAGTACAGACTTCAATTAGTCAATATATTGCGGATGTAAAAAATAGATCATTTCCAGAAGAAAAACATTCTTTCAATATGAAAGAAGAAGTATTGCTCAGGTTATATGGAGGAATTAGTAAATGAATGTTGTTGAAACAAAACAAGACCTTAGAAATACCTTAGAAAGCTTTATGAATAACCAGCAATCAATCGGTTTTGTTCCTACGATGGGTTTTTTACATGAAGGACATGTAAAGCTAATTGAAGAAGCGAGAAAGGCTAATGATGTAGTAGTTTTAAGTATTTTTGTTAATCCTCTTCAGTTTGGTCCTAATGAAGATTTTGATTCATATCCAAGAGATGCAGTACGTGATGATGCAATTGCGATACAAGCTGGTGTAGATGTGCTGTTTAGACCTCAAGTAGAAGAAATGTATCCTGAAGAGCCTTCATATACAGTTTCTGTTCAAAATCGTGTTAATGTTCTATGTGGAAAATCCAGAAATGGGCATTTTGATGGCGTGGCAACTGTATTAACAAAGCTGTTTCATCTAGTTCAGCCAAATCGGGCTTATTTTGGAATGAAAGATGCGCAGCAGGTTGCTGTCATTGATGGATTAATTGAGGAGTTTCACTTTCCAATTGAATTAGTCCCTGTCCAGACTGTTCGTGAAGAAGATGGTTTAGCAAAAAGTTCCCGAAATGTCTATTTAAATGAAAAAGAACGAGCAGAAGCGCCGATTCTATATAAGAGTTTAACTAGAGCGAAAGAAACGATTGTACATGGGGAAAGAAAAAAACAGGTTATTATTGATCAAGTCTCATCTTTAATTGAGTCAGAATCATCCGGTACAATCGATTATGTTGAACTATTATCATATCCTGATCTTAAGGAAGTAGAGGTAATAAACGGTAAAATCATTATTGCCATAGCAGTTAAGTTTACAAATGCAAGGCTAATTGATAATATAACGATTGAAGTTTAGAAAAGAAATAATGATGACGATATAGATGATAAATTACTTGGGGGAGAAAATACATGTTTCGTACAATGCTGAATGCTAAAATTCATCGTGCACGCGTGACAGAAGCAAATTTAAACTATGTTGGTAGTATTACAATAGATCAAGATATTATTGATGCAGTTGGTATGCTTCCAAATGAAAAGGTGCAAATTGTTAATAATAACAATGGTGCCAGATTTGAGACATATATTATACCCGGGGAAAGAGGCAGTGGGGTAGTATGTCTTAATGGGGCAGCAGCTAGACTTGTTCAGGAAGGTGACGTTGTCATCATCTTAACGTACACAATGATAGCTGAAGAAAACATTGCTACTCACCAGCCAAAAGTAGCCATTATGGATGAGCATAACAAAATTGTTGAAATTTTAGGGATTGAACCAGCCGGTACAATCCTATAATGAAAAAGACCTACTTCATAGTTGACTCTTTCGTAAATGATCATAAAAGCTTACGAAAAAGTCTTTTGTGAATAGGTCTTCTTTATTTTTCTTTAAAATATTATGAAGTGTTCGCTGCTGTTCACATTTTTGTTATGGCTTCATTTTTGAAAAGTTATTCAAAACTCCTTCAGATTAGGGTAAACTATTACAACAGATAGAGAGAAAAGAGATACTTAGATGAATAGTACCTGAGCTAAGCTTTTTGAAATAATTGAGGTGTTTAATTTGAAAGACCAACGCTATGTTGTCATTGACTTAGAAACAACAGGAAACTCCCCTAAAAAGGGTGATAAGATTATACAAATTGCAGCCGTTGTAATTGAAAATAATCAAATTGTTGATCGATATATGAGTTTTGTTAATCCATTACAAAGCATTCCTTTATTTATTGAACAATTAACAGGGATTACAAACGAGATGGTTGAACATGCACCAACTTTTGATGAAATTGTAGAGGATATCTATAAATTACTCAAAGACTCTTTTTTTATTGCACATAATGTGTATTTTGACTTGTCATTTTTACAAGAAGAATTTATGAGATGTGGATACCAATTTTCTGGCCCTGTCATTGATACGGTAGAATTATCCAGGATGGCTTATCCTACTGAAAAGAGTTATAAACTATCAGATCTAAGTGAAGAATTCAGAATGGATCATGAAAATCCTCATCGAGCTGATAGTGATGCAGAAGTTACAGCTTTGTTGTTTTTACATATTCTAAAAAAATTAACTGAATTACCTATTATTACACTTCAACAGCTTACAAAGTTGTCGAGGTCATTTATTAGTGATATGGAAGAAATTTTGGAACAGATCCTTTCAGAAAAACTAATTAAATTAGAACAACAAATAAATCCTGATATTGAAATTGTTAGGACATTGGCCTTAAGAAAGAAATTAAAAGAAAACAAAGAGGCCATTGCTTCCACTATCTCAAAAGAAGAATTGTTTGAACTTTTTTCTAGTAATAACGATGAATTAAAAAAGATATTCCCGTTATTTCATGAAAGAGTTGGCCAGAAGAATATGATGGAGGAAATCATTGGTGCTTTCAAGACCAATCAACATGTTTTAATAGAAGCAGCTACAGGCATCGGAAAAACAATAGCTTACCTGGTTACATCTATTTTCCATTCCATGCAACAATCAAGACCAATTGTAATCAGTACGTATACGAACAACTTGCAAACACAAATCATGGATCAAGAAATTCCTTTTTTAAAGAAACTTTTACCATTCTCTTTTTCTGCTACTGTGTTAAAAGGGCAGAGTAATTATTTATGTTTGCAAAAGTTTGAACAATCATTAAAAGAGTTAGATGATAATTATGACTTTGTGTTAACAAAAGCCCAAATATTAATTTGGTTAACAGAAACGGTTAATGGAGACTTAGATGAATTAAACTTACCATCAGGCGGGAAAAAAATCTGGGAAAATCTCCATGTTGATCAATCATCCTTTTTAAGCAATCCTTTTCAAGAGTATTGTTTTTATCAACAAGCTAAAGAAAAAGCTTTATTTGCAAATATCATTATCACAAACCACGCTATGCTTTTATCTGACTTAGCACGTGATCAAAAAGTTTTACCAATGTATCAAGAAGTGATCATTGATGAAGCTCATCATTTTCATCATGTAGCGACTGAACAGCTTGGAGTAAGATTTCACTACCTAGATCTCCATTACATGATAAATCAATTGGGAAACACCCATTCAATAGGATTGTTAAAAAAGTTTGTGAAAATCCATAATCAACATGATATATCAGCTTCATTTTATAACATTGATGAGTTACTCTTGCAATTACAAGAAGAAAGTCACCAATTTTTTGCCGGGTTGCACTCTTATGTATCAAAGAAAAAAAAGAACAGCCCACTGAATAGAGCCTCATATCGTTATCTCCCTAATAAGGAAAACAATCGAACGTGGGATGCTTTATTAGAATTAGTAAAGAGAATCCAATTTATAATAAAAGATATTACTCATATAATGGAAAAAGAAAGTCATGGTATTGATGAAACATATATGAAGTCAAGGCCAATAAAAGAAAAACTGGTTCTTGAAGACTTTAGGCAAAGCATTTCACAATTGAATACCTATAAAAATCATTTTGACTTATTATTTAATATCCAGGATGATTTGGTTGTTAGATGGATTGAAATAGACACGAAGGGTGCAAAAAATGCCGTTTCTATCTATGCACAACCTATTGAGGTAAACGATTATTTAGCAGATGAATTTTTTTCAAACATCCAAAGTGCAATCTTAACATCAGCGACCTTAACAGTTGGAAATTCATTTGCATATATGTTACAAACAATTGGCTTGTCTGATTTTTATCCAAAGCAAATACAAATAGAATCGCCATTTAACTATGAGAACCAGGTTAAAATGTTTATTCCCAGCGATATGCCAAATGTCAATGATGTGACACTAGAAGAGTATTCAGAAGCAATAGCAGTTCATATTAGTACTGTTTCACAGATAACTGAAGGTAAACTACTTGTTCTTTTTACCTCTTATGAGATGTTGAGAAAAACCTATTCATTATTAAAGGAAGATGTGACCCTTGAGGATTTTATTATTATGGGGCAGGGAACAGGGAGTGGAAGTCGTAGTAAGTTAACGAAAAACTTTCGTCAATTTGATAAAGCAATTTTATTAGGGACAAGCAGTTTTTGGGAAGGGGTTGATTTTCCTGGAAATCAATTAAAAGCCTTAATGATTGTGCGACTTCCATTTGCTTCTCCTGATGAACCTACTGTTGCAGCTACTTGCCATCATTTAGAGAGCAAAGGGATGAACTCATTTTATCAGTACTCACTTCCTGAGGCTATACTACGCTTTAAACAAGGTTTTGGCAGGCTAATTCGTAATGAAAGTGATAAGGGCGTTTTATTTATACTAGATAATCGGATTTTATCCACTAGATATGGGAAAGATTTCATCGCTTCCATTCCAAAACTGGAAATAGAAAATAAACCAATGCACCAATTAACACATGCTATAGATGATTGGATCAATTAAAAAAAGTATGTGAAAAAAATGGCTGATATAATATCAGCCATATAATATGGTGTGAGTTAGGAGAAATTTATTTTCACGTAAATGTTTACACTATATAATGAATCAATTTACAACAATATATTGGATGTTGTATTGTTATTGTGTCCAGAGGAAACAGACATATAAGTTACAATATTTGTGTTAGGTGGGAGGAATATAACATGGAAAGTAAAATTGAAATTATTTCAACGGTAACAGTTGATCATTCTGATGATTTATATAAAATTGTTGATTTATTAAACAGAACATTAAAAAGAAATGACTTAATGTTTGGGCTTGCACTTGATCAAGATGACAAATCTAAAGCTGTATTTACAATATATCGTACATAAGGGTGTAATAAACAATGGAGAAAAAATTCGGTATACCATTATTTGTCGTGATTGTTCTATTGATATCAGGAATTTGGATCTTAACATCAAGTTACCTATCAGCAAGAGGACAGTATGAAAATGGACATGAACAATCCAAACAGTTTGCTAAAGAAGAAGCAAAGCTTAAAACAATCAGTAAGATCAAAACATTTAGTGCAGATCAGAAATATCATGTTATTACAGGCACAAACAGTGAAAACGAAACTGTTTACGGCTGGATTTCAAACATTGAGAAAGAAAGAAAGCTGATTGTAAAGAAAAAATCAGCTGGAATAACAAAAAATGAAGCTTTGGAAAGTGTATATCAAGAGCATAATCCTTCTGAAATAATTAGTGTTCAGCTTGGCATGGATGAAGGAATACCAATTTGGGAAGTAAAATACCAGGATGAATCAGATCGATATACATTTGATTATGTTAATTTTTATGATGGGAAAATTATTAAACATATGGCTATTAAAAATCTCTAGAAATAAATTATCCGAAAGTTTCGGCTTATCTTCGTTATATTGCGGCACCATTGAAAAAAACGTATAATATTACGATGTAAAGTACATAAAAGAGATATACATCGTGCTTGATGGAGGGAATAATGTGAAAACAACAATTGCAGAAGTTGGAAAATATGTTGGACAAGAAGTAACGATTGGGGTTTGGCTTGCAAACAAACGCTCCAGTGGTAAAATTGCATTCCTTCAACTTAGAGATGGTACAGGGTTTATACAAGGTGTCGTCGTGAAAGCTGAAGTAGAGGAAGAGGTATTCCAAAAAGCAAAATCAATTACTCAAGAAACATCACTATATATATCAGGTATTGTAAGAGAGGATGAGCGATCTCCTTTTGGTTATGAACTAGGTATAACAAATATTCAAGTGATTGCAGAATCTGTAGATTATCCGATAACACCGAAAGAACATGGTACAGAATTTTTAATGGATCATCGCCACCTATGGCTTCGCTCAAAACGTCAGCATGCTGTAATGAAAATTAGAAATGAGATCATCCGTTCCACATACGAATTTTTTAATAATGAAGGGTTTGTAAAGGTAGATCCGCCTATCTTAACAGGAAGTGCTCCTGAAGGTACTTCAGAGTTATTCCATACGAAATACTTTGATGAGGATGCATATCTTTCTCAAAGTGGACAACTTTATATGGAAGCAGCAGCTATGGCTTTAGGGAAAGTCTTTTCATTTGGTCCAACTTTTAGAGCAGAAAAATCTAAAACACGTCGTCACTTAATTGAATTCTGGATGATTGAACCAGAAATGGCATTTTATGAATTTGAAGATAACCTCCAGGTTCAGGAAACATATGTATCATATTTAGTCAAGAATGTTTTAGAAAATTGTTCTCTCGAATTGAACGTATTAGGAAGAGATATTTCTAAGTTGGAAAAAATCAAGGCTCCATTCCCTAGAATTACTTACGATGAGGCGATTAAGTTCCTTCATGAAAAAGGGTTCACTGAAATTAAATGGGGCGATGACTTTGGCGCACCACATGAAACAGCAATTGCCGAAAGCTTTGATATGCCGGTATTTATTACTCATTATCCTACCAGCCTAAAACCATTTTATATGCAACCTGATTCCAACCGTGAAGATGTAGTTTTATGTGCTGATTTAATTGCACCTGAAGGCTATGGAGAAATTATTGGCGGTTCAGAACGTATTCATGACGCCCAGTTACTTAAACAGCGAATTGATGAACATAAGCTGGATGAACAAGCGTATGATTGGTATCTTCAATTAAGAAAATACGGTTCAGTGCCACATTCAGGATTTGGTCTAGGTTTAGAGAGAACAGTAGCATGGTTAAGCGGTGTGGAGCATGTTCGTGAAACAATTCCATTCCCACGTTTACTAAATCGACTTTATCCATAATCGTGAAAATAATTTTAAAAGCTGACTCTTACTTGAGAGTCAGTTTTTCATTTTTATCTTTCCTTAAATGGGAATATAAACCGAAGCTTATTATGTACAATGTGAGGAATTGTCATGGTATACTACCATAAGGTAAGGGGTGTTTTTTATGAATAAAGAGCAATTTATTGAACTCCAGGAAACAGGTAATATTTCAGTACCTGTTATTTTATTAAATTACTATGCTAGATTAGGGCTAACCGAGCAAGAACTTATTCTTCTACTTCAAGTAAAAAAATTCAAAGAAACTGGAAATCAATTTCCTACTCCAACTGAACTTTCAGAGCATATGGTTATTTCAACAGCAGATTGTACAAATCTCCTAAGAAATCTAATTCAAAAAGGTTTTTTAATGATTGAAGAACATCAACAAGAATCAATTTTATTTGAATATTACTCATTAAAGCCGTTATGGGATAAGCTTTACACATTTCTTATAAATGAGAACAATCGTAAAATTCAAGAACAAAATAAAAAAGAGGACGAAAGTTTATATACAATTTTTGAAAATGAATTCGGTCGTCCGTTATCACCTTTTGAATGTGAGTCCCTGGCTATCTGGATTGATCAAGATGATTATGATCCTGTTATTATTAAAGCAGCACTAAGAGAAGCAGTTATGTCTGCAAAGCTCAATTTTAGATATATTGATCGCATTCTGTTTGAATGGAAGAAAAACGGCATTCGGACGATTGATCAAGCTCGAAATCATTCACAAAAGTTCCGTCAACATCAGGGGCAAGGCAATTCAGGAAATAAGCAGGATCAACAAGAAGAGTACCAAAGAAAGGTACCTTTTTATAATTGGCTTGAAAATTAGAGATTTATTTTTAATTGATAGTAGGTGAACATGATATGTTAACAAAAGTACAAATTCGAGAATGTTTGGACACTATAGGGGAAATGTTTCCGGATGCACATTGTGAATTGGTTCATGAAAATCCTTTTGAATTAGTTATAGCTGTTGCCTTATCAGCCCAATGCACGGATGCACTTGTTAATAAAGTGACAAAAAATTTATTTAAGAAATACAAAAAACCTGAAGACTACCTTGCTGTTTCACTGGAAGAGCTGCAAACAGATATTAGGTCTATTGGCTTATATAGAAACAAAGCGAAAAACATTCGAAAACTATGTGAAACACTGCTTGAACACTATAATGGGGAAGTACCTAATGATCATACAGAGTTAACAAAACTTGCTGGTGTGGGCAGAAAGACAGCAAATGTAGTTATGTCTGTTGCCTTTGGAGTACCAGCCATTGCTGTGGATACTCATGTAGAAAGAGTGAGTAAAAGACTGGGTATTTGCAGATGGAAGGATTCTGTATTAGAAGTTGAGAAGACACTGATGAGAAAGGTACCAGAAGAGGAATGGTCACTAACACACCACAGATTAATCTTTTTTGGTAGGTATCATTGCAAAGCACAATCACCTAAGTGTGAAGTTTGTCCATTATTACATTTATGTAGAGAAGGACAAAAGAGAATGAAAAAGGAAAAAATATCAAATGCAAAATAAAAATATAGGATTGAAAATTCCTGCATCCTTTCGTAGTCCTCTTTTTAATCCCGATAAGGATAGCTTCCATCATCTGAATGTGACTGATATCTCACAAGTCCTCTCAGAAGAACCTTTTTATTTCGATATGCTATATAATCTTAAAGAAAATATTGAATGTAATCCTTGGGAAAATCCTAGGGATTCTGTATCAATCATTTTTGAAGAATGGAAACGAGTAAGAGGGAAAGCGAGAGATTCATTTAAAGATTTAAGAAGGAAATCGAATATTTCTGAAGAGCGCTTGCTTGTTCACTGTGTCTCTCTTTTTATTGTTTGTTTATACTGGTTAAATAAAAGACCAGTTCCAGGACTTCATACTTCCAATATGCAGCTAGAACAACTAAAAATAAAGCCAGTAAACTGCGAAGAACGGCTTTTATTTATTATCTCCAAACCAACTCAATATCACGCGTATATTCAGCTGGAACAACTCTTTAATGAATGTGAAAAGATGTTTGCCAAGGCAATTGTATTAAAACAAATCTAAGAAGATTATTCAAATTGGAATAGTCTTTTTTGTGTGCGACGGGCAGTCGTACCTTGTGCAGATATCTGCACTGAATGAGCTGTTAAAGGTTGGAGTAAGTTATTTCGATAACAACTGCTCCCGAATCCTGGAAGACTCATTTTCTCGAAGGTGAAAGTCCTTCCACTAGGGTGCTGATACAACTAGTGAAGACTAATCTATGGCATGGTCGTGAGGCTTTGTCTGATGGAGATGCGGTAAATCGAGAGAACCGCAGTCGGATGTGCAGACCCAAATGCAATAAGTGTGAAGCACGGCGGCAGGATAAGTTGGCGACCATCCGCAAATAATGGGAAGTCTACAATAATTGTAATGGCAGGTCAGAGAAATCAGCCGATCTGTCGTAGCTTATTCGGTGATGGTGCTGGGTATGTACAGAAGGAAAGTACGATAACCCCGTGAGATCTCTATCTCACCATAAGGGCAAGGCTTTATAAGGATAATCCGAAATGAGCCTTGTGGATAGAGAAGTCAGACGTTCTCATAGTACGGAAGTAGGTGATTGACTAAACAATCATCGAACGGAAGGGGAATGACCTTGTGGCTCTACACAACTAAAAGTGTGTAATGTCAACAGTAAACGATACTTCGGTATAAACGAACTGAAAGTACACATTGAAAGGTGTCGAATAAGAATGAATCAGACTTTGAAATTAAAATGGCATAGTGTCTATGGGCAAATTCTCTTTGATCGAAAGATCAAAACAGCTTGGGAGAATGTAAAAGTGAATAAGGGTGCAGGAGGAATAGATGAAGAAACGCTTGAAAGTTATGAGAAGAATCTAGAGGAGAACCTTGAAAATCTACTCATGAAACTAAGAGCGAAAGATTACGTACCCTCACCAGTGCGACGTGTTTATATTCCAAAAAAGAATGGGAAGAAACGCCCACTAGGTATCCCAACCATTGAAGATCGTATTGTTCAACAAGCATTACGTAATGTACTAGAACCTAAGTTTGAAAAGGACATTTTCCATAAATGGTCTTGTGGCTATCGTCCCAATGTGGGGGCGAAGCGTGTACTACAATTGATTATGTGGAATATCGAAAATGGCTACAACTATATTTATGATTGTGACATTAAAGGATTCTTTGACAATATTCCCCACAAGAAGCTATTGAAAGTGTTAAACAAGTACATTGCGGATGGAACCGTCCTTGATATGATTTGGAAATGGCTAAAAGCAGGATATATGGAAGAAGGTAAATACCATCAGGTAGATTCTGGAACACCGCAAGGTGGAGTGATCTCGCCTTTACTCGCCAATATCTATTTAAATGAATTGGATTGGACTCTTGACCAACATGGGATAAAGTTCGTCCGCTACGCGGACGATTTCTTACTCTTTGCCAAGAGCAAGGAGGAAATAAAGAAGGCTGAAGAAGTTACAAAGGAAGTATTAAAAGAACTTGGGTTAGAAATCTCTGTGGAGAAGACTAAAATCGTTGATTTTAATAATGATGACTTTGACTTCCTGGGCTTTACTTTTGAGCATTGGAGAAAACGTAAGAAAGATGGGAAACCGTATTACATTACGAAACCTAAAGAGGAAACATGGAGTGACTTTCGCATTAAAATTAAACAACGAACAAGAAAGACTTTAACCTTAAGTAAAGAAAAGTGGCTTGAGAGAGTGAACTCTGTGATTCGAGGGAAAGTTAATTTCTATTTAACGATTTGGAAAGCAGTAGAAGAATTCAAAGAACATGGGCATAAACTAAACTGTTATTTCAATGTTTTTAAGAATGAACTACTCGCAATGGATTCTTACGTTCGAAGAAGGTTGAGAGTGGCCATGATTCATGACCACCCAAGCCAACGCAAGGGGTATGCCATGAATACGAAGTGGAACATAGAATATTTCACTAAGATTGGACTAGTACCTGCGTTTCAGTTGTATTATGGAAAGCAATTTGGTCATACATTGGATGACTACATTCAATACATGAAAGAAAAGCAAAAGAAGAAACAACAAAAGCAAATTCAAAGAGCAAAGGAACGCGGGGAGGAATATTACACTCCTGAACGCGTTCGTAAAATGAACTATGCCAAGCGACTAGCAACATACTGATTAATTCAAACACATTGGTAAGCCGTATGTCTTAATAGGACACGTACGGTTTGATGAGGGGGTAGCCTTGAAAGAGGTTACCCTACTCTATTGTATATAAAAAGCAAAAGAACCGAATCTGTACGATCGGTTCTTTTGCTTTTTTTATTGTCCTTCTTCAGAATCTTCTTCAGAATTTTCTTCTTCTTCATTACTACCGTTAGAGTTGGTAGGAGGAACAGTTGTTTCTACATCTGGTGTGTCAGGCGTTCCACCAGCATCTTCATTTTGACCATCTTCCGGCTTATTGCCTTGATCATTTTCCTGGTTTCCGTCATCTGTATTGCCATTCTGACCGTTACCGTTATTCCCATTATTCCCGTTACCATTGTTTCCATCTTGGTTGTTCCCGTTGTTTTCATTGTTACCTTCTTCGTTACCTTCATTATCTGGTTGTGAGTCTTGATCTGCTTCGTCTTCAGGTAATTCAGGAACATCTCCTTCAGGTTCAGGAACCTGGAGCTTAGTCGCTGCAGCATCACTGCGATTACTATTATCCTCATCACTTACAGCAACTACTTGATAAGAATAAATTGCGCCAGGGATAACGTCACCAACTGTAAAACTCTTATCCTTCGATGTATTTACTACTTCATATGGACCTTCATCAATCGATTGCTTCACTTCGAATGAAACATTTTCAGAGTTTCCATGTTCCCAGCTCAGACTAATCGAATTATTTACTTGATCGTAATTAATTGATAAATTTGATGGTTTATCAATATCAGGTTTTTCAAATTTCTTTGAGACCGTAGTTGGTTCTTCACCTTTTACGAAGTATTCATACGTAATATTGCTGGCCGGAGTGTAGTCACTCGCTAATTTTGCTGGATTTGAGCCTTTTTCAATTGCTTTTTCAACCACACTATTTGGTTGTTCAAAATCAGAGTCATCATCACCGGCAATTTCTGTGAATACTTCTTTAAACATCGCTCTGGCCAAACGTTGATCTTCAGAGTTTAAATAGACCTTCTCACTATCTTCCGTAATATTATAACCAGTCCATACTGCAGCCGTATAATTTGGATTATAACCTACAAACCAAGCATCTTTAGCAGCTCCAGATGGAACATCGTATTTTGCTTTATCGTCTTCCGAGAAATTTGTTGTACCTGTTTTACCAGCTATATTTACCCTTGGAATTTGAACAGATCTTCCTGTTCCATATTCCACAACAGATTTCATCATATCGGTCACCATAAACGCTGTATAATCACTCATGGCTGGTTCAGGATCTGGAGCAAGACTGATTTCAGTTCCATCACTTAACACAATTTTCTTAACAGCATGTGGCTCATTAAATATCCCGTTGTTACCGAATGCACTGAAAGCACCTGCCATTTGAAGAGGGGAAACACCGTGATCAAATCCTCCAATTGCATAGGACTCGTAAATTTCTTCCAGTGGGATACCTAAGCCTTGGGCAAATTTTTGTGCTTTTTCCAAACCAACAGCCTGTAGAGCTTTTAAGGCAGGGATATTACGTGAATCAGCTAATGCATCACGTATTGACATTGTGCCTTTAAAGTTACGGTCATAGTTATTTATAGGCGTTCCATTACTATAGGTATATGGTTCGTCTTTAATCGGATGGTAGGTAGACCATTTTTCATGTTCAATAACAGGGCCGTAATCTAATACAGGTTTAATAGTTGAACCTGGTTGGCGTCTCGTATCAGTAGCATAGTTATATCCACCAACAGGTTGGTTTCGGCCACCACCAATAGCGCGAATTTCGCCTGTTTTTGTATCAATTAAGGCCAACCCTGCTTGGAGCTTATCATCAGGAAAACTAACTGCATCTCCATTTAACACATTCTCAACAGTATCCTGGGCATCAGGATCAAGAGTCGTATAAATCTCTAATCCTGCAGATCCTGCATCAATATCTGTTTTTTCCTTTACTTCTTCAATTACTTCCTCTACGAAAGCATGATATGGATTAGCTTTCTCAGTATCTTCAATTACTGTTGATTGAACAGGGACACTTTTGGCTTCTTTCGCTTCAGCTTCTGTAATAAAACCGTGCTTGGCCATCAGTGTTAATACAATATTACGACGTTTTTCTGCACTTTCTGGATTTGTTCTAGGGTTGTAGTTATTTGGACTCTGCGGAATTCCAGCTATCATTGCTGCTTCATGAAGCTCTAATTCACTTAAATCTTTACCATAAAATGATTCCGCAGCTTGTGCTACACCATACACATTACCAGGAAAATAAATTTTATTTAAATACATCTCAAGAATTTCTTCTTTAGAATATTTTTGTTCTAGTTGAAAAGACAGCCATAATTCTTGAACTTTACGTGTAATGGTTTTTTCTGTTGTTAACAAAGAGTTCTTAATAACCTGCTGAGTGATCGTACTTCCACCTTCAGCTCCAAATCCTTCTTGAATATTGGCAACAAGAGCTCCGCCAAGGCGTATAACATCAACACCATTATGATCATAAAACCTAGCATCCTCAGTTGCCAAGACAGCATTTTCAAGAACTTTTGGAATTTCATCATATGGCACGTATGTACGTTTAACTTGACCAAATTCAGTTATTTCATCGCCATTCATATCATATATTTTCGATGAAAATGAATCTTTTAGTTTTTTATCATCCAGTGGAGGTGCTCCAGCAACCATTACAGCAAATGTTACACCGCCGGCAAGCATGCCAACAATACCAATTGCTAAAAGGCTAATAAGGATTTTTTTCCACAATCCGGGTTTTTGTTTTTTATTCTTCTTTTTCTTTGAACTTTGTTGAGCCTGTTTTTTTCTTCGTTCTTCACGACTCGTATATTGTTCAGACATGTAATTCCAACCTTTCATTTTAGGCTTTACTCATTTTCTTTCATTTTGATAATTAGTTCAAATTAAAGGATCTTTAAAAGTATAGTTTATCTATAATCTTAATATAGTCAATCCTTGCTTGATATCCAGTAGGGATGATATGGCCTATTTCATTCAGCTCTGCCATTGTAATGGATTTTCTGCCACCGTTTAATTGTCGATCCCAAAATGTTAACAGATGTGTAGAATCTAAATAATAAAATTGATTAAAGGCAGATAATATAACAAAACAAATTCCATCTTGAAATAGGACATTTTTCATATGTTCAATTTGATGTGCATGAAAATTTTGCAATGGAAAAGATGTTTTGTTCTTTGTTTCCTTAGCTTCAAAATCAATATATTTACCACGATAAATTCCGTTATAATCTGTTGTTGAGCTTTGTTTAAAATAAGCTTCTTTAATTACAGCAGCACTTCTTCTAGGATAATCCACATTCACAATTTGTACAGGTGTTGGTTTTTTATGTATGACAGCTACTTGATTTTCTAAATAATATTTGTTTGTCTCATTAAGATCATCTTCAAGTGACATGCCACGGTTGCTGTAGGTAATAGAAGGTGGCTGTTTTTTTACTTGTTCAACCTTTGGCTGATAAGCCTTTCCGTTAGGATAACGAAAAATCATACTTTACCTCCTCATTAAAACTACTACCTATCATACCAAAAAAAATGAAAAAGGAATGATAAAAAAGTTTCAATTTTGTTAATGCGTACTTCCTCCTTCATTTGGAAACACTAGATACAAGAGGAGTGTAAAGAATGATGGATAAAAAACCAGGAACATCTCAGTTTAATGAATTAATATTGCTTGCACGTATTGAACAGGAAATTGAAAAGAATAATCTTGACAATATAACAAGAACTAAAGCATATGAAAAATTTTATTTTAAGCACCCTGAGATTAAATGGGCATTTTTAGCAAGCATGGTATCCAGGAATGCTGGTTGGAGTATGACAGATTTAGAAGGAAATTGGTTTCGTAAGGCACTCCCCCAAGAGAAAAGAAGCCTATTGTTCATGACCTATGAACGTGCAAATTGGACGATTTTTTATGACGCATATCCACAGTTGCTTCTTTATGAGTATGCAAAGCACATAAAAAAACCAATATTTAACCTGCTTTCCCATTTTGGTGTATCACAGTTTATGGTTGGAGAATGGGAATACTTCTGGCACTATCAAAAATTAGATCGACTTATGACTGCACTCATTATCAACGAACAAAATGTCATTCAACAACCTGTTATCGAACAGCAAATATATAAACAACATGTCTTTCACTCCGCCCCGTATAAGCTTCAAGATTTGTTCCATTTCAGCACAGTTATTTTTCCAACTCTGCAAGGAAAACTATTTGGTTTTTCTGTTTTTAATTTCCAAACCTTAACAAACCGAATTGACTTAGGAAAACGGTTAGGCTGGCTTTTATTTCAAGCCGGGTTATATCAGCAGTTTGAAGCATTTGCAAAATCTGTACCACACACGGGATCAAGATATGATTATGAAAAGTATTTTCCCGAAAAGAGAAGAAGGGAAACACCTTTATTACGAATGGCATATCCAATTGTCACACATTCATTAGACGGAAAAAGAGAAGATTGGTTTCATGGACAGAGCACAAAAAAATGGTTTAAGGATAAAAAAATACCTTCAAAATATGAATTGACGGATTGGTTTAAACATAAACAAGATCAATTACATCTTCTAAATTTATTGCAGGAATATTGGAGGAATGGGTAAAAAAAGAGCTAAAAAGCAAGGCAATAAGCCTTGCTTCAGTTTGTAGACAAAGTAAAAATCGCTAGCCCTTCAGACTGATTGCTAACGCTTGCTTTCGAGGCACGAAGCCTTGTGAGGAGCGGAGTTACCGGGGTTGGTAATGAGCACCGCAGCAAGGTGAGTAACGAAGAAAGCGAGCGTTTGTCAACAGTCTGAAGCAAGGCAATGAGCCTTGCTTTTTTAAATATCAGTCCTTATGTAGAAGGACGATTCGGACCATCTAACTTTTTGTCCGTAGGAATTTTAGTTTTGTCTTCAGCTGTTTGTTGTTTACCTTTAGGTTTTTTTGCCATCATCAGCACCTCCCATCAATATTTTGCACGATCATCGTCTTTTCCATACAACTCTAATGAAGTTGTCGAAATATGTGCAATTTCACTTTCTTTGCCGAATAGAAACTAGTTTTGTCAAGTATGAAGGGGGAAAAAATGAAATGACGAATACTAAGCAATAGAGGAGGGAGAATGATGAAAAATATGATTGAAAAAAGTGTAATTGAGGAAAAATTAGCAGAGCTGGAAAATGAACTAATGAAACTTGAGATGGTCTTAGATAATCATAAAAACCCTGCATTTACTGAAAAAGAATTATTGGAAAAAGTGAACCGAATCGACCATCAATTAACAACAATATCACATGCATCAATTACCAACGAAGCACATCATAAACAAGATCATTATAAGCAATATCCATTCCCTATCGCTGCAACAAATGTATGAAAATAGTGTATTATAGAGGGATTTTTGATATGATAAGCTTGAGGTGAATAATTTGAGCTATGAATATCTAATCAAATCCTCACTACATCTGTTACAATGTTTAACAGAATGTAAGCAACGATTTGAATCTTTCCAAAAGAAACCTGAGAAAACAGATGCTTATTTCTATGAGCAGGTAAAACCAACTTTTGAATTGGTAAAGGATAAAGCAGATGTGTGGGAACAGCTTGCATCTGAATGGATAAAGAAAAAGAGACCTAAATATATACACCAATCCCAGATTGATTCCGCTAGGGAAAATTTAGAACAAGTTGTTCTCCAATCGTTTTATAAAGACATAAACAACCAACGATTCCATAACATGCATCATTCTGTAGAATACCTATTAAATACAATAATAGATCAAATAGAATAAAAGGACGACTCACAGTGAGTACGTCCTTTTTAGTTTGATTTTTTATTCGTCAACCTTGATACTTACCGGGCGTTCGTTCGCTGTACCTACCGTTTTTATGTCATATTCTACATGTTCAGTATCTTTAGCCATCACTTCCTCACCATGATTGGGAATTGTGGGAGCATGTCCTTTTTCTTTATGATTAAAATGTTTTCCTCTTGCCATTGTTCAGCCTCCTTTTAAGATTCCTTCCTAATATGAGCTAACGTAGCAATATTCATGTATGAACAGAAGTAAAAAGATGAGTGAAACGTTTTACTACGTTGACTTTCTTTTCACGTTATAGGCAAATGAATCATATTATACATTACCATTAATGAGCTATTGGAGGTTTATCTATATGCAACAAGCATATCCATATTTCAATAGAAGATCTAAGAGAAGACAAAACGAGTATTTTCAAACGTATCCGTTTTATGAACATCAACCGATTGGATATCAAAACCCGCAATTTATGAATCCAATGTATACTCGACCACCAGAATTTTCATACCATCAAACCGGATATCAACAACCATATGGAAGTGGCAGTTATAATGGCAATGTAGAAAATAGCTTTATTAATCAACCCTATCCAACACCCTATCCAAAGCCTATGCCTTATTTTAAGCAGCCACAGCCTAGTGGATTTCAAAACGTCATCTCACAATTTAAAAAGTCAGATGGTCAGCTAGACTTTAATAAAATGATGGATACAGCAGGTCAAATGATGAATGCTGTTAATCAAATGGGTGGACTTTTTAAAGGAGTAACATCGATGTTTAAATAATCATCATAGTAATAATTATGTTAGTAAAGGGTCTGTCATGGTAAGACAGCCCCTAAACTTCTTATTTAGTATATTTCTTGGCAAGAAGCTCCTTTACTTCACGATAAGATAGACCGGACTTAGCATTTAACCTTTTAACTTCTTCTACATCAGTGTTAGAGTATTTCTTCGTACTAAAACGTTGCATGAGATTCAATACCTCTATGTTTGTCTTCCATCCGTTCCTTTCTGACTCTTAAAGCAAAGTTTGCTGTTTGAAGATTAGAAATAGCGATGGAGTTTTCCGGACAAGCAAAATCACCATTTTGATGAGATTTTAACTGATCAACGAGTACACTAATAACATCCTCCACTTGACAGCCATTGACACCTTCACGGTCAATTGCGCCAGTTTGGAACTTAATATTAATGTAATGATTACTGTTTCTATTCATATGGACCTCCTGCTTAAGGTTAGATTAGCAACTCATACACTTCATTAAGTTGATTACCTCTTATAAAATCCTGCTCATTAAATGCATACTTAATTTCATCAGGTAAAACATTATTTAGAAATTGAATTTCGTCTTCATCAAGTATTCGAACAAAGTCTAATTCAGAGTGAAATGTACCATGTGTTAATTTGGTAGTAATCCTTTTGCATACTGAGCTTCTATCATAATTTGATAATGATTCTCTTAAGTACCCGAGAGTAAAATCCATAATCCATCATTCCTTAAAAAAATTTTCGAATGTATCAGAATTCGATTGACCAGTTGCGTAAGGATTATCTTCTTTCACATCATCCTTGTCCAAATTCGTTTTAATCACGAGAGACGGAGAAGATGATGCCTCAGCTATTAATCGGTCATCAAGTTCTTTGAAATCAGGTAATTGTTCATTTTTTTTAGGCATACTGTATGCACCTCCCTTATTATTGTTTGATGTGAATTGTTTTTCTTCCGCGACAAAATTTGGATTTTTTACAGGTGTAAAACAAGATGAATGAGTCATGATATAGAAGGGGGTGATGACGATGAAAAAAAGAACACATAAGAATCAAGAAGTTACAAGTTCGGCAAAAGATTTAGCGAAAGACCCTACTCCTGAAGAAAACCCAAAGTATGGGAGTAAATCTCATAAAAATAGTTAAGAAAAAAACGCTTGCTCTCATTTCAGCGATTCATTGATGAGAGTCGAGCGTTTTCATTTGATGTAAGTAATTGTTATTAGCTACTATTTACGAAGCTTAGTTAACCATTGTAGAATAATTATATAGAGTCATCCTCAAGTAATATTTGCTTAGAATTCTTAGGAATTGTAACAAGTAATGAGCCGTTTTTATATTTGGTTTTTATCTCATGTTCTTCTACTTTATAGGGAAGTACAATGGTTTTTGATAAACTATCAAGTGACGAGTAACTTCGAAAAGTTGAAGAGTTTTCGTTATACTCTTTAATTTCTTCCCGATTCGTAATGGAAATCGTTAAATACTGGTCTACGAGCTCAAGTTTGATTTGCTCTTTTTTTACAGGTGGAATTTGCATTTCAATCACACAAGTTTGATCGGTTTCGTAAGTATTAACATGTATTGATTTTTGCGGAAAAGAGCCTTCAAACATAGAATCAAATTCATTCATAAATTGTCTTAACGGTTCTGACCGAAAAAAATGATCAACGATCTGAAAAAAGTCTAACGTTTCATTTTGTTGGTCTTGTTTGTTGTTTGTTAGCTCATTTTTTTTTCTCATAATGTACCCTCCTTGCCTTTTTATGTCAAAGTATTATATGTGGTGAACGAGCCAAATGTTATTTGATTGTAAAAAATTACCTTGCATATGTTTAAGAAGTCCTGCGGTAATATGTCAAGGACCAAAATCAAAGGAATTGGAAATTTCAAGCCCACCAACATCTAAAAAAGACAATACTTAATAAACCCAGTAAATCAGTTATCCATTTACTGGAATTAGTTGAAGGATTTAGGATATTTTATCCCTTAGTTATTCACCTTCCTCCTTGGCGTGTAGACTTGATCGTTGCGTAGCAGCGCATCGACCAACCGCACAAGTTTTCTTGCCGTTAAGACGAGTGCTCTTTTGTGTTGGTGCTTAGGAACCTCACGGTATTTTTTCAGGTAGTATGCCCGAAATTCAGGCTCACATCGTTGAACCGAGTTGGCAGCTTCAACAAGGTAATAACGAAGGAATCTATTTCCTGAACGTATCATTTTGGTTTCCTCAGCTTGAAACTTTCCTGATTGATGCTTGGACCATGTAAGTCCACTATATTTGGCGATAGATGCTTGGTTTTCGAAGCGTTCAATTTGTCCAATTTCCGCTAAGATACCAGCGGTATAAACGGGGCCAATTCCAGGAATCGTCTGTAAGGTATTAGGGATACCTTCTAAAAGCTTCTGGATGGCTTTATCAAGTTCCTTAATTTGTTTAGTTATACTACGGATGGACTCTATTGAAGTCCCTAATAAAAGGTCGATAGAATCTTCCACACACTTTGATAATCGGTAGGAAGAACGCGCAGCCTTTTGAATGGACTTTGCCACACACTCGGCGTCAGCAAAGCGATTTTTGCCCTTATCTTGAAGATAGTCCGCAAGTTCTTGAAGATCCATTGAGCTAATTTCATCTAAGCTATATTGTTCAAGAAATAGCTCTAACATGGCATTTCCAAAAACCGAGCTATCCACTTCGGTCGTAAAGGAACTGCACTTATAAAATAAGTGTTGCAGAAAATATTGCTTTTCTCGTGTTAGGTTGTGAACGAGATGATATCTCATTCTTGTCAACCTTTGAAGAGCAATAAATTGTTCCTGCATAACCGCCGTTAGTGGAAGACGTCCAAAACGTAAGCGATCCGCAATAATCCAAGCATCGACTTGGTCTGTTTTATCCAGGTCAACATAGGACTCTTTAAATTTTTTAATGAGTTTAGGATTAATAGTAAAGACTGTTGTTTTAAATTTTTTAAGAGATTCATCCTCGTGAAAAAACATAGCAGGGTGCCAGCTATAAACTGAAGTGGCCTCCATACCGATTTGAATCTCGGAAATTGAGTTACTTTGGGCTATCTTGACAATCTGATCTTTCAGGTAAGATGCCCCTTTCAAATTGTTGTCAACAGTGAGAGCAGTTAATGCTTCTCCTTCAAAATTCATGACACAAGCTTTCATATCTTGAGAGCTAACGTCTATTCCAACAAATAATTTCATGGTGGTTAACCTCCTTTCATTCTAGGATCAAGGGAAGGACTCTTCGGGATATCCCCAGTGTACTTGTTGGTCAATCACCCTCGCGTATTAGAACTCACACTGGTCCATGGGCTGCCTGGAAGCTGCAACTTCCAGCATGGGCTACCAGAGGGAACAGCCTGCGGGTTAGAAGTTCAAACAAGAACTGAGGAGACAGACTTTTGTAGTAGTCATAGCTACAGGAGACGATAGAAATCCCCCAAACGATCCTAAGACCATTATCTAGGGACATCACGAAAAGTCCACCCCTTGGAATGGGATTTTCAGATAGTGGGGGCTAGCCCCCACTATCTGAACTAACATCTATGGAATTATCAAAGAGCAATTTTTAACTGGAAATTACCTCGAAAGAGGACTATAAACTTACTATACGAGGAGATGATGTTATGCTTAAATCAATTTTTAGTAAAAAAGAAAAACGAAGAACGATAGAAGTGTTCTTTGCTCCGTTATCTGGAAGCTTAATAGAGCTTGAAAATGTTCCTGATCCAGTTTTTTCACAAAAATTGATGGGAGAGGGGATTGCGATAGAACCTGTAGAAGGTAATGTGGTATCCCCAATTAATGGACAGGTTATTCAAGTCTTTCATACGAAGCATGCAATTGGACTCCGTTCAGAAATAGGAATTGAGTGGCTTATTCATATTGGGCTTGAGACAGTGGGATTGAATGGAGTGGGTTTTGATGTGCAGGTGAAGGAAGGACAGAAGGTGAAAGTGGGAGATCCATTAATGACATTTGATCTCAATTTGATTAGAGAAAATGCAGCAAGTACTATTTCTCCTATTATCATTACGAATTCTGATATCGTACAAAGCATTGAGCACCTTTCAGCGGAGAATGTCATTAAAGGTTCCACTCAAATTGCAAATATACACTTAAAATAACAACTACCCGAAAGCAGAATAATTCTGCTTTCTTTATGTTTAAAACAGTTTCTAGTTAATTCCTCTTTATTTGCGAACGTTTATTCGCTAAAATAGAAAACAAAAGCTATATACAAGTAAAAGGTGGATATAATGGAATTCAGAAAATCATTAGAAAGTATTCTTCATTTATTAAAAAATAAACAAGAATTCAATGAGCAAATTGTACATTGGCATACAATCCCTCCTAAAGCGGCTGAAGTTATCAATTTTCCGCCTGATGTTGATCCGCGCTTAAAAGGTGCATTGGAAAAAAGGGGTGTTTCTCAATTATATACACATCAGTACGAAGCATATCAGTTAGCGAGACAAGGTAAAAACTTTGTTGCTGTAACACCAACGGCATCCGGTAAAACGATTTGTTATAATCTTCCTGTTTTACAGCAAGTATTAAAAGAAGAAAACAGCAGAGCTCTTTATTTATTTCCAACCAAAGCATTGGCTCAGGACCAGAAATCGGAAATGAACGAAATAATTGAAGAAATGGGTGTTCAGATTAATTCCTATACATATGACGGAGATACATCACCTGCTATTAGACAAAAGGTTAGGAAAGCAGGTCATATTGTTATTACAAATCCTGATATGCTTCATTCTGCTATTTTGCCGCATCATACAAAGTGGGTTTCTTTGTTTGAAAATCTTAAATATATCGTCATTGATGAATTGCATATTTACAGAGGGATATTTGGAAGTCATGTTGCAAACGTCATTCGCCGCCTAAAACGAATTTGTGAATTTTATGGAAGTAATCCACAGTTTATTTGTACGTCTGCAACAATAGCAAACCCGCAGGAATTAGCTGAGACCTTAACTGGAACGAACATGAATTTAATATCTAGAAATGGAGCACCTTCGAGTAAAAAGCATTTCATCTTTTATAATCCACCTATAATTAATATGCCATTAAATATTAGAAGAAGTGCTACCTTAGAGGTAAGAAGGCTTGCAGGTGAATTTTTGAAAAATAAGATACAAACGATCGTGTTTGCCCGTAGTCGTGTGCGAGTTGAAATTATTTTAACTTATTTACAAGAATTGATTAAAAACGAGCTTACAAAGAAATCAATCCGGGGATATCGAGGAGGATACTTACCAAAGCAAAGAAGAGAAATTGAAAAAGGACTTAGAAATGGCGAGATATTAGGGGTTGTCAGTACAAATGCATTAGAATTAGGTGTAGATATCGGAAGTCTGCAAGTTTGTATCATGACTGGCTACCCGGGAACCATTGCAAGTGCATGGCAACAAGCGGGAAGAGCCGGCAGAAGACAAGGAGAAGCTGTTATTTTGATGGTTGCAAGCTCCAGCCCTCTTGATCAATATATTATTCAAAACCCTCGCTATTTCTTTGAACAAAACCCTGAAACAGCGATAATTAATCCAGATAATTTAGTTGTTCTAGTTGATCATTTAAAATGTGCAGCTTTTGAATTGCCGTTTCGGGATGGAGATACATTTGACGGACTGGAGCTGGAGGATATTTTGCAGTTTCTGGCCGAGGAACGAGTGTTGTATTACAATAACCAAACATATCATTGGATGAATGATTCCTTTCCGGCTCACAACATCAGTCTTCGTTCTGCCTCACAAGAAAATGTGATTATTATAGATCAATCTGATATTTCACATGTAAAAGTAATTGGTGAGATGGATCGCTTTAGTGCAATGACTTTACTCCATGATGAAGCCATCTATTTACATCAGGGCGTGCAATTTCAAGTTGAGAAACTGGATTGGGAAGAGAAGAAAGCGTTCGTTAGAGAAGTAGATGTTGATTATTTTACCGATGCAAATTTAGCTGTACAATTAAAGGTTCTTGAAGAGGATTTAACATTTGAAAAGAACCATATTGTTTTTGGTTATGGAGATGTGACAGTTCAAGCAATGGCAACCATCTTCAAAAAAATCAAATTTGATACACATGAAAATATTGGTTCAGGGCCTATTCACCTGCCTGAGGAAGAGCTTCATACAAATTCTGCTTGGTTAAGCTTGCAGTCTACTGAGATTCAGGAATTAACTGAAAAACGGATAGAGGAATCATTAATAGGTGTAGCAAACGTCTTACAGCACGTTGCTCCGTTAAAGGTCATGTGTGATCCATCTGACTTACATGTTGTAGCTCAAATTAAGGCTATACATAATGGTAAGCCAACTATATTTTTGTATGACCGATATCCGGGAGGTGTAGGTCTTTCAAAAAAAATCTTTGAAACGATGAAACCCGTGCTCTCAGAGGCTTTGAACTTAATTGATAAATGTCCATGTTATTCGGGCTGCCCTTCATGTATAGGTGTAGAAGGTTCATCTGAAACAATGAAAAAAGATGCTTATTTTCTTTTAAGCATATTAAAGGATGAAGCAAATGTCATTAAAACATAAACTGAATCGATTAAAAAAACATGTCGTTCGTGAGGAAGAAGGAGTCATTACTGAAAAAACAGCTCAAGATCCAAATGTACAACTTTGGAAGGATTATCAGACATCTGTTTTCTCTTATGATGGACAGCATTGTTTGATCAGAGAGGTTGTATATCCTCTTGATTATCAACACGGACATTATAAATTAAGAGAGTTTAACGAAGTTGTGGCAAAATGGAATGAAAGTGATCTAAATCATCCCCTCTCTTCCAGGTATCACCTTCCAAGTGAATTGTTTTTCTTTGATACAGAAACGACTGGGTTAGGAGGGGGCACGGGAAATACGATATTTTTATTAGGCCAAGCTCAAGTGTTGGATGATTGTGTCATTGTTAAACAACATTTGTTACCAAAGCCGGGAAATGAAGTTGCTCTCTATCAAAGCTTTTTACAGGGAATTAATAGTAAGACTCTTGTTACGTATAACGGAAAAGCTTTTGACTGGCCACAAGTAAAGACAAGACATACATTAATTCGCGAAAAGGTGCCGAGTCTGCCTCCTTTTGGTCATTTTGATCTATTTCATGCTTCACGTAGATTGTGGAAAAATGATTTGGAATCTGTAAAACTTTCAAAAGTAGAAAGTGAGATATTGGGAATTCATCGAGAAAATGATATCCCTGGATTTTTAGCACCGATGATCTATTTCGAATTCGTCAAACAGCAAAATCCGGAAATTATTACGGGTGTTCTTAAACATAATGAGATTGATGTTTTATCACTTATCACGTTATATATTCATCTTTCTACTAAAATACTGGATATAAATAGTAAAACGACGAACTCTGAACACTATGAAATTGCAAGGTGGCTAGAGTATATAGGTGAGAATGAATCTGCACTCCATGCATACACTTCATTTGTTAAAAAAGAATCTCCTCAGGAACCTAAGGCAAAGTTTGCTTTATCACTTTTATACAAAAAGCAAAAGAATTGGAAACAAGCTGTAAAGCTCTGGGAAGAATTAGTGAGAGGTTCAAAATCAAAAGAGGTTTCTTTTAAGGCTGGAATAGAATTAGCAAAATTTTATGAGCATCATGAGAAAGATTTTGTAAAAGCAATGGAGTTTACAGATATGTTGACACGAATAGTAAATGAATGCAGTGAGTTGAATGATTTAATGCCGCTTAAGGATGTTGTAAAAAGGAAAGAGAGAATTATAAAGAAATATGAAAAAAATATTGCCCGGGCAAGCGCAAAAAATGAGTAATTTCGCCATTTTTTTGACAAAACTTTGAATTTTTTAGAAAGTTGTAAATAAGAATTGTAGGTTTATAGGGAACGATGTAAAATAAGGGACTGTAGTTCAATATTTATCAAGGGAGAAGAACAGCATGTATAAAAGTGTTTTATACTTATTTTTCATCGTAGTTGTATTAACAATGGTCATTCTTACTAACTTTAAAGACAGCTTTTTTACGTTTCTATAAAAATTAGGTTTTTGTATTAGTACATGTATATACCTTTCATCATAGGCTAAAAGTGTAAGACATGATAAAAGATGAAAGGAGAATGCTATATGCATTGTAGACCTAAAGTTATGGCACCAATTGTACACCCAACAAAATGTTGTGTTAATAATACGTACTCTGAAACAATCGTACCACACATTCATCCACAACACACAACAACTGTAAATCATGAATTTTATAAACACCAACACTATTTCCCTCAAACACAATCTGTACAAAATGAGGTTACACACCAACATTTTAACGTGTACGGTCCAACACCAGGTTTCGGACCAGGACCAGGAGCAGGTCCAGGCTTCGGACCAGGACCAGGACCGGGTTTCGGTCCAGGACCATTTTTTAGATAATAAAAAGGAACTAAGGAGCTGAAACCTGGCTCCTTCCCTTTTTTAAGCAATAATCTAGTTCAGTTACAGTTAAACATTCCTTTTATTAAGAGATTAATGACAGGTTTATAACCTCAGAAAAGAGAGAAGTATAATACATGTAATGATATCTTCGTCATAATTAGAAAAACAGTTCGTATAATGTAAAGGTGATTGAATGAAGGTTTTAACCATTTCAGGGTATAAATCCCATGAATTAGGTATTTTTAAACAAGATGATAAAGCTGTGGAGTATATTAAAAAGGCAATTGAGAAGTCATTGCTTGGATTTTTGGATGAGGGATTAGAATGGGTGCTCATAAGTGGTCAAATGGGTGTAGAGTTATGGGCAGCAGAAGTTGTTTTCGAACTTCAGTTGCAATTTCCAGAGTTAAAGCTTGGCATTCTAACACCTTTTCTAAATCAGGAATCAAAATGGAATGAAAGCAACCAGGAATATTATGAATTTATTCTTTCTCAAGCAGATTTTGTAGACAGTATCACAAAAAGAGAGTACGAAAGTCCAATACAATTTAAACAAAAGAATCAATTCCTTGTTCACAAAAGTGAGGGCTTATTACTTGTGTATGACGAAGAAAAAGAAGGAACTCCTAAATTTTTGTTAGAAACTGCAAGAAATAAACAACAAGTAACATCCTATATGATCAGTACAATTAACTTCTTAGATTTACAAAGTGTAGTCGAAGAAGAAACATTAAAAAATAATGATTTCTGGTAAAAAATTAGGTGTTTTACTAAAATTTAAAAGATAATGAAATTGACAATTTACATAATATCTGAAAAAATATAAATTGAGGACTTCGCTATAATGAGGTGAAAGAAATGCTTGCTGATAAATTAAAATTAACAGCTAAAGAAATCTTGGAAAAAGAATTTAAATCAGGTGTTCGAGGTTACAAACAAGAAGAAGTAGATAAATTTTTAGATCTCGTTATAAAGGATTATGAAACATTTCATCAAGAATATGAAGATCTGCAGCAAGAAAATTTACGCTTGAAAAAGCAGTTAGATGATACATACAAAAAACAAACACCTGTACAAACAAATACAACAAACTTTGATATTTTAAAACGATTATCAAATTTAGAGAAACATGTTTTTGGCAGTAAATTGTACGATTGATTCACTAATTATTTCCACTTGTTTTGTATGAGATGATTAGGTATACTTATATTACTGTTTCGTTAATAACGTTCAGGTAATTGCTGCAGTCTATAGGGCTGTAGAGGAAAGTCCATGCTCGCACGGTGCTGAGATGCCCGTAGTGTTCGTGCCTAGCGAATTCATAAGCTAGGGCAGTCAAGTTCGCTTGGCTGACGGCAGGGAAAAGACCTAAGTCCAATCGGATATGGTCTGAATACCTTGAAAGTGCCACAGTGACGAAGTCTTACGAGAAATCGTAAGAGTGGAACGAGGTAAACCCCACGAGCGAGAAACCCAAATTATGGTAGGGGCACCTTCTTGGAGGAATTGAACGAAGAGAAGGACAAAAGCTGAATTGCTTTTGTAGATAGATGATTACCGCCTGAGTACGAGGTTTTTTGCCGTTTGTAGTACGATGGAACAAAACATGGCTTATCGAACGTTATTTGAAATCAGTATGAATTGATAAAGAACAGGGGGCTGATTATTTCAGCTCCTTTTTATTTAGAATATTTTATTGGTATTACTTGGTTATATGTGAAGAATATGGTCGAGGATATAAGATGAATACATGAAAAAAGCTGCATAAGGTAGGGTTGATAATGAAAAATATAACACTAATAGCAACCTCGGCAATGGGATTAGAAGCCATAGTCGGGAAAGAAGTAAAGGATTTAGGATATGAGTGCACAATTGAAAATGGAAAGGTAACTTTTGAAGCTGATGAGCTAGCAATTTGTCGTTCAAACCTTTGGCTACGAACTGCAGACCGTATTAAAATAAAAGTAGGAGAATTTCAGGCAAAAACATTTGATGAGCTGTTTGAAAAAACAAAAGCATTAAATTGGGGAGATTATCTTCCGGAAAACGCTGAGTTTCCCGTAATTGGAAAATCGGTAAAATCAACATTAGCCAGTGTGCCTGATTGTCAAGGAATAGTAAAAAAAGCAATAGTAGAAAAGATGAAATCACACTATAAAACAACAGGCTGGTTTAATGAAGATGGTCCTTTGTATCGGATTGAGGTGGCATTATTAAAGGATGTTGCAACAATAACAATTGATGCAAGTGGTACCGGATTACATAAACGAGGATTTCGCATAGAGCAAGGTGGTGCTCCATTAAAAGAAACATTAGCGGCCGCACTTGTACTTTTGACAAGATGGACGCCTGACCGACCATTTGTAGACCCTTTTTGCGGTTCTGGTACGATTCCGATTGAAGCAGCACTTATCGGACAAAATATTGCTCCTGGATTTAATCGGGAGTTTGCTTCTGAAGCCTGGGACTGGATAGGCAAAGATAAATGGGACATGGCTAGACAAGAGGTTGAGGATAAAGCGAAATATGATCAGAAGCTTGATATTCTTGGTTCTGATATTGATCATAGAATGGTCAATATTGCAAAAGGGAATGCAGAAGAAGCCGGTTTTGGAGATATCATCTCATTTAAACAAATGCAGGTGAAAGATTTTACCACGACAAAAGAATTCGGTGTAATCGTCGGTAATCCTCCATATGGAGAACGCTTAGGTGAAAAAAGAGAAGTTGAGCACATGTATAAAGAGATGGGACAGGCTTTTTCTAATTTAGATACGTGGAGTATTTATATGCTGACTTCACACGAAGACTTTGAACAGTTTTATGGTAAACCTGCCACAAAGAAACGAAAACTCTTTAATGGTTTTATTAAAACAGATTATTATCAATATTGGTCTAGTGTTCGACCACCAAGAAATAAATAGTCTCAATGAAAAAAATTTGATAAAATCAAATCTAATGAAAAGGAGGTGGCCGGTTTGACATCATTAACAGATATTTTAGGACCTAAATATTTTGATCTCGAAGCAGCACGGGTGGACGCTAGTCCAACAGAGATCATTATTACAAATGATGAAGGGACTACATATTATATTGTAACACCTGAAGACGTAACAATTGATTTAGAAGAACATGGATTTAAAAAAGTAGAAGAATAAATCGTATTTCATTTAAAAGAGGGATTCAACTATAACGTTCGAGTCTCTTTTTTATACTTTAAGAAAGTATAATCATATTAAAGGATTAAAGTATAAGAAAAACTAAGGCTTTCACCGTTTGGAATTTGGCGATAAGCCAAGTTTTTCTAATGGAAATAGTTTTGATTTATCCCCTCCTACACTTGAGAATAAATTTCCTTCAATTCGTTCATTATAATATTTGGATATATTCAATAAAAAATTATGGAATATATTATCATTTTTGGATTATATATAAATATCCATATTATTCCCTAGAAGGAGGGGCAGAAATTTGTACGGTAATCACGATTTTCATCTTATAAATAAAGCGTTAACTTCAACTAAAAAGTCGTTAGAAACTGAAATGGGGAGTGAATCAGAGGCTGTAATTCAAATTGGTCAAGCGAAAGAAGATATGATTCGAGCTTTATCCCATGTAACTTCAATAGACCATCAATTAATTTTTGAAACAATGTTCGATCAAGTCAAAGATTTTTAAGTGTAGCCAAAGTTGGCTACTTCTTTTTTTTGAGAAAGATTGGAATGTGTAAAATGGTTACAGAAATGTATGTATCTAATGAATTGATGCAATTTAATTGACTTTTTTTCTAAAAAATATAATAATTATTATTTGCGATTAATTTGAAAATGAAATATGGAGGTAGCGTATATGGTAACATCACGTTTGCCTTTTACCATATCAAAGGATGAGAGCTTTTACCAAGCCTTAAGCAATTGGATAGGAGATGTATTTTACGATATTCTTCCTGAAAAAGGCTTTGAGTTGAGGGATGAACAAATTTTTATGGCTTTTCAACTAGAAAAAGCATTTCAAGAAAAAAAAGTCATGTTCGCTGAAGCAGGGGTAGGGACAGGAAAGACAATTGTATACCTGCTTTATGCTTTATCTTATGCTAGATATACTGGTAAACCGGCAATTATTGCTTGTGCAGATGAAACATTAATAGAACAACTAGTTAAACAAGAAGGCGATATTGCCAAATTGTCTAAACACCTAGATATTAATATGGATGTCAGGTTAAGTAAAACACATAGTCAATATCTTTGCTTAAATAAATTAGATGAAACAATCAAGAAAACGGGAGACGAGAAGTATCTAGATCTATACCAATCACTTCCTGACTTTGTCCATGAAACAGGAGGAATGCAGAAATTTTCAGCATATGGAGATCGTAAGGAATTCGGACATCTCTCAGATGAAGAGTGGGAAAACGTAGGTTGGGACCCTTTTCAGGACTGTTTCACATGTTCACAGAGACATCGCTGTGGGCTAACTTTGTCACGTGATTATTATCGCAAAGCAACCGACATCATTGTTTGCTCACATGATTATTTTATGGAACATATTTGGACATATGAATCCCGGAAGCGGGAAGGGCAAATACCGTTACTTCCAGAATATAGTAGTATTGTATTTGATGAAGGACACCTACTTGAATATGCTGCTCAAAAGGCCTTAACATACCGTGTAAAACAGAGCACTTTGCAAATATTCTTAGAAAAATTATTGCAAAATGAAATTCGCGAAGAACTTGCCTATTTAGTTGAAGATGCACTTGCGGTTAATGATATGTTTTTTGATGATTTAAAAGAATGTACGAGCAGTGTTGAAGGTTCCAATCGCTTACGTATTGACCGAAAAGGTAAACTTCAAGAAACAGCGCTTAACTTGCAACGTAAGTTGTCTGAAATTAGTGAGGCACTTGTATTTGAAGGAGAACTATATACAATTGGTGAATACGAGTTGAAAATTGTAGAAGAATTTATTGATCAAATGGAATACTCACTTTCTCTATTTAATAAAAACACAAATGCAGTAAGCTGGGTTGAAGAAAAAAGTGAGGACTATACATTAGTCATTATGCCTCGAAAAGTAGAGGAAGTTTTAAAGGAAAAAGTCTTCTCGAAAAAGATCCCTATTGTATTCTCTTCTGCAACTTTATCAGAAAATAAATCATTTGATTTTATTTCTGATAGCTTAGGAATTCAAGATTATTTATCACTATCTGTTGAATCTCCTTTTGAATATGAAGAGCAAATGAGCATCCAAATGATGATGCGCGAAAACTCAGAAAATAAATTTGATATAACGATTCAAGAATTAACAAAATCTGAAGGAAGAGGATTAGTTCTCTTTCGATCATTTCAAGAATTAAAGTGGTTCAAGAATAAAGTTTCAGAAATAAGCTTTCCATTTCCAATCCTTTTTGAAGGGGATAAAGAAATTAGCTCTCAAGTAAAGGAATTCCAGGTAAATGAACATTCTGTCCTTTGTGCAGTAAATCTTTGGGAAGGTCTGGATATTCCGGGTCCTTCTCTATCAAATGTTGTAATTTGGTCGTTGCCATTTCCGCCGGACGACCCTGTATTTGAAGCAAAAAAATCTGATAAACATGACCCATATAAGGAAGTTGATATACCTTATATGATACTAAGATTACGACAGGGGATTGGAAGACTAATTCGTACAAGTAGTGACAAAGGCAGCATTTCTATTTTTTATATGGAACAAGACAAAGATGTATTATCAATGATTGAATCAGTTCTGCCTGTAAAACCGTTAATAAAAAACTAAAAAATTCTTTGTATAAAATGTTTTTTTATTGAATGGAAAAAGATACAAAAGCTTAATAATAATAAAAAACATAAACTTCCCCCTGAAAGGATTACCAGGGGGAACTAGTCTTTTATAAAGTCTGAATTATCTTGTTATTACATAGAATAATATATACATAAAACCAACATCATTTCTGTGGGAGTGAGAAAAATGAGTCAATTGGAACAAGAGTTTTTAGACTACATAAAAAAAATGCAATCATACGAAGAAGCAATTAATGTTATGTATTGGGATTTACGTACAGGTGCACCTAAAAAAGGTGTTCAGCAACGATCTGAAGTGATTGGAATGTTATCTACAGAGGCATTTGAAATGCTTGTATCAGATCAAATGAATGAATATTTAACAGCATTGTCAAGTGAAGGGGTTTATGAAAACCTCCAATTTATGACTAAAAAAGCAATTGAGATCCTGAAAAAAGAATACAGAAAAAATAAAGTTATTCCAGCTGAGGAATATAAAGAATATGTTATTCTTTGCTCTAAGGCCGAATCAATCTGGGAAGAAGCGAAAGAAAAATCTGATTTTCAACTATTTGCACCATATCTACAAAAGCTAGTAGACTTTAATAAGAAACTAATTAATTATTGGGGATATGAGGGAAACAAGTATAATGCCCTTTTAAATGAATATGAGCCAGGAGTAACTGTAGAAACGTTAGATCGTGTATTCGCACAGGTTAGAGATCGAATCGTACCTCTCGTAAAACAGATTTCAGAAACATCAATAAAACCCAATACAGACTTCATCTTCAAAAAGTTCCCTAAAGAAAATCAAAAACAACTAAGTGAGTTTTTCTTAAAGGAACTAGGGTATGATTTCGAAGCAGGTAGACTAGATGAAACAGTACATCCATTTGAAATAACACTAAATCGAAATGACGTACGTGTAACGACGAAATATGATGAACAGGACTTCCGTACAGCTATTTTTGGTACAATTCATGAATGTGGTCATGCGATATACGAGCAAAATATTTCAGAAGAGTATGAAGGGACATTACTTTGTAGTGGAACCTCAATGGGAATTCATGAGTCACAATCTTTGTTTTATGAAAATTTTGTCGGCAGAAATAAAGGGTTTTGGCGCCGCTATTTTGATAAGTTAAAAGGATCTTCAGAGGAACAATTTAAAGACATAAGTCTTGATGAGTATTATGAAGCAATAAATGAATCTAAGCCTTCCTTAATTAGAATTGAAGCAGATGAATTAACATATTGTCTTCACATTATCATTCGTTATGAAATTGAAAAAGCGTTGTTTAACGATGACATTTCTGTTGAAGAACTACCTCGTATATGGAATGAGAAATATGAGGAATATTTGGGTGTAACTCCACCAAATGATGCTAAAGGTGTATTACAGGATGTTCATTGGTCAGGAGGGAGCTTTGGCTATTTTCCTTCATATGCATTAGGCTATATGTATGCTGCGCAAATAAAAAACGCTATGATGAAGGATCTACCTAACTTTGATGAACTTATAGAAGCAGGTCAATTTGGGGAAATAAAAGATTGGTTAATATATAAGATTCATAAATTCGGCAGAACGAAACAACCTTTAGAAATCATGAAAGATGTAACTGGAGAAGAATTAAATGCACAATATTTAATTGACTATCTCGAAGAAAAATATAGTAAGATTTACCATTTAACATAAGTTGGTTTGAAATTTTCCGAATATTCAATTGAATAAAAAATAAAAAGTTCGTGTTTTTAACGAAAAACCCTTGAAAATAACAAAAATATTGGTATAATTTTTATTAATTGCATAGCACTCATATAATCGTAGGGATATGGCCTACAAGTTTCTACCGAGCAACCGTAAATTGTTCGACTATGAGTGGAGTTATTTGTTGCTTTTAGTATTGATTATAATACTTAAATTGATGGCGACATTGCTTCCACTTTTAGTTGAAGCAATGTCGCTTTTTTGTTTTTATTTTTAATTTATTAAATATAGCTAGGTTTTATCCTTTTGTTTGCCTAGTTAAAGAAGATTAATTGTTAAAAATCGTTAGGAGGACACAAAATAAATGAGACTACTAAGAGAAAAAATTGAAGAAGAAGGTATCGTTCTTTCTGACGGTGTATTAAAAGTTGATTCATTCCTAAATCATCAAATTGATCCAGTTTTAATGAAAGAAATAGGAATTGAATTTGCGCGTAGATTTAAAAATGATGGTGTCACAAAAATTGTGACAATTGAATCTTCTGGTATATCTCCAGCAGTGATGGCTGGATTGGAAATGGGAATCAAGGTTGTCTTTGCTAGAAAGAGAAAATCATTAACATTAACCAATAATCTCCTAGTCTCTTCTGTTTATTCATTTACAAAACAAGAAGAAAATACTATTGCTGTTTCTGGTCAGTTCATAAGCCCAGAAGACCGCATCCTTATCATTGATGATTTTTTAGCAAATGGTGAGGCTGCAAAAGGACTAGTTGACATTGTCAATCAATCTGGTGCAACTGTTGCTGGTGTAGGAATTGTGATTGAGAAATCCTTCCAAAAAGGAGCAAAAGAATTAACGGATTTAGGGTATCGAGTAGAATCTTTAGCAAAAATAGCTTCTTTAAAAGAAGGACAACTTAGCTTTGTTGAACAACTTGAGGAGGTAACATCATGAAACAAACAGCTAAAAATATTTCACTAGGAATTCAGCATGTACTGGCAATGTATGCAGGTGCAGTTGTCGTACCGCTAATTGTTGGTAGTGCTATTGGTCTATCAGGTTCTCAATTAACTTATCTAGTGGCTATAGACATTTTTATGTGTGGAATAGCTACATTTTTACAAGTTTGGAAAAATCGCTTTTTTGGAATTGGGTTACCAATTGTTTTAGGTTGTACGTTTACGGCTGTAGGACCAATGATCGCGATAGGCAGTGAATATGGTGTTTCTTCCATATATGGAGCTATTCTTGCCTCAGGCTTAATTGTTATCTTAATTTCTTCAATATTTGGAAAACTAGTAAAGTTTTTTCCACCAGTTGTTACAGGTTCCGTTGTTACAATTATAGGGATTACGTTAATTCCTGTTGCAATGAACAATATGGCAGGCGGGGAAGGAAGTCCTGATTTTGGTTCACAAGAAAATTTACTTTTAGCGTTTGGTGTCCTTATTTTAATTATACTTTTAAATCGTTTCTTTACAGGATTTGTACGTGCTATATCTATCTTAATCGGAATTATGGCAGGAACTGTTGCGGCAGGCTTTATGGGAATGGTTGATCTTCAACCTGTTCAAGAGGCTTCTTGGTTTAATATTGGAAAGCCGTTTTATTTTGGAACACCTACTTTTGAATTGACGCCTATTTTAACGATGACGATTGTAGCGGTCGTTAGTATGGTAGAGTCCACAGGCGTATATTTTGCATTAGCAGATATTACTAACAAAAAGATTACTGAGAAAGACTTGGCGAGAGGTTATCGTGCAGAAGGTCTGGCTTATGTGTTAGGTGCGATTTTTAATGCATTTCCTTACACTGCATTTTCACAGAATGTAGGTCTTGTTCAAATGTCCGGAATCAAGACAAATCGAGTGATTTACATTACAGCTATGATGTTAATTGGTTTAGGGCTAGTTCCGAAAATTGCTGCATTAGCTACAATTATTCCATCTTCTGTTTTAGGCGGAGCAATGGTTGCGATGTTCGGTATGGTTGTGGCATATGGCATTAAGATGCTTGGGCAAGTTCAATTTGCAACACAAGAAAACTTACTGATTGTTGCATGTTCTGTAGGATTAGGACTAGGTGTAACCGTTGTACCTGAAATGTTTGCAGGTCTTCCGGAATCAGTTAAAATTCTAACGAATAGTGGAATTGTGGCAGGTAGTGTTACGGCGATCATCTTAAATATTATCTTTAATATTATTCCATCACCTTCAAAACAGAAAAAATCAGAAGAGACAGTTGTTCAAAGTCAGGCTTCATAATAAAAGATTATCTTCAATATCAAGAATTAATTCTGATTAAGATAAAATTTAAATTATTTTTTAATAGTATTAGGTATTTTGCCTGTAGTGTGTTATGCTTTAGCTAACCATTTAGTACCTTTTACATGTTTAACCTTCACCCCATTCAGTAATGAATGGGGATATTTGTGCATTTTTTATTCATTATTTAAATAAAATAAAAAAGGACTCCTTAATGGAGCCCTCAGTAATTATGCTTTATTAACGTTAGTTGCTTGAAGACCGCGTTGACCTTGCTCAGTGTCAAATGTAACTTTTTGACCTTCTTCTAAAGATTTAAATCCTTCGCCTTGGATAGCTGAGAAATGTACGAATACATCATCTCCACCTTCAACTTCGATGAAACCGAAACCTTTATCTGCGTTAAACCATTTTACTGTACCTTGTTGCATAATTATTGCCTCCTGAGTGGATCTAGTCCACAATTTAATACTATAGTTGTTCAATTAGATATCAAAGGCGAAAAGTTTAAATACTTCTTCTTTTCCTTACAGACCGAACAAAAATAATTCTTATTCATCTTAACAGATAATATCTGGAAAAGCAAATAGATATGTAAAGTGCTTTCTCAATATTCATTTTTAACATATGAATATTGAGAGAGCATTTTTTGTTTTTTAAATAAATCAAGGGTTGAAGTAGAAAAACTACGGGATTGTGAAATACTGATAAAATCTAAAAAAGGAGGCGTATTGGTATTGAAAGATCATGAAAAAGTTAGGTCAATAAGTGAATATCAATTGATGAAACAGTTGAAAGAGGAAAAACATGAATTAGTAGAAGTATCAGACTTATCAGAGCTGTCAGACCCGATCCAGACTCAAAATGCAATAAATGATGAGGAAAAGCAACAAATACAAACGACAGTGAAGAATATGTCTCAGTTATGTGGTTGGGTACTATATGATCATGTTGTAATGAGAAACTGCATAAAGCTTATATTTGTTCACCCGGATTATTCGGAAAACAAGGAGATCGTGATTCAAACGGATGATCAAAATCGGTTATTAATTACAGCAGATGAGGAAGGTTACTTTTAAAAACTGTTCTCGTTAGGTTACTTTTGAAAAATTAGTCATGAAGGCTGATGCAAGCCAATAGAATTTTTGTAAAAGTAATCATAGGGAGAATAAGATGAGAGTAAAAGAGCTGAGAGTTACTAAACCAATTTCTGTAGAAGTGTTTATCCAACTGGCAAACCTTGCAAATAAGTTTGAATCAGACATTTATGTGATCGGACCTAATTATAAAATTGATGCCAAAAGCTTAATGGGATTATTAGCCACAGTACGAATTGATGATCAAATTACTATCCTAACTAGTGGAGAAGATGAGGAGGAAGCAATAAAAGCGTGTATCCATTTTTTAAATTAAATTTTTAGTTTTTATTCACCTTGTCCTTAATCGTTGAATACGATATAAAAACAACGATAACGAGGTCAGGTGAAATGACATGAAGACAAAACTGATCAATTGGTTTGAAAAAAGAAAAAAAGTTCATCAAGAAAAGATGATGAAACTTGGTAAGTGTCCTGATTGTCGTGGTTATGGAGTTGTCATTGTACCTATACACTATGCCGGAAGTAATATAGAATGTTATAAATGTAATGGAACAGGAAAATTTTCTGAATGGGAAAAAAATAAAAAATAATGAGAAGGACAGTCCCTTACGAAATCTCTATGGAATGACATTAGTAAAATGTATTCCTGGATTCTGCAGGAACTGTCCTTTTTTAGTTCACATACATTATTTCTCTAGAAGCCGTTCTTTTTGATCTTGGTATTCTTCTTCTGAAAGAATCTCTAAATCATATAGCTCTTTTATTTTCTTTAATTTTTCAAAATTGTCAACTGCAGAATCGACCCTTTGATTTTTTACCTCTTCAACTTTGATCTCAATCATTTCTTTTAATTCATAAGCGAGCTCTTTTTCTTGTTTAGAAAACTCAATTGCATACATATGTTTTTCTTTTTTATTTTCACCTGGACCACAGTCGATTACGATATTTCCATTAGACGCAAAACCCGGTTCCTTTAAGGTAACATTCAAAATGTTTTTAAACTGGAGTAATTTTCCTTTATTAAATTTACCAAGAAATCTATTTTGAATGATTTCAATACTATTTTGGTACATGTATACAGTTGTTTTACTTCCTTTTTTAAACGTGTATTCTTTAAATGCTAATTCAGCCACCGTTTTTCCCCTTTTCTATTCATCATACAAATTTTATAAAAAAGATTTGTCCACGCAGAGACAACATAAACTGCTTTTATTTTACAAAATTTTTAACTAAATTTCATCGCTTTTACGATTAAAATTTTGTAACGAATATTAAAAAAGCAAAAATGCCTTAAACAAACATGTTTAAAAATCAGCCATTAGATCGATATTAAGGAATAATAAGGAATAATGAGGTGATGAATTGGATTTTCTACGTGGGATAGCAGATTGGAAGCAAGCAAGAGTAGAAAAAGTGCATACTGATATGGAGTCTTTGGGGAGATGTCCAGATTGCAGAGGCAGAGGCTTTACTTCATCTTTTACAAGTGTTTATTTACCACCTACATATGATGCTATTTTTGATTGCCCTGGTTGTAATGGCAGCGGTCAATATGAGGACTGGAATGGAAATAATGCTTAAGTAAGTACCGTATTAAGGGTATTATTACTGGTATTGAAAACAAGTGACTATCTGGCATAGGATCTTTTCATTTGAGTAAAAATAGATGTGCTTCACAAAAAAAGTGAGGGGGAGATCTTCAGAATGAAATGGCATAAGCAGCTTTTATTAAAATTACAGGAAAGAAGCGGAAAGAAAATTGCGCTAGCGATAGACACATCAACTAAACAAACGAATACATTACTCATTCAGAATATAGTTAAGCTGTTTGGTGAGGTTGCCCCTCATTCACTTTTAGTGCAAGCAGATTTTAAAATTAGAAACATAACGCCAATAAAAGAAGATAAAATAACGTATTACACTCATGGAAAGTCGTCTTACACCGAAGTATTAGAATGGGCTGATCAAGAAAAGATCGATACTCTATTTTATATTACGGATGTAACGGGCTATTTTTATGAAGAATTAAAAGTGAATTGTGAAGTATTTTGGTTAGTTCCCGATGAATTTGTTCCAAAGGTTCCTTTCGGTAAAGCAATTCGTGTTGCTTAGAAAGAATTAATGAGGCTGATACAACAATTCAGCCTCTGCTTGGATTTAAAGGAGAGAATATAATGACAGGGGATATGATCAAAGAATTTACTGCAAAAAATGGAGAAAAGGTAATGCTTAGACCTGTTCAAATAGAAGATGCAGAACAGATCATTCATGCTGTTGCTCAAATTATTAAATCTGGCGCTTACATTCAGAAAGAATCTGCACGCAGTTTAGCAGAAGAGCAGAGATTTATTGAAAATATGATTCAATTAGATAATATGTATGTTGCTGCAGTCCTAAATGATGAAATAGTAGGCATTGCCCGTGTAATTAGAGGAGAACTTGAAATGAAACGACATACCGGGTTATTTAGAACATGGTTAGTCCAGTCAGCTCAAGGGAATGGTATAGGCTCCGAACTCATGAATTATACAATGAAATGGTGCAGGATTCATCAATTACATAAGTTATGTTTAACAGTATTTGCTTCAAATGGATTGGCCCATAAATTGTATGAACGATACGGTTTTATACAAGAAGGTGTTCAGAAGGAGCAAGTGAAAATTAATGGTTTGTATGATGACGAAATTTTTATGGCTTATTTTTTCAGTAAAAATGAATAGATCATAAGCTGTCTATTTTTATTTAAATCATCATTTATGACTGCAAGCGTATTTCCAGAATTTTCAGCGGTGAGTATTTCTTGTGTATGTTATATAATGAAAGAGCACAACAACAACTCCTTTAAAACGTTGCTTTTCCCCATTTCAAGGGAAAGGCTTTTTTTTTATACATATATAAAGATTCAGTTTTTTTAAGACTTAATAGAACGATATTTAAGGCAGAACATTACCTGCTTTACTAACTTCATATTTGTTGGCGATTTCATTAATCTTTTCATATAGTTCCGGAAATTTGCCGTTTCCAAGGAATACACCTTCAAAGAATCCATAATGATTCCGAACAAGGAAGAAATATAAATATGGTACTTCAAAGAACCATTTAATTTTTTTATGTAAAATATCAATTAACACAATTGAAAATGAGATTTAGCTTTTATAAGAAACCAACAGGATATACGGGACGCCATGTCGAATAATTTTGATTTAGAGAAAAGAGCTTAAAGTAATAATTAAGAATAGCTTTTATATATTTAGAACCAAAATTAGTGAAAAAGGTGGAACTTATGATGGAGCTTTATAAAAGTGGTGAAGAATTAGCTTATGAGATCAGGCAGACAAAAATTTATGGAGAGTCTATTGCTTTTTGGAATTTAGGGCAAGCGGGAATTCTCATAAAAGGAAAAGAAGAGGATGGATTGCTTTGTATTGATCCTTATTTAACCTGTAGTATTGAAGTGAAAAACCCAGAGACTGAATTTAAGAGAGCGTTTCCACCGGTTATTGACCCGGCAATGCTCCAAGAGGTAGACGGGGTATTAGTTACACACGGCCACGACGATCATTTGGATGTTCCCAGTTTAAAAGAGATTGCTAGAGTCTCTGAATCTAGCTTTGGGATCCCGGCACCGCTAGTCACGTTAGTACAAGAACAACTGGAAGCTAAATCTATACATCCAACCAAAGATGGAGATTCGTTCATGATGAAAGGATTTAAGATCACACCCATTGCTGCGGCGCATACAAATTATGAAACTGATTCTTTAAAAAATCATGTTTTTTTAGGTTATTTAATAGAAGTTAATGGAATTCGAATCTATCACAGCGGGGATACAATCGTTACATCTGAACTGATTGAAAAAGTAAAAAATATAAAACCTCATGTTGCATTCTTACCAATAAATGGGTCAGACTATTTCCGCACATCAAGGGGAATAATCGGAAACATGAGTTTCAGAGAAGCAGTGGACTTTTCCGCTATGGTTGGGATCGACCTCATTGTACCGATTCATTATGATATGTTCCCGAATAACCGAGAAAATCCTGCCTATTTTGTTGATTACTTATTTCATCACTATCCTTACCAAAAATTTCATATGATGGTTCCAGGTGAAAGGTTTATTTACCATAAATAATTGATTATTGATAAGGTAAGGAAGAGATGATAAGTTTGAAAAAACAAAGCACCCTCATAGTGAAGAATTAAGGGTGCTTTGTTTTGTCTAGGTATTCATATGTAAAGGTCGAATAGGTAGATGATTAAGGCAGAACATTACCTGCTGCACGAAAGATTTCATACCATTCCTCACGCGAAAGATGAATATCACTTGCCTTACAGCAATCCTTTAACCTGTTTACATTCATCGTGCCGATAACTGGTTGCATATTTGCTGGATGGCGCAATAGCCATGCAATTGCAATCGTCGTATTGCTAACTTCATATTTGTTAGCGATTTGATTAATCTTTTCATTAAGTTCCGGAAATTTATCATTTCCAAGGAATACGCCTTCAAAGAAACCATATTGAAAAGGAGACCAAGGCTGTATCGTGATATCGTTTAGTCTGCAGTAATCTAAAATGCTGCCATCTCTATTAATAGCAGAATCATTTTCCATGTTCACATTAAAGCCATTTGAGATCATGTTTGCGTTAGTAATACTTAATTGCAGCTGGTTTGCCACTATCGGTTGTTTAACTGATTTTTTTAGAAGCTCAATTTGCATCGGGTTTTGGTTGGAAACTCCGAAATTACGTACTTTACCTGAACTTTCAAGCGTATCAAAGGCCTCCGCCACTTCTTCTGGCTCAACTAATGTATCTGGACGGTGAAGAAGAAGAACATCTAGGTAATCAGTATTTAATCGTTTTAGAATACCGTCAACAGATTCTAATATATGTTCTTTTGAAAAATCGAACATTCCTTTTCGAATACCACACTTCGATTGCAGAAAGATTTTCTCACGAACATCATCATTCATATGAATCGCATCTGCAAAAATCTCTTCACACTCTCCACCACCATAAATATCAGCATGGTCGAAGAAGTTAGCACCTAATTCTAATGCTGTTTGAACAAAGTTCTCTGCTTCGTTTTTTTCAAGTGAATTGATGCGCATACACCCGACAGAAATGGCAGGTAATTCTAATTTGCTGTTTCCAAGTTTAATTGTTTTCATTACTATACTCTCCTTTTTTTTATAAAGTACTCGATTGAAGGTCAGTTTCATGGATGACATGAATTCATAAATAAAAACTTACTCACTTTGAAAGAGACATTCCTTCATCACCGTCATCAACCATAGTCTGAAACAATACTCACCTAAAGTAATAACCTGTTCATTCAATTATGCTTATTATCCAATGTGAAAAATAAGGCATTTTCACTGGTTCCGCACATATGGTTATTCAAATGACTGAGTTAGATCCCTCCATTGTTTAAAAATACCTGATGCCACATTAAAGTATTATTCATTACCTAAATTTATTTTAATAAACCAGGGGAAATATTTATAGTACTGAATTTTTTTAAAGATACTTACCGTAACGTTACTTACTATATAATGTTTATTTCACTAATCTAAAAGGTTCATTGTTCGTAGAATATTAAGTTTTTGCTTAAAAATACTGAAATATAAGATTATAATGTTCTAAGAGATAAGTATAATAACTAAGGAAGAATTTTGCGAAATAGATAGAGATCGATGATTATCTGTAAAAAAGAAAGCGTTTAAAACACCTAGAGCAATGAGGCTTAAATTTCAACAAGTCACATATGTCACCTTAAAAGAATGAAAACAAAGGAGTATAACACATGAATACATTAAAAGAACCCTATGATTTTCCGGTACGGGAAAACACAAAAAGTTATCTTGAAATCTTAAATGTAGAAACGGGTGAAAAAAGAACGTTAGCAACCTTTAATCAGGTTATCGAAGCACCAAATTGGACTCGCGATGGCAGGCTTATATATAACAGTGGAGGGTATATCTACTCCATTGACATGAATACACTCAAAATTAATGTAATTGATTCGGGGTTCGCTACTTTTTGTAATAATGATCATGTCTTGGCTCCAGACGAATCTCACATTGCAGTAAGTCATCATACTTTTGAAGATCGTCAATCGCGCATTTATATTTTCCCGATGAAGGGTGGTAATCCGACTCTTGTTACACCGATGGCACCCTCGTACTTGCACGGTTGGTCACCTGATGGTCATACATTAGCTTACTGTGCTGAACGGAACGGACAGTATGATATCTATACAATCCCGACAAGCGGCGGGGTTGAAAAACAGTTAACTAACCTCCCGGGACTTGATGATGGTCCAGAATATTCTCCTGACGGTAAGTATATTTGGTTTAATTCAACACGTTCTGGATTAATGCAAGTTTGGCGTATGAATGCTGATGGCAGTGAACAGACGCAAATGACATTTGAAGAGAGCAATAACTGGTTTCCTCATGTATCTCCGAATGGCGAAAAAGTAGTGTATCTTGCATATCGTAAAGGGGAGGTTGAACCGGGAGATCATCCAGCTAATAAGGAGGTTGAGTTACGAATCATGTCAAGCTCCGGCGTTAAATCCCGTCTACTTCTAAAGCTGTTCGGGGGACAAGGTACAATCAATGTGAATTCTTGGTCTCCTGATAGTAAACAGATTGCATTTGTGAGATATGAGCTCAAATAAATGATAAATGTTGAAATATAGATCGAAAGACTAATAGTCTTCTTTATACAATCAAGGCTTACTTCATAAAAAGGAGTAAGCATTTTTATTTTCAAAAAGACTGCTCTAGTTTTGAAAGTGATTTGTTATAACTTCTATGGAAAAGAATTTTGTACATGGTCTCTAATGTCAAACCGACCCTTTTTTCTGTGTGTGAAAAATGAGATTGGAAGCCTTTAAAGAAGAGCTAAAAATAAATTAAATACCAGGACATATGAAACAGTTAATTAACTAATCAACTTTTCACTATTAAGGTTCTATTGAAAAACTTACCTTTTTGGCTTAATCCACCAATAATATGTCCTTAATGACCACGAATTTATATTTTTAAAAAAGTAAGATATAAAAAAGGCAAGTCATTAATTACCTTTTTATCATTAAGGCATAGGGGGGGTAATGTGAAGATCATTTTTATTTCACTAGATACGCTTAGGGCGAAGAATCTGGGGTGTTATGGGTATAAACATCCAACAAGTCCTTATATTGATCAAATAGCAAAGCAAGGAGTTCTATTTGAAAAAGCATATGCATCGGATATTCCAACAGAAGTTGCTCACACTTGTTTATTCACTGGAAAAGTTGGATTAACGACTGGGGTTGTATCACATGGTTCCCAATCGTCTAATTTACAAAAAGACTACGAATGGCTTCCAACTATATTAAGAAAAACAGGATATACCACAGCTGCTGTAGATAATTTATATCATTTAAAGGAATGGTTCGCCAGAGGATATCAATATTATATAAATACTATTGGAAAAACAAGATGGATTGATGGTCAGACCATTAATAATCTTGCGAAACCATGGATAAATGAACATAAAGATGAAGACTTCTTTTTATTTCTGCACTATTGGGACCCGCATACACCTTATTTACCACCTAAAGAATATATTCCGGAATTTTATGATTCTACTAAAAATCCTTATGATTTAACGAATAAAAGCATGGAGCCGGCGTATAATCACCCTGCATATCCATTTTTTAAGTATCACCACTTCGATTTACTGGGGAATATTACTGATTCAAATTATGTAAACGCTTTATATGATGCAGAAATTAGATATTTAGATGATATGATAAAAGATTTAGATGATTATTTATGTGAATTGGGAATTAAGGATGACACAATGCTTATCTTGTTTGGAGATCATGGAGAAAGCTTAACAGAGCATGATATTTATTGGGATCATTGTGGACTTTATGAAGCAACGGTGCATGTACCAATGATTATTCGTTGGCCAAGAAAAATACCAGAAGGTATCAGAGTTAATCGTTTAGTTCAACATGCTGACTTGATGCCAACCATTCTTGAAGCAATTGGTCATGAATTACCAGACAATCTTGATGGTAAGAGTCTCTGGCCATTAATTCACGGTGAGCATGAAGAACATCATTCTCAAATTTTTCTAAGTGAATGTGCTTGGCAAGCATCTAGAGGTATTCGGACCGAACAATATAAATACATCGAAACATATGATCCAGGTCCTTTTAGCCGACCTCCAACTGAGCTTTATGACGTAATTAATGATCCAAATGAAGAGAATAATCTTTCTCATTTGCTTCCTGGTCAAGTAGATAGATTTAAAAAGAAGTTGAATGAATGGGTAGAATCTAAACTTGATGACAGAGAAGACCCAATGTCAGTTGTTTTAAGAGAAGAGGGACTTCCTTTTAGAAGGAGGATTGAGAAGGTTCTCTCAGAATACGGGATGACATGGGATGAATGGAAAGCTAATCCTATACGACAAAAAATTGATTTCGGTGTAAAAACAAATAGCAGTAGTAAGTAGTAGAGATATAGCGCTAAATATCTGAATATTTTGCATTTTTTATTTAGTATTAAAGTGAATGCCAAAAATTAGGAGTGGATTTTATGAATAGCTTAAGGAAATTGGGTTTGATTTCTACTATTATTCTATTAATTTCATCAGTGCTTACAGGTTGTATCGTTCCTAGCTCTTCTCCAGAAGAAACGACAGAAACAACGGATGATGAAGAATTCAGTGGAACAATCACGATGTATGCGGGAACCTATAGTCCCAACCGGGTATTAAATGCAAATCAAAAGCCTGCAACGGAATTAAAAAAGTTGGCTGAGGAGTATGAGAAAGAAACAGGAATTAAAATTGACTTTATTAAAGGATTACCTGCGGATCAAGATTATATGACATGGGTTCGAACAAAGGCATCTGGTGGGCAATTACCAGATATTATTTGGAGCCAATGGTATGATGCGAATACTGCATTAGCAAAAGGAACACTTACAGATTTGTCAAAATACTTAGATCAGCCCAATCCTTATGTTGACAATAAACCTTGGAATGAACTTTTAAACCAACAAATTATATCTGATACGAAATCAGCGGATGGAAGTACTTATATCATAAATGGAGATTACGTTGGAACCGCAACTTATTTTAACAAAGAAGCATTTGAAAAAGCAGGTATCAAAGAAATGCCTACGACATGGTCAGAGTTTATTGAAGCATGTCAAAAATTAAAAGATGCCGGTTATATACCATTTGCATGGAATCTTGCTTCGACACCTACCGGAACAGATCGTATAACATGGTTAACTCGACTGTTTTTTACAAACTTCTTCGCTGATGAATAAGATGATCTGAGATATACAGGTAATGAGGGTATTACAAATCAAGACCAAGTTATTGCCATTAAAAAAGGTGTCTTCGGATCTGAAAATGAACAATGGATGGCGATTTGGCCTATTTTAAAAGACTTTTCACAATATTGGCAACCAGATTTCACTGGTGGTGATTCAAATGGACAAGGCACAATGCTTGCCTTTTTAACTGGAGAAGTTGGGATGTATTTCGATGGTTCTTGGGCATCACAACAAATTAAATCAGCAAACCCAGATTTTGAATGGTCATCTTTTAAGAATCCGTTTCCTGATACAGCAACTTCAGAATTCGCAACAGATTTTGACTCGTCTGCAGCCATTGGCGGTCCTAGTTCATCCTTTCAATATGCTGTACCGACCAAGAAAGCAAATAATACGTTAACACCAGCTAAAGAGAAGGCGATCGTGGACTGGTTAATGTATATTACGACCCCGGAGCATAATGAAGCAATAGTGAATGAATTAGGGGAAAATGTTCCTACTATAGCAGGTGCACAACCAATTGAAGAACTAACTGGTTTAACAGATCTTGCAAATCAACCTCTACAAAGTGTGTTTGGTGGAATCAACCTTGAAAAGAAAGAGCTTGATGCAATCTATCGTGCTTTCCAAGGATATATTCTTGGTGATACCTCACTAGAGGAGTTTGCTAAGGTGGCAGATACTGAAATGGAAAAGACAGCTGATTCATTGATCCAGCAAAACAACTGGGATTTATCAGAATACTTGGATGAATAATAAATAAACGAGTGCGGGCTAAACTTTTATCTAGGAATCTTTAAGCTTAACAATCGATGATAGTGAAAACTAGCCCGCTTTCTTAATGAAAGGAGAGATACTTGTGCCTGAAACAGTCCAGCAATTAGAAAAAAGTAATGTAATAACGAAAAAGAAAAAGTCAGGAAAATTGCGATATAATTGGAAATCCGGTTACGGTATGCTTATACCTTCCTTTATTCTACTAATTACGTTTATGTATTACCCTGCCTTAATCGCAATCGGCTTTTCATTTACAAATTGGGACGGATTTAACCAGCCTCAATTCACTGGTCTTCAAAATTATATTTCTTTGTTCAAAGACAAAATCTTTTTGATTTCCATGAAAAATGTAGGGATATGGACAATTGTTAAAGTCATCGTTGAATTGCTTGTTCCATTATTCGTTGCTGTCATCATCTTTCATTTGAAAAGTAAAAGAATGCAATATATTTACCGAGTATTATTTGTTATTCCAGTTGTCGTTCCAGGAATTGTTATGTTTATGATTTGGGGGTTTATTTATGATCCCAATGTTGGAGTTCTTAATACATTATTGAAAACATTAGGACTTGAAGGGATTATTCAGAACTGGCTTGGTGATCCAAACATTGCACTATATGCTTTGATGTTCGTAGGTTTCCCTTTTGTCGTCCCTTTTAATCTATTAATTTTCTATGCAGGATTACAGTCTATTTCAGAAAGTGTCTATGAATCAGCAAAACTAGACGGAATTACAAAGGTTAGGAGATTTTTTCAAATTGAAATTCCTTTAGTTATGGGACAAGTGAAATTAATTCTAATCTTAACGGTTATCCAATTACTTCAAAACGTAACGCTTCCACTAGTTATGACAAATGGAGGACCTGGTTATTCCTCATATGTTCCTGGGCTGTATATGTATTTTCTTGCCTTCCAAAACGGAGAATTTGGGTTAGGGATGGCTGTTTCTATGATCATTTTTGTAATTGTACTGATCTTAACTTGGATTCAGATGAAATTTATAAATCCAAGTACAGAATACAAAGCATAAGTAATGAAAGGAGATTACAATGCTCAAGACATTTAAGCAAGATATATGGAGCCATCTATTTCTCATTTTAATGGCATTTATTGCACTTTACCCGTTTTTCTATATGATTATTACTTCGTTTAAAACAAACGGACAGTTTTACAGTAATTTCTTTGGTATAACGTTTCCTTTGCATTTTGAAAATTATGCAATTGCATGGGAATCTATTGGTGGATATATTTTTAATTCTGTTTTTATTGGAGTAGTAAGTGTATTAATTATCATAGCCACTTCAGCTCTAGCGGGATATTCCTTTGCACGCTTACGATTTAAGGGGAAAAACTTCCTATATATGTCTGTTGTTGCCTTACTCATGATACCGGGATTACTTACATTAATTCCTCTTTTCTTACTAGTGAAAAGCTTTGGATTACTAGATTCCTATATTGGTTTAATTATTGCCTTCGCAGCTGGAGGCCAAGCCTTTACTATTTTTGTTTTTAGGCAATCATTTGCCTCCTTGCCGGAGGAGTTATTTGAAGCAGCACGTATTGATGGTTGTGGCGAGCTTCGTGTATTTTGGCAGATTGTACTTCCATTATCCAAGCCGATCATAGGTACAATGGCGATATGGAATCTTTTAGCCATTTGGAATGAGTATATGATGCCACTTGTTTTATTGAGCGATTCAAGTAAATTCCCAATAACAGTAGGACTGATTCAATTTGAAAGTCAATTTGTATCACAAACATTATATGGACCGATGTTTGCAGGGTACACAATTGCTTCGTTGCCATTACTCATCTTGTTCTTATTTACAATGAGGCTGTTTATGAAAGGATTAACTTCCGGTGCTGTAAAAATCTAACCTCTCAATAATATTGAGGTAATTACACCATGTAGAATTAATTGATAAATCTATGCTTAAAGTGTTAAATATCATGTTTGGCCTGAATGACCATTAAAGTGGCAGAATGAGCAATGAAGAACCTGGGTGGTTTTAGTTAATATTTACTCAAGGATCATTAATATATAGAAAGTAAAAAAATAGAAAGGAAATGGGGAATGTATATTGGCAGGAAAGTATACATGGATTATTCCAGATGGGTTTTTACAGCCCAAAAGTATGGGGGATCAAATCAGCCATGAGGCGGTTTGTGTATTAAATTTAACAGAAGATCATGCAGACATTCAACTGACATTTTATTTTGAAGATCGAGATCCCATGGAGTTGTTTTTCTCAGAATGTGGCTCAAAAAGAACACATCATATTCGGTTAGATAAATTAAAAGACCGTGAAGGTAATTTAGTTCCTAGAAATATTCCGTATGCAATAAAGGTAGATAGTAGTGTACCCATTATTGTCCAGCATAGCAGATTAGATACATCACAAGAAGCACTTGCTCTGTTTACCACAATGGGGTATGCGATCGAAGGGTAGGAGAAGTCGAAACCAATTGGTGTTTTACGTAGGCAGGTACGAGAAATGAAATGTTAAATGCTTAAATGGAGGATGAAGAAATGACGTTAAAAGTAGCAGTTGTAGGAATAGGGAACATTGGAAGTATACATGCTTCAGTTTATAAAGAAAATCAGAATACCGAAATTGTAGCAGTATGTGACATCCTGAAAGTAAAAGCAGATCAGGCAGCCAATAAATTTGGCTGTAAAGCATTCTACAGTGTTAAAGAGATGCTGGATAGCGGAATAGAGTTAGATCTTGTAAGCGTTTGTACAAAAGGTGAAGAAAATGGAAGTGAGCATTTTGAGCCAACAATGGAATTGTTGAACGTTGGAATTCCTGTACTTGGTGAAAAGCCGATTTCAAACAATATTGAAGAAGGCAGAAAAATGGTTGAGCTTGCCAGGCAAAATAAGATTCCTTATGCAGTAAATCTCAACCACAGGTTTACACCAGCTGCTGAAAAAGCGAAGGATTGGGTGATAAATGGCCGTCTAGGAAAACTCCATATGATCAATATGAGAATGTGGATTAACAATCCAGTAGAGAGCTCACCTTGGTTTCATTTACGCGCATTACACCCACACTCCTTCGATGTGATCAGATATTTCGGCGGTGATGTGAAAAGAGTTGGGGCGTTTATGATGAAGGGGGAAGGAAGACAAATTTGGTCAAACACTCAAATCATACTAGAGTTTGAGAATGGTGCAATTGGAAATTTAGTAGGAAGCTATGATGCTGGAGCAAGCTATGGGTTAGAACTATGTGAAGTAGTAGGCTCGAAAGGTCGATTTGTCCTTGAAGATGCATGTGAACAATTAACATTTTACCCAAGAACAAGTATTGAGACAGAAAGCTATCGTTATCTTGGAGGAATGAGATCATTTCCGGAAACGTTTAAATCACGTATTGATTCATTTATTAATCAGTTAATAGGCGGTGTTCCATATGATCAAGTGGATGGTTCAGGGGAAGATGCCTTAAAGGCACAGCAAATTATTGAAGCAGCCATTCTATCATTTGAAACTGGGTCAATCGTTGATGTAAAAGATGTAGAGTTAATTTCAGGAGGGATAAAATGATTAAACTTGGGGTAAATTCTGTTTTATTTAAGGATTTTGATTTTGCGACAGCTGCCAAACAAATTGCTTTGTGTGGATATGATGGAGTAGAAATTTCTGCTATAAAAGGAATGTGTGAGCATTTAGATTTAGATCGTTGGAAAGAGCAGGCAGAAGAATTAAAGTCGGTAATTCAGGAAAATAACCTAGAATTTCTGTCAATGGAGGTTGCTTCATTAGATGAAGATCGGCTGACCAAAGCTTTTGAGGCAGGAGCTGAAATTGGCATTCCGATCATTAATGTGGGACCTGGAGGTAAATCAGGAGTTGAGGGTGATCTTCAGCAGTCAATTGAAACTCTTTACCGATTATCAAAAAAAGCAGAAACCTATGGTGTCACCCTTTGTGTAAAAGCACATGTAGGTAATGCAATCTACAATACACCAACAACACTTCGAGCTATGAATGAAATTTCATCCCCATCATTTGGAATTGATATGGATCCAAGTCACATCTATCGCGGAAATGAAAATCCTGAAGAAGAGCTAACTAGAGTTATAGAAAGAGTGAAACATATTCATATTCGAGATTGTAAAGGCCGTTCTAAAGGTCCAGGGACTATCGAAAACCAAGCATGTGGACGGGGTGATATTGACCTTTTTGCCTATTGTAAAGCAATGGTTGATGGACATTACAGCGGACCGGTATGTTTAGAAGTAATCGGAGCGAATCAACATTCTTTAGAAGATGTTTCAATTGTAGCAGCAGAAAGCTATGGATATTTGAATGCATGCTTAAAAGCTTTAGGTGCAAGAGAAACAAACTTTGTTCAGAAAGGATAATGTGCTATGAAAAGAGGAGCAAATGTCATTCTTTTTGGGATTGATAGTCTAAGAAGAGATCGAATGAGTTCATATGGATACCATCGATTAACAACACCACATATTGATAAGGTAGCTCAAACAGGAGTGCTATTTGAAAACCACTTTAGCCCAAGTATTCCTACAACACCAGGATATGCATCAATGCTTACTGGTATGGATTGCTTCGGTACGGATGTTGTGGCACTTAGACATAAAGGACCGTTGGGTGAACATGTTCAAACTTTGCCAGAAGTTCTTAGTGAAAATGGCTATAACACAACATGTATTGGCTTTACTGGAAACCCTTCATCGAGAGGATTTCAAAAATACATTGACTATGAAGCTTGGCAACCTGATGAAACAGGACGTTGTCCCAAAGCGCAAAACTTAAATGAAGTTGCCATTCCTGAATTGAAAAGACTAGCAAATGAAGATAAACCATTTTTCCTGTTTTTAAGACATATGGATCCACATTCGCCATATTTACCACCAAATCCATACGAAAGAATGTTTTATGATGGTGATGAATGTGATCCCGCAAATGATTCCTTAAAAGAAATGAAGGAATTTAAACCATTCTCTGACTTTATTACATCTTGGATTCCGGAGGGGTGTACTGATTCAGAATACATTGATGCACAGTACGATGGTGCTGTAGCCTATATGGATGCTTGCATACAAACCATTTTAACATCTGTTGAAACATTAGGATTAGAAGAAGAAACACTTATCATCATTACTTCAGATCACGGAGAAACCCTAAATGAACATGATTGCTGGTATGATCATCACAGCCTATATGAACATAATCTTGTTGTACCATTAATCCTTAAGTATCCTGGGAAATTACCAGAAGGGAAAAGAATTACTGATTCTTCCTTAATAAAAGATATTATGCCAACAATAGTAGATTTGTTAGGTATAGAAACAAATATCTCATTTGATGGAAGAAATCTAATGTCTTTAGTCAGAGGGGAAGACGATGAGTTTAAACAGGAATCAGAATTCTATCTTACAGAATGTACATGGATGCGTAAACACGGCTGGAGAACACCGGAATGGAAGTTGATTATTGCGCTTGAACCAGATTTTCATTTTAAGCCGGAAGTGGAATTGTACCATCTCATAAAAGACCCAAAAGAATTACAAAATGTAGCTGAAGATGAGCCTGAAGTAGTCAATTTTTTAATAGGCAGAATGAATGACTATATAAATAAGCGAGAACAAGAGAACGGGCGGACAAATCCAATGTACACAAATCTAAATTGGCACGGTTTAGATCGAGGTCCTTTTAAAACATCAAAAGAAGCTTACGATTCAATGTATATAGGATCAATTAATACAGCACAAAAGCTACAAGAAAAGGAAAAAGAAGAACAACATTAATATGTTTATTTTTCTGAGGTGCTTCAATGATTTTTTTTTTTGAAGCATCTCTAAATGGAAAGGACGGGGGTATATTGATAAAGGTAGCTGTTGTTGGTGTAAATAATATCGGTAAGATTCATTGCCGCTATTATATGGAGAATCAAGATGCTAAGCTTGTAGCTGTTTGTGACTTAAATGAAGAATTAGCGAAAGCTGCGGCTCATGAATTTAATGTACATTCATATACAGATTTACATAAGCTTCTGGAAAAGGAGGAAATTGATGTTGTTAGTATAGCAACTGGTGGTAAAGAAAACGGATCTCATCATTTTTCCCCTGCCATAACAGCAATAGAGGCTGGGAAAGATGTGCTTGTTGAAAAACCATTGTCCAATTCTATTGAAGAGGCACGAGAGCTTGTCCATTTTGCGAAAGTTAATAATGTTCGATTAGCTTGTAATTTAAACCACCGATTTGTACCAGCAGCTCTTCAAGCTAAAAAGTGGATACAAAATGGAGACCTTGGAACTTTACTCTATCTTAATATGAAATTAACCATTGGGAACCCTAATGAATCAAGTCCCTGGATCCATTTAAGAGCACTTCATCCACACTCTATTGATGTAATTCGGTATTTTGGGGGAGACATTAAACGAGTGCAAGCATTTATGACAAAAGCTCCTGGAAGAAAGGTATGGTCTACCGCATCGATTAATTTAGAATTTGAATCTGGTGCTGTTGGGCATTTGACTGGAAGTTATGATATGGATAATGGCCATCCAATTGAATTTTGTGAAGTTGCCGGAAATAAAGGAAGATTTACGATAGATAATGTATATGAGAACTTAACATATTACCCTCACAAAAGCAGAGAATTGAAGGTTGTCCGCAATTCTGTATTAACTGGAATGAAAGGATTTAATGAAACATTTAAAAATAGAATAGATACATTTATTAGCGAAATAAAATGTTCTGTATCACCACAACAAATTACTGGGACTGGTTATGAAGCACTATGTGCTCAAGAGGTAATTGAGGCAGCCATTCGTTCTCAATTAGAAAATGGAGCTGTTATAGAGATTGGAAAATAATATAGTAACAAATGATCATTTTCATTTGACAGATTGACTATAGGAAAATGATGTTTAAAATTAAATGTAAGCACCTTCATGTACTGCTAGATAAACTTTCATTAATATTTTTATCTAGAGGGGGAAAATAAATGTCGGCAACTACATATCAGAGTAGTGAATATTTGAAGTCCAATGAATTTCCGTTTTGGATCCAAAGGTTTTATCATGATACTTTTAACATTCCTGCTGAACATTCACATGAATTTATTGAACTCGTATTTGTAGTTAATGGTCATGGAAGCCATATTTTTGAAGGCCAATCGTACATGCTAAAAACAAATGATATATTTATTATAAACCCTGGTGAAGTACATACATTTAAAATTGAAAAAAATGAATCCTTGGAAATTATTAATTGTTTATTTCTTCCTAGTTTAATCCAAGATTCATGGTTGAAAGAATTAGGTGTATCTCAATCAATGGATTATTTTTATATCCATCCCTTCTTAGATAAAAATGAGCGTTTCCATCACTTGTTAAACTTAGATGTAAGTTATTCCTCGAGATTATTGCATTTATTAGAGGGAATGATGCATGAATATAACAAAGAAAATTCATGTTACTCCACCTTAATACGACTACAGCTAGTAGAGTTACTCATCCTCTTATCTCGTATTTATAATGAGAGGAATTCCCAAAAAAGAAAGTCCCTTTCAAAGCAAGAAGATGGAAAACTATTGATTCAAAGAATTTGCGGATATTTAACCAGGAATTTCGACCAAAAGATCTCCATCCAGAACCTCTGTCAGTTATTTAATATTAGTCCACGCCACCTAAACCGCTTATTTAAACAAGAAACCGGACAAACCATCGTAGAGATGGTTCATAATATAAGAATTGAAAAAGCTAAACAGTATTTAGTAGAAACTGATGAAAAAGTGATTAATGTTGCCATAAGGGTTGGATATGATGATCCTGCATTTTTTAGTCGATTATTTCGTAGAATTGTTGGCTGTTCTCCTGGTAAATTCAAAGCAAGCAAAATGAATGGCGATATCTCAAAAATTTTAAAATAGGGATAAGAACGTAACACTTAACAGTACATACATTTAACAACGGATTTATAGCTTTTTATATATAAATTAGAAACACTCCTCATATTAAGAATTAAATTTTCAGCTTGGATTCAACTTTTTCATTCTTTCAAAAAAACTATTACTATAGAAAAGGAGTTCATCTTACATGGCAACCCTTCATTTAATGGTCGGTCTACCTTGTAGTGGTAAGACAACTTTTGCCCGGGAACTTGAAAAAAGATACTCCGCACTTAGACTTTCTCCCGATGAATGGCATACGAGACTAGGTCATGAATACGGGTATAAAATGACAGAGTTAGATGAGGAAATCCACAATGCTAGACATGATGCAGTGGAATCTCTTATGTGGGATGTCGCAGCAAGAGTTTTAGCTCTTGGTGTTGATGCTATTCTGGATTTTGGATTCTGGGGAAGATGTGAACGAGATCAGTTTCGTTCTCGTGCTAAAGAATTGGGAGCTGACTTTAGGATCCATTTTATGGATATATCAGAAGAGGTTCTGTTTGAACGTTTAAGGTCTAGGAATGCTCAGAAACCAGATGCAACTTTTGTAATACCAGAAGCTAAACTTAAGGAGTGGATGAAAATCTTTGAGAAGCCTTCACCAGATGAGCTTGAGTATTAAGCTTAAATTGACAATTATGAATGACATGTTGAGAACAACAACCGGTTAGGTTAATACAGGAACTGAGGAAGAAGAGCTTAATATTAAGCATATAGATGCAGTGCTTTAACTTAAACCAATAACTTAAATAATAAGATAAACCGCGGTATAACTGCTTGCGGTTTTTTATCATTTTTTAAAGTTTGACATCTTGAGAAGGACTTTTATTTATCATAAAATACAAACGTTTGTACTTATTTTATAAGGGTTTAAATTAGTCTAAAAATAATAGTTCAATTATCTTATTTTTGTATTCTTGGCTAATGAAAAATGAAAAAAGCGCCATTAATTTATAAAGTGATTAATAAAAATGGTTAAATTTTAACATTATAGTATATTTTTTAGTGTTTCAATTGTCAAAATTAGAAGATGTGTTTTTTGGTATAAAAGTAAAAAATATACATTTATTGACGATGTATTCTATGTGAAAATAATCGTACAATACAAGATAGGTTCATGTGTTATAGAAAGGACCCTGGTATTCACCTCAGTCCTCATACATTACGTCATACATTTGCTGCACACTTAGCTATTAAAGGAATGCCGTTACCATGTGTCCAAGATCTTTTAGGGCATGATAGTCCTCATCAAACACAGCTATATGCTCGGTTATATAGTCATGATCGAAAGGAAATGTATGATGAATGGATGTAATATAATGCTTTAAAGTAAAAAAGGAATTCCGCGTAAATTACATATTAACACAACTAAATCAGAGTAGATAAAAACGTCTCAAATCCTTGATAGTGATGGAATAAGGCGTTTTTTTATTATACCAGTAACTAACGATAAGTATTATTAACACGTATTAACTACAACTAAATTAGAGTAGTTAAACCGTCTCTGGGTTTGGAATAGTTTCAAAAGAATAATAGTGTGCAGTTCCCTTAAATAGCTAAAGAGTGATCTTCAGCAAATAGCAATTAGTAGAAAAAGAAAGCGCAAGCTCTTGATTTTTGACGAAGATTTGTTGGTTGAAAGAATTTTTACTCACCTTGAGAGACGAGTGAAAGAAAAAGTGTTAGAATATAGTCGGTACCATGCCTCCATCCATACGGATCGGAGAACCTTTAAAAGCGGATGCATAAGGGCTACATATAAAGGCAGTTAATCTACCTATCTCAGTTGGCCTGATAAATCGTTGGATTTCAGACTGAGGTAGATTTGTAGTCATAAATTCTTTCTCTTTTTCAAAAAAAGGCATACCTTCATTAGGGTACATCCCCTCAATTATTTGATGCACATTCTCGGAGAGTGTTGGTCCCGGCATGATCGTATTGACAGTAACTTCTTTTCCTATTGTTAATTTGGATAGGTTTTTTGACAATGATAATAGCATTGATTTTGTTATACAATATTGAGGCATTTGTCCAGAAGGCATAACTGCTTCTTCACTCGCAATAAAGATAACTCGACCAAAATTATTTTTTATCATTTTAGGTAAGTAAAATTTAGATAATCCATTTGCGGCAAGAACATTCGTACGGATATACTTTTCCCATACTTCATCGTCGATGTCCTCATATTTCATCATTTCATAAATTCCCATATTGTTAACTAAAATATCAATTTGGGGATGTTTATTAAATAATGCTTCCCTTTGTTGACGATCTACAATATCGGCAGTAGCGTTTTGAGGGAAGGTATTAGGGAACTCTAACTTCATTTCATTTACGATTCGTTCCACCTCTTCGTCATTTCGTCCATTAATTAGTACATGAACACCTTCTTTTGCAAGTTCAATGGCAATTGCTTTACCGATCCCTCTTGTTGATCCAGTGACTAAAGCTGTTTTATTTTTTAAATCCATATCCATGATACATTGCTCCTTTTCGTTTTTAAAAAATAATCCTTTTATATTGTAGTTATTATTAAGTTAGCCGGCTGTAAATACAGTGCCAAAAAGTAAACTAGTCAATTAATCAAGTTTAAACCGAGATGTTCAGTACGCCACTTTAAAGGAGTAGCACCTTCCCAAAGGTGAAAGGCGCGGTAGAATGAGTTTTGGTCTTCATATCCAATCAAAAAGGCGACCTCTTTAATATCAAGTGACGGGTCTGCCAGGTATTCTCTTGCCTGCTTATATCGAACTTTTGTTAACAAATGCTTGAAGCTCGTGCCTTCTTCAGTAAGACGCCGCTGCAAGGTACGATCGCTTATCCCTAACTCGCTCGCAATAGTCTGAATGTCAGGGCGACCTCCTGTTAGGCTACGTTTCATGATCCACTTGACCGTCTCAGTAATTGATGTGCTGCGAGCCTGCTCATTCAACGACTGTTCCAGTACGGGAGTCAGGATCTCCAGCAATTCTGCATTGTACGAGACAAAGGGACGATCCAGATCTGCTCGATGTAAAGTCAACCGGTTACAATTTGTACCGATCTGAATTTGGCAGCCGAAGTAATCTTCAAGTATCTGAAGGTCGCCGATTGAATCGGGAGAAATTTCGACGAACTTTGCTGTCAAAGGTTGACCTGTGCCCCGGCGTCCCAGCTCGAGTAGAAATGCCAACGTAATACCAATTAGAATGGGCAGACCGGGTTGCTCACTATGCAATGATTCTATTTCAATTATGCAGTTTTCACCTTCCTCGGTGATATGTATGCTTTCAGGAGGACACAGTTGTTTGTACCTGGCCATTCGCTTTAACGCATCACGATAGTCACGAGCATGGTAAGTTGCTAAGACAGTCGGGGGGAAATGATCTGTTTCAAAGGATGTCGCAAGCTTGATGATTCCTTTGGCAGTGTCATCAATGAGATCGGAATAAGCCTGCCAGATCGCGAAATATTGAGCTGTGGTGACAACTGGATCAGAAATAATGGTGATTGGCAATTGTGCTTTTCGAACCACCTCGTGGGCGACAATCCCCAATTGACGTAATCCTTCCCAAAATCCTGCCGGAATTTTAATATGATCAGAGGTATACAACGTCATATATATTGGCCTCCTTTATCTATTTAGATTAGTAGTTTTAAGCGTAATTTCTGTCCTTCTTTGCTAACGTTACAGTTTAATAGTACCTCTTAAGCGCTACCTTGTAACTAGCAATTGGTGACAAAGCACTTGCTAACTACGCCAAATGTAAGAAAAACGACAGACATAATATAAAAAATAAAATTTGTAATTACGGGAGAAATTTGTGGAGATCAAATAAATCTTTAGCTAAGCCAATAAATGTCTTGTCTTGTCAATTCCAGGGAATTTAATTGACCAGTTTCATAATAAGATAAGATAGGATCTATAAATATTTATGTCAAGCGGTTGACCTACAAAAAAGGATGAATCTTCTAAAGGTATAAACGTACCACTTTGCCCATGATATTGGCGGACCAGGATTAATACTAATTTTAATCATTGCCCTTATTATTTTCGGACCTTCTAAGTTACCGGAAATTGGAAGAGCATTTGGCTCAACATTAAGGGAATTTAAAAAGTCTACCAGAGATCTTGTAACAGATGACTCAAATTCAGAAACATCTAATAAGAAAGATAACTAACTAAATAATAATAGGAGATGTAGGTCCTCTCTTACATCTTCTTTTTCCTGGAGTGATTAGGTTGGAAGATCAAAACATGCGCTTAGTTCAGCACTTTGAAGAATTACGTAAACGCATTATTATCACTATAGTTGCCTTTCTGTTGTCTTTAGTCCTAGCATTTATATATGTCCAAGATATTTATCATGTGTTAGTTCAAGACTTGCCATTTAAGCTGGCTCTGTTAGGACCGAGTGATATCTTATTTGTTTATTTAATGATTGCATGCGTTGTTGCTATTACAGCTACTATACCAGTTGCTGCGCACCAAGCTTGGTTGTATGTACGTCCAGCATTAACACCAAAAGAACGCAGAGTTACCATCGCTTATATTCCAGCATTATTTACTCTATTTATATTAGGAATTAGTTTTGGCTACTTTATCCTATTTCCTCTTGTATTAAATTTTTTAATGTCGCTATCTAATGATATGTTTACTACTTTCTTTACAACGGAGAAATATTTCAAATTTTTGCTTCACATGACTTTGCCTTTTGGATTTCTGTTTGAACTTCCCGTTGTCATTATGTTTTTGACAAGTTTAGGAATTATCAATCCATACCGTTTGCAAAAAATTAGGAAATATGCATACTTTCTGTTAATTTTTGTTTCAATTTCGATTACGCCTCCAGACTTTCTTTCAGATATCCTGGTGGTTATACCTTTATTACTCTTATATGAAATTAGTATCAGCTTATCTAAATTAGTTTATAAAAGACAGCAAAGGACTAAAGAAGAAAATAATGAGGTATACAAAGAATCTGTTTAATAAATATAAAAGCTGATCCCTTAAAATAAGGTGAGGGAATTAGCTTAAAGATGTCCTTAAGTTTGCTTAACAGACTAAATTCGTATGCCCATAGAACAGCAACAAGACAATCATAGCCAGTGCTAAAGGAAAATGAATATCGAATAAAGTTAGAATAGAAGATTTTACACGAAAAAATAGAGAACGGTGAATTTGAGTACCTCAAAATTCATCGTTTTCATTTTTTATAGCTAATTATATCCCCAATCTCTTTTTTGTCCAGGTTTATATTTAATATAAAGTCCTACTTTCATTCAAAAAACAGCTAGATATTTGATAAGTCCTTTTACCTAATATTACACATCATATTGACAGAATGTATAATCAACTTTACTATTTTTATTGTTAACTAATTAATAGATTTGGTTAACATATTGGTTTTTCTGCTGGACCAAGCTGTTGAACAAATGAAAGAAAGAGGATGAAAAGATGCAAGAGAATAATTTTTATAGTGTCAGAATGAGAGCATCAAAGGGAGGTTCGCATGGATATGGGGGAAAGCATATATCTGGCGGTGAGTTGCTTTCAACTAACAGTGATCTTCAACAAGCAGTGAATGTTTTATTGAAAAAGGGGCTTACCCATTCAAGAGGAAAACCCGATTATATGCAAATACAGTTTGAACTATTAAATGAGCAGATAAAACGACTAAAGCCGTTAAACGTTAAGACAAATATAGTGGAGACAGTAGAAAATGGAAGAGAACTAGCTTGTTTCCTTTTGGAAAAGGCTGGCGTCCCGAAAAGGATCATCGACAAAGCATTAGGGCAGCTAACAAATTGTTTTGGCTTCAGAGGGGCAATGTTGATCGATATTTATTCAGGTAAGCGAATTGATGAGAGAAATGCTAAAGGTGTACGTGTTTCAAGAATGGATTGGCTTGATAACAACTTTAAAAAATGGGCTACCCATTATCAATTTCCGCAGAATTCCAGATTAAAAGAGGCACTGGTACTTGCATCAAAGGTAAGTGAACACCATGCTACTGTCGCTGAATTGTGCTGGTCAGATGATCCTGATTATATAACAGGATATGTTGCAAGTAAAAATATAGGATATCAACGAATCACAAAGTTAAAAGAATACGGTGATGAACAGGGCTGTCGAATATTCTTTGTTAATAAGTTAGAAGATGTAAACTCCTACATAAATTATTTAGAAAAACAGCCGGTTTTTATTGAATGGGAGGAAGAGAATGACACAGAAATTGATTGAAAAAAGTAAAAAATATCTATGGCTGCCTTTCACTCAGATGAAGGATTATGATGAACATCCATTGATTATCGAAAGTGGTAATGGAATAAAAGTAAAAGACATTTATGGCAAGGAATATTATGATGGCTTCTCTTCAGTTTGGCTTAATGTACATGGTCATCGTAAGAAAGAATTAGATGAAGCGATTAAGAAACAGCTTGGAAAAATTGCACATTCCACATTGTTAGGTATGACAAATGTTCCTGCAACAGAACTTGCCGAAAAGCTAATTGGACTAACTTCAGAGAAATTGACACGAGTTTTTTATTCAGATAGTGGTGCAGAAGCGATGGAAATAGCGCTGAAAATGGCTTTTCAATATTGGAAAAACATAGGGAAGCCAGAGAAGAAAAAGTTTATCTCGATGCAAAATGGATATCATGGCGATACGATTGGTGCTGTAAGTGTAGGTTCAATCTCACTTTTCCATGATGTATATGGTGCTTTAATGTTTGAAAGTTTTAAGGCCCCTATTCCTTACGTATATCGCTCTGAAAGCGGCAATCCTTCACAGTGCCGAGATGAATGCTTACATACACTTGAACAGCTGCTGATTGAAAAGCACCAAGAAATAGCCGCGCTTTCCATTGAATCAATGGTACAGGGAGCCGCCGGGATGATCATCATGCCAAAAGGTTTTTTAGCCGGTGTTCGTAAACTTTGTACAAAATATGATGTCCTGATGATAGTGGATGAAGTTGCAACAGGCTTTGGTCGCACAGGGAAAATGTTTGCCTGTGAACATGAACAAGTACATCCGGATTTAATGGCAGCTGGAAAGGGAATTACAGGTGGGTATTTACCAATTGCGGTGACATTTACAACAGAGAAAATTTACAATGCATTCTATGATGACTATAAAAAGCTAAAAACCTTTTTTCATGGCCATTCCTATACGGGAAATCAGCTTGGCTGTGCAGTAGCACTAGAAAATTTACGTTTGTTTGAAGCGGAAAAGATCGTTGAACAGGTATTCAAAAAATCAAAGGATCTCCATATTCTCCTTAAAGGGCTGGATTCACACCCTCATGTTGGAGAAATCAGGCAGCTGGGTTTTATGTGTGGAATAGAACTTGTTCAATCTAAAGTAACAAAAAAACCTTTTCCTGCAGAAAAACGCATGGGATATCACGTTTCATTAAAAATGAGAGAGCTTGGCATGCTCACGAGACCACTAGGTGATGTGATCGTATTTATGCCACCGCTTGCTAGTTCAAACAGTGAACTTAAAGCAATGGTCACGATTATGAAACATGCAATAAATGAGGTAACCACATGCTAAACGATGATAGGTGGTTAAATAAGCGTTTAGACAGAATGAAAGAGGCTGGATTAACTCGGCATATACGAACAATAAATAATCAAAGTGTCTTTTCTTCAAATGATTATTTAGGATTGGCAAAAGATAGACGGTTGATTTCGGCAGCAAAAAGGACACTTGATGACTGGGGAGTTGGAAGCAGTGGATCAAGACTAACAACAGGTAATTCTGAGTGGCATGAAAAACTTGAACATCGTATTGCAGGCTTCAAGCAAACGGAAGCAGCTCTTTTATTTTCAAGTGGTTATTTAGCTAATATCGGTGTTCTGTCATCACTGCCAGAAAAAGGGGACATCCTTTTAAGCGACGAATTAAATCATGCCAGTATTATTGATGGCTGCCGCCTATCAAAAGCTGACACCGTTATCTATAAACATGTTGATCTGGATAATCTAGAAACAAAGTTGAAAGAAACAGCATCTTACAAACGTCGATTTATTGTAACAGATGGAGTATTCAGTATGGACGGTAATATTGCACCTTTGGATAAAATTATGGTACTTGCAAAAAGCTATCATGCCTGTGTGATTGTTGACGATGCTCATGGTACAGGGGTTTTAGGAGAAAACGGCAGGGGGACAAGCGATTATTTCGGGGTAATGCCTGATGTGGTCATTGGAACATTAAGCAAAGCAATTGGATCAGAAGGAGGTTTTGTCGCTGGTTCTAAAACTTTAATTGACTTTCTTGTCAATCACGCGCGAACGTTTATTTTTCAAACCGCGATACCTCCTGCTAATTGTGCGGCTTCTTATACTGCCTTGGGAATCATTGAGCAAAGCAAAGAAAAGCGCCTACAGCTGAGATCACATTTCTTTCAAATCAAGAAAGAACTTAAAGAAATGGGCTTTTCAGTAAAGGGAGCTGATACACCAATTATCCCAGTTATTATTGGCGATACACAAAAAACTGCGATATTTGCAGAAAAGCTACAGGAAAAAGGAATATTTGCACCTGCTATCCGTCCACCCACTGTAGCAATTGGAGAAAGTCGTATTCGATTAACAGTCACAACAGAACATTGCACGAATGAAATTAATTATTTGCTGGAGACATTTAATTTAGTAGGAAAAGAGTTGAATATGATTAAATGAAGGGTTTCTTTGTTACAGGAACAGATACAGGAGTTGGAAAAACCGTTATAGCATGTGGACTAGCTGTTGCATTTATTGAAAATGGGATGGATGTTGGCGTATTTAAACCATTATTAAGCGGGATCTCCCGTTCACATCCGCAAAGTGATACAAGTTTACTGTTGCAAATGTCACAATCCTCTTTATCTCATAAGGAGATTACTCCATTTGAATTTGCTCAGCCGCTTGCCCCTTCTGTTGCAGGGAGGCTTGAAGGAAATGCTGTAGGGCTTGAAGAGGTGGTAAATCATTGGGAAGGAATAAAAGGAAAACACGAATATTTCATCGTAGAAGGTGCTGGCGGTATTGCAGTTCCGCTAGGTGATCGTTTTTTAGTTAGTCATTTAATAAAGGCCTTACAGCTGCCAATTGTGATAGTAGCACGACCGAATCTTGGGACGATCAATCATACGTTTCTTACAGTTCAATATGCAAAAAGCATGGGTATTGAGGTTGCTGGAATTGTAATTAATGGCCTTAGCGATCAACCAGATCTTGCAGAAAAGACAAACCCGAATGTGATAGCAGATGTATGCAATGTGCCTATTCTAGGCATCACACCAAAATTAAAAGAGATAACAAAGGAAGGCATACTAAGAATGGTACTGGATAACATAGACATGTCATTACTTAGCAATTGGTTAAGACTGAAGCAACAGAGGTGAAATTTGATAGATACATAGAAAAAAAGTGGAGAGGGGACAGATAGAAGACATGTTAAATCAAAAGCAAGCGGAAGGAACTGCCATTCCATTTTCCTTTACTTCTACAGAATTTTTAAGCAAACCCTATCCATTTTACGATAAGCTGCGTTCCGTGCATCCAATATGCTGGGGGAGTTTATTAAAAAATCCGGGCTGGTATGTAACCGGATATGATGAGGTACTTATGATTCTTAAGGATTCCAGATTTAAAAATCGGATCCCCCTGCCTCAATCTACAAAAAAATATGAGGAGTTGAAAAACATACAAAATGATATGGTGCTTTTTAAGAATCAACCTGACCATATGCGGTTAAGAAGGTTGATTAGCAATGGGTTTACATCTAACGCTGTGGAGTATTTTCGCCCTTATATAAGAGAAGCGGTTCTTGATTTACTTGATTGCATTAAAAAAAGGAATAGAGTGGACCTTGTTTCAGAGTATGCTTTTCCATTAGCAAGCCTCATTATCGCCAACATACTCGGAGTACCAGCAGAAGAACGAAAACAATTTAAAGAACTAGCTGCAAGCTTAATTCAAACAGTTGATTTTACCCGTTCAAGAGAAGGGTTAAGAACTGGAAATGATTCAATGATCAAGGCATCAGCCTATTTTAATAAGCTTATAGAAATGCGAGTGCTTAATCCAAAAGATGACCTAATCACCCTATTAAGTAAGGAGGTAACAGATGGGGGCAAATTAACAAGAGAGGAACTACTTTCAACATGTATTTTACTTGTCATTGCCGGCCATGAGACTACAGTAAACCTTATTAGTAATTCCATCCTCACCTTATTACAACATCCTGAACAACTAATAAAGTTAAAGGAAGAACCCGAGCTTATCAACGTGGCTGTTGAGGAGTTTTTGCGTTATGAGAGCCCAACCCAGATGACTGCACGAATAGCATCCGATGATATTGAACTTGAGCAAACAACGATTAAGAAAGGGGAGCATGTCTATCTATTCCTAGGTGCTGCTAATCGTGATCCGAATAAATTCAATCATCCGCATTTGCTTGATATAACGCGCAACCCAAATCCTCATCTTGCTTTTGGCTATGGCCCGCACTTTTGTCTAGGTGCTTCATTAGCACGTATTGAAGCACAAGTTGCCATTCAGGAACTTTTGCAACAACTGCCTAACTTCCGACTAGCTACTGATGATTGGCAATGGAGAAAATTAATTGGATTTAGGTCATTGAAAGAACTGTATATTGTCTTTGATTAATTAATATTATGCGGTCGCACATATGAAATCATATCATAGTTTATTTGACAAAAAACCAGCTAATAATTGGTCATTAATAGCTGGTTTTATATTCAACAAATCGACTTTATCTAACAATTCTAGGGCCTAATCTCAATGGATTATTATCAGGATTTAGGTCCAATTTGAGTTGTTTAAACAAATTCTTAAAACTGTTAGATTTCACTTTTTGTCCAAATTCTTTGCTTTTGAACTTTTACCTTTAACTATTCAAGGAAAAAGATGCATGAATGATATAAAAATGGAAACTCTAAAAACTAAATACTGTAGCTGAAAAATTTGGAGTGTAATGAATGAATACATGGGGCCGTATATTCAAGAAGAAAACACAAAATGTATTTAATGATGAAACGGATTCTTCCTCGATTGAATACGATCTCAGTCCTTCATTAGAGGATAATATAGGAAAAGTTAGAGAAGCAATGGGTTATAGTGATGATTTAATTGTACGGGAATTTGAAATGGGAAAACCACTTATCCATAAGGTTGCAACAATTTATTTAAATGGATTAACGGATAAAGATCTAATGGGAAATTTAGTTATTGAAAAGCTTTTGGCTGACACGAATGTTGTTGAAAATAAAGAAGGGGATTGGACCCCAGATCTGATAGGTGCTTATGTAAAAGATCATCTTTTGTCAGTAACACATGTTGAAGACGCAATAGATTTAAAAAAGCTTTTATCTTTACTATTAACTGGTCAAACAATCGTGCTTATTGATGGATGTAATCAGGCTTTTGCCTGTGCTTCGCAAGGTGGAGAACTTAGATCAATACAAGAGCCAACGACAGAAAATTCAGTTCGAGGACCTAAAGAGAGTTTTACAGAGTCGATAATTACAAATACCTCGTTGATTCGCCGTCGAATAAAAAGTCCCAATGTTTGGCTTGAAACAAGGAAACTTGGAAATATCACACAAACAGATATAGGTGTTATGTATATAAACGGGATTGCAAATGAAAAACTTATTAATGAAGTAAGGGAACGGTTAGAAAAGATCGATGTAGATGAAATTCAAGGTTCAAATACCATTGAGGAATGGATTGCTGATGATTTCTTAACACCATGGCCAACCATCATGACAACTGAACGGCCTGATGTTGTTTCTGGTAATTTGTTAGAGGGACGGATCGCTATTTTTGTAGATGGAACACCTATACCTTTAATAGTTCCAGCTACATGGAATCAATTTTTTCAAACGGCTGAAGATTATTACTTACGATGGAATATTAGTGTTTTTTTGCGGTTCATTCGGATTATTTCTTTTCTAATAACGCTTTTAGGACCATCCCTTTTTATTGCATTTATTTCTTTTCATCCGGAGCTAATTCCAACACCTTTACTTATTAATCTTGCTGCGCAGCGTCAGGCCATTCCATTTCCGGTCATTATTGAGGCATTATTAATGGAATTTACATTTGAGGTATTGAGAGAAGCAGGGATCCGGATGCCTCGACCTGTTGGACAGGCGGTATCAATTGTAGGTGCATTAGTATTAGGGGAAGCAGCTGTTTCTGCTGGAATTGTTTCCAGTGCAATGGTGATTGTAGTAGCGGCAACAGCCATTGCAAGTTTTACAATTCCTCATTATTCAATGACAGATGCTGTTCGTTTGCTGCGTTTTATTATGATGCTTTTGGCCAGTACGTTTGGACTTTACGGTATTGGTCTAGGAGTCATTTTATTGGTTAGTCATACAGTAAGCATACGATCATTCGGTATACCATATTTAGCTCCCTTTGCTCCCTTTATTGTTGCGGACCAAAAAGATGCGATTTTGCGGCTACCAAAACCATTTATGAAAAAACGTCCCCGTCTTATTAGTCAGAAGAAATCAAATAGATTAAATACAAAAAAAGATGGACCATTTGGAGAAGGAACTGAATGATTATGAAAACTTTATTCCTACAGAAGTCATATAAGATATTTCTTTGTATTTTATCTATTCTCTTCATATCAGGATGTTGGGACAGTAATGAATTACAAGATTTTAGTATTATATCAGGCATAGGGATTGATAAGGGAGGAGATGATCCTGAAAACCGATTTCGATTAACGGTTCAAATTATTAATCCTAGTATCGTCTCAGGTGGACAACAAGGTGGTAATGTACAATCTTCACCAGTTACCACTTATTCAGAAACTGGCAGTACATTAAAGGAAGCGTTAAGGAAAATTTCAAATGAGGCACCAGCAGAACTTTTTTTTCCGCATATTCAAATCATGCTAATAGGCGAGGAACTGGCCAAAGAGGGAATTGATGAGCTATTTGATGTGATTGAACGTGATCCGAAATTCCGGGTACTCTTTCCAGTTTTAATTGTAAAAGGTCATACAGCGGAAGATGCTTTAAAAATCTCAACTTCATTAAGACCTATACCTTCAGCAAAAATTGAAGGGAGCTTACAATCTTCTAAAGAAATATGGGGAGAGTATCCAAGTACTCGTGCTGATCAGGCGATTATGAAATTAGGAGAAGGAAGTGCAGCCATTACAGGGATCGAGATTAATGGAAATGTAGAAAAGGGGAATCAAACAGCAAATATGCAGGAAATTTCCCAGAGTACGAAGTTAGAAATAAAAGGACTTGCGATTATCAGAGAAGGTAAACTGGAAAAATGGTTGGAAGGAAACCCTGCCCGTGGTGTGGTGTGGGTCAATAATGAAATGGAAGAGACAGTGATGAACCTAGATTGCCCTGATAAAAAAGATGCTGTTGCAATTGATATTGGACGTGCAGAAACTATTATAAAGGCTAAAGTCAAAAAAAATAAACCAGTAATGACTATTAAAATAAATGCAGAAGGGGCTGTGTCGGAAACGCATTGTTCATTGGAGCTTGATAAGGATGAAACTATTAAAGAGTTAGAAAAGCAGTTGAGAAATGAAATTAAAGAAGAGGTTCAATTGGCAATAAAAACTCTACAAGAGGAAAAAAGTGATGTCTTCGGATTTGGGGAATATGTCAACATTGAGAAAAAAAACTATTGGAAAAAAATAAAAGATAAATGGGAAGAAGAAATATTTCCGCAATCAATAGTTAACGTAGAAGTTAATGCAACAATCCGACGGACTGGAATGAAAGTCAAATCGTATATAAAATAAGACAATTGATGAGAAAGGAATTGCTGGAGATGGAAAAAGCCAAGGTTAGCGGAATTCAATTATTTGCCATGATGTTTATGTTTAATCTAGGGACAGCAGTGGTCGTAAGTTATGGTATAGTTGCAAAAAAAGATGCTTGGCTTGCCATCCTTTTAGGAATGTCTTTAGGAGTCGGCTTATTTTTTATTTACTATCGGTTATTTTGTTACTATCCGAAGCTACCTATTACTGGCTATGCAAGGGAAATACTAGGAAAATATTTAGGGTGGATAATCGGTTTATTTTATGTTCTCTATTTTTTGCAAATTGCAACTCGACAGGTTCGTGACTTTAGTGAATTGCTTGTTTCATCCACTATGACTGAAACACCGCTCTTAACAATTCAAATCTCATTCGTCCTCGTCATTTGTTATGTTCTCTACCAGGGAATTGAAGTGTTAGCAAGAACAGCGGAGGTTTTTATTATCATATTGTTTTTGTTAGGAGTTGCCGGGAATTTTTTTATCCTTGTTTCTGGAAATTTTGAGTTGCATAATTTGAGGCCCTTTCTAGAGAATGGGTGGAAGCCGATCTTATCAACTGCTGTTTTAGAATCAGCTCATTTTCCATTTGGGGAAATGGTTGTTTTTACCATGCTACTTCCTTATCTAAATAAGTCTGGTTCAGTAAAAAAAGTTTGGATGTCTGCCTTATTGTTAAGTGGACTTGTATTAAGCTGGACAGCTAGTTTAAATATCGCGGTTCTAGGCGTTGATGTCATGGAACGAACCACCTTTCCTACACTAGCGACAATCGGAAAGGTCAATCTGCTGGAATTTATTCAAAGACTCGATGCAATTGTTGTGTTTACGATGTTAATTACTGTATTCTTCAAAGGATCGCTTTTTATATATGGAGCTGTCATTGGAATAGTCGACTTATTTAAGTTGAAAAATCATCAGCAGATTTTGTTACCGGTCGGAGGAATTATTATCTTTTCGGCTATGACAGTAGCGACTAACTTTTCCGGATATATGGCAGAAGGGAAAGAGGGGTTACGACCGCTTGTTTTTCCAGTTTTTTTGTATTTCCCAGTACTATTGTTAATTGTATCAATGATTCGTAATCATTTAAAACAAAAAAAGAATTAAGCTTTTTGTTGATTTTTATTTTTCAGATACTGGTAGATTTGATTGCCAATAATAATGAAGACTAGAAATGTTAACATGACATATTCCCCGGCTCCAATAATATTAAATGTTTTTTGTAGAGTAGTTAATGCTTCGAACAGTGTATCACCACCAATAAGGTCAATGGTAACATTTGTCAATGTTGTTAAGAACAAAATGAAGAATGCTACAAAAAAAACTCTCAAGTTTATTCCTCCTTTTTTAACTTGTATTGATAGTATTTGTTTTAATGTTATCTTTATCCACTTAAGGGATAGCCCCCCTCTTGGTTACTTGGAAGGAAGAATATAAAGAATTTTTAAATTGTGTTATAAATGAGCAATCGCCTGAGTTATTCCAAAAAAATAACATAATGGGAGGATTTGAAACGGATTTAATTATAGCTAAAATTGAAATTTTACGATTAGGAATTTTGATTATACTTTTCAATATTATATCTAATTTGATCTAAAAATTTACTTGCTGCATTTGAGAACACTTGATGTTTTTTCCAAATAATATTTAATCCTGCTTGTAATTTAGGGTTCAGAGGTTTAAAGCAAAGTTTGCTATCTCCTGATGTGTTAATAAGTTTATCTAAACACAAGGCATATCCAAGATTTTTTTCTACCATTCGTGCAGCGTTATAAAGTAAGTTATACGTTCCAGTAATATTTAAATCTTTAACATTCTGTCCAAACCATCCGGATAGCTCGTTATCGACAGTTGTTTGACGAGAGATTATTAAAGGCTTATCTAGTAAATCCGCTGGTTGTATCGATGGTTTATTTGCCAATGAACTATCTTTACGCATTAATACTCCCCAAACATCTTTAGCTGGTAATTGTATATATTCGTATTTTTGCTTATCTGTTGGTTCGATGACGATACCAAAGTCTAACAATCCACTGTCTAACTTATCCATAATATCGTCTGCATTTCCGCTGTATAAATGAAATTGAATTGCTGGATGATCCTTCAGTAAGTCCTTTAAGGTTTCGGCAATAAAATGCATTGCTTCTGTTTCACCGCCACCGATGTATATTTCTCCGCTGATAATTTCTTCAAGTTGGTTAAAATTAGCTTCTGTTTTATCGACTAATCCCACAATTTCTTTCGCTTTTATTAGTAAGAATACCCCTTCTTCTGTTAAGGTAATTTTTCGATTCCCTCTGATGAATAAAGAGGTGCCTAATTCGGCTTCCAAGTCACTTAATTGTCTCGATAATGTGGGTTGTGATATATGTAAATATTTTGCTGCTGCAGAAATACTTTGTTGATTTGCGACAGCAATAAAGTAACGTAATATTCGAATTTCCATAACGAAACCTCCTATGCCTTTTGTGTATATTGAGCTATTTAATATAGGTATTTGTTATTTGAATTCTATCAATTTAAGATGTTCTTGAAAAGATAAAACAAATAGTGGGAGGTTTAAAATGAACAAAAAATTATTAGCAACATCTAGAATAACTGCTCTGGTCTTAATTGCCTTTGATGCTTCCTATAATGGAGAAAGTGGTTGGGAACCATGTAATATCGCCTTTCCAGAAGCAATTGTAGAAGATTTCAGTACGGCAGTAGACTTTTTAGGAACGCATGATTTGATGGTTTTTATGCAACGGTAAAAAAGTAACGTAATAATCTAACTTCCATAACAAACCTACTATGCCTTTTATGTTACCGTCTGGAGATGCATCTGAACCAAATATTCCACAAGGTCTCGATTCATAAGGTGGAAAAGTTTTAGAATAAATCTTGATGGCTCGATTCCAAGTGAAAACCCATTCCTGATTCTTATGAATATAGTTATGGACACCGAAATTCCCAAATAATTACTTGGTCGTCTGCCGGTACACGATAATACTTCCTCGTACAGTAAATATAGGGAATGATATGGAAGCAAAACAATATCTTAAGGAGTCATATATCGATAAGGAGAATGTCAATGGAAATTCGTGAATTTTTAGCACACTTGAACCGTGGTGAGACGGTTGAGGGGGGATCAGAAATACATCAAATGATGCATACAATATCACAGGAAGCCCTGAAAATGATTGCACAGATCAACGGAAGCTATCATCCCCCGGAAGAAATTCGTAAATTATTTTCTGACTTAATAGGCAGTCCAGTGGATGAGACATTTGCTTTGTTTCCCCCTTTTTATACAGACTGTGGTAAAAATATCAAAATGGGAAAGAATGTCTTTATCAATTCAGGATGTCGTTTTCAAGATCAGGGTGGCATTACAATTGGCGATGGGGCGCTCATCGGACACAATGTTGTTTTGGCTACCCTTAATCACGACATTAATCCCAACAAACGCAGTACGATGCATCCTGCGCCCATAGTGATAGGTAATAATGTATGGATTGGAGCAAACGCGACAGTTGTTCCTGGTGTGACCATTGGTGATGGTGCTATAGTCGCCGCTGGTGCTGTTGTCACCAAGGATGTACCGCCTAACGTTATTGTTGGCGGTGTACCTGCAAAAATTCTTAAAAAAATCGAAAACAGTACGTAGTAATCCTGCTGTTTTCGTGTTATCTGCAGATTACGAGGTGATTTGTATTGAATTAAAAGTACTTAATTAATTTTATAAAGAAAGGAATATCTGTAATGAAAAAAGTGCTTTTAATACTATGTATGTTTATTATCAGCTTTGGTCTGACTGCTTGTTCTACTACTGAAACAAATGAAAGAGAAGATATGAATGTAGAGGAAATGCCCAGTAGTGAAACTAACCAAGAAAGTGAAGAGACGAATGTAGAAGAAGGGCCAAGCAGTGAAACTATCCAAGGAAGGGATGAGGATGAAATGTCACCCCCACTAACTAGTGAGCTAAACATTACAATAGGCGACGAAGTATTCTTAGCAAGGCTTTATGATAACCAAACAACACATGCACTCATTGAAAAACTCCCCTTAAGCATAGATATGGAGGATCTTCATAGAAATGAAAAGTTCTATTACTTTTCAGATAAACTCCCGACAGAATCTGAGATACCCGGAAATATTAATGCGGGAGATATTATGCTTTATGGGGACAATTGCTTGGTATTATTCTATGAAAGCATCTCAAGTTCTTTTAGCTACACTCGTCTCGGTTATATCGAGGACGTGGAAAGATTTGCTCAAGCAGTCGGTGACGGTGATATACGCGTTAGTTTTGATTTAGTTGAAGATTGATATGTGGTTTTTGTATGAAGCTCAAACTGAGTATATTTCTCGATATTAAAAAATGTAGGATTTCTGTGCAGAACATAATATTGTTTCCTACAATTGAAGTGATTTCGGCCAATCAAATTGACGAAGCATACGAACGAGTATTAGCTTCAGATGTGAATTATCAATTGTTATTGATATTAGCACGATGTGAGTTGTGTAAAACATGAAGGATGTCGTGAAAGCCTAGCTTTAGGACATCCTTTCTTATTTCTCCTTTTTAGAATAGGGAAAAAGAGAAAACACAAATAGATTCTTACCCAAGGAGTTAGGGTTTCTGCATTCCTTTGCCTTTTTTCGGAACAAGAACATAGGGTTTAACTATTGATAGGTTCTCGTAATAAAATAAAAATAAGATTAAAAATCTTGAAAAGGTTTTTAATCTTATTTTTATTTCATTTATAGATAAGAAGGTATTTAGTCTTTTTAATCGAAGAGATATGAAAGAGTTGCAGATAAAAGGGGGATATCATATTAATACCCATACGAAAGAATCGTGGTAAATGTAGAGGTACCCGTATTCTTACTGATGACAACAGTCAAATACGTCGCCATGTAATAGCATGACTGAATAGAGTTTTTATTAGTGTTAAAGGGAAAGTTTACGTTTACGTTGGAAGAGAAAACTATATTTCATGAAAATAACCTCCTTCTTATTTAATAGAAATCTCTAAACCTACAAGCTTTAAATAAAATACTTAAACACTTGGTAATTATTCATTTTAATAAAATGTGGATGTTTAAAGACTATTTAAAATTATAAAACAAATGCTAAAATAATAGAAACCATTATAATTTTACCTTCAAAGATAGGAGCATATATCGATGAGACTCAAAAGTTATGAAGAATTGTTTGATGTAATTAATACTAGAACTGACATCGAAGAACATATATTGCAGACTCTTGATAATTTCCAAAAAAATAACAAACTACCACTTGCAATTCCTAATAATAAGGTAGAGGGTAAAGACAGGAAAATTATTATGGAAAATGACAAAAATGGAATTGTTACTTCTTATCCTAATAATGAGGTAAGAATAAATAAGGTTGCCATAAGGAGAAAACTAAAATATATACCTATTTTTGAACACAAACATGAATATATTGAAATCGTATATGTTTTACAAGGTAGTTTTATTCAGGAGATAAAAGGAAGGCAAATCCAAATGAATAAAGGGGACTTATGTATTTTGGACAAAAATGTCGTGCATAGTTCTTTACCTTTAGGTGAATCAGATTTGGTTGTCAATATTATCTTGACACCTGAATTTTTCGATGGTATTTTTATGTATTTATTGTCTGATGATAATAATATTTCGAATTTTATCATCAATAGTCTTTACTCTAAGAGTAAGTCACAAAATTTCTTAAAACATCATGTAAAAGAAGGTACAATGATACAGAAAATTTTAGAGAATCTCCTGCTAGAATATTATTCACCAGAACTTAAATCTTCGACAGCTATTAACGGTTATTTCCTCATTCTATTTACAGAATTATCAAGAGAAATAAGTGATAGATCTGGAGAACATATTAATGTTGAACAACATAAGGTAAAGGAAAAGATTTTAAAGTACATTAGAGAACAATATAAAGATACTACTCTTAATGAAATGGCAAATTACTTTAATTTTCATCCAAGTTACCTAAGCAGCCTTATTAAAAAAGAGTTTGGTAAAAATTTGAAAGATATACTACTTGAGGTTCGAATGACAGAAGCAAGTAAATTGCTTAAAAATACAGATATGACAGTTGAAAATATCGTTCATGAAGTTGGTTATACAAATTATAGTCATTTTTATAAAGTGTTCAAGAAGACCTATGGAATGACTCCAAACCAATATAAAACAAATGTAATAAAAAAGGAGGTTTAAAGTCTGAATGAACTAAGCTATTAAAAATTACATCCTAACTTATTATATTTTGATATATTTTTATGTGACTAAAAACCCGCAAGAATGGCGGGTTTTTTCCTGTACACAAAATTATTGGGTAATTTAATTTTATAAGATAAACCTAAAAAAACATATACTCTCCTAAATAAATAACATTACTTAAAAATTATTAAGCTTGTAAAATCATTTATTGTAAGCGTTTTAACGAAAGAGGTAAGGAGATGAAAAAACATCGTCATTTAAAGATGCTATTACAATAATGAAAAGGGGAGAGAGTGTTGTCAATATTATCAACTAATTTTAAAAAGTCCGCACTGTTTATGGTTGTTTTATTGTTTCTAGGTTCACTAGTTATACCAAGTGTGAGTGCAGACCAAGGTGGAAAGAACAATAAGAAAGTTGGAGTAGTCAATACAGGTAGAATTGTAGAAAATATTGATGAGGATTGGACATTCTACAAGGGTGTTCAAAGTGCAGATGAAAATTTTAGTGCAACAAATTTTAACGATAGTAGTTGGCAACAAATAAGCCTTCCTCATACATGGAACGCAGAGGATGGTATTGACATTGGTGAATATTATCAAGGAGATGGATGGTACAGAAAAGAATTGACTATTCCTAATAGTTATAAAGATAAAGAATTATTCTTACAATTTGAAGCTGCAAATAAAGAGGCAGAAGTTTTTGTTAATGGCAAGTCAGTGCATACTAATATAGGTGGCTATCTTGCATTTACAGTTGATATTTCAGACCATGTAAAATATGGACAAAAAAATATTGTAGCAGTAAGAGTAAACAATGAAGTAAAAGATTCAGCTCCACTATCAGGAGACTTCACCTTTTTTGGTGGTATTTACAGAAGTATAAATCTAATCGTTACGGATAAAACCCATATTGAAGTTGAAGATGATAGTTCAAGAGGTGTATACGTAACCATTCCTAACAATAAATCCATTGAGAAAAAGGCAGAAGTAAACCTTACAGTGCCAGTTAAAGTAAGCAGTGATGATGCAAATAGCAAATCTAACTCTATAGAAGTTAGAGCTGAAATAAAATCTGCAGAGGGAAAAGTTAGATCAAGAACTGAATTAAAGATTGATGGGAAAAAGTTAAAATCTGCAGAGGTGTCAGGAGATAGTGCTGAATTTACAGGGAAAATGAAAGTAAATAATCCACACCTTTGGAATGGTACAAAGGATCCTTACCAATATACTGTTGAAGTTACTGTAACAAGAAAAGGCAAAGTAATTGACCAAGTAAATGAAAAAGTAGGGTTCCGTTATTTCTCTGTGGATCCTGATAAAGGATTCATATTAAATGGTGCAAGTTACCCACTGCATGGTGTTAACATCCACCAAGATAGAAAAGGTTATGGGAATGCAGTACCAGATGAAGTCAGGGCAGAGGATTTTGAACTGATTAAGGAAATTGGTGCTAACACACTGAGGGTCGCTCATTACCCACACTCACAGTATGTTTACGATAAGGCTGATGAAATGGGATTAGTGGTTTGGGCTGAGATTCCATTAGTAAACTTTATGACACTAACAGAAGAATTTTCAAACAATGCTGAGAAGCAATTAACTGAGATGATTAAACAAAACTATAATCATCCTTCAATAGTAACATGGGGCCTTCAAAACGAATTTGGAGGAAGAGGTTATTATACTCCTGATAATAGTGTAAGTCGTGAAGAGCAGTATGCTGCGGCAACTGAATTGATTAAGCGTTTGGCTACTACTGCAGAAGAATTAGATCCTAACAGACCGACTACTCACGCTATTCAGGGTAATTCATCCCGTGATCCACAATATAAGGATATTTTGGATAGACATATAGCTTGGAATGAAAATGCAGGTATAGATATTGCCTCTTTTAATACCTATTTTGGTTGGTATTATAATAAAGCTGGAGATTTAGCTCAATATCTTGATACATTACATGAAGAAAACCCAAATGTTCCATTAGGTATATCCGAGTATGGTGGAGGAGCAAACCCATATCAGCATGATGTGATTGATGAAGACTTTATCAACAAATGGAATACCGTAAACGAGTTTTCTTCTCGTGGTCCATTCCAACCAGAAGAATATCAAAATTATCTTCATGAAAGTGCATGGAGCATCATCAGTGAGCGTCCTTGGTTATGGGCAACACATGTATGGAATATGTTTGACTTTGGAGTTTCCGGGAAAAATGAGGCCTCAACACCAGGTATTAATACTAAAGGGCTTGTATCACATGATCGCCAGACTAAGAAAGATGCATTCTATTTTTATAAGGCACAATGGAATAAAGAAGACCAATTTGTCCATATCACAAGCAAAAGATTTTCTGAAAGAGAAGATAGTACTACACCTGTAAAAGTTTATTCGAATCTAGAAGAAGTGACATTAACTGTAAACGGTATAGATTACGGTAAGGGTACAGTGCAGCAACCAGGTGTATTTGTTTGGGATAGTGTAGAACTTAATGAAAGTGGCAATGAAGTAATTGCAACAGCTGAAAAAGAAGACGGAACGAATGTTACAGATACAGTTACTACTTGGGAAATAAGTGAATAACAAAATCATTTTTTGTTTTTCATTTCCTAATCAGCTATAACTCACCATCAAATTTAAGTGGTTTAGTTAGATAAACAAAGAAATGTAAGCGATCTACAAGATGTACATTCATTCTATAGAACAAGTCGATTTTCCAAAAGAAAATTAGCTTGTTCTTTTTTTGTGGAAATTTAAAGACACTGTAAAACGATAAAACAAATGTTAATATAAGAGAAACCATTATAATCTAACCTTCAAAGATGGGAGGATATATCAATGAGACTCAAAGGTTATGACGAATTGTTTCAGAGAATTAATTCTAGAACTGACATTGAAGAAAATATATTGCAGACTCTTGATCATTTCCCAAAAGACATAAATCAAATACTTGAAATTCTTAAGAATAAGTATAATGATGGAAAAATAATTATGGAAAGAGACGAGAATGGAATTGTTACTTCTTATCCCAACGATGTGGATAAATTACATAATTTTACAATCAGGAGAAAAACAAAATTTATACCTATTTTAGAACACAAACATGAATACATTGAAATTGTGTATGTTTTACAAGGTACTTTTATTCAGGAGATAAAAGGAAGACAAATTCAAATGAATAAAGGGGACTTATGTATCCTAGATAGAAATGTTTTGCATAGCTCTTTACCTTTAGGTGAATCTGATGTGGTTGTTAATATTACCTTGACTCCTAAATTTTTCGATGGAATATTTATGTATTTATTATCCGATAAAAACTATATTTCGAATTTTGTCATCAATAGTCTTTACTCTAAGAGTAAGTCACAAAATTTTTTGAACCACCATGTAAAAGAAGGTACTTTAATTCAGAAAATTTTAGAGAACCTCCTGCTAGAATACTATTCAACAGAAGAAAGATCTACAGCAGCTATTAACGGTTATTTCCTCATATTTTTTACAGAATTATCAAGAGAAATTACGACTAGGACTGGTGAAGGTATTAAGGATGAACAACATAAGGTAAAGGGAAAGATTTTAAAGTATATTAGAGATCGATATAAAGATATTAAACTTAATGAAATGGCAGAATACTTTAATTTTCATCCAAGTTACCTAAGTAGCCTTATTAAAAAAGAATTTGGTAAAACTTTAAAAGAGTTACTAATTGAGGTTCGAATGACAGAAGCAAGTAAATTACTTAAAAATACAGATATGACAATTGATAATATCGTTCTTGAAGTCGGCTATACAAATTCTAGTCATTTTTATCATGTGTTTAAGAAAACCTATGGAATGACTCCAAATCAATATAAAACAAATGTTATAAAAAAGGATATTTAAAGTCATTTATTTGACTAAGAACCCGCTAGAATGGCGGGTTTTTTCCTGTTCACAAATAAAATAGAAGGAAAGATCTAAAAAATAAACCTAAAGAAAACATATAATCTCCTAAAGTTACAACATTACTAAATGCTATTTAGTCCTGTAAATTATAAATGTAAGCGTTATTAATTCAGTGTGAGGGAGTGAGGAAACATCGTCATGTAATCATTACATTATTGGAAATGAAACATTAGTTTGTTTGGTGAACTAATAAATGTTATAGGGGGAATTATGGTGAAAAAGAAAAAGTTATCTTTGATATCAATGTCATTGTTATTAGCGGGAAGTGTCTTAGCTGCATGTGGAAATTCCGAATCTACTTCGAATGAAGAAAGTGGAGGAAATGAAGGTAATAAAGAACCAATCGTACTAAAATTAGCGGAGAATCAACCAGATGATTATCCAACAACAATTGGTGATAAAGAATTTGCGAAATTAGTAGAGGAAAAAACAGATGGTCGTTATAAGGTTGAGGTGTACTCAGGTGGTCAACTTGGTGATGAAAAAAGTGTCATAGAACAAATGCAACTTGGAACAATGGATTTAGCGAGAACGAATGCTGTACCTCTTGCTGAGTTCTCAAAAGAGATTGGTGTGCTACAAATGCCATACATCTTTAAAGATGAAGACCACAAATGGAACGTACTTAATGGTGAAGTAGGAGAAGAAATTTTAGGAACACTAGAATCAGCTAATATTGTGGGCTTAACGTATTATGATTCTGGTAACAGAAGTTTCTATAATTCAAAACAACCTGTTGAATCACCAGAAGATATGAAAGGACTTAAAATTCGTGTTCAGCAGTCAGCTTTATTTGTAGATTTAGTCGAGGCTTTAGGGGCATCAGCAACACCGATGGCTTATGATGAAGTGTATTCAGCATTACAAACAGGTGTTATTGATGGAGCTGAGAATAACTATCCTAGTTATTATTCTTCTAACCATTACGAGGTGGCAAAGTATTTCACATTAGATAATCACTCTGGAGTACCTGAAGTATTAATGGCTTCAAAATCACTATGGGATAAATTAAGTGACGAAGATAAAGAAGCTTTTAAAGAAGCAGCAATTGAGTCCCAGACTGCACAACGTGAAGCATGGGACAAATTAACAGAGGAATCAAAGAAAGCAATTGAAGAAGCTGGTAATGAAGTTGTTGTAATTGAAGATACAACTCCATGGAGAGAAGCTGTTCAGTCTGTTTATGATAAGCACGGTGGAGATTATAGTGAGTGGATCGAAAAAATCGAAAATGAGTAATCTATTAAATTAAAAAAATAGTTCATGTTCATTAGTAGGAGTATATCTCCTATTAGTGAACATGGCAAAATATCCCTTTTAAATAGGTTAATTAGAATTACAAAAAAATCAACGTTCAAATAATAAAGCTTATGCTACAAACAACATAACCATAATTCTTTAACATAAGGCATTCATGAATAGCAAGTTTAAATAACCTCCTATTCATGAATGTCTTATAAAAGGATTGCAGGTGTTAGAGCATGAAAAGTTAGGAGGCCCTTGCATATGAAAGCTTACAAAAAAGTTAAAAATGGGTTTGACCAAGGGGTAGACACAATTGCGATGACCTTTATTGCTATCATGGCAATCATTGTTTCAGCGACAGTATTTTCTCGATATTTTTTTAGTTACACACCTCGTTGGTCTGCAGAAGTTTCCTTGCTCTTGCTAATTTGGGTGAGTTTTATTGGAATAGCTGTAGGATTTCGAGAAAAACTTCATATCGGTGTAGGAGTCTTTGTTGGAATGCTCCCAAAGAAAGCGCAAGCATTCTTGGATATCATAACAAAGATCATCGTCATTACAGTAGGAATTGTGTTCACATATTTTGGAGTGAAATTCACCATATTGATGGGAAACTCCACGATGTCAGGAACAGGATTACCTCAGAGTGTCTTATATGGCGCAATTCCTGCATCAGGTATTTTAATGGTTATATATGGGGTTGAATTGCTTTTTAAAAAAGGTATGCATCAAGAATGGGAAGAAAATACAGAGGAGTGATGAACAATGGGTGTTTTCGTTTTAATGGGGAGCTTTTTTATACTTTTACTTTTACGGGTTCCTGTTGCCCTATGTTTAGTCGTATCATCATTTCTAACCGGAATGTACTTAGATATAGACTTAGCAGCTTTAGTTCAACGAATGGTTGGTGGATTAAATTCCTTTTCTCTCTTAGCTATTCCTTTCTTTATCTTAGCAGGTGAGATCATGAATGAAGGTGGTATTTCCCGACGACTTATCAATTTATCTAATGTCATAATCGGTAAAGTACGTGGTGGGCTAGCTATGGTAAACGTGTTAGCAAGTACTTTTTTTGGAGGAATTTCAGGGTCAGCTGTTGCAGATGTTTCTTCAATAGGTTCTGTATTAATACCGATGATGAAAAAGAAAGGCTATGATTCTGATTATGCTGTTAACGTAACGATATCCAGTGCAGCCCAAGGGGTTATGATTCCACCTAGCCACAACATGATTATCTATTCAACAGCAGCTGGTGGTGTTTCAGTTGGCTCACTTTTTATGGGTGGTTTAGTACCGGGTTTGTTATTAGGTTTGGTGTTGATGATCATCACGTATATGATTGCCGTAAAGAGAAAGTATCCAAAGGGAGAACCGATTAAACGAGAAGAAGTTCCAAAGATCATTCGTGAGGGACTATTGGGCTTGTTAACTGCTGTCATTATTATTGGAGGAATAATAAGTGGTATCTTTACAGCCACTGAATCAGCTGCAATCGGAGTCCTGTATGCATTTATTATCACTTTCTTTGTTTATAGAGATATTCCTATTGCGAGAATGGGAGTTATTTTAAAAAGAACTTTCAATACGTTAGCGATGGTTATGTTTTTAATTGCTGCTTCATCAGCATTTGGGTGGCTTTTGGCTTTATTAAAAGTTCCAGCTATGGTGACAGAGGGATTAATTTCAATCTCGCCAAATGATGTTGTGACATTACTATTAATCCTTCTTATTTTATTAATACTAGGAATGTTCATGGATATGGCACCACTCATTCTTATCGCAACACCTATCTTACTACCAGTAGCAACAAGCGTCGGAATGGATCCTGTACAATTTGGAGTAGTTCTTATCTTGAGCTTAGCAATTGGTTTAGTTACTCCTCCTGTAGGAACCTGTATGTTTGTTGGATGTGCAATAGGTAAAATCCCTATCGAAAAATCAGCCAAAAATATGCTTCCATTTTATGGAGCAATGATTATCGTTTTATTACTAGTTACATTCATACCACAACTATCACTTTACTTACCGGAAATACTACTAAAATAGATTAGAAGACTGTTATGCCTAAGTAATCTTTAGGCATAACAGATCTTGGAGGATAAAACTAGTTACATTTAATCATCAACTAGAATTCTATCATTTACTCCCTATAAATATCTTGCGTGTATTAGTTTGCTAAACCAATACAATGGATAAGTTTCTTAAACTACTAAAGCTTACCACTAAACTGAAGGGGGTGGTTTAGTTTGGATTAGGAAAATGTAAGCGTGTACAAGAAGAGGGCGCTACTAGTAAGGTTGTTTTAGTAGTTTACATTTTTTAGTTTTTAGTTTTAGCCTACTATGAAAACACTTAAATAAGAGGAGGAAGAACATGGCTTCAGTATCGAAAAAAATAAATAAAATTTCAAAGTTAAGAAAAAGAGTATTGGCTAGTACACTTGCCCTATCAATAGTCGCTCCTGTATTGGGGCCACAAGCATCTCTAGCTGCAGATAGTGGCAACCTTGGACAGTTCGAAAATTCAGGACCAAGTGAATATACAGGTGTTGGTGCAATCCCAACATACAAAATACCTGCAGCAAAAAATCAGCCAGAAATTGAAGTTGGCTCTCCTGAGTTAGCTATTAAAAAGGGTGCCAAGTATTTTAGAGATGCGAACAGAAATGGAAAACTAGAAACGTATGAGGATTGGAGAAAACCAGTCAAACAACGTGTTAAAGATTTAGTAGAGCGTATGAGTCTACATCAAAAAGCAGGTTTAATGCAAATTAATGTGAATTTCGGGATCAATAATAACCCAGGGGAAGATGGAAATTTATTAACTGAGGGGGGCATTAATCAACTTTCTGAACAAGATATGCGTTATGTCATTTTCCGCTCAACACCAAATTTAGGGACTATAGCAAACTTTAACAACCAGGTTCAAAGATATGCAGAAGGCCTTGACTTAGGGATTCCAGTTACAATTATATCAAACCCTCGTAACCATGCTTCAACGGACTACACAAATATTGGTGAGGCTGAAGGACAACATACATTCTGGCCTGGAGCATTAGGATTTGCTGCAGGTGGGGATGCAGAAGCAGTGCACGAGTTTGCTGACATTGCCAGAAAAGAATGGGAAGCTGTTGGTATTCGAAAAATTTACGGTTACACAGCAGATGTCGGAACAGACCCACTTTGGGCAAGAATTGAAGACACATTTGGTGAAAATCCAGAAGTTGCCGGTGAAATGATTTATAATGCAATAAAAGGTTTTCAAGGTGATAAGCTCGGAAAAGACAGTGTTGCCATTACAGTTAAGCACTTCCCTGGTGGTGGAGCACGTGATGACGGATTAGACCCCCACTTCGAAGATGGAAAATTCAATCCATACCCTACAACTGGAAGTCTATTAAACTATCATATCCCTCCATTCGAAAAAGCAATTGAGGCAGGTGTATCTTCTGTCATGCCTTATTATGCTTACCCAAGTAACACAAGTTCAGACCAGGGGTTGGAGTGGTATAATCAAACTGAGCAATTTGAAGAAGTAGGTTTTGCTCTTAACAAAGGTATCTTAGGATTTTTGCGTGATGAACTAGGCTTCAAAGGATACGTGAACTCTGATACTGGTGCTGTAGATGATAATGCATGGGGTGCTGAAAATTTACCACTACATGAAAAGTACGCAAAAGCAATCAATGCTGGAACGGATATTGTTTCGGGATCTTCTGGTCCAGACGCTTTAATTAAAGCGGTTGAGGAAGGTTTAGTAACAGAAGAAACGATTAATGAGTCGGTTACATTATTGTTAACTGAAAAGATGAATTTAGGACTTTTTGATGATCCATATGTAGATCCACAAAAGGCTCTTGATCTGGTGGATCGTGATAAAAACCCAGAAGTATTTGCTGCTGCTGAATTAGCCCACCGTAAATCTGTTGTTCTAATGCGTAATGATGAAACTGATGGTGAAAATCTATTACCGTTAACAGAAGAAAAATTAGAAAATGTTAAATTGTATGTTGAAGGTTTTGTTGGAGCAGTCGCTGGAAGAGGAGTGACAGATCCAGCTGCAGACATTCGAAAGAAAGCTCCATTACAATCTGCTGCATTTACAGCAAGTTTAAAAGCAACTCTTGAAGAGAAGTTCCCTAACATTACACTTGTAGATCATGTTGAGGAAGCAACTCATGCTTATGTATTTGTTCAACCAATGCAATCTAACTGGGATAATAATCCACGTATTACAGTTGGGCCTGAAACGGCAATTTTCAATACAGACAAAATTGTTGAAATTCAACAAAAAGTTCCAACCATTACGGCAATCAACTTTACGAATCAGTGGCTAATTAATGAACTTGAACCAAATGCTGCAGCATTAATCGCTACTTTTGGTACTTCACAAGATGCAGTATTTGATGTTGTCACTGGAAAATTCAATCCTGTTGGAAAACTTCCATTTGGTATTCCAGCTAGTGAGGATGCAGTGGAAAGAGAAGTTGGCGATGTTCCTAGTTTTGCTGAAGAGGAAATTGAAGATTTTGTTTATGTAAATGCTGCTGGCGACAAATATGCATATAACTTTGGTCTTTCCTATAATGATGAAAACGAAGGAAAAGGCCCTGATTTGAAAAAAAATAAGAAAATTAAATAAGAGTTGTTCTGAATTTATATTAAACAAGAGAAATCATGCAGGTGAAACAAATAGAAAACCATCCAATGACGGATGGTTTTTCCATTAGTCGTGCCCCACAAAGTTATTCTAATCTGGCACGGCGAACCCTCTTTTATGTAAAGTTAATGTACGAAGAAAATAGTAAGTTTACGGGTGGGGAAATTTTATGACTAATTTTATTAACTTCTTATTTGACACATGGCGTGTAGTCCTTTTCCCATCAAGTTCCGCAGCTTCTAACGTACACCTCTATTTCTTTATGGGGTTCTTTCTCATTTTTTCAACAGAGGCACTAAATTTAAATCCAGTATTTGTTGGGTTTATCATGACAGTGATGAGATTATTGGATGGTATAACAGATCCTGTCGTAGGATCAATGATAGATAGAACACAAACAAGAATCGGTAAATTTACACCATTTTTGCTAGTAGGATCCTTCCTTCTAGCAATTAGCTTGGCTATGATAATAGTTGTTCCATTTTATATCCATCAACATTATCACTATATTTGGGTTATTAGTTGGTATGCTATTTGGATGATAGGATATACATGTATGACAACAGTTAATAAATCTGCCCTTTCGATCATAACAAGGAATCCTAAACACAGACCAATTTCGGGGATTACAGGGGGGCTATTTTCGGTTGGTATTCAATTAATCATTTTTAGTGCCATTGTTCCGATTTTACAAAACAGTGGTGGAATGAGCTCTCAAGAAGGATGGATGAAAGTCCTGTTGCTTATTTTAGGACTTCACTTGTTATTATTTATTCTCGGTCTTTTTTCTATTGTAGGCGTGGATAAACCACAATTCTATATGGATATAAAAGCATCGACGAAAATGAAGCTGAAAGATTATTTTGGAGTGATTAAAGAAAATAGAGCCTTACAAATGCTTTTGATTGCAGCATCAACTGATAAACTAGCCAGTACTGTTAATAGTGCATCAACAGTTTATTTTTACATGTATGCTGTGAAAAATTTAGATTTACTTCCTTTCGTAAAAGCAGTTTCCACTCCAGTAGCATTCTTTGGAGCATTTATTGCCGGAGGAATAGCCATTCGTTTTGGAGTGAAAAAAACATTTGTTTTAGGAGCTTGGGGGAGTGTTGTAGTAACTACCATTTTGATCATCTTCAGACCTTTTGCAAATGAAACTTCCGTGATGAACGTGTTTATTGTGTTAATGGCCTTGAATTTGTTGTTTAGGCGTTTAAATGATCAAAATGTGAATCCTATGATCGCTGATATTATTGATTATCATACCTATAAAACTGGAAGATTTATGCCTGGTACAGTTGGTGCTACTTTTACCTTTGTTGAGAAAATGATTAGTTCATTTGGAAGTACAATTGTTGGATTAGCAATGGGAGCGGCGGGTTATGCAGCTGGTGCTGAACCAACAACCGCCCTCTTTTGGACAGTAATTGGTCTTTACTTAGTTTTACCGCTGTTGAGTGACATAGCCAGCATACTTGCAATGAAATTTTATCCAATCGATAATGAAATGTATAAAAAGATGTATTCTGAACAAACAGTTAGTAAGCAGAGGTGAACTTTTATGAACTATCCTTACGAAAGTGTTGTCGTAAACGAAGAAGTGCCTGTATTTTCACTAATGACAACAGTAAAATACGTTGTGATGCATTGGCACGACCGTATTGAATTCTTGTCGGTGTTAAAAGGTAAGGTTCACGTCTATGTTGGAAGGGAGGATTATATCTTACATGAAAACGACCTTCTTCTTATTAATAGTAACGAAGTTCACGGAGTTGAATCTGACGAAGGCAATACAATTTTACTCGTACAAATCCCCATTTCTTTTATCAAAAAGTGCTACAAAAATATTGAACAAGAACGATTTCAATGCCTATCTTTTCTCCATGATAACCAGCAGCAATTTAATAAAATTCGGACACTACTGACACAGTTATGTCTAACAGTAAAAGAAAAAAAGAAAAGCTATGATTTAAAGGTTCATTCCCTTCTTTTGGACACCATCTATCATCTTGTGACCAACTTCAAAGTGAAAAATCATCATGAATTAAAACAAACTAGCAAAAAGAATATCGAAAGAATGAACAGAATTACTGACTACATAGAGAAACAGTACATGCATCCTCTTACTCTAGAAGAACTTGCAGAAACTGAACAATTAACTCCCACATACTTATCCAGATATTTTCAACAGCAAATGGGACAATCCTTTCTTAAATATTTAAATGGGATTCGCCTTAAACATGCTCTTTATTACTTATTAGAAACAGATTTACCCATCATCCAGATCGCAATGGAGTGTGGCTTTACTAACTTAAAAGCATTCCATAAATTATTCAAAGATACCTTTCATACAACCCCACATCAATATCGAAAGAATCAAACAAAATCTTTTACAACTCCTAGAAGGAAAAAGGAGGGGACTGAAGGCTATGAATTTGTAGAAGAAAATGACATTGGTTATTTATATAAATATTTAGAAAAAGATAAAAGTCATTATGATATTTCATAAAAAGAAAATGAATCAAAAGAAGTTACTAAATCGCTTGAAAGTGGTTATAGCGAGGTTGGAGAGGGAAGCGTGGAAATTAGAACAACATGTGAAACGTTCGAAGATATTAATAAATCTATAACGTAAATGGTTGATACAATTAAGGGAGCAACATCAACTTTCATCAATAGCCCAGAAAAAAGCCACAAATAAGTGATACAGTGGAAGTAATAGCATCTATCTCGGAGGAGTCTGCTGCAGGAATAGAAGATAAATCGGCAAATACACAACAATCAAGTAGTTCTATGGATGAAGAGCAAATAATTGTGAAGTCCTGTCGATGTTGGCTTATGGTTTAAATCAAACAATTATAAACTTGTCTAATTTTTTGTAAAAATGAATATAAAGGAGATTAAAAATCACTCGTTGATTTTTAATCTCTTTTTTGTATTTTAAAATATTAAAACAATTCGAATAAAGAATCAAAACAATTTGGTTAAGAAGTAGAAAGAAGTAAATATGAGAAAAGATTAAAATTTTACTAGAAGAGTTGCTCCACAAGAGTAAATAGATAAAATGTAGTGAATGTAACAAAGCAGGAAGGGGTTTTTAAATGATGCAACTTGGAATCATCGCAATACCAACTAAAGAAAGTTTTCAGAATGCAAAACAAAAGGGATTAGACTTTTTAGAGTTATGTATAAATGAAGGTCAAGATGTAGAAGAGTTTTATCAAAATAGAAAAAACATAATGAGATGGATAAATGAGTATGGAATTAAGGTTGGATCGATAGGTAGATGGAAATCGATTCGTATTGATAATCAAGGAAGTGTAATAGAAGAAGAATTAGAAAAATGTTTTAGGTTAATTGACGTAGCAAGTGAATTAGAATGTTCTAATTTTGTAAGTGGGTGTAATTATGTAGATGAACTTTCCTATTATGAAAACTGTTCTGCGGCTATTCGCTTTTTTTCACTTCTTATTGATTATGCAAAGCCAAAAGGTGTAAACATCTCCTCTTATAATTGTAGAAAAGTAAATTTCGTTCATAATCCAGAAGCATGGAAAATCATCCATGGTCATGTCAAAGAGTTAGGAATCAAATTTGACCCATCACATAGTCGTTATTTTGGAGGAGATTATTTACAAGAAACGTTAGATTGGGGAGACCGATTTAATCATGTTCACTTAAAAGGTTCCTTAATCGTTAACGGACAAAGAGTGGATGATCCTCCGGCAGGACTTGATCAAACAGATTGGAAAACGTTTTTTTCAATATTAAGAGTTAAAGGTTATACAGGTGGACTAAGTATTGAGCCTCATTCCCCCGTGTGGACTGGTGAATTGGGAGAAAAGGGTATTGATTTTACGATTGACTACATGAAGAAATTATTATTTTAAAAGACAAAGGAGGACAAGAAGATGACTAAAAGAAAACTTAGATACGGATTGATTGGTGCTGGTAGTAATGCAGTAAAAAAACACCTAAGTAACTACTCAAGCCTTTCTAATATTGAATTAGTTGCTGTCTGTGATGTGAACATTGAAAATGCAAGGAAAGCTGCTGAAACATACAAAATTCCAAATATGTACAAAAATTATCAGGATATGATTAATAAAGAGGATTTAGATATTGTCAGTGTATGTACACCAAATTCGCTTCACACGGATATTACGATTTATGCCCTACAAAATGGAGTGAATGTTCACTGTGAAAAGCCACTAGCTGTTAATGGGAAAGAGGCCCAAAGAATTGTCGAAGCGAAGAATAGATCTGGTAAAAACGTAATGATTGGGTTAAATAACCGATTTACTAACGAAGCGGTATATTTAAAGAAATGTATTGATGAAGGTTACCTAGGCGATATATATAAGGCAAAAGCTGGTTGGATTAGACGAAGTGGTATACCTGGGAGAGGGACTTGGTTTACCAATAAAGAAGTTGCTGGCGGTGGGGTAATGATTGATCTAGGTGTTCATTATCTTGATTTAGCATTATTCCTTATGGGAATGCCTGAGCCAACTTATGTGACGGGCGCTACTTATCAAAATTTTGCTCATACGGATAAAAGAAATCGAAATGGATATAAAGGCAATCCAAATGGCATCTTCAACGTGGAGGATAGTGCAAATGGATTTATTGGTCTTCAAGATGGAGCTACGGTGAATTTTGAATTCAGTTGGGCTTCAAATATTGATAAGGATCAAACATTCATTGAAATACTAGGAACAAAAGGTGGAGCGAGTATTATTAATGGAGAATTAAAAATTCATTCGGAAATTTTAGATTCCTGTGTTGATATCTCACCAATTCTTAATCCAAATATTAAGTTAAAGAATGAATTTGAACACTTTACAAACAGTATTCTTTCTTCAGAAGAGTTATTAGCACCTGCTGAACATGGTGTTTATATGATGAATATTATTGATCATTTTTATTTATCGGCTGAAAAGCAGGAACCAGTATTTTTTGAAAAAAATAACAATAGTTATAAACGATTATCATCAATTTGTTAATTTTATTTTACGAAGGGCTCTTTGGCTAATTGTCAAAGAGCCCTTCGGCTTTAAAAGACTTTTTTAGCTATGAGGTTAAAAATAACATTGTAAATTTTAACCTACAAGAATAAATCGTAATCGAAAGAAAAAATAGGACGAAAATTTATATTTTGGATGACAATTAATGAAAGGGAAAGTTGATGAATAAAAGGTAAGATAGGAATGTAAGCGAAATCAAAAATAATTATAAGAAATCATATTAGTAATGTTTTTAGAAGTAGAAGGAGTGTGAATCGATGAAACTGGGTTTTAACAGTGCCATTTTAGATGGATGTACATTTGAAGAAGTTATTGATTATGCATCTGAAAATGGTTTCAAATGTGTAGAAGTATGTGCATGGCCGAAAGGAAAGGCTGTTAGAAAGTATGCGGGTGTTACTCATATTGATGTAGAACAATTAGATGTCAATTATGTAAAAAATTATACAGAAGAAAAAGGGGTTAAAATTTCTGCCATTGCTTATTACCCAAATGCTTTAGATCCAGATGCAGATAAAAGTCATTATTATGTGGAGCATATTAAAAAATGTATCGAAGCTGCAAAAGCATTGAATGTAAATATGGTTACTACTTTTATTGGTAGAGATCAAAATAAAACAATTGATGAAAATTTGCAAATAATGACGGATGTATGGAAACCAATTGTTGATTTTGCAGAAGGATTAGGTGTAAAAATAGCAATTGAAAACTGTCCAATGTTATTTACAAATGATGAATGGCCAGGTGGTCAGAATTTAATGACAACACCAGCTATTTTCCGCAAGGTGTTTGAATTAATTCCTAATAAAAATTTCGGTTTAAATTACGATCCATCACACTTTGTTTGGCAACAGATTGATTATATTAAACCGATTTATGAATTTAAAGAAAGAATTTTCCATATTCATTTTAAAGATATTAAAGTATACAAAGATCGTTTGGATGATGTTGGAATGATGGCAACTCCACTTCAGTACATTTCGCCTAAATTGCCAGGTCTTGGTGATGTGGATTGGGGTAAATATGTGTCTGCATTAACCGATATCCGTTATTTCGGTTATTCAGTAATTGAAGTGGAAGATAAAGCTTTTGAAGAATCATTAAAATCTCGAAAGGATTCTATAATAATCAGTAAAAACTATTTAAGTCAATATTTAGTCTAATAGTTTTAAAAAAATAATCTAATATAAAAATAGGAGTGAATTAATATGTCTAAATTAAGAATTGCTATTATCGGTTGTGGTGGAATTGCAAATAATAAACATTTCCCAGCATTAGCACAATTCAAAGATGAGTGTGAAATGGTAGCTTTTTGTGACGTTATAGAAGAAAGAGCCTTAAAAGCAGCAAAAGAATTCGGATCAGAAGATGCGAAAGTATACACTGATTATAATGAATTATTAAAAGATAAAACCATTGATATCGTACATGTATGTACACCAAACGTATCGCATAGCCCAATTACAGTTGCTGCTTTTGAAGCTGGCAAACACGTTTTATGTGAGAAACCAATGGCACACAATACAGAAGCAGCACAAAAGATGATGGATGCTTGGAAAAAATCAGGAAAGAAATTCACTGTTGGTTACCAAAACCGCTTCAGGGAAGAAGTCCAAGCATTACACCAATCTTGTGAAAGAGAAGAATTAGGAGAAATCTACTTCGCAAAAGCACATGCAGTACGTCGTCGTGCCGTGCCAACTTGGGGAGTGTTTCCAGATAAATCACAACAAGGTGGAGGTCCACTAATCGATATCGGTACACATGCCCTTGATATTACATTATGGATGATGGATAACTATAAGCCAGTATCCGTATCGGGATCAGTATTCCATAAATTAGGCAGATTACCAGAAGGACCAGAAGGAAATCTATTTGGACCATGGGATCCGGAAACGTTTGAAGTAGAAGATTCAGCATTTGGATATATCAAAATGGAAGATGGCTCAACCATTTTCCTGGAATCTTCATGGGCATTAAACACATTAGATGCGAAAGAAGCAGCAACAACGCTTTGCGGAACAAAAGGTGGAGCACAAATTATCTCCGGAATGGGACAAAAAGAAAAAGAATTAATATTCAACAGAGCGCACAACAATATGTTAGTTGAACAGAAAAAATCTCCAGTAGGAAATATTGCATATTTTGAAGGTGGAGCAAATTCACCAGAAGTATTAGAAGCAAAACAATGGTTAGCGGCAGTAAAAGAAGATAAAGAACCATTAGTACAGCCGGAACAAGCCTTTGTAGTAACAAAAATTTTAGATGCAATCTATCAATCTGCAGAAACTGGTAAGGAAGTTGCATTTGAAAAAGAATTAGACGTAGTAAACGCATAATATTTTAGACTCAGCATATGGGGACTGTCCTATAAGCCGTTTTTCTTGGGAATAACGTTGACAAAGAAAAGGAGAAAAGCTGTTAAATCAACCTTTCTCCTTTTCGATTTTATATAAAACCTTCAATTAACATATCTTATTGGTACAGCCCCTAATTGATATCTTTCAATACTTAATGTGAAATTTTAAAGATAATAATTATATCGTTGTCATTTATCTGAAAGAATCTATTAATTGGAATTAAAAATTGTTTAATGATGGACAGGGTGTTACTATTTGTATAGTGAAAATTAATTGCTTACATTTATTTCTGATTATTAGAATGGGGAAATATAGTAATTGGGAATATTGAGGTGATAAGATATCTTTTTATATTAAAATGTAAGTGTTTGTAATTTGAATATTCGGTGGAGGAAATAGAATGCTACATACACAAACAATTCAGCCTTCAATAGATTCCAAATTAGTAACTATTTCAGTCATGAATGGTAAAAATGTCTTAGATCATGCACATAATGATATCGAATTAATTTATATGATTGAAGGAAATTTAGAAGTAAAGATAAAGAATAATTTATTTACATTAAATAAATCAGATTTTGTCATCGTAAATTCGAATGAACTACATTCTTTTCATTCAGAAGAAAATAATTTATTTGTTATAATCCATTTTAACTATTTTCAAATACGGTCAATTCTCCAACAGGAGAATCTATATTTTCAATGTAATTCTCTAGAAAATACGGTTTCATCTAATCAACAGATGAAAGATGTAATTGAGGAAGTACTTTTAGTATATTTAAAGGAGTCAGATATTTCGTTAGCGGGATTCTGGGAAAAGGTATTAAAATTAATTTCTTTTATTCAATTAAATTACCTGAGAGATAGAAAGCATCAAGAAATAAAACCACTTCTTTCGGAGGAAATGGCGAATGAAAGGTTAATGGAAATACTTGAATATGTTGAAAATAATTTCCGGGAAGCATTAACATTGGAGGAAGTAGCAAGAACTCAATATATAACAGTACCTTATTTATCTAAATTTTTTAAAAAACAAACTGGGAAAACATTCTCACAATATTTAAATAAAGTACGTCTCGCACATGCTGTAAATGAACTAATTAACACGAAAAAACCAATTACTCGGATTGCGCTTGATAATGGTTTCCCAAATCTAGTAGCATTTAATAGGGTATTCAATGATAAATTTAAGGTGAAGCCTGTTGATTATAGAAAAAGTAAAGTAGAAAAAATTGAAAATAATGAAAAAACAGTAAGTAATGATAAAGTGGAAAATGAAGAAGCATTATTAGAATTGCGTAATTACCTTGAATGTGTTTCACCAGTACACCCTAAAAATGAACCCATATTAATTGAAACGGATATTGTGAAAATATCGAAATTTGAAGCTTATACGAAATATTGGAACAAGGTAATTAATGTTGGATACGCAACGGACTTATTAAATTCAGATATGCAAGAGCAGTTATCTCTTATGCAATCAGATATAGGATTTACATATGCGAGGTTTTGGGGATTATTCTGTGATGAAATGCATGTTGAAGATAAATCGGATGACCAAGTAGCTTACAATTTTTCAACTATTAATAAATTACTAGATTTCTTAATAAAAAATAGATTAAAACCATTTATTGAGCTAGGACCGAAACCAAAGCTCGTTTTAAAATCCTTTGGACAAACCCTCATTTATCAGACAAATAATGAAAAATCACTTGATGAATGGAAGAAGTTACTAAGGGCTTTCTTACTGCATTGCGTCGAACGTTATGGGATTGAGGAAGTAGTAACATGGTATTTTGAAATTTGGGGTAATAATATAGACCCTATCATAGATATTGGTAATGATGAGAAGTTAAATAAGAGTAACAGACATGACCCTGCTCAATTTGAGGAATACTTCAAGGTATTTTCTTTTCTAAAGCAAATTTTGAATGATATTGTTCCAGAGGCAAAAGTGGGTGGTTGCGGATTAGCAACAGATTTAGAAACTGAAAAGCTAGATTTATTCTTGAAACAATGGAATACGCACGAAATACAACCGGATTTTCTTTCATTTTATGTCTACCCAATAGAAACGGAAAGTGATAGAAATACTAAAAAGAATGTGACCTCGACGAACCGTGACTATGTTAAAAATAAAATAAAACAGGTAAAAGAATCCATGGAGAGATCTGGATTTAATCACGTAGAATTAAATGTTACAGAGTGGAATATTTCCATTTCAAGTCGCGACTATTTAAATGATAGTTGTTTTAAAGCGTCCTATATAGCTAAAAATATTGTAGATAATTTAAATCAGCATGTGAATATGTTAGGTTATTGGATGTGTTCTGATATATTTGGTGACTTCAAGGATTCTAAGAATTTACTACATGGTGGTGTAGGGTTAATCACAAAAAGTGGTATAAAAAAACCAAGTTATCATTCATTTTCATTATTAAAACAATTAGGTGAAATATTAGTTTCAAAAGGCGAAAATTATATCATTACAAAAAAATCAGGGGAACGATATCAGATTATTTGTTTCAATTATAAACATTTTGATTATTCTTATTATCTTCAGCCAGAGGGTAGTATTGAGATAAGTGAACATTATGGAATATTTGAAAATACTGATTCATTGGACATTTCATTCAAAATCCAAGGGATATCTAATGGTAGATATCGTATTAAAGAACAAAGAATTAATCGTGAACACGGTAGTGTTTTAGATGAATGGCTAAATTTTGGTTCGGTTTATGATATGAAACCGGATGAAGTAGAATATCTAAAACAAAAATGTGTTCCTTATATGAAGGTAGACCATACTTTTGTGGATGAAAATAAAATAATAATTGAGGGTAAACTTCAACCTCATGAAGTAAGATTATATGAACTCAATTTATTATTCAGTGAGTCATAATATTTAAAAGAAGAGATGAAAAAATCGCCTCAGGTTTTTTTCATCTCTTTTTTGTATGTTTAGATTTTTGGATATGTTAATAGTGTTATTGAGATTAAATATAACAAATTGTTTTTTAATCTGCTATTAAAATATCGAAAAAATTTTTAGAGAAATTAGCCTAAAATTCAATGTACAAAAGATAATAAATAAAAGGGAAAGTATGGAGATAAAAGTTAAAATAATTTTGAAAGCGAAAACAATTTAAAGGAGAGTATTCAAATGAGTAAATTAAGAATAGCTATCATCGGTTGTGGTGGTATTGCAAATAACAAACATTTCCCAGCATTGGCACAATTCAAAGAAGAGTGTGAAATGGTAGCATTTTGTGACGTTATAGAAGAAAGAGCCTTAAAAGCAGCAAAAGAATTCGGATCAGAAGATGCGAAAGTATACACTGATTATAATGAATTATTAAAAGATAAAACCATTGATATCGTACATGTATGTACACCAAACGTATCGCATAGCCCAATTACAGTTGCTGCTTTTGAAGCTGGCAAACACGTTTTATGTGAGAAACCAATGGCACACAATACAGAAGCAGCACAAAAGATGATGGATGCTTGGAAAAAATCAGGAAAGAAATTCACTGTTGGTTACCAAAACCGCTTCAGAGAAGAAGTCCAAGCATTACACCAATCTTGTGAAAGAGAAGAATTAGGAGAAATCTACTTCGCAAAAGCACATGCAGTACGTCGTCGTGCCGTGCCAACTTGGGGAGTGTTTCCAGATAAATCACAACAAGGTGGAGGTCCACTAATCGATATCGGTACGCATGCCCTTGATATTACATTATGGATGATGGATAACTATAAGCCAGTATCCGTATCGGGATCAGTATTCCATAAATTAGGCAGATTACCAGAAGGACCAGAAGGAAATCTATTTGGACCATGGGATCCGGAAACGTTTGAAGTAGAAGATTCAGCATTTGGATATATCAAAATGGAAGATGGCTCAACCATTTTCCTGGAATCTTCATGGGCATTAAACACATTAGATGCGAAAGAAGCAGCAACAACGCTTTGCGGAACAAAGGGTGGAGCACAAATTATTTCTGGAATGGGACAAAAAGAAAAAGAATTAATTTTCAACAGAGCGCACAACAATATGTTAGTTGAACAGAAAAAATCTCCAGTAGGAAATATTGCATATTTTGAAGGTGGAGCAAATTCACCAGAAGTATTAGAAGCAAAACAATGGTTAGCGGCAGTAAAAGAAGATAAAGAGCCATTAGTACAGCCAGAACAAGCCTTTGTAGTAACAAAAATTTTAGATGCAATCTATCAATCTGCAGAAACTGGTAAGGAAGTTGTATTTGGAAAATAAAGTGAAAAAATAGTCAAAAGTAGGAGGAGAGAGAAAAAATGACATTTGTAATGAAATTACCTTTTGTTGATACAGTAGTTGACGATAGTCTTGCGAATACATTTGTAAATGGAAAGAAGTTAGGTTATGAGTTCCAAATTAGATTAAGTTATTATCGCGGACATTATTTATCTTGTATTGAAGATTTAACAATTATGGTAGATGGTGAAAAAGTAGAAGCGAATGATATCAATTTCTGCTTGAATGGTAAAGAATTTACTATAGGACAAATCCCATATCTTATTTCAGAGTTCTGGAATTGTAATGAAGCAGCGACAATTAAAGTTTATTTACCAGGTGGTTTAGAAGAGGGCAAACACCATATTGATGTAACACTATTATTACGTAACGCATATATGTTCATTCCAGGAAATACAGAGAAACATAATTATGCAGTTCTAGATTCATGTGGAAGTAAAACATTAACTTTAAGATAGTAAGAGAGGGGATAGAATTCATGAGTAATATAAAACTAGGAGTTTCGTTATTTAGTTTTTCAACAGATTATGTAAAAGGGATTCTTTCATTAGAGGATTGTATTCGTTCTGCCTCTGAAATTGGTGGTGAAGGATTTGAACTTGTTGGAGCATCAATGTTATCTACATATCCTTATGCTACTGAAAAAGTAGTTAATAATTTTAAGTCAATGAGTGATCATTATGGAATTAAGTTTGTATCGTACGGTGCAAGTGCGGATAGAGGGGTTACTGCGGACCGAGATTTAACAGATGACGAGCTCGTTCAGTCTGCAATTCTTGATATCAAAACTGCAAATAAATTAGGGTGTGAAATGATGAGAGTACAATATCATTTATCGCCAGCAGCTATTGAGAAATTAGTTCCTTATGCTGAAAACTACGGAGTTAAATTAGGAGTGGAAATTCATAATCCGGATAATCCCTCGTCTCCCAAAATCCAAAAATATGTGGAATTATTTGAAAAGTTAGGAACGGATTATGCTGGTTTTGTACAAGATTTCGGATGTTTTGCTACGAAACCTAACAAAGTATATTGGGATGAAGCACTTGAGAACGGAGCACCTCTGGAGTTATTAGAATTGGCTGCAAACTGCCGTTACGATAATGTACCGAAAGAAGAGGCTATGAAGAAATTACTAGAAGCAGGAGCAAATGGAGCTGTTATTGGTGCATTACAAGGTATGTACGGTTTTGTTCAATTTAGTCATAATCCAGATTTAGAGGGATTTAAACAAATTGTACCACATATTAAATACTGTCATGGTAAATTTCATTACATGCATGAACACCTTGAAGAAGCTAGTATTCCATATACTGACATTTTGAAAGTTCTTCATGAGGCTAACTTTAATGGATACATTATGTCTGAATACGAAGCATCACCTGACGCGGTAGAAATGACTAGAAGACATATACAAATGGAACGTAATATCCTTAATAGTTTAAAATAATGGTGCAATATATGTTGGTAATAAAAAAGATGGGATCTGTATGCACAGGTCTCATCTTTTTATTATGGGAGTTTTCAGATACTTTGTTGTTTTCAAATGCAGTTATCCATAAAATATGGTTCATTTCATTGCGCTCCAGATACATCATTCGCATGTGGAGTTTAAAGCGTCCTCAACTTCCCGCAGAATTCGATAATATCCTCTCCATTCCACTAGTGGTTTTAAATATAAGTCAAAAGCAACAAGCATTACGGCCTTTATTAACAACGTAATTGATAAGATGATGATTAAATTCATAGATTGTGAATCTTCAATAATACATAATGATTAATTGTTAGGGAGTCTATAACCTTTATATATTAAAGAATAGTAATGAAAATTAATCATTTAATTACTACAACAGAAAACAGATTAAATATCTATATCATTCAGAGTAAAAAAATAATATCAAATGTAAGTGGTTACATTTAAAATTTAAATCAGAAAGCGCTTAATAAATTTAAAAGTAAGGTACCGCTTTTAATTTATTCTTTCAATTTCAATAAAGGGGGAAAATTCATGAGTAATACAAGTGTTATTACTGAGAATATAGAAACTGAAGTTGTTGAAAAGAATGAAAAGCTGTCTACGGTAACAAAAGTTAGTTATGGATTAGGAGATTTCGCAAGTCAATTATTTTGGAGTTTCAGCGGTTCATATTTAACTATTTATTATACAGATGTTGTTGGAATTGCACCTGCAGTTATTGCAATGATTATGTTATTTTCAAGAATTTGGGATGGGATTAACGATCCAATCCTTGGTGCTATTGCAGACCGTACAAATTCAAAACACGGTAGATTTAGACCTTATATACTATATGGTACACCTTTCTTAGCTCTATTTAGTGTATTAGCATTTACTTCTCCAAGCTTTCTTGGATCTATGGATGCGAAAATCGCATGGGCCGTATTTACATATGTCGGACTAAGTATGCTATATACTGTGGTTAATATTCCGTATGGTTCATTATCCTCTGTTATGTCATCTAAACAAAGTGAAAGAACTGCACTAATGTCTTTCAGAATGACATTTACTAATTTAGGAAGTGTAGCTCTCAGTATTGCTTCTATGCCATTAATTATTTTCTTTAGTGGTGGAAATGAAGGTTCTTTAACGGGAAATGGATATACGATGACGGCTGTAGTACTAGCAGTAATTGCAATTCCTCTTTTCTATATACTTTTCTTCAATACAAAAGAAGTTGTACAACCTATTAATAAAGCAAAAATATCTTTCAAAACATCATTTGCAAGTGTTTTAACAAGTAAGTCTCTGATTTTAATTTTCTTTATGTTACTGACTTCATTAACAGCGTTCTTTGGTAGAATGGGTGTTCAAATCTACTATTATATTTACGTAATCAAAAGAATGGATTTAATAGCTATCTTTATGCCATTACCTGCGATTGGAGCGGTACTTGGAATCTTATTATTTACTCGTTTTGGAACCAAAATTGGTAAAAAGAATTTGTTATATATTTCTTACTTCTTCTCAGCTGTATTCCTATTAATCCTTTACTTTATCGATTACAGCAATATTACAATGTTATTAGTTGTAACATTCTTATACGGATTAGCTCAATTTGGAACACCTATTGTTATGGCTATGATTCCTGATGCTATCGATGAATTAGAGTATAAAAAAGGTGTGCGTGTAGATGGTACCGCTTTTGCAGCAACAAGTTTAGCGACTAAATTTGCGAGTGCACTTGGTGGTGCTGTAACAGTAGCATTATTAGGTTCTTTTGGATATGTGGCGAACGCTGAACAAACACCAGAAGCAATTGCTGGTATTAATTTGGTAGTAAACGTATTACCTGGTATTTGTTTCTTACTAGCTATGATTCCTGTGTTTCTATATAAATTAGATGATAATAAATCTAGTGAAATTAGAGAAAAATTAAATGCACAACGTTTGGTTTAATAATTAATATGTTAAAAATAGATGCACATAGCCGTTTCAATGGTTGTGTGCATTATTAAATCATGGCTCTTTTCGTAAGTATTATAGCTTTTGAATACTATTTAAAACAAATAGTGGAATGTAGCGTAAGTCAAACGACTCATGCGGAAATAGAGGAAGCTCTTAGACCCGCAGGCGAAGTAGGAGGATCAGCTTCCTCCACGGCGAAGGGTGTGACTATAGCGCAATGAAACGAATTAGATTCTTAAAGATAACTACATTGGAAAACTAGAAAGGAAGCGAAAAAGCCTTAAATTATTAATGAAAAAATTAAAGATTAAAAATAACATATGAATTATTAATCTATACGACAAAAGTTCACTGAATAGTGTGGTTAAAAAATTAAAGCAAATTGTAAAAAGATGAGAAAGCTCTTTCTTAAGTGAGAAGTTAAAATGAATTAGGGATTAATATTGACTCAATATTCAACTTAAGGAGAGAGAAGAGAATGGAAAAAGAGATCCAACAAACGAAATACAATAAAAACTTATTATTGGCATTAATTCTATTGACACTTTTTGTTGCTGTATTAAATCAAACTTTTTTAATAACAGCACTTCCTCAAATTATGATAGATTTCCAAGTTGATGCTAATAAAGCACAGTGGGTAACGACTATTTTTATGCTAACAAGTGGAATAATTGTCCCAATATCAGCATTTTTAATTGCTAGATTTTCAACAAGACAATTATTCTTAACTGCTGTGATTACTTTATTAATAGGAACAATGTTAGCCGGCATTGCATCTAGTTTTACAATTCTCTTAATAGGTCGCTTAATACAGGCAATCGGTGCAGGATTAATAATGCCGCTTGTATCAAATATAATTCTACAAATTACAACAAATGAAAATCGTGGTAGTGCAATGGGATTACTAATCCTAGTTATTTGTTTTGGCCCTGCAATTGGTCCTGCACTTGCTGGTGGAATCATTGATTATTTTTCATGGAGATACTTATTTTTTGGAACATTTCCAGTTGTTTTATGTATATTTATTGCTTCCTATTTGATTTTAAAGAATGTTACCGAAACGAATAAAAACATAAAAATTGATGTATTATCAGTAGTCTTATCTACAGTGGCCTTTACTGGAATTCTTTATGGATTAAGTCTAATAGGAACATTAGGATGGGGAGATATTACAACAATTAGTTGGATTGCAATTGGAGCTATATCATTGTATTTCTTAGTGAGAAGACAATTGAAACTTTCTGAACCGATGATTGAATTTAGAGTTTTTAAATATAAGATATTTTCAGTGTCAGCTATATTAGTTAGTATTGCCTTTGCAACGATGTTTGGCGTGGAAACAATTGTTCCTCTCTATACTCAGAATGTACAAGGAACTTCAGCGTTGGTATCTGGTTTAATTTTATTACCAGGGGCAGCATTAATGGGGGCAATGTCTCCATTTGTAGGAAAATTAACAGATAAAATGGGGATTAAAGTACTGATTTTAATCGGTTTTTCCATTGTTACACTTTCAACAATTCCTCTTGCGATAATTGGATTTGAAAAAACTATTTGGATGATTGTTATTTTTTATTCGTTACGTATGATTGGGACAGGATTTCTAATGACACCAGTACAAACGGGAGCAATGAATGCTATTCCAAAGCATTTATACAGACATGGTGTAGCTGTATATAGTACTTTAACAAATATTGCAGGTTCAATCGGTATCTCAATTATTGTAGGTTTATATACAGCTTTAGCAAAGAATACAAGTTTAAGTGGTTTAGATTCAGAAAAATATGCAATAACTATCACTTTCTTATTTGTAACAATTATTAGTGGGGTAGGGCTTTTGCTAGCCCTTAAATTAAAAGATAAATCAGTAGAAGTAACAGATAGTTCATTACAAGAAGAAGTAACACATACAGAAAAATTGAGCTCTTTTAATAAGTAGTTAAAAATGGAGGGAACAGCATGTTTGAAAAATATCTTATTTCTGAAAAAACGTTCTGCAATGTAGAAAAAAGAGGAGAAATAGTAGGATACAAAGTGGGATTAAGAATACCGTATTATCGCGGAATTACCTTATCATGTATAAATGAAATAAACTTAATAATAAATGGGAAGAGTATTTCTCATGATGATATGACTGTTGAGGTTGAAACAGGTTCATTCCCATACAGTGAAATTTCAACTGTTATTAATAATAGATGGGAAATGACCGAGGAGGCTGTTATTTTTGTACGTGCCCCTGGCGGATTGGAAGATAAGGAACATACGATTGAAGCATTTGTTAGTCTTCGAATTTCATATCAACCTCACCCAAATACAGGTGCAGACAAAAAAATATTAAAACTTGGAACGATTAGAAAAGAAGATGAGGAGGTTATGAGTTATGAAAGAAACTATTAAAACAGGTGTATCTTTATACAGTTATCAAGAAGAATTCTATACAGGTAAATTAGATTTAGAAGGTTGTATACAAGAGGTAGCTAAGTCAGGTGCAAAAGGGGTTGAAATTTTACCCGAACAAATGATTAAAGGATTCCCGCGAATTCCTGAATCTTTTTATGAAACTTGGCATGGATGGATGGAAAAGTATGATTTAACTCCAATTGCATATGATGCATTTCTAGAACTTAAATTATTCCCAAATCGTATTACAACACGTGATGAATCAGTAGAAATGATGAAAAGAGATATCGATATTGCAAATAAATTAGGTTGTAAAGTATTAAGAACTCTTGTTGCAACACCGATTGATGTAATCGATGCTTCGTTAGAATATGCAGAAGGAAAAGACGTAAAAATAGCTTTAGAAGTACATGCCCCATTTACTTTCGGTACTCCTTGGTTTGAAGAGAGGATGGAATTCATCCAGAAAACTGGAACAAAATGGTTTGGTATTATGCCTGATTTAGGTGTGTTTGTAAAACGCATGCCAAGTGTGATGGAGGATTGGCATGTTAGACATGGTGCGGATCCAAAAATTGTTGAATTTATAAGCGATAATTATGCCAATAGAGTAGATATGAAAGTAATTGAGAAAGAAGTGCAAAATATGGCTTATGCAAATGATTATGATAAATTGTTTGCTAGATTAGGTACTCATATGGTTTACACAGATCCAAATCTTTTAAAAGAGTATATTCCTTATATTATGCATGTGCATGGGAAATTTTACGAAATTAATGATCTAATGGAAGAGCCAAGTATTCCATATCAAGATATTATTACTGTGTTGAAAGATAGTGGTTATACAGGTTATGTGAATAGTGAATATGAAGGAAATCGTCATATTCAAGATTATAAAGAAGTAGATAGTATCGAACAAGTTCAAAGACATCAAAAATTATTAAACAAAATCATTCATGGTTAATATAATATTAATTCTGAGGATGAAGCGTTGGATGAAGGACTTAGATTGAACAAGCAATATTTACTAATGCAACATAAAATTTTAGGTAAATAGTTTAGAAAAATAGTACAGGAAATTTTCTGTACTATTTGTTACTTTCGATGTTAAATTCTTATAAAATGTAATTAGATAACCTGTTTTATAAAAAATGATGGACTATTAAAATATTGTTTTGGAATTTGGGGGATAATATGAAAAAACTAATTGGAATTGATTTAGGTGGTACAACGGTAAAGTTTGCAATTTTAACAGAGGAAGGAGAAATTGAACATAAATGGAGTATTCAGACCGACATTACCCATGATGGAATGAAAATTGTTCCGGATATCATTGAGTCGATTAATCACCGTCTTGACTTGTACGGGTTAACAGTTGATCACTTTTTGGGGATCGGAATGGGTTCTCCTGGATCTGTAAATATCAAAAAAGGTACAGTGATTGGTGCTTATAATCTGAATTGGAGAACATTACAGCCTGTGAAAGAACAAGTAGAGAAAGGAGTAGGAATTCCTTTTTATATTGATAATGATGCGAATGTTGCTGCTTTAGGAGAACAGTGGAAAGGTGCTGGTGAAGGAAGTGGCAATGTCGTGTTTGTTACACTAGGCACTGGTGTTGGTGGAGGAATCGTTGCTGAAGGTCGTTTAATTCATGGAGTTGGAGCGGCAGGAGAGATTGGACATATGACTGTTGACCCTACAGGTTACGAATGTACGTGTGGAAACATTGGTTGTTTAGAGACTGTAGCAAGTGCAACGGGTGTGGTTCGATTAGCAAGAGACCTTTCAGAAGGATTTACTGGAGATTCCCATTTAAAGTGGTTAATTGATGATGGACAAGAAGTAACAGCTAAAACAGTATTTGACAAGGCGAAGATTGAGGATCCACTAGCAGAAATTGTAGTGGATAAATTTTATTTTTATTTGGGGTTGGCTTGTAGTAATATCGCTAATGTTTTACATCCTGAAACAATTGTTATCGGCGGTGGAGTTTCGGCGGCTGGTGAGATGCTGGTCACAGGTGTTAATAAATACTTTAATAAGTATGCATTTCCACCGATAAAAAATAGCTCAAAGTTAAAATTGGCTCAGTTAGGAAATGATGCTGGAGTGATTGGTGCAGCGTCTTTGGTGAAAAATCAATAGGACCTACCTAAAATAATATGTAGATTAATGATCCCCAAAAGGTGTGTGAACAATCATTTGGGGTATTTTTTATATGAAGAAAATGGACTAATAGCAGAGAAACGCGGTTATCAAATACTATGTTACAACTATAAACACTTTAATTTTGCCTGTAATTTATATCCTGAGGGGAGTACCAATATTCAAGAGCAAAATGAAAGTTTTGAAGGTACTGTTATTTAAGGTAGTACCTACGAGTTACAGGTTGTAAAAAAATGAAAAATACAAGTCTTGATCACTTCTTATATATCTAATTAATAGGTAAATAGAAGATTTGCCAATGGAATGATGCTGTTGTTACAATTAATTAAATTAAAAACAACAAATTATGCAAAAATAAGAATCAATAATTATTTTGTGGGAGGAGATCATGAACTACCCATACGAAAGCGTAGTCGTAAACGAAGAAGTGCCTGTATTTTTACTAATGACAACAGTCAAATACGTCGCCATGCACTGGCACGATCGAATAGAATTTTTACTTGTGTTAAAGGGAAAAGTACAAGTCTATGTAGGAAGAGAAGATTATACCTTACATGAAAAGGATCTCCTCCTGATAAATAGTAACGAAGTTCACGGAGTTGAGTCAGATGAAGAGAATACGATTTTGATTGTTCAAATACCCGTTTCATTTATAAAGAAATGCTACAAACATATTGAACAGGAACGGTTTCAATGCCAATCTTTTCTTCATGAAAATCAGCAGAAATTTGATGAAATTCGAACTCTCCTTACACAGCTATGTTTAACAGTAAAAGAAAAAAAGGAAAGCTATGACTTAAAGGTTCATTCCTTGCTATTGGATACCATCTATCATCTTGTTACAAACTTCAAGGTAAAAAACGAACACGAATTAAAACAAACGAGCAAAAAAAATATTGAACGTATGAATAGAATTACAGATTACATAGAAAAAAATTATATGCATCCTCTTACACTTGAAGAAGTTGCAGAAACAGAAAAGCTAACACCTCCATACTTATCTAGATATTTCCAACAGCATATGGGACAAACATTTCTTAAATATGTAAATGGGGTTCGTCTTGAGCATGCCCTTTATTACTTATTGGAGACAGATTTGCCAATCATTCAGATCACGATGGAGTGCGGTTTTACCAATTTAAACACATTCCATAAATTATTTAAAGACACCTTTCACACAACACCACATCAATATCGAAAGAAGCAATTCAGGTCTTTTACAACCCCTCGAAGGAAAAAGGAGGGGACAGAAGGGTATGAGTTTGTAGAAGAAACGGACATTCGATATTTATACAAATATTTAGAAAAAGATAAAAATCGGTATGATTTTCGATAAAAAAGTAAACGTTTTCAATAATATCCTTCCTTATAATTAAGTTAAATACACAGTTTTAATAAGGCTGTACTAAAAAAACGATTATTTGGAGGGATTATTTTATGTACAAAAATCCACATTATTTCTCACATCTTGCTCATGTTGAATTAATCAGCCCAAAATTAGAAGAATCAGCAGATTTCTTTAAAAATATTATCGGTTTAGAGGAGTCAGGTCGAAAAGGTAATTCTGTTTATTTTCGCGCATGGGGTGAACATTATCACCACAGTTTAAAAATTACAGAAGGAGATGAACCTGGCCTTGGCCATATTGGTTGGCGTGCTGATAGTCCGGCTGCCCTGGAGGAAGCTGCAGCACAGATTGAAAAGCTGGGTCAAGGAATTGGTTGGATTGAAGGAGACCTAGGTCATGGTCGTGCGTATCAATTTCAATCACCTGATGGTCATTTAGAGGAAATTTTCTGGGACGTAGAAATTTATGAAGCGCCAGTAGCACTTCAAAGTAAATGGAAAAACCGTCCGCAAAAAAATCCAGGGCGCGGGATCTCTCCACGTCGTCTTGATCACATTACCCTACATAGTAATGATGTGACAAAAGATCGTGAATTCTATCAAAATATTGGATTCCGTTATAATGAAGGAATCTTTTTAGACGCAAATGAACCTGGAAGTCCGGAAATTGGTGCATGGCTTTCTGTGACAAATCTATCTCATGATATTGCTTTCTTAAAATCTCACACTGGTAAGCCAGGAGGATTCAACCACGTTTGCTATGCGGTTGAAAGTAGAGAAGAGGTCTTATTAGCAGCTGATCACATTATCGAAAGCGGTTACGAGTTAGCGATGGGAGGACCAACTCGTCATGCTCTTGCAGAAGGCTTTTTCTTCTATGTTGATGAGCCAGGCGGAAATCGTTTTGAGTTGTATGCAGGAGCACATTTAGTGTTTGCACCTGATTTTGGTCCATACAGATGGAGTCTTGAAGAAAATCCAAATGATGCTTGGGGCAGAGAAATGCCATGGGATAAATCCGGGAAAATTATTAAGTAAGTAACTAGATTAAATAACTCAGGGAGTCTAAAAAGCTTTGTGCTGAATGGGTTCCCGGAGTACCAGAGAGTTCTGCAGATTATGATTGATAGAAAGGATGTTATATAGATGTGGCACTTTTTTCCTGAAAACTACATGTGGTCTTATCAAATCGTAAGAATGATTAGCCAATCGTATTTTGGAGGCGGTGAAGTAAATGAGATTTTAGATGCTGCCAGTCGAATGAAGCTTGGTGATTTTGATAGTTTTCATAATGAATGGATGAACGCTGGTCATAAGTCATTATCAACAGCAAATGATGCAATGGACAAAGGTCATAAGGAGACTGCTCGAGCAGGTTATTTGCGTGCAGCAAACTACTTCCGTACGGCTGAATTTTTTCTACAACCAGATGATGAACGAAAACTACCAACTTACTTAAAATCTGTTGATTCCTTTAGAAAAGGCGGAGAATTGCTAGACAGTCCACCAAAGGCTGTTAATGTTCCTTTTGAACATGCATCTCTTCCAGGATATTTCTTTGAAGCACCTGGTCAAAAAAGAGGACCTTTAATGGTGATGTTCGGTGGCTTAGATTCAACAGCAGAAGAATTATACTATGGACCTGCACAGTTCTTAAATCAAAGAGGTATTTCTCTTTTAGCTCTTGATGGACCTGGTCAGGGTGGGGCATTGCGACTTCACAAAATTCATTCAAGACATGATTATAATACTGCAGGAACAGCTGCATATGAATGGGCAGTTGACAATCTTGATGTCGATCCTGAACGTATCGGTATTATGGCCGTTTCAATGGGAGGCTATATGGCAGCAAGATGTGCAGCCTTTGAACCAAGATTTAAAGCATGTGCGATCTGGGGCGCTGTTTATGATTATAACGATGTTTGGAGAAAACGTCCTGACAATCATCCTTTAGCCAAGATTTTACAACATATTTTCGGTGTGGAAGACATGCCAGCTGCAAGAGCGAAATTGGAGCATTATAACCTTCGTGGAGTGGCCGAAAAAATTCAAATGCCTACTTATATTATCCATGGTGAAGATGATCGCCAAAATACAGTAGATAATGCATACAACGTATATAATGATTTAACTTGCCCAAGATGGTTGAAAATTGTTCCGAAAAGCAGTCCAGGTTCTTCTCATTGCCAAGTGGATAATATTACAGAAACGAATGAAATGTATGATTGGCTCAAGGAACAGTTAACGAGCTAACACAGGAGGCTTGAGTATATGAAGTTTGTGACATTTTACGATTCGAAAGGAAACATGCGTGCAGGATGTCTTGAAAATAATAGAGTGATAGATCTGAACCTTGCATCTGAAGGGAACTTAACTGATTCAATTATGGAACTTATAAGAAATCAAGATAAATATCTATCTATTGTACAATCGCTAGTTAGTGAAAAAGATGTTCCTTCCTATTCATTGGAAGAGGTACGTCTTGCTCCACCTTTACCAAATCCAACTAGTTTTCGAGACTTTGTTGCTTTTGAAACACATGTTAAAAACGCAACCAAACGAAACGGTGACACAGTTGCACCTGAATGGTATGAAATGCCGATTTTCTACTTCTCCAACCCTCATTCAATGAAGGGACCAGAAGAAGAGGTAAAGCGACCTGATAAGTGTTCAAGGCTTGATTATGAACTTGAATTGGCATGTGTGATAGGAAAAGAAGGAAAAAACATAAAAGCTAGTGAAGCTGAAGATTATATTTTCGGTTATACCATCTTAAATGATTGGTCCGCACGTGATCTCCAAATGAAAGAGATGAAAGTGCTTCTAGGACCAGCAAAAGGAAAGGATTTCGCTACGTCTATTGGGCCTTATATTCTAACAAAAGATGAACTAGATTCACATAAAGTTGGGAATGTATTCGACTTGGAGATGACAGCATCAGTAAATGGTGAGGTTCTTTCTAGAGGGAATTTTAAAGATGTTTTCTATAGCTTTGGCGAAATGATTGAAAGAGCTTCTGAAGAAGTGACCTTATATCCAGGCGATATCATTGGATCAGGTACAGTTGGTTTCGGTTGCCTAATGGAGCTTGGAACAGAAGTGCATCCTTGGTTAGAGCCTGGAGATGAAGTGGAATTGACGATTACTAGTCTCGGCTCTCTTAAAAATAAAATTATCTAAATAGAAGGGATTAGACTAGCATGAAAATTGTGGACCTTAGTGTATCAATTGAAGAGGATTTAAAAGATCCTCTTCCTTTTTCTATCCGCTATGAAACACATGAAGAAGGAGCGGAATTTGGAGCAAAGCTTGTCGGAGTGACTCCTGATGACTTTCCAGAGAGAAAAGGGCTGGCTGGTGAATTCCTAACTTTAACTAGTCATGCTGGAACTCATGTTGATGCCCCTTGGCATTATTGGCCAACAGCAGAAGGAAAGCCTGCTCGTACGATTGATGAAATGCCGCTCGAATGGTTTTTTAATGATGGTGTTGTGCTCGATTTTACTGACAGACCAGCAGGATATGCGATCACAGTTCAAGATGTGAAAGAAAAACTAGAGAGCATCAATTACAAATTAAAGGCATTTGATATCGTCATGATCCGATGTGATGCAGATAAAAAGAGATATGAATCTAATTATAGTGAAATACATGTAGGTGTCTCAGCTGAAGCTACACTTTGGTTAATTGACCAAGGAATCAGAGTGATGGGAACGGACGGTTGGGGTTGGGATACACCACTCGCCATCCAAGCTGCTGATTACAAGCAAAATCCACGTGAAGGTGTTCTTTGGGCAGCTCATTACGCAGGAAAAGAAAAGGAATATTGCCAAATTGAAAAACTAGCAAACTTAGATCAATTGCCACCCTATGGCTTTAAAGTATCTGTGCTTCCAGTGAAAATAAAGGGAGCGAGTGCAGGTTGGACCAGAGCAGTTGCAATCATTGATTAAAATATGAAATCTAGTATTAGCGTTTTGCAAGCACTTCAAAAAATAGGAGGAGGTACTAGCATGACAAATCAATATGTAAAAAAAGTACTGGTTATTGGTGGAGGAATTAGCGGCTTATCAGCAGCGATTGCTTTAAATAAAATTGGGATTGAAGTTGAAATAGCTGAAAAAGAATTAGACTGGAACGTGTATGGGGTTGGGATTATTCAGCCACCTAATGCTTTAAGAGCACTTAATGAAATTGGCTTAGCAGACGCTTGTATGGAACAAGGCACGTCATATGCAGGTTTTGATTATTATACAGGTCAAGGCCATTTCTTGTTTCATACAGCATCACCAACAATTGAAGGCTACCCAGGTGTAAACGGAATCTCGAGAAGAAAGCTGCACAATATCTTGTTTGATGCCGTTAAATTAATTGGAACTAAGATCTATATGGGAACAACCGTTAATACCATTGAAGATCAAGGAAATGGCGTAAAAGTCGAATTGAATAATGGAATAACTTGCACTTACGATTTAGTGATAGGTTCAGATGGTGCTAACTCAAAGGTTAGAACATTACTGTTTGGTGAAATCGAACAACGTTATAGCGGTCAGGGAGTTTGGAGATATAATCTACCACGACCAAAAGAAATTGAAAATGGTCTTTTTTACTATGGAAAAGATGCAAAAGCAGGATTAGTTCCAATGTCTGACGATTTAATGTACTTACTTGTTACAACAAATGAACCTGGAAATCCAAGGTTTCCTAATGATCAATTACATGTTTTATTAAAGGAAAGAATGACAGAATTTGGAGGGATTATTGCTGATATGGCTAAGCAAATCGATGATCCTTCTGAAGTCGTTTACCGCCCAATATTTACGCATCTTATGCCAAGCCCATGGTATAAAGGAAATGTTTTACTAGTAGGTGATGCGGCACATGGTACAGCTCCACATCTAGGTCAAGGTGCTTCAATTGCGATTGAAGATGTTGTTGTTTTAGCTGATATTTTAAAACATAACCTTACTGTTCAAGAAACAATGGAATCATTTATGGAAAAACGTTTTGAACGCTGCAAAATGATTGTAGAGAATTCCGACCAATTAGTGGAATGGGAATTATTAACCGCTGCTGGAAAAATGACAGAAAAAGTAAACGTTGGAGAGTTCGTGAAAACGACCCTTGAAAAAATGAATGAGCCTTTCTTAACTGAGTTAAACGTCTAACAAAATAATAGTTTTTGTATACGCCTTCAGTAAAAATATTAAAAAAGGGGTAAGGGGGCATTTGAATGAATGGATTAAGCAAGAGTAAACGTTATGAGAATTTCCTTGTCATCATTATGTTTTTCGTTGTTGGGCTTGTGTTTTTAGATCGATTAAGTTTAGGGTTTGTTTTTCCAATTATGGGGCCGGATTTAAATCTTTCAAATACACAGCTTGGTTTAACAGTTGGGATTACAAGTTTATTCTTCGGAATCTCTACTCTAATTTTCGCTAGTCTTTCTGATTTTATAGGGAAAAAGAAGGTCATGCTCGTTATCTTTGTTTTTGTTTTTTCAATTGCTACCTTACTAACCGGACTTGTCGGTTCATTTATTGCTTTAATCATGACGAGAATCATAATGGGATTAGCTGAAGGGCCAGTAATGCCGTTAGTTCAATCTATTGTCATGGCAGAATCCTCGGAGAAAAGAAGAGGATTTAATATGGGGGTTATTCAAAGCGCTTCCTCCTTGATTGGAGGAACAATGGCGCCTGTTTTGACTGTTTCTCTAGCAGTTGCTTTAGGCTGGAGATCAGCGTTTTATATCATCGCCATTCCAGGGATCATAGTAGGTCTTATCTTATGGAAGTATTTAAAAGAACCTAAAGTTGTTGAAGAACATGACGAAAAACAACAAAGGGTAAAACCAACGAAGGCAGATTATCTTAAAGTATTTAAAACAAGAAACGTATGGCTATGCACAATTATCGGAACCTGTAATATGGTCTTCATCTTGACTCTTACTGCCTTTCTTCCAACGATGTTAGCGAACTCAACAAATTACAAAGAAGCTCAGATTGGTATGCTTCTTGGAGCCATGGGGCTTATGATGTTTGTTGGGCAAATGGGTGCACCTGCATTATCTGACCGTATAGGAAGACTACCTATTCTTAAAATCTTTTCATTTATTGCCATTTTCCTTCCAATCATGATCGCATTATATTATCAAAACTTTATTGTTTTACTTATCTCGATGCTTATCCTCTCAATTGGTAATGGATATCAACCACTTGTCATGAATATCGTGCCTGCTGAATCTGTATCTCGAAAGTTTACTGCAACTGCCATAAGTGTCGTTATTTTAACAGGGGAAATTATTGGAGGATTTGCTGGTCCGATGATGGCTGGTGTATTAGCTGATAAATATAGCCTAACTGCACCATTATGGATTACAGCAATTGCTGCTTTTATCGCGTTTATATGTACTTTTGGAATTAAGGAAACAGCACCTATTAAAGTAGAGCAGTCTAAAGATATAGATTTGACGATGTAATATTTTCTCGATATTTCACTGAGAAATAAGGTTAATTAATATTTAATAATCCCTTAAAAAAGTGGGGTAGATCTAAACAATGAAAAAAAATTATTTAGTTATAATCAGTTTCATATTGGTGTTTGCCTATGGTTGTAGTAATGCTTCAACATCTGGAAGTGAGGGAGAATCTGCAAATCAAGGGAAAGTACAACAAGAAGAAAATAAAAATAAAACGGAAAGTAGTAACGATATAGAAAATATCTCCGAGGAGAAAGTAAAGAGTGTTTTTGAAAAAGTTCCAGAAGGCTTTCGTGTCATGACTGTAGGATCAGGCAGTCCAAAATTTGATATTCATCGTGGTGGAAGTAGTACATTAATTCAGTATAAAGAAAAGTATTTCTTAGTTGATAGTGGACCAAAGACAACGTATACATTATTAGAGAATGGTTTGTCTACAGAAAAAATCACAAATATGTTATTTACGCATCAACATGTAGATCATAATGGTGACTTTTGGAATTTCTTTATAGGTGGATGGGGATCGGCAACTGGAAGACGTAGCTTAAATTTAATTGGACCAGGCGTGCAAGAACTTTATGATGTAACGGTTGATTTCTTTAGAACAGATATAGAGTATCGATCTAGTATAGGGTTTCCAACAGATGGAATTTTATCAAATGTTCATATTAAGAACTTTACGGAAGATGAGTATAGTTTCGAACTTGATGGCGTGAAAATTAAAGCAATTCCTGTACCACATTCCATTGAGACATATGCATATCGCTTTGAAGCTGATGGGAAAAGTATAGTTGTTTCTGGAGATTTAACTTATACCGATGTTATGGGTCCTTTTGCGAAAGATGCAGATATACTTGTTATTGATGCTATGTTAATAAGTGATTTCTCAGATTTACCTGAAGTAGCTAGAGAGGGTATGAAAAATAGCCTTATGAAATCCCACATATCTAGTGAAGAAATAGCTCAAGTTGCTGCAGATTCAGGTGTAAAAAAGCTTGTCCTAACCCATCTTGGTGGGGGTGAAGTAGATATGGAAAATATAAAAAGCCAATATGCAAAAGAAGGGTTTAAGGGGGAAATAATACTTGCTGAAGATGGACTTATCATTAATCCATAACAAAATATTGTCACAGGACATTTTTTTTCAAGTAGATTAAAAAAATCACCATGTTGTTCCACATATAAGAAAGTGGTGTTTTATACGGTGTGCTTTTATACTATGCTAAACATACAGAAAATAAATAAACATAAAATTGAGGAGGGAAATGGAAGCGGTTACTATAACGCTGGTATTGGTGATCGGTTCTATTTAGTGGTCTATTAAAAAATTAATTCGAATGAAACAAAGGAGCTTTTGATATGAAAACGAAAGTAGGGATTATCGGAGCCGGTCCAGCCGGTTTAATGTTATCACATCTCTTGCACCTTGCAGGTATTGAATCAGTGATCCTAGAAAAACGCTCCCGAGAGGATATTGAGGAAACGATTCGTGCAGGTGTTTTAGAACAGGGGACAGTCGATCTTCTAAATGCTTCTGGTGTAGGCGAAAGAATGACGCGGGAAGGACATACCCATCACGGAATTGAGCTTCAATTTAATGGAGTCCGACATAGAGTCAACATGCATGAGTTTACGGAAGGGAAAAGTATTATGGTTTATCCCCAACATGAGGTCATAAAAGACCTTGTAGCTGCTCGATTAAAGGCAGGTGGAGAGATCCTCTTTAATGTAAGCGATGTTAGTTTGCATGATGTCGACAAACAATCACCAAAAATTAGATTTCAATATAATGAAAGTGATCATGAGCTTAGCTGTGATTTTATTATCGGCTGTGATGGCTTTCACGGTCCAAGTCGAAAAGAAATACCTGATACAATTCGAAAGGAAAAACAACAAAATTATCCTTTTGGCTGGTTAGGTATATTAGCAGAAACACCTATTGCAAACCCAGAACTTATTTATTCTAACCATGATAGAGGATTTGCGCTAATTAGTACACGGACACCTGAAATTCAACGACATTACATTCAAGTGGATCCAAATGATGATATCAACAATTGGTCAGACGATCGAATTTGGACAGAACTAAAAGCAAGAGTTGAAACAAGCGATGGATGGACACTTCCAGATGGTCCAATCCTTCAAAAAAACATTGTGTCGATGCGAAGTTTTGTTTGTGAGCCAATGCAATACGGACGTCTTTTTATCGCAGGTGATGCAGCCCATATTGTTCCTCCAACTGGGGCAAAAGGAATGAATTTAGCGATGACAGATGTTCAGGTTTTACAGCGTGGAATTGAGTGTTTCTATCAGACAGGTAGTGAAGATCTGTTAGAGCGTTATTCGGAAATCGCTCTACGTAGAGTGTGGAAAGCACAGCGTTTTTCAAATTATATGACAACAATGTTACACCGTAATTTTAATCATAGTCCATTTGAGCGAGGTATACAACTTAGTGAGTTAGATTATGTTACGTCATCTCGTGCAGCTTTAACTAGCTTATCAGAAAATTATATTGGCTTACCATTAGTGTGGGAAGTTGAAAGAACGGTATTTTCCTAATAATAAAAAGAGGCTGACGACAGAGGGACGTCCCCAGGGATCGGGGTATCTCTCAAGTCAGCCTATTTTATTAACAGATAACTAGATAAATGGCAGTAAAGATTCCGTCCCTTTAGCCAGTTGCTTTGCTGGGGGCCTTTCGCAAAGGTCAAATGGAAAATCGGAACCTGGCACAATTCTTTCTTCACCAACTGTATTAGCTAAGTATTCAAGCGAGGTTGAATTCCATAAGACGCTATCATACCAAAAGTCTTTTAAGTACTCGATTGGCTCTTTCTGTAAATTTTTTGAAACAAGTGGCCACATTTCATAGCCTTTGTTCAAACGGCCGATTTGATAAGGAAGGAATCCACCACCATGTGCCAAGAGAATTTTTACATCGTTATATGTATCTAATAGGCCACTTAGTAAGAAATCTGTGGCTGTAATGGTCGTTTCCCATGGGACACCAATTAAATTTGGCATCATGCGCTGGTTTAATCGTTGATCTTCACATAATAAAGGATGGATGAAAATGATGGATTTCTGCTTATTCGCTTCTTCCCAAAATGGAGTGAAAAAAAGGTCTGATAATAATTTGCCATTTAATCCTGGCCCAATAATGGCACCTTTTAATCCCATATTCATAGCATCTCTTAAATCTTGTGCAGCAGTTTCAGGGTGATTAAGAGATACGGTGGCAAGTGCTGATATTTGTTGTGAGTGGTTTTGTGACCATTTTGCAAGAGATGTGTTGTATACAGATACTAATTCTCTCGTAATCTCTGAAGGAAAATCATATAAAAATAGCTGAGGAATGGGGGAAACAACTGAATGATCCACACCTATGTTTTGTTGTTCTTTTAGATAAAGAGATTTATTAGTAAACTCTTGTTTTAGTTCAAATGCCCATTTATTGTCAATGGATAAAAAATCCTCTTTGTCTTTATTTTTTTTCTCCCAGCTGGCATTGATGATGCTTCTTTGATCTTTTATCCAATCAATGACTTCTTCCGGAATAAAATGAGTATGAAAATCATACATGAACATTCAGCTCCTTTTACGTATTAATAATGATTAAATCGATAACCTAATCGCCTGGAAATTTCTTTACCTGCTTCTACAACTCTTTTAATATGTGTTGGGATTGTTTGATCGTTTACTCGTTGAATAGGTCCAACGATATTGACAGCGGCAATGACTTGTCCTGTGTAGTCCTTGACTGGAGCTGCAATTGAGACAACACCTTCAGATATTTCTTCCGTACTTACGGCATAACCTTGTTCGCGAATATCTGTAAGGGTTTCCATTAATATGTTCTGATCTGTAATGGTATGTTGTGTAAATGGTTCTAATCCGTTTTCAATTGTTTTTTCTACTCTTTTTTCATTGTTAAATGCTAAAAGGACCTTTCCAGAGCTTGTTGCATAGGCGGGATTTCTTTTACCGATATGAGTGAAAGCTCGTACATGGTGCTTACTTTCTACCTTGTGTAAATAAATAACATCTAGCTCATCAAGGATTGCTAGATGGGATGTTTCACCTGTTTTTTCAACAAGTTCATGTAAGACAGGCATAGCTTCCTTATGTATCTCAAAAGTTGATGTACAAACAGTTGCGAGAGAAAGGATAGATAATCCTAATCGATAACGCTGTGTTTCTGGATCTTTTTCAACAAAGCCTTCACTTGCTAATGTTGACATCAGCCTGCTCACTGTACTTTTACCAAGGTCTAACTCCCGAGCAAGCTCAGTAATTTTTAATTCAGGTTGATCCATTGTAAATTTCCGTAAGATGCGAAGTGCATTTTTTACAGATGAAAGTGTGTAATCTTTTTTAGCCGTTTGCGTCATGGTTACTCTCCTTTATGTTGTTTATAGAGGAACGCTATTCTTTTATGAGGTTTATTTTCACTATATCACATAGAGTGAAAAAAAAGAATAATCTAAATATTTTTTAAAAAAATTTCCTTTTGTTCCATATATAAGAACTATGATGTTTTATAAGGGACGAATTTGTACTATTCTAACCATACAAAGAAATTAAAACAAGTAATGGAGGAATGGTTATGGAAGCGATTACTACAGCAACTGGAATTGATTGTAGACATTTTATTAATGGGCAATACATGGATTCGATGAATAACAAAACATTTATGAATACGAATCCAGCAAATGAAGAGATATTAGGATCTGTAGCTGAAGGTGGGGAAGAGGAAATTAACTTAGCAGTTTCAGCCGCTAGAAGAGCACTAAACGGTCGTTGGAAAACAATGCCTTTAACAGAACGTTCTAAAGTATTGCGTAAAATTGGAGATTTAATTTTAGAAAGAAAAGAAGAGTTAGCGCGATTAGAATCTCTTGATACAGGAAAGCCAATTTGGTTATCAAGTACGATAGATATCCCGAGAGCAGCCTATAACTTCCATTTCTTCGCTGACTATATGACAACAATGGGAACTGAGGCTTATCAGCATGATGATGTGGCAATCAACTATTCAGTACGTAAGCCAGTAGGTGTTGTAGGGTTAATCAATCCTTGGAACCTCCCATTACTTCTATTAACATGGAAACTCGCTCCATGTTTAGCTGCAGGAAATACAGCTGTATTGAAACCAGCAGAATGGACACCAATGACGGCAACAGTTTTAGCGGAAATTTGTAAAGAAGCTGGAGTACCAGATGGAGTTGTGAACGTTGTACATGGATTTGGACCTGACTCTGCAGGATCAGCTTTAACCGAACATCCTGATGTAGATGCTATTACATTCACAGGTGAAACATCCACTGGTACGGCAATCATGAAGGCAGCTGCCAATTCACTAAAAAAACTTTCATATGAACTAGGCGGGAAAAACCCAAATATCATCTTTGCAGATTCTGATCTTGATGAAGTACTAGAAACGACTATTAAATCTAGCTTTATCAATCAAGGTGAAGTTTGTTTATGTGGATCAAGAATTTATGTTGAACGTCCAGTTTATGAAGAATTTATTGAAAAGTTTGTAGCTAAAACAAAAGAGCTTGTTGTTGGCGATCCATTTGATGAAAAAACAAAAATTGGGGCAATGATTGGAAAAGAACATTATGAGCGCGTTTTAGGATATATTGAGCTTGCAAAGGAAGAAGGAGGAACTATCCGTATTGGTGGAGGTCGTCCTGAAGGTATAGGAAAAGGGTACTTTATTGAACCAACGATCATTACAGACTTAGATCGAAATGCGAGATGTGTTCGTGAAGAAATCTTTGGACCTGTTGTCACTGTGATTCCATTTGATTTAGAGGATGAGGTGATTGCTCAAGTAAATGATTCTCATTATGGACTAAGTGCTTCCATTTGGACGAATGATCTTCGTAGAGCTCATAGAGTGGCAAATGAAGTAGAAGCTGGGATCATTTGGGTAAATACTTGGTTTTTAAGAGATTTACGTACTCCGTTTGGTGGGATGAAGCAAAGTGGAATCGGCCGTGAAGGCGGTATGCACAGCTTTGAGTTTTATAGCGAGTTGAAAAACATTTGTATCAAACTTTAAAAAAGGAGGTCAATCATGATGGAATCAACCATGTTATTTGCAAATCAATTATTACAAGCAGAAAAAGAAAGAGTCGGAATTCCGGCTTTAACTGAACAAAACACAACTTTTACAACTCAAGATGCTTATGCTGTCCAATTAGAAATTATTAAACACAAACTTGCACAAGGTCAAACAATTGTTGGGAAGAAAATTGGCTTAACATCTCTTGCGATGCAACAATTACTTGGTGTGGATGAACCTGACTATGGCCACTTACTAGATGAAATGGTTGTTGAAAATGGAACTGAGCTATCATTTGAACGTGTAATGCAACCTAAAGTAGAGGCAGAGATTGCGTTTGTTCTTAAAAAGGATTTAAGAGGGCCAAATGTAACGGCACTGGATGTACTTCAAGCAACAGATTATCTTTTACCTTCAATAGAGATTGTTGATAGTCGTGTGAAGGATTGGAAAATCAAACTACAAGATACAATAGCAGATAATGCTTCAAGCAGTCATTATGTTTTAGGTGGAAAACCTGTTCGAGTGGAGTTTGTAGACCTTGAACAAATTGGCATGGTTTTATCAAAAAATGGTGAGATCGTTAATACGGGAGTTGGAGCAGCCGTAATGGGGCATCCGGCAAATTGTGTAGCATGGCTTGCCAATAAATTAAGTGAATTTGATATAGCTTTAAAAGCTGGAGAAGTGATTCTCTCTGGTGCACTTTCTGCAGCTGTAGAAGCAAAACCAGGAGATATTTTTTCAGCAAGAATTGCTCATTTAGGAGAAGTTTCAGTCCGTTTTTCTTCATAATCACTCAAGGGAAAGGAGATTCATATGGGAAAAATAAAAGTAGCAATCATAGGTACTGGGAACATCGGAACAGATTTAATGCTGAAGCTAGAAAGATCAGAGACACTCGAGTTAACGTCATTGATCGGAATTGATCCTCAATCTGATGGAGTGTTTAGGGCAAGAGATCGAGGTTATCAAACTTATACGAATGGATTAGAGGAATTTTTAGAAACAAATAGTGATGATGCAGATATTTTTTTTGATGCAACATCGGCAAAAGCACATATTCGACATGCGAAACTTTTAAAAGAAGCTGGAAAACAAGTCCTTGACTTAACTCCAGCGGCAAGAGGACCTTTTGTTGTCCCTCCAGTAAATCTGGGGGAAAACTTAAACGTTCCTAACATCAATTTAATTACTTGTGGAGGTCAGGCGACGATTCCAATTGTTCATGCCGTAAATCGGATATGCCCTGTTGATTATGCCGAAATTGTTGCAACCATTTCAAGTAAAAGTGCAGGTCCTGGAACAAGAGCGAATATAGATGAATTTACCCAAACGACGAAACGTGGGATAGAGGAGGTTGGTGGAGCTAAGAACGGAAAAGCCATTATTATTCTTAATCCAGCAGAACCCCCTATATTAATGAGAGATACTGTTTATGCTGTTGTCGAGCCAGGGCAAATCGATGAAGAAAGCATTACTTCTTCTATTAAAGAGATGGTCAAACAAGTTCAAGCTTATGTACCAGGTTATCGACTCCGAACAGAACCAATCTATGATGGAAACCGTGTAACGATATTCATCGAAGTGGAAGGAGCAGGGGATTACTTACCGAAATACTCTGGAAATCTAGATATCATGACAGCCTCAGCAGTAAAAGTAGCAGAAGAACTGGCTAAAAATAAACTGAATTCTGTCGTTTCTTAAACAAGAAGTTCTAACGGAAAGGAATGGTTTGGAATGAACGATAACCGAGATGTTCTCATTACTGAAGTAGCTTTACGAGACGGTAGTCATGCGATCGGTCATCAATATACAGTTGACCAAGTTCGAGATATAGCGCGTGGATTAAATGATGCCGGAGTGCCTTATATGGAAGTAGCTCATGGAGATGGGTTGGGGGGGTCTTCCCAACAATATGGTCTTTCTTTAACAGACGAAATGAAACTAATTGAAGCAGCTGTATCGGTTTGTGACAGAGCAAAGGTTGCTGTTTTATTAATACCTGGAATCGGAACGATGAATGAACTGAAGCAAGCAGCTAGTATTGGAGCAAAAATGGCTCGAATTGCTACTCATGTAACAGAAGCAGATGTTGCCCCTCAACACATTACTCTAGCAAAAGAACTTGGTATGGAGACGGTAGGTTTCTTAATGATGTCTCATATGGCACCAGTTGATAAGTTAGTAGAACAAGCAAAACTAATGGAAAGTTATGGAGCAGATAATGTTTATGTCGTCGATTCAGCAGGCGCTATGCTTCCAAATGAAGTTCGTGAAAAAATTCGATCCCTTCGTCAAAGCCTCACTATTAATATTGGTTTTCATGCTCATAATAATCTATCGCTTGCAATGGCTAATACACTTGTTGCTATTGAGGAAGGTGCAACAAGAATAGATGGCAGTGTTCGCTGCTTAGGAGCTGGCGCTGGGAATACGCAGACAGAAGTTTTAGTGGCTGTATTAGAAAGACTAGGATTAAACAGTGGAGTCGATTTATATAAGATGATGGATTTAGCTGAAAATATTATAGCTCATATATTAAAACAACCTCAAGAGATAACAAGAGATAGTCTTGTGATGGGATATGCGGGTGTGTATTCTAGCTTTTTGTTACATGCACAGCGTGCAGCTAAACAATTTAAGATTGATCCTCGTGATATTTTAATAGAATTGGGGAAACGTAAGGTTGTCGGTGGTCAAGAAGATATGATTATTGATGTGGCTGCTGAAATAGCTAATAAAAAACAATGTAGTCTTAGAGTTTGATAGGAGGAATTACAATGAATATGTCAAATAAAGAAATAGCTAAATATTTATTAGAAGCTGAATCAAATCGAACGGATATAAAAAGAATCACATTGGATAAATCTCCTAACTTAACTGTAGAAGAAGCCTATCTTATTCAAGAAGAACTTGTCAACATGAAGCTGGAACAAGGGCACTCCATTATTGGGCCAAAAATGGGACTTACAAGTCGTGCAAAAATGGTTCAAATGAATGTAGAAGAACCGATCTATGGGTATATTTTTAACAATATGGTGATCCAAGATGGAGCAGAAATTTCATTATCTGACTATATTCATCCAAAAGTAGAAGCGGAAATTGCGTTTATTTTAGGTAAGGATATTGAAGGTCCTGGTATAACAGGAGCTCAAGTTTTAGCGGCAACAGATTATGTCTGCGGAGCACTTGAGATTATTGATAGCCGTTATGAAAACTTTAATTTTACGTTGCCAGACGTTATTGCAGATAACGCTTCATCTTCAAGGGTTATTTTGGGAAATAGAATTCGAAAACCAGAAGAATTAGAGTTAGATTTAGTTGGTACTGTTTTAAAGATTAATGGAGTAGTGAAGGACCTTGGTGCAGGAGCGGCTGTTTTAGGACACCCGGCGAATTCCGTTGCCATGCTTGCGAACATGCTGCATCGAAAAGGAGAAATGTTAAAGACTGGTCAAGTCATTTTGACAGGCGGAATTACTGGAGCTGTCCAACTTTCGTATGGTGATCATGTAACAGCTAAGCTAGATGGACTAGGGGAAGTCAGCTTTTCTGTAGGGGAATAAAACGTCAATGCAGTCAGAAAAAGATTAGAAAGGAGATTCTATCATGCCGATTATAAACGTTAACATCATGGAGGGACGCCCTAAGGAGAAAATTGAAAGAGTGATCGCTGATATTACGAAAACAATCACAACTACATTAGAGGTTCCAAAAGAGAATGTTAGAGTGATAGTAACCGAAATCCCTAAAAGTCATTGGGGAATTGCTGGCGAATCAGTTGAAAAACGGGATGCATCAAATTAAGTTTATTAAAGCTATGGAGGTCTAAAATGACAATTGAATTGGGTGTTTTAGCTGCACATGTTCCAAGTATTTGTCATCGGGAAAATGTACCTGACTATCAACAAGATATTGTAGTGAAGATGGATGCTATTTCCGAGAAAATCGAAATAATAAAACCAGATGCTGTGATTCTTGTTTCATGTCATTGGCAATCAACATTTCATCATTATGTAGATGTATCACCAACTCATAAAGGGACGTTAACTGCATTCGAATGTCCTGACATTATTTCTGATGTGAAATATGAGTATCCTGGAGCCCATTGTTTAGGAGAAAAATTAGTGATGGCTGGTAAACGAGCGAAAATTCCTGTTATTGCTGTAAATGACCCAACATACGTATGGGATTATGGTACCGTTGTTCCTCTTCGCTATCTTGTACCAAATGAAGACATTCCAGTTGTCAATTTATCTATTACTCTTGCAGCAGGATTAGACGAAACATTTAAATGGGGTCAAGAAATTGGCAATGTGCTAAATGGAGACGACAAAAGGTACGTTTTTATATTTAGTGGTGCCCTTGCTCACAATTTAGTAAGAGGACGTCACCATATGCCGACGGTTTCAGAACAAGCTTTAGATATGCAGTTTATTGAATTTTTAATGAAGAAGAAGTGGGGTCTTGCTAAAGATATGCTACCACAATATGCTAAAGTTGCAGGCGTAGAAGGAGGAGGGCGACATCTCGCTATGATGCTTGGTGTGTTAGCAGATAGTTTCAAGCCTGCATTCCACACCTATGCTCAATCATCCGGAAGCGGCAATGCAATTATGACGTTTGAGATTGAAAAGGCATTACAAGGTAGTAATTAATTTAGATTGCTTTTAAAAAGTAGAGTGTAAAATTGTATCTGAGTGAAGCTTCAGTTCCTTGGTATGTGAGGATTGGAGCTTTTTTGTTTTGTATCGTTTAATTTCTTCAGTATTATATTTTATTTTGACATGAAACCTCTGTGAAGTAGACAAATAACTCTTTCTTTTACCTAATAAGTTTTAGAGTAGAAATTTATAGTCGTCTATTAATCTCATTACAGGTAAGTTACTTAAAAGATAATTTGTTTTGTCTAGATATACGAATGGAAAACTGCAAGTTGTTCCCATATGAAACTTTGATCTTCGATCTTTTTGGTAAAATAAGGAGAAAATTTATTGTGTGAATTTTTTTAGATACCTACAAAAACTTTGCTTACTATATAATATTTACTCAATTTTGAGGAGTCTTCCCCCAATTATTCACTATATTGAGGAAAGAGTAAGTTTAAATTTATAGATTTTAAAGGAGTTTAAATATAAATACAGAATAAGATTTTAAATGGTTAGAAATAATTTGATCTTAGAAATATAAACAGTTAGAGTGATTAGTTACTTGTTGACTTAAATGAAAAAGGAGAAGATATGATGAGTCAAACTATTTTAACAAACCCTATTTTTTGGTCAGATGTTCCGGACATAGATGTTATAAGAGTTGAAGAAACATACTATATGATTAGTACAAGTATGCATACCATGCCTGGCTGTCCTATCATGAAGTCTGAAAATTTAGTGGATTGGGAGATTGTTGGATATGTTTTTGAGACATTAGAAGACAATGAAAGTCATAACTTGTTAAACGGAAAGGGAATTTATGGTCAAGGATCATGGGCGGCTAGTTTGCGCTATCATAATGGACTATTTTATGTTTGTTTTTCAAGTAATGATATGAATCGCTTTTACATATATCAAACAGAGAATATTGAAAGAGGTAAATGGAAGCGCTCTACTATCGAGGGAATATATCATGATCCTGCTTTGCTATTTGATGACAACAGGGTGTTTGTTATCTATGGGTGTGCAGATATTTATATTACAGAATTAACAGAGGATACTGCAGCACTAAAGAAAGGTGGAGTTAATAAATTACTATTGGAAACTGAAAAAGAGGGAATTGGATTACGATGTGAAGGGTGCCATGCATATAAGATAAATGGACACTATTATTTACTATTTATTGAATGGCCGAAGGTTGGGAACAAACGGAGAAGACAAATATGTTATCGTTCTAATGAACTTTTAGGAAAGTATGAGCGCAAAGTGATTTTTGATGATGATATGAGTTATCATAATAAAGGGATTGCTCAAGGTGCTATTTTCGATACTCAAGAAAATGAATGGTATGCCATGTTGTTTCAAGACCATGATGCTGTTGGTAGAATTCCTTATGTGTTGCCGGTTAACTGGACAGATGGTTGGCCAATTATTGGGATTGATGGCAGGGCACCAAAAGAATTAGAACTGAACTTACCAAATTCATCCCACCAACCTTTGGTTATCAGCGATGAATTTGATTATACAGAAAATATACTAGAGCTTAATTGGCAATGGAATCATAATCCGGACAATAGTCTTTGGTCTTTTGTGAAAAGGCCAGGATATTTGCGTTTGGAAACTGGATATTTAACAAATAGTGTATTATATGCTCGTAATACGTTAACACAAAGAACTGAAGGACCAACCTGTACGGGAATTACCTTAATGGATATCACGCAGATGAAGCCGGGAGATCATGCAGGATTAATAGCTTTGCAAAATAGCTTTGGGACTATTGGTATTCAACTGGAAGAGAATGGTGATCGATACATAACTATGACGAAAAATCGTGGCGATGGTCACGAAATAACAGTGGAAAAAATACCATTTCAAGAGAACCTTATATATGTAAAGATAGATTTCAATTTTGAAGATAGCTGTGACTTAGCAAAGTTCTATTACTCGACTGATGGGGAGAACTGGTTTGAAGTTGGGGAGGTATTGGAAATGAAATATACGTTAGATCATTTCATGGGCTATCGTATTGGTTTATTTAATTATGCAAAAACACAAATCGGTGGTCATGTTGATTTTGCTTACTTTAAGTATATGAAAGATAATAAGGTTGTTAAAAAAACAGAAATGTAGTATTAAAGAATCGTTAGTTTCATCATCAATATATCTTTGAAAAACTGGCACATCTAAAATGGGGTGTGCTTTTTCACTATCAATAAGTATATTAGTAAAACCAGAATAGAAACTTATAATCCTTACTTTAAAATAGTATAGCAACTAAATACGTTTTAACTAGAGCAATAATTTTTCAGTAGTTGTTATGAATTCAATGAAAACGTATACTTTTAATGTGAATCCTGTCAGGTTACTTAAGGACAAATTTCAAAATGATAGGATACGTATAAAATATGGGACTTATACATATAGCATTTTCTTAAAGGAGGATAACAAAATGGAACATAGAAAAGTTGTAGTGATAACAGGTGCAACAAGAGGAATTGGTCGAAATATGGCTCTGTTTTTTGCTGAAAAAGGATATATAGTCATTGGAACTGGAAGAGATTCTGAAAGGTTAAACGCAGTAAAAGCTGAACTAGATACATATTCTTCTGAACATTCAATGATATCAATGGATATAACACAACCTAAAGAAATTAAAAATGTAGTCGAATCTATCATGAAACAGTATGGGAAGATTGACGTTTGGATTAATAATGCCGGTGTATTCAAAGCAATAGGTCCTACTTGGGAGGTGAAAAGTTCGGATTGGATAAATGATGTCACCACGAATTTATTTGGTACTTTTCATTGTGTTCAAGCTATTGTTCCAGTAATGATTAGCCAAGGTTTTGGAAGTATGATAAATATTGTCGGAGGTGGTACTGTAGGAGCATTTAAATATGGCAACGGATATGGAACATCCAAAACAGCTGTTGCTAGATTAACAGAGAATCTATCTGAGGAGCTAGATGATACACCTATTAAAGTATTTGCATTAGATCCAGGCTTAAATGATACAGATATGACACGTTATCAAAGAAACACAGAAGTTGGTCAACGTTATTTAAGTGATATAGAGGATTTATTTGAACAGGAAATAGATGTCTCCCCATTTCAAGCACCACAATTCGCATACTATATGGCAAATGGAGAGCTGGATCTCTATAAGGGAAGAGTGGTTTCTGTATATGATCAGGTAGAGGTTTTGAAAGAGAATGCTAACTCCATGGATCAAGACTTTTATAAACTTCGCTTAAAAAAGTAGGCTGTTTTTGAAAAGGTTATGGCTTTTAAAACACTATTTTAACTCTTCAGCGGAATGGAACGGACTTATTTTCAACCTTCTTTTCGATGTGAAATTAATCTTGAGAAATGATCAACAGGTATCGGATCTGATAAATTCATATTTTGGATGTGGAAAATTAATACTAATAATGGAATGATCTATGATTTAATAAATAAATGTATCATCCTTCGACTAACAGGGCCAATAATTAATTAGGTTCTTTTAGTCGAAGGGTTTTTTATTCCAACAAAATGCAAGTATGTGAAATATAATGTGAATCAAGATGTAAAAAATATGTAGAAAAATCCAATAAATTGACAATGAAATATATGTTAAGAATTCAAATAAACGGGAAAAACATAAAAAACAGAAAATTATCACTAGTTACTACAGAAATTAGTGTAAAATCACTTTTTTACCAAACAATTATCGATTGGAGGACTTGGAAATGAGAATTAATAAACCTGAATGGCTTTTGCTTAGCAAGGAAATAAAGGTGAAACTTATTCGCTTAGCAGTTTTGGAAAACGAAATGAAGTCCTCTAAAAAGATTATAAACTCAGGGGGATAGGCATTTAAAGTTGAATTTCCCACTTCTTTATGGACTTATTAAACAGGATAGCAAAATGAATAATTGCAGTCTATTATAAAAAAAGTGAACTTTTCCCTAAGAAGTAAAAAAGATGATTAGCCTACTATTATTGGCTTACAATGCAGTTAACCCTATAGTGGCTTTTTAATGAAATTTAGTAATTAGAAAACTAATTGATGATAAATATAAGAGAGTATTTCTATACTTCTAATTAGGAATTTAAAAGTATTGTTTTAATTTCTTTTAAAATACCACCGTCAAGTAATCCCCTGTCAAGTGTTTAGTTACATCGTCTTCGTTAACGCTGTAGAGGTGATATATCGCATATTTGGATATATCGTAACTGTACTTCTTTTATTAATCGTGCAATTTCCCCGCCACCTATAAACATCAACACTTATTGTTTTTCCATGGAATGAAATACTGCTTCTAATCTATCAACCATTTCAACGATTGCTTCTGCTCACTTTCGAAAAAGCATTCCATTATCTGAGAGTATGATATTGTGACTACTATGAATAAATAATTTTTTCCGTAACTGTTGTTCTAGGTCTTTTCATTGTCTTGATAAGGTCTGCTGTGCAAAAAAATTAGCTGTACCTGTAATGCTTCCTTCTTTGCAACGGTAAGAAAATATCGCAACACTCTTAATACCAAACCCTCTTTTATATTGTTTTAGTATAAATGCAGAAATGCTCATTAAGCATAACTTGATATGTAATATAGGTATTTGTTATATAGAAAAGGCACAGGTAGAATAGATAACAAAGTTTGAAAACAGCAGTATAAAGGGGATGTTATATTTCATGTCTACTATTCAAGATAAAGTAGTTATTATTATGGGGGCATCAAGTGGAATTGGAGAAGCAACCACCAAGAAATTGGCACAAGAAGGGGCAAAATTAGTCATTGCAGCCCGTCGTAAAGAACGCTTGAAAGAACTTGTTGAATTCTTACCGAAAGCTGATATTTCATATGCTGTTGCAGATGTAACAAATAAAGATGACGTCCAAGCTGTTGTTGATTTGGCAGTCGAAAAATATGGACGTGTGGATGTACTTTTCAATAACGCTGGAATCATGCCTCAGGCGCTACTTTCTGACTTGCGCATGAATGAATGGCGTGAAATGTTAGATATCAACGTTATGGGTGTTTTAAATGGAATTGCTTCGGTGCTGCCTATCATGCAAAAACAACAATCAGGTCAAATTGTTACAACTGCTTCGGAAGCTGGACATGTCGTTTTTCAACAAGGTGCTGTTTATAGTGGTACGAAGTTTGCTGTTCGTGCAATTATGGAAACATTGCGTCAAGAGGAAAGTAAAAATAATATTCGCAGCACGCTGATCTCTCCTGGAACAGTAGATACGGAGCTTCATACAACGATTACAGACCCTGAAAGACGTAATTGGATAGAGGAACTTCAGCATAAAATTGGCTTAAAATCAAGTGATGTAGCAGACGCTGTAGCTTATGCTATTGGTACACCTGATACGGTGAATGTAAGTGAAATTCTTTTGGTACCATCAAAGCAAGTTGAATAATGAGTAATCAAACTAAGGTATTTTCTTCTTAACATACCCTCATAATTCCTTGGAGTAATTTATTTAATTGTACAAAATTGAAGATAGGAGTTGTGATTGTTGGCTAAACGAAATAATTTACTTATATTTATTTTAACCATAGGAGTTTTCGGTATCTTAAATACCGAAATGGGGGTTATTGGGTTAATGCCTTCCATTGCTGATCAATTTAATGTCAGCATATCAACAGCAGGGTTAACGGTGAGTCTTTTTGCAATTGCAATTGCTATATCTGGTCCAACGATGCCGTTATTGTTTTCCAGGATAAATCGTAAGAAGGTAATGTTACTTGTATTAGGAATTTTCATTCTAGGGAACATCGTATCCATATTTATAACTAACTTTACCGTTCTATTAATTGTTCGTATCATTCTAGGCTTTTTTCATCCAATTTATTGTTCTATGGCATTTACAGTTGCTGCTTCCTCAGTAAGTAAAGAAGAAGCTCCAAAAGCTGTTTCTAAAGTATTTATAGGAGTATCTGCAGGTATGGTAGCTGGAGTGCCGATCGCAAGTTTTATTGATAGTGCCGTTTCATATGAATTGGCGATGGCATTCTTTGCAATTGTTAATGCTTTTATGTTTATTGCAACATTGATTTTTATACCATCTATGCCTGTTGAAGAAAAACAATCTTATGGTGAACAACTATCCATAATTAAAAAACCTATTTTATGGCTTTCCATTGTAGCTGTTATTTTATTAAATTCATCGGTATTTGGAGTTTATAGTTATCTTGCAGGATACTTGGAAACTGTTACGAATATGTCTCCGAATTTCATTAGTTTAACATTATTCATCTTCGGAGGAGCCAACATAATTGGAAACATTGTCTCTGGGAAGTTACTTACTCAGAGTCCCGTTAAATCTATACTATCTTTCCCGATGATAATGAGTGCGGTTTACATTATTTTATTCTTCACAGGACAATTTGCTGTACCAATGATAATTTTAACGATTATTTGGGGAATCGTGGCTGGAGGAATAATGGCAAATATTAATCAATATTTGATTGCTTCTGCAGCTCCTGAAGCGCCTGATTTTGCCAATGGTTTATTTATATCAGCATGTAACGTAGGAACCACGGTGGGTGCTGCTGTAGGCGGGTTATTTATATCAAAAATGGGTACACAATATGTTGTATTAGTAGGAATCCTCTCATTAATTCTGAGCTTAATAGCAATTTCACTAAGAAACTATGTGTTTAGTCCAACAAAACACATTTCTAAATCTGCTATAGCACATGATTAAATTAACATAAATAATGGAGAATTCAGAGATCAGTAAAAGTAATTCCTGGCCTCTGATCCATTTTTAAATCATCTAAAAAATAAGTTATTAAATTTTCAGATGAGGAGTGAAAAAATGAATAAAGTATCAATTGCAGGCAGGGAAGTTTTTCCTATAGGCTTAGGTACTTGGAATATGGGAGACGAAGCAGATAAATTCGAACAAGAAGCAGAAGCAATAAGAGCTGGTCTTGATTATGGTGTTCAAGTTATAGATACAGCTGAAATGTATGGAGATGGAAAAACAGAGAGATTAGTTGCACATGCTATAAAACCTTATAACCGTGAAAATTTATTTCTCATTTCAAAAGTTCTTCCTTCAAATGCCTCAAAAAAGCAAATACCGATTTGTTTAGATAATAGTTTAAAAAGATTAAATACCGATTATTTAGATCTATACTTACTCCATTGGAAAGGGAATATTCCGATTGAAGAAACGATTGAAGCCTTAGAGAAGGCGAAAAGTCATGGGAAAATCAAGTCATGGGGTGTTTCTAATTTAGATGTTGATGATATAGAAAAAATAATAAAATTGCCTAATGGAATAAAATGTACATCAAATCAAGTACGTTATAATTTGGGAGATCGAGGGATTGAATTCGATTTAGTACCTTTGATGAACAAACTTGAAATGCCATTAATCGCCTATGCTCCAGTTGCACGAGGTGATAGCCTGGGTACTAATCTAACGAAACAAAAAGTTTTAAAGAAAATTGCTGAAAAATATCATGCCAATATTTTTCAAATTTTATTGGCATGGTGTATTCGAAATGGGCAAACTATTGCTATACCTCAATCTAGTAAAACTGCTCATGTAATAGATAATGTGAAAGCAGCTAGGATTCAATTAGCACATCAGGATTTGAAACAAATAGACTCAGTCTATCCGAAGCCTAAGATAAAACAGCCACTTGCTTTATGGTAGGAAGAGAATGTTGTGTATGAATGTACTTAAAGTAAGGAAATTAAACGATTTACGGAAAATATATTTTTAAAAGAGAATCGTCTTCATATGATTCTCTTTTTGCGTGGTAAATTTATTTTGTTCTAATTAAAGATTATAAAAAGTAGATTTGACCTAGAGTTCACTCTAAGTAGTATTGTACTGTATGTGGGCTATCCGAAACATTGAAAGCATTAAATCTCATCAATGAATTATACCTAAAAGATAAGAATTGGAGGAATTATTAATGGCAATACATGAAGATGTAAAAAATGGCGTTATTTTTCCAGTGGGTGAAAAAAATGAAGCGTTTGCCCAATATTTTGTGGGACAAAGCTATCTTAAATCATTAGTTTCTGACCCTAACGTGAATGTTGGTGTTGGGAATGTAACCTTTGAACGAGGGTTCAGATATAATTGGCATATTCACCATAATGGGTTCCAAATTTTATTAGTAACTGGTGGCGAAGGTTGGTATCAAGAGGAAGGAAAACCTGCTCAATTTTTAAAAGTTGGGGATGTTATTGTGACCCATGATGGCGTAAAACACTGGCATGGTGCTGCTAAAGACAGCTGGTCTGAACACATTGCCATCACTGCAGGTACTCCGGAATGGTTGGAACCTGTCGATGATGAAACTTATAACGAATTATTAAAGGGCTTTGCATTTCTAAAATAGCCTTTGATAATTGAATATAGCCTACAAACGCGTATTAGCTTCCGTTGTTAAATATAGTTTTTAATCGACTCCAGCACAATACAAGATGGGTAATGATAAGATTTAACTTTTTTCAATGTTAGTACCAAAAGCAGCGAAAAATGCTTAACCTAATCCCCTAAAATGGGAGAAACAGAGAGTTTAAACGGCACAGAAAATTGCTCTTGGATACATCAGTTAGAGAATTTCGCCTGAATTGCTTTTAAAAACATATCAGTAGCTGAGGAAAAAACCTGATGCTTTTTCCAAACAATGTTTAAGCTGGATTCAAGTCTAGGCTCTAGCGGCCTAAAACATAGGGTACTATCACTGGAGGTATTTACTATTTTATCAAGGGTTATTGCATAACCAAGACCTTCTTCAACCATGATTGCAGCATTATATGCAAGATTATATGTAGTCACGACGTTTAATTTATCGAAATCTTCACCAAACCAATCCGCAAATTCATTCTTATTCAATGTTTGTTTCATAGCCTGTCGAGAACAGATTAATGGTACGTTTAATAGATCCACTGCTTGAATAGTATCATTAAAAGCGAGAGGACTGTCTTTCCTCATAATAACTCCCCAAACATCTTTTGCCGGGATATTGACATAATTGTACTTTGATAAATCCGCTGGTTGAATTAAGATTCCAAAATCAAGCAAGCCCTTGTCAAGTCGTTCAGTAACATCGTCTGAGTTCCCACTGTACAGGTGATAACGTATATTTGGATAATTTATCTGTAATTCTTTTGCTACACTTGCAATCTGTCTCATAGCGTCCGTTTCCCCACCGCCTATGTAAATTTCGCCACTTATCGTTTCCTCCTTGGAACTAAATTCTGCTTCCAACTTTCCGACCATATCAACGATTTCTTCTGCTCTCTTTCTTAGTAGCATACCTTCATCTGTGAGAATGACACTGTGACTACTGCGAATAAATAATTTTTTCCCTAACTCTTGTTCCAGGTCTTTTAATTGTCTAGACAAAGTGGGCTGTGTCACATGTAAGATATTTGCTGCACCAGTGATACTTCCTTCCCTTGCAACAGTAAGAAAGTATCGCAAAACTCTAAGTTCCATTTAACATTCCTCCTTATATATGTTTTAGTGTACAACTCTAAGAAATGTCTTTCAAGCATATCTCGATATAAGATATGAGTATTAGTTATATAACTTAAACACGCTAAAATAAAAAAGGAGGTAATGTGTTGACTTAGAGAGTAATAATATAGAAGTCTTGAAGGGAATGCCGCAGTTCAACCGGTCATAGATCTCTAGTTAGTATAAAGGCTGAAGGTAGCAACGAAGTAAAGGAACTAACATATATCGAAAGTTATTTAAGAGAGAACAAAATGATAAAGTAGTTCTAATGGAATTCTAATCTTCCTTTTAATCGAATTTTAATCTTTGTGACTTACTGTAAAGATAGTAAACCGTATAGATGAAGGATAGGAGGAAATAGACTTGAAAAAAGTTTTACAAATAGGAGCATTGGTTTTATTAAGTGGCATTCTCGCTCAAAATCCTGGTTATGTTCAGAAGGAAAATCAATCTATGAGTCAGATTGAAAAGACTGTAACAAGCGATCAGAAACTGGAGCGAACAGAAAACGGTAAAAAGCGGGTGGTATTCATTGATGATAAAAAAATCTAGTATCTTTATAGTTGTAGCTCTTTTACTTGTAGGATGCTCTCAAAATGAACAGAATTCAATTGATAGCGATCAAAATGATTCGGATGTACAGGAGAATGAAGTACATGAAGTTATCGCGGAAAATCTCGAGTCACCTTGGTCAATAGTAAAATATGAAAATACATTTTATGTTACGGAAAGGGAAGGAGCTATTGTAAGAATTGAAAAAGGAGAATTAGAGAGACAAAAGGTAGAACTTAAGGAAGAACTTTCGACTGCCTCGGAAGCAGGATTATTAGGGTTTGTTCTTGCTCCTGACTTTAATGAAACTAACATGGCATCTGCTTACTATACGTATGAAGACAGCTCAGGACAATTTAACCGTATTGTAACACTGCGATTGGAAAATAACGTTTGGATAGAAGAAACATTGCTACTTGATCAAATTCCTAGCGGCTCTTATCACCATGGAGGTAGAATCAAAATAGGCCCGGATGGAACACTTTATGCAACGGTTGGTGATGCTAGTGAAGCATTAATAGCTCAAGATCCAAATTCATTAGGTGGGAAAATACTTAGAATGAATCTTGATGGGTCAATTCCCAGTGATAATCCTTTCTAAAATTCTTATATCTATAGTTACGGTCATCGAAATCCCCAAGGAATTACCTGGACGTCTGAAGGTAATTTAATTGCCAGTGAACACGGAAACGATGCAAATGATGAGATTAATAGGATAGAAATTGGTCAAAATTATGGTTGGCCAATTATTGAGGGTCATGAAGAACAGGAAGGAATGGTTTCACCCTTATTCACTTCCGGTGAAGATGCAACCTGGGCACCGTCCGGCATGGATGTTTATAACAATAAAAGTGTATGTTGCAGCATTACGAGGAACTGCAATACTGGAATTTGATTTAGAAACAAATGAATACCATGAAGTCATAACAGGACTCGGCAGGATGCGTGATGTGCTTATTGAAGAAGATTTCCTTTATTTCATTGGTAATAATACGGATGGACGTGGTGCCCCGCAGGGCAAGGATGATAAATTTTACCGAATTGCGCTTTCGGAAATAGATTAAATGAATGTGTTATATAAACTGCTTTTCTTCTAAACTACTTATGAATTGAATTAGAGAGATTCTTAAAAGGATGGTAGCGCCGTAGCTCCATTCTTTTTTTGTGCGTACATTAGGAGTTAGTGAATCAGGAATATTTCTGTTAACTCCTTTGTTTAGTAAACTTAATATACTTTTTACTCAAAAAGTATGTTTTTTTCTAATTTATTAATGTTTATTTATGAAACAGCTAAAAAATATTGTATGTATGCGTTATATTTAGTAAACTAATGATAGTAAAAATAAAAGTTTACTAGTAAAACTATGAAAACGTTTTACTGTAATTAGAGAATGAGGGAGATCAACATGTTAAAAAATCTTAGTAAGAATTATTGGCTGTTTGGAGTATTCTTTTTTCTTTATTTCTTTATCTGGGCTGCAAGTACGATGTTTCTATCTTTATGGTTAGCGGAAGTTGGCGGTTTAAGTGCAACGAAAACTGGAATCATTTTCTCAGCCATTAGTATCGCTGCTATCTGTTACCAGCCATTTTTTGGTATTCTTGCAGATAAGTTAGGGTTAAAAAAGAATTTGCTTTGGGTGTTTATCTTTTTATTAATGTTTATTGGACCGTTTTTTGTTTATGTATTTCCACCGTTGTTACATTCGAATATTATCCTTGCAGCTATTATTGGTGGCGCTTACCTCGGTGCGATTTTTAACGGCGGGGTAGGAGTAATTGAAGCGTATATTGAGAAAGTCAGTCATGCTGATCATTTTGAGTATGGACGTGTTAGGGTGTTTGGGAATATTGGTGCTGCAACAAGTACGTTTGTTACAGGGCATTTATTTAATACAGATCCCAATTTAATCTACTGGATTTGTACTATTGCCGCTATTTTATTAGCCGTTGCTTTTAGCTTTGCAAAGATGGAGCATTCAGATGTTCATATAACAAAAGCTGAATCAGTCGTACCGAAAGGATCCACTCTAGCTCTTTTCAAAAACAGCAAGTTTTGGTTTTTTACCTTATATGTTGTAGGTGTTGGTTGTGTCTATGACGTATTCGATCAACAATTTCCTGTATATTTTACACAATTCTTTACTACACCAGAAGAAGGCACAGCTGTATTTGGGAACTTAGTTACCTTACAAATTTTCCTCGAAGCAATTGTAATGATTTCTGCACCATTTATTATTAGAAAAGTCGGTGCGAAAAATGCTCTTATCTATGCAGGGTTTATCATGTCATTTAGAATTCTGGGATCCAGCTTTGCAGAAGGAGCTGTCGTTATTAGTCTATTAAAACTACTGCATGCTGCAGAAGTACCGATTTTGTTAGTAGCGGTATTTAAATACATTTCAGCAAATTTTGATATGAGATTATCAGCTACTATCTATTTAATTGGATTCCAGTTTTCAAAGCAAGTCGGCTCGATTTTTTTATCAACGATTGCAGGTAATATGTATGATACAGTTGGGTTTGATAAAGCTTATTTATTACTAGGTGCTGTAGCATTAATCTTTACGATTATCTCAATATTTACACTTAGTGAAAAAAATAAAAGTAGTAAATTAAATGTAAACGCTATTAATGTAGCTTAATTTAGTTTAATAAACAATATTGAAAATAATATTGATTTAATATATCGAGTTTGAATTAAATTTACTGATCGAGCTAATAAAATAAAGCTTATAAAAGATAGATTGATCGCTTTTGTTTAGTAAATATAAATAAGTGTTTAAACTAATATTTACTACCTTTATTTAGTGTGGTAAATAATAAAAAATCCAATTCTCCTTATGGAAAATTGGATTTTTTTGTTTTCCTGTACTCTGTATTTAATAAAGGAACCTTATATAATAGGGCATTTTATGATGAAAACCAGTGTAAAGGAAATTACTAAAAATAGTAATTGTAATAATTTTTTTAGAAATAGCACTTGAATGTAAGCGTTTATCTTGTTATATTTATATTACTATTTAAGTAAAATTTACTAAAAAAGGAGGGTGATGAGATGGCGACGATAAAGGATGTTGCTCAATTAGCTAAAGTCTCAACAGCTACTGTATCGAGATTATTAAATAGTGACCCAACACTGTCTGTTTCTGATAATACTCGCAAAAGAGTAATGGAGATAGTTGGTGAATTAAACTATAAATCATCAAGAAAAAATCGAGAAAAGTCTGATAGAAAAAGAGAGATTCATAATATTGGTCTGATTCTCACTAATACAGAAGAAGACGAAGTGAACGATCCATATTTCATGTCACTGAGAATGGGGATTGAGAGAGCTTGTGAACAATATGGAATGAGAATAACTTCTATTCAAACAATTGGAAATAATGTTCTTGTAGGAAAAGTATTAAGATCCTTAGATGGCCTAATCGTAGTAGGGACAGTTGATGTGAAAGAACTAAGAGGTATTTACTATGAAAATAACAATATCGTTTTTGTTGATTATGAGCCGGAAGACAAAAACGTAGATATTGTGATTTCAAATTTAGAAACAGCGACAAATCAAATCTTGGAACATCTCTTTTATCATGGTCATGAACAAATTGTTTATTTGGGTGGGAGGACTGTTGTAAAAGGGATACACAACAAAGAAACAGGTGAAAAAGAAGATGTACGAAAAACAGTTTTTGAGAAAGTGATGAGAGAAAATAATCTCTATAAAAATGATTGTGTGTTAGTTGGGGAATGGGGCCCAAATGGCGGTTATAAATTAATGCAGGAATTAATCAGAAGAGGACAATTGCCAAGTGCTATTGTTGTTGCAAGTGATCCGATGGCATTAGGTGCTTTTCGTGCATTGCATCAGGCTGGTATTAAAGTCCCGGAAGATATATCGGTGTTTAGCTTTGATGATATCGACTCAGCTGCTTATCTTACTCCGGCTCTATCATCCGTAAAAATCCATTCATTTGAAATGGGGAAAACAGCTGTGAAGCTTATGTATGATCGATTGAAAGGCAGAGAGCTTCCTTTAAAAATTGTTCTTCCTACCGAGCTTGTATATAGGGAGAGTGTTACTAGTAAAAAGGAGTAGTACTTAAAATTTAAGGAGGCGGATCGTTTTACAGAGAATATGAAATCGGTACGACTTTTTAATAAATAAATAATTTTATATAAACGAAACGGGGGAATTCAAATGAAAAAAACATTGTCATTACTAGCGGTAGGTGCTTTATCCATTTCGCTCCTTGCAGGTTGCGGCGGCGGAGAGGGAAGTTCAGGTGGAGACCAAGTGAAAATTGAGTTTTTCCATCATAAGCGTGAAGGAATGCAAACAATTGATAAGTTAATTGCAAAATTTGAAAAAGAAAATCCAAACATTGATGTTGAACAGGCAAGTCCACCTGAACCATCAACTGTATTGCGTACAAGAGTATCAAAAAGTGATATACCGGATATCATCGGTGTTGGCGGTGATGTAACGTATAGTGATTTAGCAAACGCTGGAGTCTTTACAGATGTTACGGAAGATAAATTTCTTGAAAACATTCAGCCTGCATATGTACAAATGCTGAAAGATGTATCAGGAATTGAAGAAGTTTTCGCCGTTCCGTATGTGGCAAACGCTGTTGGTGTTATATACAATAAAGCCATTTTTGCCGAACTAGGACTGGAAGTTCCAAAAACATGGGATGAATTTATTTCAGTTGCTGAGAAAGTAAAAGAAGCGGGTAAGACACCGTTCTTCCATACGTATAAGGACGCTTGGACTACACTTCCGGCTTTTAATGCCCTTGCAGCTAATACGCAAGGAGATGATTTCTACAGTGAATTAAATAAAGGAAATATTCTTGCTGAGGAACGTTACAAAGAAGCTGCAGAAAAACTATTACAATTATCTGAATATGGTCATAAAAATCAACAAGGTGTAGGCTACAATGACGGAAATACTGCATTTGCCAATGGAGAGTCAGCTATGTATCTTCAAGGAATTTGGGCACTTCCGGAAATCAAGAAAGCAAATCCCGATATTGAATTAGGGGTATTTCCATTCCCTGCTACAAACAACACGGATGAAACCAAAGTCATATCGGGTGTTGATTTAATTCTTGGTGTGGCAGCGTCTTCAAAACATCCTGAAGAGGCGAAGAAATTTGTTGAATTCCTACTGAAAGAGGAAAATGCAAAACAATATATAGATGAACAAAATGCATTCTCGGCTATTCAAGGAATTACTCAAGACGATCCAACAGTTGATGACCTTAAAGCAAGTTTTGAAAAAGGTTCATTGACAGACTTTCCAGATCATTATATTCCAACAGGGGTTATGCCGGAAAAAACACTACAGTCATTGGTAATTAATAAAGACGTTGATGAGTTCCTAACAAAATTACAAGCTGATTGGGAAAAAGTACAAGATAGAAAATAACCTATTAAGGGAGAAATTGGGCTCATCCCAATTTCTCTACCTAAATAAGGACGTGAAAACATGAAAAAAGATAATGTTGCTGTTAATAATCCGCATATTTCTTCTACTAAATCGGAAGTGAAAACAAAAAGGAAAATAAGTTCAAGAACAATTGCCTTCTATATGATGGTTCTTCCGGCTTTTCTTCTTTTTGCTACTTTTCATACTTTTCCAGCTCTTCAAGGAATCTACTATTCTTTTACCAATTGGAATGGAATTAGTTTAGATTATGACTTTGTAGGATTTAAAAACTATATCAATCTTTTTAAAGATACAGTTGTAAAAGATTCTTATATTTTTACATTTAAATTTGCAGTGTTTGCCTCGATTCTTGTTAATATCTTTAGCCTTTTAATTGCAGTTGGATTAAATGCAAAAATTAAAGGAAGGAATTTTTTTCGGGCAATTTACTTTCTGCCAAATGTTTTAAGTGTTTTAATAGTGGGCTTTATTTTTAATTTCTTTTTTACAAATATTCTTCCGGATATCGGTGAAAAATACAATATTGAATTTCTAACATCGAATATACTTGGAAATGCTGATCTTGCCTGGATTGGAATTTTGCTGGTTTTTATTTGGCAAGCGTGTGCGTTCAATATCATTTTATATTTATCAGGTCTTCAAACTGTTCCAACAGAATTGTATGAAGCATCAAGCCTTGATGGGGCTAATACATGGCAACAATTCTGGAAAATTACCTTCCCGATCATTGCACCGTTCTTCACCATTAACATGGTGTTATCAATGAAAAACTCACTTATGGTATTTGATCACATTGTTGCCATGACAGGAGGAGGTCCGGGATATGAGACAACCTCTATCTCTCTATTAATTTATAATGGAGGATTTAGCGGAGGAGAATTTGCTTATCAATCTGCTAATGCCGTGATCTACTTTATCCTAATCTTTGTTATTTCTGTATTCCAGTTAAAAATACTTCAAAAAAGGGAGATGGATATGTAATGAAACAAGGAACAAACTTGCCAGTCACAATCTTAATATCCTTGGGAGCACTTCTTATCCTCATCCCTTTGTATATGGCTGTTTCTATTGCGTTAAAAACACCGCAGGAACTTGCTCAATCAGCACTTTCCTTCCCGGTTGGATTTCATTGGGAAAACTTTACGAGAGCTATTGAAGCGACGAATTTCTTTAATGCACTCAAAAACAGCGCGATCATTACAATTTTCACGCTTCTGTTTACGATTCTATCAAACTCTATGGTTGCTTATGCGATTGCAAGAAATATGCACCGGAAATTTTTTAAAGGCTTGTACTTCTATTTCGTCAGTGCGTTGTTTATTCCGTTTCCGATTATAATGCTTCCTATTGTAAAGCAGACTTCCGCACTAGGGCTAAATAATCCTGCTGGTCTTATCTTGCTGTATGTCGTATATGGAATGGCTATGAATATCTTTATCTATGTTGGATACATTCGTTCCATACCGAAAGAACTTGAAGAAGCGGCGATTGTAGATGGATGTAGTACGTGGGGTGTGTTTTGGAAGGTTATTTTCCCATTGTTAACACCTATTAATGCAACAGTCGGAATCTTAACTTGTCTGTGGGCATGGAATGATTTCTTACTGCCATTAGTCATTTTAAGTGATTCAGAACATGCAACATTACCACTTGTACAATATGTGTTCCAAACGGAATTTGGAGCAGATTATAACCTTGCATTTGCTTCATATTTATTAGCCCTTGCCCCGATGGTCATCGTTTATCTATTTGCACAAAGATGGATTATTGGTGGAGTTGTGAAAGGAGCAATTAAATAAAGAAAGGCAGAATTTAAGGGCAGTTTAGTAAACTGCCTGTAAAACTTCGATCAACACTACGCTTTGAGGAGTTGTTTAAAATTGGGAATTCATTATCAAGAGGAAAATAAAGTCTTTCATATAAAAGCCAAAGATACAAGTTATGTCATGCAAATCGTTCGGGATGGTTATTTACTCCATCTATATTGGGGGAAAAAGGTAAACGAATATCGCCATTCAAATCATATCCAGCAGGTCGATCGTGGATTTTCCGGTAATCCATACGAACAGAGGCATGATCGGACATTTTCTTTAGACACATTGCCTCAGGAGTATCCGCAATATGGGAATACCGATTTTCGAAAGCCGGCTTATCAAGTACAGTTGGAAAATGGTTCAACCGTGACAGATCTACGATATGATTCACATACTATTTATAAAGGAAAACGTGCTCTTGAAGGGCTGCCGTCAACATATGTTGAAAACGATCAGGAGTCAGAAACACTTGAAATAACGATGAAGGATTCATTAACAGGCTTAATGGTTGTGTTAAGTTATACAGCTTATGAAAACTTCAATGTTATTACAAGGTCTGCACGCTTAATCAATCAAGGTTCAGAATCATTAAAAGTACTGTCTGCACATAGTCTTTCTGTTGATTTTAGAGATGCGGACTTTGATTTTCTGCATTTGCATGGAGCACATGTAAAAGAACGGTTTATTGAAAAACAACCTCTTCGCCATGGAATTCAGTCCATTGAAAGCACACGCGGTGCAAGTTCTCACCAGCATAATCCGTTTATTGCTTTGTTAAGAAAAGGGACTACTGAGGAGACAGGCGAAGTATATGCCTTTAACTTTGTCTATAGCGGAAACTTTCTTGCCCAGGCTGAAGTTGATCAATTTAAAACAACACGGGTGACAATGGGAATTAATCCATTTGACTTTAGTTGGAAACTAGAACAAGGTGAAGAATTTCAAACACCAGAGGCAGTAATGGTCTACTCTTCCTTGGGACTTGGTGGTATGTCAAGAACCTACCATGAGTTATATAGAACACGACTTGTAAGGGGAACTTATCGGGATAAAGAACGTCCGGTCTTAGTAAATAACTGGGAAGCAACGTACTTTGATTTTAACGCAGAGAAAATCATGGATATTGCTAGAGAAGGAAAAGAAGTAGGAATTGAATTGTTTGTCCTGGACGATGGCTGGTTTGGAAAAAGGAATGATGATACCACGTCATTAGGTGATTGGTTTGTAGACAATGAAAAGCTTCCTAAAGGACTGGATCAACTGGCAAAGCAAATTAATGAAATAGATATGCAATTCGGATTGTGGTTTGAACCGGAGATGATTTCTGTTGAAAGTGACCTTTATCGCGAACATCCAGATTGGTGTTTACATGTTCCTGGGCGAGAGCGATCTGAAAGTAGAAGACAATTGATTCTTGATTTCTCAAGAGAAGATGTATGTAAAGAGATAACGAAAAGAGTAAGTGATATTTTATCGAGTGTACCAATCTCCTATGTAAAATGGGATATGAACCGTCATATGACAGAAATCGGCTCTGCAATTCTTCCGGCCGACCGACAAAGAGAAACAGCACACCGTTATATGCTTGGATTGTATAAGGTGATGGAAGATATCACAACATCATTCCCGGATATTTTATTTGAGAGCTGTTCAGGCGGTGGTGGAAGATTTGATCCAGGTATGCTTTATTATATGCCGCAGACATGGACAAGTGATAATACAGACGCCGTTTCCCGATTGAAAATTCAATATGGAACAAGTCTGGTTTATCCAATTATTTCAATGGGTTCACATGTATCTGCTGTACCAAATCATCAAGTTAACCGGATTACTTCAATGAAAATGCGCGGCGATGTCGCTATGTCCGGGAACTTAGGATATGAGTTAGACTTAACAAAACTAAAAGATGAAGAAAAAGAAGCTGTAAAAACACAAGTAGAGAAATATAAGGAAATTAGAAAGTTAATTCAATTTGGTGATTTCTATCGTCTGCAAAGTCCGTTTGAAGGCAATGAAACATCATGGTTATTTGTAAATAAAGACAAAACAGAAGCCTATGTATTTTATTTTTCCATTTTAGCTGAACCTGCAGCACCATTAAAATATGTGAAAGTAACAGGTATTGATCCAGACAAAACATATCAGGTAGCAGGAACTGATCAGGTGTATGGCGGTGATGAACTAAGCTATGTCGGTTTAAGTATCCCTGCGGAAATACGCGGTGATTTCCAAAGTTATGTTTGGCATTTGAAGGAAATATAAAAACTAAGATAAACAAGTTTACGATGAAAAATTAGTTTGGGGGTTTTCCGAAATGTTAACACATTCTCCACATCCTAATTTTCCATCGTTTTCTTTTGTCTTATTTTTGAGAGGAGAAAATTATGACAGATCATCGAACACGACTTGAGCAAGCTCAAAAAGCAGTAGAAAAGGCAAGTGAAAAGGTAAAAGACACCCCTTATCGGTTAGGCTTTCATATCATGGCTCCTGCACACTGGATTAATGATCCGAACGGATTAATTCAGTGGAATGGTGAGTACCATGTTTTCTATCAGCACCACCCATTCAGTCCAAAAGGTGGTCCGATTCACTGGGGCCATATGAAAAGTAAGGATTTAGTGTGTTGGGAACATCTCCCTATCGCCCTTGCACCTGGAGAGGATTATGACAAAAGCGGCTGCTTCTCAGGAAGTGCAGTAGATCATAATGGAAAGTTGACGCTTATTTATACTGGGCATGTTAATACAGATAGTGAAAAAGATGAGTTTATTGAGTACCAATGTATTGCAGAAAGCACGGATGGTATTCACTTTGAAAAACATCCAAACAATCCTGTCATATCAGAGCCTCCTGAAAATGGATCCCCGCATTTTCGTGACCCAAAGGTATGGCGGCATGATGGAAAATGGTATATGGTATTAGGCAATCGGGTCGATCAATTAGGAAATGTTATTCTTTATGAATCTACCAATCTAGTTGACTGGGAATATAAAGGGGATATTGCTAGAAGTACCGGAAAAATGGGTTATATGTTTGAATGCCCGGATTTCTTTGAGCTGGATGGAAAACACATTCTTTTATTTTCACCACAAGGAATTGAGCCGGAAGGAGATCTCTATCAAAATCTCTACCAAAACGGATATTATGTTGGTGAATTTAGTTATGATACAAAAAAATTCGAATATGGCGATTTTATTGAGTTAGATAAGGGCTTTGACTTTTATGCAGGTCAATCTTTTCTCGATGATAAAGGAAGACGAATTGTCCTAGGCTGGATGAGCATGTGGGAATCTCAAATGCCTGAGCAAGAGCATGGCTGGGCTGGTGCTATGACAATTCCCCGTGAAATTAAGCTAAATGAACACAACAAACTTGTGATGACTCCTATCGAAGAATTAAAAAAACTAAGAGGTGAACACCAATCATTGAACAGAATGGTGATTTCTGAAATTCATCGATTAGCAACTATTAAAGGACAATGTTTGGAGATTATTGCTGAGTTCTCATTAAAAGGATGTTCCGCTAAAAGGTTTGGTATGAATATTCGCACGTCTGAAGACCGTCAAGAAAAAACAACCATTTACTATGATCAAGATTCACAAAAAGTAACAGTAGACCGTAATCACTCTGGAAAGGGAGAATGCGGTATTAGAAGATGTCTGCTTGATCTAAAGGAACGGGAAACGATTATATTTCATATTTTTATAGATCGTTCTTCAGTAGAAGTATTTATCAATGATGGCGAAACCGTGATGACTGCCCGAATCTATCCAGATCCATCAAGTGTTTTTGTGGTATTATTCTCAGAAGAAGGAGAGGTTCAATTATTGAACCTTGATGCCTGGGAGTTAGCAGATATCTGGGGATAATGAGAAAAAAACAATTCAGAACTAAGAAAAAAAGGGGAACCAAATAAATATTTGGATCTTCGTTTTTTTGGAATTTATAAAGTTCTTTAATTGGGTGTCTTCAGGAATTCTTATTGTTTTATTATTTTTCCTAATATGGAATACTTCGAGAGTAATTTTTTGTTCTTTTCAACCATGTTAGCGAGTGAAGAAGCTACATATTTTCGTAGCAGGTTCCTGAGGTTTAATATTGAAGAGTTCAAGAATGATGTCGACATTACGAAAGGGAAAGATTTGGTCAAAATGAAGATGTAATTGTCCAATTCGTTGCAAATGCGTATGTTGGAGTTGTTGAATGGTGGCAGAGAAGGTAGAGGATTTATTAGAGAGGATTGTATAGATTTATAATATGAATAATCTCTCCTCTGCCTATAATTATATAGAATTAGAGCTAACTGTAGGATCCATTTTATCGATAATCAGAAGACGTGCTCTTTACCGTATTAGGTCTAGGACTGCTCAGAAGCCAGATGCTCCTTTTGTTAAACCAGTAGTAAACTTAAAGCAGTGGTTGCAAATCATTGAGCAGCCTTCACCAGAGGAGCTTGAGTATTATAACTAATGGAATATTGTGAATATCAACAATAACAAATAAAGTTTCATTTGAATCAATCTAATAGATCGTCATATATGTAATTTTCTAGATTATAGAAACAAGCCGACCTCCTATAATAAAAGGTAGTCGGCTTGTTTCTAAATTTTATGATACATTAAGAATAAAAAAATAAGAAAAATTGAATACAATTGACATTTATCCAGACTAAGTTTAACTTGTTTCAGATGAAAGAGTATTAGATTTTCGAGGGGGTAGCTTGTTTGTTTTCAAGGTAGTTTTTACAAAAAAGGTGAACATGAGTAATGAAAACAAAACTGACAAGGCACTAACAGTGAACAGCATTTGATAACTCGAGTATTGGGAAACCCAACCTAATATGATCGCACCTAGACCAATGCCAAGGTCAGCTCCTGTGGAGAAAGACGCATTGGCTACACCTGTACGTTCTGGGTTAACAAGACGGAGTGTTGCTGCTTGAAGTGCAGGTTGTGCAGAGCCAAATCCAATACCGTATAAACAAGCCGAAATGATTACTCCAAGTAAATTGACTGAGTAACTTAAAACAATTAGGGAAGTAATGGTAATAACCATTCCCGGAATGATGACAAACGCCTCACTATATCTGTCGGAAAGCTTTCCGGCAAGGGGACGGATAAGGACGAGAGTGGCTGCATATACCAAAAAGAATGTCCCCGAGTTGACCTTTATCGAGTCAGTAAACAGTGGTATAAAGCTAGTTATGCCACCATATGCGATAAACAGCAAAAAGACAGATATTGTAATGGGTAGGACTGATTTTTCGAACAGTTCTATTTTGTTCACTTCTGTTGGACGTGTAAACGTTGTTTTTGCACAGAATGATAAAACTAGTGCTAAGACGGAAATAATGACTGCAATAAGAAATAGAGAATGGTAGGATAAATTTTGAGTGATCCAAAGTCCGAACATGGGACCAATTGCCATAGCTAATGTCATAGCCATGCCAGACCATCCCATCCCCTCTCCGCGCCGACCGGACGGAATTAAATCTGTAACAGCGGTGATGATGGAGGTCGTGGAAACTGCCCAGGTCATTCCGTGCAAGATTCTTAGAATCATTAAAATCATAATTCCGCCCATCCAATTGTACATGTACATAGCTGCTGCAAAGGAAAGGACTCCCCAAATAATAAAGGGACGTCTACCAAATCTATCTAACAATGCGCCTACAAAAGGTCGAAAGATAACGGAAGACAACATAAAGGCACCCATGGCTAGGCCTACCTGTGATTCACTTCCACCTCTTTCGTTTATGTAGAGTGGCAGTGTTGGATACAGCATATAAAACGCAGTAAATAAGAAAAACATCCCTAAAACCATAAAGATAAATGACTTCGACCATAGGCGTTCCAAATCGCATGCCTCCTTTAGTATGATTAAGTCTTTTTGACAAAACCCAATCTACCTATCAAGTAAATTGGGTTTGCTTCTAAACATATTCAAATTAACTATGTCCTACTATTCTATGAGGGACATATGGCTCTTCAAGAAACTCAATTTCTTCAGGTATAAGCTTTACTTGTAAAGCACCTACAGCATCTTCAAGATGCGATACTTTTGTCGCCCCAATAATTGGCGCTGTTATTGTTTCTTTTTGTAATAACCAAGCAAGTGCAATATGTGTTAGAGGAACACCGTGTTTTTTTGCAATAAATGCTACTCGTTCAACTACTAGTCTGTCAGCATCAGCAGTCGCATCGTATTTTGATTTTTGGATTTGATCTGTCTCAGAACGATGTGTGGTAACAGACCAGTCCCGTGTTAATCTCCCTGAAGCAAGAGGGCTATATGGAGTGACACCAATTTTCTCTTCCTTACAAAAAGGCAGCATTTCTCTTTCTTCTTCACGGTAGATTAGGTTGAGGTGGTTCTGCATGGAAACGAACTTCGTCCAGCCATTTTTTTCAGCCACGTATAATGCTTTTTGAAACTGCCAAGCGTACATGGCAGATGCACCTATGTATCTTGCTTTTCCTGACTTCACTATATCATGCAATGCTTCCATTGTTTCTTCAATAGGAGTAGTGTAATCCCAGCGATGGATGATATAAAGATCTACATAATCAGTTTCCAATCTCTTAAGACTTTTATCAATTTCACTCATAATTGCTTTTCTAGAGAGACCAGAACCATTTGGACCTTTATGCATTTGTCCATGTACTTTAGTTGCTATCACAACTTCATCACGATTTGAATAATCTTTCAAAGCTCGACCAAGATACTCCTCACTGGTACCAAGTGAGTACACGTTTGCTGTATCAAAAAAATTAACCCCTAACTCTAGGGCTTTTTTTATGACAGTACGAGATTCTTCTTCATTAATTACCCATTGATGAAGCCATTTGTCAGCGTCCCCAAAACCCATACATCCAAGACAAAATCGAGATACATCTAAGCCTGTATTACCAAGTTTCACATACTCCATTTGATCGTTCCTCTCTTTGTATACTTGTCACATTTATCATAATTACCTACAATTCATTATGTCATAAATAATAATGAAACCGTTATTATATTCCTATCAAGTTTTTGCCTAATCCTCTCAATCATTCTTCCTCATTCAATAAATATCAGATATAATAACCCAAGTTGAAGAAAAGGAGAATATAAGATATGTCTGAAAAAACCCACAAACAAAATAATGAACTTGTTAACCTTATTATGCGCAATTCAAAACAGGATGGTGTCCATTCTACAACAGTACCCTCTTTATTTCTTATCCGCGAATCCATGATTACTGAACCCATTTCTAGAGTTAACGAGCCGTCTTTTTGTATAATCCTCCAAGGAGAGAAGGAGGTCTTATTGGGAAAGGAACGCTTTTTGTACGGTTCCGGTCACTATATTGTGGCATCCGTTGACTTGCCGGTTACAGGACAAGTGGTTAAAGCCTCAAAAGAATCACCCTATCTAGCTCTCAAACTTGAATTTACACCAGGCCAAATTTTGAACGTACTAAATGAAACAAATATTAAATTTATACAGGAAAAGAACACTAAAAGAGCTATGTTTGTTAGCGAAGTAGAACCGTTTTTGATAGATGCAGTTCTAAGATTAGCTCGTTTAATAGACAATCCAAAGCATATTCCTGTCCTTGCTCCATTAATAAAAAAAGAAATTATCTATTGGATCTTACAAGGTCCACATAGTGGATCTCTTGAGCAAATAGCAGTAGAAGGTAGCAATGCGTCTAGAATAAGAGAAGTTATAGACTATCTTATAAAAAATGTAGAAAAGTCTCTTCGAATTGAGGAGCTTGCCGAAATTGCCAATATGAGTGTTTCATCGTTACACAGACATTTTAAAGATGTAACCGCATTGAGTCCCATTCAGTTTCAAAAACAATTGAGATTGCAGGAAGCTAGGCGTTTGTTATTGGATGATCCAACAGATGTAGCAAACGTTGCATTTAAGGTGGGGTACGAGAGTCAATCGCAATTCAGTCGAGAATACTCCCGGATGTTCGGATTGCCACCTAGAGAAGATATAAAACGAATGAGAGATAATTACATTTAATGGAAAAAGACTACGTGTGGGAAGGTTGACTTAATGTCTTTAATAACGATCTTCAGTAATAGAAACGCGATTGCTACTGTTTAAGATTCTATATCATGTGAAATAAAAAGAATTATTAAATTAATTAAGTTTTATTAGATATATTAAAATTATATTCCCATCAAATTTTAACAGGGCAGGGGTATGATATAAAGTCTAAAGTCAACTAACCTCTCAAGTCGGAGAGGTTTTTATTTTTGGATAAATTTAGCTTCTTTGGAAAAAGTAAAGTAAGTAAATACATTTTGATGATATTACTGCTTGAAGAATAATGAGGTGAAGTGACTTTGGCCTATATCTTATCGGTAGGAAAATCTATTCCTCAATATGAATTGACTCAAGATTCAACTATAGAATTTGCAAAAGAAATATTTGAGGATTCATTTAAAGATTTTGATCGCCTTTTACCCGTTTTTAAAAATGGTGAAATAGAAAAACGGCAATTTGCACAGCCTGTTGAATGGTACAAAAAGCCCCGATCGTTTGAAGAGAAAAATAATCTTTATATTAAAACAGCAGTGAAACATGGTATTGAAGCGGTGGAAAATTGCCTTTCTAATAAAGCGTTATTACATAGCAATATCAAGTATGAAGAGGTTGATGCACTCTTTTTTGTAAGCACAACTGGATTATCAACTCCAAGTATAGAGGCAAAAATAATGAATGCCTTGCCTTTTAAAGAAACGACAAAGCGAATTCCAATCTGGGGATTGGGATGTGCTGGAGGGGCTTCAGGCTTGTCTCGTGCTTATGAATATTGTAAGGCCTATCCAGACTCGACGGTTCTTGTTATTTCAGTGGAATTATGCAGCTTAACTTTTCAACATGATGATAGGTCAAAAAGTAATTTAATTGGTACATCCCTTTTTGCAGATGGTGTTGCATGTACTTGTGTGGCGGGAAAAAATGTTGATTGGAAATCAAAATCCAAATTACATTCTGTCCCTAAAATACTTGATACAAGATCAACAATGATGCGCAATTCCGAGGATGTAATGGGGTGGGAAATTAAAAATAATGGGCTGTATGTTATTTTTTCACGAGATATTCCTTCGATTATTAAAAAGTGGCTTCGACCACAAGTTATTGATTTCTTGGAAGAAAATAAAATGAAATTAGACGATATAAACCACTTCATTGCCCATCCGGGAGGAAAAAAAGTAATCGATGCTTATAAAGAAGGTCTTGGTTTTTCAGAAGAACAATTACAAATTTCAAAAGAAGTATTAATAAACCATGGAAATATGTCATCTGTAACGGTTATGTATGTTTTAGAATTATATCTCCAAAGGGAACTAGGTAAAGCGAAAGAGTATGGTTTAATTGGTGCTCTCGGACCTGGATTTAGCTCTGAAATGTTACTTGTTCAATGGGAGGAATGATAAGGTATGTTTTACATTGTCTTTTTCTTTTTAATCGCACAAAGAATAACTGAGCTGTTTATTGCAAGAAAAAATGAAAAGTGGATGAAGAATAGAGGTGGAATTGAGCATGGAAGTGACCATTATCCTTATATTGTGTCCTTACATCTGCTCTTTTTAATCTCCTTTTTTATAGAAGTGCAAGTTTTTCAAAGAGGGTTAACAGACATATGGATTGTTATGTTTCCAATCCTGTTTTTGACACAGGTTTTACGGTATTGGGCAGTATTTTCACTAGGGAATTATTGGAACACGAAAATAATGATTGTTCCAGGTGATGTGGTCATTTCACGGGGACCGTACAAATTTGTAAAACATCCGAATTATATTGTTGTAGCGGTTGAAATTTTATTACTACCTTTATTATTTCATGCGTATATAACTGCAATTCTGTTTACGATCATGAATGTAGTGATGATGACGATAAGAATTCCTGCTGAAGAATCCGCTCTTCAAACATATACGAATTATCATGAAGTCTTTCCGGTTAAGTCCAGATTTTCACCGAAAAGGTAACTAAGAAAGATTTTTCTAAAAATATCAAAAGTTCCATTGAAAATGATTATCATTGATGATAGAATATGATTGTGTTGAAAATCATTCTCATAAATATGGAGGTCTGCTGCGAATATGACGATGTTATTTGTCGGTTGTACCGTTGTTACGTATAGTCTGTTAATTGGCTACATACTAAAAAATATTGATACCCAAAAAGCATAATAATTTTGAACATTTTATATAGTAGTTTTTAGGCTCACAGCTTGTTGTTGTGAGCCTTTATTCTTTTTTCTACAAAACGATAATAGCAAATTTGCATATAATTCTGTAAAATGTAGTTATCAAATTGAAAGTGCCATTAGTGAAGGGGATAAACATGACAACTGTTGTAAAATCAAAACATTTGATGCAAACCATTATTAATCTTCATGAAATGATCGATGAAAAAGATCATGAAAATGCGATTAAATTAGTCGAAATGGCTCATAAGCTTGAACAAGAAAAATTGTATATTGCTTTTGCCGGCCATTTTTCGGCAGGAAAGTCATCTATGATAAACAAACTTTTAGATGAGCAAATTTTACCGACAAGTCCAATTCCTACAAGTGCTAACCTTGTTATGTTGGAAAATGGGATAGAGCAGGTAACTTTATATTCTGCAGCAAAAGAAAGTATTGAATTATCAGGTGACTACTCAATAGAACAAATCAAGGAATATTGTAAACAAGGGGACGATATTGAGAGGATCCGTATTAAGAAACCTTATGACAACTTAGCAGAAGATGTTGTCATTATGGATTCACCTGGGATTGATTCCACAGATGCAGCACATAAATTGTCAACAGAATCAATGCTTCATTTAGCTGATATTATTTTTTATGTAACCGACTACAATCATGTTCAATCAGAAGAGAATCTTTCATTTATCCAAGAAATGAAGAGTCGAAATAAAATGATTTTCTTGATTGTCAATCAAATTGATAAACATGAGGAAAAAGAAATTCGTTTCCAAGACTTTAGACAGAACATTGAGGGATCATTTGCAGAAGTAGGACTACATCCGCAAGACGTGTTCTTTACTACCTTAAGAAACGATCAACATCCTTATAATGATTTAGAAAAAGTGAAAGAGTTAATTAGAGTTGTCATTCAGGATAAAAATAGATTTCTGGATCAAAATATTTCTCAATCAATTACACAAGTTGTGTCGGAACATATTGACAAATATGAGGAACAGCTTGATCTAACAGAGCAAAACGAGGATGAGATTCGAGAGAGATTAGAGGATTATACAAACAAATTGAATCGTTTACTTGCGCAGATACAGCAGAAAGAAGAGAAGATGGAAAAGCTTGTCTTAGATACAGAAGAAAAAGTATCAGCAATATTAAAAAGTGCTAACTTAATTCCATTTGAAACAAGGGATAAGGCTTCAGCGTTTATTGAGGCTGCAGATCCTTCTTTTAAGGTTGGTTTACTTTTTTCGAAGTCTAAAACCGAACAAGAACGTGAAAAAAGAAAAAAAGAATTATATGACAGTCTGATGAAAAATACAGAAACGCAAATTTCATGGCACTTTATAACATTACTTAAAGAATTTATTCAAACATATGAAATTCATGATCCAAAGCGTATTCAAGAAGCTCAATCGTTTTCCATCAACGTTCCAGAGCAACTAGTATCTGATGCAATAAAAACAGGTGCTTCGTTTAATAATCAGTATATTTTAACGTATTCCTCCGATGTTAGTGAATTAATCAAAAAGCAAAGTAAGCATCAAGTTATGGACTTATTTAAAAAGATGATGGATGGTATAAATAAAGAAATTCAAGAGCAAATCGATGAAATAAATGTAAGTGTAAAGAGCGAAAAAGAAAGAATTGGCCATTATAAAGAGATTTTATTCAAGTTCGAGACACTTGAGCAATATCGACATTCACTGCAGGAAATAAATAATGGAATATTTGATTCAACTCATAATGAAGAAAAATGGTTAAATGAGCATCAGACATATAAGAAAGTAACAAAAGACATCCGATTACAAGAAAAGGTAGTGGCTGCTGAAGAATCAAGAGAGGATCAATTATCAAAGCCTCAATACAATACTCGTTACAGTAAGAGGGATGAGTTTATAAAGAGTGCAGAGCAGGCTGTCAAACGTCTTGACAATATCCAAGGGTTTAAGCAATTTACAGAGTCACTTGAAGGGAAGATTAACAGTTTTAAAAACCGCTCCTTTACTGTTGCATTATTCGGTGCCTTCAGTGCAGGAAAATCTTCCTTTGCTAACGCACTTATAGGAGAAAGACTGTTACCTTCATCTCCTAATCCGACGACAGCGACGATAAATAAAATAGCTCCGCCAACACCTGAAAAGGCACATGGGTTAGTTGAAGTGAAATTGAAATCAAAAGAGATGTTAATGAAGGAAATAATGATTAGTATCCCTTCTTTGAATAATAAGAACTTTACGATTGAGAGCTTGGCAGAAATTCTTCAGAACTATCAAGGCCAAAATAAAAACGAAACTGAACAGATAGCAAAGTATCATAAAGCGATAGTGGATTATCAAACGTTAACAAGTGTAGGACTTACCGTACAATCGGATACGAATTCATTTAAGGACTTTGTTGCTAAGGAAGAAAAGGCATGTTTAGTGGAAGAGGTCATTGTTTATTTTGACTGCTCGATTACAAGGGCAGGTATAACATTGGTGGATACGCCAGGAGCAGATTCTTTGCATAAAAGACATACAGATGTAGCGTTTCAATATATTAAAAAGGCAGATGCTATTCTTTATGTCACTTATTACAACCACCCATTCTCAAAAGGTGATCGGGAATTTTTAAGACAATTAGGAAGGGTTAAGGATTCTTTTACACTAGATAAAATGTTCTTCATTATCAACGCAGTCGATTTAGCTAAAGATGAAGAAGAAGTGAATGTTGTTAAGTCTTATATTAAAGATCAGTTTTTAAAACATGAGATAAGAAATGTACGTCTATTTGGAGTATCTAGTTTAAATGTTTTATCAGGCCAAGTAGATGAAGAAAAAGACTATTTTGAATTTCAAAAACAGTTCAATACATTTATTAAAGAGGAATTAACGAATACAACTCTTTTATCAATTAAGGAAGATTTAAATCGTTGCAAGGAAAGGATTCAATCTCTTATTCATGCTGCCGAGTTGAGTGGCAAGGAAAAAGAGGAGAGAAGAGAAAGCCTTCTGCAAGAGCAAATGAATGTCAACGATGAAATAGCAAATTTATCTCATGACCATATTGTTACATCTATTTCTAAAGAAATAGAAGAGCTGATTTTTTACGTGAAGCAGCGTCTATTTTTCCGATTTAATGACTTTTTTAAGGAGAGCTTCCATCCGAGCATATTTAACCAAAATGCTGACATTCAACAAGCGTTAAAAATTTGTTTAGAAGAGCTTGTCAGAACGGTAGAATTTGAATTAATTCAAGAACTGCAAGCTACATCATTAAGAATAGAAAAAGTTATTAACAAAACCTTAGATGGTGAGTTCAGCCGGATTGTACAGCTCATAAAGAAAAAGTCTAAAAATGTTACACTTGCTACAATTGAGTTTCCCGAAATTCAAACACCAACAATTGCTGTTGAATTTTCATCAAGTATGCTGGCAACTATTCAGCCGGCTTTGAAGTTATTTAAGAATACAAAATCTTTCTTTGAGCGCAATGAGAAAAAGATCATGTCTGATGACTTATCTACAAAAATGGATACACCTATTTCAAGTATATTAAATGAATATATTGAAAAATTTTCAAAATATTATAGTGATGCAATTGGATCATCTCATCACCTCCTAATACAAGAGGTAAAAAAACAAACTGAGGAAGGCTTTTCAGCTTTGTTGGATATCCGTCATGAAGACACAGATCACTTAAAAACAGAGTTAGCTGTCATTACAGAAAGTGTTCAATTAATAGAAGAGAATAATCTTCAACATCATTAATTTTATGATACAATTTACTGATAAAACTCATTTAATGTGCAGGGGGAAAAAGGTTGGATTCAAAAGCGTATCAAGTTTGTGCAACGTGTATACATTTTAAGGCGATTCGAAAAGATAAAAAAATGATCTATTATTGTAGTCGTTTAAAATACGAAACGAAGCCAACTTATTCGTTTAATTGCTGGAACCCTAAAGAACACGTTAAAAGGTTAATGGAAAAACGAGGTGGAACGACATGAGTAACGTACATGAAGCAATAAGTCAGCACAGTAATAATCAGCATCAACACATTCAATCTTTCTTAAAATTAGAAGCGAAAAGAGAAGCATTAATAGAAGAAGCTATTTTTCGCTGTGTAAATTCGAAACCATTTGAAGTTGAACCTATTAATCAGGTAACGTCTGAGATGAACAGGCTAGCATCAGAAGGGATTGTGCCGATGCGTAAAAAAGTTACAAAGGAAATGGTACAGGAATTTGTGGAAAGAAAATATGGTAAATAATTATTCTTAAATGAATAGTGATTGTTAGACATTACCATGGCCATCTTCGATTCAAAAAAGCTCTCCTGAGAAAAACTATAAATGTTTTTCTTAACTTAAGTGAAAGGTGAGGATCTTATGGGCCGAACAAAATTAGGTAATGCAAATGCACAACGAAACAATAATAAGAAAAAGAAAAATGATTTTAATACCGAATTTGCTTCATATGCACAAAATGAAGCACTTAAATTAAGCAGTAAAAATAAAGAGTAAACAATTTCTTAAAAACCTGTCGAGACTACATCTCAACAGGTTTTTTCTATATATTGAATTGACTTGAAGTACCAAGTACAAGCCCTCATCATTTATGTTATACTAATCCTTGGTTAAAAGAATGCAGGTTCGGAAAGTATCGTACCGATTGTGAGGGATATAAAATGGAAAAAGATCAACACTTATTAATAGTTGATGGAATGGCATTGCTTTTTCGTTCATTCTTTTCAACATCAGTTTATGGTCAATTTATGATCAATAGCAAAGGAATTCCGACGAATGCAGTAACAGGATTAGTAAAGCATTTATTTGCTGTTATAGAATATACAAAGCCAACGCATATTGTTTGCTGCTGGGATATGGGAAGTAAAACTTATCGAAATGATCTATTTACTGATTACAAAGCCAATAGACCTGAAGCACCGATTGAATTACAGCCTCAATTCGATTTGGCTAAAGAAGTGGTAGAAGCACTTAATATTACGAATATTGGTATTGAAGGCTTTGAAGCTGACGATTGCATTGGAACTTTAACGAAGAAGTTTGAAAATGAAATGAAAATTTCCATCATAACAGGGGATAAGGATATACTCCAATTATTAAATGATAGTGTAGATGTATTAATTTTACAAAAAGGCATAGGAAATTATAAACATTATACAAAAGAATCATATGTTGAAGAATTTTTAATTGAACCCCGTATGCTCATTGATGTAAAGGCATTAATGGGAGATTCAAGTGATAACTATCCGGGAGTAAAGGGAATTGGAGAAAAAACAGCATTTAAATTGATTTCTCAATATAAATCGATAGACCAACTACTTCTTTGTCTTTCAGAACTTACAAAGGGGCAAAAAACGAAAATTGAAAATGATATAGAGATGCTTCACCTTTCAAGAAAATTAGCTGAAATTAATTGTGAAGCCCCATTAGAATGTTTATTAAACGAGTCAGTTCTCCTTATAGAAGAAGAAAAAGCACTTTCTATTATTAAGGAACATGAATTAAGAGGGATCCAGTCTCTGCTTAAAAATATTATGTTTACTCAAGAAGAAGCAATCTAATGCATAACTAGGCTAAATTATATAGCATGCATGGACGAAGTATGGGATAACGTCAACATGCATGCTATATATACTATTTTGTGTTTTTTTTCTTAGCTGCATTTTCTAGTTTACTTTTAGGTTCCATAGAGAATTCAACATCAGCTGCATGTCCCTGTGGATTAACACTAGGTGCTTTTCTTCCTCGATTATTTCCTCTTTTTTCACTACTCATATGATATCCACCTCCATTTGTATTATCACCTATTGCTTAAAAAATACGTAATAATTTATAGAGAAAAAAGTCGGATAGATTGGTAATGAATTGAAAAAAATGATGGAATTTGTCGACATTTTTAGATAAGATCAAAATAGACCAACAGGTAAAAGGATGAATCTAAATATGTTTGGAACGGTTAGTGATTATGTTGATTATTTAATAAGTAAGGGGTTTGTATTAGGAGATGACGCAAATGGATTTATAGAATTTGGTCAACACTACACGGATACTCAAGATGAAGTTGTCATTATTGCGATAGAATTAACCTTAAAAATTCAAAAGGAATTTGATGGTTCATTTTTTATTTCTCTATTAGAGAATTTTAAATCAGAGGAGATAACCAATCGTAAAGAAGCACTTCTTTTCATGGAATCATTACACTTAATTTGAAGTTTAAGGTTTAATAAGGGATGGAAAATTTTAATTTTATCATCTCATCCCATTTATAATCGCACGTTTATATATTTGTTTGCTTTATTTCTCGTTTTAACGGAAACAGCTTTGGTATTTCTGTCGTTATCATTGCTGTAAAAATGAAAAAGCACCCAATTAATCCGTAAATTGACAGGCGTTCATTAATAACCATAAATGCTGTTAGTGCAGCAAAAACAGGTTCCATTGCAAAAATAATGGCAACTCTTGCTGCACTTGTGAATTGTTGGAATTTTGTTTGGACATAAAAGGCGATAGCCGTTGCAAAAATTGATGTTATGAGTAATGCAAAGATAACGTCTTGATGTAAAATCTGCTCAAGTGAAACTGTTTGGTTCTCAAATAGATAAGAGCTAAGAAAGCTTAGTAAAGACACGGTTACTAATTGGATAATCGTTAAAGGAAGCGCAGGGTGTTGCTCAGAGTATTTACTTGTAAACACAATGTGAAATGCGAAGCCGATTGCACAAATAAAGACCAGGAAATCACCAAAGCTAATCTTTGATATACCAGCTAATGTTAAAAAGTAAAGACCAACAGTTCCAATTCCAGCACTTATGAAAACAATAAGTTTTGGTTTCTCTTTTAAAAAGAATACAGCAAGAATGGGAACAATCATTACGCTTAAACCTGTAATAAATCCAGCTTTTGAAGATGTTGTGTAAATAAGACCCACAGTCTGAAACGCGTATCCTATAAATAAAAAGAAACCTAAAAAAGTACCTGCTTTAATTATTTTCATTGAAATGATTTGCTTTCCTTTTCTTTGTACAAACAATGATAAGATGATAGCAGCTAAAAGAAATCGTATTCCATTAAATAAATGTGGTGGTAAAAATTGAATAGCATTTTGTACTACAACAAAAGTAGCTCCCCATATAAAAGCAACAAATAATAAACTTCCATCTGCAAATAATTTTTTCATTCATTTCACTCTTTCAACTACTTTAATTTATTTCATCACGATTGGTTATGAATAGCATTTCTTGCAAGTTGATCAGCCACGTTGTTTTCCTTACTTGGAATCCATTTAATGAAAAATAAGTCAAATTGCTTTGATAGTTCTAAAATTTTTTCTAAGAGTGGTGAATATTGGTTGTTTTTCACGAATTGCTTTTCAATTGCACGATCTACCAATTGCGAATCTGTACGAAAGGAAACAACTCTGTATTCCTTTTGAATGCAAATTTCCATACCTTTAATGACCGCATGATATTCTGCTTCATGATTTGTCATTAAGCCAAGTGGAATAGAGAATTCTTCCGCTTTTCCATGACCCTTAATAAAAACTCCCGCACCAGATCGACCAGGATCACCAGCACTGGCTCCATCAACATAAACTTCTATCAATATTTTTCCTCCTTATGACATAATCTTTAATTAATTAATAAACGATGGTAAAATAAATACTATTGTTCTATACAAGAATCATGACGCCATCTTTATGTAAATCGAATATGATTATAGCATATTGATTACATTAAATAATATTAAGATTACTTTTAGATTACTTTATAATTATAATTCAGGTTCAGGAGTGAATGTAATTGAACTATCGAATTGAATGGACTTATCAAACAAAGAAAAAACTGCAAACAGAATTAACATCTGATTTTCTATCGTTAAATGAAATAATTATGATTACAGAAGATATACTTCAAACGGGAAGGGTAAAGGAAATTTCTTTTACATCAGAAGACGGACAGTCTTGGACCCTTAAAGAGTTGAAGAAATTAAAGGATATTGTAAAAGATGAACCACACGATGTAGTGGCATATTTTGATGGAGGTTATCATAAAAATACTAAGCTTGCTGGCTTTGGGGCGGTCATTTATTTTACCCAGAATGGAAATCGACATAGAATAAGAATGAATGAAAGAGCAGATGAAATTGAGTCTAACAATGAAGCTGAGTATGCTGCATTTGCATACCTGGTTAAGGTTCTTGAAGAATACGGAATCACACGGCAGAAAGTATTATTTAAAGGTGACTCGCAAGTTGTTTTGAACCAACTCTCTGGTGAATGGCCATGCTATGAACCAGAGTTTAATGTTTGGCTTGATCGAATTGAAGATAAATTAAAGAAGTTAAAAATTACTCCACAATATGAAGCTGTCTCAAGAAAAGAAAATACAGAGGCAGATAAACTAGCGACTCAAGCGTTAGAGGGTATAGAAATTAATAGTAAAATGACAATGGATGAGGGCGTTGAGTTGGATGAATAAAAAACAAACATTACAAGAATTAAGTGAGATCATTGACACATACTGTGCAAATTGTTTGTTAAAAAAGCATTTTAGAGAAGAATATGGAAAAACATATGCTCATACCTTTTGTATAAAAAGCTGTACTGTTGGAGAAAAGATAAAAAATGTTGGCAAGAAATTGATCTAAACAAAAAATCCGCTATTGCGGATTTTTTTAGTGTTTTGCTTCTGACAACTGATGTTGACACTGGTCCAGAAGTTGTTGCTGCTGTGTTAAAAAGTCCTGGTCAAATCCTGTTGATGAAGTTTGATTCATTAGTGCTTTAGCATCATTTATCGCTTTCTCCGCATTATTCATTGCTTCAGGGTCCATTTGCATTGTTGCTGCACCCACCATCTTTTGTGCGGCTTTAACAGATACTTCTATTTGTGCAATTTCATTCATACCACTAATTAATCCAGTATGATTTATTTGGTCCATTTTAACCACCTCCAAAGTTAGTTTTTGTTTATCAAACTAAAATATTCGTTAAAAAAAACATTCCATTTTTTTATATCCCATTTTTAAATGTCGTGTTAAAATGAAAATAGTTAAATCTTGAAAAAATTAGAACATTTATAAAACATATTTACTAGATTTTGTCGATTTTCTAACGAATTTAGAGGAGGAGAAGGACTTGAAGAATAGTCCATTGGATTCATCAATTAAAGAAGCGTTTCAGGAGATATATAAGGATATTGATAAATTGGTCTTTATATCGAACAATGCGAATGTGTTTAATCATAATGAAATAACTCGGATCGAGAAAAGCATCAAGCAAAATGTAAAAGCAATAGAGTATATACTCATAAGCCAAAAGTTATTATAAGAAAAGAAAAAAGAGGTGGAAATGATTCCAGCCTCTTTTTGGTTTAAGTTTTGTGTATGTTAAATCACAATTAATCTAGTGATTATAACTTTGTAACGTTAGCAGCTTGTGGTCCGCGGTTACCTTCAACGATTTCAAAAGAAACCTCTTGACCTTCTTCTAATGATTTGTATCCGTCACCTTGGATAGCAGTGAAGTGTACGAATACATCATCTCCACCTTCAACTTCGATGAATCCGAAACCTTTTTCGTTATTGAACCATTTTACTTTACCGTTTTGCATAGTACTGAATCCTCCTAATACTGTAGCACAGGCGGTGCTAAAAAAAATTTTATCATTTAAGAATAGGATATGTAAGGTTTAGCATGTTGTGTCAATCATAGGGTGTAACCAATATATACTCATCTTAATGATAATTTCACTATACACTACTCCAAAGATATACGTCAAGGTTAAGTAGCATATTTTAACATAACTTTCTGAAACTTTATAATAGATTCATATATACAAGCATATACTGGTTAAAACTTGTGGGGTGATTGCATTTGTGAGGAAAATAAAAATCGAGGATATGGATATATTTGTAACTTGCAATCGGAAAATAGATCACATGAAATTCAATAAAATATGTTATTTACTGCTACAGGTAGGTCATGATGTTACTTTTGTAGAAAAATCGGCAGTTATTTTAATTCAAGGTAATGAAGAGAATTATGTAATTGAAAGAATGAATACAGATACGTATACATTGCATGTCCATTTTGTAATTCCTAGACAAAACGCATATAAAATAACTGAAAATCAGACAATAAGTTAAAGTAAAACTAGTTCACTTTTTCGAAAAAAAGTTTATAATAGTGATAATACCATATGTAGCATTTAGAAGCTGCAACTTAGATGAATTATACATAATCATCTCATTAAATCAAAAGCTATATTGGCTATCTTGAAAGGGGTAAAAATTAAATGGTAGAAAAAACTTTTACAATTACAAGTGAAGCAGGCCTTCACGCAAGACCAGCAACTGCTTTAGTAAATGCGGTTAATTCATTTACTGCAGATGTGAACTTAGAAGCAAATGGTCGTACAGTTAATCTAAAATCTATTATGGGTGTCATGTCACTTGGAATTTCTAAAGGAACTCAAGTGAAAATTTCCGCTAGTGGAAGTGATGAGGAAGCAGCATTGGAAGCTGTGGAAAGAGCAATCACAACTGAAGGTTTAGGAGAGTAACCTAAAAAAGAGCGACATATTATTCATGTCTGCTCTTTTTTTATGCCTTAATACGTATACGTCGTTCAACATTTTTTAGAAGCACTATCCGAATTTTTATTCCTCTCGTGTTTTGTCTCTTTGGTCTTTATTGCGTTTATTTCCTTTACTATTGTCACCAGCAACATGTTCCTCTGCTAGTTCCATTTGATGTGCACCGTTTTTAGGTGAATTTTGATTACGACTTCCTTTGTTAACTTTTTTTGTCATTGTTAATCCTCCTTGACAATGAAACCTTTTTATTGCTTATATATTTTTTTCTTCCGGAAAAAAAATATGCATATAAGTGTGAAGTTTTTTAAGGAAATAAATTTCAATGGGTATATGTGAAAAAGCCCGAAAGCACAATAATGAGTACATACTCTTTTGTGCTTTCGGGCTCACTTTAGTTTAGAGTTCGACCTTCCTATCATACGTTAAAAGTTTTTTTTCGGTGTTTTTTGATGGATAGATCCAACCTGTAGAGGATGAAACAATTTGTAATTGTTGATCTAAGATCACTATTGCCATATATGGATAATGGTGATGCTGTCTAAAGCGAAGGTCGACCCAACGAACTTCAAATCCTTTTTGCCTTAAGAAGTAAAGTGCATGAACATGCTTAGAGTTTGCAAGAAAATGTCTTACATTCCGATCATTTAATGATGCCTGTATATAGGGGCAGGATTGATCATGTTTTTTGAATGAATGATGCCAGGTAATTTCTCGTTTATTTACACGGCCTGTTTTAAAAAGATGCTCTGTTTCAATAACAAAATCCCATTTTTTAATTGATAATGTTGGAATGATTGTTGGAGCTGTTTGTGAATTAGTCCATTTTGCCAAGATTGATCTTATACGAAGAGAAATAATATAACGATAAACAAGATATAAAAAAATTAGCACATAGCAGATTGAAAATATTAAACCAGGTTGATACTGATATATCCAGAATATAAAGCCTGTTAAGTGAATGAGAATGATAAAGGGATCAAATAGCGGGATGAAATTTAAAGATAACCATTTCTTGGTGAAAGGCCGTCCTGCTTGGGTACCATATGCATTAAAGATGTCGAATAGTACATGTAATATAACGGCAATAAATGTCCAAAACAGCAAAGGTAGAAAGGGTATTTGATCAAATAAAATGAATAAGATACAAGAGATGAATATGGTCCAAATTAGCAAAGCGGGTAGAGAATGGGACAGTCCTCTATGATGCTCGGTATACATGCCATTCCCTTTTAGAATTTTTACTCCATAATCAAAATCAGGTGCATTTGAACCGATGACTGTCCCTATCATTACAGCAGTAGCTAACTCTGGATTTGTTGCTACATTTGGATCTAAATAAGCAAGACCAGCTAACCCAAATCCCATTGTAATATGAGTACTTGTATCCATTTTTTGCCCCCAAGGTAATAGTAAAACCCATACATCCGGAATGGTTATTCTTTCTCTAATAAATTCGTAGACGTGCAGTGGAGGTCGATAACTAGTTATTTTGCTGTTAATTAATAATTAACAGATCCAACCATCACTTGTTTATCTTTAATATAAGCTGATTCCTTAATCATATCGTCAACGATGACATCAGCTGAGTGAGGAATATTTAATTTCTTTATATTGGTTTTCATGTCTTGAAGTTTTTGATCATTCATTAATAGATTAAGAACTTCCTCACATATATCTTCTACCTGATTAATAATAAGTGCAGAATGATTGTTTTCAAAAAAATGGGCATTTTCTTTCTCTTGACCAGGAACTGGTTTAAATAAAACAACAGGTACACCAATTGCTGTTGCTTCTGTCAATGTAATGCCGCCAGGTTTTGTAATCATACAGGACGCAATTCGATAGAGCTCATCGACACGTTCTACATAGCTTAAAACCTTAAATTGTTGAGGATAGTTCTTACTTAATGAATCAAGTGATTCTTTAAGTAGGTGATTATTTCCGCACACAACAACAATTTGTAACTTTTTAGATTTTGATAAGAAAGCTTGACATAATTCTTTTACATTCTTTAATACTCCATGAGCACCTGCCATAATTAGCAGTGTTTTTTTTGAAGGATCTAAACCATATTTATGATATATGGGTTTTAAATCCATTTTTGCTTCAAATTGTTTTCGAATTGGAATTCCTGTTACTTTTATTCGATTCGGGTGAATTCCTAATTGTAATAATTTTTCCTTTACATCGTTTGTAGCGACATAATATTTATCAATATTTTTATGAACCCAAATTCTGTGTAAGCAAAAATCTGTTAATACGTTAAAGGTTGGAATGACTGTACCTGTTTTTCTTCTATATTCAGGAACAACAATCATTGGAAATGTATTGATGATCATATCAGGCTGTTCAGAAGTCACAATTTGATGTAATCGTTTATGTCCCATTATAAAATAAAGATTCATTAATCTTTTATTATATATTTTATCAACTCCATAATAGAAAAGACGATAAAATTGTTTTCCAATAGAGAAGCTCTTTAAGTATAAATATTGAGTAATCTCTGAGAATACCGGAAATGATTCAGAATAAAGATTACAGACAATCACTTCTTTAAATCCAAGCTCCTTGCACTTTTCTTCTAATGTTTTGGCAACTTGAACATGACCATTTCCATATTTTGCAGTTAATATTAACACCTTTGAATTTGGCTTCAACATTTTCACCTCAATCTAGTCAGAAACAGTTTCATATACATTAAAAACAGTTCATATTCAAAGTATATGGAAATATGAACTGAATTTGTCTTTTAGGTTACCATATAAATGTTACTAATTTATAAAGCAATTATTAAGTATTTCTTAAGATACTAAGTTTTTAAGAATGGATGTAAAAAAGAATACCTTTTTTATATCAGTCCCAATGATAAGGAGTTTCTTGATAAACATAATAATTGAGCCAATTGACAAAAAGGAGGTTCGCGTGAGATCTCCAGCATTGAATAGGTTTATTCTTTGGGTCATTGTTTCGGAAATAATTTTCTGGAATATCAATTTCTAATCCTTTTGCTAGATCTCTTTCGTATTCATCACGAAGCGAAGTTAATTCATACTCAGGATGTCCTGTTAAAAAAATCTGTTTTTCATCTTTAGACATAACAAGGCAGACTCCTGCTTTTTCTGAAAAAGATAGAATCTGTAACTCAGAAATTTGATCAATTTCTTCCTTTAATACATCCGTATGTCTGGAATGTGGAACATAGTACAAATCATCAAATCCTCTTAACAGTTTTACAGTCGGATCAATAACTTCATGTTCAAAAATACCAAAGCACTTTTTTTCCAGTTTATATTTATTTACGCCATAGTGATGATAAAGTCCTGCCTGTGCACCCCAACAAATATGTAAAGTTGAAGTTACATTTGTTTTCGTCCAATCCATAATTGTTTGCATTTCCGGCCAGTAAGAAACTTCTTCATATTCTAGATGTTCAATTGGAGCACCTGTAATAATCATCCCATCAAAACGTTTATGTTGAATGTGTTGAAACGTAGTGTAAAATTCTTTAAGATGTTCAATTGCTGTAGTTTTTGATGTGTGAGTTTCCGGTCGTAAAAAGGTAATATTTAGTTGCAAAGGTGAATTTCCTAATAAGCGTAATAATTGTGTTTCCGCTTTTTCTTTTTCAGGCATAATGTTCAGAATAATAATATTTAAAGGACGTATATCCTGAGAGTAGGCACGTTTTTCATCCATTATAAAAATATTTTCTTTTTCGAGAATTTCTTTTGCTGGTAAATGACTTGGAATATTAATTGGCAATTTAACTACACCCCCGATTACAAAATTAAGCATTAAGACTATTCAAAAGTAAGATAACCTGACAGTCACTGATTCTTTATTATAGAAAGTTTAGAAAAATAATTCAATTTATATATTTCAATAAATAACCATTTTCCTATGATAAATAGTAATATAAGCGTAAATATATGTTGCGTATGACTTATTTTATAAGTTAATAATATGATAAAGTAAATTTTATACGATTGTTAGGTAATAGAAATGGCTGAAAAATTTTTTGTGTCACCGGGAGGAAGAATGTTCGATCCAACAGTATTCGATAATTTAAAGGTTGTAATTGAAGGATATATTTATGATATGGACATGGATCACCAAATATCTGTAACAGATCGAAGTGATATCATTGATTTAGCATCGATGTCTAGACGTTATTCAATCTCTTATAAAGGAATAAAGAATAAGAGAAAAACAGCAAAACTACAAATCGAAATGTCACATCATGAACTATCCGGTGAGCTTCTACAAACAAAACGAAAACCGGGATGTATAGTAACACTTATTTTTTTGGAATCACAAGATTCTAAGGAATATGATGAAATTTTATATAAAAAATTAAAAAAAAGTTGGGGACATCATTTTGTTACATTGTTTTTAACGAAAGAACTTACAATGACATCATGCAATTATCATCACAAATATATGGTTGAATTTCAAACATCTTTTGGTGAGGATGATTTAGAGGAGTTACAAAAAATCGTGGATCATTCGATTGAGCTGCTTGGTTTGCCTTCAAAAAAATATTAAGGCTCATCCATCTTATGTTCTTTAATGAAATGGACAAGCTGTACCATTTTGCATTCAATCTCCATATCACTAAAGAACTAACATGTACTGTATTTTGTTTCCTGAGAGTGATGTAACGTGGTATACCGTATACCCAATGCTAATAAGCTGTGACAAAGTCTCAGCACAGTTTTGTCGTGGTGGCTCAATAGGGGCATGGAAGCTTGTAAACAGTTGATGAAATGTATTATTCTGATAGCAATGTAATAGTAGGACATGTCTTCCTGTCCATGCCTGACCGATTATAGGTCGATTCATTCCATTATTCATCTGTAATGCTCCTTTACAATTGATGGAATAGTATATGATCGGCAGCTAGTCAGACGTTCTTCACTTTAAAAAAAGCAAGCCATTATCTGAGGAAAGGCACCGATTCAATGAATTCAAAAGACATTATTGAAAGAATTAAGGTTTATGTATACAAACAGCTGGAACACGAGGAAACTGGGCATGATAAATGGCATATTGAAAGAGTTAGAAAACTAGCTGTTTTTATAGCTGAAAAAGAAAATGCAAATTTATTTATTGTTGAATTGGCAGCTATTTTGCATGATCTCATTGATGATAAAGTAAATGAATCGATAAGAATTGATATTCAAGATGTTGAACTTTTGTTAAAAATGCAAGAAGTAAATGAAGAAGATAGAAATAAAGTGTTAACGATTATCGATTCTATAAGCTTCAGGAAGAAAATCGATCAGAAAGAGTTGAGCCTTGAAGGGAAAATTGTTCAAGATGCAGATCGACTGGATGCAATAGGGGCTATTGGAATTGCCAGAACATTTTCCTTTTCTGGATCACGCGGTCAGATTATTTATGATCCTGAACAGAAGAACGAACATCATGCAATTCAGCATTTTTATGATAAATTACTAAAGTTAAAAGACTTAATGAATACAGAGACTGCGAGACATATAGCTGAGGAAAGACATTTGTTTTTACAAAATTACTTAAAACAGTTTTATTCTGAGTGGAATGGAACTCTAGACTAGAAGGAACAAGTTTTAATTATGCTTGTTCCTTCTTTTTTAACTGTTGTACAGGTAGCGAGCCTTCACAAGAAAAAAATCCAACAGCTACGGCTGCTATCACAATGGATTTCTTTGCAAGACTTGAAGACATTCACCTTATCCCTAAAGTGAAAATACTGGAAAAATAGGGTTGCGAATATTCCCCCTAAAAAAATAATATGCCACACAAGAGGTCATTCTCAATCTAGTATGTAGGTGAAATCCTTTGAATAGCATGTGTGAATAAGGCTATGTTACAATATCATTACGAAAATAATAAAGGAGTGCGCATAATGAAGATTAAGTCTATTGAACCTACTCCTAGTCCTAATACGATGAAGGTTCTTTTAACAGAGGAGCTTCCTTCTGGAAAAAGCAATAATTACAAAAAAGATTCAGCGGCAGATGCACCGCAAATCATTAAAGATATTCTTGCTATAGAAGGTGTTAAAGGAGTTTATCATGTTGCAGATTTCCTTGCTGTTGAAAGAAATGCAAAATATGATTGGAAAGATTTGTTAGCACAGGTGCGCCAGGCATTCGGGGAAAACGTGGAAGAAGGTACAGCAGGAAATGAAAATAATGAAGAAGCATTCGGGGAAGTTAAAGTATTTATCCAAATGTTTAATCAAATTCCAATGCAAGTGAAATTAACAGATGGAATGACAGAACAACGATTTGGATTGCCAGATCGTTTTAAAGAAGCAGTATTTACAGCTCAGCAATCAAATGAAAATGTCGTTTTAGATCGCCAGTGGAAAGAACATGGAGTTCGGTATGGAGATCTAGTAGATGTTGGAAAAGAGGTTGTAGATGAGATCAATGCTGCATATTCTAATGAACGTCTTAACAATTTACTAAAAGCTTTATCGGAAAATAAAGAAAAGGCGAAAATACAGCCTCGAAACTCGTATAAAGTAACAACTGAGATGCTGGACTCTGATGATTGGACAGAACGTTTTGCTCATTTAGATCAAATGGACCCTACTGAAGAAGATATACCTGTTTTAGAAAAAGCACTAAATGATGAGAAAACTTCGATAAGAAGGTTAGCAACTGTTTATTTAGGAATGATTGAAAAACCGGATGTTTTACCATTGCTTTACAAAGCTCTTAAGGATAAATCAGTTACGGTAAGAAGAACAGCTGGCGATTGCCTCTCAGATATTGGTGACCCTGCAGCAATAGAAGAAATGATGAATGCATTAAAAGACAAAAATAAATTAGTAAGATGGAGAGCAGCGATGTTTCTTTATGAAGTTGGAGATGAAAAAGCATTACCTGCATTAAAAGAGGCTGAACAGGACCCTGAATTTGAGGTTAGTATGCAGATTAAAATGGCTATTGAACGTATTGAGGGTGGCGAAGAAGCGAAAGGCTCTGTTTGGAAGCAGATGACAGAAAGTAGAAAAGACTAATTTTTATTAAATTGTTAGAACAACCAACCATTACAAGTGGTTGGTTGTTTTAAAAAGTAATTGAGACTTGCGCTGTTTAAGTATAGAATTTTGTACTAAGTTTTGGTGTCTAGCTCCAGGCGCCATCGGCGAAGCACAGGACGTGCAAGTGCAGTCAATGCGACAGGACGTCGCGTCTTTGACTGCCTCGAGTTCATAAGTCAAATAGGAATTGAAGGCAAAGAGACACCTTCTATTCCTATTCGCCTTATGCTTGTCGCCGAATGCTAAGCACCTTTCGCTTTTCTTATTTGCAATGAGAAATAGGCTATAGTATTCTAAAAATACATGTGAAGTACTTGGAGGGATTAATGATGTCAATGGCATACGAAGAATATATGAGACAAATGGTCAAACCTATGAGAGCAGAATTAACAAATGCCGGGTTTGAAGAATTGACAAGTGAAGAAGCTGTAGAACAATTTATGAACGAAGAGAATGGGACTGTTCTAGTTGTTGTAAATTCTGTTTGTGGATGTGCAGCTGGCTTAGCTAGACCTGCTGCTACACAATCTGTCCTAAATGCAGATAAAAAACCTAATAGGCTAGTTACAGTGTTTGCCGGTCAGGATAAAGAGGCAACATCTAAGATGAGAGAATATTTTGAAGGATATGAGCCTTCTTCACCATCAATGGCCCTTTTGAAGGAAGGAAAAGTGGTTCATTTCATCCCTCGTCATGAAATTGAAGGGAATTCAATTGAAGCGATCATGCAAAATCTGGAAGGTTCATTTGAAAAGTATTGTTAAAAGGATGCTATGGCATCCTTTTTCTTATATTATCAAACATACATAAGGTGCTAAAAATAGTATCTTGGTGAAAACAAAGATTGTTATTCAAATAGGAGAAAAATATGATTATTACAACATCTGGAAGACCTGATGATAAGCTCGATTTATATGCGATGCAAATTGCTGATGCACTGGATGCTTCCTATCAAAAACGAAACAAAAGATCAGTATTAGATATAAAAAGGAGTGCTTCAGATCATGTTATAGTAGTGGGGAAAAACAGGATGGAATTACATTTTTTAGAAGAAGAGAGTCCGTTGTTTTTCCATCCTAATTCAGCGATGTTCAGGACAAAAAGGATAATGAAAGGTGAAAGGGATCCATTCATTGATGCATGCAATATGCAACCGGGTGACAAGGTTTTAGACTGCACATTAGGTCTTGCTTCTGATAGTATAGTTGCCAGTTATGTTCTGGGAGAAAAAGGGTTAATAGTTGGAATTGAAGGAAGCAGTTTTCTATCTTATCTCGTTGAAAAAGGTCTTAAACAATGGGAATCAGGGTTACCGATTATTGATGAAGCTATGAGGAGAATTGTGGTAAATGAGCAGGATCATTTAGAATTTCTCAAAAGCTGTGAAGATCATTCATTCGATGTTGTCTATTTTGATCCCATGTTTGAAGAATCCATTGAAGGCTCTGTTGGAATAGAGCCCTTAAAAAAAATAGCTACCTATTCACCACTGCAGATTGAGGCCATCACTGAAGCCAAACGTGTAGCCAAAAAAAGAGTTGTCTTAAAAGATCACTATAAAAGCTCAAGGTTCAAGCAATTTCATTTTGAAGTGAATGTTCGTAAATCTGCAAAATTCCATTATGGAGTTATAGAATTACCCTAATAGCAAATGATAAGAACATGGAGGTGTATTACTTTGGCAAAAAGAAAAGTTGACCCATCAAAAGCAGGACTTAGCTCTCCAAATGTTGAAGGGCAGGGAACAACCACTAATGAAACTGGTCGTCATCAGATGGATTCTGCTCGGAAGAAAACAAAAAGAACTTAACTAGAAAAGGGTGCTATTATTAAAATAAGCACCCTTTTCATATGTATTAATCTGTAATCTCAACGTAAATGAAGTATGCAAGTGTTATAAACGAAATGATGACAAATAAAGTATCGTAGCTCATTTTAAAGCCCCTCCTATTTATTATACTTACTATTTACCTGTACCCACTATTTTAAACGTTTTCTTACAACAATAAAAGAAGATAATTGTAATATTCTTCAATACAAATGATTTATAAAATTTGTCATGAAATTGATATATTATAACGTCCAACTCTATGGTAATATATTCATATAATCTTAAAGTTGGAGGAACGCTGCTATGAACAAATGGTTACGTAAATCTCTTGTTATACTTTTTTCAATTGCGACATTTGGTCTTGTTACACCACCTGCATCTTTAGCAGCTGTTCAGGATAAACCAACAGAAGATTCAGTATCAAATTCCAACGTATCCAACGAAACGACAAATCAATTAGCTGATTCAAATATTGATATTGAAGAAGAGAAAGAACTCTCAAATGAGGAACTTTTATCCAGTATTCTTTTAGAAGCAGAGCAAAAGTCATTTGTGAAATTTGGCGATAAAATTGGTCATGTCATTGAAGATGAATTTAAACAAATCATTTTTCCAAAAATGGAAGAAGTTATTACATATTATCTAAATGTGGAAGATGATGATCTTTTTCAACATATCGAAATTTCAAAACCTTCTGGTGGAACAGGAGAAAAGATTTTTCACATTTATCATTCCCAAACAGGTGAAGATTTACTTCGATTTCATGTGAGAAGAGAAAATCGGCCTCTAGATGGTTACTGGTTCAATTTCCATTATCATACTTATCATGATTCTTTTCAGTCTCATAAAGATTTAGGAAGTATTTATTGGGATAAGAATACTCCTCCAAATTGGATGAGTTATCATTGATATAGTTATTTAAAGCTTAGAGTATGCATACTGATGTATACTCTTTTTTGTGGTCTTTGCCTGTAGAAGCGAACCAATTCAAAAGCGCTTTGTTTGTGCTTAAAAGGAAAAGAATTCATCCATCATTATTCTAGTAGAATCAACTAAGATATGATAATATTTTAATATAATGTTTATGATAGAAACTCCTAATATATAAAATACCTCATATTGAATAATTCTTCTGCAAAGCCTTATTGAACAAAGAAAGGATGCACAACATGAAAAAGACAGGTATCGGACTTTTCATCATCCTTATTTGTATTCCTTTTTATCATCTTGCTAAAGCTTTCCCAGAAGGTAAGCCTCTTTCCAACTACCAATTTGTTACTACAGGTTATACTCTCTCTAAACCTGTAGTAAACGAATTAATTTTATTGCCAGGTAATGAGTTTTCTGAGAAAGAAGCCTTGAAGATGATAAATAATATTCAAAAAGTAGATGAAAATATTTTGTTGTTAGCAGTTGAGGAAAGTATACAGGTCCAATTATTTACAGGATCTTTAACAAATCTGAATGGACTAAGTGAATTAAAAAATGTAAAACCAAAAGGATACGGAGAAAATGACCCAAATTGGGAGTTGGTTCCGGGTATGAGTGATGATCGTGTAGTTTATGCGAAAATTGGCCATAGTGAATTTGGAAAAGGACATGGTTCCATTTGCTTAGAACTTCATGAATTAGCACATGCAATTGACCGTTATGTATTTCATTATGTTCGGTTTGACCCGATCTTTATTAACATTTGGAAACAAGAGGTTGATCAACTCTTTCCATTGAACAATTACTTTCTACAGTTCCCGGAAGAATACTTCGCAGAAACCTTTGCCATGTATTACTATGACGAAAAAAGTAAGAAAGCTCTTAATGAAAAGGCTCCACTAACCTATAAATATATGAATTCATTAGAACAAAAGGCAATAGAGCAGCAGAACAATTTATATGTAAATTCCCAATATTAAATGGTAAAATACATGAAGGAATAAAAATAAGGGAAGTGTCTTAATGAAGCAATACTTAGATTTATGTAAGCATGTTCTTGAAAATGGTGTAAAGAAGGAAGACCGTACTGGTACGGGAACAATTAGTACATTTGGTTATCAAATGAGATTCAATCTCCAAGAGGGATTTCCGCTTATCACAACGAAAAAGCTTCATACTAAATCAATCATTCATGAATTATTATGGTTTTTAAAAGGAGATACAAACGTAAAATACTTGCAGGAAAATGGTGTTAGAATTTGGAATGAGTGGGCTGATGAGAACGGTGAGTTAGGTCCTGTTTATGGACATCAATGGAGAGCATGGCCTGCAAGAGATGGATCGACAATTGATCAAATTACGAAAGTAGTAGACCAAATTAAAAATAATCCTGATTCAAGAAGGTTAATTGTTTCTGCCTGGAATGTTGCAGATGTAGATAATATGGCATTGCCGCCTTGTCATTGCTTTTTTCAGTTTTATGTTGCGGATGGAAAGCTTTCATGTCAACTATACCAAAGATCCGCTGATGTATTCCTAGGAGTCCCTTTTAATATTGCATCCTATGCATTATTAGTTTATATGATGGCAAAAGTAACCAACTTAGAGGTAGGGGAATTTGTTCATACATTTGGTGATGTTCACATTTATTCAAATCATATTGAGCAGGTAAAAGAACAATTACAAAGAGATCCTCGACAATTACCAACTCTAACAATTAAAAGAGACGTAACATCCATTTTTGATTTTTCATTTGATGATTTTGTATTTGAAAATTACGATCCACATCCTCATATAAAAGGAGTTGTCAGTGTTTGATATCATTACTTGTTGCAATGGATAAACATCGCCTTATTGGCAGAGATAATCAATTGCCGTGGCATCTTCCGCAAGACTTGGCATACTTTAAAAAAGTAACAATGAATCATAAAATTGTTATGGGAAGAAAAACATTTGAATCGATTGGAAGGCCTCTTCCAGGGCGAGAAAATATAATAGTAACAAGGGATAAAGCATATACTCAAAAAGGGTGTACAATTCTACATTCTATTGAAGAAATTATAGAGCTGTCTTCACATTCAAAAGATGAATTATTTGTAATCGGTGGAGCAGAAATTTTTAAAGAAATATTACCGGTTAGTGATCGGTTATATATTACAGAGATTGACCATGAGTTTGAAGGAGATACTTATTTTCCAGACAGAAAACATTCTGAATGGAAGAAAGTATCAGATGAAAAGGGGATTAAGGACGAAAAAAATCCTTATGACTATCATTTTGTGGTTTATGAGAGAGTAGCTATCTAACAATAAGAAAAGCAGGGCTAGCCAGTTTACTGGCATGGCCCTGCTTTTGTTTTAAGGTAAAAGATATAGTAAAACAGAAAAAAAGTGAAGAACAGTTCCTGCTAGGACAAATAGATGCCAGACAGCATGATGGTATTTAAACCCTCGCCATACATAAAAGATAGCTCCGATTGTATATAATACACCGCCAATTACAAGAAGTATGACACCATTTAACGGTACATTTGTAATAATATGATTCCAGGCAAAAACAATTAACCAGCCCATTATGACGTACATAATAGTTGAAAAGAATAGATATTTCTTTACAAAAAATGATTTGAAGATTGTCCCGCCAATTGCGAGTCCCCAAACAATTCCAAATAATGTCCAACCAATCCAGCCCTTTACGGCAATGAAAAGGAATGGAGTGTATGTGCCGGCAATAAAAAAATAAATTGCAGAGTGGTCCAAAATCTCAAAGAAATCTTTCGCTTTACCAGCAGGGAAGCTGTGGACAAGAGTAGATGCTGTATATAATAAAACCATAGTGGCTCCAAATAAGGTAAAGCTTACGATATGCCAAGCGGTACCATGTAAAGAAGAAAAAACAATTAAGATGACCAAGCCCGCTATGCTTAATAAGCCACCAATACCATGTGTTATGGAGTTTGCAATTTCTTCCCCTTTTGAAAAGGTATGTGTATTTGCCATTTTCTTCTCCTTTCAGTCTTTCAAAACTACCGTAAAATTATCAGGTAATTTGTCTATTATATCACTAGATCATAGTAAGACACCAATGTTATATATGATATAATGAGACACAAATTTTAATTTTGTACGATTTGTTGTAAGGATGAAAGAATCTCATTGAACAATTCTTTGTCTTCAAATTCTTGTTTCGACCAATTATTGTATTTCCAAAAATTCATTTCACTGGAGCTGTTAAAAACTACTCCACTTATATCTGCTTCCCGGATCATAAAACGTCCATTCTCTGGGTCTGCACATTCGTTACATCTTTTAATTTCATACTCCATTATTTTATCACTTCAGCAGCTTTTATTGTGTAAATTTTAATTGACAGAACTTGTAATTCTAAAAATAATATGAAATTTTATAATATTTCATTTATATTTTGAATATTCATGATATAATTTCAAATTAACAAGAAGTTGAAAGGACCGTGACAATGAAACAAGCTATCAATGATACGCACAATGTATATGTAGAAGATATCTTAAAAGCACATCACCTTCTAAAGGATGTTGTGACACATACACCATTACAAAAAAATGAACAACTTTCTGAAAGATACGAATGTAACGTATACTTAAAACGTGAGGATTTACAGGTTGTTCGTTCGTTTAAAATCCGTGGTGCTTTTAATAAAATTAAACAATTAGAGACTGAAGCAACTGTAAATGGCATTGTTTGTGCAAGTGCCGGAAATCATGCACAAGGTGTGGCCTATTCGTGTAGACAATTAAAAATACATGGGAAAATTTTTATGCCTTCTACCACTCCTAGACAAAAAGTGTCACAAGTTGAATTATTTGGAAAAGAATTCGTTGAGATCATTTTAACCGGAGATACGTTTGATGATGCATATCAAAAAGCTGTTGTTTGTTGTGAAGAAGAAAAACGTACTTTTATCCATCCATTTGATGACACAGATGTCATAGCTGGTCAAGGAACTGTTGCAGTTGAAATCTTAAATGATGTTGACGTCGAAATTGATTTTGTTTTAGCCAGCGTTGGTGGTGGTGGTCTAATTTCCGGAATAGGTACTTATTTTAATGCTATCTCTCCAACAACGAAAGTCATTGGTGTTGAACCAGCAGGTGCGCCGGCTTTATATCAATCTAGGGTTGAAAACAAAGTAGTTTCTCTTGATAAAATCGATAAATTTGTTGATGGTGCTGCAGTTAAGAAAGTTGGAGACAAAACATTTTTGATCTGTAATGATGTTGTGGAAGATGTGTTATTAGTACCTGAAGGTAAGATTTGTACAACCATTTTAAATTTATATAATGAAAATGCCATTGTCGCTGAACCAGCAGGGGCTTTGTCCATAGCTGCACTTGATTTTTTACAAGATCAAATTAAAGGAAAAAATGTTGTTTGTGTTGTTAGCGGCGGGAATAATGATATTGGAAGAATGCAGGAAATTAAAGAGCGCTCTATGATGTATGAAGGACTACAGCATTATTTTATTGTGAATTTCCCACAACGTGCAGGTGCACTTAGAGAATTTCTAGATGAAGTTTTAGGTCCAAATGATGATATCAATCGTTTTGAATATACAAAGAAAAATAATAAAGATAAAGGTCCAGCTCTCGTAGGAATTGAGCTGAAACAAAAAGAGGATTATGATCCACTTCTTCAACGGATGAAAAATAAGGGCTTTTTCTTTAAAGAAGTTAATAAAGACAGCACTCTTTTTCATTTACTAATATAATTGTTTATTACTCTAAAAAAAATATTTCATTAGACAAAATTAGACAGACTTCCATTTGGAATTGGGTTATAATATAGGAAACGGGTAAAAAAGAGGATTGATAACTTGTTATTCAAAAGCCTAGAGTTCAAGTTAATGAGTGGACATAAGGTAAAGATTACTGATATTCCAGTATTGGAGGAAGATAACAGATACGGTTTCATGCTTCAAATCCGTTTACAAAAACTTATAACCTTTATTCATGCGCAAAAGAATCCAAAGTCTATTTACTCTTTTAAAGATTATTTAAAAAAACGGCTGAAATGGCCCGATTATGAGGCGATATTCGGTAGCAGTGTACTAAAAAATAATGCTTAGGAAGAAAGGGAGCCATTCATCTTTGGCTCCTTTTCTTATTAATATTTAATAATTATTGATTATGTAGCAATTGACAGTATAATGAAGGTAGTATTTTTAGGGATGTGAATTGGTTGACCAAAATAAAGATTGTAACAGACTCTACAATTGATTTGAATAAAGATGTATTAAAAGAATATGACATTACAATTGTACCTTTATCAATAACAATTGATTCAAAAAATTATATTGATGGTGTTGATATTACTCCGGATGTTTTTATTGAAATGATGAGTCAAGCAAAGGAACTACCCAAAAGCTCCCAACCGCCTGTTGGTGAATTTTTGGAAATATATGATGAACTCGGTAAAGATGGAAGTGCCATTATTTCAATTCATATGGCAAAAGGATTAAGCGGAACAGTATCATCAGCCGACGCTGCAGCCAAAATGTCAGCATCAGACGTAACTGTCATCGATTCTATGTTTATTTCAAAAGCACTAGGTTTTCAAGTAATTGAATCTGCAAAAATGGCTAAAAACGGTGCATCAAAAGAAGAAATCCTTAATAGAATCGAAGAGATCCGTTCTAATACAACGCTGTATATAAGTGTTGATACACTTGAGAACCTTGTTAAGGGCGGTCGGATTGGCCGTGGAAAAGCACTTATAGGCTCTTTGCTTAACATAAAACCAATAGCAAAGCTGCAGGATGGTCTATACACTCCTGTAGGGAAAGTAAGGAGTCAATCACAGGCTGTTAAATATTTAGCAAAGCAATTCGCTGAGGAAGTAAAAGGTAAAACAGTCAAAGCAGTAGGGATTGCACATGCCGATGCGTTTGGATTTGCAAACGATTTAAAAAAAGCGGTAGTTGAATTGAGTTCAATTAAACATGTTGATATATCTTTTACAACTCCGATTATTTCTACACATACAGGCAAAGGTGCAATTGGATTTATGTTTTATGCAGAATAATAAATAAAAGGGCGACTTTGTATGATCTTTCTTAATTGTAGAAAGATTAATACAAGGTCGCTTTTTATTGGAATTAAAAGAAAAGGCAACGAACATACTATTAATTTAGCATATTATGAGAAATGGATAGGCACTCAATTGAGTCAATTATCATAAAAATATCATAAGTTAGAAGAAATGTAATCTACTCTTCCAAAAAATCTGTATCCATAAAATTATATACTGAACAGAATTTGAAGGTGGTGTCTAGAATCGCTAAAAAAGTATTGTTCATCGGAGATTTTGGAATTGATGATATTGTTGCATTATTATATGCTTTTTATAGTGAAGATATTGATATTGTTGGGGTTGTAGTTGATTATGGGAATATTTCAAAAGACAATGCAACAAGAACAGCCACATATTTAAGTGAATTGACAGGTTTAACAAATATCCCAATTATCGGTGGGGCAGTTAGACCTCTAACCGGAGAAGACCCAACTTATTTTCCTGAAATTCATGGAGAATATGGTTTAGGTCCCATTACACCTGATTTAAAAGAACCTATTCCGGAATTTGAGAATTTCCATGAAATTGTTAACGTAATTGAGTCATATCAGAATGAAGTCGTGATTGTGAATGTAGGGAGATTAACCTCTCTAGCAACTGCAGTTGTCCTCTATCCAACTCTTCTCTCACAAGTAAAAGAGCTTTTTATTATGGGGGGAGCATTTCTATATCCGGGAAATGCTACACCTATAGCGGAAGCGAACTTTCATAGTGATCATTATGCTGCCAATTTAGTTTTAAGTAAAGCACAAAAGGCTAAAATTTTCCCATTGAATGTCACTAGTTATGCAATTATTCCGGACAATTATCTGAATGATTTAGACAAACATTTTTCCCGTCTGGGAGATCAAGCAGGAATGTTATTAAAGCCTATTATCGATTATTATACAAAATGGTATAAAGAGAGAGATCCTTCCATATTGGGTGGACCACTGCATGATTTGTTAACAATATGGGCTGTAGCAAATAGTCAGTATTTTGAGTTCATTGAAAAACCTGTCAAAATAAGTACAGAAAGTGATGATGCACGCGGTCAAAGTATTGGAGACTTTAGGCCTTTTAAAAATCTTGCTGATTATCCTACGCATTTTATTGCGAGTAAATTTGATCTAGCATATTTTTTAGAGGATATCTATTTTACCTTTAAAAAATAAAAAGATGATAAGGTAGTCATAAAATCTTCACACTATATAACTTTAACTTTTCAGACAACTTTGATAAAATTCTTTTTGTTGAAGTGAAAGAAGGTGAAGATATTATGTTGGAACAAAAGAAATTATTAGTTGTTATGTTGGGTATTTTCCTGTTGATTTTAACTGGGTGTGGAAATCAAACACCAATTGAAGACCCCTTAAATTATGAAGTGCAATCATTTAGTTATACAAATCAGAATGGTGAGGCTGTATCATTGGATGATCTTAAAGGGAATGTATGGGTAGCAAATTTTATTTTTACAAATTGTGAGACTGTATGTCCTCCAATGACTGCACATATGAGTGAATTGCAAGAGAAGATGAAAAGCAAAGGTGTAAATGCCAGAATTATTTCGTTTAGTGTTGATCCTGAAGTTGATACACCCGAAAAAATTAAAGAGTTTACAGCACCTTATTCCATTTCATTTGAAAATTGGGATTTCCTAACTGGTTATTCGCAAAAAGAAATCGAAGAGTTTGCAAGAGAGAGCTTTAAAACAATCGTTCAAAAGCCCAAAACGGGTGATCAAGTCGTGCATGGAACATCTTTTTATGTCATTGACCAAAATGGAGTCGTCATGAAGGACTATAACGGTGTGGAAAATCCACCATATGATCAAATAATCCAAGATATTAATGCGCTTAATAAGTAAATTGTAATGAGGTCAGATCTCACAAAAACACGCCACTATAGCTTTTTTTTTATGATGTCAGCTGTAAATTGCGTTTGTGATATCTGACCTTTTTATTTGAACAAGACCTTTTGGTTTTGGAAAACAAATATTCCAATATATAGGCTAGTTATAAAACAAAAAATGAATCCATGTTATAATAGGCTTTTATATTAAATGACAGGGTGATTCTATGATTCAAAAGATCATTACCATCAGTATATTAAGCTTGGTTCTTACGGGGTGTATGTCTGAATCAATATCAACACTTGCAACCAAACCAGTTTCTCTGACACAAAAAGAGGAACCAACAGATGAGTTCATCCCCAGATCAATAAATCTTGTTGCTCTTGGAGATTCGTTAACAAAGGGAGTAGGAGATGGATCTGATCAAGGTGGATATGTTGGTAGAATAACAGAAATGTTAGAGGGTGAAAAAGGTATCAAAGAAGTTCAAGTTAAAAACTTCGGTATGAAAGGTCATAAAACAACGAATCTGGAAAAGAGATTAAAAGAAGAGGAAGTTATTCAATCGTTGCAACAAGCAGACATGATTGTTATGACAATTGGTGGAAATGATATTATGAATGTAGTTCGTCAAAATATATTTTCTTTGGACTTTGAACCTTTTCGTGCAGAACAACTTAACTTTGAAAGAAGATTAACTGATATTTTCGGAATGATTCGTGATTACAATTCTGACGCCCTTATTGTATTTGTAGGACTATATAACCCATTTAAATTTATGTTGCCGAATTTAACTGAGATTGATCAAATTATTGAGGAATGGAACAATGGATCAAAACAAATAATAACTAATGATAAATATGGAGTGTTTGTACCTGTTGAAGATATTTTCTCATCTCAAATGGATCAAAAATTACTTTATAAAGATGAGTTTCATCCAAATGAGAGAGGGTATACATTAATGGCAGACCGAATTTATCAAGTTTTGACTGGTGAAGATATTACAATGAAGTTTAGTGGTAGAAATGAGTGATTTAATGAAAAAATGGAAGATGTTGTTTCTTGTACTTGCTGGTATTAATTTGCTTTTTTTGATTTTTATTATCTCCCTTTTATTTATGCCAGTTGAACAACCTCCAGAAAATAATAAAACATCACAACTTGATGGACAAGGAACAGTCCCTTTCTTAATTCGTACTGAAAAAAGTACGTTGACTAAATTAGTGAATCATTATCTGGAGCAAGAAACTGACCAAGAAAACTTAAAGTATTATGTAGAATTAGAAGATAATGTAAATGTCTATGGTGTTATTAAGGCTTTTAACAAGGAAATTGATATGAAACTAATTCTTGAACCGAAAGTTAAAGAAGATGGAAATGTGCAATTGCTTGTAAATGAATTAGCTATAGGCCAATTAAAACTCCCGGTATCATATGTATTAAAGTATATGAGTACTAACTATGATCTTCCGGAATATGTTGTCATAGACTCAAGTGAAAAACTTATAGATATTCACTTAAATGAACTGAATTTGAAAAATGGCTTAAGTGCCCGAGCGGAATCATTCAATCTTGCGAAAGATGATATAACCTTCACATTATATGTTCCATTACCTTAAGGTCTAACATATGTTAGACCTTTGCTTTTTACAAAAAATGGTTCAAATTACCCTGCTGTGTAAGTCTAGAATGATCACAGTGAAACATGTATACTATTAGGGATAGAATGTCGAAGTTAATTGATAGAGTTTTAGATTAAAAGTCTCTACAATTAAAAAAGAGGCTCTGTTCCCTTATTTAATAGAGAGGAGGAGCGTAATGTTCTGTACTAACTGTGGAGCGAATATTGTCGTAAAGACTGCGAATTATTGTTCAAATTGTGGAAAAGAACTGGAAGAACAACTTCATCCATCTTCATATAAAAAAAAGAAAATACTTGTTTATTTAACCCCATGTTTAAGTGTACTACTTGTTTCCTCAGGGTTATTTTTGACACATACATATGAGTCAAAGGTAAATGCCAAAGTTTTAAATTTCCAAGAGAAAGCTGAAAATGCTGCATTAAGTGGAGAATATAATAAGGCCTTATCATTGATTAATACCGGCCTTTCATACCGTAGTGATTACAGTGTTCTGAAGAAAGAAAAAGAAATCGTTGAATCTGTTATCGACTTAAATCAAGATCTAAATGATGTTGAACAAAAAATATTAAATGAACAGTTTGAAGACGCTCAAAAAGAACTTAACACAATTAAAAGACAAGTTGATACAACAACTTCACCATTGTTTGTGAAACTGACCTATGAAATTGACCAGGTTGAAACGAGTGTTAAGGTCGGTGCTATGAAAGAAGAAATTAATCAATTAACGACAATTGACGAACTAGCAGCTAAGCTGTCTACACTTTATTCTTTGGAAGTCCAGGAAGCTTCAGAAATAAAACAGCAAATTTATAAAAAAATGGTTAGTATAAGTGCTTCTGAAGCAGAAAGTTATCTGGAACAAAAGCACTTTAATAAGGCAATAAATTCTGTTGAGGACGCACTGCAATATGTAGTTAATAATGAAAAATTATTATCTTTAAAGGATCGAATTAACGGCGAAAAGACAGCATTTGAGGTAGCAGAGCAAGAGAGAATTAACAAGGCAATACAAGTTGCCAAAAAGGAAGAACAGATGAACCTCACTAAAGCTGTAGAATTAGTAGAGACAAAAGTTAACGTTGATAAATATGGTGATGCCTATATTAAAGGATCTGTAAAAAACAATGGTACGCAAAGTGTTCATTCAATAGTAATTGAATTTCGAGTTTTAAGTGAAAAAGGTTCTGTACTAGAAGAAGGCAAGACAAATGTTTTTCCAAATAAGTTACAGCCTGGTCAAGCAGGTGAATTTGAGCATATTTCATATTCAACGAAAGAAAAGGTAATGGTTGAGGTTACGAATATATCATGGCTTTTAGAAGAGAAGAAAGGATAATTTATGAAGAAAAGAATAATAGGTAGTATCATAGTATCCCTTCTAGTTTGGATTGCGGGTGGTGTAGGCTTTTTTTACATTAAGGAATTTACCGCAAAACAAGTTTACTCAGATTCAATGATTTTAAAACAAAACAATGATGTAAATAAGTACCACCCCCCACTTGAGTTAAAAGAAATCATTCGAGAAGCACAAAAAAAAGTCGTGATGGTTGAATTAGAGGATGGAACAGTCGGTTCTGGCTTTCTTTATAATAACAAAGGAGACATTATCACAAACGCACATGTAATAAGTGGTGCAAAACAGGTGAAAATTCGGACAACTGATGCGATGGGATATGATGGAGAAATTATTGGGATTAGTACTGAAACAGATGTTGCTGTTGTAAGAGTTAAAGGCTTAGAGAATATTGAACCATTAAAGCTGTCACCAAATACAACACTCGAATTAGGTGATGAAATTTTAGCTTTGGGAAGTCCCTTAGGATTTCAAAATACTGTAACAACTGGAATTATTAGTGGGACCGACAGAGAACTGGACGTAGAACCGTATAAGTATGATAATGTCTATCAAATATCTGCTCCGATTGCTCCAGGGAATAGTGGCGGACCTTTAATTGATCGGAAAACAGGTAGTGTCGTGGGAATTAATTCGGCAAGAATTGAACAAGGAAGCATCGGATTTAGCCTTCCTATTGGAACTGTACTGCCATTAGTTAATAGCTGGTCAGAAACTCCTATGAAAAACTTACCGATTGTAGAAGCAGTTGACGAAGTTGAAGAAATCGATGAAAATAAAATAATTGAGACAGCGGATTATCTTGTCAGCTATTATATTGATAGTTTAAATTATAAGGATTTTGTGACAGCATATTCACTATTGGGAAGTAATTGGCAAACAAACACTGATTTTCAATCATTTAGAAACGACTATTTGAATATTATATCAATTAAGGTTGAAGAACTTAAGACTACTAAGAATGAAGATAAAATTCTTGTAGAAACAGTGTTATCGATTGTGGAAAAAACAGGAAATGGACAAAAAAACACTTCTAAAAAAGTAAATTACGTTGTAGCTTATGAAAATGACCAAGCTAAAATTATTTCTAAGGAATATCTTGATTAGTCAGAATGCAATAGATAAATAAAGTAACAAGAGGGGGTTCCATTTATGAAAAATAAATTCATGGTATTGGCACTTGTTGCAATTCTTGTTTCGCTCATTTTTGGTGGAATAGCGTGGCAGAAACTTGTTGCTGAGAATATGGATGAAGTATATTTAAATCTTGCATATAGTACGATGTGTCTTAGTGTTGCATTTTATTTATGGCATATAAAAGATGAAAAATCAAAATCATAAGAGTAAAAACTGAGAGGATGAAAACCTCTCAGTTTTTTATATTTATCTTAAGATCCTTCTTCTTCAGTTTCTGTTTCTTCAGTGGTTTCTTCCTCAGTTCCTTCTTCTGTTTCTTCTACATTTGTTTCTTCCTGTTCAGTATCATCTGTGTTGTTACATGCAGCCATTAAAAATACAACAAGTAATGATGCTCCAATTTTTAATAATAAGCTCTTCTTCATTTTAAGATTCCTCCCATGTAACGAATAATGATTATCTTGAACCAGCTGGCTCAATCTAATAATAATGGAAAATTTGGGCATGTATACTGATTTTACAAAAACTGAACAGTATCTTAATAAATTCAAAATAGATTAAAAATTTATTAATATTTTTTACAAAAAAATAGTGTGAAATTAGGAAAATTAGTCCTTTATGTAAATCATCTCTCAGTCTGAAGTCTTGTATATGGTTTTATATTAAAAATTACATATATTTTATCTTGTCCGGTAAAAATGAGGATATTGTAATTGATAAAGAAAGGATGAGAATATTGAAAAATGAAAAATTAAGTTATGAGTCAGATGGAAAAATGGGAAAGGGTAAAGAGAAAAGCCAAAATAAAAAGAATAAAAGCAAAGATAAGATGTTTTTTAATACAACACAAAATAGTGAATGAAAAAAAAGAGGTAGAGAGAAGAATCAATTATTTTCTCTACAACCTCTAACTTTGTTTATTGATTGATTTGCGCTCGTTTTATAAAAGAGATTTCATCCTCAATTAAGCCACAAGTTCCGCATTGAATCCGATAATCTGGTCCTTTATATGAGAGGTGAAATGGGTCTAATGCGGATTGATCGATTTCTTCCAAAACATCTCCGGTTTGGGGATTTAATTTTACAGATTTAACTTGTTGTTCAATAATATTAAATCTTGTTCGATTCGTTTTGCAATTAGGACATAAATATGGTGATGACATAAACCATAACCTCCTATGTGATTTTTTTTATTTTTCACATTTGTGGTTATTTTATGTAAGAAAAACTATTTTGTAGCTGCGTTTTCGATGTGAAAAGTGATAGTGTTACTCATTATTAAATTAATGAAAATTAACTTAAAAAGGATGACCATAAAAGTCATCCTTACCACGAAAGTTTAAGCTTTTAATAGTTTGTTAAACAAAATAATAAAATTCTTTATATCTTCCTCGCTAAACTCATTAAATTTATCTAATAAAAAATCTGTTTTTTTCTTTTCAAACATTAGAAGTGTGTTTTTTCCGTTTTCAGTAAGGTGAATATCTACAATTCTACGATCTTGAACAGAGCGAACACGGTCAATCCATTTTTTTTCAATTAGAGAGTCTGTTATGGCTGTAATATGAGATGCAGAGACATTTAACATTTTAGATAGATCGGAAGACTTTTTTGGGCCTTGTTCATACAAAGTCTTTAATATAAAAAACTCGTTTCTTGACATTTCGTTATCATAAACAAGATTCATTTCTTGACGTAATTTTCTATATACATTTCGCATTAAAGCTTCCATTTCATACATTTTTTCTTGACGATTATTCAAACCTTTTTCCTCCGTACAATCATATTATCCTTTTATTTAGACTAAGGAAGTTCAGTGGATGTGTCAAGGGATATCACAAACAAGATACTTTATAATAAAGCAGTTTACTTTTCTAAAAAACAATCCATGCTATATAATATAAATAAATAGCTAATAAGAAGGTAAGGTGATTGAATCAATGAGCAATAATCATAATTTAGAATTAGCTACTTTTGCAGGAGGATGTTTCTGGTGTATGGTCCAACCTTTTGATGAATTACCAGGTATTGAGAGCGTGATATCGGGTTATACAGGTGGAGAAAAAGAAAATCCTACATATGAAGAAGTTTGTTCAAATACAACTGGACACTTAGAAGCTGTACAAATAACATTTAATCCTGATATTTTTCCGTATGAAAAGTTATTGGAATTGTTTTGGCAACAAATTGATCCGACTGATGAAGGCGGTCAATTTTATGATCGCGGGGAATCATATCGAACGGCTATTTTTTATCACTCCGAAGAGCAGAAGAAACTTGCTGATCAATCTAAAGAAAGTCTCGAAAAAAGTAACAGGTTTTCTAAACCGATTGTAACTGAAATTCGTGAAGCAAAGCCTTTTTATCCTGCTGAAGAATATCATCAGGATTTTTATAAAAAAAGTACAGGTCGGTATAAGCAATATCGGACCGGTTCTGGACGAGATCGTTTTATTGAACAACATTGGCAAGATAAAGATTATCTAAAATCTTCTTTAACACCAATGCAGTACGAGGTCACTCAAAATAATGGGACAGAGCCGCCATTTCACAATGAATTTTGGAATCATGATGAAGACGGCATATATGTTGATATTGTTTCTGGAAAACCCTTATTCAGTTCAAAGGATAAATATGACGCAGGATGTGGATGGCCAAGCTTTACTAAGCCTCTTCAAGATTATGAAGTAGTTGAAAAGCTAGATACTTCTCATGGTATGGTTAGAACTGAAGTGAGAAGTAAAACGGCTGATTCACATCTGGGTCATGTATTTGATGATGGGCCTGGACCAAGTAGGTTAAGATATTGTATTAATTCTGCAGCATTAAAATTTATTCCAAAGAGGGATTTGGAAAATGAAGGTTATGGAAAATATATTCCTTTATTTGAAAAATAATGTGAAAGGCTGAAATTCAGCCTTTTTTTATATAGACACACAAATCTACATTAAATAGAATTAGAATATATTTCAAGAAAGGGAGTGGACTTCGTGGCTGTTTTAGGTTTCGAACATGTAGGGATTCAAATAGCTGATATCGATCGATCAATTACTTTTTATCAAGAGGTGGTTGGCTTAAAACTTTTAGATAGGTTTATACATACAGATGGAAAAATGAAATTGGCATTCCTAGGAGTGGATAACCAAATCATAGTCGAATTAATTGAAGGGTATAATCCGAACCTACCTGATGAAGGAAAAGTACATCATATCGCATTTAAGGTTGATAACATTGAAGATGAGAAGAAGAGATTACAGAATGCAAATGTAGAATGGATTTTTGAAGATATTACTGTATTGCCAAATGGTGCAAAGTATATTTTCTTCCGTGGACCTGATAAAGAATGGATAGAATTCTTTGAAAATTAATGTGAGAAAACCGTGCTGGTATCCTAAGCACGGTTTTATTTTAGTTTAAGAATAATATTTTTTGCCTAGAAAATGGGCGAATGCACATACAATACAACCTACCTAAAGCATAATGTAAAGGGAATTCTAAAAACTTTTGAGGAGTGAATCACTATGCATTGCTATTCTGATTGTGGTTATCCATATGCTGGTGGGTATGGTTACGGAAACAGCTTCGTATTAATCGTTGTACTTTTCATCTTATTAATCATCGTAGGTGCAGCGTATATTAACTAAATAGTTAAACACTCTAGGAGCTCCGAAATAGGGGCTTCTTTTGTAAACTTATTTTTAAAAATAGTTGACATATATATACCCACTCATTACCATAATTAGTAGACTGATAGAGGGGGAATACTAATGAATTGGGACTTAGTGGCTGATGAAGTAATAAACGGAAAAGTTTTAACAAAAATTGAGGCTCTCTCCATTTTAGAATGTCCAGATGAAGACCTGTTAAAATTATTGGATGGTGCATTCAAAATAAGAAGACATTATTATGGGAAAAAAGTTAAGTTAAATATGATTATGAATACAAAATCAGGATTTTGTCCGGAAAACTGTGGATATTGTTCCCAATCCATCATATCAAAGGCACCTATTCAGAAATATCGTATGCTGGACAAAGAGACAATTTTAAAGGGAGCAGAGCAAGCGTACCATCTTCAAGTAGGCACTTATTGTATTGTGGCAAGTGGTAGAGGACCAACTGATAAAGAGGTTAACCATGTTGTATCTGCTGTTGAAGAGATTAAAGAAAAATATGGTTTGAAAATTTGTGCCTGTTTGGGCATTCTAAAACCGGACCAAGCAGATAAGCTAAAAGAAGCTGGAGTTGATCGATATAATCACAATATTAATACCTCAAGAGAACATCACAAAGAAATTACAACTTCGCATACATATGAGGACCGATTGAACACTATTAATATTGTGAAAAAAAGTGGGATTTCACCATGTTCCGGAGTGATTGTAGGAATGAGGGAAACTCTTCAAGATGTAGTTCAAATGGCTTTTAGTTTGAAAGAGCTTGATGCAGACTCTATTCCGGTTAATTTCTTACATGCTATAGATGGTACTCCGCTAGAAGGAACAAATGAATTAAATCCAATGTATTGCCTAAAAGTACTAGCACTATTTCGGTTCATAAACCCAAGTAAGGAAATCAGAATTTCCGGCGGACGTGAGGTAAACCTTGGATCGCTTCAACCACTTGGATTGTTCGCAGCAAATTCAATATTTGTTGGAGATTATTTAACAACAGAAGGGCAAGCAAGTACTAGTGATCACAAAATGTTAGAGGACTTAGGATTTGAAGTTGATTTCCAATATCAGTAATCTTTGGTAATAATTAATTTGATTGATGAAACATCTACTTGTATGATAGCTCAAGTAAATCCATTGTTAATGGAGGACTTGAGCTATTTTTTTACATAAATACTGTTAATATAATCACTTCATTGTAACTACTTACACTTTATTGAAATAACATACTACAAATGGTTATTAGTTTCTTTCTTTTCATAAACAGGCTATAATAGTACAAAATTGTCACAGGGGGAATGACGAATGAAATCTTTTTATCATTATTTAATGAAATATCGTCATCCTAAGCCACAGGATGAACTTTCTAAATTTGCTAATGATGCATATGCAGACCACGGTTTTCCGAAAAATACGGATGATTATGATGAAATAAGCTCTTATTTAGAAATGAATGGCTCTTATTTAAAAAGCATGAATGTTTTTGATGATGCATGGGATAGGTATGAAAATGAAGTCTTAAACAATATTTAAATTTTATAGGCATAGGGTAATATCTTTAGACATTATCCTATGTCTTTTAATTTTTTAAAAAACTTGCATCGATCCGTAATGATTCTAAAGAGCCCATGACGAAATAAAAAATACAGCATATACTATCTTATCCTTACAATCACGACAAAGGAGAGATGGGAAATGAACAATAATCATCATAGTAAACCAAAGTTTAAAATTGGAGATATTGTCGTGATTATTATGTATGGAACGGTTGGCACGATAACAAAGCTTCATCTGATAGATCAGCAATTTGTCTACGAAGTGAATCATGGAGATATATTATTTTACGAAAATGCACTTCAATTATTTTCGGAATATGATGGGACGGTCATAGAGACAGAAAAGATAAGCATAGAAGTTCTCTATCAAATTGGTGATATCGTTTTAGTAAAAGGTTATGGCACCTCATTATTTAGAATTATAGGTATACGAACAGAGGTGTGGAGGTATGCTGAAGACGGGTGGGAAGAAATAACATATGAGTTAACAAGAATGTCAGATGGAGAATGGTTAGAGGCGACAGAAGATGAAATGAGCCTAATGATTAGCAATCAAGAGGCTGAGGAGTATATGCAACAAGTTCATTTGCATAACACAATCTCTGATGAAAGCCGTTACTATGCTTCTCTGATTCATCAATATATTGGACTTGAACCCTCAAGGGATTCAGAAAATACAGATCAAAAACAATTGATTGATGAAATGCTTGATCTATACAATGACTATAAAACACTTTACAACCTTTTTCATGATCAAGAATATTTAGACATGATGAACTTGGTATTAAAAAGCTTATCAAGATACAAGGACATTGATTCGATTCATTAATATCATAAAGACATCATAATAAAGATGAAATAAGGAATACAGAAAAAAATAACACCATAAAATAACCCTTTTAGAGTATAGCTTAATAAACGGTCAAATCCATCCCCATCAATAAAATCCAAGAAACTTTGTTTCTCAATAACTTCTACCTTACGATTGATCTTTGTGCTAGTAACTTCATTTATCATCTTATTTTCCTCCATCTCTTTGAGTGCTTGTCCATTTAAAACTATTTATATGAAGAGAATCTATGTTTATTCCATTTTCTTTTTTATTAACCCATAAAAAAAATCTTCACTTGAGTTGCATATGTCCATGAAGATGGACATAAAAAATAGTAGGGGGGCGATATTGTGAAGGAAATTGAAGTAATAATTGATACTGAGGAAATTGCGGAGTTCTTTTACAATGAGCTCACAAAAAGAGGGTATGTTCCAGGCGAGGAAGAACTTGGAGAGCTTGCTGATATAACATTTGATTACCTTCTAAACAAATGTATTATCGATGAAGATTTAGATTTTGACGAATAAGATTAATGCTAAAAATTAAAAAGAGGATGTCTTATAAGGTTCTTTAATTTACTGACTTTTCTATATATAGCATGATGCTACATGGTACTAAGCTGTATGTAGAAAGGGGAGTTAGGACCTTATAAAGAGACATCCTCTTTTCATTCGCCCTGGGTAATACTTCTTAAAATTATTTCATCAAGTTTGGAACTTTACCTAAAGACTTCAATAATTTTAGATCCCGCTTAACATCTCTCGTTATATCCTTGAAATCCACTTTATCTTCATCTTTCCAAGATTGAATCTGTGAGAAATTCGTATACCAATCCTTGTTCTTAGGATAATGATGTTTAACATTTTCCCATACAAGACAAAGTGTTGGGCTGAAAATTTTTGATTTATTCTGCCTTGTCGTATATTCATGCGGCCAATAGTCAGAACGGGAACCTGAATGTACTTGGTTCTTGGCAAAATCAAAAGTAGAAGAATATGAGTGCTTCGAAAACAGGATTTGATATAGTTTTTTTCCAATATTGATTCGAGTTTGTACAGATTGAAAGTTGTGTACTTCAATACCTGATAATGAATATTTTCTTAAAAATAAATATCGTTTATAAGGAAAAATAACATGGGTAAACCCTAATGTTTCTTGTATCAAATACATAAAAGTGTGAAGAATGGATTGTTTTGTCTCGTTTAATGACATGAGATGGTTTTCAACATAATGTTGCTCATTTGTAATTAGTGCATATGTCAGAAGAATAGGATCTAATTTGTTTTGTAAAAAATATTCCCAAATCGGAATCATAAATGTAGAGACAGAAAAAACAGGTAGTAAATGAAAATAGGATGTATTTTCTTCTTTGCTTTTTTTATATAGAAGCAGTTGAGGATAGGCATCATGAAAGATTAATGAATTAGCACGTTCAAGGAAATGGAAAAGGGTAACTTGTTGATTTGGAGTTAAAAAGGGTGATAGTAAAGAGCTTTTTAAATCTGTCATATTATATCCGCCATTGCGTGAAACCATATGAGCCAAAAATGCCCAATGAATTTCCGGGAATTCTAAATAAAAAGAAAGGTAAGCTTTTGTACGGGTTATATTATTTTTATTTAATAATTCTGTTTTGTATTTAATTTTTGATATGAATTCTTTTTCTTTTTTGGTTATTATGATGGGTGTTTTATTTGTAAGTACAGTCTTTAACACCTGATCCAGTTTAATGGTCATTTCATCTTTCATGCATATCATCCCTTTATATAAGCGATAACCTAGTTCACTACTATTTGTATGGATGTAAATAAAAAATGTGAAACTTTTATTTGTTCATCTCGTATATAAAGGAGAATAAAATAAAAAATAATTAATCGAACTTAAAGAGAGGGATTCGATATGTTAAAAAAAATCCTAAAATCAGTCATTTCAAATAACCTTTCACATTCTTATCGAAAATATAGTTCAAGTGACTTTAAACGACGAAGCTATAAACAACATCATCCATCAAAATATGGGCATCATTATTACAAGAAAAAACACGGGTCAAGTAGTTTTTTTAGTTCTTATAGCAGCTAATGAATGTGTTAATCAATAAGTGGATCGAGCTAGTAGAAAAACCACTGAATCCTCTAACAGTTGTAGAAAATAAATATATGATCACCGAAATACTAGGAAAGGGAAGCTATGGATTTACGTATTTAGTTGAAGATGAACAAAAAAATCAAAAGGTTCTAAAACAATTAAGAAAATATAAAAGACTTGATCATGCAGGAAGCATGGCGTTTGATCGGGAGGCCTTCATATTAAGTGATTTTAAACACCCAGCTTTTCCTCAATTCCATGAAAATTTTGAAGATAAGAACCAAAAGAGATTTATTGTTATGGAGTATAAAAAAGGTAAGACATATGAACAATTAATCTTTGATGATGGTGTTCGGTATACCGAAAAAGAGTCATTAAAAGAACTCTACGATGTCCTTATGCTTGTGAAGATTATCCATGAAAAAGGATATATCCATCGGGATCTTAGAATTCCTAATATATTAAAACATGAGAATACCCATTATATTATTGATTTTGGTTTAGCAAGGAAATCTACTGATCGAGTTGAAAAGGAAGAAAAACTAAAACGATTGGACAAAAAATTATTTCGAGAAATCTCCTATAAAAGTGATTTTTATGCATTAGGACATTTTCTATTATTTCTGCTTTATTCATCATATGAACCTGAATCTTCTAAAAAGAAAACATGGGAGGATGAATTAAGGATTTCTAATCAATGTAAAATGATTTTGCGAAAAATGCTGCAATTAGATGAGCCTTACGAGGAAGTTACTCAAGTTATACATGATGTGAAAAAATGTCTTCATTAGGGAGGAAAAACGATGTCTTTTTTTAATAAAATGTTAGCTAGTGTTGGGATTGGATCTGCTAAAGTAGATGCAAAACTATCAGGTTCGACTATTAGAGTTGGAGAGAAGGTAGAAGGAATCATTGAGGTAAAAGGCGGGAATATTGAACAATCAATTGATGAGTTATATCTAACAGTTAATACAAATTATGAAAAGGAAGAAAATGATAGAGTTGTTCACAAAGAAGCAGTTATTGCTAATATAAAGCTTAATGAGCCATTTGTTATCATGCCTGGCGAGACAAAAACAATCCCATTTACATTTGAGCTACCACTGGATACTCCTATTACGATGGGGTCATCGAAAGTTTGGTTGCAAACAGAAGCTGATATAAAGGGATCTTTAGATCCGTCAGATCGGGATATTGTCATTATCGACCCACATATCTTAGTTGATAAAACTCTCAAAGCACTAAATGATCTTGGGTTTTCATTAAGAAAAGTTAAAAATGAAGCAGCTTCCTATAAGGTAAGAAAAAGATTACCATTTGTGCAGGAATTTGAGTTTGTTCCAACAACCGGTCAATTTAATAAAAAGTTAGATGAAGTAGAAATCATGTTTTCTCCCCTTAATGAATCAAATATTGAGATATTCCTTGAAGTTGACCGAAAAGCTAGAGGTATTGGAGGACTCTTCTCTGAAGCACTTGATTTGGATGAGTCTATGGTGAAATTTACTCTCCATGAAAATGAATTAGGCAATATAAAAGAGATTTTACAGGATATCTTATATAAACATAGCTAAAAAACATTGAAGCAATTAAAGCGTACAAGACTTCTTGTCCTTTAATTGCTTCTTTTTTATAAAAATAATAGGTAAATAGAATTAATTTAAGTAACAAATAACTAGATTCTTACGTTATAAATGTATTAGAATATTTTTATTTATACTTTTAATTTCGTGAGGGGAAAAGGGATGAAGGAGAATCATACGGCATTATCGAGAACAAGGTCAAAGAAAGGGAAAAAGCGAAGAAGGTTAAAGAAAGTTTACAGACGATTGTTAACAATGTTTTGTTTTGTCATCATTGTCCTATCAGTATACAATTACATAAAGTCAGACAAACAGATAGAAACAATCAAAACTCATGAAACCAAAGAAGCTAAAAATGATCAAGAAAAAGAAATAGAAAAACAACCAATAAAACAAACAAATACAACGATAACAATAAGTGCTGCCGGTGATTTTACATTAGGAAGAGATGAAACGTATGCTTATCAAGGATCATTTGACGATGTAGCTACTCAAAACGGCTTGCCATATTTTTTAGAAGGTTTGAATTCTCTTTTTTTAGAAGATGATTTCACAACCGTAAATCTTGAAACAACATTGACAAATTCAAATGAAAAAGCTGATAAAACATTCAGATTTAAAGGAGATCCTAAATACGCTGAGATCTTGAAAATGGGTGGAATTGAAACCGTTAACTTAGCAAATAATCATATATTTGATTATTTAGAGCAGGGCTATAAAGATACAAAGACAGCATTAGAGAATGAGGAAATTGGATACTTTGGCTATGAAGATTCCTACATAACAAAAATAAAAGGTGTAAGGATTGGGGCTTTAGGATATGAGGGTTGGCAAGACACTTCAGTTATTCGAGCTCAAATTATGGATGATATTGAAGAATTAAGAGAACAAGGTGCTCAAATTATATTAATTCACTTTCATTGGGGAGATGAAAAACAGTATGTGCCAAATGAAACACAAACCTCATTAGCAAAATTCAGTATTGATTCTGGAGCAGATTTAATTCTTGGGCACCATCCCCATGTTATTCAGGGGATTGAAGAATATAAAGGGAAATTTATTGTCTATAGCTTAGGGAATTTTATGTTCGGAGGTAATAAAAATCCATCAGATAAAGATACATTTGTTTTCCAACAAACATTTTATATTGAAAATGGGATATTGAGTGAAAAGAAAGAGATTAACGTGATTCCTTTTTCAATTTCTTCCGTCACTTCCCACAATAATTATCAACCAACTTTGCTTAATGGAAAAGAACATGAAAGAGTAAAGGAAAAAATTATTCTTTATTCAAACCAAATAACAGAGTCAGATTGGCTCGTTTATGAGAAAGATTCAGAGACTTCTGAATAAATTCAAGCAGGAATTGTTACACTTAACAAACTTAGCAATTTAGGTATAATAGAATAAGTGAGTAAAAAATAGACGAACGTTTCGTTAATTAAAACGTTGGAGTCTTACAGTAGATGGTAGATTTAATCTTTGAAAGTGAGTGTTCATTATGGGACGTAAATGGAATAATATTAAAGAAAAGAAAGCTTCTAAAGATGCTAACACAAGTCGTATATACGCAAAATTTGGCCGCGAAATTTATGTGGTTGCCAGACAAGGTGAACCTGATCCAGAAGCAAACCAAGCCTTAAAAGTAGTTCTTGAGCGAGCTAAGACGTATAATGTTCCAAAAACCATTATAGATCGTGCGATTGAAAAAGCCAAAGGTGGTACAGAAGAAAATTATGATGAGCTTCGCTATGAAGGCTTTGGACCAAATGGTTCAATGGTCATTGTCGATGCTCTAACTAATAATGTGAATCGTACAGCTTCAGATGTTCGAGCGGCATTTGGTAAGAATGGTGGTAATATGGGTGTGAGCGGTTCTGTCGCCTATATGTTTGATGCAACAGCAGTAATCGGGGTTGAAGGAAAATCATCTGATGAAGTGCTTGAAATTTTAATGGAAGCAGATGTTGATGTACGGGATATTCTTGAAGAAGAAGATTCTGTTATTGTTTATGCTGAACCAGATCAATTCCATTCTGTTCAAGAGGCATTTAAAACAGTAGGGATAACAGAATTTACAGTGGCTGAGCTTACAATGCTTGCACAAAGCGATGTTACTTTACCAGAAGAATCAAAAGTGCAATTTGAAAAAATGATTGATGCTCTTGAAGACTTAGAAGATGTTAGACAGGTTTATCATAACGTAGATCTAAGTGAATAATTTCTAAAAAGCAGACCTAACTAACAAGGGTCTGCTTTTTTTATGTCTGAAAAACAATTGTGAAAGGAATGTAATTAGTTTTTTTAGTTAAACTAATTATTGATATAAAAATTCTTAATGGAGGTTCTTATATGTCAAAGAAAAAGAACACACCTTCTTCAGAAGTAGATCAAAAAAAACTAGTGGATGATAAAGCAAAAGCAGCAAGAGAAAATAATTTTGAAGATCAGCACATTCGACGTGTTACACCTAATGGAGCAGATGGTCAATAGTATAAAAATTCAGATGGAAAACTACTGAAAAGAGGTGAAAAAAAGATGTCAAAAAAACATCACAATAGTCCTGAACAAAAGGCTGTAATGGCTAACAAAAAAGACACTGAAATGGGAAGTGAGTATGCCTACAAGTCAAAACCAGCCCCAGGGCATAAAGAACAATCGAAGCATAAAAAGATATAAATAAGTATGAACAAAGAAAAAAGGTCAGGTCTTCATGATTAAAAATATATAGTCCTTTGATGATGATTAAAGATAAGGCTATATATTTTTGGTAGGAGATTTGGCCTTTTTCTGTATGAAATAGGAGAAAGCAATTTATATAACTTTCCATTAAGCTCATTTTGTGGGATGATCGAAAGTAATACTACATAACAAGAATGGAGGAAATAGAATGAAAATAATGGTGGTGATTGCTTTGCTTTTATTTGGCTTTTGCTCAATTGTTTATTCTGTGGAGTATTTTTCTGCAATTGACAATAATGTAACCTTGTTTTTCGAGCAGATCAGGTTACCTATTGCGACAGAGCTTTTTTTGTTCATATCTGATATTGGATCAATTAAGTATGCCTTGCCAATCTGTATTGGGATAGCCATCTTTCTTCTATACAAACGGAAATGGCTTGATGTTGGATTGTTATTTCTCTTATTCTTTAGTGTGAGACAAATGAATTATTTTCTTAAAGAATTGTTTTTGCGAGAACGCCCCTCATACGATGCCGTCTATCAGGCTACACATTATAGTTTCCCGAGCGGACATTCCATGAACTCTGCAGCAATATATGGTTTCTTATGTTACTTAATTTTATCTTATTTTGTCAGAAGTAATAATCAAAAAGTGATGACTTTAACCCTTACGATTTGTCTTGTTATGTTAATTGGTGTAAGTAGGATTTATTTAGGCGTACATTATTTAACAGATGTACTAGCTGGTTGGAGTGCAGGATTCATTTGGCTGATGCTGTTTATTACAATTAAGAATATTTTCGACAAAAAAAGAGGTTTTTATCTAAAGGAATCTTTCAGGTGAGTAGCTAATTATAGTATTAATACTACTTAAGTGAAGGAGAGAGAGACCTTGTATTCTTTACTGTTAAAAAAACGAATCACATCATACGATGTAACCATTTTTCAAACGCCGAAGTTTGGAGATAAGAAAGGATATCAAGATGTATATCGATTTGTGATAGAAGGAAATAATCACAATGATGCATTACATAAAGTTTTTCAAACCTTCAATGTTGCAGATAGAATGCCAAATGATTACCATGCAAGATATTTAAGTACCGGTGACATTGTGCTAATTGATGAGGGAAAAAAGGGGCAGCATTATTATAAGCTTTTTCCACAGGATTGGAAAAAAATTAACCGCATGCATGTTAGATAAGCAAAATGACGAATGCTATCACAAACAATCATACAGCTTATTTGTGATAGCGAATACTTTTTATTGTCACGTTCCTTATGTCATTTATACATTGTTTCCAGGTCCATTTTTTCTTTTTCCAGAGGAATGTTCTTTTGCATGAGCTGTTTCTTCTGCTTCTAATATATCAGGTGAAATATGATTATTTTTCTTTGGAGTGTTTCGATTGCGATGTTTTTTCCCCATCATTTCATCTCCTTATATTTCATTTGTTTTGTTAGTTGCATGTGTTTTCTGTTTTCTAGGCTTTTTAGATTCATGTGGTTGTGTTCCATTTCTGGAACCAGGATTTGTTTCATTCGCATGTTGAATGGCTTGCTCTAATTTTTTCTTCATTTGTTTCCCTCCTAAAGAGATTACGCTTATATCTTTTCCTATTGCCCAAAAGCTATAGCTGACAAAAAATGTATAGCTTTTTTTCTTGAGATTTGAAAATGGTAATAATGAAAAAATTTAATTGTCTTATCTAGATATGATATAGTAAATTGGCAATGGGGTTTTAACATTATCTCAAGGAGGATAAAAAAATGAGTGTACATATTGGTGCAAAAGAAAATGAAATAGCGGAAACAGTACTATTACCAGGAGATCCATTACGTGCAAAATATATTGCCGAAACATTTTTAGAAGATGTATCATGCTATAATGAAGTTCGAGGAATGCTTGGTTTTACAGGCACATATAAAGGTGAAAGAATTTCTGTCCAAGGAACGGGAATGGGAGTTCCTTCTATATCTATTTACATAAATGAACTTATGAATAGTTACGGAGTACAACAATTAATTCGTGTAGGTACTTGTGGAGCTATTCAAAGAGATGTAAAAGTACGAGATGTTATTTTGGCAATGAGTGCATCGACCGATTCCCAAATGAATCGTCTTACATTTGGAGGAGTGGACTATGCTCCAACTGCGAACTTTGATCTACTAAAAAAAGCTTATGATGCCGGACAGGAAAAGGGTTTGAATTTAAAAGTAGGAAATATTTTTACTGCAGATATGTTTTATAATGATAATGCTGAACATGAGAAGTGGGCCCAATATGGGATTTTAGCAATAGAAATGGAATCAGCAGCACTTTATACATTGGCCGCTAAATTCAATCGTAAAGCATTATCTGTATTAACTGTAAGTGATCACATTTTAACGGGAGAAGAAACAACTTCTGAAGAACGTCAAACAACGTTTAATGATATGATTGTCGTGGCGTTAGAAGCAGCTATTAAAAAAGGATAATCTCACCTCGATATTAGAAAGTATGCGATTGCATACTTTTTTTCTATGCTTTTTTTAAAACATCACAGTTTTTGTCGAAAAGAAAACCTTGCAAATACGTTTTATTCACTAGGTATAAAGGTAAAGATGAAGGTAGTTACTTAAATATCATTTCTTTAGCTTGTATTTAGTGTTAAAATAGCTTTGTTATCGAACAAGAATAGGGTGGTACTATGTTTTATTACAAATGGAGCGTTATTTTATTAATACCGGTCGCTCTTTCAGGTTGTACAGATTTTTCAAAATCTATGCCTTTTCTAAGTGGTCAGCAAGGGCAAAACTATACTCAAACAGAACAAATTGAAAAAAATGATGAAATAAATGAACCTAAAGAAGAAATTGATGAAGATTTTTTATTGGAATCTGAATATTTTAATCAAGTAAAACAAGTTAATGGTAACAATATCATTGAAAATCCGACAAATTTACTCGTTATGGTAAATAAAGACTTCGTCCTTCCTTCAGATTATGAACCTAATGATTTGGTTGTACCTAATGTTGAGTTTTCTTTCGGAGATCAGGATGTTCCAAAAAAATATATTAGAAAAGTAGCAGCAGATGCTCTTGAAGAGCTTTTTCAATTAGCTGATAAAGATGGAATTGAATTATTTGCAGTATCTGGTTATAGATCATATTCCAGACAAGAAGGAATTTTTAACGTAGAAAAACAAGATAAGGGTGAAGAATATGCATTACAGGCTGTTGCTCTTCCAGGACAAAGTGAGCATCAGTCAGGTTTAGCTATGGATATTTCAAGTCGAAGTGTAAATTTGGAGATTACCGAAGAATTCGGTGAGACAAAAGAAGGAAAATGGGTGAAAGAAAATGCTCATCGTGCCGGATTTATCATTCGATATCCCGATAATAAAGAATCAATAACAGGCTATCAATATGAACCGTGGCATCTACGTTATGTAGGAAAAGAAAAAGCAGCTATCATGTATGAAAAGGATTTAACTTTAGAAGAGTACTTTTTGAAAGTGAAAAAGATCTAACGGTGATAAAGCATGAGTGAAAATTTGGACAAACTACAAAAGAATCTGGACATCATGTTCATCGGCTTTAATCCAAGTTTGGTTTCCGGAGAAGTTGGACATAATTATGCCAATAAACATAACCGTTTTTGGAAAATACTTTTCTTAGCTGATCTTACAGAACGTATTTATCGTCCTGAAGAAGATGGTGATTTACTCCAAAAAGGATTTGGGTTTACAAATATAGTGTCAAGGCCAACGCGTGCTGCAGATGAAATTACACAAGAAGAATATCGTGAAGGTAGGGAAATCCTAAAGCAAAAAATAGCTTATTACAAACCAAAGGTTGCTTTTTTTGTTGGAAAAGGTGTTTATCTTCAATATAGTCAACATAAAAAAGCAGGGTGGGGTAAGCAACGTATGAGTGTAATTGAAGGTGTAACAGATTTTGTTGCTCCTTCTTCCAGCGGGTTAGTTAGGATGAAACTTGAGGATATAGTAGAGATTTATAAAGGTGTTATACCTTTATTAAATGATAAAGAAATACGATAAGGGGAAGTCCAATAACTTCCCCTTATTTTTATCTGGAAGCTTACCAAAAAAGCAAACCGCCTAAAACAATTCCAGTAATAAATCCTAATCCAATCCCATAAGCCGGTCCATAGCCCCATCCATATCCATAAGGTCGATAATAACCGAATCCACCTCGTTGAATTCGAGGCTCAATAAACACCTTATTTGATGTAACACGACAAATTCGGCCTACATGTGTGCGGCCGGAACGATCAGTGATTCTCACCACTTTTCCATTATAGCGACAGCAAAGATCATAATAGTGTTGTGACATGCTTTTTCCCTCCTTAGCTTTTAGTCTCCATATTTTATGTTGATGGCCAAGGAGGGATTGTACTCATAACTATATTTCCTTGAATTAGACGGATCGCCGTGCAAAAAATACTCGATAAGATAATTTATCTCTATATTGTAGTGTTAATTCCTCATGCCTTGACATTACGTTGAATACAGATGGAGGAATTGAATCTGTTATGTGAAATTCTGTAGTCGGTTCATCAGTCTTATAAGAGGAAAAGTCTTCTTCAGATTGGATTTTATAAATCGATAGCCCACATTTCATAAAGACTTTCTTCCATTCATCAATAGATAAAATGGAAGGATTCCCATAGAATTCAGTGATTTCAGAATACCCCGTATTCGATAGGGGTCCTATACGGGTCATTTCAATCGCAATGATGATACCATTTGGCTTTAAGATTCGTTTTATTTCTGGTAATGTTTGTTCCGGATTTGTAAAATTAAGAACAGACTCAGATAAGATAACATCTACTGAATGATCTTTTAATGACGTTGAAGTTATATCTTCTTGAAGATATAAAATATCACATTGACATTCTTTGTTCCTATTTAATGCATGTTGTATCATTAGAGGACTATGATCCAGGCCGATAACATTAAAGCCTAATTGATCTAGAAAATAGCAGGTTTGTCCAGTTCCACATCCCACATCAAGGATTGTATGACTAATTGGAAATTGTTCTTGTTCAAAGATTTCTTTTGTTATCGAAATTCCACCAGGATGTGCTCCGCCTACACCGAGTAGAGATAGCATTTGTAAATAATTCAATTTATTCCCTCCATTCTAATCCTTCATTTTATGAAGAAACAGAATGGAGGGTGATTAGAGACATTGTAATAATCGATGTTTTTCAAAAAGTATTTTTAGCTTAGGATTAATCATATTATGAATTTCAGCTTTGTAAATGAATTGAAGCGAGCTTTTAACATGTAAGGTATGAATATAGTGTTCGACTTGGTCATTAATATAAGTTGAAACCTGATTTTGGTAAAAGAAGATATTTTGTTTAATTTTAGAATCAATTTCTTTTATTAATGATAATGAAAAGTGAATCATATCATACTCAGTTTTGCCAATGTAATCTGATAAATGCATATGAAAGCCTCCTGACATTTACATTGTTGTAATAAACTTTACAATAAATTAATAAAAAAGTATCGTGGTTTTTGTCGAAGAAAAGGTTCTAATTTTGTCGTGAACTATCCTCTAATATATGAAATGATGAAAAAAACGTTTCTAATTCAGTTGGGAAATAATTAAACTACACAAATTAATTGACGTTTTCATGTGGCTTAGACATAATAAGTACATACATAAAGGTGGTGCAAAGTAGTCGTGAAAAATAGCAAATTACTAATTTCAGTACTTGTAACAGCGGTAATTACAGCAGGAATTACATACAATGTTGTCAAGCCGGGTGAAAGTATGCTAAGTGCCCAAGAGAACGATCCTTTTGGAAAACTAAAATCAACCTATGGAATTCTTCAGTCAAACTACTATAAAGAAGTAGATACAGATAAGCTTGTTGAAGGTGCTATTAAAGGTATGGTTGAATCCTTGGAAGATCCATACTCTGTTTATATGGACGTTGAAGAAGCGAAAAGTTTCAACGAAAATATATCGTCATCTTTTGAAGGAATTGGTGCTGAAATACAAGAGAGTAATGGAAATATTATGATTGTATCCCCAATTAAAGGATCTCCTGCTGAGGGGGTAGGGTTAAAACCAAAAGATATCATTCTTAAAGTAGATGACAAATCTGTTGAAGGCTTGTCAGTTAATGAAGCCGTTATGAAGATACGTGGTGAAAAAGGGACAAAAGTTGAACTACAGATCCAACGTGCAGGTGTAGGAGAACTTTCATTTACCATCACAAGAGATACGATCCCTTTAGAAACTGTTTATTCAGAAGTAATTGAAGACAACATAGGGAAAATACAGATCACAAAATTTTCTGAGACTACAGGAAAAGAGCTTGCTAGTGCTTTAGAAGAATTGGAAAATAAAAATGTAAAGGGCTTAATTCTAGATTTAAGACAAAATCCTGGAGGATTAATGGACCAAGCCCTGCTCATGTCTGATTTATTTGTTTCAAAAGGAAAAGCAATTATGCAAGTAGAAGATCGATCTGGGGCAAAGGAAATTTTTAAAGCGGAAAATGATCAAGATGTTGACCTTCCAATAACTGTTTTAATTGATGGAGGAACTGCAAGTGCAGGAGAAATTATGGCGGCAGCTTTAAATCAGTCTGCAGGAATCCCGTTAGTTGGGGAAAAAACCTTTGGTAAAGGTACAGTTCAAACAGCAAATGCTTTTGATGATAATTCATCTGTCAAATATACAACAGCTAAATGGTTAACACCTGATGGTACTTGGATACATGAAAAGGGAATTGAGCCTACTGTGGAGGCGAAGCTTCCTGATTATGCAAATTTACCTTATATAAATCCTGAAAATGAATTAAAAGTCGGTGTTTCTAATACTGAAGTAAACGCAGCTCAAAAAATGCTAGAGGCACTTGGTTATAATGAAGTAAGTGAAAAAGGATATTTTGATAAAGCAACTGAAAACATCGTAAAGCAATTTCAAAAAGATCATAACCTTGAGGTCAATGGTGTCATAACAAAAGATACTACGATAAAGATAATGGAATTATTACAGAAAAAAATTCAAAACAATGATACACAAGTAGAAAAAGCAATATCCGTTTTAAAGGAAAAAATGTAAAAAAAGCAGCTTATGCAAATGCATAAGCTGTTTTTTATTGGAGATTTAAAGCCATGTGGAAACTTGGTCTAATTCTAATCGATTACTTTTGTGTGCAGGCTTTACGGCTTTTCCAATAGAAATTAACATAATCGGAACATATCTTTCAGATATTGAAAACTCTTTGGTAAATTGTTCTTTATTAAAACCACCAATTGCACAAGTGTCATACCCTTTCGCCTTTGCGATTATCATCAGTTGCATCGCAGCTAAAGAAGCATTTGTAAACGCAGCATCTCGAGCAAAAACATTGTCAGTATAAGCACGACTAATTTGGCCAGCAAGAGTTTCTTTAATCTCTGCTTTTAAATGACCTGCTTGTACAAGCGGATCATACACAAGGTCAGTATTTTCATTTGCTTCTAAATCACCTAAGATAGCAACAACCGCCGATGATTCAACAATTTGACTCTGATTATAAGCAACAGGTAATAATTTTTGTTTGGCCTCTTCACTATGAAAAACAGTGAAATGCCAATGTTGTAAATTCCAAGCGGATGGTGCATTAGTAGTATTTGTTAAGATTTCACTTAATTCTTCCTTTGTAATTTTTACAGTTTTATCGTAATGGCGTACAGAAGTACGACTATTTATAACTGTCATCATATCTTCAGCAATCATTGTATTCATGATAAATCCTCCCTAGTTGAATTTGGTTCATGTATGTTTTATACTAAAAGTAATATACTAACTTTTAGTAAGTGTTATCATATCTACATATAATAATGGAAGTGTAGATATGAGTCAAGAGATAAGGAATAAGGGGAGATCTGTGTGAAAATAAACCTTTGCCCAAAATTAGAAACTGCATTTAGATTATTAGGTAAACGCTGGACCGGCATTATTATTCATGTGTTACTGGATGGACCAAAAAGGTTTAAAGACTTGACAGAGATTATTCCTAGTATTAGTCAAAAGATGTTATCTGAACGGCTTAAAGAATTGGAAAATGAAGGTCTTGTGGAACGATTAGTGATAGATGAGATACCAGTCAAAGTGATTTATCAGCTAACTGTTAAAGGGAAAAGTCTGGAAGGTGTTGTAAAAGAAATTGGCATATGGGCAAATTCATTTTGCTCTGTAGAAGAAAAGAATGGAGGAGAAAAATGAGTAGGACAGTTATTATAACTGGTGGTGCAAATGGGATTGGCAAAGAATTAGTCCTTCAATATGCAAAGAAGCATTACAAAGTTGTTATTGCTGATGTTAATGAACAGGCTGGTAAAGAACTGGAAAAACTGTGCTTAGACAAACAATATGATGTTTATTTTGTTAAAACAGATGTTTCTGAAGTAAAAGAAATCGAACAATTAATTACATCTGCAATTGATCGCTACAGCACTTTAGATATCCTGATTAACAATGCAGGAATATCAAAGTGGAAATCTCCATATGAAATTACAGTTGATGAATGGGATAAAGTAGTGAACACGAACTTAAGAAGTGTTATGTTTGCTTCAAGAGAAGCTGCAAAAATAATGAAGGCAAATGAAAATGGTGGAAAAATAATCAATATTGCCTCAACAAGAGCATTTATGTCGGAGGAAAATTCAGAGGCATATGCTTCAACAAAAGGTGGTATTGTTGCATTAACACATGCACTTGCAGCTTCATTTAGTCAAGATCATATACAAGTAAATGCCATTTCTCCAGGATGGATTGAAACAGGTGATTACAACTCTTTAAGAGAAATTGATCACTTACAACACTTTTCTAACAGAGTTGGAAAACCATCAGATATTGCCAAAGCCTGTATGTATTTAACAAGTGAGGATAATGAATTTGTAACAGGAACGAATTTAATAGTTGATGGTGGTATGACAAAAAAAATGATCTATGAAGAGTAGGTGTAGAAGAGAAAAGTTATGTCATTTACCTATTATATAGGTGTAAGCCCACTCAAATGATCACCTTTATGAATACTTATTAGTGTAGGTATTTCAAGAGGAGGTTAAAAAGATGGGTCCGTATATGATGAGAAATGATTTCAATAGACCTTACCCGGGGGGCAGATTTTTTTTCGGTGCACCGTTTGTTGGCGGTCTTTTGGGTGGCTTAGTTGGAAGTGCGATTTTAAGACCAAGACCATTTTATCCATATCCTCCATATCCTTATTATGGCTATGGTTATGGCTATCCATATGGTGGTTATCCTTATTATTAATGTAAAAAACTACCTGCAAATGAGTGCAGGTAGTTTTCTTTCTTTCGATAAAAGTATTCATTCTTTTCTTTAGGCTGTATTTGCAAAGATGGTGGCTTATAAATTATATCTTAGGTTATATCAATCTCAGATAAACTATTTTCACTTAGCTTAATAAACTGGATTTCAATTCGGTCATCTAAAAATCTTGCCTTAGTGCCTTTTCTTTTTACAGGTGATGGAAGCATATATTTTGTTTGTTCAGATTCCTTAGGAAAGTTAATGATGAATAATTGATGTGTGGTATGTTGCAGCTTAATTGCTTCTCTATCCGTATCGGTTAAAGGAATGTTTACATAAACATAGTCGCTGGTTTCAAATATTTCAGGTTTTCGTATATTTGGAGATTCTTTTTGAGAATACTCTCCTTGAGAAGGGAAATCGCCATGTGAATAGTCTCCACCGAATACATTCTTCATTACTTGTTGAATGTAGTTTTCCACTTCCTTTGGGTTCATTTTATTTAATTGTTTTGTAAAACCTGATTGACCAAAGGGAAATTGTTTATCCCATGGGAACATATGATCACTTCCTATTTCGTATCAATATTTTTTATATCATATGCGACGATCCGAAATGGGTTATAGTGCATATCTGTTGTCGGACTTGATCTAAGATGTATATAATGGAATTTGAAAAATGAAAATAACAGCTTTGTGTTGACATGAATTGTGAGGTCGTAATATGAATACTGATGAAAATTCATATAAGAAGGGCTTATTTTATACTGCCTTTTCTTATTTGTTATGGGGGATACTTCCTCTTTATTGGAAGTTAATACATGATGTAACTTCAGAAGAAATTTTGGCACATAGAGTTTTTTGGTCATTTCTGTTTATGCTCGCCCTATTGACCTATTCTAAGGAATGGCCAAATGTAATTGATGCTTGCAAGAGAATGACGAAACAACCCGGTTTAGTTTTACTTCTTATTTTATCTTCTGTTTTAATTAGTATAAACTGGTTTGTGTATATTTGGTCTGTAAATCATGAGCACTTGATTGAAACGAGCTTAGGATATTATATAAATCCACTTATAAGCGTATTATTAGGGATGATATGTTTTAAGGAAAAATTGAATCTTTGGCAGAAGTTATCTTTTATCATTGCAGGTATTGGTGTCTTATATATGACATTGAATTATGGACAAATTCCATATATCGCTTTAACACTTGCCATGAGTTTCGGATTATATGGTCTGACAAAAAAGATGACGAAATTAAGCTCTGGAATAGGGTTAACATTTGAAACAATGGTTGTGACACCAATTGCTATAATCTATCTAGGAGTAATCGCTTCAAAAGGAGAAATGGTTTTTCTGCAATTTGACTTAGCAACAAATTTATTATTAATCGGAGCAGGTATTGCTACAGCTGTCCCATTACTTCTATTTGCAAGCGGTGCTCAACTAATACCTTTGTTTATGGTCGGTGTTTTGCAATATATTGCGCCAACTATTACATTAATTATAGGTGTTGTACTATATAAGGAACCATTTACTACAACTGAGTTGATTACCTTCTCTTGTATATGGACTGCCTTATTGCTTTTTACACTTTCTAATTCAAGATATTTTAAAAAGGTTGAATTAAAATTCAAAAAGCCAAATTCAATTGAAATGTAGGAGTGGAGACCATGACAAGAATTGAACTATTAGAAGCTTATAAATCACTTTGGTCAAACCGGGCGTTACCGATGGATGAAAATCCCGCTCTTACATTAAAAAATGCGGTTGAAAAGGAATTAAATGATGAAATGACTCATCCAAGATTACGCAAAACACCGCACCAAAAGTTTTCTTTATCTGTGAAAAGAATAGTTACCTCTTCATTAGATGATAATCAAAAAATACAACTTATTGAATACCATCTACATATTTTAGAAGAGCTGGAAAATGAAACGATTAGAGGGGGTTCACTATGAAAAGTATTACAAAACAAGACGTTCAAGCATATCTAGATCATTTTTTAGATAAACAAGTATATATTCATTTAGAAACAACAACAGGTTCCTATTCTGCGCATAAAGATGAAAAAAATATGACCGTTGTGGCTTTTATCCGCAATACAAAGGTAACCTATCATCAAGCTAAAATAACAGGAAATGGCCCATATCGTATTGGTCTGAAATTAGAAGATGGTTGGATTTACGCAGAAGGGTTAACAGATTGGACCTTTACTGAAGAAGGTCAATTATTAACTGCAGGTCATAATTCAGAAGGGCAATTAGCGATTGCTCTACAAATAAGTGAAAAGCCATTTCACAATTAAGGTTAAGCAGCCTTAAAAATGATTTCTAGAGGAGAGTATAACATGAAGGAACATGTTTTAGTTATATTACCACACCCCGATGACGAAGCCTTTGGAGTTGCTGGTTTGATTGCGCAAAAACGTAAAGCAGGTATACCTGTTACCTATGCATGCGGGACATTAGGTGAGATGGGAAGGAATATGGGGAGCCCCCTTTTCGCGAATCGGGAATTACTGCCTCAAATTCGTGAAAAAGAATTAATTGATGCATGTAAGGCAATGGATATTCAAGATTTACGAATGCTCGGACTTCGGGATAAGACGCTCGAATTTGAAGATGATGAACAGTTAGCAGATCTTTTTGAAAAGATTATCGATGAAGTTCAACCAACCCTAATTGTTACTTTCTATCCGGGACATGGTGTACATCCTGATCATGATGCATGTGGCGAAGGTGTTATTCGCGCATTAAGGCGTAAACCAATAGAAGATCGGCCTGTTACATATTGCATGGCGATTACGAAGAATAGATTTGAAGTTATTGGCTATCCTGATGTTGAAATTAATGTAACAGATGTAGCAGATATTAAACTTAATGCATTAAGAGCACATCGTTCCCAAACAGAGGGAATGTTAAAAGCAATGGAAGAGAAATTCTTAAATAAAAACCCGGAAGTTATGCATTGGTTTGAAAAAGAAGTATTTTATACGTATAAATGGAATGATTAATGCTAAAAAGAGAGTCCCACTTCAGTTGAAGTTGAGACTCTCTTTTTTAGTAAGAACAGTAAGTGAAAAACTTTTATGGATAGTAGTCTTTCTAATTATTTTGTGCAAACGACATATCATATTTTTTCTGAATCCTATAAAGTCGAACAGATAATCCAATAGCCCCAGCGGCAAGACCTGAAATAAGACCGATCCAATATCCGAACGCATCTAGAGAAGTAAAAGTTGCAACAAGATACCCAACTGGGAGTCCGATTACCCAATAAGAGATAAGGGCCATGATAAATGTTACATTCACATCTTTATAGCCTCTGAGAATGCCTTGAATAGGGGCAGCAATCGCATCAGATAATTGAAAGAAAATAGCATAAATTAAGAAGTCTTGAGTTAGCTTTAGTACTGCAGCATCAGAAGTATAAATGGATGCAATTTCCGGTCTAAAGAAATAAATAAGTGCTGCTGAAATTGTGGATAGCAAAAGTGCTAATCCTATACCTAAATAGCTATATTGCCTTGCATCTTTTATTCTTTTTGCTCCAACTTCTTGACCAATGACAATGGTGAGAGCCAGTGAAATACTTAATGGAAGCATGTAAAGGAAGGAAGCGAAATTAATAGCTGCCTGATGGGAAGCAATTGTGACTGTGTTATATTGACTCATAAGTAAAGTGACAGCTGCAAAGATACTAGTTTCAAAGAATATTGAAAGTCCGATAGGTACACCGATTTTTAAGATCTCTCCCCATGCTTTAAATGAAATTGGATAAAGAGTCTTAAAAATATTGTATTCTTTAAATGGAGACCGCTTTTTTATGATGAAAATCGCAATGGCTGTTATACACCAATAGGTAATAGCAGAAGCTATACCTGCACCGATTCCTCCTAGTGCTGGAAATCCAAACTTACCAAAGATAAAAAGGTAGTTGAACACAAAGTTTATTGGTAAGGAAGCAAGAGTAATAATCATTGTTACTCTAGTAAAACCTAGTGCATCAATAAAACATCTTAAGACGGCATATAAAAACAATGGGAAAATCCCCATTGATAATGTTATTAAATACCACTTTGCTATATGGCGAACCTCATACTCAAGCCCCATATTAGTTAAAATAGGGTCCAATATGAAAAAACCAGAGACAAGTATAATTACTGAAATAAAAATACTAACATATAGCCCCTGTACAACCATATATGGAACATTTTTTGTGTTTTTTGCACCAACTAATTGCGCAACAATAGGAGTTATAGATAATAAAATACCACTTAATCCTGTATAAACGGGTACCCATAAACTTGATCCTATCGCAACACCTGCTAAGTCATTGGGATGAACCTTACCTGACATGGTTGTGTCAAAAAAGTTCATGGAAAAGAGACCTAGTTGAGTGATAAGAATTGGAAATAAGATACTTGAAAGATACATTATTTTTTTCTTGTTTAAAAAGTTAATTTTCATGATACATCCTCATTTCAAAAAGTTACCTAGAGAATTATAACATGAAAAAAATAAATAAAGACTATTTTGGTTGATTGTTGTCAGATTTACGCGACTCGCCTTTGAACATCTGATAATAAAAAAATCCTAGCGATATAACCCCTAAGATACTGAACGTATATTGAAGTATTTTTTGAGTAACCATCCATACACCTCCCACAATTAGTATGGATTAATAAATGGAAAAAATACACAGACTGAAAAAAACATAAAAATTTTTGAATGAAAAAGACTAATCAAAAGGGAGGATTGAGTAAATTGGAACATAATCAAACTTTTACTTCTATAAAAAACCACATTGCTGTTCACCTAAGTCAGATAATTGAGGAAACAGAAGCAATGCGGGATTCTCTTGGTGAAAAAGAATATTGTCTTTTATGCGAACTTGCTCATATTCGTGATCATTTTAATGAAATACAATCTTCTGCATCTTTCTTTTATTTAAAAGCGTATATAGAAAAATTCACTAGCGAATACATAGAGATAGCAAAAGCAATACAAAATCTGGCTGAAAAGAGACATGGGGCACTAATTGTTGTTGAAAGAGGGGACTCAGTTGATAATCATATTCAAGGAGGTATTCCCTTAAATGCAACGATTTCCAATCGATTGATCGAAAGTATCTTTTTTCCAGGAAATCCTTTGCATGATGGTGCCATTTTAGTGAAGGGTGATTATATTATTTCAGCTGCAAACGTTTTACCTTTAACAAATCAAGATTTTGGTGCAGAAAAAGTAGGGACAAGACATAGAGCTGGTATTGGTCTCACGGAGATAACAGATGCATTAGTGCTCATTATATCAGAGGAGACAGGAAAAATGTCGTTTGCATTAGGTGGAACTCTTTATCCTATTATTTCTACAGGATCTACTCTCCAATAATTTAAAAGACTTAAAAGTCAGAACAAAAGATTCTGGCTTTATTTTATTCGAAAGAAAAAAATGGAAGGACAAGAGTTTACAAATAAAATAGAATGATTGTCTTTATATGGATTATTTTGTATAGTAAAAAGGAAAGTTTTGTATCATTTTACCTATTTTTATTATATTTCTTTATAAATGTGTAGTTTTATGTCTGATAATCTATTAAACTAGGCTTATGATGAGTAGGAGGTAATAGTAAAAATGAAACAAAAAATATTAGGATTGACTGCTACAGCAGTAGTAGGATCATCATTATTTGCTTCAGTCGCTGCAGCAGATGAAAAGATAAAAGTAAAAAGTGGTGATACACTCTGGGATCTGTCAAGAGAGTATGACACAACTGTTAGTAATCTAAAGCAATGGAATTCATTAAATAGTGACTTTCTTCAGGTTGGACAAGTTATTACAGTTAAAGCAACGACGTCTACAAGCAAACAACCAAGTAGTACAACATCAAGTTCGTCTGCATCTACACCTGCTAAAAATGTTACATATACTGTAAAAAGCGGTGATTCATTATGGGTAATTGCAAGAGCACATAACACATCGGTTGCAGAGCTAAAGAAACTAAACAACTTAACAAGTGATTTAATCCGCATTGGCCAAAAACTAACCGTAAAAAAACAAGCTGGTCAAACTACTCAAGTAAATGAAGAAAAGGTTAATGAAAATACAACCCAACAGGAACAATCAAAAGTCGTTTCTACTTATAAAGTTATTCCTGGTGATTCCTTGTGGAAAATAGCCAATAAATTTGACATAACAATTGCTGAAATAAAAGTAGCAAATAATCTTAAATCAGATGTTATTAGAGTTGGCCAGGTATTAAAATTAAATGGTGACAAAACGATTGATCAAGATACATCTAGTTCCGTTTCTAAACCTGCACAATCACAAAATCAATCCTCAAAAATTGATACAATGATAAGTGAAGCAAAATCATTAATGGGAACTCCTTACCGTTGGGCAGGGAATACACCAAGTGGATTTGATTGTAGTGGTTTTATTTATTATGTTCTAAATAAGGTTACATCAGTGTCTCGCTTAAGTACAGCGGGTTATTGGGATAAGATGAAATCTGTAAATAATCCTGCAGTAGGAGATTTTGTCTACTTCACAACATATAAAGCAGGTCCATCACATATGGGAATTTATTTAGGAAATAATGAATTTATTCATGCCAGCAGCTCTGGTGTTACAATAAGCAAATTAGATAATTCATATTGGAAGCAGCGCTATCTTGGTGCTAAACGTTATCTATAGAATCCATCCTAGGATTCTATTTTTTTTTATTAATTTAATTAGAATTAGTTATTAATTACCACCAAAAGTATATTTGTAAACTTTGAATACTTTAATGCTTTTTAGTATACTCATGATTGGTAGAAACGATTGAAAAAGGAAGGACTATTATGAATAACTTAGAATCTTATCAATTACCAACTGACATTCAGAAATTAATACAAGATAGATCAACAAGAGAAGTGAGTAAGGATGATGCATTACTAATTGGCGAGAGCGGATATACTCCATCTGATGATTCTATATTATATGATGCTATGATTGCATTGGCACTGGGGAAAAATGTCTTATTAAAAGGCCCGACCGGATCTGGGAAAACAAAGCTTGCTGAAACTCTATCAAATCTTTTTAGGCAGCCTATGCATAGCATTAACTGCTCTGTGGACCTGGATGCAGAAGCTCTTTTAGGGTTTAAAACAATTGAGAATCATCAAAATGGGACTTCGATTGAATTTGTTCCTGGACCTGTCGTAAAAGCAATGAAAAAAGGGCATCTCCTTTATATTGATGAAATTAATATGGCTAAGCCGGAAACACTTCCTATATTAAATGGAGTTCTAGATTATCGACGAATGATTACAAATCCATTTACAGGTGAAGTTGTTAGATCTCACAGCCACTTTGGCGTTATTGCGGCGATTAACGAGGGATATGTGGGAACAGTACCATTAAATGAAGCATTAAAAAACCGTTTTGTTGTTATAGAAGTTCCATATATTCAGGGTGATGAATTGCAATCTGTCCTTGAAAACCAATCAAAGCTTACAGATCCATTATTAATCAAAACCTTTACAAAGCTGTCTGCCGATTTGTTAAGCCTTGTTCAAAATGGTCAGGTTTCAGAGGAAGCAGCATCAATCCGAGCGTTAATTGATACATGTGATTTAGCAAGCTATCTTCCTCCGAAACGTGCTGTTGAAAGAGGAATTGTTGAAAAGCTGGAGGATGAAAGAGAAAAAGCAGCCATTAGAAATGTGGCTGAAACTCTATTTGAGTGAGGTTTTCGTTTTGAGATTTATTAAGTTCAACGATCAACAAGTTGATTCATTTCTTTTTATGGAACTATCTGATCTAGCAAAGGGACTAACAAAAAATGGTGAGATGGAAGTGGATTATAGTGTTCAATCTTACTTGGATCCATTTGAAAAGAAAATATATGTAAGTCACTTTTGGGATCATAGAGAAAGATCTGAAACAGAATTAGCTTTAAAAAGTGATATTTATTTACGAAGTATTGGGAATTATTTTCATACAGATTTTCGTGAGCTTGGTTTATTTGTAGAAAAGGTGAGACCTTTAAAACTTTGTAGTTTTGCCAAACAACTATGCATGCTTTTGGAAGATCTTCGACTAGAAGAGATATGTATAAAAGAAAGACCTGGCACAAAAATGGCGTTTCGTTTAAGAAAAAGGCTATATCGAAGACATTTCCAAAGTCAACTCATTATTCATAAGGAACGGAGTATTTTAACTGACGCTCTATTCAATGCAATCTATTTAATCCTGACAGCTGAATCTACTTTGGAACAGATACCTGACCTCTCAGAAAACCTGGACCGTACCTTACCATATATTCAATCTCAAATCTTCCAAGTTTTCGAAGCCGCTTCAACAGCTCATGTAATTAAGCTTGTTTTAAACATTGTAGATATATTAGAAGAGGTTCTCGAGCATGATATGCTTAATACGTATTTTTATTTAGCTGAGCTTCCATATGACTCTATAAAGGAATCTAGTCTTTATGATGAGTTAAAGAGAAAATCAAAGTTAAAGAATAAAGATCAAATTGAAGATGCCAAGAAAGGTGATGAAGATGTCCATAGTGATAAACTTCCAACCTGGCATAGCGAAACAAGTAAACCGACCAAAAGTTTCTTGCAATTTGATTTAGAGCAAGGGACAAATACTACGCTTAACGGTGACGGTACAGTTCGTGAAGGTGATGATTCAGATCAAGCACTTGCGATGGTACAAGGAACATCAGGGAAAGCGAAACGAAATGATTATTCAAAACTAGAAGCAATGGAGTCTCAAAAGGAAGAAAGATCTAGTACGGGAGAGCTTGCATATGGAAAGGAAAATAGATATGCAGTTCCAGTATTTGTCCAATCAAAGCCGCCATCAGCAGATGAAAGAGAACAATATCAACAAGACCGTAATGATATTCTTCTCTTTCAGAAAAAATTAAAATTAATGATACAGAAAACATTGGAGCATAAAAGAACTTTGCCGAGGTCAGATCTTCATATTGGAAGGTTAAATAAAAAACTTTTAAGAATAGTAACTGATGAAAATCCTAAGCTGTTTTATAAAAAACAGGAAAAGTCGCCAGATATTGATGCTGTTTTCACCCTCTTAGTTGATTGCTCTGCTTCCATGTTTGATAAAATGGATCAAACAAAGCTGGGAATTACACTCTTTCACGAAACATTAAAATCTGTAAAAGTTCCACATCAGATTGTTGGTTTCTGGGAGGATACAAATGAAGCTTCAAAAACCAGACAGCCGAATCATTTTCATACCGTTATTTCATTTAAGAACTCAATACAAAGACAAGTGGGACCAGAGATTATGCAGTTATCACCAGAAGAAGATAATAGAGATGGATATGCAATAAGACATATGACTGAGCAATTAACGAAAAGAAATGAAAAGCAAAAATTTCTGCTTGTATTTTCTGATGGTGAACCGGCAGCAACCGGTTATGAAAGGAACGGAATAATAGATACACATGAAGCTGTCCTGTATGCCAGAAAATTGGGAATTGAAGTAATAAATGTGTTTCTATCGACTAATGAGGTAGAGGAAGCGACCAAAAAAACAATACAAAATATATATGGTAGATACAGTGTTTTCGTCGAAAAAATTGATGAACTTCCTGAACAATTATATCCTTTATTAAAAAGATTGTTATTAAAAACAATATAGTTTTGATGTAATATTTAAAGGGTATACTAAACAGAAAATAAAGGACAAAATCTTATCATTCTCTCCTTAGAGAATAATTTGGGTTTTGTCCTTTTATTTTGAAATGATTTTTCTTTCTTTTCTACTATTATTTTCAAATAAATAGGGTAATGATTAATTATATAAACGTTCATCTGGACAATTCGAAAAAATCTTATAATTTACATTAAAATAATAAAAATTGTACTTTTTTTCCATGAAATTGTAGTATGATAGAAGTATGGAATATGGAGTATTATTTGATAATTCCAATTAATCGAATAATTGACAGCGCTAAGAATAGATAATGGGAATAGGACTAAATTTTTTAAAATTTTTCATACATCTATCTTGGAATGTGGAGACACCAATGTTAAAATAGTGTTGGAAGCGTTTTAATATCATACTACTATACTTGTAAGAGTGGTTAATATCGTAGGAAAATAAATTTTTTCCTATGTATCAGAATATTCTTTTCTGAACACTTATGAATCTTTGGGGGTAATGTAAGATGGCAGTAGGCAATAGCAAGCAAAAATTCCCTTGGGAAGACTTCCATGGACCAAACCTCGGCTATGTCATGGAACAATATGATCAATATAAAGTTGATCCAAACTCTATTGATATAGAATTGAAAGAAATATTTGATAACTGGGGTTCTCCTTCTCTACAAATGAAATCAACTAATCAACCAGCATTAGCTGAAAATGAAACAATTTCGGCTGATAAAATGAAAAAAGTAGCAGAAGCTGTAAAGCTTGTGACAAATATCCGCAGGTATGGTCACTTAAATGCAGCAGTGTATCCTTTCGAGGAAACTGGTGAGAAAAATGAATTTTTACGTCTTGAAGAATATGATTTAACAGAAGAAGATTTAAAGGATATTCCTGTACACCTATTATGTGAAGATGTTCCGGGACATGTAACAAATGGTCTTGAGGCATACCAATACTTAAAGGAAGTATACAAAGGTTCAATTGCATTTGAGTTCAGTCATGTACATAATTATGAAGAAAAAACGTGGCTTCTTAAAATGGTTGAGTCAGGAACTATTTTTAAAAACCTGTCGAAAGAAAAACGGGTTTCTATATTAAAGAGATTAGCAGAAGTAGAAGGATTTGAACAATTTCTACATCGGACATTTGTAGGGCAGAAGCGTTTCTCAATCGAAGGACTAGATATGCTTGTTCCAGTTCTTGACGAATTGATTTCGAATGCAGTCCAAGCAGGTACAGATACAATCAATATTGGAATGGCACACAGAGGACGATTAAATGTATTGGCCCATGTACTTGGAAAGCCATATGAAATTATCTTTTCTGAGTTTCAACATGCTCCAAATAAGGAATTAGTACCTTCAGAAGGATCTATAGGCATTAACTATGGCTGGAGTGGTGATGTAAAATACCATCTTGGTGCTAACAAGCAATTCAAGGATGAAAGCGTTGGACATGCGAAAGTAACGTTGGCTAATAACCCAAGTCACTTAGAATTCATTGATCCGATTGTTGAAGGTTATACTCGAGCTGCACAAGAGGTTCGTACAGAGAAAGGCTATCCTAGACAGAGTGTTAATGATGCGATGGCAATCTTAATTCATGGTGATGCTGCGTTTCCTGGTGAAGGAATAGTTGCCGAAACTCTTAATTTGAATAAATTAACAGGTTATCAAACAGGAGGTACAATCCATATTATTGCAAATAATATGATTGGTTTTACGACAGAGAGCCGTGATTCTCGTTCTACTAAATATGCAAGTGACCTTGCAAAAGGGTATGAAATTCCAATCGTTCATGTTAATGCTGATGATCCTGAAGCATGTATTGCAGCTGTATTTATTGCAATGGAGTATCGCAAAAAGTTTAAGAGCGACTTCTTGATCGATCTCATTGGTTATCGCCGATTCGGCCATAATGAAATGGACGAACCATCTATGACACAGCCTCAACTATATGAAAAAGTGCGCAAACATCCTACGGTTCGTAATTTGTATGCGAAATCACTAGAAAATGAGGGTGTAGTTGACTCAGGGGATATCCAGAAGATCAATGATGAAGTACAGGCAGCATTTGAGAAAGCATATCAGAAAGTTCCTGATAAAAATACTGTACAAACTCATGAAATCAAATTACCGAATTTTGTTAATAGTGGACTTCCTACTTTCCAAACTGCTGTTACCAAAGATAAATTGCTAAAGTTAAATGACGAGTTAGTTAAATGGCCTGAAAACTTTAATGTTTTCTCTAAATTACAAAGAATTTTAGAAAGAAGAGCTAATGCTCTTAAAGAAGAGGGAAAAGTAGAGTGGGCTCTTGGAGAGGCATTGGCATTTGCATCAATTTTGTCTGATGGAACACCAATTCGTTTAACTGGACAAGATTCCCAACGAGGTACATTTGCGCAAAGACATATCGTTTTACACGATGTTAACACTGGAGAGTTTTATTCACCATTACACAAACTCTCGGATGCTAAAGCATCATTTGCTATTCATAACAGTCCATTATCTGAAGGTTCTGTTATCGGCTTTGAGTATGGATACAATGTATATGCTCCAGAGACTTTGGTATTATGGGAAGCACAATATGGAGATTTTGCGAATGCTGCACAAGTATTTTTTGATCAATTTATTGCAGCAGGCCGTGCAAAATGGGGGCAAAAATCTGGACTAGTCATGCTATTACCACATGGTTTTGAAGGGCAAGGACCAGAACACTCAAGTGGAAGGTTAGAAAGGTTTTTACAACTTGCTGCCGAGGATAGTTGGCAAGTAGCTAATTTAACAAGTGCTGCACAATATTTCCATATTTTACGCAGACAGGCTGATTTGCTTAAACGAGAAGAAGTAAGACCGCTAGTGATCATGACGCCGAAAAGCTTGTTAAGAAATCCACAAACTGTGTCTGACCTAAATGAATTATGTGAAGGTGAATTCAAGCCTGTTATTGAACAACCAGGTCTTGGTCATTCTCCAGAAAAAGTGAAGAGACTTGTTCTATGTACAGGAAAAATCGCAACTGACCTAACGGATAAGTTGAATTCTTTAGAGGGTAATCAGGACTGGGTGCATATGTTGAGAGTGGAAGAATTATATCCATTCCCTAAGAATATAATCCTCTCAATATTAGAGAATTTATCTTCTCTTGAAGAAATCGTTTGGGTTCAAGAAGAGCCGCAAAATATGGGGGCTTGGACCTTTATTGATGCAAAACTGAGGGAAATTGCACCTGAAGGAGTTCCTGTTAATTATATTGGAAGAAGAAGAAGACAAAGTCCTGCAGAAGGTGATCCAAACATTCATAAGAAGGATCAAGAACGTATTGTGACAAAAGCATTGACTTGGAATAAGTAATATCGACCATTTATTAATTGACTAAATTGAAAAATGCGTAACTTGCTAATGATTAATATATCGCGTCTAATCGTAAATGTATGGGCGAAACTCTTAAAAAGCAAGTGCTCAAGGGGGAACCAACAATGGCTGAAATTAAAGTACCAGAACTAGCAGAATCTATAACTGAAGGAACTATTGCACAATGGCTGAAACAACCTGGTGATGCAGTAGAAAAAGGTGAGTATCTTTTAGAAGTTGAGACAGACAAAGTAAACGTTGAATTAACTGCTGAATTTTCTGGAGTTTTAAAAGAGCTACACAAAGAATCAGGTGATACTGTTCAAGTTGGAGAGACAATCGGAGTAATTGATGAGAGTGGAGAAGCTTCTAGCTCACAGTCAGAAGAAGTTAAGCAAGAAGCAAAGGCACCAGAAGCTGCTCAACAAAATGAAGGTGAAGATAAAAATGAGAAAATGCAACGTCCAATCGCTTCACCTTCTGCACGTAAACTTGCACGTGAGCGTGGAATAGATTTACAACAAGTACAAACAATTGATCCTTTAGGTCGAGTAAGAAAACAGGATGTTGAATCTTTCTCAGGTCAAAATGCACAAAATCAGCAGCAACAGGCTGAAACACCTAAAACTGCTGCTGCACCGAAACCGGCTGCTTCTGCTCAAGATGATGTACCTGGAAAACCTGTTGAGAGAGTTAAAATGTCCAGAAGACGCCAAACTATTGCAAATCGCTTAGTAGAGGTACAACAAACAGCAGCAATGCTGACAACATTTAATGAAGTTGATATGACAGCTGTCATGGAGGTTCGTAAACGTAGAAAAGATAAATTCTTTGAAACTCATGATGTTCGTTTAGGGTTTATGTCATTCTTTACAAAAGCTGTTGTAGCAGCATTAAAACAATTCCCGTTATTAAATGCAGAAATTCAAGGGAATGAAATTTTAATGAAAAAGTTCTATGATATCGGTATTGCTGTATCAGCACCAGAGGGTCTAGTTGTTCCTGTTGTTCGTGATGCAGATCGCTTAAACTTTGCTGGAATTGAAGGAGAAATTCTTAATCTGGCAACAAAAGCACGCGACAATAAACTAAGCTTAAGTGATCTACAAGGTGGAACTTTCACGATTACAAATGGGGGAGTGTTCGGCTCACTATTATCTACCCCAATCCTAAATGGTCCACAAGTTGGTATTCTTGGAATGCACAAAATTCAATTGAGACCTGTTGCAATTGACAATGAAAGAATGGAAAACCGTCCAATGATGTACATTGCTCTTTCATATGATCATCGAATTGTTGACGGTAAAGAAGCAGTTAGCTTCCTCGCAACTGTTAAAGAATTACTGGAAGATCCTGAATCATTATTACTTGAAGGTTAATCTAAAAAGATACGAAGGTTGGCACTGATTGATAGGTGTCAGCCTTTTTTGCTTGGATTTGGTTTGTAATGACTTTACTAGTCATTTTATTATTAAAGGATTTCTATAATGTTATTATGTAATCTAGAAGCAGCATGAAAATATTTTTATAATATAATTTAAATTATGCTAGTAAAATGTTAAAATGTAGACTTATATAATGTTTGTGAAGAATTGATAGTAAGGTCAAAAATAGAACTTTTGATAAAGATATTCAATAGTAGCAAACAAGTTTGCATGTGAGGTGATGTTGTGAGTAAATCAGTTGAACAATGGTCGTCAAAAATCTCGTTTATTCTTGCTGCAGCAGGTTCTGCGATAGGTCTTGGTGCGATATGGAAGTTTCCATATGTAGCTGGAACAAGTGGAGGAGGCGTATTCTTTCTTATTTTTATTCTTTTTACCCTGTTAGTAGGGTTGCCACTTTTACTTGGTGAATTTATTATCGGTAGAAGTACGAAAAGTGATGCGATTTTAGCCTATAAACAAATTGCTCCAAATTCATCTTGGCATCTAATCGGAAGATTAGGGGTAATTACTTGCTTTATTTTGCTGTCCTTTTATAGTGTAGTTGGGGGATGGATCCTCATTTACTTGGTAAAAGCATTAACTGGTGATTTAAGTGGTCTAACCGAGCAGCAATATGGGGAATTATTTGGAGCGAGTATTTCAGATCCTATAATAACGGTAGTAGCTCAGCTAATTTTTCTGCTTATTACGAGCTATGTAGTATCTAAAGGGATTTCAAATGGAATTGAAAAAGCAAGTAAATTTATGATGCCTGCACTTTTTATTTTATTTGTTTTTATCATTATTCGATCAGTTACATTAGATGGTGCAATGGAAGGGATTATTTTTTTCTTAAAGCCTGATTTTGCAAAGGTGACATCTGAAACAGTATTGTATGCAATGGGCCAATCCTTTTTCGCGTTAAGCGTTGGTGTTTCAGTTATGGTAACATATAGTTCTTATTTATCAAAAAATGAAAATCTGCCACAATCTGCTGTATCAATAGTAGGGTTAAATCTATTAGTAGCTTTACTAGCTGGTTTAGCTATTTTCCCAGCTGTATTTTCATTCGGATTGGCACCAGATGCGGGTCCTGTATTATTATTTAATGTACTTCCAACTGTTTTTAATCAAATGCCATTTGGGACTGTTTTCTTGGTTGCCTTTTTATTATTATTCTTATTTGCAACTTTAACTTCTGCCTTTTCAATGCTTGAAATTATTGTTGCACCAATTTCAAAAGGAAATGAAAAGAAAAGAAGGCTTTTTTCATGGGTTATAGGATTATGTATCTTTGCAGTGGGAATTCCGTCAGCATTGTCTTATGGAGTTCTTTCGGATATAACGATATTTGGGAAGTCTATATTTGATGCGGCTGATTTTCTTGTAAGTAATATGCTAATGCCATTAGGTGCATTGCTAATTGCACTATTTGTTCCTTTAAAAATGCCTAAAAAGGCACTGCTTGAGGAGCTACAGCAAGGCTCGTCCATTAGTAAAAAAATCTTTACGTGCTGGTATCTTTTACTAAAGTACGTTGCTCCTATTGTTATTATTGTTGTATTTTTAGATGTTTTAGGCATTATTTAAAAATGATTAGAAAAACTTTGCTTTTCGTCAAGTCCTAATGGTGAATGCCTTAGTTTTTCTTATCCTATCATCCATAAAATTAATATAATTTCTGATAGTAAATAAAAAGGGTAACTATGAATCTTTTCTAGTTACCCTTTTTTCTATTACAAGAAGTTATCTCTTAATATGGATTCCATTTCACTTGTTGTGAAACGTGAAAACGTCTTTCAACTTCCTTCCAGTTGACAACATTCCACCAATTATCTACGTATTTCTTTCGTTCATTCTTATATTGAAGATAATAAGCGTGTTCCCATACATCTAACGTTAACAGCGGAATAACATCCCATTGGCTTAGGTTTTGATGCTTTTCAGCTTGGAGAATTTCTAATCGATGAGATCGTGGTGACCAGACTAAAATAGCCCAGCCAACGGCTTCTACATTTTTAGCAGCTTCTGAAAAATGTTGTTTAAATTGCTCAAAGCTGCCAAATGATTGATTGATTTCCTTCATTAACATCCCAGAAGGCTTTCCACCTCCATTAGGTGTCATAACCGACCAGAAAATGGTGTGTAAGTAATGTCCTGCACCGTGAAAGGCTGCTTCACGTTCCCAATGTTTAATTAATTCGTAATTCCCTGTTTTTCTTGCCTTTTGCATTTCTTTCTCAGCTTTATTTAATCCATCAACATAGCTTTGATGATGTTTATCATGGTGTAATCGCATGATCTCCTGGTGAATATAGGGTTCTAGTGCATCATATGCGTATGGTAATGGAGGAAGTGTGTGACCTCCGATAGGCACAGATCTCATTTGATTTTGGATTCGTTCATGGTCCTGTCGCTCTTCATGATCAAAATACGAATTAAATTGGCTAAATAATTCATCTGCACGTTGATAAACATCTTTAGGGTCCAAATCGGATCTTTCTTCAATTTCTTGTTTTAAGTATAAAAGTTCATTTTTCCAAGATTCCAAACTTGTTACATCTTGATTGCGGTTTAGTTCTTGAAACGAGTCTTCATAACTTTTTAAAATATCATCACACCATTTTTTCATAGATGTCATGTATTGCTCTGACATGTAAAATCCCTCCTAGACATTAGTCCTAGAGACAATATATGCACAATTAAATAAAGGTTGATGATTTTCTTTGTGCACAGGATTGATTTTGAATAGAAGGAGTTAGTTATAAGTCTGGAAATTTCCGGTTGATTTAGTTTTTATTTTACTTCTATAATGTGCCATGACCAGTAAAGGGAATATATCATTATAGCTATGATAATGAATGTAAAATTGTCCAGGCAATCCAATACCAGTCGGATAAGTCAATGCAGTTTTAGAAAAAGAAGCTGGATTTAGCAAATGAGAGATTCCTTTTTGTACGGATATATTTTTGTATGCATTACTTTGAATTAAGGCATCAAGAGCCCAAGAAGTTTGAGAAGGTGTACTATAGGGAAGTGGTGTGTATTTTTTCTGTTCACTACTATAACAAGATTCTCCCCAACCGCCACTACCAAGCTGAACAGATTCTAGCCAATGGATTGCTTTTTGAATAACAACTGAATTTGGTGATACACCCACAGATATCATTCCAGTAACTGCAGCCCATGTACCGTATAGATAGCATACACCCCATCTGCCATACCAAGAACCGTCTTTTTCCTGATTCTTTTCTAACCAATGTATAGCAGCTTTAATACTTGGATGTTGTTTTGTTAGACCTGCATAAGTCCCTAAAAACTCAATTACTCTACCAGTTAGATCAGGAGTTGAGGGATCAATAGCGGCGTCTTCTGCATTTTCTAAGGGAATGAGGGTGAGTAACGCTAAATCTGTGTTTTTTTCAAAAGCTCCCCACCCTCCATCTGAATTTTGCATTGAAAGGAGGTATTTTACTCCTCTATACCAAGCATTTCGGACTCTGTCATTTGACCTGGCTGTACGCGTTATTGCACGTAATACTGCAGCTGTATCATCGTTATCAGGGTTTATCGTATTATTATGAGAAAACCCCCATCCACCGGCAGAAACGTTAGGATTATGAATTTTCCAATCTCCTTTTTTAGTATGCTGTTTTGATAGAAGATACGAAGTAGCTTGTTGAATCATATTTTCTTGGTCTGAGACTTTAGCTTCTTGTAATGCATAACTGAGCAGGGCAGTATCCCATACAGTTGAAGTAGAGTTTTCTAAATGAACTCCATTACAAGAAGTAGAAACTAATTGTTTTAAACCGTTTATAGCGTTGACGATTGTGGCGGAATTTTTGCTATATCCAAGAGATAGTAGGGCGAAGATCATAAAAAAAGTTGCACTTGCATAACTGTATAATGTGCCATCATCTTCGATTCTTTTTAACATATATCTTTCCGCACGCTCATACCCAAGACGATGGAGATAGTCAGGTAATGATAATAGTTTGTTCATTTCATTCATAAAAACTGATTTTGAGCGAAAATCGTCGAGGAAGTCTTGTGTAGATGGGTGTCGGTATAAGTGGTTGATTGCAGGTGTATAGGGAGACGATATTGTAAATTTTTTATTAGCAGCAATCATCATTGGGATAAAGTGGATTCTGGCATATGCACTAAACTGGTAAAAGTTTAAAGGGAATGATGTTGGGATAAGCAGAAATGTCATCGGGACATAAAAGAACGTAGGCCATGGATAAAGTCCGTTTACAGCAAGCATCCATTTGGTCATAAAATGTGCATTGTTTAACCCGCCCGATTCTTTGATAAAATGTTCAGCTTTTGTTAATGCAGGATGAGTTTGAGATAAAAAGCCTGAAAATAATAACGCACAATAAGCTTGTATTGTTGCCGATAGATTACCGCTTTTTTCATCGGGATAGGCTTTCCATGTTCCTTCTTTCGTTTGTTTTAGAAGTAATCGCTCCGATAAATCTTTTATTAACTGTTCTTCGTTTTTTATGTCTAAAGCTCTGAGCATAATAATCATAAACGCATCTGTCATTAATCCGCCTTCAAAACAATATTTCCAGGAACCATCATTCTTTTGTGTAGTTTTCAACTTATTGATGAAAGAATCAATGGTTTGGTCAAGCTTGTTGGTTGTAAGCATCTTTAATCGTCACCTCATCATAAGCTATGCTGAGAACAATTTGTATATGTGTGATGAAATGAAGGAGAGCTGAGATTAACTATTTTATATAAAAACATAGAGTTTTAGAATTTTTTAATTAAGATTATATAAAATAGTTTTCTTGCGTTGATTGGCATTTTAGGAAGAATCAGATAGAATGTTATATATGAATTGGAAAGGTGGATTTGTTGTGATACATAAAACATGGCAAGAATCTAAGGCATTAAAAAAAGTAAAATGTGTTCATACAAACGCAGCAAAATATATGGTAGACCGTGCACTAACTGCAGGTAAAGAGTATGATGTTCAAAATGAAACTGAAGAATTTTATTTTGTCATTGACAATACCGGCAAGGTTGGCGGCTACTATAAAGATTATTTTGAAATAGTGCCAAACTAATGTTACTGGGAATGGAAAAATAAATCCATTCCTTTTTATATGACATCAAGCAGGAGAAATTGACATCTTATTTATTATTATTATAATTGATAATAATAATAAATTTAGGGAGAGATCGCTGCATTGAACTCAAAAGCAAAAATAATCCTCCATCCAGTGAGAATGAAAATAGTACAAACATTAATTGGGAAAGAAAAACTAAATGTTCAGGAAATTCAAGCAAGATTAAATGAGGTTCCACAGGCCACTTTGTATCGTCATCTTAATAAACTATTAGAAGCTGATGTGATTCAAGTTGTTGAGGAAAACAAAATTCGTGGAACGGTGGAAAAATTTTATGCTTTAAATGAAAAAGAACAATCAACAACAGAAGACTTTCAAAAATTAAGCCGTGAGGAGCATTTAAATTTATTTTTAACCTTTATGACCCACTTACTAGGTCAGTATGAAGCATATTTACAGCAAGATGAAATTGACTTAATGAAAGATGGAATTAGTTTTAGGGAAGCAATGATTTATTTATCAGATCAAGAATTTCAAGAATTTATCTCTGAATTGTCGAAAGTCTATTTGAAAGTAATAGAAAATGAACCAACAAGTGAAAGAAAGGCTAGACATATTTCGACTATTATGATTCCAGATGCAAAAAAATAGTTTCATCTCTCATAAATTTTCATTATAATAAAATAATTATGAAACCTATCGACTAGTTAGGTAATGATTTTCATATGTAAGGCTGGTAAGAAGGGAAAATGACAAAATGAGCGAACAAACGTATATTATCAGAGATGCAAATATGGAAGATCTTCCACGAATTGTTGAAATTTATAACACATCCATCCCTGGTAAACTTGCTACAGCAGATTTAGAAGAGGTAACAGTTGATAGCAGATTAGCCTGGTTTCATGAACATAACTCACATCATAGACCACTTTGGGTTATTGAAGAAGAACGAGGTATTGTTGGGTGGTTAAGCTTTCAGTCTTTTTATGGTAGACCAGCATATAATGCAACAGCAGAAGTTAGTATTTATCTTGATCCTAATGTACATGGCAAAGGCTATGCTCGTATTTTAATGGATAAAGCAATTTCAGAATGTCCTGGTTTAGAGATTAAAACATTGCTTGCGTTTGTATTTGGGCATAATGCACCAAGTATTAAACTTTTTGAACATTATCAATTTGAGAGATGGGCACATCTTCCAAAAATCGCTAATATGGAAGGTGTTGAAAGAGATTTGGTTATTCTAGGAAAGAGGATCGTTGACTAACCTCCTTCCATTAGATAAAAATAAGAAGGATACAATTATTTATTTTGTATCCTTTTTTGTGTACTCGTATGGCTGTGCATTCATAGCTAGGTAAAATAATATAAGTTAAGCTGGAGGATATGTGGTCTAAAATTGAATAGTTAAGCAGTTAGTACACATACTTATAGAAAATGTAAAAAGATAGAGAAGGTGGACTCATGCAATATGTTTTATTAACGCATAATGATTTAGATGGTGTCAGCTGCGGAATTCTAGCAAAACTGGCTTTTGGTGAAAATGTAAATGTATTTTATCATTCAGTTAATAGTCTTGATTATCAGGTTGAGCAATTGATGAAAGAGCAAGGTGACATAAATCAAACACGTAAAATATACATAACTGATTTGTCAGTAAATAAGGATAATGAAGTAAGATTAAAAAAGTTTTATCAACGGGGTGGGCTCGTTCAATTAATTGACCACCATAAAACATCATTGCATCTGAATGAATATGAGTGGGGAAATGTCAAGGTCGAGGAATCAGAAGGAAAGCTCGCATCTGCAACTTCATTATTTTATGATCACCTTCAAGAACATAATTTCCTGAAAAAACATTCTTCCCTCAGCGAATACGTTGAATTGGTAAGGCAGTATGATACGTGGGATTGGGAGAGAAAGAAGAATATTAACGCAAAACGCCTAAATGATCTTTTATTTTTGCAATCAATTGAAGAATTTGAACAAAGTATGATTGAGCGTCTTTCAACACAGCAGTCTTTTTCTTTCAATGAATTTGAAGAAAAATTGCTTGATATTGAGGAAAAGAAAACTGAGCGATACATAAAACGAAAAAAGAGAGAATTAGTACAAACGTTTATTGGAGACAAGTGTGTTGGAATTGTTTATGCAGAATCATATCATTCAGAATTAGGCAATGAGTTAGGAAAAGAACATCCACATCTCGACTGTATAGCTATTATCAATATGGGAAATAAAAAGATCGGATTCAGAACGATCCATGATCATGTTGATGTATCTGAACTTGCAGCAAAGTATGGAGGAGGAGGACATGCGAAAGCTGCGGGTTGCTCGTTAACACAAGATGCATATCGGGAGTTTATAGATAAAACATTCTCTTTGAAACCACTAAGAATAGATTATCCTCATAATAAGATGAATGTAAAACAAAGATGTTCTTTATATGAAAATTATGAGAAAGAGCAATATCTACTCTATAAAAATAATGAAGACAAATGGCAGGTAGAAAAAAATTATCACTTACTTCCAGATCATTTCCTAAGTTTTGAGGAAGCAGAAAGATATATAAAAAGAACTTTCTCTGTTCATCTTTCAAAGGACGAGAAGCTTCTTCATTACTTACTTGACTCTATTGACACAAAAAAACATACCAAAAAAAGCAAAGCGTGACATCTCGCTTTGCTTTTTATCTTAAATATTAAGACACACTTGATTTTAATTGAGTTACTTCTGAACTATGCACGAGAATAATATCATCTAAATCCGAACCGGATTTTTTTAATTCATAATAGCCGCTAGAGTAAGCATAGAAAACCTCATACTGTTCTCCATTGTAGATCACAATGTTCAATTTAATCACCTGTTTCCTTTCTATAAACTATGTAACAGATTAATACCCAAGTAAAGAAAGATGAAGCAGATATATTTATTCAACAACAATATAGGCAATCATAGGTACAACATTGTGTTCTTCATGTGAGTGCGCATCACAAATTAGACGATAAGTTCCCTCTTCATTAAAGTTAAGAGAAACAACTGTCTCTTCACCCTTTTTAACGGTACCTTTTATATCTGTTCCTTCAATGTAAAAAGGATGCTCCTCACCATTTACACCAAAAATCTTTAATGTAACATTCTGATTCTTTGGAATAACGATGGTGCCTGGATCCCAGCGATATGCCTCTAGTTTTTTTCCATCAGCAGTTGTTGTTGAAAATTCACCAGTGACCATATTAACTGTGATTTCTTTATTAGAAGTTTGACTACTTTGGAACGTTGGAATCGTTTCGCTTGTAAAAAAGTATAAACTTCCCATTAAAATAGCAGCTATAACAAAAAATAACCATTTCTTACGAATAAAAACGAACCTCATTATTTCCCCCCCTTATAGCATGTCTACAATATTTATATGAGGGGAATGGGGGAAACTTGTCTAAATTTTTCATAGTTTCTACTTTTATTACATACGTTCATAAAAAAGAAAGGATAACCATTAAGGTCATCCTTTTCGTTTATATTAATTGATATTGCTCGGGATTTTTTACAATTAAAAGAGCTTTTCCTTGATCAAGTTTTTCCTCATACATTTCTGATTCTGCTGTAGAAAATCCCATTTCCTCTAGATTTTTTCGCAGCTCGTCCCCTTTATTAACGAATAGGTTCTCAAGCGTTTCGGTTAAACCTTTATCTTCGGTGCTAATTAAATTCGTATCTGCTTTATCAGAAATTCTTTCAGTTCTGTCATTATCATGTGTTAAAACATAGAGATCGTCAGCTTGTACACCTTTACTTTTTAACAAATCTACAGCTTGTTTTAGATTTTCTTCGTTATGATACTCTTCAACATAAGGCTTCATAAGTCTTTTTCCTCCTTTTGATTTTATATAGTATTCAATAACACAAATTTGGAATTATTAAACCTAAATTGTCAAGTAAACAAGTTATTTGTGTTATTTTAAAACTTCTACTTCCTATTTCAGTTTGTTTATGATATATTAATATAGCGATGAGCTGAATTGTGTAAGTCGAACAACATGCCGGAAGGCTAAATGCACGATGTGGCGTGCAGTTTTTCGCCTCAATACGCAAGACGTCTTTAATTAGACGTCTTTTTATTTTGCTGATTTTTAGAAGGATTGAAACTTTCAATCCTTTTCATATACTAATAAAAACTTGTATATTAAGTAAGAAGGGAGGAAGGTTTAGTGAAAAATTCAATTTTATTTATTGGAGCAGGCAGAATGGCAGAAGCAATTATTGCCGGATTAATAACAAGTAGTCATGAGCAAATCAATTCAATTTATGTTTCAAATCAGAAAAATACCGAAAGACTGCAAGAATTGGCTACTAAATATCAAGTCCAACCAATTGACAATTATGATGACATCATAGAAAAAGTAGATATGATTGTATTAGCGATGCCGCCTTCAGAACATGAAGGAGTCCTAAATAAATTAAAACATTTAATTACATCACAATTTGTTGTAACAGTAGCAGCAGGAATAAGTCCTTCTTTCATTGAGAGGTATCTTCCGGGTGGAACAGCGGTTGGTTGGATTATGCCAAATACTGCAGCAATGGTTAAGCATTCCATTTCATTGTATACATACGGATCTTCTGTAAGTGAAAAACATCATATGCAGATGGAGCTATTGGTCAACTCAATTGGAACATCTCTATACTGTTCTGAAGAAGAGATACACAATTTAACAGCTATAACAGGTAGTGCACCAGCTTTTTTATACCTATTTGTTGAATCCTTAATAGAACAAACAGAACAATACAATGTTTCAAGGGAAACAGCAGAAAAATTGGTCAAAGAAATGGTGTTCGGATCTGTTGAGATGCTAAAAGGGAATTATTCTCCAAAGGAATTAAGAGAACAGGTAACAACACCTGGAGGAGCAACTGCTGAAGGGATAAAAATATTAAGAACCGGTAATTTTGTTGAATTGTTACAGGAGGCTGTAATTGCTACAAATAAAAAGGCAAAAGGTGAGAATTAAAGAGGAAAATCCCATGCTGTAAACATGGGATTTCGCTTTAAAATATTGTTGATAATGAAATTATTCCTTTTTCTGGCTTACTGCTGAAAAGTTTTCCAGGACAGGTAATGTACGCTCGTCTTCAACCATTGCGTGTCCACATAGAGGACAGTCTGGATTTTCGTTCGATTTAAAATTATCACGCATCCACCCGTTACAATCATTTGAACCACAAGTCCATATTTTTAAGTTAACCTCTGGTGGCTTTTCGACTTGTTGTTGAAATCTCATATCAACACATCCTTCAGTAAGGAGATTTAGTACTACATACATTATACACATTTTTTCTAACAATATGTGTAAATGCTAACAATTTCCTTTTGAATAGTTGGAGCATTTTAGTGAAAAGTGTAATTATTAGCCTGCCAGCTATACAGATCGTAAGTAATCAGACTTATGAGGTATTAATCTATTTCTTTAAGTTCAGCTACACTTACTTGTGTTCTTTCCTCAAGTGGTCCTCTAAGGTGACACGTTACCATCTCTTGATCTTCATGTAATTCGTCAATCCAGACAGAAGCGCCATTATACATAACTTTTATGTCTGCAGAAGATGATAAAATCTGCTTTACACGATTAATATCCAATATAACAACCTCCTAAAATTTATCATTTTATTTTGTCCGTAATCAGCTCTTTTATACAAATAGAGAAAAATAACATTATAGTACTAGTATTTTATGATTATTTTTTTATGAAAGGGCTTATCTTTTTTAATGAAATGGATCTCCAAATCCATTCAATTGGCCCCTGGTAAAAATATGACAACCAGTATTTGCTAATGATAAGTTGGAAAAGAAAAACAAAAATGCTAATTATTAAACCTTCAGATAAACTTATATTGTTATAAAGGTTAAATACTCGAACGAAGCTTATTAAGAATATGGATTGAAAAAGGTAATTAGACAATGACATCCTTCCTACATATCGAAGTGGATAAAAAACGGTCTTAACAAATGAGTGGTCAAAAAAGACGTATATACTTGTTATGTACAAAATAGCCATTCCTATCCCACTTACGCTTGTTAACAAGTAAATAGAACTAGGCAAATAAATATGTGCAAACAACCTCAAGATAAGGAAACCAAAAGAAACAAATAAACTGATTCTCCACCATCTTTTAACCCTTACTATGTTTGAAGAAGTTCTTTCAAAAAGTCCTTCTTTCCCGACATATAACCCTAATAAAAACCAAGCAAGTACTGGGACAAAGGTAAATGGAAATTGAAACAATACACGAATAACTTCAATATCAAATCTATACAAAACCCAATCAATATATGGGGCTTCCTGGTAAATTGCATTGTAGTTCGAGAGCATTTCATAAAATTCACCTTGTTCTAATGGTGAATGTGTTGAAAAAAACGTACTCCAACTAAGCAAAAGATGATAAATCGTCAATAATGCAGCTGCCCAATATAAAATTCCTTTGCTATTAACTTTATAAAATAACAGCAGAAATATACTGATTAACGCATAAACATGAAGAATATCACCATACCAAATGAAAATAAGGTGTATGACTCCAATAATAAAAAGGATCAACATTCTCCTGGTAAATAAGATTACATCAAATCCCTTTCGTAAAAAAAGGTAAAAGCTTAATCCAAATAAAAATGAAAAAATAGGGTAGAACTTCATATGGACAAATATCCCATAGAAATTATGAATGATTTTATCAAGTTCTTTAAAATTGGGAGTGATACCATACATGGACTCTATAAATTCAGGAGAATTAAAGCTCCTCATATTCATTAATAGGATGCCAAAAAGAGCCAAACCCCGGATTATATCCACTATTAGAATTCGCTTTTGTTCCTTCATATTCGTCCCTTTCTACCTTAATTAGGCATAAAAAATGAACCTTTCACAGAACATAATGGTAATTATTTTTGTAAAGGTGGTATCCAAAATAACATGGATATGAACTTGATATGGAAAAGTGTTGTTATAGTAATAGGCGGTACGATTCTTCTAAGGGTTGCAGGTCGCAAGTCAATTTCTCAAATGACTCTTTCACAGGTTGTTATCATGATAGGAATTGGATCATTGCTTGTACAGCCGCTAGTAGGTAAAAATGTATGGACCACATTAATAGTTGGACTTACTCTGGTCCTTACCTTAGTAATTGGTGAATACAGCCAGATAAAGTCTGATAAGCTTGAAAAATTTATTTCTGGAAAATCAAAAATTTTAATTGATAATGGGAAGTTGCAAACAGATCAATTAAAAAAGTTACGTTTATCTGTTGATTTGTTAGAAATGAAGTTAAGGCAATCAAGTGTTAATAATTTAAATGATGTAAAATATGCAACTTTGGAACCGAATGGTCAGGTTGGGTTTGAATTAAAGGAACAAAAAAAACCTGCGACAAAAGAAGATATTACGTTTCTTCTTCAAGAGATTCAACATATGAAACAAATAATGGGAATCTATCCCCTTAAAGCATCGACAAATATGCCACAAAAACAGCCCTTTTCATCAGAAACAACATTATTTACAGAAGTTGTAAAAAACAAAAATGAGCCAGAACCACCTCAAAGATTACAATAACACATACACAACGTCCGGTTTATTATATTATCATGAAAATACCTCTTATCAGTAAAAAATGGGAGGATTTTTTGATTTCACTTTTACGAAATAAAATTTATTAAAAGGAACCTTAATAGACTATTTAATCAAGAAAATAAAAAACACAAAAATGTATGCGATTGCATTTTGGTCTCTATTATCAAAAATCTCTATTTCCATTAAAGTCTATCACTTTACGCTGACCAGCACATAAGTTGTAAATGTACTCTGAAGAGTCAAATAGAAAACAGCTCATGCATTTTAAAGGAGGTGGAATAATTTGGCATATGTAAAGAATGAATGGAAAAAAGAATTTGATGAAGCAATCAAATTCCATCAACAGGCCATAGATGGGAATAAGCAAGCAGCAAAGAAAGCATATGAAATCCTAAAAAAAGTCAAATTAAAAGCAGTTAATCATGCTCTTGTAGAAGCCTATTTTGGTAGTTCATCTGCTCTAATCGCAAGAGACCATCACGATTTAATGGAAAAAATGAACCTTGCAAAGAGAGGGTTAAAAGCCCTTGATAATGCTGTTAAGGCAGAGCCTAATAATACAGAAATTAGAATATTAAGAGGAAATGTGGCATTTCGCCTTCCTGAACAGTATTTTAAAAGAACAAAAACCGCTATTGAGGATTTTCAGTTTCTAACAAAAGGGTTTAAAGAAAAAAAGAATAAAATCTCAAAGGAACAATACAGTGAGTTTCTATTAAAGTTAGGGAGCGCCTATAAAGCAATAGGAGATAGTGAAAATGCTGAAAATACTTGGGAGGAACTTCTTAAGATGAATAGTAGTAAATACAAAAAGTTAATAGAACAGGCGAGAAAGAACGGAGGTGTTTAGGCTTGCTCTATAATAAAAAAAATGCGGAACTATTAAAAAGATTAGCGAAGGGAAACGGCTTTTTAACTGCTTCAAATAAACAATTATTGAACAAATTACCCATTCCAGCCAGAATTTTAGAAATGTCTAATAAAACAACGGAAAGTGTTATTAATCAATTGCTGGAAAGTGGAAAAATTGAAAGAAATAATCTTGCAAAGTTAAGAAAAGAATTATTAGATGCAGTAGAAAATCAACCAAAATCAAAAAAGAATCGAGAAAAGAGTTATAAAAAGCCGTCATATGTAGCTAAACCCAAAAAGGATAGAACAACTAATAAAAAATCAAAACCTAAAAATGATCGTGAATTAACAAACGTAGAAAAAGAAACGATTTCAACGAAGCCTCGGAATGACACAACAAAAATCGTAAACAAACCGGTATCAAATCAATCAAACAGTCTATCACTTCTAGAAGATGCAATAAAACTCCATGAGGATGGGATAAAAGGAAATAAAGTCGCTGTAAAAAAAGCATATACAGCCTTAAAAGAATTGCACGAACAGCAGCCTGCCGATCTTAAAATAAAATCCTATTATGGAAGTGCTACAACACTACTCGCGAGAGATGCAAGCAGTGTTACAGATAAAATGAAATATGCATTAGAAGGGTTAAAGCATTTAGACCAGGTAGTGGAAAGTTCTCCAGATTTTATTCCTGCTAGAATGCTAAGAGGCAATGTAGCCTATCGTTTACCGGAATTATATTTTCAACGTACAGCAACAGCAATAGAGGATTTCCGTTATCTTTTAGATGTAACTGAATCTGATGACTCAATTTTATCAGAACAAGAATATGTTGAGATGTTAAAAAACTTGGTTGAGGCTTATAAGCGAGTCAATCAATCTGAAAATGCGAAAATCTATCAAGAAAAATTAAAATTATTCAAACAAACTGATAGCTCAACAACGAATACAGAAACACAAAAGAAAAGTAGTGTAGATGAGCCAACTGGTGAGGGGTTAACAGAGGAAGCAAAAACTATTTACCAAAATGCCCTTGCTGGAGGGCAAACAGAAGTGAAAGAGGCATTATCATTTTATGAGGTATTTGTGTTAACGAACACTGCTCCTGAAGTAGAAATGACCTATATCGATCTTCAGTCAATGGTGGGAAGAGATTCTATTAACACTTATGAAATGTTTGGTTCTGCTATAAAGTCTATGAAAGCTATGGATACTCTCATAAACGAACATCCTTCGTTAAATGAACTACGTTTAATACGCGCTAGGCACAGTTTACGTTTACCAGAGTTATTCTTTAGAAGAGCAGCTATTGCAGTAAGTGATATAGAAATGCTTTTAAAAGATAAAAACTATTTAAATGAAGCTGGGCCAATGGTTCACCATCAATTGCTATTTGACTTGGGAACTGCATATGAAAAACTAGATATGATGGAAAATGCTCTTGAAACCTGGAACAATTTATTGACAATGCAACCAAATGAGGTATTGAAAAGTAAAATAGAAGAAAAACTAGAAGTACATTCATATAAAGAAGTAGGCATGCGAATTTTCTCAGCATACTCAAAAGAAAAAATGTACAACAAAGCAAAAGAAATTCATTTGATTGGTGCAAAAGGGAGTCGTATAGCTGCGAAGCAAAGTTTAGAAGTTTGGGAAAATGCAAGAAATAGATTTCCAGATTGTGAAATTGCAAACACTTATTATGCAGCTTCAGTTGCGTTAATGGGTAAGTATGCTGGTGATCCCCAAGAAATGTTTGGAGAAACAATTAAAGCTTTAAAGCTTTTAAAGTCATCAATTAAATCCGATAATCCTGAATTGAAGTTATTGCGCGGATATATCTACCAAAGTTTACCTGAAGGATTCTTCCATTCAAGTGCTAATGCTGTGAAAGATTTAAAGTCTGTTAAATTAGCATATGAACAAAATCCCGTTAATCCGCCAATTACAAAAGAGCAGTATGTGAAACTATTATATGATTTAGGTTTTCTCTACAAAAAAACTAGTTTTGTAGACAAAGCAATGAAAACTTGGAAAACACTTCTAAAGGCAGATCCTCAATCACAATATGCTAAAGAAGTTGCAAATCAGGTAGGTGAAGAAAAATGAGCTCTTTGTTTGAAAAAAAACTAAAAAAGGTTCGCATGCCTTTAACGATTAAACGTTTCTTTAATGGAACAATTCATCCGGATAAAATGACTCCAGAACAAATTGAATCCTATCATGTTGAATCATTAAAACAGATTGTAAAAAAAGCATATGAAAAGAATGAGTTTTACCGTCAAAAACTAGATGAAGCTAACGTGAAACCTAATAATATTAAAAAACTAAGCGATTTAAATAAACTGCCTTTTTTAACAAAAGATGAATTACGAGGAAAACCATATATTCTATTAACATGTGACAAAAAGGACATTGCCCTTGTGCAAGTATCAACAGGTACAACAGGTGGAGAAGAAATCTATATGATGTACACCTGGAATGATTACTATTTACACGACCTTGCTCCTAGATATCCTGAATTATTTGAGGTTGACCCAGGAGATGTTTGTTTAAATGCACTTCCATATGAAATGAGTGCAGCAGGCCTTGCTTTTCATAAAACGTTTATGGAAGGTTGTGAAGCGACTGTTATTCCTGCGGGTAAAGGTGGTGCTTATTCTACACCAAAGAAAACATTAAAAATGATAAGAGATCTCCAACCAAATGTTGTCATTACAACACCTTCATGGGCAATGCTTCTTGCAGAAGAAGCGGCTGAGCAGGAATTTGATTTGCAAAGCTTACAATTGAAAAAACTTTGGATCACTGGTGAAGGGTGTTCTCCAGCGTTTCGCGAAAGATTAGAAAACCTTTGGGGAGCTACGGCTAACTTCTTTTATGGAAGCCTTGAATGTGGAGTACTTGGGATTGAATGTGATCACCATGATGGCTACCACCTTGCACAAGCTCATGCTATTGTCGAGATTGTTGATCCGAAAACAGGTGAACCATTAGACGAGAGTGAAATTGGAGAAATTGTTGTAACAAGTGCTCTTCGCTATGATACACCGATTCTGCGATTCCGTACAGGTGATTTGGGCTATATCGAGTCAGAAAGCTGCCCGTGTGGAGTCACTATGCCAAAATTCTATCTTCGTGGAAGAGTCGTTGATCAAATCAAATACAATGGAACCTCTTTGTCACCATTTTATTTAGAAGAATTTTTGATGCGTGAGCCTGAAATCGGAAATTGGTTTGAATTTGTTTTAACTCCTGAAGGTGATAACGAGGCTATTCATGTTCGTTGTGAATTAACAGAAGGATTTGATGCAACTGAACATTTAGCTGATTCTCTAGCTAGTAAACTTGAGTTTGCTTCAGGAATTCCGTTCGAGTTGGAATTTGTTGATAAGCTTCCAAGATCACAAGGAAAAACTGTTCGTGTTGTATATGAATAGGAGGTGAAATAATGATCATTGATGCCCACACACATCTATCAGATACAGAATACGGCAACACAGAAACGTATTTGAAATTGATGAAAGAAACAGGAATTAATGAAGCAGTAGCGGTTCCTGGTGCAATGTTAGATGTCCGGAAAATGACGGAATATATAACAGGACGTGCAAAACCGGATAACCCGGTTCCTGATAATCTTTATGTTGAAAAAGCCTCCAAAACTAATCAAAGTATTCATGGATTTATTTGTCTTAACCCTCATGATAAAAATGTTTTGTCTCAATTAGATAAAGGGAAAAAGCAGGGATTTAAAGGTTTAAAGCTGTCACCGTTATCACATCAATTTTCTTTTGCATCAAAAGGGGTAACAGGATTGGCAGATTTATGTGGAGAATATGGATTTCCTGTATATTCCCATGTCGTTTACAGTCCTGGAGCTTCAACAACAAAATTTATTCAACTGGCAAAACAATTCCCAAAAACAAACTTTATTATTGGGCATATGGGATTTGGCCCTGCCGATCAGGAAGCATTAGAAGCAGCGGGAAATATGCCGAATTTTTATTTAGAAACCTCAACAGGTAATTTTCTTCATATTCAAGAAACAGTTAAGAAGATAGGGTCTTCAAAGGTAATATTTGGTTCAGAATACCCGTTATCACATCCTGGGATTGAGCTTGAAAAAATATTAAAGCTTAACATCAGTGACAGAGAACGCGAAGAAATTTTAAGCCAAAATATTAAATTATTACTTCAAATGAAATAGAGGTGTGTTTTCTGTGAACACACAAAAGAAGATCGATGCTTTAAATGAAGTTCTAACTTATGCTAAAACATCACCATATTACTCTAAACGAATCCAAATACCGCCACTTGATTCCCTTAATGATTTAAAAATAATTCCGCTTACTACAAAAGCTGAACTAAGAGAACAATCGCCATTTGGCTTACTACCAAATTCTTCAATGTCTTTGTCTCAATACCATGAATCATCTGGAACAACCGGAACACCAGTTTCTGTATGGTATTCCAAGTCTGATCTAGACGAAATTGCTCAAGGTATAACAAGTTGTGGAGTCAACTTTTGTGAACAGGACCTAGTTCTCATCCGTTTTCCATATGCACTCTCTACAATATCGCATTTTATGCACCGATCTGTTCAGCTGCAAGGTGGATGTGTGATTCCGGCTGATAGTCGTACAACTGTTACACCAATGCCGAAAGTAATTGATCTCATGAAAAGGTTAAATATAACAGTTCTTACTTGCATATCGTTGCAAGCGATTATGCTTGCAGAAATGGCAGAAATACTAGGGCTTGAACCAAAAAGAGATTTCCCTTTTTTAAGAGCGATTTGTACGGCAGGAGAACCGATAACACCTTATCGTCGAGAACTGATTGAAGATATCTGGGGCGTACCTGTGTTTGATAACTATGGTATGACAGAGGTCGGTACCGCAATGGTTGATTGTCACTTGAAGAAGTTGCACATGTTTGAAGATTGCTTTCATGTTGAAATTTTAAAGGATGATTTAGTGACTGACGTACAACCAGGTGAAGCTGGAAATCTTGTCATAACAACTCTACGCAAAAGAGCTACACCAATGATTCGGTACTCAACAGGAGATATTGTTCAGGAGATAAACAGCGCGTGTGCATGTGGGAAGGGACGTTCCTTTGTTATTAGAGGTAGGAAGGAAAACATTTTATCGATCAATTCTGTCACATTTGACTTATATGAATTAGAGAAGATAATTGCTCCTTTACCTGCAAGACGATTTTGGTCTGCAGGAAAGTTTAACAATTCTCTCTATCTATTTATTGAGAAGGAATCTATTACTGATACGATCTCTAGGGAATATGTTGATAAGTTGATGGAAATTTATGGGGTCAGCATTTCTATTATTCTATTAAATAAAGGAACATTGTATGACAGAGACGACGAAGTGTCTTTTGGTATGAAAGCAAAACCCCGATACTTTATGACTGATCAAGAAACAGCAAATTTATTAAATGAAATCAAAACTAATTAGTTTGGAAGGAGCATTTACAGATGCAACAAAAAGCTAGGCAAGTATGGTATGACGGAAGAGGAGTTTTAGTAGAAAATATGGATGTATGGGAACTTATTAACCATTCACCGATTGATAAAGTTTTGGTATCTCTGCAACAACGTCAAGATGGCTATTTTCCGCAAAAGATGACGTTTATTACGGAAGTAGAAAACATTGAGCAGTTAGAGGAAGTACCTGATGGCGATGTTGTTTTTTCTGATAAAGAAGAGATCCTTGAAGAAGCAAAAAAACGTGGATTTAAAACATGTATTTTTTACTCTGTTAATAATCGAGAGATGCTCGAGCGCTGCTCAAGAGAAGCAAGTCAGTATGATTTCGCAGCTGTAGACTTTGATTTACCAACAAATATCCCATTAGAGCTAATTATTGCCCGCTTAGAGGAAAGCAATACCATCCTTTTAAGAGCGGTAAATACAGCAATTGATACGGAGATCGCTTATGGAACATTGGAAAAAGGAAGCGATGGTGTATTATTTGCGACAACAAATGTTAGTGAAGTTAGACGACTAACAGAATTCATGTCAAAGCAAGCTTTACCGAAACTAGAATTACATCCTATGGTTGTTACAGAGGTAATGCACGCTGGTATGGGTGTCCGGGCTTGTATTGATACAACTGGTATTATGACTCAGGACGAAGGAATGATCATTGGTTCAACTTCTGGTGGAGGGGTATTCGTTTGCTCTGAAACTCACTATCTTCCTTATATGAATCTTAGACCATTTCGTGTCAACGCTGGAGCTGTTCACTCATATGTATGGCAACCTGAAGATGCAGCTGAATATTTAAGTGATTTAAAAGCAGGAGATAAAGTGCTGTGTGTTAATACAAAAGGCGAAACACGTGTGTTAACAGTTGGCCGAATTAAAACAGAGGTACGTCCAATGTTACTAATCAAAGGAAAAGTAGGAGACCGTGAACTAAATGTAGTCGTACAAGATGACTGGCATATTCGTATTATGAGTGCAGACGGTAAACCACGTAATGCTTCTACGATACAACCTGGTGATGAATTATTATCCTATGTTTGTGAACCAGGCAGACACGTTGGCGTAAAAGTAAGTGAAACAATTATTGAAAGATAGAATATTGGAGGAATTAAAATGTCCGGAAAAGAAATTCGTCTAAAAAAGCTATATCATCATTCCGACAAATTACTCATTGTACCAATGGATCATGGGATTACAATCGGACCTGTAACAGGGTTAACGGATATTAACAAGACTGTTGAAGCTGTATTCGACGGTGGTGCTGATGCGATTGTTGTTCATAAAGGGCTTGTTCGATATTTAACGGATGCCATTGGTTCAAACAAAGGTGAGCTTATTATCCACTTATCAGCATCAACAGCTTTAGCTCCAGAATCTCAAACAATGAGAAAAGAACTCGTTTCCTCTGTAGAGCATTCCATTCGACTTGGTGCAACGGCTATTTCAACACATGTTAACCTGGGCTCTGAATTTGAAGCAGAACAAATAAAGGATGTAGGTCTTATCGCGGAAGAGTGTGATAAATGGGGTTTGCCTTTATTAGCCATGATGTATGTCCGTGACGGTTGCAAAACGCATGAGTTTGACCCGGAGCGAATCGGCCATGCTGCACGTGTAGCAGAGGAACTTGGAGCAGATATTGTCAAAGTCAATTATAGTGGTTCACCTGAAACATTTAAACAAGTCGTTTCCGGTGTGAAAATCCCAGTGTTAATTGCTGGAGGAGAAAGGTTATCGTCAAACCAAGATTTAATTACTATGATTGACGATGCTGTTAATGCAGGCGCGAATGGAATCTCAATTGGTCGAAATATTTTCCAAGATGAAGATCCACAGAAATTATGTGAAAATATACGATCTATTTTAAATCAATCATGAGGTGAAAAATGGATAAACAACAATTCACAAATGAAGCAATTGGAAATCTATCAAAAAAAATCTCTGAGTTAAAGAAACAAGGAGCATCTGGAGAACAAATTCAAGGTGCTGTATTTGATATGCTAAGTGAACTCGGTATTAAAATCCCATTAGATAAACTTCCTGAAAACTTAAGAGGGGGACAAAAGGATAATGGATAGAACGGAAATTAGACAAATCGTTTTAACTTTTAAAGAGCAAATTCAAACTGCGTTAGATGGTGAAAATCAAGCTGATGAAATTAAAAATGCAGTTAGGGAAATGTTAACTTCTTTAAATATTCAACAACCATAATTTATATTTTGTAAGGTGAGAAAGAGATTGGGTAGTTGTCCAATCTCTTCTTTAATTTAGGAATGATTTTTAGAAAATTAGCCATACTAACATGGGATAAAAAACCAAATATGAAATCGGAGGAAACCTCATGTTGAAAAAGCTTGTTTTCGCAACATTTGTTTTTTTTGTGGCAATGCCAACTGTATCACACGGGCAAATAAAAACATTTAAAGAACCGCCATTTGAGTTTTATAAAGTGTCAAAAGGAGATACTTTCTGGTACATAGCACAGCGATATGGCTTAGATTATCGAAAATTAATGGAATTAAATCCTAATGTTCAGCCAAGGAATATGCATGTTGGTGAAGTTATTCGTCTTAAAGCTTCAGCCGGGAGTGTTAGCAACTTCCAAGCGCAAGTTGTTCAATTAGTAAACCAGGAACGTGCAAAAGCTGGATTAAGACCTTTAACACATCGAGCGGATGTGAAAAATGTAGCACAGAAAAAAGCAGAGGATATGATTAACTCTAATTACTTTTCACATACCAGCCCAAATTACGGGTCACCTTTTGATATGCTGAAAACATTTGGAATTAGCTACTCATATGCAGGAGAAAATATTGCAAAAGGTCAAAAAACACCACAAGAAGTCATGAATGCTTGGATGAATTCCTCGGGCCATCGTGCAAACATTTTAAAACCGGAATTTGATGCTATCGGAGTAGGCTTCTATCATGGAGCATGGGTGCAAATGTTTATTAAAGGCAGATAATAAGGCGTGACAAAATCCTCTTTCTAATCTTAGAAGGGGATTTTGTTGATTTTTGGAGACTAATGTCTAATCGTAGATAAAATATCAGAATCGAAGATAAAACCCGCGTAATCGAAGATAAATTTTCAGAATCGAAGATAAAATGTCAAAATCGTAGATAAAACACAATTTCAAGGCAGGCAGCCACTTTTATTATCGCTGCCTGTCCATATTTAATTTTTGTTACTTAAAGACATCTCGACCATCTGCTCCTACTGAGTCATCAGTATTTGTTCGGGAATTAATTTTTTCATCATTTTTATAAATTCCATGTGACGGCTGTTTAGAACCAAGATATTGCGATTTATGTTTTTCCTCCGTTTTTATAAACTCATCAAAGTTTTCGTTTACCATGAGATTCACTCCTTTTTATAAATTCACTTTTAGGTTGTCCAATCAAGGTATTTTCATCACAAAGCAATAAAAAGAGCACCGCCTTAAGCGATGCTCTTAGCCATTTATATTTAATTAAAATCTACCAGTTCCGCCACTCATTGATTGTTGAGCCATAGATACTAAGCGTTTTGTGATTTCGCCACCAACAGAACCATTTGCACGAGATGTTGTTTCACCACCAAGATTTACACCAAATTCACTTGCAATTTCGTATTTCATTTGGTCGATCGCTTGAGAAGCACCAGGTACTACTAACTGATTAGAATTGTTGTTACTGTTGCTTGCCATAATAAATCCATCTCCTTTAGTAATGTATTGTGTGGTGGGTTAGGGTGGATTTGCACCATCCATTAACCAGCTAGGTTAACCCTTAAATGAGTTGCTTTGTTTAGTTCTCGTTTGTTGATATTTAATATTGCTCGGTTGCAAATCATTTATTCAAAGTTAGACTATGAAAGTTTTTCCAATTATATGGGTATTCAGATGATGTTGAGGAACACTACTTGTAAGGAATTGTATAAGGAGGAAACAACATGCCTACGGTAGAATTAAAAAATGGAAAAACAATAGCCTATGATGATATTGGAAACGGTATGCCGCTTCTTTTTATTCATCCGCCAGGAATGGGAAGACATGTGTTTTATTATCAAAGGAAACTTAGTCACAGTATGAGAGTAATATGTCCAGATTTAACCGGACATGGTGATAGTTCACGGATTGAGGCAACTAACATCTCATTAAAATATTATGGAGAAGAACTAATGTTACTATTAGATAAACTTGGAATTGATCGTGCGATAGTTTGTGGATATTCAGCAGGTGGAATGATTGCGCAATATATGAGTATTCATTTCCAAGATCGGGTAAGCGGGCTTATTTTATTTGGAGGATATCCGGCTGTTTTAGATCGATTATTTCAATTAGAACATAAAATAGGAATGAAGCTAGTGAAACACAATCGTGATTTCCTTAGTAAAATGTTGGCTAGAAGTCATACGAAAGATAAAAAAGTGAGAGAAGTACTCGTAACCCATATGAGAAAAGCACAGGTTGAAGTATGGTCAAAATATTACTTTGAGGTATTACAATCTAACATAATCAAAGAGCTTAAAAATATCTCAGCACCAGTTTTAATCATAGATGGTTCGAAATCAGAATTTACAAATAAATATCATCCTTATTATAAAAAAAGAATTAAACAACTCAGATTAGTGATTATAAACAAAACGAATCATCAAGTACCAACAAAAAGATGGAAGATTGCAAATAAAGAAATCGAATTATTTTATAAAAAACTAAAAAATAAGGCAGGAAAAACGGAATAATTGATTAATTATATATGTTAGTGCTTTTTTACTTTTTAAATTTTATCTTCCTTGCAGGAAAGCGCTATCTAATAAAAGATAAAATAGTTCAGCTATTGAAATATAGAAAACTGTAGGAAGAATGAGGAGAGGTATTGATGAAACTAATAAAAGAAATATTTGGAGAGTTAAAAGGGGAAACAGTCTACTCATTTACGTTAGAAAATCGTAATGGTATGAAAGTATCATGTATAACACTTGGATGTATCATAACAGACATAATTGTTCCAGATAAAAACGGACAATTTGAAAATGTAGTGCTTGGGCTTGATACTGTTGAAAGTTACATAAATGATTCGCCTTATTTCGGTGCTGTTTGTGGACGTGTAGCCGGAAGAATAAGTAACGGACGTTTTGAATTAGATGATCATATTTATGAATTACCAAAAAATGATGATAACAATCACCTACATGGAGGCCCGGAGGCTTTTGATCAAAAGCTTTGGAACGCAAAGGAAATAAATGATACCGACCTAGTTGGTGTGGAATTCTCGTATGTTAGTGAAGATGGTGAAAACGGTTATCCGGGTAATTTGTCTGTGAAAATTACCTACACATTAAATGAGCAAAATGAGCTTAAAATCTCATATCATGGAACAACTGATAAGAACACCTTGGTTAATTTAACGAATCACAGTTATTTCAATTTAAGTGGAAATCTAAAAGAAGATATCTTATCACATAAATTAGCTGTGAAGAGTAACGAAATTCTTGAGTTAAATGAGAATGTCGTTCCAACAGGAAATCTAATGAATGTCGCGAATACACCTTTCGATTTTAGAACGGCTAAAAGTATTGAAGAAGCTGTATCCTCCACACATGAGCAAATTAAACGTGTAGGACAAGGCATTGACCATCCATTTCTTTTAAATGATCATCAAAATGAAGAAATTATGTTAGTTGATGAAAAGAGTGGCAGAAAGCTTGTTATTGAAACAGATCAACAAAGCGTTGTCATTTACACAAGTAACATGTTGGAAGAGTCTATTAATATTAGGGGCGTAAAAGCAAGAAAGTACTTGGGAATCTGCCTTGAAACACAAGGTCTTCCTGATTCAATTAATCATCCGCAATTCTCACCATGCATTTTAAATGCTGGTGAAGAGTACAATACATCAACGACTTATAAATTTACTGTATAAAAAAAGCCCTTTTTGGGGCTTTTTCGTTGTTTACCAAGAATTTATAGATTTCTTAAACTGTGTATGCGTCTTAATCTCCATATGGATAAGATATATGAATACTATCTACTGTACCGGGCTCATCTTGTATATTGTTATTTGATGTCATATAGTCTTCAAACTCTTTTCGTATTTCTGCAGGAGCACCTTCTTTTAAATGCCAATTTCCTGGCTCATCAACGAAATAAATGCTATTCATAAAGTCAGGTCTTTTAATTGTCACGATATCCCCCATTCCTACTATTTTAGGATTAGTTTTACCTATTATAAAGGGAAAAACTCGCTTTTTTACCTGTTTAATATCTTTTCTTTTTCCTTTTTTTCGTCCGATTGCTCTTTGTTTCGTATTGAAGAGGATCTATTAAAAAGCTGTGAAAAGTAACCTGTAATTTGTCGGTAGTTTTCTTCTATTTTTTCGACAACAAAACTAATTCTTTCAAAAATAGTAGCCTTTAAGCTATCCAGTTCACGTGACGTTTTTAAATTGATGGCCTCTTGCTGGTCAATGCGCTCTAAAATTGTTTTGTGAAAACTTTCTTGTATTTCAATTGTATTTAAAATTTGATCATTAATTTCTTTTTGGCTTATTAACTGTTCACTTACGTTTGAATGTTGTTCCTTAAATTGATCTAGTTTTTTAGAGAGTTGATTCATGGCTGTATCTTGAAGGGTAAGTTGATCAATGATTGTCTGATTAATTAATCCTTCTTCTTCATATTTTTTAATTATATCCTGATTAAATGAGTCAATAGCAGCAAACCTTTGGATGAACATTTCGTATGCTTCCTCTTGTTTATTGATGTTTTCAAGTAATGGAATCGTTCTTTTTTCTTGTTCAACAAGTTGGTTTGTTAATTGATGATAATGCTGATGCTGTACATTTTTTGATTCCTCTAGTAGTGTATTTAAATGTGTAGAAGCTTTTTTTAGTTCTCCGTTCAAATATTCCTGATTTTTCATAAATTCATGTAAATAATTTCTTCTGAAAACTTGTTGATTCGAGCTGGCTTCCACATTTATTGGTTGTTTATATAGAAGAGGTTTTTGTTGATTTTTTATATAAACCAAAAAACTCACTCCTTCCACTCTTCGTTAGAAATGATGTTAATATCATATGTAAGGGCCTAGCTGTTTGATCATTCTTTTTTTGTTTGAACACGGAATTCTTATATATGAATTTTTGCTAAAAATTTATAAAGTTTACAAAAAGAAGGACATACTACAAATGAAATAACGAAAAAGGTGGTATGAAGGATGAGTATGGAGTGGTTTGATCGTGTTAGTAGTGAGCTTCAAGAACATTTAGAATCGATTTGTGAAAAATACGATCAAGAAGGGCATATGTCAATAGATCGTGGTGCAAAACATCCTAGAATTGAATTTTTTATTGAAACAGAGGATGAGGATCGTGAATATTTTTGCACATTGTTTTTTGACCCTTTTAATGAAGAATTCTATCTTGAAACATTTGATTTTGAATATGAACAAACCACTAGGACCATTTTAGCCGACATTGAAGACATTATCGAAGCGGTACATGAGAGTTTTCATATATATCAAAATGATGAAGACTTTGAAGATGTTGAATATGATGAAGAGGATACAGATATTCTGGAAGAAATTGATGTTGAATGGGAAACCCCTGAAGTGACTGCCTTTATTTATGAAGATGAGGTTGAGGTTACATATCAGTTTGGAGTTGTGCAAGAAACTGGAGATGGGGTACTGCGGCGTATTAATCGTATTAAAACAGAAGATGATGATCTTATTAAAGATGAAACTAATTTTATTTTTAGTAAGGAAGAAGCGAGTACGATAATCGCCATGATTGCGAGTCATATGGATTCCTTGTCTGAATTTGATTTTCAATAATCATTTTGTACAATAATGAGATGTTAAGAATGAAGGTATTCATTCTTAACATCTTTTTTAATTCCATCAGGCTGGTTTAAAATGTATAAGAGATGATGACAGAAACACTTTGTAAATGTAGGAATTTTTTGAGGTCAAATTGAACTATTAATACGTAAGAAATGAAAGGCGGGGTTAAATGGATTCAGTTGAATTTCTGGCACATCATCCTTATATGAAGGTTACAAGGGTAATTGAAGATAACATTCAAAAGCATAGGGAAGAAGAGCACATAATGAAGTTATCTACAAATGGAATCGAAACGACCTGTGATACCTTTTCACTTGATGAGGTATTAGATATTTCTTATCGTGATATTTCGCAACAACTTGGTCATCTCTACCTTCATACAACAAAGGGATTGTACGCCTATGTTGTAAGAGTAAATCCACATTTATTTATTTTGAAATTCAGGAAAATAAAAGCAATTTAAAAAATCGGGACAAATTCTTTAAGAATCTATCCCGATTTTTGTCCTTAATGTTTCATTTTCTCTATCGTTTTATTCTTTAAAAAAGAAGAAAATTCTTGTTTACTAATACCTGATTTCATCGCTTCTTTAACCAGCCGAATAATTTCATTATCTATTGTGTTTTTTTTCTTATTAGGCAAGTAATCCACCCCCGTGCAAATTTAAATTAAATCATATCTAAATACTTTACTCGATAACTAAATTGTTGAAACATAGTTTTTATAATGTTAACCAATTATACCATAAAGTTTACGTAAAAAGAAAAACCACCAATATTCTGGCAGCTTCAAAGTTACTTCATATCCTTACAAGTAAATCCTTGCTGATGTAACATCTGCGGAACATCAGGGTACTGATTATCATAATGCTTTACACGATAAAATTTCGAGATCCTATTTGACCAATTACTATCATGTTTTCCGTTCGTCTTTTTAAGTTGATGTTGTTTGAATATCTCATTATAAGATTTAATATACTGAATCTGATTTGTTTCATAAGTTTCATCATGTCTGAATGACTCCTTTGGAAGTCTTGGATTCAGTCCAGGATCTTCTGATGGATAACCTACACATAAACCTGCAATTGGTATTACGTATTTAGGGATTTCTAACAGTTCTATAACATCTAATGGATTTCTTCGTATGCCGCCAATTGGCACTGTACCTAGCCCTAATGATTCTGAGGCAGCAATTGCATTACTTAAAGCAATTCCAACATCAGTTGCCCCAACAAGTAATGCGTCAGCATCATTTACTATATCAAATGACTTCTCTTCTATCTCACTTGCCAGTTTTGCACGATAAAAATCAGCACAAAATACTAGAAAAATAGGGGCCTGGTTGATGTGTTCTTGATTTCCACAGAAGGAGGCTAATTGCTTTTTCTTGTCCTTATTTTTTATCACAATTACAGACACCTGCTGTCCATGAATCCAGGAAGGAGCAGCCTGTGCTGCTTGGAGAATAGCATCTAGATCTTCATCTGTTATCGGTGTATCATTATATTGACGAAACGAACGATGATTTGTTAAGGTTTTTAATACTTCGTTCAAAATATGATTCCTCCTTATATATATTCTAATTAAATACTTTACTTGAAATGTAAGTCACATTCAAAGATTGAGTTTTTGGATAATAAACAATCCTATAAAGGATGTGAAAGGCTATGGGTAAGAAAATATCAATTTTGAATTTTTTTAATAAAATAAAGACTATATCAACAATAAAAAGAAATAACAGCTTATTAATTGTGGCCCACCGAGGAGCATCAGGTTACGCTCCTGAAAACACGATTTCTGCTTTTGAAAAAGCCTTGCAAATGAAGGCGGATTATCTTGAGTTAGATATCCAAATGACTAAAGACGGGAAATTAGTTGTTATACATGATCCTACTGTTGATCGAACAACGAATGGAACAGGTGAGGTACATCATTATACATATGAGGAGCTATGCAAATTAGATGCAGGAGGGTGGTTTCATAACAAATTTTCAGGTCAAACTATTCCAACTCTTGAAGAAATTATAGAAACTTACAAAAGTAAAATAGGCTTACTAATTGAAATTAAGAATCCAATGATGTATCCGAACTTAGTTTTGAAGTTGGAGGAAGTATTAAAAAAATGTCATGTTGATCGTCCGATGAATAATGAGATTATCATACAGTCCTTTGACTTCGAATGGCTGGAAACTTTTCACAAAAGCTTGCCACATGTACCGCTTGGACTGTTAGTGAAATATAGAGTTCACGGAGTTTCAAATGTTCAATTAAGAGATTGGTCGTCATTAGTGCAATACATAAATCCTAATAAGGCGCTTGTTACAAAAAAATTAGTGAAACGAATTCACTCATATCATATGAAAGTAATCCCGTATACTGTGAGAGATAAAAAGTCAATTAAAAATCTAGTAGATTCTAACGTGGATGGGATCATAACAGATTTTCCAGATTATTTTACTTAGAAGGAAGTGACATTCAGGGAAGCCCCTGAATGCTCAAAGATTTTCTTGTTGTTGACCAATTTCTTTTTCTGCTAGTATTGAATTTGCTACTTCCTGCTGCTTATGTTTATTTACTGAATCTCCATCAATATTTTTCAGATTAGGAAATGTGCTGTCTGTTTGAATCGTAATATTTTCTTCCTTTGGAGCATTTGATAAGTATTGGTCTGCTTTTCGCATATAAATGTCCTCCTTTATTTAACTTGGCGACGAGCCAAGTTTTTCTTCTTTATCCTTTTCCAAATCATGAATTATCATACGAAAAGTGATTAATTGGAAGCGCTGTAACGGCAATATATAATAGTAGAAACTCGTCTTAATTGTAATCCCCATAATTTACAAAATATCTATCGGTTGATTAATGATATAATACAAAGTGGCCGACAATTGTGAAATGATCTTGTCAGCCCTTGTTTATTATTGATATTGTTCAAGCATTGAGAAAAAGTCTTTTACAAATTTATAAAATACTTTTTCTGAAGGTGCGAGCTCTCTTTTTTTAGAAACAATGATTCCAACTGATCTTCTAACTAGAGGAAGTTCAATTGGCACCTTTACAGTAAAGCGGGGGATGGATTCGTGAAACGTACTTTCTGGTAGTAGGGTAACACCCATTCCGGCGGAAACTAAACCTTTAATAGCATCAAAATCCTCACCAACTGAGGAGATATTAGGCACAAAGCCTGCTTGCTTACAAGCATCCACAACAATTTCCTGTAAAATATATCCTTTAGGAAATAAAACAAAGGAATCGTTTCTTAATTCATTCAATAGAATACTTTTCTTTGATGAAAGTGGATGTGTTGAAGGCAATAAGGCTAATATGCTTTCCGTAAATAAAATAGAACCTTCAATATCAGGATTGTTTTGTGGTACAGGCCCTAGAAATGCTAGATCTATTTCTCGATTAATAACAGCATCAATTAAAAAATTATAGGATCCCTGCCTCAAATGAAAGGCAACATTAGGGTGTTTTTCTTTAAATGCTGAGATGACAGTCGGAAGCAAATGGCTTGCAAGACTTGTTGGAAACCCAATTTTAATTGTTCCTCTCTCAGGGTCTAAATACTCATCGATTTGTTTTGTTGCATAATCGATCGCCTTCATGGCCGTTTTTGTATGTGTAAGAAATACCTTTCCAATTGGTGTAAGCTTAACGTTTCGCCCTTCTCTTTCGAATAAGGTAACACCTAATTCTGCTTCTAGATTCGCAATTTGTCTGCTGATAGCAGACTGCGCAACATGTAAATATTGTGCAGCTTCTGATACATGTTCTCGATCAGCAACTTCCATAAAATACCGTAATTGACGTAATTCCATTTTTGGCCTCCGATCATATATATCAATATTAGATTGATTTCATCTAAATTATATATTGTTAACATTAATTTTGAAAGATATAATGTAATTATCTGAAAATTATCGGGTGTAAGATTATCTAACGGGGGGAGATATACATGACTTACAATCAAATACCTAAAGCACAAGGTCTCTACCGTCCTGAATTTGAACATGACGCATGCGGTATCGGTTTATACGCTCATATTAAAGGCCACGCTACACATGATATTGTAAAAAAAGGACTAAATATGCTTTGCCAACTAGATCACAGGGGTGGACAAGGCAGTGACCCATTAACAGGAGATGGCGCTGGTTTAATGGTGCAAATTCCTGATGCGTTCTTCAAGAAGGCTTGCAAGGAAATGACTCTTCCTGAAAAAGGCCGCTATGGTGTGGGAATGATGTTTTTCTCAGACGACGATTCTGAACGCCAGCAAATTGAAGAGCAACTAAACAAATTTATTGAAGCTGAAGGTCAGACACTTTTAGGATGGAGAGATGTACCAGTAAATGCTGAGGAAATTGGACCAGTTGCAAAAATGAGCTGTCCGGTTGTACGCCAGGTATTCATTGGAGCAAATGAATCAATCCAAGACAATATTACATTTGAACGTAAATTGTATGTTATTCGTAAACAAGCAGAAAATTGGGCTAGAGAGCGTGAATTGCGTTTCTACTTTACTAGTCTTTCAAGCAGCACAATTGTGTATAAAGGACTTTTAACACCTGAACAAGTTGATGCTTTCTACTTGGATTTACAGGATGAAGATTTTGTTTCTGCATTTTCACTTGTACATTCACGTTTTAGTACAAATACATTCCCAAGCTGGGAAAGAGCACATCCAAACCGCTATTTAATTCATAACGGTGAAATTAACACTTTACGTGGAAATATGAACTGGATGAAAGCGAGAGAGCAACAGTTTGTATCAGAAGCATTTGGTGAAGATCTTGATAAAGTACTTCCAATTCTTGATGCAGACGGTAGTGACTCTTCTATCCTGGATAACGCATTTGAGTTTTTCGTATTAGCAGGGCGTAAGCCGGCACACGCTGCAATGATGATGATTCCTGAGCCTTGGACAGAGAATCCACATATGAGCCCTGAAAAAAGAGCTTTCTATGAATATCATAGCTGCTTAATGGAACCATGGGACGGACCAACAGCTATTTCATTTACAAACGGTAAACAAATAGGTGCGATTCTTGACCGTAACGGTCTTCGTCCAGCACGTTATTATGTAACAAAAGATGATTACATCATTTTCTCTTCTGAAGTAGGCGTTATTGAAGTAGATGAAAAAGATGTTCTATACAAAGATCGCTTAAGCCCAGGTAAAATGCTTCTAATTGATTTAGAGGAAGGGCGTATTATTTCAGATGAAGAAATTAAAGACGAAATGGCTAAAGAAGAGCCATATCAAGAATGGTTAAATGAGCAGCTTATTAAGCTTGATGATCAATCAGATGTTTTAGAAGAAGAAGTCGTAACTGATATTGCAGAGCGTCACCGTGCTTTCGGTTATACGTATGAAGATATCCAAAAGTATCTGCTTCCTATCATTACAGAAGGTAAAGATCCACTGGGCTCAATGGGTAACGATACGCCATTAGCAGTATTATCAGATCGCCCTCAATCATTATTTAATTACTTTAAACAATTATTTGCCCAAGTTACAAACCCGCCAATCGATGCGATTCGTGAGCAAATTGTAACATCTACAATGACATTGCTAGGAACTGAAGGGAATATTCTCCATCCTACTAAGGAAAATGCACGCAGAATTCAGTTGGATTCTCCTGTACTTTCTAATGTCCAACTAGCACAATTACGTTTAAATCTAAATCCTGGATTTAAGAGTAAAACAATTCAATCATTGTTTACTGATAATTTAGACGAAGCAATTGTGAAATTATGTGCTGAAGCAGATGAAGCGATCGAGAACGGTGTGAATATACTAATCATTTCCGATCGAGGAATGAATCCTGAAAACATTGCAATTCCTGCATTATTAGCTGTTGGTGCACTTCATCAGCACTTAGTGCGTCAAGGTACACGTACAAAAGCCAGCCTTGTTATTGAATCAGGTGAGGTAAGAGAAGTACATCACTTTGCAGCTTTAATTGGTTATGGTGTAGATGCGATTAACCCTTATCTTGCATTTGCAACTTACAAAGAGGCAGTATTAGATGGAAGCTTATCTAATAGCTATGAAGAGGTTGTTGCGAAGTATATCAAAGGTGTTACTGAGGGTGTAGTAAAAGTAATGTCTAAGATGGGGATTTCAACAGTTCAAAGTTATCGTGGAGCACAAATTTTCGAGGCTGTTGGTATTAGCAAAGATGTGATTGATCGTTTCTTTACTGGAACAGCATCACAGCTGGGCGGAATTAATCTTGAAACAATTGCAAAAGAGGCAGTTTTACGTCATCAGGATGCTTATTCAGAAAAAGTTGACAAAGCTTTGGATTCAGGAAGTGACTTCCAATGGAGAAAAAATGGAGAGCATCATGCCTTCAATCCAACAACGATCCACACTTTACAATGGGCTTGTCGCAAAAATGATTATAGTTTATTTAAAAAATATTCAGATGCAGCAAATGAAGAAAGAATAGGATTCTTACGTAATCTGTTCTCATTTACAAGCAATAGACCATCAATCTCAATTGATGAAGTAGAATCTGTTGATTCTATCGTAAAACGATTTAAAACTGGTGCTATGTCATTTGGTTCCTTAAGCAAGGAAGCACATGAAACGTTAGCGATTGCGATGAATCGTCTTGGAGGTAAAAGCAACAGTGGTGAAGGTGGAGAAGATCCTAATAGATTTATTGCTGATGAAAATGGTGATTTACGTCGAAGTGCAGTGAAACAAATTGCTTCAGGCCGATTTGGGGTAAAGGGTCATTATTTAGTAAATGCTGATGAGCTTCAAATTAAAATGGCACAAGGTGCTAAGCCTGGTGAAGGTGGGCAATTACCTGGAAACAAAGTATATCCATGGGTTGCTGATGTTCGTGGCTCTACACCTGGTGTAGGATTAATTTCACCACCTCCTCACCATGATATTTATTCAATTGAGGATTTAGCACAACTTATCCATGATTTGAAAAACTCTAACCGTGATGCACGTATTAGTGTAAAGCTTGTTGCAAAAGCAGGAGTTGGTACAATTGCGGCTGGTGTAGCAAAAGGTGCAGCAGACGTTATTGTTATTAGTGGTTATGATGGCGGTACAGGGGCTTCACCAAAAACAAGTATTAAGCACACAGGTTTACCGTGGGAGCTTGGCTTAGCTGAAGCACACCAAACATTAATGCTAAATGGTCTGCGTGATCGTGTTGTATTAGAAACTGATGGTAAATTAATGACAGGTCGTGATGTTGCATTAGCTGCTATCCTCGGTGCGGAAGAATATGGCTTTGCAACAGCTCCGCTAGTTGTAATGGGTTGTATTATGATGCGTGTTTGTCATTTAGATACTTGTCCTGTTGGTGTAGCAACCCAAAATCCTGAACTTCGTGATAAATTCACTGGAGATCCGGATCATATTGTAAACTACATGCGTTTTGTTGCTCAAGAAGTTCGTGAAATCATGGCAGAGCTTGGCTTCAAAACAATGGACGAAATGGTCGGCAGCACAGATGTACTGGAAGTTAGTGAACGTGCTAAAGCTCACTGGAAAGCTAAACACTTAGATTTATCTACACTTTTATACCAACCGGAAGGTGCTCGTACAGCTAGAATTAAACAAAACCATAAAATTGATCAATCTCTTGATATGGTTGAAATTTTACCAAAGGTTGAGGCATCTATTGCTGCTGGTTCACCTATTGATGCTTCATTTAACATTAAAAACATCAACCGTGTTGCTGGAACAATTGTTGGTAGTGAGATTTCTAAGCGTTATGGTGAAGAAGGCTTACCAGAAGATACAATTACACTACGCTTTACTGGATCTGCAGGTCAAAGCTTTGGAGCATTCGTACCTAAAGGTGTCACAATGCACTTAACTGGTGATGCGAATGACTACATCGGAAAAGGACTTTCTGGCGGTAAAATTATCGTTAAACCTTCAGATGATTCAAGCATAGTTGCTGCTGATAATGTGATTATTGGAAATGTTCCATTCTATGGTGCGACAAGTGGTGAAGCATATATCAATGGCCGTGCTGGTGAACGTTTTGGAGTTCGTAACAGTGGTGTAAATGTAGTTGTTGAAGGTGTAGGAGATCACGGTTGTGAATACATGACAGGCGGCCGTGTTGTCATCCTTGGTGAAGTTGGTAAAAACTTTGGTGCAGGTATGTCAGGTGGTATTGCGTACGTACTTGCTGATAATAAAGAAGAATTCAAAGCAATTTGCAATGATGAAATGATTGAGTTTGAGAGTTTAGTAGATGACAAGGAAATTGAATTCCTAAACGAAATGGTTCAAAATCATTTCCATTATACAAACAGTCCAAAAGCTCGATTTGTTCTAGACAACTGGAATGAAACACTTCCGAAGTTTGTTAAAGTCATTCCTAAAGACTACAAGCGTATGATGAATCGAATTGCTGAACAAATGGAAGCTGGTCTTACAAGTGAAGAAGCAATCATGAGTGCGTTTGAAGCAAATGCTAAATCTGATAAAAAAGGTTCAGTGACAAAGCCGTCACGTTCCAAAGCAGTAGTACAGTAGAAAGGGGAGAGGAAGATGGGGAAAGCAACAGGATTTTTAGAATTTAAACGTGAAGAGTCAGCAGAACGCGATCCTCTCAAGCGTTTAGATGACTGGAAAGAGTATTCAGCTCCTTTCTCTGAGGAAAAGTTAAGCAGACAAGGAGCGCGCTGCATGGATTGCGGCACTCCTTTCTGTCATATTGGTACTGAGATTAACGGTTTCACTTCAGGATGTCCAATTCATAACTTAATTCCTGAGTGGAATGACTTAGTCTATCGTGGTAGATGGAAGGAAGCACTTGAACGTTTATTAAAAACGAATAACTTTCCAGAATTTACAGGTAGGGTCTGTCCGGCACCTTGTGAGGGTTCTTGTAACGTTGCAATTTCTGACCCGGCTGTTACCATTAAAAACATTGAAAAAGCTATTATTGACAAAGGCTTTGAAATGGGATGGATTACACCGCGTATTCCTGAAAAACGTACGGGTAAAAAGATCGCTATCGTTGGTTCCGGCCCGGCTGGCTTAGCTGCGGCAGATCAACTTAACCAAGCAGGTCACACAGTTACTGTTTATGAGCGTGCTGATCGTGCAGGTGGTTTGTTAACTTATGGTATTCCTAATATGAAGCTTGATAAAGGCATTGTAGAACGTCGTGTAAACCTGTTAACTCAAGAAGGTATCACGTTTATTACGAATACTGAAGTAGGAAAAGATATTACTTCAGAAGAATTACGTGAGCAACATGATGCTGTAATCCTTTGTGTTGGTGCCCAAAAACAACGTGATCTACGTATTGAGGGAAGAGAAGCGAACGGAGTTCACTTTGCAATGGATTACCTAACAGATGTAACGAAGAGCTACCTAAATACTAATTTTGAAGATAATCAATTTATTAATGCTGAAGGCAAAGATGTTATTGTTATCGGTGGTGGAGATACAGGAGCAGACTGTGTAGCAACTGCACTTCGTCAAAATTGTAATAGTGTTGTTCAATTTGGTAAACATCCTAGATTACCAATGTCTCGTACAGTTGAAAATATGTGGCCGGAGGCTCCGCATGTCTTTACGATGGAATATGCGTATGAGGAAGCAGAAGCAAAATTCGGTGAGGATCCACGTCAATACTGCATCCAAACAACAAAGCTTGTATCAGATGAAAATGGTAATTTAAAAGAACTTCACACAATTCAAATGGAAAAACTAAAAGATGAACAAGGTCTATACTATTTTAAAGAGGTTCCAGGTTCTGAAAAAGTATGGCCAGCTCAACTAGTTTTCATTGCGATTGGTTTTGAAGGTGCTGAACAACCTGTATTAAAGCAGTTTGGAGTTGATCAAACTGCACGTAATGTTGTTGCAGCGAAATACGGCGATTTCCGTACAAACATTGATGGAGTCTTTGCTGCAGGCGATGCTCGTCGTGGTCAAAGCTTAATCGTGTGGGCAATCAATGAAGGCCGTGAAGCTGCACGTGAAGTAGACCTTTATTTAATGGGAAGTACCGTTTTAGCTTAATATTTCTCACAAAGGGATCAAGGCAAATATTTGCCTTGATCCCTTTTCCTATTCATTAAAGATTACGTTTATTTTAGCAATAATTCCTATTGGACGACATAAAGCTTTTTTAGTAGAATTAACAATTGGAACAAATTAAAAAGAGAAAAATAATAGTACAGGTAACATAAATGTTTAACCAATCGTTAAGGAGAAGCTTATGGTAAATAAGTATAAAATTCTATTGTATTATGTGCTATTCAGTTCACTATGGATACTTGCTACAGATAATTTACTTGTTCTATTAAACATACCTAAGGGGACATTATTAGTATTCCAAAATGTAAAAGGTTTCTTGTTTGTACTTTTCACAAGTATTTTTATATATTATTTAGTCTTAAAAAGAGAAGCATATAAAAATGAAAAGCTAGAAAAAGATAAATTAAATATCTTAATCAATTCAATGGTTGATTTTGTGAATTTTAAGGACGGAGAAGGCCGTTGGACGAAAGCGAATGATTTTGCACTTGCTTTATTCCAATTACAGGGTATAGATTATGTTGGGAAAAAGGACTCAGAACTAGCTGAGTATACGGAGTTTTATGCAGAGGCATTAAGATACTGTGAAATCTCTGATGAGCAGGCATGGCTTAAAGGAACAAAAAGCCGATGTATTGAAGAAATTCCAATGCCAGATGGAAGTGTAAAGACATTTGATACTATTAAAATCCCAAGCTTCTATGAAGATGGCTCACGTAAAGAATTAGTAGTGATGGGAAGAGATGTGACAGAAAGAGTTCTTGCTGAAAAAAAATTAGCAGAAAGTGAACAAAAATATAAATCTCTATTCGATTTTAATCCTGAGCTAGTGTACATGATTGACTTAAAAGGCAAGCTCACTGATGTAAATGAGCACTTTTTCCGTTTTACTGGATTTACAAGAGAAGAATATGTAAACAAAACGGTATTACCACTTATATCGAAGAGAGATCGGTGGAAGGTCTATAGGTCTTATAAACACATAATCCTTAAAAATCGATCTTTTACAAATGAAGAGATTGAAATTGTTATGAAAGACCATACGATGAAAACATTGAGATGTACTTCGGTACCAATGATTATTAATAATAAGACAGTTGGAATTATTGGATATGCTGTAGATATTTCAAAAGAAAAAGAAACAGAAAGACTGCTGCGGAAAACCGAAAAATTATCAGTAGTTGGTGAGCTTGCTGCAAGTGTAGCTCATGAAATTCGAAATCCTTTAACTTCATTAAAAGGTTTTGTTCAGATGTTAAAGGATAGGAACAAAGAGCAGGAATTTTATTATCGTATCATGTTGGATGAACTTGAGAGAATTAATATTATTGCGAGTGAATTACTTGTACTTGCAAAGCCTCAAAAAATTCAGTTTCAAGAAAAGGACATAAATCTTCTATTGAAGGATGTAAAATCCTTACTTGAATCAGAGGCAAATCTTTATGGAGTAACATTGGATATCCAGGTAAATGAGACTCTTCCAATCATTGACTGTGAACCAAATCAATTAAAACAGCTTTTTATTAACATAATGAAGAATTCAATTGAAGCATTATCTAAAAATGTACATGTTTATCTTGATATGAATGATGAAAAAACGATAAAGATACTTTTTAAAGATGATGGTTGTGGAATTGATGAGGAACGATTAAAGCATTTAGGCGAACCATTTTACTCTATGAAAGAAAAAGGTACAGGACTTGGTTTAACGGTGAGTTATCGAATTGTAGAGTTTCATAAAGGAAAAATATCCTTCAAAAGTTCTGTAGATCATGGAACCGAAGTTGAACTACTTCTACCTATTCATAAAGGAAAAATGCCCTAAGAATAACCTTAGGGTTTTTTTTATTGGGAAATTTGATATTGGAATACCTGGAAGTTTAACCAGTCAAGAAGGTTTAAAAAATGAGTGGATCGATTTTATCATTAATTTCCACCTGCCTTTATGCATTTTGTCATTTTTTATTCTTTATTCTTTATTACCTCGATTAGATTTGTCATCACAACTTTTAGTGATTTCCGTATATTGGTAGGAGAACCTTAAAAAGGAGCTGTAAATATGCTGCCAATATATTGTCATCCTATGTATTTAATAGTACCCAATTATTATGGACCAAGACAAGACTACCGTATGAACTATCCTTTCAACAGACAATTTCCTGATGTTAATCCGACAATGTTTGAACAATCTGCAAAATCGATGCAAATATTAATGAAAGAGGCAAGCCTGGTATTAAATAAGCTTGCTCAATCAAAGGATTTTGCTACAAAAGTTATGTACGCAGCACAACAGTCAAATATGAATGAAGTTGATAAATTAATAAAGTCAACTGGGATCAAATCAACTGTAAAAACTTCTTTTAATCCTGATGGTATTCAGATGAAACTAACCTCATCAATTGGTGAAGCAGAATGCTGCCATTTGACGGTTTCTTTGAGGTGGCTTTAGGTATTGGTTGAAAAGCTAAAGAAAATAAGCATAACAAGAATGGATGGATAAATAATAACTACCAACAAGCTTAAAGGAGAATAAAAGTGAGAAAAAGATCCATAATTCTATCCATTCTTTTTGTTTGTTTAGTTGTGGCAGTTGCATATTTTACAATTGTAGGAATTGAGTATGCGTATGTACCCCCGGACTCAAAAGTTGATAGCATAGAGAGTCATTCATTTGATGGATTTTAAAAAAATGACAAATAATGTGAAAAACCAACCTGATCATGAATTAATTCAAAGTGGCAAAAAAATGTTTTATGAAGAAACATTCGGAAATGAGGTTTTTTACAGATATTATGGGAGTGTTTGATGGTGCTTTCACGATTTCCAATTTAGCAAAAGCGATTATAAAATTAAACGGAAAAGGTACAGACAATCTTCAGGTACCTGCAGAAAAGACTATGCAAATTGGGGACATGACAATTAAAAAAAGGTGACTAGATTGACACAGGTCTTGATGTACCTAAGGGTGCATTAGTTCCTCTTGGTGTAAAGATTAGATATGAGGATGGACATGTAAAAGCAGGTATTAGTTGTGCGGTATGTCATGCTTCGGTAAATGATCAAAAAGAGGTTATTCATGGAATACCTAATAAAGATTTGAATATAGGTTTAATTGTTGCATTAGGAACAAATTCTGCATCGTATTTTACCCATACAGAGATGAAAAGTATTCAAAATTTCATCTATTCAACGGATCGCACAGTCAAAAGCTCAGAGGGGATAGATCTAAATTTACCCGATATGAAGCACTTGAGAAGTATGTTGATAAAGAACTCATAAAATGGCCAAGAGGAGGAAATGACACAACAATTGATTTTGTAAATAACCCTGTACAAACTCCAGACGCAAATACTTAACAAATAATCAATTACTTTCTCCTCAGGAGATTGGGACAGAAAGTTCACGAGCGATATCATTTAAAAAGACAGAAAGGTTCTTTACTAACCCTGCTTTATATGATCCTAAGACACCAGTACCATTACCGAAAAATCCAATTGCAAGAGAGCTAGAGATATCAGATAATCAGAAAAAGCATCTTAATAGAAGTTGGGCACATGATGGTTCAGATGGTGCATATAAGGTTCCAAGTCTATTTGGATTATATTGGACACCACCTTATTTACATGATGGGGGAGTAGCTGTTGGGGAGAATCTTAATTTGGAGATAGATGTTGCTGCTACTTTATATAGTGGAAAGAAAGCTAATCCTATGAATAGTCTTTTGGCTATGATTGATTCTGAGCTACGGGAAAGAGTAATTAATGAAAATAGTAAAAATTAAACGTTAAGGTCAGCTCATGTTACTGGAAGGGGTCATAAATACTGGGTTGATCAAACCACAGGTTTTACAAAAGAGGAGCAACAAGCCCTCATTCTTTATCTACTTACAGTAACTGATCAAAAACAGAGAGGTAATCAAAATTGAGAGCAGTAACATATCAAGGGTTTATGGATGTAAAAGTAAAAGACATGCCAGATCCACAAATAAAAAATAAGGATGACCTCATTGTTAAAGTAACTCATTCATCAATTTGTGGTTCTGATCGTCATTTCTATCACGGTATGGTACCGAGTATGAAAAAGGATTATATTGTTGGACATGAAGCAGTAGGAAATGTCCACGAAATTGGTTCTGAAGTACATCATCTCAAAAAAGGCGATAAAGTTGTTTTACCTTATAACATTGCTTGTGGAAAATGTATAAACTGCAAGAATAACCTCGAGAGTCAATGTATACGTTCGAACCAAGGTGGAGAAATAGGAGGCTGTTACGGCTGCTCCAGATTGTTTGGAGATTATAATGGAACACAAGCAGAATTTGTACGTGTTCCTTATGCAAATTATGGGACTTTCAAGGTACCCGAACATAACGAAGTAAAGGATGAGGAATTATTACTTTTAACTGATGCCTATTCATCAGCCTATTGGGGAATACAACAAGCAGGAGTAAAGAGTGGAGATACTGTAATTGTTTTAGGATGTGGTCCGCTCGGATTGATTACACAAAAGCTTGCTTGGTTTAAAGGGGCAAAAAGAGTTATTGCCGTTGATCACGTTGCATACCGACTGGAGCATGCAAACAAATGGAATCATGTAGAAGTTTTTAACTTCAAAGAAAATAAAGAGCTAAAATCTCACCTAAAGGAAATAACAAAGGGTGGTGCAGATGTAGTCATAGATTGTGTTGGCATGAGCGGGAAAATGAAAACGTTAGAAATTATGGAAACGGCTCTTAGGTTTCAGGGGGGAGCTTTAGGTGCGATTGAATTTGCAAGCCAGGTTGTACTCGCAGGTGGAACAATTCAATTAATGGGCATATATGGTACAAGATATAATCAGTTTCCATTGGGTGATTTATTTGCACGGAATATTACGCTAAAGATGGGGCTTGCTTCTGTTACACACCTAATTCCTTATCTGTACGAACTCCTTCAAACGAAACAATTAGATCTAATGGACGTTATCACACACCATTTTCCGTTAGAGGAATCAGAGCATGCCTATAGAATATTTAATGCGCATAAAGAAAAATGTTTGAAGGTTATTCTGGAACCGTAAAGCTAAGAAGAAGGTGTATATATAAAAAACTTTTAGGTCTATTAAGTGAAAAAGTACATATTGAGCACTGGTGAGGAATATGTAGTGTATAAATGGTTTGCATCATGAATCATTAATCGAATAAGAAAGAAGGTTTGAAAAATGGCCAATCATTTATACAAAATAGAAGTCGATCATCCTATACGTTCAATTTGGAACTTTGTAAGTGTAATGGATCATTGGGCACCATTAGTCCCGGGATATCTAGATCATGAGATAATTAGTTTAAAAGAATCCACTTGGAAATTTAAAACAGACTTAGGTGTTATTAAAAGAAAAATACATTTAAAAGTAGACATTACAGCATGGATTGCACCGTCAAAAGTGGAGTTCAACTTAACCGGAATCAATGAGAAGATTTCTGGAAAAGGATATTTTGAAGCACAATCACTTGGACCCAATAAAACGTTGATGACTGGCTTTCTTGATATTACACCAGAAGGTGCATTAGCAAAAATGGTAAGTGGTAAATTAGAAAAAAATTTAGTCGAAATAACAGAAGAATTAACTGAAGCAATAGTGGCAAAAATTGATGTAAGAGAAAATGTTCTTCGATAAAAAATTGTTGATGTTAAAAATATAAATGAACAAGTGCCGAATGGGAATGTCGTGCTAAAATTCCTTCATTCGGCTGCTTTTATCTCTCTATAGAAAAATCGGATAATTAGAGGGGTATTGAAAAAATTGTCTAACTGCAAGAGAAACTCCTTTGGCAATATTAGTTGTCATTGTATAAATTAGATGCAAATTTGTATGAAATAATGTGGAATGATCCTGGCAATCCTTTTCAAGGACAACCCCCATAATACTACAATCACCGATTGAGGGAAGCTTTTTTCCTAATCCTTCGCCAGGCAAGATAGGTCCTTCTTTAACGACGATAGACTGCATCATGTTTTTAGAGCCTAAAACACTATCAATTGCAATAACGAAACTATTTTGTGGAAAGCAGATCTTAGTGTATTCACTCACAAGGTTTGAGGCATCTAATGGAAATTGAAGATTTCCTAAGACAGTTAAATGACTTGGGAATTTGTGTTGCAGTAGTGTGCCAACAAAAGGACCGAGGCTGTCACCGTTTATTGAGTTCGATCCGATTCCTATTACGTAAATATGTTGTGTTGTTTTGGGGATTTGTTGGAATAAAGCATTTCGTATTAAAAACGGGGCAATCTTGTGATTATATGGAATAATACCTTGATGTATGACATTACTGCTTCTCTGTTGATGAACGAACAATCGCTTCCCCTCCAAAAAACAATTCTCTCTCAATAATATAATTTAGTAATGTATTCTCTCTTTTAGTTCAACTATCCTCCTTAAAATAATGATAAACTCTAATAGTTTATCTAGAAAATTTTTACAATTATTCTCTCTCGTGACCTTTAAAGAGAAAGTGTGCTACCAAACCTCAAGGTTGGTATACTAGAGAAAGATTAAGTTTAATTAGGAGGGGAATTAAGTGAAAATTGCATTTATCTCAGACATACATGGTAATGCTGTTGCGCTTGAGGCAGTGTTAGAGGATATGAAAAAGAAAAATATAGAAAAAGTATTTGTTCTTGGTGATATTTGCTATAGAGGTCCTGAACCAAAAAGAGCACTAGAACTTATTCGTTCATTGCAAACGAAAGTCATAAAAGGAAATGCGGATGAATGGGTTGTGAGAGGAGTTCAACAGGGAGAAGTACCTGATCATGCTCTTGATATGATGAGAAAGGAACGTGATTGGATATATTCTAAACTTGATGCAACAGACATCGACTATTTATCCCAATTACCAACAGAGTTATACTTAAATGAAAAAGGAATTGAACTCTATGCTTTTCATGCAACACCAACCGATCTTTTTGAGGTGATCCCTCCAAACGCAGAAGATAGATTATTACATGAAAAAGTGTTGTCAAAAAAAGATGCAACGATTTATCTCTATGCTCATATCCATAAGCCGTATATCCGTTATATTAATGGTAAGGTGGTTATGAATATTGGCAGTGTTGGTTTACCGTTTGATGGTGTTACAAAGGCATCCTACGGGGTAATTACAATAGCTGAGAGTGGGTTTAGCACATCAATTGAACGAGTTGACTACGATACTGAAAAAGTGATGAAGCAATATTCAGAAGTAAACTATCCAAATGCGGAAAAGATGATTCAGGTCCTTAAAAAAGGGAGTATATAAGTAGATTTATTTCTCGGGAAAGCGCAAAACTTGACAGGATTAAACAACTTTGTCGTAACTTGTTGATTTATGATATTGTTGATCCTTGATGTTATATGTAATAACAGATAGAGGCTCTACCGTTTGTTTTCAACAAATTGGTAGAGCAAATTTATTTCCTCTTTATGTGTGATACCTTCATCTGATGTGTTTCAAGAACAAAAGGAGTCGTTGATAGAAAATCTAATTGAAGTAATTTTGCAAAATCATCACTTTCGATGTAACCATTATTAAAAATATTAGCATGTCTATCTTTTCTTGATCTTAGTGGATATTTGGAATTATTCAAGTGTATGGCTGCTAGAGCATCAACAAAACCTAACTCAATAGCTTTTTCCCAAAATTCTGCATTTTGGTCCCCGCTCCATAAACCACTTGCAAACGCATGACAAGTGTCTAGACAAAAACCAATTTTTTCAGGATCATCGATAAGGTTTCTTATTTGAGTAAGTTCCTCTAATGTTGTCCCTAGAGCCCCTGCTGCACCTGCGTTATTTTCAATTAATAGCTTGCATGTTCCATTCCATTGAGATAAAACGAGATTTATCATTTCGATCATTAGTTGATAGCTTGTAAGTGGGTTATCTTTATCGATTAAATGTCCAAAATGGACAACGACACCAATGGATCCACAATATTCAGCAATTTCTAAGTCATTTAACAAAGATGCAATCGTTATTTCTCTTTTGTCTGAAGATGGAGTAAGTGAAGTTGGATAGGGTGTATGTGCTATAGATAAAAGATCATGTTCTTTGCAAAAATTAAAGCATTGAATCGCATCACTTTGATTAAAGCGTTTCACTGATAAACTTCTTGGATTCTTTGGGAAATACTGAAATGCCTTTGCGCCAATGTTGAAAGCGTGTTTGGCAGCAGCAAAGTATCCATTTTTTATACTTACATGACAACCAAATTTCATTTAATCATCCTATCTGCATCTTAAATTCATGTTCATCAACTTATTATTTAGTAAAATAAAACACTTTATTCGGTTATAAACTAGGAAGTATAGATGGTAAGTCATATCATTTGTTATTTCGTATTATAAATATTAACCTTATTAAATAAAAAGTTAGTTCATTTAATTAATAGAGGAGGGCTTTTTTGGATTCTCAGCAAACAAAAGCATTACATAAAGAAAAAATTTGGACACGTGACTTTATATTAATCTGTATATCGAACTTTTTCATTTTTCTTGGATTTCAAATGACATTGCCAACGATTCCGCTATATGTTGAAGAGTTAGGGGGAAATGATCAGTTAATAGGGGTAGTTGTGAGTATTTTCACCTTTTCAGCGTTATTAGTAAGGTCTTATGCCGGGCATGCTTTAGAATCTAAAGGAAGAAAATTTGTTTATTTAACCGGTTTATTAATCTTTATATTTTCTGTTGGTTCATTTGGATTCTTACCAGCCATTGTGTTTTTATTTTTTATGCGATTCGTTCAAGGGATAGGGTGGGGATTTTCAACAACAGCCTCCGGTACAATAGCAAGTGATATTATTCCACCTAAGAGACGTGGAGAGGGGATGGGATACTATGGCTTATCAGGAAACATCGCATTAGCCTTTGGCCCATCGTTAGGACTAACTTTAGCAGGAGTTTTATCGTTTACACAATTATTTATCATTTGCGCACTCTTAGGGCTAATAGCGTTCCTTCTATCATCAAAAATACGCTATAAAACCATTGAAAAAACACAACAAGTAGTTAAAAAAGAAAAATGGGATTTCTACGAAAAAAGCGCTCTAAAACCATCGCTATTGCTATTTTTTATCACAGTAACTTTTGGGGGAATTGCTTCGTTTCTCCCATTATATACAGCTCAAAAAGGTATCCCGGGAATTCAATGGTATTTCCTTGTTTTTGCTTTGGCTTTAATGGCGTCAAGAACGTTTGCAGGAAAAATATATGATTTAAAAGGACATCGCGCAATATTTATTCCGGGAGCCATCTTAATCGTCCTAGCAATGATTTTATTAGCTTGGTTATTAAATACGACCGTCCTTTTAATTGCTGCCGTACTATATGGATTTGGATTTGGTTCTGTGCAACCTGCTTTACAAGCATGGTCGATCGAAAATGCGCCGGTGCACAGAAGAGGGATGGCAAATGCAACTTTCTTTTCTTCCTTTGACCTTGGTGTCGGAATTGGTGCCTTAATGTTTGGTCAAATTGGCCATATGTTCGGTTATCATACGATTTATTTGGTATCAGCTTTTTCGGTTTGTATGTCAATCCTGTTGTATGTATTACTCGTCTATAAAAAATAAAAGGGAAAATGTAAGATATTCTATCAATCTGATCCTAAAAATCATGTGAGATAATCTCACAAACTACTTCTAACATGCGAATTTTCTGATAATATAAAAGCAATAGATCAGAGAGAAAGGGTTGTGGTCTTAATGACGATCAGAGAAATAAGAGAAAACATGGTAAAGAAAGTAGCAGAAGATTTTAATATTACTCCAGAACAAGCGATTGAACTAATAAACAGTAGTTTTGAAACAGGGGAACCTGAGTGATCCAATAAGATCTTCTAAAGTAGAAAACGTTCCCGGGTGATCAACACAAGTTTCATTTAAGAAAAAAAGTAATATAAGAGACATCTAAAAGTAGATGTCTCTTCATCATTATGCGCATTTTCTATTGTCATTTTTTCTTACGTAAAGGCTTTAAGTTTATGACATTGCAAAATGAAGAGTAAGTTGAAAACTCTATAGCTATTTTTTAGTTATAAAAGTCGAAATATTTCCAATTGATTTAAAATTTCGCAATTAATTCTTGTTAGAAAACGGTTACTGTTGTTAAAGTAATAAGATGATTCTAATGTAAAAAATTATCATTCATAAGAGGGGATTCATGTGGAGAAAAGTATGTCATATCGTGATAAAAAAGTAATGTCAATGGGAACAGTATGTGAAATTACAGGATTATCTGAGAGAAGAATCCGCTACTATGAAGAGAGAAAATTAATTTTTCCAGACCGAACTTCAACAGGTTTTCGTAAATACTCTTTTTCAGATATTGAAAAACTAATGGATATTGCTGAAAAGGTTGAAGAAGGTGTCCAAACAGACGAAATACGAAGAGATTACCGTAAAAAGGAAACGGATGCTGAATTAAAGAAAAAAATGATTAGAGGACAACTAAATTCACATTTTCAAAGAAGTGGTTTTAAGTAAATGTTCATAACTGAAAAAGGTAGAGAAGAAGAATGCTAGAATAAATGCATTCTTTTTTTAATCTATAAGTATATGAGAAGAACACTTCTTTATTCCCGTATAATGTTCAATTGTGATAAACTTATTTTCAGAAAAATAGCAATTGGGAAATAATTATTGGGGGTATAAAGGTGAAATTTTCAGTATCAAATAAAATGAGTTTTTTTCAGCCATCAATTTTTAGTGAGCTTGCTCAATATAAAAAAAAGAAAATGGAAGAGGGAAAACCTATAATAGATTTAAGCATTGGAAGTCCTGATATGGCTCCTCCATCCTTTGTCAGAGAGTCTTTATCAGAGGGGGTGTTAGCACAAGATCAGTATGGCTATTCTTTGACAGGAACGAAAGAATTTAATAAGGCCGTTTCCACATTTTATAAAAATAACTACAATGTTCAACTGGAATCAAGAGATGAAGTTCTATTGTTAATGGGATCACAGGATGGACTTGTTCATTTCCCAATGGTATTTGCCGATCCGGATGATATCATTTTAGTACCTGATCCCGGTTATACAGCATACGCTGCTGGCATTGCGATGGCGGGAGCAAGTCCATATTTTATGCCACTAAATAAGGAAAATGATTTTTTACCAGATCTAGAGAAGATCCCAGAAGATGTAGCGCAGAAAGCAAAAATAATGATTTTGAACTTCCCTGGAAATCCAGTGCCTGCATTAGCATCAAGTGACTTTTTCAAAAAGGTGATTGCATTTGCCAAGAAGTTTCAAATCATCGTTTTGCATGATTTTGCCTATTCAGAACTCTATTTTGAAGGCAACAAACCGATTAGTTTTTTGTCGGTTGAAGGAGCTAAGGATGTTGGAGTTGAGATGTCTTCTTTTTCTAAAAATTATAGTATGGCTGGCACTCGAATAGGTTATTTAGCAGGGAATAATCAAATTGTTCAAGCAATGAATCATTTAAAAAGTAATTTAGATTATGGTGTATTCCTCCCTGTTCAACAAGCAGCAATTCGTGCGCTTCAAGAAGGTGCTGACTTTTGCGAACAAAGTAGAAAAGTATATGAAGAACGCCGTAATATACTGGTTGATGGGTTACAAAATATAGGATGGGATATAACAAAACCTGATGCGGGTATGTTCATATGGGCAGAAATACCAAAAGGGTGGAATTCATTGGATTTTACATACACACTAATAGATCGGGCAAATGTCGTGGTTACGCCTGGACATGCCTTCGGACCTAATGGGGAAGGATATGTTCGGATTGCACTTGTTCAAGAAAAAGACAAATTAAAGCAAGCTATATCCTCTATAGAAAAAGCAAATATTTTTTGAAAAGAAATTATTCATTCGAATGAATTGTGAGAAGCAGCTAAGATATAAGATTCCTTCAACAAAATGCATGATCTATTTCAACAAATAACGACGAATTTTTGTAAAATTAACAAAAATATTACAAAAGTCTTAATCTAGCTTCAAATAAACCTAGTAACCTTTTAATGTTAAACAAAAATAGGGAGGTTGCTAGGTTGAAAATTCAGCATTTTATGAGCAAAACAATACTTGCTGCTGCGACAAGTGCACTACTTCTTTCTCCAGTTCTAACATCAGCAGCAAGTCTGGAAATGAAATATGATGAGAAAAATGGACAAAGTCTACATGTTGAATTACTTGGGAGATATTCAAGTGGAGCCGGAATTGCTGAGGGAGGGACTGAGATTGTTGCATACGATGCCGTTTCGAAACATGCTTTCTCAGTTAATGGTTCAGCAAAAGCATTGGATATTATTGATTTAAATATTCTTAACGAAAGTAATCAGGATATCCCCCGTTTAAAACAAGTCACTTTAGCTGATTTAGGTGTTGCTGCTTCTGATGTAACAAGTGTAGCGATTCATCCAGAAGGTGGTTATATTGCTGTTTCGGCACCTGCTGAAAATAAAGTTGATCCAGGGTTCGTCGTTTTCTTATCAACTGAAGGAGAATATCTTTCACATGTAACAGTTGGCGCATTACCGGATATGCTAACGTTTACTCCTGATGGCTCTCACGTACTTGTTGCAAATGAAGGAGAGCCGAGTGATGATTATCAAACCAATCCAGAAGGTTCAGTAAGTATGATTGATGTTTCGAATGGTGTAGAAGGATTAAAGGATGATGCTGTCACAAATATTCAATTTACAGATGATGTAATAGAAAAGGATGTACGAAAGGTTTCGGATTCATCTACATATGCTCAAGATCTTGAACCTGAATACATTGTTGTTGATGAAGAAAGTAAGTACGCTTTTGTTGCTTTGCAGGAAAATAACGCAATAGCAAAATTAGATCTTCAAGCAAAGAAGTTTGTCCTAGTAAAAAGCCTTGGATATAAGGATTTTTCTGTAGAAAAAAATAAACTGGATGCTTCAAATGATGATAAAAAGATAAACATTACGAATTGGCCGGTTTTATCGATGTACCAACCGGATGGCATGGCATCTTACAATGTGAATGGACAAACATACATATTATCTGCTAATGAAGGTGATGCTCAGGATTATGATGGTTTCTCAGAGGAAGAGAGAGTGGCAGATCTGACAGATTCCTATGAACTTAATGCTGAACTTTTTGAAGGGTTTACTCAAGAACAACTCGATCAGCTTGTAGAAAATGGTCTTTTTAATGATGAACAATTAGGAAGACTGAATACTACAACATCAGCACCAAAGAATGAAAATGGTAAATATGAAGCAATTTATAGTTATGGAGCTAGATCATTTTCTATTTGGAATGCGAATTCTTTAGAGTTAACTTATGACAGTGGTTCTGATTTTGAGGAAATTACACAGCAGGCATATGGTGAGAAAAATTTTAATTCAAATAATGATGAAAATAATTTTGACTCCCGCAGTGATGATAAAGGACCAGAGCCTGAAACGGTAACAGTTGGTCAAGTTCAAGGTAATCATTATGCTTTCATTGGCTTAGAGCGGGTAGGTGGAATCATGGTCTACAACATTGATAACCCTGAAAAACCGGCATTTAATAAATACTTCTCTTCTCGAAACTTCAATGGAGGGGAAGAGGTAACGGCGGCTAACGGTGACACTGCTCCAGAAGGATTAACATATATTCCGGCAAATGAAAGTCCTACAGGTCAAAATATTCTATTAGCAGCACATGAAGTCTCCGGAACAATTGCTGCTTATCAAATCGGGATTGAAGTCAATGAAGATCCTAAAGATCCGGTTCCAAATGAAGAAACTGAAGATAAAGAACCTGAAGATAAAGATCCTGAAGAAAATCAAAAACCAACGCCTGAGAAAGAACCAGAAGAACAAAATAATAATGATAATGAAAACAACAAAAATGATCAGGAAAAAGAATCAGCAGTGGATAGACAAGAAGAAAACAATAATGAACAAGTATCAACAGAGCAAGAAACTGACCAAAATGTAACAAACACACAAGATAAAACAGACAGTAAAAAAGAATATTCCTTACCAAATACTGCTACTAACAGCTACACTATTCTTATGCTGGGAATTGTAAGCATGATTTTCGGTATAGGTTTATTTGTAAAGAAAAAATTGATGGTGAAAAAATAAAGACATTAAATTAGAGCAGGATAAAACCTGCTTTTTTTAATATCTTAAATGATGTGGAAGTTTTTAGGTCCATCATATATCTAATGGAAAAAGTGGTGTGATTAGGTAGTTTAATATTTAAAAATAACGATAAAATTGGTCTAATATAATATTTTTATTGATTATTTTGAATCTTTTGTCGAAAAAGAGTTGTTATCTCCCTCATGAAAGTTATAAAATAGAGAAATATAGAAACTTGAATGAACATACTTTAATATGCTCATATGTTGTGTTGACGAAGATAAATTATTTGATTGGGAGAGTTAAGACATGATGACGAAAACTAAAATCGATGTAACATTAAGTAAAACGAAGAAGGAAAAACCACAATCAGATCAATTAGAATTTGGACGTGTGTTTACAGACCATATGTTTACAATGGATTATAGTCCAACTAAAGGTTGGCATGATGCTAAAATTGTTCCTTATGAGCCTATTTCCCTAAGTCCTGCTTCAATGGTATTCCATTATGGGCAAACTGTTTTTGAAGGATTAAAAGCTTACCGTACGCAAGATGACAAAGTATTGTTATTTAGACCCGAAAAAAATATGCATAGATTGAATTTATCAAATGAACGTCTATGTATCCCGCAAATTGATGGAGAATTTGTCATCGAGGCATTAAAACAACTGCTTGCAATTGAAAAGGAATGGATTCCAACAGCTGAGGGCACTTCATTATATATTCGTCCATTTATTATTCCGACAGAGTACTTTTTAGGTGTAGCACCATCTAAATTCTACCGTTTTATGATTATTCTTTCTCCTGTTGGTTCTTACTATAAGGAAGGAATTCATCCTGTAAAAATCTTTGTAGAAAACCATTATGTGCGTGCAGTCGAAGGTGGTACAGGTAAGGCAAAAACTGGTGCAAACTATGCTGCAAGCTTAAAGGCACAGGAAGAAGCTACACAAAAAGGTTATTCACAAGTACTATGGTTAGATGGTGTCGAGAAGAAATATATTGAAGAAGTAGGCAGTATGAATATCTTCTTTAAAATCAATGGTGAGGTTGTCACACCTGTCCTAAATGGGAGTATTTTAGAAGGTGTAACAAGAAATTCAATTATCGAATTATTGAAATACTGGCAGGTTCCAGTGTCAGAACGTAAATTATCGATGGAAGATGTGTATGAAGCCTATAAAAATGGCCAGCTTGAGGAAGTATTTGGTACTGGTACAGCTGCTGTTATCTCACCGGTTGGTGAACTTTTATATAATGATGAAAAAATTGTCGTTAACGATGGTTTAACTGGTGAATTATCTAAAAAACTATATGATACGTTATCAGGTATTCAAAGAGGAACTCAGCAGGATCCATTTGATTGGGTGGTTAAAGTAAAATAATACTAAAAACCGCATGTTAAATGCGGTTTTTAGTTTGTAGACAAAGTAAAAATCGCTAGCCCTTCAGACTGATTGCTAACGCTTGCTTTCGAGGCACGAAGCCTTGTGAGGAGCGGAGTTACCGGGATTGGTAATGAGCACCGCAGCAAGGTGAGTAACGAAGAAAGCGAGCGTTTGTCAACAGTCTGAAAACCGCATGTTAAATGCGGTTTTTTTAATACCCCTAACTCTGAAAACAAAATCTACAATTCTCCTATAACGAACAAAACCCCTTAAACAAAAAACTTTTCTAACAGTTGTAATAAAATTGAAACATTTTATATCTGTCGTTCGTCTTACATATATATTGAATATACGTTTTCTCCAAGAAAAATATTTAATTATTTAAGGGAATTTTTAACAAACAGGAAGGATATTTTGATTAGAGGCGAAATATAATTGTAATGATTGTAAAAATAATGATGTTATATATAATATTTTTATAGTTTTCGAAAATTCAAAGGGAAATGTGGGAGTGCAATGCGAAAAAAATGTGTATCGACAATGATTCTCTTATTTATGATGGCAGGTTGTAGTTCGAATGTGGCAAGTGGCAGTCAAGAGGAAGAAATTTTACCTGTTAATGAGATGACCACACATTTGTCACAATTATCAGAGAAAAAAGTAGAGTTTGCAGTGAAATTATTACATCCAAAAACGAAAGAAATCCTCTATTCCTTTATCCCAACTGTTCATGAGAATCAAGATGAATATAAAAAAGAGATTGCTGAAATTGCAGATCATTTAGCAAACAGTTTAGACCAGGCGTTGGTCCCTGCAAAATATACAGGTAATGGAAACTTATCTGAAGGTAAGAGCCGTGTTCTTTTGGATGAAAGTAAATTAGTTGATATGCTTCTAAATGTAGGTCCGTTAGACAAAACTTTAGATCTTCCAATGGAAGTTACAGAACCTAATGTAACAGCTGAAACTGTTAAAGGTGTAAATGAAGCAGTAATCGGAAGTTATAAAACTTCTTTTGATCCTAGTGTTACAGGACGTTCACAAAATATTTTCCTGTCAGCAAATGAAATTAACCAAATTGTGCTGGGACCTGGAGATCGTTTCTATTTTAATCTTGTCGTTGGTGAACGAACAACTGCTAGAGGATATCAAAAAGCGAAAGAGATTGTAAATAAAGAATTTGTTTATGGAATTGGTGGAGGAATTTGCCAAACATCTTCTACGCTATATAATGCTGTTGCAGATGCAGGTTTGGAAATTATTGAGCTCCACTCTCATTCACGGTCTGTTGGGTATGTTCCGGCTGGTAGAGATGCAACAGTTTCCTGGGGAGGTCCGGACTTTAAATTCATGAATAACAAAGATTATCCAGTGATGATCAAAACAATTGTGAATAAACAATCTGGATCAATTGAGGTTCAAATTTTAGCATCAAAACAAAATGCTGCAAAGATATAATAAAATTATCTTATTTAAAACTGGTGTGAGTTTCTTACAACCAGTTTTTTTCAATTAAACAGGAAAGCATCCTTTCGATAAACACTCTCCCCAAAAAAGTCTTTTTATAGTACGATAGTAAAAGATTGCTTGAAAGAAAGGAACTTATAATATGTCTTATAAAATGATTGTTTTAGATTTAGATGATACATTACTTCGTGATGATCATACGATTTCTGATCGAACTAAAGAAGCTCTAATGAGAGCACAAGAAATTGGAGTAAAGGTTGTTCTGGCTTCTGGACGTCCTACATTCGGGATGAGGCATATCGCTCAGGAATTGAACTTGAGTCAATATGAAAGTTTTATTCTTTCATTTAATGGAGGGAAAATAATCAACTGCTCTTCAGAGGAAGAAATGTTTAGCAGTACACTAAGTCCTAAAAGTATCCATAAGTTATTTGAAATTAGTGTAAGAGAAGGCGTATATATTCACACGTATATTGGGGACGAAATTATTACTCAAGATGAAAATCCCTACACGGATATTGAAGCAAAGTTAACAGGTTTACCAATTAATGTTGTTTCTAATTTCATTGATGCAGTGAATGAACCTGTTGTGAAGAGCTTGATGGTGGGACCACCTGAACAATTAAAGGATGTAGAAAGTAAGCTACAAAGAGAACTTAAAGAAGAATTTAGTATTATGCGTTCAAAACCTTATTTCTTAGAGTTTACAGAAAAAGGTGTAACAAAAGGGACAAGCTTAAATCAATTAATTCAGGCTTGTGGAATCAAACGTGAGGAAGTTATTGCTATTGGTGATAGCTACAATGACTTAACAATGATTGAGTTTGCGGGACTTGGAGTAGCAATGGGAAATGCTCCTGATGATATTAAAGAAATAGCTGATTATGTAACAGATACCAATATGAACGATGGAGTTGCAAAAGTAGTAGAAGAATTTATTCTATTAGCCCATCAGGTTAAAGCGTAACAAATACAAATAAACGGAAGCAACCAAAACTACCTCTTTATTAGTTTTGGTTGTTTTTTTTATTTAACTTTAAAAAATCCCTAAAACTATGTAACAAAACCTTACAAATCTATAACGTTTAAACTCCTTCCAGTGTATAATTTATCTAATCTAATGTAGGAAAAACTTTACAAATCTATGATAACGAGCAAGAAATGTAGGAGTTTGTTATATTTTATAACATTTTACTAAATCAAAACGAATGAATTCACTCTATTAAACTAAACGAAAACAAACACATATGTCGGATGTAATGACAACTTATCGGTTCACGTAATAAATGCCGAAATGCGAAAAGGTGGGAGAGGATGAGAACAGATATTTACCAAATACTTGAAACGATCTCACAAACAACGTATAAAATGGTTTTGGCCACAATTGTAAATGTTGAAGGTTCTGCCTATAAGAAATCTGGCTCCATGATGCTTATAGACGAAATTGGGATACAAACAGGATTATTGAGTGGAGGTTGTCTAGAAGAAGATGTTCTTGCAAGATCAAATGAGCTAATGAATAAACAAACATCAGCCATGGTGACTTATGATTTATCTGCAGAAGATGATCTTTCCTGGGGGCAGGGTGTAGGCTGTAACGGTAAAATTAGTGTTTTGATTGAACCGGTATCATTAATAATGAAGACCCACATGGAAAAAGTAAAGAACTATATCGAAAATGGTCAACCTGTCACATATGTAAAAAAGATGACAGCTGAAGGTGTTGTTACAGACTATCTTTTTTTTACAGCAACATCAGAATACTTTGGTGAGTGGAATAGAGAAGTACCAAACATTAATGAATTACCAGAAAATAAATTAATCAATTCAAAAGATGAACTTTTCTTTAAACAGGTAATATCAGCAAGGCCGAGACTGTTTATTTATGGTGCAGGAATAGATGCACGCCCACTTGCCAATCTCGCCCATTTAGGTGGTTATCAAGTCATCGTTGCAGATTGGAGACAGGGATTTTGTCATAAAGACAACTTTCCTTTTTCACAAACGGAAGTTGTTACACCATCGGAATTTCTAGGTAAGTTTACCTTCTCAAGTTTAGATTCTATCGTTTTGATGACACATCATTTTCAAAAAGATGCTGAATTAATAAGGTTATTACTCAAGACTCGAATTCGTTATTTAGGATTATTAGGCTCAAAGGATCGAGCACGAAGATTATTTAATGGGATAAATCCTCCCGAGTGGGTTCATTTTCCTGTTGGGTTAGATATAGGAGCGGAAGGACCTCAAGAAATTGCCATAAGTATAATGGCTCAATTAATACAAATTAAGGCGAGAAGGAGGGATTTAAGTGTCCTCGTATAAGCAAATAGTCGGCATATATTTAGCCGCAGGTCATAGCTCAAGAATGGGAACTTGTAAATTATCCTTACCACTGGCTGGCTATCCACTTGGAACAATGGCACTAAAGGAAATTGTCCAATCAAAAATCAATTCCTTAATTATTGTAACAAAAGATATTCAAACATCATGGCTCAGATCAGTTGAATCGGTATTAACAAGCTCTGTACATTGGGAGAATATCATTTGTTTACAGGCACATTTAGGTCAATCCTATTCTCTGAAAATTGGTATTCAACGAGCAATCCAAATTGGAGCAGACTCGGTTGTTATTTTTTTAGCAGATCAACCATTTATAACCTCACATATGATCGACCACCTCATCCAACAATCAAAGAAGGAAAAGGATTTTGTGGCAGCATTTGATGGTGAACATATAAAACCCCCTATTTTATTTCATCAAAAAGCATTCCCATATTTGTTATCAATCTCTGGTGATCAAGGGGCAAGAAGCCTATTAAAGAAAGGAGTACTAAAAGGATTAAATGTCCTTGTAGATCCAGCAAAATTAATCGATATTGATACAAAAGAACACTATGAAAATATACAAAAGCGGTATAACGAGGTGATCATTTGAATAGTGAATATGCAGGGTCCATATTAAAATCTGAAATGATCGTAAAACATCCAATATTTATTAAGGATGCACTAATACACAAGAAAGGTCAAAAAGATTTATTTGTGGCAGGAGGCACGTTGCTTCAAGTGCAATGGGAGTCGGGAACTCCGCTTCCAAATACACTAATAAATCTCTTGTTACTTCAAGAGTTAAGAGGAGTTACCTGTCAAACTGAAGGTGATTCTTCAAGAGTAACAATTGGTGCTTTAACTACAATTGCTGAGTGTATAAGTCATCCAATCATAGCCGAACACGTCTCATTACTCAGTAAAGCTTGTCGTACTATTGCTGCTCCTGCCGTACGGAACCGTGCAACGATTGGAGGAAATGTGGCAAGTTTAGCAGGTGATACAATACCAGCACTTTTAGCGCTAAATGCAGAGGTAAAACTGGCATTAGAAAACGATATTTACGTTATGTCTCTACGGGATTGGCTAGCTAATCCAAATCAACAGCAATCCTGCATTTTACTGGAGATCATGATTCCCGTTTCTTCTAAAGGTACAACGAATGACTTTTATCGTAAGGTTGGGCGAAGAGAGGCGTTTATCCCTTCTCTACTTACAATAGGTGGACAATGGGAACTGAACAATAAGGGTGAAATTCAATTTGTCCGTATTGCAGTTGGAGGTGGAAGTCATCGACCTATCAGGCTTGAAAGAGTGGAGACAATTCTCAGAGGAAAAACAGTAAATCAAGAGATTTTGTATAAAGCAATAGTAGAAGAATTTCAATCTTATTCAGATCCGTTTGTATCAGAAACGTATAGAAAAAAGGTTGCAGTAAACATAATTATGTCAGAATTTTCAGAGGTTTTAGGAGGGAAGGGATAAGGTGAAATTAAACAGAGACAATTATGGAGAAAAATGGCGAGTGCGTCCGGATGGATTTGACAAAGTAACTGGATCCTTAAAATATTTAACTGACTATACCTTTCCAAATATGTTATATGGAAAAGTTCTTCGAAGTTCTTTTCCTCATGCAAAAATAAATTCTATTTCAACTGTAGAAGCAGAGAAATTAGAAGGTGTAAAAGCCGTATTAACATATAAAGATGTCCCGGGTATGAATCGTTTTGGACTTATTTTCCCAGATCAACCTGTGCTTTGTGAGGATGTTGTTCGTTATGTAGGTGATGCAGTAGCAGCAGTAGCGGCAACTAGTGAGGAGATCGCAGAAAAGGCTCTTTCTCTTATCCAGGTAGAGTATGAACCTCTTCCTGTAATGGATAGTCCGGAAAAATCACTAGGCAGTTCCAGTATATCGTTACATCCAGCTGGAAACATTCTTCATCGGGCAAGCTATAAAAATAGTGAACACGTGTTAAAAGAGCTCAAAAATTGTCCGTATGTTGTTGAAGATACGTATGAAACACCGAGGCAAATGCATGCTTATATGGAAACTGAGGGAGGAGTTGTCGTCCCTGAAGAAAATGGCAGATTGACAGTTTATGCAGCTACACAACATGGATTTAAAGACCGAATGCAGTTAGCGAGAATTTTATCCATGCCAGAAAGCAATATACGTGTCATTTCAAGTCCAATTGGTGGTTCATTCGGAGGAAAAGACGAGCTAAATATTCAACCGTATGCAGCTTTACTTGCAATAAAAACAAAACAACCGGTGAAACTTCATAATAAACGGAGTGAATCGGTTAGAGCAGGTATTAAACGACATCCAATGAAAATAAAAATGATCACAGGCGCAAATAAAGAAGGGAAGCTAGTTGGTCATTATGTCCGAATTACAGCAGATACCGGCGCATATGCAACGCTTGGTCCGGCTGTTTTAGATTTTGCAGTAGAGCATTCTACAGGACCATATATTATTTCACATATTGATGTTGAAGGCATATCTGTTTTTACAAATAACGGAGTAGCTGGTGAATATCGTGGCTTTGGAGGAAATCAAGTGACCTTTGCATTAGAGACACAGATTGAAAGGTTAGCAGAGTTAATGAAGGTAGATTCGATTCAGTTTCGTGAAATGAATATCCGCGAAGCCAATGATCCAGGGCCATTAGGCCAACGAATTGTTAAAAATGATGGGGCAAAATCAGTCCTTTCCATGATAAAAACATCACCTTTATTGCTTGATGAAACAAAAAAACATCCGAATAAGGTAACAGGAAAAGGAGTAGCGCTCACAATGCATGGAGGGGGGCTTGGTTTCGGTAGACCTGATCCGTCAGGGGCAAGGCTTTCGATAACAAAGGATGGGAAAATCGAAATTGCATTTGGATTTGAAGAGTTTGGGCAAGGCTTACTTGCATCGATTGAATTAATGGTGACGGAAGCACTGAATTGTAGCAAAGAAGATATGAAAATCGTAATTGGTGATACTGATCATGTTCCTTCATCTGGATCTTCAACAGCATCTCGTTCAACAAATATGATTTGGAGTGGAATTCAGAAACTAAAAGCCCCATTTATGGATAAAGTAATCGGATTAGTTGCCGACTATACGAATACAACAAAAGACCTTCTTTATTTAGGGGAAAAAGGAGTGTGGAGAAAAGGAAAACAAAATCAATTAGTCTTAAGTTACAGAGAGCTTGCAAATTATGCAGACCCGTCTCTTTTGACGTTTCAAACCCATTTTCATTTTCCCACAACACCTGATGCTGTTATTGGTGGACATTATTTATATAGTTTTGCTGCAGTTGCAGCTGAGATTGAAATTGATTTAGTAACAGGTCAAATAAAAGTGATCAGAATGGATCATGCTGTCGCTGCAGGGCCTGTAGTCAATCCACTTGGTTATTTAGGACAAATTGAAGGTGGAGCAGTTATGGGATTAGGTTTTACTTTATTTGAAGATTCAGTGATGGAAAATGGGCGCTATCATACAGAAAATTTCGATTCTTATTTAATACCAACGATTAAAGATATTCCAACCGAAACAAGTGTGATGGTTGACGAATTTTTAATGGAAGGTGATATGTTTGGGCCGCGAGGTGTCGGTGAAATAGGGACGGTTGCGATTGCACCCGCTATAACAGCAGCGATTCATCAAGCTTGTGGGATATGGGTGAAAAAACTTCCCGTTTCTTCCGAAGAAATATTGGATGCTCTTGCAATTCTTCCTTTACAGAACAAAGAGCAGGAGGTGCTTTAAGTGGCTGAAAGTGTTGAATATAGAAAAAGAATGGATGGGAATAAAATTGAAGTAACATTCAATTTAAATGGAGAAAAAACCGAAGTAATCATACCTGCTGCTTATCGATTAGTTGATATTCTCAGAAAAGATTTACAATTAACCGGAACCAAAATTTCTTGTGAAATAGGGAGATGTGGTGCTTGTTCTGTATTGTTAAATGATCAAGTTGTAAATTCTTGCTTAATTATGGCGTATCAGCTGCAAAATGCAAAAGTGGAGACGATCGAATACATTTCAAAAAATGATTTACACCCCATTCAGCAGGCATTCTTAATAGAAGGAGGGCTGCAATGTGGTTATTGTACACCAGGGATGATTGTAGCACTTTCAGATTTACTGGAAAAGAATCCTGATCCAACTGAGGAAGAGGTATTAGAGCATTTATCAGGTAATCTTTGTCGATGCACGGGATATACAGGCATACTTCGTGCAGTTAAACACTATAAAACGATAATTGTAAAAAAAGAGAATGATAACTCTATCTGAAAAATACAAGGGGAGAGTGATGGCTTGTGATAACTATACATGAAGTAAATGAGCTTTCTAAAAAGGACTTTGCTTTAAAGTTTAGCTGGATATTTGATCAAAAGATGGTTGAGAAAGTATCAGAATTACGCCCATTTCCTTCCTATCAATTTCTTCATCTTGCTATGAAAAAGCTTGTGAAAAAAAAGTCAATAGAACAGAAATTATTGTTATTACAAGCTTTTCCTGATTTTGTTGACATGATTACCAATGGCAGCTCACAAAAAACAGTCATTAAGCAAGCAGGACTTTACTCTCTTTCTTCACGTGAATATAAAAAATTTGTTTCGTTAAACAATAAATATGAAAAGAAATTTGGCTTTCCTTTCGTTATCTCCATCAGAGGCCATAATAAAGAATCGGTATATGATTCAATGAAAAAAAGGGTAAAGCAAACAGAATCTGAGGAAATTTTAACCTCACTTGACGAACTATTGCGGATTTATTTTTACCAACTAAGAGAAACCATTCAAAATGAAGAGAGTCTTCAATTAGAAAGAAAACCAATGTAAATACAATGTAATATAGAACATTTTAATGCCGTTCATCTATTGGACGGTATTTTTCTTTATGAAAATTTATCAATTAAACTCTTTTCTTTATTTAGGGTATTTTAACAAAACTATTTAGGGTGATTGGAGCGGAAGGTGCGAGACTCCTGTGGGAGTAGCGGGACAGGTGAGATCCCACAGGCGCCTGCGCCGAGGAAGCTCACCGCCCGCCCCACGGAAAGCGAGCATCCTGTAGAGGAAATCAACCACACCTACACTTTTTATAAAGTGTCAAAGTTTTCTAAAACAACAGTTAATAATAGGAAATTTGCAGGTGAAAATGCTGAAAAGTTGTTTTAAAAAAACTGGCTAAATGTTCAAAGCCAGTAATTTTTAACAAGGATTTTCTCTAATCTATTTACATCTTGTTTAAATCTCTGTAAGCTATTGTTTGAATAGTAAGAGTTTTTTTACTGCTTAGGAATTTATAAAATACTTGAACTGTGGATAAGCGCTTCGACATCCAGCTCTAGCGCCTAGCCCCTCGAGGTCATAAGCCAATTTAGAATTGAAGGCAAAGAACGCCTTCTATTCTAAATTGTCTTATGCTTGTCGGGGCTGGTCAAGGCGCTTGCGCTTTTGTTCATTAGGTAAAGTAAATATTGGGGGAATAAAAGTGATTAAAGCAATTTTCTTTGATTTAGATGATACGTTACTATGGGATCAAAAAAGCGTAAAGGAAGCATTTGTTGCTACATGTGAAGTAGCAAAGCAGAAATACGGAATTGATCCAGTTGAACTAGAGGAAGCTGTTAGAAAAGAAGCTCGGGAGCTTTATTCTTCTTATGAAACCTATTCATTCACACAAATGATTGGAATTAACCCGTTTGAAGGACTATGGGGAAATTTCCTTGATGATGAAGAAAATTTCAAAAAAATGAAAGAAATTGTTCCAACATATCGAAAAGAGGCTTGGACAAGAGGGTTAAAAGCATGTGGAATTGATGATTCTGAATTTGGTCACAAATTAGCTGAAGAATTCCCGGCTCAAAGACGAAAAAAACCGTTTGTATATGAGGAATCGTTCTTAGTATTAGATAAACTAAAGGAAGATTACCGATTGTTATTATTAACAAATGGGTCACCTGATTTGCAGAATACAAAATTAGAGATTACTCCAGAACTTGTCCCTTACTTTGAACAAATCATTATTTCTGGTGCATTTGGAAGAGGAAAACCTGACCCAACGATTTTTGAACATGCATTAGAAAGAATGAATCTTTCTAAAGACGAAGCGATTATGGTAGGAGATAATTTAATGACAGATATCCTTGGAGCATCAAGAATCGGAATGAAATCAGTTTGGATTAATCGTCATAATAAAGAGAGAAACGAAGTAATACCTGATTATGAAATCACTCATCTGGAAGAACTTTATCCAATACTTAATCAATTAAACAAAAATTAAAATTTGACTTCTAAAGCTGTCTGGGGAAGGTTTTTACCGTAATTAAGAATTCATCAAATCGAATTACTTGATTAATACAATCTATACCAACTATAGTATAAATGTGTAACAACTTGTGCTGGCAAGAGGGGGAAGGTAAATGTTATTTTTCATTGGGGGATTAGCACTTATTTTCATGATTTGTTTTCTTTTTGTACAAAGAACTAGATGGCTCAAAAACGTCCCATGCGTTGAAGTCGAGAATCATGATCAGTCAAGTCAAATTGTTGATGTTCGTGATTATAATAATCTGTCCACAATGATTGTATCAAATGCAATTGTGATACCAATACCATATTTAAAACGCTATTATCATGAGATTCCTACAAAAAAGGTTCATTTAATCGCAGGAAGTCAGCTTGAAAAAAATATTGGTGTAAGGTTTTTGCAAAAAAACGGCTTTGATGTAACAGGATATAGTCTTGCAGAATGCACCTGTTCAAGTCATTCCAAAAACATAGCTTTATAAAAAGCGTTTTATGAAAGTGGGAACTAGTTAGTTTCCGCTTTTTTTGGCATTTTATTATGTAACATGATATAGTATGGTTCGTTATAAATAAGCTATTGAAAAGCAATTTTTTTGTAAGGAAATGATCAAATGAAATCTACAAGTGTTTACATAAAGTTATGGCAGAAAGCATTACGGGCAGAAATAATGCATCTCAAAAAATATGGAAGTACAAAATACGCTTTGAAGAATGGGCAGTTAATGTCAACTACTGATGGCTTCACGTATTATTTTGAATCACTAATTCCTCTTAAAATACCGGTTGGTTCTACAATAAAGATAGAATTTGGAAAATTGAATATTAATGGAAGAATTTTATCATCAGAAGGGAAAAGTGTCATTCTTACCTTGGAGAAATCTTTAGGTTCTCAACTTTCTGATGTATATTTACTTCATGATCCTTGGGAATTATTAGATCAGCTTCATGAAAGACTTGATGAAATGAAGGAAAGTAAGCGGAAGCGGACAAGAGTTAAAAGGTTGATGGATCCTTCTAACGAAGCCAAACATCCTATTTCTAAGATAAAATCACCTGTTCACGAGCTAGTATTACGGAGTAAATACAATCCTGTAACATTTGTATGGGGTCCCCCGGGAACTGGAAAGACGTATACATTAAGCAGAGCGGCAGCAAATAAATATAACAAAGGAGATTCTGTCTTAGTTTTATCACAAAGTAACCAAGCTGTTGATGTTCTGATGATGGAAATCACCCGGTTTATCCATAAAAAGGGATTGTACCGAGAGGGAGATCTTGTACGATTTGGGTCACAATCAATGTTACATACAGACAGCCATTTAACAACAAATGAACTAATTCAAAAAAGACATCCTGATTTAGCTAATCAAAGAACTGAACTTTATGAAGAAAGAAGATTAATGAAATTAATTCTGGCGGATTCATACAGTCGAAGAGACTCTGAGCAGCTTCTGGAAATTGAGCGGAAATTAACAAATGTATCAGAAAAGATTCGCCAGAAAGAAATAGAACTCTTACGTGATGCAAATATAATAGGAACTACTCTAGCTAAAGCAGCCAGCGATCCCACCATCTATGAAAAAGAATTCGATATTGTTATGATTGATGAAGCTAGTATGGCGTATGTTCCACAAATCGCTTTTGCAGCATCGTTAGGAAAGCGAATCATTATCTGTGGAGATTTTAAGCAACTACCTCCAATTGCATCTGCCAAACATCCTCTTGTAGATGAATGGTTAAGAGATGATATCTTTCATAAAGCAGGTGTTGTTGATTGGTTAGAGAAAAACACAAACCAATCTATGCATCCCCATCTATTTCTTTTAAAAGATCAGAGACGAATGCACCCTGACATTTCTTCATTTACAAATAAATATGTGTACAATTCTCTCGTTGGCGACCACGAGAGTGTGAAAACGGCTAGACATGAAATTGTTGAACGTAAGCCATTTGCAAACTCAGCATCCATTTTATTAGACAGTAGTTTTACAGGAGAGCATAGCTTAAGCGAGAAATCATCAAATTCAAGATATAATGTATGGCATTTACTTTTATCTTTTCAAGTCATCCATGAATCTTTTATCTCTGGATCGAGATCAATTGGTTTTGTCACACCTTACCGATCACAAGCTATCTTGATGGAGACATTATTGAGTGAGATCTATTCTCTTGAATTGGGAGAAGCCGATATTATTTCCGCAACAGTTCATAAATTTCAAGGAAGCGAACGTGATGTGATGATTTTTGATACGGTCGATAGTTATCCACAAGAACGTCCGGGTATGCTTCTAATAGGAAAGGATAGCGAAAGGTTAATTAATGTTGCAATGACCAGAACAAGAGGGAAATTTATTCATCTTGCTGATAAGCACTTTATTCAATCCAAGGTCTATAGGGGCAAAATAATTCGGCAGCTTGTAGACCATCAAAGTGCAAGGAAACAAGAGATTTCCCCGCATCAGATTGGTACGTGGATTAAACATCAACATCCACGGGTCACATGGGTACATGCCAAGAAAATTGATTTAGCAAAAAAAGATATTCTTCAAGCAAAAAAATCAATTATCATTGGAATTCCAACAGGGAAAGAGCTCCCGGTAGATTGGAGAACAATATGTGATGAAAGAAAATCAACTGTTACCTGCTCAATTGTCACTAATGACTCTGCACCAGGAGTTCGATGTGACAGATTAGTAAAGAGAACTGTTCCGTTTCCATTCATCATCATCGATAAAAAATATCTATGGTTAGGAATGCCGTATGAACTTTCAGAACATGTAAAGCCTCCCTATGTTGCTGTTCGTGTAGTCTCAGAAAAGTTGGTAGAATTCGTTCTTGAACAAATAGTTGAATAACCAGCTTTGTTATAAAAAAGAATTGGCAGGCTTGACAGCTGCGAATTCTTTTTTTATCATTTAGTTATATAATATGAACATATATACATATTTGAATATATAATAAAGTAAGAGGTGACTGGAATGGATGAATCTAAAAATCATGAACAAAAGAATGCAGATCAGTTAGATGAGGAAACGCTATTTATCGTTTCACAGACATTTAAGGCATTAGGAGATCCAACAAGAATTCGAATTCTTCATTTATTGTCCCAAAAAGAGCATTCGGTTAATGATATTGCTGAAAAACTTTCTCTTCTTCAATCAACTGTTTCACATCAACTAAGGTTTTTAAAAAACCTAAGATTGGTTAAATATAGACGAGAAGGTACAACGCTATATTATTCTCCTGATGATAATCATGTGATGAATGTCCTGCAGCAAACCATTCACCATGCGCAACATCATTAAACACTCATTGGAGTTGAGAGGAAATGAATGAATACAAAGTCAAAGGATTAACTTGTGCTAATTGTACAAGAGAACTTCAAGAAGAAATTAATAAATTGCCATCAGGTGAATCTGCATCATTAAGTTATAATACCGGAAAGCTTAAGGTGGATCATTCTGTTGATTTAAATAAAGTAAAAAAGATTTTATCTTCTGACGGTGCATATATTGAAGCCGAAAATCATGACCATCATGACCATAGCCATCAGACAGGAATTAACTGGGTTGTTCTTTTAAGCATATCAGCTGTTTTGTATGTTGTTGGTTTTGTTACAGAGAATATGTTTAATGAGTATGTCGCAATTGGTATGTTCCTAGCGGCAACGGTTTTAAGTGGTTATCAAACTTTTTTAAAGGGACTTAAAAACTTAATTAAATTAAAATTTAATATTGAAACGTTAATGACAATTGCCTTAATTGGAGCATTAGGGATTGGTGAATGGAAAGAAGGCGCATTGGTTGCCATATTGTTTGGACTAAATGAATATTTAGAAGGCCTGGGAATGCAAAAAGCAAGGAAATCGATGGAAAAGCTGCTTGAAATCGCACCTAAAGAAGCGACCGTCATTGAGAACAATGAGGAGCGTATCGTAAGTATTGCATCATTGGACGTAGATCAAATTGTATTAGTTCGAGCTGGGGAAAAAATACCATCTGACGGAATCGTGATTGAAGGGAAAAGTTCAGTTAACGAAGCGGCGATTACAGGGGAAGCAATGCCTGTTGAAAAAGGAATAAATGAACCAGTCTTCGGCGGAAGCATTAATAACGAAGGTGTATTAAAAATAAAAGTAACAAAAGCATATGAAAACTCATCACTTGCGAAAATTCTTCACCTTGTTGAAGAGGCTCAGGAAACAAAAACTCCTACAGAATTATTTATTAATAAATTTGCAAAGTATTATACACCACTGATCATGATTATTGCAGCAATTGTTATGCTAATTCCACCATTACTAATGGATGGCAGTTGGGGTGATTGGTTTTATCAAGGTTTAGCTGTATTAATTGTTGGTTGTCCTTGTGCATTGGTCCTATCTTCACCAATTGCGATTGTTTCTGGAATTACGAAAAACGCCCGCAATGGAATACTAATAAAAGGTGGAGTATTTCTAGAACAACTAGGAAAAGTCAAAACCATTGCTTTTGATAAGACGGGAACATTAACAAAGGGAGAACCGTATGTAGAGGACTATATTGAGTATCACCACAGTTTTCTACAAATAGCTGCTTCTATTGAGAAAAACTCATCACATCCAATTGCAAAAGCCATATTGAAAAAAGCAGAAGGGATATCATACTTGCACGTAGACGAATTACAAACAGTGACTGGTAGCGGATTGGTTGCAAAAATAGATGGTATAACCTATTTTCTAGGTAATGAAGAACATTTGAAAGATTTCCCTTTCAAACAAGAGGTGACAGATCAGATTAACCTTCTTAAAGAAAGAGGAATGACAATTGTCATTTTAGCTACAAACGAAGAAGTTTACGGAATGATGGGAATTTCTGATGAAATTAGAGAAGAAAGTGCCAATGTGATCAAAAATCTTCATTCAGCTGGAATTCAACATACTGTCATGCTAACAGGTGATCACGAAAAAACGGCGGAAAAAGTAGCAAGTAAAGTAGGCGTAAAATCTTATTTTGCAGGTTTGCTTCCTGATCAGAAAGTAGAAAAAATAAAAGAGATATCTCAATGTGAAAAAGTCGCAATGATAGGTGATGGAATAAACGACGCACCTGCACTTGCAACAGCTGACTTAGGTATTGCGATGGGAAAAGGAACAGATAGTGCAATTGAAACCGCTGATATCGTCTTAATGCAAAATCACCTTGGAAAACTACCAAATGCGATCAAATCAGCCAAAAAGGTTAATTCAATCATTAAATTAAATATTGCACTAGCATTGGGTTTAAAACTCATCGCACTTCTCCTCACAATCCCGGGACTATTAACACTATGGATTGCGATTCTTTCAGATATGGGAGCCACTATTCTTGTTACACTGATCAGTTTAACTGTTTTGTACGATCAAAAGTAATATTTAAAAGGATTGAGTAACTTTTCTTGTTACTCAATCCTTTTTAATTCTATAATGAAACTTGTGTTTCATCTGTCTCAAATCCAATGGAAGTTGTTAAGTCAACAACGTCTATTGAGATAATGGCATATTCATAATCAGAAATATTATGAATGTCCTCTTCATTTAAAGAGAAGCTCAATTTAGTGGTTTCTTCTGATGTTATTTCATACAATTCAACTAACTGCTTACCACTTTGATAATCAAATAACTCGAGGTTTAATCGATATGCAACGTTTTCCCTTGATGAAACAGAGAAAATGATATCTTGATCATTCCACTCGATGAACTTCGGCGAGTCGAGAGTTCGTGATAAATCAATAGGTATTCCTGTTTCCTCTTCCAAAAAAGAGTGTAGCTTCTTGTTTTCCAACACATTTGGAATTTCCTGATTTTCATGCTGTGTACGTAAATAGAATGCTTCATTTGACACAATTTCATCTGAATCCAGTTCACTCGTGGCTCCGTATAAAAGAACATAATCATCTGCAATAATTTCTTGTGGATAAATCGCGTGAAATTGTTCGTCATAGTTCCAAAAAGCATCCCATCTCATATCCGTAACGTCAATGCCTCGTATTCTTTGCCACTTTGAGAATGGAAGGTGATGTGTTGGAAAATAATAATAAGCAAAATGATGTCCGTATTCATGTGATAATGTTTCACGGTAATCAAGGGGCTTATCAAATGTAGCACCTTGATATAAAACAATCGTTTGGTTTAGAGAATGATAACTTCCCTTAGTATTAGTACTTGAATGAGTCCCACCTAAAATTCTAATTTCGTTTAATTCCGTTATTTCTTCTCCATGTTTATTTAATAAAAGCTCTTTATATAAATCTTTTAACTTTTTTTCATCCCATGAAGGTGTATAGCTTGTGAAATAAATTCCTTCTGGCGATATATAGGAAGCGAGGGGCTGGTTATCTATGGTTTCAAAACTGACTAAAAGGGGAAATGATAATAGTAATATAATGAAAACTGACTTAAAACTCATTAATCTATCACATCCTTCAGTTTATTTTAACATGAAAAATAGATTAAGATATTGGTATCATTTGCATGTCAATAAGGGGAATAGGTAATAATACAGTTGTGAAAAAAATAGAGACTTGTGTAGAAAAATGGAGAAGATATTTCCATTAATAAATTTTTAAAAAATAGTTTTCAAAATGATTAATTTCGTGTATTATATAAATAATCAGAAAATACAGAATTGATTGAAAAATAAAAAGGTGAGGTGCTTTAAATGAATTATTTCAACACTCCATATGAAAATCTTCTAGAAACAAATCCTTTCGTTCACTATTTACAGGAGGGAGATCTACAATATACAACTGAAAATGAAATCATTTTAAAGCATTTACACGAGTTGCCACAAGATTTTATGGAAATGACATTATTTGATATAGACGGTTGTGGATGTGTTTACACATTCTCACATATAACACAGCAAACACAAGGGGATATCACCATACAGACGGCTGTATTTAAAAAATTATAAGAGAAAAGGAGTGACTTCTAAAAAGTCACTCCTTTTCTTTATTTGGCTGTAATTCTTCTATACTTTTGATCTGATCGAAATTCTCAATTAGCTTTATAAAAACTTCTGCAGTCATGATCGCATCATTCAAAGCATGATGGCGTTCACGTTCAGGAATGCCAAAACGAACGACAAGTTCATCCAAATAGTTTCGCAAACCCTGAAATTGTTCATTTGCAAGAAGATGTGAATCCACGTAATTGACAGAGAAATTAGGAAGGTTCCATAGTTTAATTGTCGTTTTCAAAAATTCAATATCAAAGGTAGCTGGATGGGCAACCAAAATACTCCCTTTACAAAAATCGAGGAATTTTGAGATGCCAACAGGAAAAGGTTCTGCTTTATTTAGGATATCTTCTGAAAGACCTGTCAGATCTTGAATTCCTTTTGGTATTCTGCCAATAGGTTTAACGATTGTATAAAAGGCTTCATCATATTGTATTTTGAAGTTTTTGACCTTAATAGCACCGATTGAAATGATTTCATCACCTATAGCTGGAAAAAATCCAGTTGTTTCCAAATCGAATATTGTAAATGTGCAAGAAGCAACGGGTTGTTTCATTAGTCCTTGTTGACTAGTTAGAAAATCTTCGATTGATTGACTTGCAGTACTATACGAGGGTAATTGGGCCATTTTTTTTATATGATATTTTAGAAAATAATGATCCCAAAGAAAATACTTTATGACTTTAATATCATCTGGCAAACTGACTACACCACCCGGTTTCTGTTGAAGCTAATTTTTGTTACTTGTTGCATTCGATGAGCAACCTGTAATGCTTCTTTGAGCTTCAATCGGTCCTCTTTTGTAAGTTCATGAATCGGAATGTCGTTTGAAACATAACTGTTGTTTTCTAATTCTTTCAGATTTTGCCTAAGTCTAAAATAATGCAAATAATGAAGGGCTGTTTTTGCGTTTTCAACATCTCGAGGATGCATCGCTTGTAAGTTTTTTAATGCATTTAATCTTTTAATCGTACTTACTTCATTAATACCATATTTAATCGCATTAATTCGAGTGGAATAGATAATTTGTGTGAGACCGGTTTTTTTGACATTAATTTTTTTATTCTTCTGCTTCAAATTTATTAAACCAAAAGGATGAGCGGAAACTTTAAATCGAAGGGCATCCTTCATTAAAAGCTGCTGCAGAGTTTTAGAATGCTGAGCTTTTTCATTTAAGAATGCTCTAACCTCATCAGCTAATGAAAAATCTCCATAAATAGGTCTGAAATCATAGAACATAGTGAAATTTTGGATTTCCTGAGCATCAAGTTCATTTCTCCATGTTTGAATATCAATTTTCCATTGTGATACCGATTTTCTCCATTTTTCCTCTTTCGCCATAATCCCGCCTGTACACTCCGGAAACCCTAATTCTCGAAGGGATGAATTCAATTTTTTAGTAAAGGTAATAAAATACTCTTCAATCCATTCTCGATTAGATAAGTGCTCATAATTGGCTAATATCATACCGTTATCTTGATCAGTACGAAAGCCTTGTTCATTTCTAGCTTGACTTCCCATAACGATAAAGCAGTAGTTAATTGGAGGTCTGCCATATCCTTGTTGTTTCATTTCATTTTCTGTTAGCTTTATCAATTGTCTATGAAGATTGTCATTATGGTTTGTTATCATTTCCGACACATTATAAGCATAGCTTTCTTTTTCAACCAGATTTTCTACAAAGGCATGTAAAGTGGTATTCACTAGAGGACCTTGCTTAACTAAGGCATCAAGTGATGTTGTTTTTTGTACATTGTAGGTTAGATCTAAATAGCTGGAATTTTCAAGATTTAAAAATGAGCGTGACGTCAATATACCGATCACATGTTGGTTGTTGAGAACAGGAATGCAATGACTGAATTTGTTTTTAATAAATGATAAAGCCTCGAAAGCAAAAGCATCTGCATCAACATATACAGGAGTTGTATTCATCCAATCACTAACAAAATGAGATGTTGGTGTAGTTGAAGTATAGTTTAAAATCTCATCGTAAGTTATTATTCCAAGCATCTTTGCAGAATCTTTACTTACGATTAATCCAGATTCATTTCGTTCTTTTAACATTTTGGCAGCTTGGTTCATCGTGAGATGTGGCTGAATAAAAAGCGGTGGTTCCATAAGTATTTTTACACGTGTCTTTAGTAAATGAACATTTTCTTCATCATCCGCTTGTGAAGCCTTATTCTTCATCTCATTATATAAAGACTTTGTTCGTTCGCCGATACTTCCCCAAATAACCTTAGAAAAATCATTGTTACGTGTCATAATTTCGAAAAAATGACGTTTATTAAATTTGAAAACTGTACAATCTTCAAGAGCTTGCACAGAAAAATTTAGTTCACCGCTTGTAAACATCACCATCAATCCAATAATATCACCTGGATAGTAATATCTTAGAGATAATTGTTTCCCATTTGATTGGTGAAGAATATTTTTTGCTAATCCTGAAACAAGAAAGTAGAGGTCAATCTCTTCAACAGCCTCATCTTCATGAAATATAAATTCATTCTTTGAAAAATGCTTTTGTGAGGCCTTTTCAGTTAATTCTTGAAGTTGATATTCAGTTAAAAGTGAAAAAGGGTAGTAATCCTTCAAAAGATGCTTAAGTTCAGACATTGTCAAGTTAGACACCACCTATATCAATCTTGTATACTTTAACGGTAACATACATAACGGCTTTTATGAAGGCTTGAGAAAGTATTCATACATAACAGTTTGGAAAGGAGCAAAATATGAAGAACAGGTTCAATCTATTAATTTTTTCTTTGTTACTTATCTTGTTAGTAGGCTGTGGTGCAAACGAGCAGGAGGGAACAGGCACAGAGCCACTCAAAAAAATTGAGGAAAATCCAATTGCAACGATTACAATGGAAAATGGTGATGTTATAAAAGTTGAACTTTACCCAAATGTTGCCCCTAATACAGTTAATAATTTTATTTCTTTAGCTAATTCCGGGTTTTATAATGGACTTATTTTTCATCGGGTTATACCCGGTTTTATGATACAGGGGGGAGATCCGGAAGGTTCAGGAATGGGTGGACCTGACTATAGTATTGAAGGCGAATTTTCTTCAAACGGCTTTGAAAATGATGTAAAGCACGAGAGAGGTGTCATTTCGATGGCACGAGCACAGGACCCTAATTCTGCAGGGTCACAGTTTTTTATCATGGTTGCAGATTCTGCTCAATTGGATGGAGATTATGCAGCTTTTGGGAAAGTAACCGAAGGAATGGATGCAGTTGATAAAATCGTCGCTGTAGATACAGACGAACAGGACAAGCCTTTAAAAGAACAAAAAATAAAAGAATTGACAGTTGAAACATTTGGGATTGAATATCCTGAACCGGAAAAAGTCGAATAATTTATAGTTTAAATGGAAGTAGTTAAAAGGCTTTATCACATGAGAACTCTGTTTATAGAGTCTATGTGTTAAAGCCTTTTTTCTATAAAAAACATAAGATTCCGAATACTTCCTATTGTATTGACCCGCGCTTCTTTGTGAGATAAGTTATTATAGGATAACAATGAACGGGGGCTTTATATGGATTTTATAAAAAAACTCGCTTTTGTCTTTATTGGTCTAACTTTAACTTCATTGGGCATTAAACTATTATCTGATCATCATTTAACATTTGGTGGAACAGCCGGTATTTCAACAATCTTCTCGTTTCTATCTCCTCTATCCTGGGGAACACTCTTTTTTATAGTGAATCTCCCTTTTTTCTTTCTATCAATTCGTGAGCTTGGAAAATGGTTTACGATTTCAAGTTTATTATCAATAACAGGTATCTCTTTACTTCGTGAATGGTTTGATCAAATCATACCTATAATGGAAATGAATATGGCGTTTGCTTCTATCATCTCAGGACTGCTTATTGGAATTGGAGTAACGTTTGTATTAAATAACGGATCTTCATTAGGTGGTATTCATATTTTAGGCTTATATATCGATAAAAAATTCGGAATTAATAGAGGCCTCGTTTTATTTGTTTGTGATTCTTTAATCATTTTATTTGCATTAACCTTAGTTGGTTGGACAGGTGCTCTTTTTTCAATATTATGTATTTTTATAGCAAGTAATATTATCGGAAGATATAAGAAATCACCTATAAAAGAAATGGATCGTGATCAAGAAGATACAGTAAAAAGCCATGCATAAAGATTGGTAACATTTAAAACTAGTATTTTTGTTCGAACTCAACTAATCTAGTAAAAAGAGGTGAGGGAGACAAATGAATTATCTTACAGTAAATCAAATCTCACAATCTCAAGCTTCTATAGAGGCAAAAACATATTTAAAAGAACTATGGTATGCGATTGTTGAGGGGCATTTTGCTATGTCACGTCATTATAGAATGTATAAATATCAATTGTTACACCTGCAAGCAAGTGCACCAGAAGATTGGCAGCTTGAATGGAATGGTATTCAATTTACTTTAACGAAAGATTTTGAACATCATGCAAGAGTAACCCTTATGTTAAGACCAAATGGTTCGATACAATATTATTTTTCTTAAAAAACCTAGGATTAGTCTAGGTTTTTTTTATTTGAGAAGATAAGAAAAATGAATGAATAATTCGATTTCGTTAGTGGGATTTTAAATTTGGCTTTAAAAAATGATTTAAGGGGGTTTTACCTTGCAAAGCCAAATGCAAATGAATCAAGTAAACATTGGTGCACATGAAATTATGGAGTGTCATGAAGTACTTAGCTGCATGATCAATGGAATAAATCAATTTCAGCTCCTAATACCACACTGTCAAGACCAAAACTTGAAGAATATTCTTCAAAATCAGCTTTCATTTATGACAAATGAGTATACAACTTTTGTCAACACGCTGCAGCAAAAAGGAAGTCAAGGTCAGCTTCAGTCTGTACAAACATCATTTAAAGCAACACCAACGTATGGAATAAAAATGAATGGAGTACCTGAAGCACCTAATGCTTCCGTGAATCAATTAAATGACCGAGATATTTCTGCTCTTATGCTAGGCACTCATAAATCTAGTGCTGTGGTGAAAATGCATGCTGCATTAGAATTGACGGACTCTCAAATGAGAGAAATGCTAGTTCAAAGTTCAAGAAATTGTGCAGATCAGGCATATGAAACTTGGATGTATATGAATCAAAATGGTTATTATCAAGTTCCTACCTTTGATCAAGCGACAACTAAAGCAATGATCAATAGCTATCAACCAAACGCACTTTATAGCAATCAACAACAAACATATTAATACACGGAGGGATTTTTATGCATACACCACAACATGCCATGCAACAAATTAATGAATGTCGTCAAATCGTTCAACAATTAATACAGCAAACACAGCAAGGTACACAATTATATAAGCAAATGCTGCAACAAGAACAACATAATGTACAAGTTATTCAACAAAGCTTACAGGGTCATAATCAAGCATTACAGCAATGTCAGCAAATCTTAAACGTTTGCAATCAAATGCAACAGGAAATTTCGGTTGGAGCATACAGTTCAACTCCAGCTTATATGCAAAATGAACAATTACACACTCAAAACCAAGTTCAATCACAAATTCCAAGTTACCGTCATTTCCAACAGCAAAATAGACAATTTATACAACAGTAAAAAAATAAGGGTTAACGAATCTCGTTAACCCTTATTACATAATAATCATAACTTGACGTGCTAATCATATTCATATATAATTATCTTGAAATCGAGATATTTTATATAAGATAATTAAAAATTGAATAGGAGATGAGTTTCATAATGAGCATAAAACCTTTAAAAGGGATTCATCATGTCTCTGCCATAACTGCAAATGCAAAAGCAAATTATGAATTTTATACGAAAGTGTTAGGACTTAGATTAGTAAAGAAAACCGTGAATCAAGATGATACATCTGTTTACCATTTATTTTATGCGGATGAGCGTGGAAATCCTGGTACAGATTTAACCTTTTTTGAAATCCCGCGTGCAGGTAGAACATATCCGGGAACAAACAGTATTTCAGGGACATCTCTTCGTGTCAAAAACGACGAAGCTATCCAATATTGGAAAAAACGTTTTGGGGAGTTAGAAGTCGATCATGATGAAATTCAAGTAGAAGGGGGACGTTCTACTCTCTCATTTCGTGATCATGAGGGTCAACGATTGATTCTTGTTTCTGATGAAACGAACTCCGGAGTTGAGGGGGGAATACCTTGGGATAAAAGCACTGTTCCAACTGAAAAGGGCATAGTTGGACTTGGACCTGTGGTACTAACAGTGTCTCGTCCTGAACGAACTATTAATACACTAACAGATTTAATGGGATTTAGAGAAAAGCAAGGCTATACAAGAAATGAAGATCAAAAACAAGTTCGTGTTTTTGAAACTGGTGAGGGTGGAACAGGTGCTGAGGTTCATATAGTAGAAGATGGTGAAAATAATCGCGAAAGACCTGGGAGAGGCAGTGTGCATCATGTTGCATTTCGGGTTGAAGATGAGGAAGAGTTAAAAAAATGGGTCGAACGTTTAAAAAGCAGTCACCTTCCTAACTCAGGATTTGTAGAATGCTATTATTTCCGCTCATTATACTTTAGAGAACCAAATGGCATTCTTTTTGAGCTAGCAACAGATGGTCCCGGATTTGAAGGGGACGAGGATTTCGAGCATCTAGGTGAGCGTTTAGCGTTGCCTCCTTATTTTGAATCACAACGACAAGAAATTGAAGCGAAATTAAAGCCGTTAGATACAAAAGAATCGTGACCAAAGGAGGAATAATGATGAAACATATTTATATTGAAGGAAAAAATATCAATGCTCCCACATTGCTTTTATTACACGGTACAGGTGGAAACGAAAAAGATTTATTACCGATTGCAGAAATGATTGCTCCAGAAGCATCAGTTCTTGGAGTTAGAGGTAATGTATCTGAAAATGGCATGCCTCGATTTTTTCGTCGTTTATCTGAAGGCGTGTTTGATGAAGAAGATCTAATTTTTCGTACAAAAGAATTAAATGATTTCTTAGATAAGAGTGCAAAACAGTACAATTTCAACCGCAATCGTATACTGGCAATTGGGTATTCAAACGGAGCGAATATTGCAGCAAGCTTAATGTACCATCATGAAAACACTTTACAAGGAGCTGTATTGCTACATGCTATGGTGCCTATAAGAGGTGTGCAAATTCCAAAACTATCAGGAACACCAATTTTTATTGGAGCAGGTGTGAATGATCCTCTAATACCTATGCAGGAAACGAAGGAATTAGCTGAAGCGTTACGAAATGCCGATGCAAATGTAACAGAACATTGGGGTCAAGCCGGCCACCAATTAACAAGAGAAGAAATTGAGCAAGCAAAAAACTGGTATGAAATGAACTTTAAATAAGCTAAAAAAGGAGTTGTCTACTACATTTCAACATATAAGTCGAAGTGTAAGTATAACTCCTTTTTATTTGCTATTAATAGGCTCCAGGCATTCTTTTACATCATGTAAAGGGGAGTTAACCATATTGGATACTTTATATGCTTCCATTGAATCTTCGTCAAAAGGTACAAGCAAAGATTTTAATTCTTTTACTTTATGAAAATTAGGATCGAGCCACATATTTAAGTCATCTTTCCGCAAAATAACAGGCATTCTATCATGAACATTCTCCGTTACTTTATTTGCTTCTGTTGTCAGAATGGTGCATGTGAATAGCGGTTTCTCATCTTGTTTCCAACATTCCCACAGGCCCGCTAATGCAAAAGGTCGTCGATCTTTCATGACAAATCGATAAGGTTGTTTATCCTTGCCATTCTTCTTCCATTCATAAAACCCATCACTGATAATTAAACATCTCTTTTTTAAAAAAGGTGTTTTGAAGGTAACTTTTTCATCAATCGTTTCTGACCGAGCATTAATCATTTTATACCCTATCTTCATATCTTTTGACCAAGGTGGCACAAGTCCCCAACGCATTAATCTTCCAATTCTGTCCTGTCCGTTGGAACCAATCACAAACACATCCTGAGAAGGAGCAATATTATATCGATAAGAAAGTTCTTCCTGAATCAGTACATCAAATTGTTCTTCAATAACAGATTGTTCTGTTGCTAACGAGAATCGCCCACACATGGACATGACCTCCATTAAAAGTTATACATACAGTTTATCTGATGAAAATGAAAAAAGGAACTAATAAAGATCTTATTTAATGTAATTTGCCTATAACGTGGAAGAGTATTGTTACATATAGTATATAAACAGTTCTGGAGGTGATAGTATGGGCGGCGCAGGCGGATATGGTTACGGAGCAGGATTTGCTCTAATCGTTGTATTGTTTATTCTTTTAATCATCATTGGAGCTTCTTATATTGGTTACTAAAATGTAAAAAAGGACCCAAGATCATGTACATGATCTTGGGTTTTCTTTTTTTAGCTAGGTAGGATAAAAACGAAAAGGTTGAAGAAATTAAAGTTTAGATTGAAAAAGGGAGTTTGGTCAAAATATGATTAAGAAAATTTGGTTTCTTTTGTTTTTAATGATAACTCTAATTACATCTACGTTTTCACTTAGCAAATCATATGCCATTGAGCTTAAAGCGGAAGGAGTAACAGAGCTTCAATCCTTTTTATCAAATGATCAAATGCTAAAAGGAGCGATTGCTGGTATAAGTGTACGATCAGCTTCAACAGGTGATATATTGTATTCTTATAATGGTGAGACAAGCCTAACACCAGCATCAAGTTTTAAATTATTTACAGCAATTGCATCGTTAACAACTCTTGGCCCAGACTATAGGTTTAGAACGGAAATTAGAACAAACGGGAATGTAAAGAAAAATGGTGTATTGAAAGGGAATTTATATATAAAAGGTGGAGGAGATCCTTCACTTACCGTAAAAGATATTGAATCCATAACAAAAAAATTAAAAGAAAAAGGCATCCGAAAGATTGTTGGTGATTTGGTTGCAGATGATACACACTATGATAAAGTTCGATATTCCATGGATATCCCTTGGTCAGATGAAACTGCCTATTATGGGGCACAAATTTCTGCTTTAACGGTTTCTCCTGATGAAGATTATGATGCCGGAACGATTATTGTCCAAGTAAAACCAAGCCAAAAAGGGAGAAAACCTGAAGTCACAATATATCCTATTACTGACTATGTCCTGGTACATAATAAAGCAAAAACAACAGAAGCAGGGAGTAAAGAAAAAATAAACATAACACGTGGTCACGGTAATAATGAAGTGTTAATTGAAGGATCAATTCCTGAAGAAGGTACATTGGTTAAGGAAAGGATTTCAGTTTGGGACCCTACAAGGTATACACTGGCGCTATTCAAAAAGGAATTAGCTAACCAAGGAATAGATGTGAAAGGAAATTTTATTACAGATAAAACCCCACTTAATAGCAAGAAGTTGCTTTTACAGGAATCAGAACCACTTTCAGAAATCCTTTTTCCATTTCTAAAATTAAGTAATAACACCATAGCTGAAACACTAGTGAAAGAAATGGGACAACTCACAAAAAATCAAGGTACTTGGGAAGCAGGTTTAGAAACCGAAAAAAATGCTTTAGCACAAATCGGAATTGAGATAGATAACACAGTTTTTAGAGATGGTTCAGGGATATCACATGTAAATACAACACAACCAAATACGTTAACTCTGTTATTATATAGGTCTCAAAACAAAGAATGGTTCCCTTTAATGTCTAAATCACTACCTGTTGCAGGGGATAAGGATAAATTAATAGGGGGGACATTACGTAAAAGAATGATAAATTCTCCTCTTCAACAAAAGGTTCAAGCAAAAACCGGCACATTGACAAATGTAAGTTCTTTAACAGGGTATTTGCAAACAAATAATGGTGAAAAAGTTATTTTTTCAATTATTTTAAATCATTTGCAGGATGAAGAAGAAGGGAAGGTCATTGAAGAAAAAATACTTTCTATCCTGCTAAATGGGTTAGAATAGAAACAAAATTTTTGAACTATTATTGATTGTTTGAAATAATTGTACAAAAGAAGGGAGATGAAATAATGAAGGTATTAGTAGTAGGTGCTAATGGACAAATTGGACAAAAGCTAACGGAAATGTTAAATACACATGAAGAACACACAGTTTTGGCTATGATTAGAAATCAAAATCAAAAAGAAGTATTTGCTAATAAAGGAATTGAAACGGTTATTGCCGATTTAGAGGGCAGTGTTACTGAATTACAACAGGCAATAAAAGGGTGTGATGCAATTGTTTTCACAGCAGGATCTGGAGGTAGCACAGGTGCGGATAAAACATTATTAATCGATCTTGATGGAGCTGTAAAAACGATGGAAGCTGCCGAATTAGCTGGTGTTGATCGTTTTATCATGGTGAGTGCACTTCAAGCGAATAATCGTGAGAATTGGAATGAAGCAATAAAGCCGTATTATGTCGCGAAGCACTATGCAGATCGTGTGCTTATGCAGTCAAATCTAACATATACGATTATCCGCCCAGGAGGACTTCTTAATGAACAAGGAACGGGAAAAATTTCAGTTGGTGAAAAGCTTGAAAGAGGCTTTATACCTCGTGAGGATGTAGCAAAAACGATTGGTGAGTCCTTAACAAATGAACATACGAAAAACCGTTCTTTTGATTTAGTAGCAGGAAAAGATCCAATTACAGAGGCATTAAATAATCTTTAAGCATCCAACTGGGGTGCTTTTTACATATCTATTCAAATCATAATAAATGAATAAGGTTATCTGGCTTTATTTAGCTTGGTTAGAATCAAATGATTGTCTTTTTTTAAAATGGGTAATATAAACATGTAAGCATGACTCGGTATAAATTTCATTAAGGGGGAAGAAAGATGAAACTGACTCCAGAACAACGCATTCAATTGCATGGATTTAATAATTTAACAAAATCGCTAAGCTTTAATATGTATGATGTATGCTATACAAAAACAAGGGAAGAGAGAGAGGCATATATTGAATACATAGATGAGCAATATAATGCCGAACGGCTAACGAATATATTAAAAAATGTGACCGATATTATTGGTGCCCATGTACTAAATATCGCCAAACAAGATTATGTCCCTCAAGGGGCAAGTGTAACCATTTTAGTATCGGAAGGTCCTGTTGTGGAAGTGCCGACAGAGTCTTTTGATGAATCCCCCGGTCCTTTACCAGAAGCGGTTGTAATGGGTCTGGATAAAAGTCATATTACCGTTCATACATATCCTGAATACCATCCAAATGAGGGAATTAGTACGTTTCGTGCGGATATCGATGTATCAACTTGTGGAGAAATATCTCCCTTAAAGGCATTGAATTATTTAATTCATTCATTCGATACAGACATCCTAACAATGGATTATAAAGTACGCGGCTTTACCAGGGATATTAAAGGAGATAAATTATTTATCGATCATGATATTAGTTCGATTCAAAATTATATACCTGATGAAGTAAAGGAAGAATTTGATATGATTGATGTAAATATTTATCAAGAAAATATCTTCCATACCAAATGTAAACTCAAGCAATTTGACCTAAATAATTATTTGTTTGGATATACGAAGGATAAGCTAAGCAAAGAAGAGCAGGAACAAATTACGGCTAGTCTGACAAAAGAAATGGATGAAATCTTTTATGGAAAGAATATGAACTAAAGGAAAAAGGGATTGAACTATTATCGTTCAATCCCTTTTTAATCAATTATGCTTTTGCAGCTTGAAGTTGAAGGGAAACCTTGATTTGATCTCCAACAAGTACTCCGCCTGCTTCTAATGTAGCATTCCAAGTTAAGCCATAATCGCTGCGTTTTAACTTACCTTCTACACCAAAACCTGCTTTTTCATTTCCCCATGGATCTAGACCAGTTCCTTCAAAAGTAACGGCAAATGTTTCGGATTTTGTTACTCCGTGTAATGTTAAGTCACCTGTAACGTTGTATTCATTATCGTCTGTTTTTTCAATTGAAGTTGATGTAAATGTCATTGTAGGGTGATTTTCTACATCAAAGAAATCTGCAGAACGCAGGTGATTATCACGATCTTCGTTACGTGTATCAACACTTGCTAAATCAATTGTAAAGGTAATATCAGCTGTTGTTAAATCTGTTGGATCAGCTTCGATGTCAGCATTAAAGCTTTTAAAGCCGCCTTTAACTGTTGCAAACATCATATGTTTAACTGAAAAATCAACGCCACTGTGTGTTGGATCAAGATTCCATTTCGTTTTTGTCATTTTTTTCTCCTCCAATAAAATAACTTAGTTTAAAATATCTCAACTTAAAGATTTATAACTCCGAGATAAATTATATAATGGAATAAATGGAAAGTCAACGAAAAAAAGTAGGGAGAGAACCTGTATTTTAAAGATAACTTATTGGAAAGTAGAAATATTTTATTTAAATAAGGTGGAGTTTATTGCATCCATAGAAGAGCAAACAGAAAAAGATTAAATCATCATGAACTTCTACTAGTACACTAGATTAATAAAGTTGAGAATAAAAAAAGGATAGCCATGAGCTATCCTTTTTTATTATTTTACAATAATTATTTTGAAAGTAATGCTTCGATTTTTTGGTTCCGTGTATTTTTCTCTTCATCGGTTGATAAATCATATTTTTTTAGTAAATGGAATAATTCATTTAAATCAGCTTGACTAATATCTGTGGATAAAAAACGGGAACATTTCTCCACTAATTGACTATTAAGGTACGTTGATTGTTCTTGTAATTTTTGCTTTACATCTTCAGTAGAATGATCGATTTTACATGTACTCATAATGATGAATTACCCTCCAATATGTGACATTTCAATTTTATTTCTTGTCGGGGATGCCTCACTACGCTCAACAGAATATTGATCTTTTCGTCCTCGCCATATTGCTTTAATATGCTCGGCAAGCTCAATGTCTGTTTTTGGGGAACGAATCTGCTCACGTAAATCATGACCAATTGAAGCAAACAAACAAGTATATAAAGAACCACTTGCCGATAATCTCGCTCGATTACATGTTGAGCAAAATGCATCGGATACTGATGATATCACACCAATTTCTGCTTCAGACCCGATATAGCGGAAACGACTTGCTACCTCGCCAGTATAATTAGGATCAATTGGCTCAAGCGGCATTACTTGGTGGATATCCTCAATGATTTGTTTTTTAGAATAAACATCCTTCAAATTCCATTGATTTGTATTTCCAACATCCATAAATTCAATAAACCTTAAAATATGGCCTTTTTCCCTAAAATACTTAGCCATTGGAATAATTTCATGTTCGTTCATTCCACGTTTAACGACCATATTAATTTTTACTTTTAAACCAACTTCGGCTGCAGCGTCAATACCATCGATAACAGATTTGACAGAGACACCGCGTCCATTAATTTTTCCAAATACTTCATCATTGAGGGAATCAAGACTAATTGATACTCTCTTTAATCCTGCTTCTTTTAATTCTTTCGCATATTTAGGTAAAAAATAACCATTTGTTGTCATGGCGATATCTTCAACGCCATTTATTTGGTTAATCTGATCTATAAGTATAGACAAATCCTTCCGCATTAACGGTTCTCCACCAGTAATCCGAATTTTTTTAACCCCTAGAGATTGGACAAAAATGCTAGTTAAACGTACTATTTCTTCATAAGATAGCAAGTCATGTCTCTTTAAAAAAGGATAATCCGGCCCAAATATTTCAGCTGGCATGCAATAGGTACAGCGGAAATTACATTTATCTGTAACCGAAATACGCAGGTCACGCAGGGGGCGATCAAAGTAATCATAAGTAGTATCACGATTGGTCAACACGATTCCTCCCTTATTAATTGTCAATAATCCGTTCTGGATGGGAATAAACATTAAATGAAGTTCCTCTAATAAACCCTACTGCTGTAATATTTAAATCATCCGCAAGTTTTATCGCAAGGTCGGTTGGTGCTGATTTTGATAGAACAATACCAACCCCTATTTTTGATGCTTTAACAAGGACTTCTGAAGAAATTCTTCCACTAAATACTATAATTTTATCACGTACAGGAATTTCTTTCAAAATACTATATCCGTATAATTTATCTAAAGCATTATGTCTGCCTATATCTGATCTGCTAACAATCATATTTTCCGGGGTACATAAAGCTGCGTTATGGACTCCACCTGTTTCTTGAAAAACAATACTGCTTTTCTGCATTTCTTTCATTAAAAAGATACATTGTGAAGGTGTTAGTGTTTGTTTACTCATTGAGGTCTTTGACGTTTTAACATCATTCTGAAAGTAAAACTGTCTGCTTTTACCACAGCAGGATCCGATAAATCTCTTCGAATAATATTGTTGATTTGTAGCAACATCATGATCGAGTTTTACATAGGCATAACCAGCAGATTCATCAATTGAGATCGTTTCGATTTCACGGTAAAAACGAATAACACCTTCAGATGCTAAAAAACCTACGACCATTTCTTCAAAATGTGTAGGGGTGCACACCATTGTTGCAAACTCCATGTCATTTACAAATATTGTTAATGGGAATTCGGTAACGATATGATCGGTTGTATCAAATAAATTTCCATTTGAATATTTACGGATATTTTGATTTACACTCATTTTCATGTCCATTCACCATCTCACCTAAACTATAAGATACATAACATATAATCATATTATGTAGACATTAACAAGTATGAAAGTTTGTTTTTGATAACAGGAGAAGGTGTATATAACGGAAAATTAATGTTGCATAAGAATTGATTACATGATACGATTTCGATACAATGTTCATGATATTGTAACATTTTGATCCCGAGATAGCGATCCTGTCGTCGGTTCAAATTGTCGCAAAAATGAAAGCGATTAACAGTTGGTCCGATAGTAGCGAATCCTGCTTGATACTAACCGTCAATCACCCTATAGATAGATAAGCAATTTTGTTATCTATTTAGGGGGATTGACGGTTTTCTTTGTTTTTATTGATGTAAAAAGTTTTAAAAGTGAGATAGAGTTCAGCACTAAAAACCACTGTTATTCCATTTATCGTTAAATATAAGGAACTTGGCTTTGCTGTTTTATTAATGATGCTCTTTTCTCGGTCTACAAGAGTGGCGATTTCAAGTTTCTTAAAAATGGGGGATTGACTATATGAAAAAGACAAAAAATCGATGGTTAATTGCTGCATCTGCAGTTGGGATCCATATTTCCATTGGATCTGTTTATGCATGGAGTAACTTTACAAATCCAGCTTATGGATGAGTTTGGATGGAGTGCTTCACAAGTACAATTAACATTCAGTATTGCTATTTTATTTCTTGGGTTATCTGCGGCCTTTTTAGGTCATTTTGTTGAAAAATATGGTCCAAGAGCTGCTGGTTTACTTGCCGCTGGTTTTTTTGGTGCCGGGATAATTGGTTCGGGCTTTGCTGTTAGTTTAGGCTCACTTCCTTTTCTTTACGTTACATATGGTGTTCTTGGAGGAATTGGGCTTGGTGTAGGTTATATTGCGCCTGTATCAACATTAGTAAAATGGTTTCCAGATAGAAGGGGACTTGCAACAGGTCTCGCGATTATGGGATTTGGATTCGCTGCAGCGATTGCCAGTCCAGTAATGGAAGGGCTGATTAATTCTGTAGGAACAGCCAACACATTTTATATTCTTGGGGTTTCATATTTCATTATTATGACATTATCCTCCCTCTATTTAGAAAAACCAGCTGCTGATTGGGAACCAAGAGGACTTGAAGATAAGATAAAATCAGGGAAAACACGAATTAAAGAAGATTTATCACAATTAACGGCAAATGAAGCGGTTAAAACAACACGATTTTATTATTTATGGTTTATGTTATTCATTAATGTAACATGTGGAATTGCAATTTTATCTGCGGCTAAGCCCTTAGCGGAAGAAAGTATTGGACTTACATCTGCAGAGGCAGCAACACTTGTTGGAATTTTAGGGATTTTTAATGGTTTGGGTCGCTTAGGTTGGGCCTCTATTTCAGACTATATCGGCCGTCCAAATACGTATACAACATTCTTCGTCTTGCAAATTGCATTATTTGCATTATTACCACATACAACAGAAGCATTTTTGTTCCAGGTTATGTTAGCTGTTGTGTATACTTGTTATGGTGGAGGATTTGCAGCTATTCCTGCATATATTGGAGATTTATTTGGAACAAAGCAATTAGGAGCCATTCACGGTTATATCCTAACTGCATGGGCTGCAGCTGGTTTAGCAGGCCCAATGTTTGCTGCTTGGATGAAAGATACAACAGGAAGCTATGGAACAAGCTTAACATTTTTCTCAGGATTGTTTGTCATTGCCTTAGTTGTATCACTTTTGATTCGCAAAGATATAAATCGACTTCGCAAGCAAAATATAGGTGCCAAAAATTCCATTGCAGGATAATAATACTTCCATTACTGCATGAAGATATGGTAAAATACCTCATGCTAAAACCTCTATTGGGTAGGAGGATATGATGAACAAGTACGAGGCAGAATTTAGTAATATCGTTCGCTCTTTTCGAAAAAAGCACATGGGCAAAGGTCCAAGTAAAATAACAACAACGTTCTGTAAAAACTGGGCAATTTGTGAAATGGAAGGAAATTTATCACCTGTCGAAAGATTTATTGCCAGTGCTGATGAAGGGAAACAGGCGTTACGATCTGCAAGAACGGAAATGGTAAAACAAATGTACAGAAAGAACCCTCCTATAGAGATGGAAGAGTTTTTAGGTTGTAAATTTGTTGATTTATTTGTTGATATCGATATTGACAGAGACTTCGGTATGTCCATCTTTGTCTTTGATGAAGATTTACAGCAAAAGTTTAATAAATAATGGCCATTATAAAAATTTGAGTAAGATTCATAAAAAAATAGTTTGAAAGACAAAATAATGCCCCAACTTGAAAAATATGTAATAAAATAATAATTATTGGTATGGCACTTAGTAGCGACCCTGCAAAAGACTAACCACCGTTTTACTCTGCATCTTATCATTGTTAGAGTCTACGGTGGTTTTTTCTATATCTACCATCTTAACAAGGAGTGATTCAAATGGGAGAGACCAAACATCAAGGACCAATAAAAGCGACTAAAACCCCACAACCAAAGCACTGGGTTAGTCCAATTCCATTTGGTCTTGGTAAAGTAAAGCCCCATCATTTTAGAGATACAATGAAAGTAGCTTGGGATAACAAAGACAATATTGGATATGCATCACGAATCTTAACACAAGGTGTTTGTGATGGTTGTGCCTTAGGTGTATCCGGTTTACAAGACCAAACATTAAAAGGGCCGCATATGTGTACAACGAGAATGAATGTTCTAAGACTGAATACCATGCCTGCTTTAAAAGAGGAAATTGTTCATGCTGACATTGATGAATTACGAAAATATAGTAGCACAGACTTGCGAAAATTAGGGCGTATTCCATACCCGCTTATTCGTCGTAAAGGTGAAAGAAGGTTTTCTCGCATAACATGGGATGAAGCAATGGACACCATTGCTAGTAAAATGAAGCAACTAGATCCGAAGCAGTATGCATTTTATTTAACATCAAGAGGTATTACAAATGAGTCTTATTATGTTGCAGGAAAAGTAGCTAGATTCCTAGAGACAAATAATATAGATAATGCATCACGCATTTGTCACTCACCAAGTAAAACAGCCTTAAAGCGTTCCATTGGGGTGGGAGCATCAACTGCCAATTATCAAGATTGGTTTGGTACGGATGTATTAATGTTCTGGGGAAGTGTTGCATCAAATGCATCTCCAGTTTCGACTAAATATATGCTTGAAGCGAAAAAAAGAGGAACAAAGATTATCGTGGTCAATCCATATAGCGAACCAGCGATGGATAAATATTGGATTCCATCAAATATGGAATCTGCACTGTTCGGTACTAAATTAGCTGATGATTTCTACCAAGTTAATATTGGCGGGGACATTGCTTTTATGCATGGAATTATGAAACATTGGTTTGAGATGGAAGAAGCCCAATATGGATCAGCAATTAACCATGAGTTTGTGCAACAGCATGTAAATGGATATGAACAACTAGTAAATCATGTGAACCAACAATCATGGGATGAAATCATTAAATCTTCCGGTATCTCAAGAGAGAGAATAATTGAGCTTGCAGAGTTACTAGCAAATAGTAAAAATGCAGTTTTTGCGTGGGCTTTAGGTCTAACTATGCATTCGTTTGCAACAGACAATATTTCTCAAGTAGCAAATCTCGCCTTATTACGCGGATATCTTGGTCGTAAAAACAATGGCTTAATGCCATTCCGTGGTCATTCTTCCGTACAAGGGGCAGGAGAAATGGGGGCAGATCCATTTGTATTGCCGGGAAGTGGGTTTGACGAGGAAAACATTAAGCGAATGGAGCAAATTTGGGGCTTTGAATTACCAAAATGGCAAGGTGATATCGTTGGGGTTACATTGGAAAACATCGTTCTGCCGGAAGATCACGAACGAAAAATTAAGCTTTATTATTTATCAGGTGGAAATTTCCTAGAAACAATGCCAGATCCTGATTTTGTTGAAAAAGCGTTATCTGAACTGGATATACGTGTGCATCAGGATATTATCTTCAATACATCTACACTTGTTGATGCAAAAGAAGCTGTTATTGTTCTCCCTGCAAAAACAAGGTATGAGCAAGAAGGAGGGGGCACATCAACCTCAACTGAACGAATGGTTTATTTTTCACCTCAAATTGAAGGGAATAAAAACGAAATAAAAGAAGCCCGAGCAGAGTGGAAGATTTATATTGATTTAGCGAAACGGGTTAAGCCGGAAACAGCTCATCTTGTTGACTTTAAATCTGGACAGGAAATTCGAGATGAAATTGCAATTGCAAATCGTGACTATGATGGAATTCAACATTTGAAAAAACAAGGGGATGTATTCCAATGGGGGGGCGCATGGCTTTGTGAAGGTGGAGTGTGTCCAACCTCTGACGGGAAAGGAAGCTTAATATCTGTAGAGATCCCTGAATTAGGGAAGAAAGAAGGACAATTTGTCGTTACTTCCCGACGTGGTAAACAATTTAACTCTATGGTTTACAAAGAAACAGATCCTTTCAACGGTGCTGATCGTTACGACGTGCTAATGAATGCTGAAGATGCAAAAAAATTAAGTGTTGCAGAGGGTGAAGGCATTGTTGTCTACAATGGTTTTGGTGTCTTCCAAGGAAGAGCAAAATTTGTTGACATTGCTAGAGGAAACCTTGAGGTACATTTCCCTGAAGGAAACTTTCTTTTACCTAGAGGAAGATATGAGAAATTTGCAGGAATACCGGATTATAATATATCTGTGACAGTTGAAAAAGCGGATCGTTATAATGCGCGTAAAGATATTCAATATGTAGAAAAACCAATAGATGATTTAGAAGTAAATGCACCCGTTTAAGTCAAAATAGGCAGAACAATTTTTGTTCTGCCTATTTTGATGAATCCCGATCATCTCCTAGAATGGATAATTGAAGTGTGATTAACTTTTCTTGAATAATTAGTAAGTTCTGTCTCATCTTCACTTTAAGAAGTTGATCTTCAACCTCAGTTGTCTTTAATTTATCCAATTCCTGCAGAACAGAAATGAATAATTGCGTCACTTCATTATGTTTAAGGATTAAATTCATTTTATCGAGATTTTGTTGGCTATTCATTGGCTCTCCTTTTAAGTTAAAAGTTTAAAGAATGTCGTTACTTTGTAACACAAAATGATATACCTTAATACCAACCATTCAAAGAAAAGTGTCCTCATCACACATGTGAGAAATCTTCGTCTGCAAAACCTCTAGTTTTATCATTCTACATTTGGATAAAATATCCTTTCAATCCTGTTCTTTTTATTCAAACACTCATAAATACCTATAAGAATGAAGAGCAACTGTTTTCTAACATAAAGACTCTGTTAATTGGATTAAGAATTTGCAAACGCTCTATTAAAATAGGAATGATACGAAAAATATGTCAAAGTATCACTACATAGGGAGGAGAATTCGGTATATGTATGTAGTTGTTAAAGAAAATTGTGTCATTTCTATTCCAAAGAATATATCAACGTCTGTCCAACATGCCATTGATATGATTAAAAGAGATCATGAGAAGATATTCGGCTGTCAGCCTATACAAAAATTAGGAGCAGATCAGGATGCAACGATTATACTTTATTATGCAAAGAGTGAAAAAGAATGTCCTATGCGACCAGAAGCATTTAGTTTCCGCTTCCATCAGAAAGATGGAAAATGGATTCTAAACATCATCGGGTATGATGATCTTGGATTAGTATATGGATTACTTCATTATAGCCGACAATATCTGGGTATAGATCCTTTTTGGTTTTGGGGAGATTTAAATGTTGAACAGAAGTCGGAAGTGCTTATTCCTGCTAACAATTATGAATCTAAAGAACAACATGTAAAATATAGAGGCTGGTTTGTAAATGATGAGGTCTGCTTAATTGGCTGGAAAGAAGAGTATCCACCATCTAAAGAGGTTTGGTATCCGGTATTTGAAGCATTATTAAGATGTGGCGGGAACATGGTGATTCCTGGAACTGACCTTCCAAAGGATGGGATTCATACCGAATTAGCAGCAGAGATGGGGTTATGGGTAACACATCATCATGCTGAACCATTAGGAGCAGAAATGTTTTTACGTGCGTATCCGGGTAAAACACCAAGCTATAAAGAACATCCTGATTTATTTGAAGCATTATGGTATGAGGCTATACAGAAGCAAAAGGAGCAAAAGATTGTATGGGTTCTTTCCTTTAGAGGACAAGGTGATGCACCTTTCTGGGAGTATGATCCGGAATTTGATACACCTGAGAAGCGGGGTGCTATGATATCGAAGGTAGTTCTTAGACAATACGAAATGTTATGTGAAGAGATTGATCAACCGGTTTGTAGTATGGCTCTTTATGGTGAAATAGCTGAGTTATATAAACAAGGACATATTCAAGTGCCTGATGAAATTATGAAAATATGGGCGGATAACGGATATGGAAAGATGGTATCGAGGAGACAAGGAAATGAGAACTATCGGATCCCTTCTTTACCTACCGAAGATGATTCTGGAGAGCATGGAATTTATTATCATGTCACATTTCACGACCTTCAGGCGTCGAATCATTTAACAATGTTTCCATCTCCACCTCAATTAATAAAAGAAGAAATTGAAAAATCATTTTCTTCAAGTGCTACATCTTATCTTTTGTTAAATAGTGGTAATATTCGTCAGCATTTATATCCACTAGATCTTGTCAGTCAATTATGGACATCTGGTACAGTTGATGTTGGAGAGCATTATCAACAGTTTATTAATCGGTTTTATTCAAGTCATCATGATGAGCTGATCAAGCTATATAAGAGCTTTTTTGAGAAAACAATCAAATATGGTCCGAATGAGGACGATCGGGCAGGAGAGGAATTTTATCATCACAATGCAAGAAAAATCATTGGTCATTGGCTTCAAGGAAGAGGAAATACACCTAACGGTAAGTTATTTTGGGCAACGAATGAAGTTCCATTTAGTGAACAAGTAAATTGGTTCTTACAAAAATGCCAAGAGGGTTTAAATGGCTGGCAAGACTTATTAAATCAATGTCGAAAACTTTCAGAACAGCTATCAATCTCTGATCAGCAAAGGTTTTATGATCTTTTTGTTTCACAGGTTGAATTACACGTGTCTGGCTGCAAAGGGTTCATCTCACTGTGTAAGGCTTATACAAGTTTTACTAATCATCAACATCCACTGGCGTTTGTTCAGGTGTCACAATCCATTTGGGATTATCAAAATAGTTTACTAACTTTTCAAGAGTCAGAACATGGGAAATGGAAGGGTTTTTATCGTGCAGACTGGCTAACAAATGTTAAAAGCACACTTTATTCACTTGAGGCTTTACGGAAGTATCTTAGAATGCAAGGAGACAGCCCTGATTTTTTCCTATGGTATAAAGAATATATAATGCCCGAAACTGAAAAATATATTTATTTAGAAAATACGCATCGAAAACCGTTAAGTGATGATGAACTAGCCAAAAGGTTATCTGAAAAGTTTTAGGAACTGATGGATTAAACGATGGCTCTATAAAAATATAAAACCTTAAAAAGCTCCTTTAATTATATAAGGAGCCTTTTATTTTTTAGGTTTATTCGTTCTTAAGTGTTTTAAAATTGTCTGAAGAGACCTGTCAAACTTGAGTAGCTCTTCGGTTTCCATCGATAAATTCTCAAGTAATTGTGTAGGAATACATGTTGCTTTTTCTTTTAAGACTTTTCCTTCATCAGTAAGAGAGATAATAACACTTCTTTCATCTTCTAAAGAGCGTTTACGTGTAATGAGTTGGTTCGCTTCCATCCTCTTAAGCATTGGGGTTAAGGTACCAGAATCCAAAAATAATCTCTGACCAAGCTCCTTTACAGTAACAAAATCATCTTCCCACAAAACTAATAAAACTAAATATTGCGGATAGGTAATGTCAAGGTCTGCAAGTAAATCACGGTAAAGGCGTGTGATTTCTCTTTCAGCTGTATATATTTTAAAGCAAATTTGATTTTCCAACTTTAGCATTTCACTCATCTTATAGTGATTCCTTTCAAAAATATACAATTATTATAGTACACAATATGTTTTAATTCAAAAATGATTGTGCACAATCATTTTGAGTGATGGAATTTTAGATAAATGGAAAATCATTTACATCCGAAAAAAGGTTGTCATGCTGTTCAAATATAAGTAAACCCGTTCAGTTTTTTCGTCATACTTCCAAGAAGGATAATAAAAAGTTACTGAACGGGCATTTTTCTATTTATTTATTCTTCATCATTAATTTCACCATCACCAATTTCGTCTTCCCCTGGCGCATCATCACATGCAACAACAGAAGTAGCAAGAAGAGCTGCAAGTAAAATAGCTAAAAGCTTTTTCATAATAAGGTTCACCTCATTTCACAATAACTTAAAAAATCAATTATTATTTTTCTCAAGAACATGTTTGATTATGTGCCTAGAGGTGTATTTATTATCCTTAGCAAATTTGATGTGAAGGCCAAGTTTTTTTAAAAGTACACAAATAATTGGAAACTATCTGGGCTTTTATCATATTGTATGATGTTACTAACTTTAAGGAGTGAATAGGATGTTCCATAATCATCATGGACTGGTTCTTGAAGCTGCAAAATACAAAATGTTAGCGGATTACTTTAGGTATTCGAATCCACACTTGCATAATTTCTATGAGCAAAAGCATCTAATATGTGTACAGCAGTTAGCACAAACTGAACTGCAAGCATATCACTACAGTTTAATGAGCAGGGCAGGAGAGCAAAATGCTTTTATTAGGTTATTCCATGCTTCACCTGATACATCCGGAGTTGATGTGTATGTAAATGGAAATAAATCTATCACAAATTTAGTATTCGAGGAAACAACGGATTATTTATCATTACCTGCTGGTAGGTATACTTTAGAGGTATATAAAACAGGTGATACAACAAGCCCAATTCTTAAAGAACAATTATCCCTTACAAGAAATACGTACTATACTGCGGCGGCAACTGGCTTATTAAATAATATTACATTATCTTTCTTTATTGATAAGCCGTATGTTAGTCGAAATCAAACGAAGATAAGATTTATTCACCTATCACCGGATGCTTCAAATGTGGACATTGCTGTACAAGGAGGAAATATTCTTTTTACAAATGTTTCATACGAAAGAGTAACGGATTATTTAACACTTTCTCCAATGACTGTAAATTTGGAAGTGAGAGAAACTGGTACAAAGAATGTAGTTTTCACAATTCCGCAGGTCCAATTAAAAGCAGGAGAAACATATACAGCTCTTGCAGTTGGTTTTGCCAGTGGATCTCCAGAACTAGAAGTGATTTTTTTAATGCCATAATAAAAAGGTACTTTTGCTTTATCTATTTATTTAAAAGGGGAATAGAGATGTTTTTTATAATAAGCATAGTCATTATTTTTATAATCCTCCTGATTATTTTAGGAAAGTCTTTTAATAAAAAGAAAATCGTGCAAAGTTATTCTGTTCAGAGTTTCTTACAAGGATCTAATCATGATGATGAAGACATCTACAAAGAGGAATCTATGTTTGAAAAAGTAAATCATTTTTTTGAGAGCAATAAGGAAAGCAGCGATAGTGGAGACGATGGTGATGATAGTTGTGATGAATGATATGGAATGGTGTGATGCTTACACATTTTCATACCCATTTATCGACAATCGTGATAAAATAAAGAAGTTCTTATACATAACAGGAGGAAAAGAATGGACGCTGTAGCCAAAAGATACATAGAATTATATCTTTGTTTTTCCGAAGAATTAGGCAGGTTTTTAACTGAACCTGAACAGGAATTCTTAAAATGGCTTGTATCAAGTGAATAAGATCTTTGATGAAAAGGTTAACAATGTAAAAGGGTTAGCCTTTTTATTTTGTAATGATTTGATTTGAAACCTTTTTAAACTAAATCCGTATAGTTAGTATACACTAAAATGTTTGGAGGGAGATCATTGAGGAAATTTCTTATGTTTTTTGCTATCTTTACATTAATGATAAGCTCAGCTTGTTCTGTAGTTGATGAGGTAAGTAAATCGGTTAATTATGTGGATGAAACAACGAGTTATTTAACTTCAGTAAGTGATTTTGCTGAACAAGCACCAGGATTAATACAGGATGCAGCGAATGATGAAGCTGCTAGAGATGAACTTGAAACAGAGCTTACTTCTCTACGTGAACAAATTGAAGAGTTCAACAAATTAGAAGCTCCGACGGTTGCTGAAGACATACATCAAGACATCGTGACAAAAAATGAAGAAGCATTACAAATGATTAATGATATTTATAAGGATGGGGAAGTGGTCGTTGAGGAGTTACAAAACTCAGAAGTGATCCAAACTTTCCAAGATCTAAGCTCACTTATGAATCAAGTGGAGAATTTAGAATTATAGAGAAAAATGGTGTTATGGAGCTAAGCTGATGCTGCACATGAATGTGTTTTGAGGCTTAGCTCCATGTTTATTTTTCTCCATTACTGATACACTCCGCTAACCTTTTCTTTTTCTTATATATAGTATAAGATATATCTATGTGATACTATGACCAAGTCATAATATTACTATTCTATTTTCTTATTTCTAATTAACACATTTATATATAGAACTATTTTTCACAAGAGGAGAGACTTTATATGAGGAAAAGAGTTGTTGTTACAGGTATTGGGGCTGTTACTCCGTTAGGTAATGATGTTCGTACGACATGGGAGCAAGCCAAAAATGGTGTTTCAGGAATTGCTGAATTATCAAGAGTAAATCCTGATCCCTTTAATGTAAAAGTGGCAGCAGAAGTGAAAGAATTCTCACCACAGGACTATATTGATCACAAAGAAGTTCGTAGAATGGCCAGATTTACACATTTAGCGATTGCAGCTAGTAAAATGGCAATCATTGATGCAGGGATTGATATTGGTAAAGATGTATCAGCTGAAAGAGTAGGGGTTTGGATAGGTTCTGGTATTGGTGGACTTGATGAATTTGAGGAACAGCATAAGCGCTATTTGAGCAAGGGGCCAAAGCGTGTAAGCCCTTTTATCATCCCTATGTTTATTCCTGATATGGCTTCAGGACGAGTGTCGATAGAGTTAGGTGCAAAAGGAATAAACAATTGCTCTGTTACTGCATGTGCTTCGGGTGCAAATTCGATTGGCGATGCTTTTCGGGTCATCCAAAATGGTGGTGCAGATGTAATGGTGACAGGAGGTGCTGAGGCGTCCATTACTGAAATGACGATTGCAGGATTTTCAAATATGACGGCCTTATCAACTAATCATGATCCTGCAAGTGCGAGTCGTCCTTTTGATCAAAATCGGGATGGTTTTGTTATTGGCGAAGGCTCTGGAATCTTAATCCTAGAAGAGCTGGAGCATGCATTAGCACGAGGTGCAAAAGTATATGGAGAGCTTATTGGATATGGTGCAACAGGGGATGCTTATCATATCACCACACCTGCTCCTGAGGGTGAAGGTGGCCAAAGAGCAATGAAGCTGGCACTGGATGATGCAAATCTCTCACCAGATCAGGTTGATTATATCAATGCTCATGGAACAAGTACGTATTATAACGATTTGTATGAAACAAAAGCGATTAAAGCCGTTTTTGGTGAACATGCTTACTCTCTTTCAGTAAGTTCTACAAAGTCCATGACAGGTCATTTGCTGGGTGCCGCAGGTGCAGTTGAAGCCATTTTCTCACTATTAGCTATAAGAGAAGGAGTTATTCCGCCAACAATTAACTATGTAACTCCTGACCCTGAATTAGACTTGGATTATGTTCCAAATCATGCGAAAGAGGCAAAAGTTGATATTGTTTTGTCAAACTCACTTGGGTTCGGCGGACATAATGCTACATTATTATTTAAGAAATATGAATAAAAAAGTAGATAAGCACGCCATTATGGCGTGCTATTTTTGTACATAATGCTATTTCTTCCTTTTCCTTTTTCCGATTTCTTCTGTTACGACAAAAGCAAGCTCTTCATTTCCATATAAAGATAAAACATTAAGAAGTGTTTGATCAGGGATATGTTCGGATTCTTCTTTTGGCACTGTTAAATCCATTGTTTGCTTTAATGCATAATTTGCTGGTTGGTCCGGATACGCTCTTACATATACCTCTGTTGGATCCAGATCATGATTTACACACCATTGGGCAAAAATCAGAATCATCATTTGCTCATCTTTTTGATAGTTTTCAATAATTTTTTGTTCTACTTCTTTAGAATTCACCCTAAAAACTCCTTTGTTAGATATACAAACATTATATCGAAATGAATATTGTTTTCCTACCTAGAATACTTTTTCAAATAGGCATTCACCCTTGTAAGATAATCTACATAAAGTATGGGTAAAGGTGTTGAAAGGGTGATAAGATGACAAATTCAGTTCGTCATTATTATGCAGGTGGAAATACAGCGAAAGGCTTTTATAGTTTATATGATTCTGTTTTAGCAGACTTAGAGAGAGTATATATATTAAAGGGTGGTCCAGGAACTGGTAAATCTTCATTGATGAAGAAAATTGGTCATCTTATGGAAGAGAAGGACCTGGAAGTAGAATATTTGCATTGTGCTTCAGATAACAAGTCGATTGATGGTGTTCTTTTACCAACATTAAAAATAGGAATCGTCGATGGAACAGCTCCACACGTTATTGAACCAAAAGCGCCAGGTGTAATTGAAGAGTACGTAAATCTTGGTGTTGCGTGGGACTCAAGTAAACTTTCCGAATATAAAGATGAAATACTGGCACTGAACCGAAAGATTTCTGATAAATTTAACGAAGCATATGATACATTTGCAGCTTCATTACGTGCACATGATGATATTGAAGAAATATATATTTCGAATATGGATTTTTCGAAGGCAAATCAATTAACAGAGGACTTAATTGTGCGTTTTTATGGAGAGCAATCACTTGCAAAGGAACCGAAAGTACAGCACCGGTTTTTAGGAGCAGCTACTCCAAACGGGGCTGTTGATTTTATTCAAAATCTGACAGCAGATATTTCAAAACGCTATTTTATTAAGGGGAGAGCGGGTTCCGGTAAATCAACGATGCTGAAAAAAATTGTCGCAGCAGGTGAAGAACGTGGCTATGATGTTGAAGTATATCATTGCGGGTTTGATCCCAACAGCCTAGATATGGTGATTCTGCGTGAATTAGGAGTGGCCATTTTTGATAGTACTGCTCCTCATGAGTATTTTCCTGATCGCGAATCAGATGAGGTCATTGATATGTATGAAACATGTATTACACCTGGAACAGATGAAAAATATGAAGCTGATATTGCAAGAACAACCAAAGCATATAAAGATAAAATGAAAGAAGCGATTTCCTATTTAGCAGAAGCTAAACAATTACGCGACAAACTTGAATCTTATTATATCGATGCTATGAACTTCGATATCATTAATCAAATAACAGAGAAATTAACAACTGAAATAGAGTTATTTATTTCAAAAGAGAAATAAAATGAAGGGGCAGTCTAAAAAATAGACTGTCCCTATTTTAATAGATAAAAACAGCTGATAAATTCGCTTCAATTTCGATTTTATTACTTTGGATAGGTGGAGCAGCCCCAGTAATAGATTCTGAAGTAAGAGCAAATGAAACTTGCCGTGGAGAAATTGTACCTGTCTCTTCATTTACTTTCACAGGAATCTGGTTTATGTTTACTCCAATTTGTTCTCCAAGCTTTGTTGCTTTTTCCGTTGCCTTTTTCATCGCTTGTTGTAATGCTTCCATATATAGAACATCACGGTTCGAAACATCAAAGCGAATGTTTTCAGCGATGTTTGCTCCTGCTGCAACTGCTGCTTCATATACAGGCCCAAGATTCATTAGGTTTTTAATTGTTATTTCAAGAATATGTTGAACCCTATATCCGGTCAGAATTGAAGCTCCTTCTGTAAATTCATAGACTGGTTGAATCGTATATGAAATCGTATTAATATCTTCGTTTAAAATACCTATTTTGTTTAATGCTGAAATAACATTGTTTGAAATAATTGCATTTTGTGATTGAGCGGTCTCGGCTTCTTTCGATTCGGTAACAATTCCAATTTGAATGATAGCCTGGTCTGGTGAAGCCGTTATTTTTCCACTTCCTGTAACAGTCATTCTTCCACGTTCTGTTGATGTCATTCTGGTCATTGAAGCGGTGGAATGGAAGTATGGGTTCGCATAAAAGGCCAAATTTTATCACCCTTTCAATAAATATTTATAAAAATTTGTATGAAGGTACCTGTAATTGGTAAGATAATGAAGTAATCGTATTAAATGTACGCGTGAAAGGGGCATTTATTCATGGATAAAATTGAAGTAGGGGAAATATTTTCGATCACAGATGAAAACAATGAAGAACATGAAGTCGAGGTGCTTGCTGCCATAACAGTAGAGGGGACTGACTATGTTGCTGTTGGGTTTGTTGAAGATATTCGTGATGAAACGGATGAAGATATCGATGTATTTTTTATGAAGTTAGACAATGAGGGAGATTTATCCCCGATTGAAAGTGATGAAGAATTTGAAAAAATCTCAGCCGTTTTCGATGATATCCTGGATGAGGAATAATAATTGCGCGGAATAGGGAGTAGGGGACCTCTCTATTCCGTTTTATTTTTTTACCATTATGCGTTTGATTTCGGAGTCAACTACGGTATAGCCAAGTCGAGATAGGTGTTTACGAATACCGCTTCGTTCCCATGTCATAAAAAGTGAATGCTCTAATGCATGTTTCGGATAAAAAATACCAATTCTTGTTAACTCATCGAATGAAATGCCCTTTTGGACAAATTTTTCAATTACTTCATCACGATGATCAATAATTGAAAGGTAATTGATCATAGCATGGTGAAATTCATTCTTTTGAAATGTCCCTTTTTGATGTCCGGTGATATAGTATTTTGCATCTAGAGAAAGCAGGCGCTTGGCTGAGGAAATAAATTCTTCAATGCTACCATCTGTGCCATTATACCAGGGCCCAAAAGATGTCATATCATAATCACCTGTAAAGACAATCCCTAAATCAGGAAAGTAAGGACAGCAAAACCCTTTTGTATGACCAGGGGTATGTAAAAAATGAACATGAATATTTCCAAATGAATATTGTTTTTCATATTCATAAAATCCGTTAATCTGAGTTAGACTTTTTATCCATATTTCAGGAATTTCTTTTTCCCATTTCTTTACACCTTCAGGACCCCATTCTTGAAAAATTCCATTTGCTTTTGCAATTCCTTCTATCGTCAGGGGCATATGAAATTCAATTGTATTAATCCACTTTTCAGTTTCATGAAAAAGAACATTATGACGAGTATGATCAGGGTGATAATGTGTATTTATAACCAAATCAACACCCGAATCCGCTTGAATCTGCTTTAATAGGGTTGAATCTGCACCAGTGTCGATTAATACTTTTTCAGCAGATCCTTCAATATAAAGACTTCTTGAAAAAGGAACTTTACTTTTGGATGGACCTTCAATTAATTTTACCGGACCAATTTGTTTCATGGCCATCACCTCTAATTGATTTATGAATGAATACTCATTCATTCTATCATAGGCATTTGGAAATGGAAACTAACTTTTATACATTCGTGAAAAAGGACAAGCATATGATAAGGAGAAGACAAAAGGGTGTGAGTGAAATTATGATGTTTAAAGGGAAAAAGATTGCTGCATCTTTATATGCAACAATGTCGATTACATTCTGGGGTGTCTCATTTGTATCAACAAAAGCTGTGTTAGACAAGCTGGATCCTTTTACACTATTAGTCATAAGGTTTGGAATTGGTGCTGTTTTTCTTTTCCTCCTCTTAATGGTCCTAAAAGAGAAATTGTCTATCAATATAACCTATATTCCTCATTTACTTATTTTAGGGATATTGGGAGTTTTTATCCATCAAGTTGTACAAGCAAGTGCACTCCTCACAATAGATGCTTCATCTGCAGGATGGATGATTTCATTGTCGCCCATTTTTACGGTTATCTTATCCATGGTTTTTCTACACGAAAAAATGACTTTTTTCAAAGCCATTGGGATGATTCTCGCATTATTTGGTGTGTTAATGGTGACGACAGCTGGAAGTGAAAAATCATTTGAACCGGCTTTAAATCTTGGCTATTTACTCATGTTATTAAGCACGTTAAATTGGGCCATTTATTCGGTACTTCTGAAAAAATTAAATATACCATTGTCTCCGCTTGTAATTACGTTTTACATGAGTTTGATTGGATTTATACTAACCCTTCCTTTCTTAATACGGAATAAAGGCTGGGAATCCATTCCACTATTACAAGCAGGGGAATGGGTTCATTTATTGTTTTTAGGCATCTTTGTTTCAGGAGTAGCTTATTGGTATTGGGCAAAAGCACTTCACGTGTTAGAGGCCACACAAGTGTCTGTTTTTCTATATTTAGAACCATTAGCAACGTTGATTGCCGCTGTGGTATTACTACATGAAAAAATTGTTCTCATAAGTGTATTAGGAGGCATCATAATTATTATTGGAGTTGTTTTTGTCAACGGGCAGCTACATTATATGTTGAAATTTTTTCATGGAAGAAATAAACGACCATAACCTATTTTTACTCCTTACTAAAGAATAGACAGATTTGCTCGTTCCAACATAAGGAGGTTAGTTGAATGCACTATCAAATACGACTTGATGGAATTTTAGGGAAATTGCAAAATCCTACAAGTGAACAGCTAAAAGATGCATTATTAGAGGCAAATGTTCAGCTTAAGGAATTACAACCTGAACTAGGGACGTCAAAGGGGAAACCGTATTATCGAAAATTAATTTATCAAAATGAACATGTTGAGCTGCTCGTTATGAATTGGTCTGAACTTGAATGTGCTCCACATGATCATGGTCATTCCTTTGGATGGATTCAAGTACTCGATGGAACGGCAAAAAACACAGTGTATAAAGTAAATGGTGACACCTTGCCACTAGAACTATTCACAGAATTTCAAGAGCAAGGAAAAGCATTTTTTGCACCTAAAAATGGTGTTCATAAAATGTCTGTATCAAATGATGGCAAATTAGTCACGCTCCACCTTTATTCACCACCAATAACCGGGATGAAGGTCTATGATTTAAAGAAATGTGCCGCATGTATCGTATCTGATGACTGTGGGGCATGGTGGCCAGAGGCTACAAGGCAAAAAGTAAAGGAAATAAAGCTAGAAAAAGCTGCAGATTAATTCTGTAGCTTTTTTTCACTACGCAAAACCTTAGATTATTTTAGGAAAATACTATATGATTATTATTTAAAAGAGAAACTGAATTAAGGAGTTTGTTAGATCCTATGAAACTTGTATCATGGAATGTGAATGGAATTAGGGCTTGCGTGAAAAAGGGATTTTTAGATTATTTTCACGAGGTTGATGCAGATATTTTTTGTATTCAAGAAACAAAAATGCAGGAAGGGCAATTAGATTTAGAGCTTGAGGGATATTATCAATATTGGAATTATGCGCTCCGCAAAGGGTACTCAGGCACAGCTGTTTTTACAAAGAAAAAACCTATACGTGTTTCTTATGGTGTTGGAGAAAATGAAGAAGAAGCAGAAGGAAGAATCATTACGCTGGAATATGAAGACTTCTATTTAATAAACATGTATACACCAAATTCAAAACGTGACCTGACAAGACTTGAAGAAAGACTTGCTTGGGAAGAAGATGTAAGATCCTATCTTACAATGTTGGATCAAGTGAAACCTGTTATCTTATGTGGTGATTTAAATGTCGCACATCAGGAAATCGACTTAAAAAATCCTAAATCGAATAAAGGAAACTCGGGGTTTACAGATGAAGAAAGAGAAAAAATGTCCCGTTTATTAAGTGTTGGTTTCGTTGATAGTTTTAGACATTTGTATCCGGACAAAACAGATGTATATTCATGGTGGTCTTATATGAGTAAGGTTAGGGAAAGAAATATTGGGTGGAGAATTGACTATTTTATTGTTTCAAACAAATTGAAGGATCAATTGATTGATTCACAAATACATTGTGACATATTAGGAAGTGATCACTGTCCTGTTTGTATAGAGATGAATCTGTAGAAACTTGTGTAAATTGGATATACTATTGTCATAGAAACTTTCGTGAATGGAGGACAAGCTTTGTTAAAGGAACGGTTACAAAAAGTAGTAGAGCAAGACAATATTGAATTATTTGAGGAAGAAAAAGCATTACTAGAGAACGATGGGTTACTTTCTAATAATCAGCTTTCAGGGTTAAACGTAAAAGAGTCGTCATCTAGATTTTCGGAGGTATATATTGAGAGAAGTCTGAAGGAAACAGATGAACTTGTCAGCACAGAAACAGGGAGTTTTTTAGAAAAGCCACTACATGATCTGAAAGAAAGTATGGCGGAATTTATTTATGTTGAATCAAAGTGGTTTGATGTGATCGGTATAGATGCCATTTCTTTGGAAGTAGATGATGTATTTGGCACCTATGAGGCAATGTTTGGCTTAAAGCTTAAGAAGAATGAAGAAACAAAAATCAGAGATTATGTAAATGAAAGCAGAATAGGTGAAACGATAAAATATAATCTGTTGTTTAACCAACAAGATGGGCTATGGGATATGAATCTTACGTTAGATCATATAAAAGGTTTTGATGAAAAGATGACATTCGGTGAGGTATTTTGTTTTATATATAAGTATTTATTCCGTTTGGTTTTACAAATAGAAAAAAAGTAGATGACGAAGAAAAAGGAAATGTTCTCGAATGTGAGCATTTCCTTTTAATCATATTATTGTTGAAGTCTTGTCCGTTTTTTATTATTCACTTAAATACGAACAGCAATAATCAACAACGGTATGTGCCTTTACCAGAAAAGATTCATTTGCCGGAACATAAAAAACACCTTGTCCATCAATTGTTTTCCAATCTTCACCTTGTAATTTATAATCTAATCGCCCTGAAACAATATCCATTTCTTCTTTCATACTTGTGGAAAATTCATATTCGCCAGGTTGCATGATTCCCAATGTTTTCTTCGTTCCATCACTAAAAAGAAGAGTTCGACTTGTAACTTTCCCTTCGAAATAAAGATTTGCTTTCTTTTCAATTGTTATATTTTCAATACTCGACATTATTCTACATCCTCTCCAAGTAGTCTCGTTTAATTTATCACAAAATTTAGAATAGTGGAATATAAATATTTTTTTATGTAGAATCGTAATTTAACAGTTTGCTTAAGTGATAGATATTAGGTAAAATGTACAGTATTGTTAATTAGGTGAAGTATGAATAGCAAGGAGAAGTTAAGTTGGACAGTTTTAATTTGCAATTTTTATATTGTGTTTTAATTATTTCACTAGGTTATATTTTAAAAAGAGGAAACATTATTAAGGAGAAAGATGGGGAAGGATTATCAAGAATTATTTTTAATCTCACCTTACCTTCTTTAATCATTGTTACTTTTTCTGATATAACATTAGAACCATCATTATTTCTACTCATTTTAGCTGGTTTTCTATATGGGATACTAATTGGGTTTTTAGGTCTTTTTGTTTTTCGTAAAAAGAAAAAAAATGTAAAAGGGATGCTGGGAATGATGGTACCCGGCTTAAATATCGGCCTATTTGCCTATCCGCTCGTTGAGGTTATCTTCGGGAAAGAGGGTATAACCTATTTTGGTATGTTTGATGTCGGGAATGCCTTTATTGTGTTTGGCTTAAGCTATTTAATAGGGAGCTTTTACTCAAATGAAGAAGTAAAAATGGATTTTAAGACAATTGTTTCAAAAATGACAAAGTCTATTCCGCTAATGACATATATTTTAGTTGTTATCATCAATTTAGTAGGTCTAACTTTGCCTTCAGTCATAGTAGATGTAGCAGGTATTATCTCGGGTGCTAATATGCCTTTATCTTTATTGCTTTTAGGAATCTATTTGAATTTTTCATTTGACAGAAGTTATGTCAAGTTGATGCTGCAATATCTAGGTCTAAGATATGGTGCAGGATTGCTTATAGGTATTTTATGTTTCTTTCTGTTACCATTTGATGATATGTTTAAATATACGTTACTGCTAGGCTTTTTATTGCCAACATCTATGTCCGTTTTACCCTACTCAGTTGAATTTGAATATAATCAAAAGTTTGTTGGAACTTTATCAAATTTGACTATTATCATTAGCTTTATTTTACTTTGGTTGTTAGCGAATCTTTTTATTTGATGGCTTACCTTTAGGGCTTTATTTTGGTAAAATCATTTTAATGTACTGCAAGAGAGAAAGAAGGAAAGGCTCCATGGAATCATTTTTACAACAGCATTGTAAGGAAATGCTGAACTTTATTGAAAGATTAGTAAATATTGATAGTGGCTCTTATGATAAACAAGGTGTTGACCAAATAGGAGAATTGTTAAAGACTTGCTATGAAGAATTGGGTTTTTATGTTAAGGTTATTCCTCAAAAAGAGTTCGGCAATCATTTAGTTATTGAACATAAAGATTCAATGAACCCTGGTATTGTTATTCTTGCTCATATGGATACTGTCTTTCCAAAAGGAACCGTTGAGGAAAGACCGTTTAAAATAGAGGGTAATCGCGCATATGGACCGGGTGTTATTGATATGAAATCAAGTCATGCTACGGTTTTATACGCGATAAAAGCGTTAATAAATGAGGGACAAGAGGCATATAAGCATATAAAAATTGTCCTAAATAGTGAAGAAGAGATTGGCTCACCAACCTCAAAATCGCTAATCGTAAAAGAAGCAAAAAATGCAAAATATGCCCTTGTCATGGAACCGGCACGAAAAGATGGTTCACTAGTCTCGGCACGAAGAGGAAAGGGAAATTACACGCTTATTGTTGAAGGAAAAGCAGCACATTCCGGTATTGAACCTGAAAAGGGAAGAAGTGCTATTGAAGAATTAGCACATAAGATTATACAACTGTATGAGCTTTCAGACCATGAAAAAGGAATTAGTGTGAATGTGGGCCTTATTGAAGGTGGATCAAGTGCGAATACTGTATCTGACCATGCTGAGGCCCAAATTGATGTTAGGATGAAGGAAATTGAACAAGTAGAGTTCATTGAAGATAGGCTTGAAAAAATTTGTTCAACGACAGAGGTAGCAGGCACAAAAATTCTTCTTGAAGGGGAAATGAACCGACCTCCTATGGAAAAAAATAAAAAAACACGTGCGTTGCTTAGATTAATACAAGCAGTAGGAGACGAAATTGGCATTGAAATTGAGGATACGTCAACAGGAGGTGGCTCTGATGCCTCCTTTACGTCCTCTTTAGGAATCGCCACAATCGATGGTTTGGGTCCAATCGGTGGAAACGCACATAGTGACAAAGAATATTTGGAAATCCCAAGCCTTGTGGAGAGAACTCATCTATTAGCAACAATCATGAAACGACTGGCTGAAAAACAACATGCGTAAAAAGACAAACATGATGTTTGTCTTTTTTATTTTATAGTTTATAATCTATTATTCTTATTTGGTAAAGCTGAAAAAGAACTATTTTTAAATCGTTCACCTAAAAAATACATAGGACTTATTTATTGTTAAAAATTAAATGGAATGATATATTGAATATAACAACTATACTAAAAGGTGAAAAAACATATGAAGACTCCACTTTATGAGCAAATCTATGACTACATTATTGAACAAGTAAACAAGGGATTTTTAAACTATGGTGATCGAGTACCTTCTGAAAAAGAATTATCAGATAAATTTAATGTAAGTCGAATTACCTCGAAAAAAGCGTTGGATTTACTTGCCCAAAATTTAATTATTGAAAGAATAAGAGGGAAAGGTTCATTTGTATCTAAACGAAGTAATGAGGAACAAGAATACGAATTAGTAAACACTTCTATCTCAAATGAAAGTGAAAAACGGTACACAGTTGCTCTTGTCATTCCAGGCTTTTCTGATAATTTTGGAACGACATTGGTAAAAGCAATTGAAAGGGCTTGTACTGAAAAAAACGCAAATCTAATTATAAGGCAAACACACGGGAAAATAGAAGAGGAAGAAAAAGCAATCAAACAGTTAGTAAATGATTCAGTAGACGGTCTTATTATTTTCCCGGTGCATGGTGAGAATTATAATGTCGAGCTGCTCAAGTTAAGCTTGAAAAACTTTCCGCTCGTTTTAGTAGATCGCTATTTAAAAGGAATTCCGGCCAGCTCAGTTTGTACAGATAATCGACTAGCCAGTGAGCAGATTACCAATTATTTATTCACTTTAGGTCATCAAAACATAGGCTTTATTTCATCCTCACCCATTGGTACTTCAGCAATTGAAGAAAGAATTCAAGGGTTTCAACTTGCCTATTCAAAGCAAGGGATTCAATTAAAACAAGAGTTTATGTTGTTGTCGCTTCTAAATAGTCTTGATCAGGAACAAGATAACGAAAGTTTATTTAAAACAAATTACGAAATCATCAAAAAGTTTATTCAGTCTACCCCTTCAATTACAGCCTTTGTAGCTTGTGAATATGATTGGGCTATATTGATTACAAAAGTATTACAAGATTTAGGGCACCAAATACCTACTGACTATTCACTTGTGTGTTTTGACTCACCAACCCACCCTTTCAAACGCCCAGATTACACTCATATCAAGCAAAGTGAAGGAGATATTGCAAATAAGGCAGTTGATATATTATATGAGCATATCTCTTTAGGGAAAAAAGACCCGAAACATATTGTCATTGATTTCACATTCCTCGAAGGACTTTCAACATAATCTTCAGTAAACATATAAGATTGATAGAAATAGGGAGCTAACTGAATTTAGTTAGCTCCCTATTTTTAATTTTAAAACTTTTCAAAATGTTATTGACATACTATTATTACCTTGTTAATCTAACAACATACCATTAATAATATGTTAACCAAGTTGTTATATCATTTATTCGGCGTGTAAATGTAAGCGCTATTATTTATTGGTGGTACATACAGCCTTGTTTTGACAGAAAAGAACGTAGAGAGAAAGGAGGACAAATGTTTTTCTAATAAGCTTTTCATCACAATTTTGAGGGGGATTGGAATGAAAATGAAAAGAAAGTTAGGATTTATAACAATGATATTTCTTATGTCTTTTTCACTTATTATGACAGGCTGTTCGTCAAACTCTAGTTCATCTGATAGCAAAGATAACGAAGGCAAAACAACCGTTACATTTTGGCATTCTATGACAGATGTTACTGGTGAAGCTGTGACAGAAGTTATTAAGGCTTTTGAAGAAAAAAATCCGGATATTAAAATTAATGCTGTATATACAGCCAATCAAGGGGAAGGTCAAAACGAAAAATTATTAACAGCTGTATCTGGAGGAAATCCACCGGATGTTGCTTATTTTGATAGATTTGAAATTGGCTCGTGGGCTGCACAAGGGTCATTGGAAGACTTGACAGAGCTTGCTGAAGAAAGCGGCGTAACAAAGGATATGTATTATCCATTTGCATGGGAAGAGGCAAGCTATCAAGGGAAGCTATATGGGTTGCCTACATCAACTGACTCTCGCTTAGTATATTTTAATATTGATCATTTTGAAGAAGCAGGCTTAGACCCTAATAACCCTCCTAAAACAATCGCTGAGCTGGAAGCTGCAGCTGAGAAACTAACGATTAAAGAGGGAAGTAGATTTCAACGAATTGGGTTTATCCCTTGGTTTGGTCAAGGTTGGTTATATGGCTGGGGCTGGGCGTTTGGCGGAGAGTTCTTCAACCCTGATACAAATACTGCAACAGCAAACGATCCAAAAGTAGTGGAAGCATTACAATGGATGACAGATTATGCTCAAAAATATGATGTGGAGGATATTGCAGGCTTTACAGATTCTCAAGGTACAGGTGCAATGGACCCGTTTCTAACGGGACAACTTAGTATGAAAGTTAGTGGTCCATGGGAGGTTTCTGCTATTAAAAAATTTAAGCCTGACTTGAACTATGGAGTGTTCCCAATGCCAACTCCAACTGGTGAAAACCATACAACATGGTCTGGCGGCTGGTCAGTCGTTATTCCAAAAGGAGCGAAAAATAAAGAAGCAGCTTGGGAATTTTTAAAATTCTTTAGTGGTGAAGAAGGACAAAAGATATTTAGCGGTATTTCAAGAGACTTTTCTGTGATTGACTCTGTCAATGAAGAGCTAGGATACAAAGAAGATCCAATTTTAAAAGAATTTGTTGAAATTTTACCTGTTTCTCATCATCGACCTGTAATGACACAAGGTTCCTTATATTGGAATGAATTAGCAAGTGCAGTTGAAAATGCAACAAGAGGAAATGGAACTCCTGAGGAGCTGTTAACAAAAGTGACTGATAAGGTTAACAAAGAGCTCAATAAATAAAAAGAGGGGAGAAGTTTTTCTCCCTTGCCTTTAATAGACGGGAGGGTATTGCAGGTGAAAAGCAATCCGATTAATGAAACAACGACACAACATGTCCAAATTCATCCAAAGCGTAAAAATATGCTAGCAAAGTTTACGGAGTATAAATATGGAATTTTATTTGCTTTACCATGGATTCTTGGACTTATTATTTTTTACGCAATTCCTTTATTTTCTTCAATCTATTTCAGTTTTACAACATATAGCATTCTTCAACCCGGGGAATTTATAGGACTGCAAAATTACAAGGATTTATTTCAAGATCCTTTGTTCTGGAAATCAGTGTACAATACGATTTATTTCACCGTACTTTTTGTCCCATTAAGCATTATTTTGGGTGTGGCATTAGCTATGATGTTGAATATGAAAGTGAAAGGTATGGCCATATACAGAACAATCTTTTTCCTACCGACTCTTGTTCCGCATGTAGCACTTGCAGTGTTATGGATGTGGCTTTTAAATCCTGGCTTCGGATTAGTTAATGGCTTATTAAATATGATCGGAATCGAAGGACCGGCGTGGCTTGGAAGTGAAACCTGGTCAAAGCCTTCCCTTATTCTTATGTCATTGTGGGGTATTGGGCAGGCTGTGGTTATTTATCTTGCCGGGTTAGGAGATATACCTGATGATTACTATGATGCAGCAGATGTAGATGGTGCCAATTGGTTTCAGAAAACCATTCATATCACGTTGCCACTTTTAACACCTGTTATCTTTTTTAACTTAGTTATGGGAATCATTGGTGCGTTCCAGCAATTTACATTGCCGTACACGCTAACTCAAGGACAAGGTACTCCTGCAAATTCGTTAACTTTCTATGTGATGTATTTATATGACAATGGATTTAAATTCTTTAAGATGGGTTACGCATCAGCAATGGCTTGGATTTTATTTATTATCATTATGGCTTTAACTGCATTCGTATTTATGACATCTAAGCGCTGGGTTCATTATCAAGGAAAATAGGGGGGAAGTATATGGATGGAACAGCGAAAAAAAACGTTTCTAAAAGTTTGGCACATATCGTTTTAATTGTCGCATCTTTCTTTTTTCTTATTCCATTTATTTGGATGGTATCAACCTCTTTAAAGCCTCTGGATCAGGTGTTTACATTTCCGCCTGAGTGGATTCCAAATCCTGTACAATGGAGTAATTACATTGATGCAATGAACTATATTCCGTTCTTCACCTATTTAAAAAACACGATTCTCATTACATTGTTCAGTACACTTGGTGCAGTGCTGTCCTGTCCACTTGTTGCCTATAGCTTTGCAAAACTAAAGTGGCCGGGCAGAAATGTTCTTTTCATCATCACAATTGGTGTCATGATGATACCAGGACAGGTTACAATGATTCCGCTTTTTCTACTGTTTGAGAAGCTAGGATTAGTTGGGACACCTTACCCTTTAATTATCCCTGCATTTTTTGGTATACCGTTTTATATCTTTCTATTAAGACAATTTTTTATGGGGCTGCCTGATAGTTTAAGAGAAGCAGCAAAAATCGATGGTGCAGGTGAGTTTAGAATCTACTGGCAAATTATGCTGCCACTCGCAAAACCGGCAGTTCTAGCAGTTGGATTATTTCAGTTTATGGCGAGTTGGACTGATTTTATTGGTCCATTACTCTATTTAACTGATTCCGTTCAGTATACGTTATCCCTTGGACTTCAGCAATTCCAAAGTCAAAAAGGCTCTGAATGGGGATTAATGATGGCAGTTTCAACAATGATGACAGTTCCAGTGATTATTTTATTCTTCTTTTTACAGAAGACCTTTATTAAAGGTATTACATTCAGTGGTATTAAATAGAATAATAGAGAACAAGTTGGAGGCGAAGAAAATGAACAGACAAATTGGAATGAGGATTCCACCAAAACTTGGAGCAAATGGATTTGAAGCACTAGCAAAATGGGCATCAAATATAGGAATCGATGTGATTGATGTCCCTTATTACAATGAGGAGGTTAAAACAACTCTAGAAACAAACGGGTTAGAAGTAGGATCAATAGATGGGGTTGGGGCAGTAGGGCAAACAAAGCTTTTAAGCGCTGACGAAAAGGTACGTTTGCAGGCAGTAGAGTTATTAACAGCTCAATTTAGTGAGATTGCAAGCTTAGGTGGTCGTGTTATCTTTATGTGCTTAGTACCGGAAGATATCACGATGAACAGAAAGAAAGCGTTGTCAATTTGGAAAGAAACATTTCCATCTATTGTGAAACATGCTGAAAAAGAAAATCTTTATATTGCTCTTGAAGGATGGCCAGGACCAGCTCCTTATTATCCGACACTAGGAACAACACCTGAAATGTTAAGAGCGATGTTTCATGAAATTCCGTCCAAGCATTTCGGTCTGAATTACGATCCTTCACACCTAGTAAGGCTAGGTATTGACCATTTGCGAGTATTAACTGAGTTTGGAGATCGAGTGAATTATTGTCATGGGAAAGATACAGAGATTCTTCATGAAGATTTGTATGAATATGGCATTCTACCGGCAACATTTGGTACAACATACGATTTCTCTGAAGGATCTTGGCGCTATACAATACCAGGTCAAGGAGAGGTTGATTGGGGGAAGGTTGCTGTTCGCTTAGAGAGAATCGGTTACAACGGTCCAGTTAGTATTGAACTGGAGGATCATCGTTATTGGGGATCAATTGAAGCGGAACGTCAAGGAATTATAAAAGCAAAAGAACATCTTTCTATCTATTTTAAATAATGTTTGAGGGGGAATTTAATATGTCAAAGACAGTAAAAGTAGCGATCATTGGTTGTGGGGGAATCGCAAATGGAAAGCATTTGCCAAGCTTAAGTAAAGTAGATGCTGTTGAGCTTGTTGCCTTTTGTGATGTCATAGTGGAACGAGCTGAAAAAGCAGCACAGCAATATGGAGCACAGGATGCAAAAGTGTATGAAAATTATCAAGACTTACTTGAAGATGGAACAATTGATGTTGTACACGTGTTAACACCGAATGATTCACATGCTGAAATTTCCATTGCTGCTTTAGATGCAGGGAAACATGTTATGTGTGAAAAACCGATGGCAAAAACGTCCCAAGAGGCACGCGGCATGCTGGAAGCAGCAAAGCGTTCCGGAAAAAAACTGACAATCGGATATAATAATCGCTTCCGACCAGATAGCCAGTATTTACATAAGGTATGTGAGCGTGGAGATCTTGGGGAAGTCTATTACGCAAAAGCGCATGCAATTCGCAGACGTGCTGTTCCTACATGGGGCGTTTTCCTTGATGAAGAGAAGCAAGGTGGAGGACCATTAATTGATATTGGAACACATGCACTTGATTTAACATTATGGATGATGAATAATTACAAGCCAAAATCTGTTATGGGCTCAACATTCCATAAGCTTAGCCAAAAAAGAGATGCAGCAAATGCATGGGGACCTTGGGATCCTGACAAATTCACAGTTGAAGACTCAGCTTTTGGATTTATTACAATGGAAAATGGAGCAACAATTGTATTAGAGGCTAGCTGGGCACTTAATTCCTTAGAGGTGGATGAAGCTAAATGTTCACTTAGCGGTACAGAAGGTGGAGCAGATATGAAAGATGGGTTAAGGATTAATGGCGAAAACTTCGGAAAGCTTTATACAACGAATGTTGATCTTGGACCTGGTGGAGTAGCATTTTATGATGGCAATGTGGAATCTGATGCAGATTTAGAAGCACGATTATGGATTGATACGATTCTTAATGATACTGAACCGGTTGTAAAGCCGGAGGAGGCTTATGTCGTAACGCAAATCTTGGAAGCAATCTATGAATCTGCAAAAACAGGTAAAGCGATTTATTTTGATGAAAAGGCAGCCCTTTTGTCAAAATCATAATGTATTAATCCACATCTAAATAGCTTTATGTAGATGATAAAGGGGGATCTTCATGACACAAGTTATTCAAATTGGCATCATTGGAAGTGGTGGAATTGCGGCTGCACATGCACGGGCTTATAAGCAAATGCCTGAGGTGAAGATTGTGGCTGTTGCCGATGTGGTACCCGGTAAAGCAAAGGAATTTATTCAAAGCCTTGAACTGACAGATGCAGTGGCATTTGATGACCATCGGGAACTTCTACAATTAGATATCGATGGAGTAAGTATTTGTACACCAAATGTTGCTCATCACTTTACAACAGTAGATTCATTAAAGGCTGGTAAGCATGTATTAGTTGAAAAGCCGATGGCAGTTACATTACAGCAAGCGATTGAAATGGTTGAAGCGTCAAAACAAGCTGATCGAATGTTAACCGTAGGCTTTCAACCAAGATATGATCCAAATATGCAAGCAGTAAAAGAATTAGTTCAATCAGGGCAACTAGGAAATGTTTATTATGTTCAAGCTGGGGGAGGACGCAGACGCGGCATGCCTGGTGGTACGTTTATTAATAAAGAGTTGGCAGGTGCAGGCGCCATGGCAGACATTGGCTGCTATTCTTTGGACTTGGCGCTGAACACACTCGGATATCCAAAGCCACTAACAGTCTCAGCGTATACATCTAATCACTTTGGAACCAATCCTCTCTACCATCGGGAGGCAGATAAATTTAATGTAGAGGATTTCGGTTCAGCCTTTATTCGATTAGAAGGTGGAATGGTCCTAAACTTTAAAATATCCTGGGCCATGCATATGGATTCACTTGGACCAACACTCTTTTTAGGAACAGATGCCGGATTAAAATTAACACCCGCAGGAAATGGACCATGGAGTGGAGTTTGGGACGGCGGGATAGGTGAAATTAGCTTGTTTCATGACATAAAAGGTCATCATGTTGAAACAGAAATTCCAGTTAAACAACATCAGCTTGATATCTTTTATGAAAAAGTCCGAGATTTTGTTATAGCCATAAAAGAAGAGAAATCTGCTCCAATACCTGGTGAGCAGATTGTGATTAATCAAGCTATTATTGATGGGATTCTCAGGTCATCAGAGGAAGGCCGAGAGGTATCAATTGAGATTCCGGATTTTAAATAGTAAGACCAAAGAGAGAAAGAGTGATCTTTCTCTCTTTGTATTGGGCAGTATGTTGTTCGAGAAATGTCTAGTCAAAAATATATTTCGGATTTCGAAAATAAATCTTTATATTTTTCAATAAAATGATAGAATCAAAGATAAAACCAACTATCCTAAAAATAAATTCCACAACATCCATAAGTTTTTAAGCCGAGAAAGGGAGATGAATTATTATAAATTCTCAAGATGACACCTTATCGACCAAAAAGATTCTCATGTTCTTTGTTCCATTAGGATTGTCAGCAAGTTTAGTTACGTTTTCCCATATGATTATTAATGGAACCTTAACGAGAGGGAATGACGCAGAAATTATTATTGCAAGTTATGTTGTAGCCATGAGTCTTTTTGGCATAACGGAACGTTTAGGGGTACTGCTGCGAAATGCTTGTTCAGCATTGGTACGTGACAAAGTTTCATTCCGTGCAATGTCAATTGTAAGCGCTTATGTAGTAGTGAGTTTGATGCTGGCTGCTGCTTCAGTTGCTTTTACACCTGTAGGAAAATGGATTTTCTCAACATTGTTTGGAGCAGATCAAAGCATGATCTCGGAAATTATTAGTGTGTACCAAGTTCTCATCTTTGTCACCTTTTTTTCAGCTATACGATGCTTGTTTCAAGGTGTCATTATTTTGAACAGGCAGACAAAATGGTTAACCATTGGAATGGCCATCCGTTTAATTGTTATGTATCTCTTATCACTGTATTTTATTCAAACAGGAAATATCGACGCAAGAACAGGTGCTATTATCTTTTTGTCTGGAATGGTGGTAGAAAGTTTAATCAGTTTTCTGGAGGGGAGAGTGCTGGTAAAAAAAATGGTCGATAAAGATCCAACACATTCGATCCGAACGAAGAAGCAGATTTTTCAATTTTATCATCCACTTATTCTTTCATCACTTATTATTGTTATGGTTGGACCGGTAATCAATGCTTTTTTAGGGAAAACGAATGAAATAGAATTAGCGATTGCGTCTTATGCAATTGCCTTGAGCATTGCTCAATTATTTCTAAGCTTTTTTACATATATACATCAAATCGTCTTAACCTTTCATAAAGATCATCCGCAAAAGGTACAGCAGTTTACGGTTATGATTGGCTTTATTCCGACTATTATACTAGCGGTTTTTTGCATAACACCGATTGGAGCGTTTGTTATTAAACATCTTTTAGGGGCAAGTGATCGGTTAGTGGCGGCAAGTCTTGAAAGTCTATATGTCTTCATGCTTATGACATTAGCTTTTCCGTTTATCGATTATTGTAATGGTTTACTAATGGTGAAGAAAAAAACGAAGGTAATGGTTTACTCACAATCTACAAATCTTATTTTTACGTTTATCATTCTTGTCGTTACTTCAGCTATTTTTCCGCACTGGAATGGAAAAATTGGGGCATTGGCACAATCTGTCGGTATGGTTTCGGAACTTTGTATATTAGCCTTCATTTTGTACAGCGGAGGAAAGAAAAATCAGCTTCGTCACACGGAGAAGAATTTTGTGAATGGATAATCAACTTATTCAATAAAACAATACGCCACAAAGCCTTAGTAATTAGGGGCATGTGGCGTTCTTTTGTTATCCATAGAAGAATACATTCAATTTATCTTTATTATCAACAGTAGCCAAGAGAACTTCTTTAACGTTTGTTTGGTACAAGTTCTCTAATTGAGAAGTAATCCACTCTTCATCCTTTCGAATTTCCTTTAATTCAGCGATAAGTATGATTCCTTCTTTAATGATGGTTCTTGGATGTGTGAAGGGTTCGGTTTTTATACCTAATGTCTCAGGTGTTACGTTTTGATACTTAGGATCCAGTAAATATGAGACTTTACCATTTGCTTCCCATGTTGCTAAAACGACTTTTTTTACATCTTCTATCTGATTTTCTCGTAATTCTTCTAGGAGAACATCTAAGGAGATTCTTGCCTTTTTCAACCCTTCGTAGCGAATTTCTCCGTCCTTTACAATGGTAACAGGAGGACTATTCACTAATTTTCTAAACCATGGCCACTTCAGAAGCATATAAACGCCGCTAATATATAAAACCATTAAGACAGTCGTAGTAATAATAGATCCTTTAAGTCCTAGATGTTGATCTGACAAGGGGTGGGCAATAATGTTTCCAATGACAAGGGCAATGACAAAATCTAGAATTCTTAATTGAGAAATTGTTCGCTGACCTAATGTTCTTGCGATAATCAGTAAAAAAATAAAACCTATAATAGCACGTAAAACCCATTCAAACCAAGTAAGAGTATCTTGGCTGCTGAAAAAATCCAATTTCTTACACATCCTTATTGAGAGGGATTTTATCCTTATTGTTCCAATATAACGGGGCAATAAACCTTTTACTTAATTAAATTTTATTGAAGGGATATTAGGAAAAGGTTAGATGGACAGAAGAGAATACTTTTCAACTTTCAATGAAAAGAAAATTGCCATGAATTTGATAACGCTTACATATAATGTTTTCAGTAGTATGTTTGACCAAAGGTGAAAATATCAACTGGGAGGGAAAAGCATGCATGCTGTATGGCTAGCTATTATTGGAACAATTGTATTTTGGTTAGGATATCGGTTTTACTCAAAGTTTGTCGCAGAACGAATTTACCGACTTGATCCAAACTTTGTCACTCCTGCACATGAGTATCAGGATGGGGTAGATTTTGTTCCTACAAAAAAATCTGTCTTATGGGGACACCACTTTACATCAGTTGCAGGGGCAGCTCCAATTGTTGGACCTGCAATTGCTGTGTATTGGGGTTGGCTTCCAGCTTTACTGTGGGTATTGTTAGGAACAGTTTTTGCGGCTGGAGTTCATGATTTTGGAACACTGGTCCTTTCAGTCCGTAATAAAGGCCAATCTGTAGGGACATTAGCAAACAAGTTGATCGGCAAACGGGCAAAGTTATTATTTCTATTCATCATTCTTATATTAGTATTAATGGTTAATGCTGTATTTGCCTGGGTCATTTCAAATTTATTTATCAAGTTCCCGGCAAGTGTTATTCCGGTGTTTATTGAAATTCCGCTAGCTATTTGGATTGGTTATGCGGTTTACAAAAAGAAAGGAAGCATGCTGATTCCATCGATTGTTGCTCTAGTAGTGATGTATGGATCAGCTGTATTAACAAGTAAAGTGCCGGCTTTACAAATTGATTTGGTGAAATACTTTGGCGGGGCCGAAGCTACGACTCTGTTTGGGTTAAACGGTGTTTCGCTTGCATTCTTTGTTTGGATAGTGGTTTTAATGATTTATTGTTATTTCGCTTCCACTTTACCGGTATGGAAACTCCTGCAACCGAGAGATTATATTAATTCACATCAATTAGTCGTTGGTTTATTGATTATGTATGGAGGACTTTTATTTTTAAATCCCGAGATAACTGCACCAATTACAAATCCTGATGCAACCGATAAATCATGGTTTCCGCTATTATTTATCACAATTGCATGTGGAGCCATTTCAGGATTTCACGGTCTTGTTTCGTCAGGAACTTCTTCTAAACAGCTAGACAAGGAAACAGACGCACGTTTTGTTGGCTATTTAGGTGCTGTAGGGGAAGGCTTTTTAGCTCTTATTGCTATTATTGCATGTGTAACGGTATTCTCTAGTGCAGGTGAGTTTAAAGAAGCTTATAGTTCATTTGCAGCAGCAAATGGCGGTGGTCTCGGCAACTTTATAGCGGGTGGTGCACAGCTTGCTACAGGAATAGGCATTCCAGCTGATATTGCAGGGACAATCATTTCAATCATTGTTGTGAGCTTTGCCGCAACAACTCTTGATTCGTCTGTTCGGTTAATGAGATATATCATTGCAGAGTTAGGTACAGAGTATAAGGTACAACCACTAACAAAACCACATGTTGCCACATCGATCGCAGTTATTTCAAGTGCGGCACTAGTTTTATTACCGAAAGGTCCGAATGGGTTTGGTTCTGGTGGCTATTTATTATGGCCTTTGTTTGGTACGTCAAATCAATTGTTAGCAGGTATAAGCTTACTTCTCATATCAATTTGGCTCAAACGCCTTGGCCGTAATTACCTCGTTTCGTTTATTCCAATGGTGTTTATCTTATTCATGACAATATGGGCAATGATTCAACAAGTTGTGTTTGAGTGGTCAGGTTTAGGTGCTGCTGATATGAATCTACTGTTGTTTATCTTCGGAAGCATCATCTTAGTTTTTGCCATCTGGATAATGTTAACAGCCTTCAAGGAATTAACCAAACGAGACAATCAAACAAACCTATAAATTGAAAGAGGGGGAACCTAGTTTAACAGGTTCCTTCTCTTAATAAGGAGTTGAAAAAAGTTCATGAAGAGTTTTTCCGCTATAAAAAAACTTCTCTTACTCTACGATGAAATCTTATCTGTACAACATAAAACAGAAGTTGCAAGAGAAATCCAGGATGAAGATGATTTATTTCTTTTTCTATGTTTATCTGAAACTTTGGGTCTTCCGAATCCTGCGTTTTACTATACGTTAGAACTTTATCCATATATGATTGAAAAATTCCATGATTGGCACTTGAGAATGGGAATGGATAAGTCGCCATTAGATGGATTTCGCTGTTGTTAAGGATGATAAGTAAGGAGGTTATCGTTTTGAGAGAAAAGATTTTATTTATAGGCGGAAAAGGTGGAGTGGGTAAATCAACAAGTGCAGCTGCGATCGCTTTAATGCTCGCACAACAGCGAAAGAAAACACTATTAGTTTCAACAGATCCAGCCCATAATATAGGGGATATTTTCCACCAGCCACTTAAAAATCAGCCAATAGAGGTTTTTCCAATGCTGTTTGCGTTAGAAATTGATCCCGGTATTGAAACAAAAAAGTATATAAAAAAAGTAAAAGAGAATATTCAAGGTGTAGTGAAATCCCATATGCAAAGCGAAGTATTTCGCCAAATTGATTTGGCAAGCTCCACTCCGGGTGCTGAAGAGGCCTCATTGTTTGATCGAATCGTTTCTATAATCCTTGATGAAGGTGAAAATTATGATCACATTGTCTTTGATACTGCACCAACTGGTCATACGATCAGGTTATTAACACTTCCGGAGATTATGGGTGTTTGGATTGATGGAATGCTGGAGCGACGAAAAAAACGAAATGAAACCTATACACAGCTACTAAATGATGGTGATCCAATTGAAGATCCGATCATAACTGTGCTGCAACATCGCAAGCAACGCTTTATGAACGTACGTCATATTCTTTTAAACAAGAAGCAAACAGGATTTATTTTTATTTTAAATGCTGAACGACTATCTATCCTTGAAACGTCAAAAGCAATCAAAATGTTGGCAGCTCATCAACTTAACGTTCATACATTATTTGTTAATAAAATATTATCAGAAAATGATGAAAGTCAATTCTGGAAAAAAAGACAACAAACAGAACGTGAATATTTAAAATGGATAGAAACCGAATTTGTTAATCAAGAAAAACATTATATTCCATTATTTGAAACAGATATTCATTCCATTTCATTATTAAAGGAATTCGCCAACTATTTAAAAGAGCATATATCTATATACTAGGTGGAGCTTTGTTGCTCCATTACCTATCAGTTAACATAATATAATTATGAAAACTTAAAATCCGAATGTGTATGTTTGTAAATAAACGATAAAAAAGGATACAATATAGAGGATTGGAGGGAGATCATGGATCGTCTAGATGAGTATATACAACAAGGTATCCACGGACCACGAGAAATAAATCCGGATGAACGTCGTAAGTTTTTAGGAACATTGCGTGAGCGAGTTGTTGTCGTCCTTACAAAGTCACAAGTCAGAGAGCCTGGTACATATAAGGAAGTGGAAAATTTAATGTCTAAAAACAACGAGGCCACACTTTTTCTCAATGGAAATATGAACTACTCCTACCTTTCTGACTATATTAAATTAGCCAACAAAGTTGGAAATAAATTTTCACTTTCAACAAATAAAGAGCATGATAGTGACTTGGGTCTTGTATTAGCATATGATCATGCAGTGAACATAGAGGATATCTACATAACAAAAGATGAGAAAACAGAACGAAAAGAAGAACATGATGAAAATAGTGTCATTCGGTTTTTTAAAAAGCTTTTTTAGAAAAATATAAAATGAAGTAAAAAACACACGTTTGTCCCAGAGCATTTCTTTATATCCATCCGTATTATATGGAAACAACCTATGGATGGAGTTGAAGAAAATTGGCAAAAAGATATAGAGGAAAAACATTAAAATCATTGCCTTCAAAAGGGCGGGGAACATGCCCCTTATGTGGAAAAACAAGAATTAAGCTTGTATATCCTCATCGAACAGTAGAAAATGAGCTAATAAAGGTTTGTAAATTTTGTAGAAATAAGTAAAAAAGCCAATGCAAATTGTGTTGGCTTTTTGTTATATTTACCTGATTTATCTAAATAATCAAAATACTATATTTCGATTATAACGTCCATTTTCCCGAATAAGATAGTAATAAGTAAAGAATTTATTATGTTCAATAAAAGTGAGGGGAAATTATGAGCAATATAGATGCCAATATGGCAGGTAGTATATGGAAAATTCTTGTGAGTGTCGGTGACAACGTGGAAGCTGGTCAAGAGGTCGTAATCTTGGAATCAATGAAAATGGAGATTCCAATTGCTGCAGACACAAAAGGGATTGTCAAAAAGATTCTTTTCAATGAAGGAGATTTTGTGAATGAAGGAGACACTTTAATTGAAATTGACTAAAAAGGAGAGGATATGTTGAAATGGCCGCAAGCTGTAACAATTAAAGAGGTAGGTCCTCGTGACGGGTTACAGAATGAAGAGATTTTTGTACCGACAGTAGATAAGGTGCATTTGATTAATCAGTTGTCACGTACTGGTTTATCATATATAGAAGTTACCTCCTTTGTTCATCCAAAGTGGATACCAGCTTTAGCAGATTCAGAACAAGTCGTCAAATCGATCAATCGTGAAAAAGGGGTACGATATGCAGCACTTGTACCGAATCAAAAGGGACTTGAAAAGGCTATAGAGTCAAATATTGATGAAGTGTCTGTTTTTCTCTCTGTAAGTGAGACACATAATATGAAAAATATGAATAAATCAATTCAAGACACTCTACCAATCTTACAATCTGTTATTCATGATGCAAAACGTTCAGGTAAATCTGTTCGAGGATATCTTTCTACAGTTTTTGGTTGTCCATATGAGGGAGAAATTTCTCATCAAAAAATCCTTAAACTATGTGACAAATTACTTGAAATGGGTGTTTATGAAATTTCTTTAGGTGACACAATCGGTGTAGCAACTCCCAAGCAGGTACAAGAGTTACTAAATACATTACTTAAAAGGTTTTCAGCAAAGCAAATTGCCATGCATTATCACAATACAAGAGGAACAGCGCTCGCTAATGTAACCGCTTCCTTGGATGCGGGGATCATAACATTTGATAGCTCTTTAGGTGGGTTAGGTGGTTGTCCCTATGCACCAGGGGCTTCAGGAAATGTCGCAACAGACGATCTTCTGTACATGCTCCATAAGATGGACATTCAAACAGGAGTTGATATGTCTGAACTCCTCAAAGCGTCGGTATATATTCAAGAGCGACTCGGCAGACCTTTATCAAGTCATAGTTTACTTGTTTATCAGAATAAAAAACACTAAAGGAGGGACTGTCATTGTCAAATGACGAAACATTAAGGAACCGCATTCAGCAAATAAAAACAGGCGGACCAAGCAAGTATCATACAAAAAACAAAGAAAAAGGAAAACTCTTTGTTCGCGAACGACTCCAATTATTACTTGACGAAGGATTATCATTAGAAGATGGTCTTTTAGCTAACTTTCAACAAGACGGATTCCCAGCTGACGGTGTTGTAACAGGAATCGGAAAAATCAATGGGCAAACTGTTTGTGTAATGGCAAATGATTCTACCATTAAAGCAGGATCATGGGGAGCAAAAACAGTTGAAAAAATGATTCGAATTCAAGAAACAGCAGAAAAGTTACTTGTTCCAATGCTTTATCTTGTTGACTCGGCCGGAGCGAGGATTACAGATCAAGTTGATATGTTTCCAGGTCGTCGTGGTGCAGGGAGAATTTTTTATAATCAAGTTAAGCTATCTGGAAAAGTGCCGCAAATTTGCTTGTTGTTTGGCCCTTCAGCCGCCGGTGGAGCCTATATTCCTGCTTTTTGTGATGTTGTAATTATGGTAGAAGGAAACGCTTCAATGTACTTGGGATCACCCCGGATGGCTGAGATGGTCATAGGGGAAAAAGTCTCGCTTGAAGAAATGGGTGGAGCTAGAATGCATTGCTCTGTCTCAGGTTGTGGAGATATCTTAGCAAAATCAGAAACTGAAGCGATCACTCTTGCACAACAATACCTCACATACTTCCCTGCAAGTTACCTGAAAAAACCACCAATTGTTGAAGCAGTACCTCCCAAACAATTTGAACAATCGATCGAAGAGATCATTCCAGCAAATCAAAATGCACCTTTTAATATGTATGACCTCATAGAGAGAGTCATTGATGAAAATTCATTTTTTGAAATCAAGCAACTTTTTGCTCCTGAGCTGATTACTGGGCTTAGTCGGATAAATGGTCAATCTGTTGGGATTATTGCGAATCAACCCCGTGTGAAAGGCGGCGTGCTTTTCCATGATTCTGCAGATAAAGCAGCAAAATTTATTTCGTTATGTGATGCTTTTCATATTCCGTTGCTATTTTTAGCAGATATACCAGGCTTTATGATTGGAACAAAAGTCGAACGGGCAGGTATTATCCGTCATGGAGCAAAGATGATTTCTAGTATGGCTGAAGCGACTGTACCAAAAATCTCGATAATTGTCAGAAAGGCATATGGTGCAGGTTTATACGCAATGGCCGGTCCGGCGTTTGAACCTGATTGTTGCTTAGCATTACCAAGTGCATCCATTGCCGTTATGGGTCCTGAAGCAGCTGTGAATGCAGTCTATGCAAATAAAATTGCTGAGCTTTCGGCCGAAGAGCGTGGTCGTTTTATTCAAGAAAAGCGTGAGGAATATCGGGAAGATATTGATATTTACCGACTAGCATCAGAAATGATTATCGATGGTGTCATTCCTGCGAATGCTTTAAGGAGTGAATTACAAGTTCGTTTTGAAGCATATTTTTCAAAGTATGTCATCTTTTCAGAAAAAAAGCACCCTGTTCACCCTGTTTAAACAATCATGTAAATCACCTTAAATGAAAGGGGTTTGTGAGAGGATGGATTTTACATTATCAAAAGAACAAGACATGATACGGAAATTAATACGTGATTTTGCTGATGAAGAAGTTGCACCAGGTGCAGATGAAAGAGATAAAACAGGGGCATTTCCAAAAGACGTATTTGATCAATTAGCAGAATTAGGAATGATGGGACTGCCTTTTCCAGAGAAATATGGTGGTGCTGATGCAGATACAACATGCTTTGCGATCGTTGTAGAAGAATTGAGCAGGGTTTGCGGCTCAACTGGTATCACCTATTCGGCTCATATTTCATTAGGAGCAGCACCGATTTATTTATTCGGAACTGAAAAACAAAAAGAAACCTATCTTGCTCCTTTATGTAAAGGAGAATATTTAGGAGCTTTTGGATTAACTGAACCAAATGCCGGCTCTGATGCAGGCGGGACTCAAACAACTGCCTTATTAAAGAACGAAAAATGGTTATTATCTGGAAGTAAATGTTTTATAACAAATGCCAGCTTCGCAAAGAATTTAGCGATCACAGCTGTGACAGATCGAACGAAAGGTACCAACGGTATAAGCGCCTTCTTAGTTCCGACAGATGCAGATGGATTTACAGTAAACGCTAATTACGAAAAGATGGGCTTGAATTCATCAAATACAGCTGAACTTATTTTAGAGGATGTGACAATTCCAAAGGAAAATCTTCTTGGAGAGGAAGGAAAAGGCTATAAGCAATTTTTAGCTACTCTTGATGGGGGAAGAATTGGAATAGCTGCAATGGCAGTTGGGATTGCTCAAGGTGCCTATGAAAAGTCACTACAATATGCTAAAGAGCGGAAACAGTTTGGCAAAAGTCTATCTAGCTTTCAAGCGATCCAATTTAAGCTTGCTGATATGGCCATGAATATTGAGCTGGCAAGAAATATGGTATACAAAGCTGCCTGGCTGAAAGATCAAGGTAAGGTTTTTAAAAAGGAAGCGGCAATCGCGAAATTATTCTCTTCTGAAATGTGTATGAAGGTATGTGATCAGGCTATCCAAATTCATGGAGGATATGGATATATGAAGGAATACCAAGTGGAAAGGTTTTTTCGGGATGCAAAATTATTAGAAATCGGTGAAGGGACTTCAGAAGTTCAACGAATGGTCATTGCTCGACAAATTGGGTGTTAGTAAAAAGGACAGAGAAAGTGAGCTGGGAATATGTTCAAGAAAATCCTTATAGCCAATCGAGGTGAAATTGCCGTACGAGTCATTAGGACATGTAAGAGGTTAGACATAAAGACAGTTGCGATTTTTTCAGAGGTAGACGAAAAAGCCCCACATGTAAATCTAGCTGATGAAGCCTATCTTGTCGGTGGCCCCCGGGTAACAGAAAGCTATTTAAAGATTGATAATATCATAGAAGTGGCAAAAAAGTCAGGTGCCGAAGCAATTCATCCCGGTTATGGCTTTCTCTCTGAAAATCCCTTGTTTGCAAAAAGATGTGAAGCAGAGGGAATTGTGTTTATAGGTCCCTCTGCTAAAGCCATTGCCTCGATGGGGAGTAAAATTGAAGCTCGACTTACAATGCAACAAGCTGGAGTTCCGATTGTACCTGGCGTCACAACTTCCATCACCAATACAGAAGAAGCTTTGGAAATAGCCCAAAAAATAGGTTACCCAATCATGTTAAAAGCCTCTGCGGGTGGCGGGGGTATTGGAATGCAGATTGTGAAGTCTGATACGGAATTGACGAAAGCGTATGAAGGAAATCAAAAACGGGCAAAAGCTTTTTTTAGTAATGAAGAGATGTATCTGGAAAAATATATTGAAAATCCAAGACATATTGAGGTTCAAATTTTGGCAGATACGTATGGGAATACTGTTTATTTAGGAGAAAGGGAATGTTCGATTCAACGTAGACATCAAAAAATCGTAGAAGAAGCACCATCACCGTTTCTTGATGATCATCTAAGAAGAAAAATGGGGGAGGCCTCCATTCAAGCAGCTAAAGCAATTGGCTATACAAATGCCGGAACAATCGAGTATTTAGTTGACGAAAACTCAACGTTCTATTTTTTGGAAATGAACACAAGATTACAAGTGGAGCACCCTGTCACAGAAGAAATAACTGGAATTGATATAGTCGAACAGCAGCTGCGGATCGCAGCTGGGGAACCATTACAGCTTGATCAAAGTGCTATAAAGTGTAATGGTCATGCCATTGAAACGAGAATTTATGCAGAAGATCCAGTTACATTTTATCCTTCGCCAGGAAGTATCACAAAGCTTAGTCTACCTGAAGGAGAAGGGATCAGACATGAACTGGGGGTACATGGAAAGTCAAACGTCTCACCGTTTTATGATCCAATGATTGCGAAGCTTATTGTGAAAGGGGAGAGTAGAAAAGAGGCCCTTACAAAACTTGAAAGCGCACTTTCCAACTATACCGTAGAAGGTATCAAAACCAATATCCCATTACTAAAAAAAGTGGTTGCACATCCTGCTTTTCATAAAGGAGAAACAACGACAGATTTTATTGATAAGTATATTAGAATTTAGGCATAGCTATATAAGTTTTAAAAAATGTCCATCACGCATGGGATAAAGGAAAATAAGATGTAACATGATTTTGTAGATAAACTGTAATATGTGTCATAAAAAGGTTATGATTTTGTATTCTTAACCAATCATAAGCCCTCAACGACTAAAATATAATATATTTGAGAGCAAATCTTACAAACTAATAGTTGAAGCATATCCTGTAGTTGCTAAATACGAATCTTTCTAAAGCTCCAATATTGAAACAGGAGGGCAATCATATGAAGTGTAAAAGCTGTGATGGAAGTAAACATTTCAATTGCAAAGACTGTTCTGGAGAAGGGTTTAGGCTTGTAGGTAACCAGCCATGTATTACTTGTGACGGTCAGGGGATTATCGCATGTGCCACATGCGAAGGCCAGGGCAAAGTTGGTTTATTAAAATGGTTAAAATCTAGTTAACTATAATTATGTTTATAAACAAAAGGTGAATGAAAAATGCTGGTAAACCACATTTTTTATTCACCTTTTTCTATGAGGTGTTTATGAATTTGCTTAACTCTACAGCGCAATGGAACGGACTAATTTTTACCTTGAACTGATAAAAAAAAATCAAATATGTGTAAACAGCTTTATTTAAAATGTGTTTATATATAAAGTCCTATTTTTTCGATATTAGTAAAGAGGTATGTTAAAATATTCCTATAAGATATTTTAAAAAGCAAAAGAGGTATACAATGGAATTCAAAAAGTTAGCCAATATGAATCGGGGTTCTGCATTTCTAGCAATCATTTTTCTTAGTTTATTTTTAGTCATCTTCTTTCGTTTTGTTTATATCATGGTCACTGGATCAATAGATGGTGTAAACCTTGTTGAAAATAAAGAAGCACGAATAACCAAAGAGGGTATTTTAGAAGGTAAAAACGGAGAAATACTAACAAGGGATGGTGAAAAAATTGCAGTAGATTCACAAGTATACACGATTATAGGTGTACTTAGTGATAAAGCTCCAAATCACATCAAAGATATTCCAAATACGGCAAAGCAATTAGCGAAAGTATTAGATACGGATCCTGAAGAAATTGAACAATTATTAAGTGATAGTAAAGCATATCAAGTCGAATTAGGTAAGATAGGGAGAAACTTAACCTTTTCGCAAATGAAAGAAATTAGTGATCTTGAACTTCCAGGCATAACATTTGCTCCAGACATTCGAAGAACGTACCCTTTAGGTGATTTTTCTTCACATATCGTAGGAATTACTGATTTTGATGGTAAGGGAATTTCGGGAATTGAGAAGGAATATTCCAAAGAATTATTGGGAACTGACGGGTACATAAAAAGGAAAATTGATGGGTTTAATGGATTTGGCTACGAACTACCACAAGAAGAAACAGAATCTAAGTCTCCTCAAAACGGGAATAATATTTATACAACTTTGGATATGAACATTCAGACGATTTTAGAAGATTCTATGAATAGTGTTGTTAAAAAATACAATCCTGAAAAAATTATCGGTGTTGTTATGGATTCTAAAACAGGTGAAATACTTGCACTAAGTAATCGCCCTTCAATCTATCCAAATAAAGAGAATGAAGTGAATTATTTAAACTATGCAATGTCATATCCATTCGAACCGGGTTCTACTATGAAAATTTTCACATTGGCAGCTGCCATCAACGAAGGTGTTTATCATGGCAGTGAAAAATATAAATCAGGTTCCATTGAAGTTACAGGTGAATTAATTCACGATCACAATGATAACGGATGGGGAATGATTACATTTGATGAGGGAGTTCAGCGTTCATCAAATGTTGCATTTACGATATTAGCTAAAGATAAATTAGGATTTGATCAATTTTATCATTACTTACAGGAATTTGGATTTGATAAAAAAACAGGTATAGAATTGAGTAATGAAGAAAAAGGTGAAATTTTGTACAAATATCCTGTTGAAAAAGCAACAACAGCATTCGGACAAGGGTCTATTTTTACTCCTCTTCAATTAGTAACCGCAGCTTCGTCAATCGCCAACGATGGTAAGATGATGAAGCCATACATCATAAAGAAAATGACTGATGAAAATGGAAAAACACTTAAAGAAAACGAACCTAAAGTAACGAATAAACCTATTAGTGTAGAAACAGCAAAAAAAACAAGAGATTTACTTGCTTCTGTAGTAACGGACGGTACAGGAAGTTATTTTCAATTAAAAGATTTTCAGGTTGCCGGTAAAACAGGAACTGCCCAAATACCTGATGGACAAGGGCATTATCAGGTTGGAAGAAACAATTATATCTTTTCATTTTTAGGTATGGCTCCTGCAAAGGATCCAAGGCTTATCGTTTATGTAGCCGTAGAAAAACCTAATCTGAAAGCAGATCAAGTTGGAGCAAATGCCGTATCTGAAATATTTAACCCGGTTATGGACTATGGTTTGAAAACGTTAAATGCTACATCAGATGTGAATAATACAAAAAGCAACAGTAATGAAGTAACATCAATCACGATGACTGCAAACAAAGATCAGTCTGTTAAGAATACTATCAGCATTCTAAAAGAAAAAGGCTTGGATCCAATCGTACTTGGCAAGGGAGAGAAAATAGTTCAGACAGATCCAAATGAAGGTACTGAGCTGTTAAAAGGGTCAAAAGTATTAATTAAAACAGACGGAAAAACAGTAATGCCTGATATCATCGGATGGAGCTTATCTGATGTTATGAAACTAGGCAGCTTAACCGGCTTAGAAATCGAGCATGAGGGGAACGGGTATGTGACCTCACAAAGTATTCCTAAGGGTAAAGAAACGAAAGGGAAAAAACTTTCCATAAAATTAGAAAGCAAAAGATAGTGTTTTATTTTGAGAAAAGGCAGCTAATGCCTTTTCTTGGTTTAGAAATGGATGTATCTAAGGAAATGAAAGGTCAAAATTGAAGTTTCCATTCAAAGAAGGCTAAATGGAATTTTTAGCGAATATAGTGTAAAGATAGAAGTAACTTGGATAGGAAGGGGAAAGCGACATGACAATTACATATAAATCAAGAGAAGAAGTACCAGACCAAGAAAAGTGGGATCTGTCTGATCTCTACTCAAACATAACCGATTGGGAAAAAGACTTTCAATCCATCACTGAAAAAGCGGAGGAATTAAAAAATTTTGATGGAGAAATCCATGATGGTTCATCACTATATTCCTTTTTAAAGCAAAAGGAAGAGCTCTCTTTTACGTTTAATAAACTGTATGCATATGCGATGTTAAAAGTGGATGAAGATACAAGACAGACAAGTTCACAATCATTATTAGATCAAGCGAAACAATTAAGTATAAAGGTTGGCTCTGCTACTTCATTTTTTATGCCTTTTCTTTTAAGTTTAAAAGAAAATACGTTAAAAGAGTATATCGCATCAGAGGAAAAGCTTGATTATTTTGAGGAAGATTTATGGGAAGCTTTTCGATATAAGAAACATGTCTTAAGTAAAGAGCAAGAAGAAATTGTTTCTAAGCTAGGCGAAGCCCTTTCTGCTCCAAGTAATACTTTTGGAATGATTAACAATGCAGATATAAAGTTTGGAGACGTGACGAATGATGAGGGAGAATCCGTCGAGCTAACAAGAGGAATGTATGCAAAATTAATAGAGGATGAAGATCGAAACAAGCGAAAGGAAGCATATAAAGCATATTATCAGCCATATATTCAGCTAAAGAACTCGATTGCTTCTACACTTTCTGCTGCAATAAAAAACAATGTAACGATGGCAAAACTTCGTCATTATCCTTCCGCACTTGAGAAAGCGTTATTTGGTGATAATGTGCCAAAAGAGGTCTATGTTAATCTGATAAAGTCAACAAAGGAAAATCTTTCAGCCTTGCATCAGTACTCAAAGGTTCGAAAACAAACATTGAAGCTTGATGAACTAAGGCAATATGATATGAGTGTTCCACTTGTAAGCGGTGTTAAGCAAGTAATTTCCTATGATGAAGCATATGAGACCATGTGCAAAGCACTTTCTCCATTAGGGGAGGACTATATCAAAACACTAAAGGAATTTAAACAGTCACGTTATCTGGATGTTAGAGAAACACCAGGTAAGAGATCTGGTGCATATAATTTAGGAGTTTATGGCGTTCATCCTTTTATTTTATTAAATCATCAAGATAATTTAGATAGTTTGTTTACATTAGCACATGAATGCGGACATGGAGTACATAGTAAATTAAGCTCGTTGCATCAGCCGCAGATTTCAGCGAGGTATAGTATTTTTGTTGCTGAAGTAGCATCAACAGTGAATGAAGTCCTTTTGATTAACTACTTATTAAACACTGAAAAGAATGTAGATATCCGTAAGCATTTAGTTAATCATTTTATCGATCAATTTAAAGGAACGTTCTTTACGCAAGTGATGTTTGCTGAATTTGAAATGAAAACACATGAATTAGCTGAACAAGGTCGTCCTTTAAATGTAGATGTCTTTAATGAAACGTATGAATCACTTTTTAGAGAGTATTATGGTGATGATGTCGTATTCGATGATGAAGTAAAATACGGCTGGTCAAGGATTCCTCATTTTTATAGACCATTTTATGTGTATAAGTATGCAACAGGCTTTGCATCAGCGATTTCTCTTGCAACAAAAATTCTTGAAGGTGATCAGGAAACACTTTCCTCCTATTTAGAGTTCTTGAAAAGTGGAAGTTCTGATTATCCTTTAGAGTTATTAAAGAAAACAGGTGTAGATTTAACAACGTCAGAGCCTATTGAAAAATCACTTAAAAAGTTTGCAGAATTGGTAGATGAGCTGTCACAATTATTAAATTAACGAAAAAACAGAGACGATGACTATAATCGTCTCTGTTCAGACTGTTGACAAACGCTCGCTTTCTTCGTTACTCACCTTGCTGCGGTGCTCATTACCACCCCCGGTAACTCCGCTCCTCACAAGGCTTCGTGCCTCGAAAGCAAGCGTTAGCAATCAGTCTGAAGGGCTAGCGAATTTTACTTTGTCTATAAACTGAACAGAGACGATGACTATAATCGTCTCTGTTTTCATTTATATTCTTTTCACTAAAACTGCCTCACGCATTTTCTTTAACGCTTCTTTTCCTTCCTTGCCACGTTTCATCAAGATATTTACATATAAAATGTCAATTAATGTTAACTGAGCAATTCGTGATGACAATGCTTCAGAACGATATTCCGTTTCCTCTGATACAGTATAAAGAGGAATATCAACTGCAGCACTTAGAGGAGATTTTGCATAGTTCGTAATCGCAATCATCTTTGCTCCAGTTGATTTGACGACATTTAAAATATGAAGAATATCTTTTGATGATCCTGAATGTGAAATAAACACCGCACAATCCTTTTCTGTCATTTGTGAGGCAGCCATAAGCTGGAAATGTGTATCAATAACAGCATGGACCTTTAAGCCTGTACGGACTAACTTATGATACGCATCGAGCGCAATAATGCTGGAACCGCCACTTCCAAAAAATTCAATTGTATTTGCACTGATTAAACTATCCACAGCTAATTGAATTTGTTCTTCATTTAAGATCGAGAGAGTATCTTCAAGAGTTTTCATATTTGAGCGAATGACTTTTGTTGCAATTGTATCTACACTATCACCCTCAGTGACTTTTTCATGAATATCTTGAAGAGGGGAGACAACTTCAGAAGCAAGCGCTATTTTCATCGCTTGATACCCTTTATAACCTAATCGTTTGCAAAAACGAAAAACAGTTGAATCAGCTACCTCTAAGTCCTCAGCTAATTGATTTATCGAAGAATGAATAATCTTATTAGGATATTTTAAAATATAATCGGCTATTTTTCTTTCTGTCACACTAAACTTTGGATAAAGCTTTCGAATCGTGACGAGACATGGATCTTGAGACTTTTTCATCATGCTTCCTCCTGATAGGGCTTTCTTCTATTATACAAAATTTCAGGTGAAGAAAAAATATTTTTCTGAATACGCTTGCAAAAAGAATTTTTTTTCTTATAATAAAAGTATCAAGAAAATAAATTCCGTATCAGTTAGGATGAGTTAGACATGCAAATTGGAATGATAGGCTAAGGAAAGATGGGGATACCAGTTATCTCTTAATTTAGTAGATAAAGAAATGATGTCGTAGCCTTTGATATAAATCAAAATTCCATGAAAAAGATTTCTTCGAAGAAGGTCAAAACAGTTTACTCTATTAAACTACTTATTATGAGTTTGCTGGTCACGAAGTAGAGAAAATATAATTTTTTTCATAAACAAGATAAGAATAAGAAGAAAGCGTTTTAGAAATTTACGCATACTTCTTACCCTAATGATACGTTACATTAAAGAGAGGTAGTGAAATAATTATGTCAGATCAAATGTTGATTTTAGTGGCATTAGCCGGAATTTTTCTATTGTTATTTTTAGTCATTCGAACAAAATTACATGCATTCGTTTCATTATTATTAGTCAGTTTAATCGTAGGTGTTTTAGCAGGAATGCCATTAAATGACGTTGTTACGTCCATGCAAAATGGAATGGGTGGAACCCTGGGATTCGTAGCAGTTGTAGTTGGTTTAGGAGCTATGTTTGGTCAAATGCTTGAAGTATCTGGTGGTGCTGAACGTCTGGCCCAAACTCTTGTCAAAAAGTTTGGTGAAGACAAATCTCAATGGGCATTAGGTGTTACAGGGTTTTTAGTAGCAATTCCAGTATTCTTTGACGTAGGTTTTATTATTTTAGTTCCAATTGTATACGGATTAGCAAAGAAAACGGGAAAATCTCTATTATATTATGGAATTCCTTTACTGGCAGGTTTAGCGGTAACTCACAGTTTTATACCACCAACACCTGGTCCAATTGCTGTAGCTGATTTAATTGGAGCAGATCTTGGTTGGGTCATTTTATTCGGAACAATTGCAGGTATACCGGCCATGATTATTGCAGGACCGCTTTTTGCGAAGTATATCTCAAAAAAATTACATGTTGTTGTACCAGATTATATGAATCTTGAAGAAATAGAGTATGATAAAGAATTACCAAGCTTTAAACTAATTGCTTCATTAATTATGATTCCATTAGTATTGATTTTACTGAACACGGTTTCAGGTGTATTATTAGATGAAGGAAATATCGTTCGTCAAATTCTAACATTTTTAGGTCATCCTTTTGTTGCTTTAACAATTGCGACAATTTTAACATTTGTTCTCTTAGGTACAAAAAGAGGATACTCTCGTCAAGAAGTACAGGATATTGCAACAAAGGCTTTAGAACCAGCAGGGATTATTATATTAGTTACTGGTGCTGGTGGTGTGTTTAAGCAAGTCTTAATTGACTCTGGTGTTGGTGAAGTACTTGGTGAAATGATGGCAGGTTCTCCATTACCACCAATTTTGTTAGCGTTTTTAATTGCAGCAGCAGTTCGTGTTGCGCAAGGATCAGCGACCGTATCAATGGTAACAGCTGCAGGGTTAATGGCACCACTTATTGAGATGTTGGCTTTAGAAGGTCCAGTTTTAGGATTACTCGTTATTGCAATCGCTTCTGGTGCAACTGTATTATCACATGTTAATGATTCAGGCTTCTGGTTAGTAGGACGCTATTTTGGATTAAGTGTTAAAGACACATTGAAATCTTGGACGGTGATGGAAACACTCATCGGTTTAGTAGGTGTCGGTGTTGCATTAATCTTAGGAATCTTTATTGGATAATTATGTGAATAACGTGAGCTTTTGACTAATTTATAAGATTTCCAAGATTATTAGAGAATGAATATTAGGCAATTAGTCTTTGTAAAATGCTGTTTTCGTAAAGATTGTTGTTTATAACACTGTTTTTTACTCTACAGTGGAATGGAGCGGAAGACACTCGACTCCTGGAGCGACCGAGCATAGGTCGTAGCATATAGCGGGTGGGATTCCCGCCGAGAAAGAAGTAGCCTCTCACTCGTAGCGAGTCTTGGAGAGCAGGTGGTAACACTCTGCTTTTAAGCGTAGACAGTTAGATAATGGGCCGTAAACCAATAAGGTTGAAGGGATTGAGCTTCGAAATGAGTGTGAATTCGGGAAGGCCGATGTACTCGGGAGTGCAGAAGGCAACATTGTAATTCTTGTTAAAGGCGAGAGAATTAACAACTTCCCCGGAGTCGATGACCATGGCACGTTATACATTGATATGTTACGGCAACTCGGGAGATCCTTTAGGTCTCACCATACTATGAATGAGTAATGACGAACAAGCGATAACAAAGTGAGGGCTGTCAAATGCCTAAAGGAAGTCGGATAATGGCATAGTACCAATGAAGTCGGGTAATTCTGATGGAGGAAAGGCCACTACCTGTCACCACCCTTGAATGGGGAAACATTAACTACACACAGAGGTAGGTACGTAATGGAAACAAAACTAACAAGGATAGCAGAATTAGCAAAAACAAATCAGGATATGGTCTTCACTTCATTAGCACATTTACTTAATGAGGAATTCCTTATTCAATGTCACCACGAACTTCCAAGTCGGAAGGCAACAGGTGTAAATGGTGTCACCAAAGAGGAATACGGCAAGGAACTAGATGAGAATATTAAAAGGCTAGTAGAGCGTTTAAAGAAGAAAGCGTATCGACCTGTTCCGGTTAAACGAACTTACATCAATAAACCTGGTTCAAAGAAGAAAAGACCGTTAGGTATTCCTGACCATGAGGATAAAATTGTACAACGTGCCTTAGCCAAAATTCTTAACTCTATTTATGAGAATGAATTCCTAGACTGTTCCTTTGGATTCCGTCCAACCCGAAGTTGTCATGACGCCCTAAAGATTCTTAATGTGTACATTGAAGGGAGATACACAAATTATATTGTTGATGCTGATATTAAAGGATTCTTTGATAATGTAAACCACGAGTGGATGATGAAATTCCTTAATAAACGTATTAATGACCCAAGTCTCCTTAGAATAATCACCAGATTTCTAAAAGGTGGATACATGGAGGAAGGTAAACACTTTGATACAGACATAGGAACCCCCCAAGGGAGACCTCCGAAAAAAGATCACAACACTACCCCTAACTGGTATAAAATGGTGTTATAAGGAAGTTTAGGAGGGGAATAAAATGCTTCAAAAAGACACTTCGAAACAAATATCTGGATTTGATCAATATTATTATGACAAGGTTATTCCACAAAACCACCTTTTGAGACAAATTGATGAAACAGTAAACTTTTCTTTTATTTACGACATGTTAGCTGAGCGTTATTCACCAGATCGTGGACGACCTGCAGAAGATCCAGTGTTCATGTTTAAGATTTGTCTTTTAGAGTATTTATATGACCTTTCAGATGTACAAGTTGTTGAACATATACCTTTAAATCTAGCTTATAAATGGTTTCTTGGTTTAAATGTAGAAGACACAGATATTCCTGATGATACAACCATCAGCTATTTTCGTGTTAAACGAGTAGGGCTTGAGAAGTTTGAGGGAATTTTTCATCAATTAATTGATCAATGTATTGAAGAAGGTCTAATTACTCCTAATCGCCGTGCAATCATTGATGCCACTCATATTATTGCAGATGTAGCTATTCCAACATGGCTATCTCTAGTTCGACAAGCTTTTGATCGAGTGATTAAAGAACTACATATATTTGAACAGACAAAAGCGATTCATTTTGAACAAAAATTTGATCTTCTATGGGAAGAGTTAAAAGGTAAAACTCGTGATCAAAAACTTCCCCATGTATTGGATTTAGCACAAGAATTATTCGAAGTTGCACAAGATTACCTTGAGATAAATGAAGATGAATATTCGGCACTTTATTCCTTAAAGAAAGTTATATCTGACCGAAATGATAAAGCAAAAGATAGAATGATAAGTGTTGTTGACCCAGAAGCAAGAACAGGTCATAAATCTGATATGCGTAAAATTCAAGGATACAAAGATCATATTATGATAGATGAAGAAAGTGAAATTATTACTGCAGTTAAAGTCACTCCTGCAAACGCTGAAGATGGAGATCAACTTATGGATTTGGTAAATCAATTTCAAGAAAATCATGGTTCATTACCTTCTGAACTTTCTGCAGATAAGGGTTATTGGTCTGGGAAGAACCTTCGGTATTTACATAAAAATAGTGTTACTGGACATATCAGTGTAATGAAGACAAAACAACATACTCAAGGACTTTTTGCCCCAGAGGATTTTACATTTGATGAAGAAAAAATGACTGTAACTTGTCCAAACGGTGTAAGTACAAAAAGTTATAAAGAAAAGATTAGAAATGGAGAAAAAGAAGGCTATGATTTTCGTTTTACTAAAACCCAATGTAAAGGATGTCCACTAAGAGAAAAATGTACAAATAGTAAAACTGTACGATTCGTTTATATTAGTAATTATTACTTTGATTTAGAAAGAGGACGTCAACATTACAAAACAGATGAGTACAAAGAAGCTAGTAAGAATAGATGGTTAATTGAGCGTCGACATGCAGATAAAGTGAGAAATCATAGTTTACGTCGCAGCCGTTTCAGAGGATTAGAAAGAACATCTATTCACTCTCTTTTATCAACTATTGCTTGTAATGTAAAACGTATGAGTAAATTAATTACTCAAAAACGCCAACGGGAGAAGTCTGCCCTTTTGACGGTTTCATAAAACAAAAATAGGATAAAGGGGCAATAGTTTTACCTCTTCTAACCGATTTCCTCACAAAATTACTCCAAAAACACTTTCATTATCCAACAAATGTAAATCGAGGGCGCGATTAAGTGATTTTACCCCCTCTTTTTCGGAGGTCTCCAAGGGGGGATCATCTCACCAGTACTAGCTAATGTGTATCTACATTATACACTTGATTTATGGTTCGAAAAGGTGGTTAGGAAACAGTGTAAAGGTCAAGCCTATATGGTTCGCTATGCAGATGACTTTGTGTGCTGTTTCCAATTCAGAAGCGATGCAGAAGCCTTTTACTTAGCTTTAATCAAACGACTACAAAAGTTTAACCTCGAAGTGGCGGAGGACAAAACGAAAATCATTACCTTTGGGAGATTTGCCGAGAGGGACTGTAAACTAAATGGTAAAGGTAAACCTCCAACCTTTGACTTCTTGGGTTTTACTCACTATTGCAGCAAAAGCAAGAATGGGAAGTTCCGGGTTAAACGCAAGAGTAGTCAAAAGAAAGTAAATGCCAAATTAAAGAATCAAAAGGAATGGCTCAAGGCTCATCGAACTATGAATATAAAAGACATAATGACCAGACTGAAACGGTCGCTCACAGGCTACTACAATTACTATTGTGTCACGGACAATCTACGAACGGTGGAGAACTTTCTTGATTGTGTAAAACGATTATTGTTCAAGTGGATGAACCGAAGAAGTCAAAGAAAATCCTTTAGCTGGGACAAATTTAAACTCTTTCTTAAGAAGTACCCTTTGCCAAGACCTAAAGTAAAAGTGAACATATACGACCTGAAGAAAGACATTATCTATATTCTGTGAATGATGATAGGAAGAGCCGTGTGCGGTAGTACCGCTCGCACGGTTCTGTGAGGAGTGAGGAACACGCTCTCTCTATTTAGCGATAGGGAGTGTGTTCCCGCTTACTCGACCGGGAAGTGAGGAAAGGCTGAGACCCCGCAGGCGAAGCCGAGGAGGCTCAGCTTCCTCCCCGCGGAAAGCGAGTGTCTGCAGCGAAATGGAACGAAATAATTTTCAACTTTACTTTATCAAAACAACAAAGTATGCGAAAACAGCCTTGTAAAATAATTTTTATTTTTAAGGTTCATAAGTAGTATACAAAACGTCGAGTATTGATTACTCGACGTTTTTTCATTATGACTAACGTTCAGCGCTTTTAATTTACTTTTTGCAAAAATTATGAGGTATAAGAAAGTCTTTTCAGGGAACACTTACTGGCTTCTTCATACAATTCTGGAGCATAAAAACTTAACTTTTTAATAAAATAGCAGGTTTCCGGAAAATGATGCTCAAGGAAGCGAAGAGTTGATTTGTTTAAAATTGTTTTTTCTTTATATTTTTTCACCATTTGATAAATAAAGCCGCTCATTTCAATTGTGGTTCTACCAACATCGTTGGCAAATTCTTTTTGACGAGCAAAATTAGGTTCTTTAAAACGTAAATAACCTTTTAAATGACGATTCTGAATAATAAATGCTTGATAACTATTGATATAAACCTCTGCTTGTCTAGATGCTATCAATTCTATTGGATCAAGTAAATCTTCAAAAAGAAGAACATGTCCTAATTGATCTTCTAACCATAAATCCATTAAATCTGATAAAGGTAATGGAACAGGATTTTTTCCTTGGACTAAGAAAGTCAAAATACGAAGATATTCCTGATTTTCGGCAAGTGTTCCATTTAAATATGTAGGAGACAAATTTAAATTCACATTGTTATCAATTCGAAGGGATTGTAGATTTCCTTCAAATTCATAATAGCCTTTTGCTACAGGCCAAGCACTTTTAGCAAAGTAAACCATTGTTTCATCAGTTGGTTGTGCTGTTCTAGGAATAGTATTTAACATAGAAATGAGGTCACCAAATAAATGAATATACTGTTGTGACATATTTACATATTCAGCTTCACTTACTGAAAGATGGTCTCTTACAAAATAAGCATGATCCTGAAGTATTTCTAACCAAAATAAATGCTCATCCCATACAGGTATTAAATTATTTTTCATTCTCTCACCCCTATATCAAGATGTTTTTTATATTTTATGAATGAAAAGAGATAGAAATGAATGATTGAAAAAGATATCTTATTTATTGTGAGAATTTACATAACATATCCTTAACTTGGCAAAATAACATTATTACGAAAAAAAGGGTGTCTAGCAGAATGAGGAACACAAAACTCTTTATGATTTTAATGACTTTATTGCCTTGGGTATCCGCTCCACTATTAAATGTAAAAACATTTAAAAGATTTCTTCCAAGTTCACTTTTCATTTGTGTATACCTTATAGCAGAGGGATATCTAGCGGAAAAGAAAAAATGGTGGTGGTTTCCAATCACTGTAAAACCAAATGTTGTAGGTGAGCTGCCATTAATTTTCGGACCTTTCTTTGTCGGTTCATTATGGATCCTAAAATTCACCTTTGGAAAATTTAAAATATACGTGTTGATTAATCTTGTAATTGACGCCATATTTATATATTTTGCTTTAGATTGGTTCAAAAAAATAGGATATGTTTCGCTAATTAGACTAACTAAGTTTCAACTTTCCCTTTTATTTTTAATAAAATCATTTTTAATGTACGGAATTCAAGTTATATATGAGAAATATTTTTACCGTGATACAAATGCAAATGTAGATTGAATAAAGTTATATTAGTATTATCAAAAAGCAGGAAGATCTAACTCGCTCGGTGAATGTTTAAGTGATCAAGATTAGGAGGGGTTTGATATGCCACATCTATCACTTACTACATGGAGTCTTCACCGAGAGCTTGGCCCATTGAATTGGACTTATTGGGATGAAAAAGAAAAAACGCATAAAACGAGACAAGAACAACAGCCTGAAAACACAACTTTACTTGAATTACCTTCGATTATAGCGGAGCAACAATTTCAATCATTAGAAGTTTGTCATTTTCATTTTCCAAAACTCGATCAAGATTATTTGATACAACTTAAACGTTCATTTGAAAAGGCTGGTATCAATTTTCATTGTTTACTAGTTGATTATGGAGATATTAGCTCATCAGATGCTGTAAGGAGAAAAGAAGATCTTGAATTTTTAAAAAATTGGATTGATATAGCATCAGTTGTTGGGGCTAAAAATATTCGGATTATTGCCGGAGAAGCACCGCCGTCAGATAAACAAGCTTTACTGCGTTCAAAGCAAAGCTTAAATGAACTAATTTCATATGCTTTACCAAAACAAGTGAGAATACTGACCGAAAATTTCAAATCGCTTTCCTCAACGAAAGAAAACTGTATTGAATTAGCTACTAACAACAAGAGATTAGGGCTTACAGTAGATTTTGGGAATTTTAAAGCAGACGTTAAATATGATTCTATTAAGCAGTTAATGCCCTATGCGGAATCAATTCATGCAAAAGCTAATTATGACCAAAATGGGATCATTGATGAAAAAGAGTTTCGCAAATCCTTAGATATTGTAGCGTCTCATGACTATAAAGGTCCAATTACTCTAGTATACGATGGACCTGGAAACTCTTGGGCAGGAATTCAACGAGTTAAGGACATTGCTGAAGAATATTGCAGCAGTTAAATTAGCACTAAGTAAATGATTTAGCAATTATATATGCAAGAACCAAAGATAACGGCCCATACCTTTTCCCTAATCTCGAATAAAATGTAACGATTTAATTGAGATTGGGGAGATGGAATATGTCAAAGCCAAAAAAAGAACAAGTGATTAAAGTAGACAAATTGGTTATTCATGCCAATGAAGTAAAAATTATCACAGAAAAAAAACATGATCATGAAGATGATCATCATGAAAGAAGAAGAGATCCATGGGGACTGCTTTGGGGGAGAAGACCGATTTTGGATCGTGAAGACGATAGGGATGACACATAGGTAAAGCACATTAGACGGGGAAACTCGTCTTTTTTTTATCGGAAAATATATCATTTTAAGGATGAAATTATAAGAGAAACAAGGCTTTCACCATTAGAACATGGCGACAAGTCAAGTTTTTCTGATGTAAATTTAAAAAAACGTTGAATTTTTATTCAATCTAATGTATAAATATATGTATAGATACATAGAAAATCACGATTTATATAGAAGGTGAAAAAATGAATTATACGTATTCAAATGAACTTCCTTCTTTTGATCAATTTGTTCAACTGCATGAAGCAAGTGGACTAATAAAAAGCAAAAAAGGAACATATACACGTGAACAATTGTACCAAGCTGCAGAGAATAGCTGGTTTCATATATCGATCTATGATCAAGATAAATTAATTGCATTTGGAAGAATGATCTCAGATGGTGTCTATCAAGCACTCATTTGTGATGTAATGGTAGATCCGAGTTATCAAAAGCAGGGACTTGGCAAACAAATTATTGAACAGCTTCTTATAAAATGTAAAGAATCTGGCATACAATCTGTCCAACTTTTTTCGGCAAAAGGTAAACAACATTTTTATAAAAAATTAGGTTTTGAGGAAAGAGAACAAGATGCACCAGGAATGTCTCTTATTATATGAAAGGCTCAGTGATGATAACAACACTGGGCTTTTTATTTTATGAAAATGGTTGAAATCTTTTTTGTTAATTATTAGTACCAAGTACTAATAATAAGTGTTAAAATGGAAAAAGATACCTTAATAGGAGAGATGAGATGTTAAACATAGAAGGAATTAAAGAAATCATTCTGCATCGCTATCCATTTTTACTGATTGATAAAATTACGGACTTACAATTAGGGAAACGTGCAGTAGGAATCAAAAATGTTACTGCAAACGAAAAATTTTTTGAAGGGCATTTCCCTGATTACCCAGTTATGCCAGGTGTTCTCATTGTAGAAGCATTGGCACAAGTTAGTGCTGTTGCAATGCTAACGAAAGAAGGTAATAAAGGGCGTTTAGGTCTTTTAGCTGGAATTGATCAATGTCGATTTAAGCACCAAGTTAAACCGGGAGATCAATTAATGCTTGAAGTAGAAATCACAAGGGTCAAAGGATCGATAGGGAAGGGAAAAGGAGTAGCGACTGTTAACGGGATACTCGTATGTGAAACAGAACTCATTTTTGCTATTGGTCAGTAGTTTTTTAATAAGGGAGACAAGCTAATGGAAATCTCATTGATTAGACATGGTAAATCATCTTTGAATGACAACAAAAGAAAAAATTGTGAAGAATTTAAGGAATGGATTAACAAGTATAATCTAAATGGAGTTGTAGAGGAGGAAAATTTCCCTGAGACAACTTTTCAAAAGGTAGCTCTTGCTAACGTGTTGGTTACAAGTGATTTAAAGAGATCAATAGATTCAGCAAGATTTCTACGTAGTAATGGAGATGTTATGACAGATCCTTTGTTTCGTGAAGTGGAATTGCCTGTACCTTCAATCAAACTAAGGATGATAAAACTTTCACCTTCAGTTTGGTCCGTTCTATTGAGATTACTATGGTTCAGTGGTTATTCCAACAACTGTGAATCGTATACGCATGCGAAGTTTAGAGCAAAACAGGCAGCAAATCAACTAATCGACTATGCTAAAAACTATCACTCTGTTGTTCTAGTAGGCCACGGATTTTTAAATATGTTAATCGCAAACGAATTGCTTAATATGGGGTGGGAAGGTAAAAAAATGAAAAGCTCAAAGCATTGGAGTGTTTCTAGTTTTACTTTGATAAATGAATCTGAAGGTAAGAGATTAATGTATTAACTATTTCCTTAGAAGAAGGAGCGGATTGTTACCGATGTTGGTAATATGCACCGCTCGTTTAAGGAAGGTTAGGGTGTATTAATAGAGATGAAAAATGATCCCCATGAGAGAATAAATAATAACGGTAGAAAAAAGGACTGTCATGTGGATTAAGGAATAAATGAACAATGATTTTGCCCATTTCTCTGGATCCATCCTTTTATACCCGATAACACTTATTAAAAGCCAGATCACACTTAAAAGAAGTGCAACTAACATAAGACCAATGCTCAAAGAACTAAAAAGGAAACTGCTACCAATCAAAATGAGTAAGTAAATATTCGTTTGTAAATATGTTCTCTTAACTCCTTTTACAACAGGTAACATAGGAACATTAGCAGCCTTATACTCATCATGTTTCCTAATGGCTATAGCATAGAAATGAGGCATTTGCCAAATAACTGTGATAACAAATAGTCCAAGTATAGCAGGGTGTGAGATATCAGGATAAATAGCTGCCCACCCAATAAGAGGTGGCATTGCTCCTGAAATGCTTCCGATTTCGGTATTGTAAATTGTTTTTCTTTTGCTCCACATTGTGTACGGAAAAACATAAAAAAACAAACCTAGAAACCCTAGGAATGCAGCCAAAGGAGTTGTTAATGCGAGTGATAGTATTCCGAAAATAGACATTAGGATGGCAAGCCATAGGACCACTTTAGAGTTAATTTCTCCCGTAACAGTTGGACGGTTTTTGGTTCTCTCCATTATTGAATCAATATCGCGATCATACAGGTTGTTAAAAGCTCCAGCTGCCCCTATGATTAAAAAAGATCCAATAAATGCAAATATAATATCAGGTAATTTTTCAATAAGTCCGTATTGATAAGTATAAAGAGACAAAGTTAATCCAGCAAACATTGGGATTAAGTTTGATTTTATGATGCCTGTTTTTATCGTCAGTGCCAAGATTTGGGATAAAGGCTTTTTTTGTCGGATATCTGCTTGTTCCATGTTTCTCTGCTCCTTTTACCTTAATCATCTATTAGTTGTAAATAGATTTCGAAAATGCTATTATTCATGATTACAATAGAAAAAACAGGCACTAACAAAATTTATATACTACTTGGTATATTAATTATATATTGTATGATTGTCAAGGAATGGAGCAGGGGGAGTAAATGTGAGAAAAAGGTTAACTCAAAAGGAGCGCAAAGAGATAACAAGAAAGTTACTATTAGAGTCAGCAGTTGAAATCTTTGCGAAGTTTGGTTTTCACGGTGCGTCTGTTGATAAAATTGCGGATCATGCGGGATTTAGTAAAGGAGCAGTTTATGGTCATTTTTCAATCTAAAGAAGAACTCTTTTTAGCACTTTTGGAAAATAGAATGAATATGCATGCAGAAAACATCAATAATTTAATCGAACAAGAATATACAGTTTCTCATACGATTGAAAAAATAAATGCTTATTTTAATAGTGTAAAAGAGGAAAATCGAACAATGAGTATGCTAAATATGGAATTTCTGCTTTATGCAATGCGTAAAGAATCTGTTCGTGATAAATGGTCAGGTATGATTTCACAATCTGTTGGGAGAATATCAGAATCTATTGAAGTATTAATGAAAAAAGAGAATCATAAACTTAGTCTTCCATCACAAGACATCGCATGGATTATTCTTTCATTAGAAAACGGTATGTCAATATTCCATTATATTGGTGAAAATAGCGTTCCTTCTGATTTATATGGTAAAGCATTGAAAACTTTGCTGCTCGCATCAAAAAGAGAGAATGAAGACCATTTATTAACTTAAGTAAAGAAGCAATAAACTAGGCGGAGTGCGAATCTATATATGAGTACGTGTATTTTTCTGAAAGTCCTTTAGTAGAAAGAAAAATGTACAAAAAAGTATAGATATTTCAAATCTAACTAATTGAAAGCGTTTTATCAATTGCTTAGTTATAAACGTTTGCTTTTTCTATATGTATTTTTACTGTTTAATGTCCAATTTCTCCTTTCATAGGGACGTGTCCACAACAATGGACATTCCGTACATAGTATGCAACAAGGTCTCATGTGAAAAGGAGTTAATAACGATGCCGTGTTTTATTAAGAAAGTAACAATTGAAAGTGTTAATGGTGGAGTTGTCAATTTTGGAGATTCGCAATACATCTCTCCTAAAACGGTTGAATCAACGACTTCAGGTTCTGGTGGAGGAGGAACAGGTGATTTTCAGCTAGTAATACATGGTCAAAGCGTAACTAACAGCTCAGAAACAGATAGTTAAAACCGAATGAAATTGGCAAAGAAGGCACAAATGATAGTGCCTTCTTTTTATTCTTCATCTTTTATTTTATAAGGATCGGGTGTAATCTCTTCAGATATCTCTGTATTGTATCGTAAAGTACTAATTCTCCCAAAATCATCTTTTCGATGAAGAATACGGTTTATCATATAACGATGGAAGAACATTTCAAATAAAGCTACACCAATTGCGGTAAGAAAAGAAGCAAAAAATACGTTTGTCGTTGAAACAGTGATGTTGGCTAAGTAAAACCAAGTAATAAGCATTGCTATGGCAAAATCCGAAATGGTAGCCATAATGTTCGTTGTTCTAGGCAAAAGCATAAGATCTCCAAGCAGATAAGAAACGACACCAATGATCAATGTTAAGATAAATACATCTCCAATTGTATATTGAAACAGTAAACCTAAAATGATCAGAAGCAACAAGAAAGTAGCAGCTGTTTTGATCAAAAACGCCTGTAAATGGTTCACCTGAGATTCCTCCTATTTTTTTTCTTACTATTTACTCCAATCAAATAGCTTATGTAAGAAATTGTATCCAATTGGATAAAAGACATAGTCATAATCAATACTAGATTAGAAAAGGGTGAGATTTTGGAGGTGAGAAGAAAGATGAAACAGCTCACAATGAAAGAGCTTTCCTTTATAGAAGATGAAATAAGAGCGGAGGAAATTTTAGGGAAAACCATCAATTGGTGTGCCTCCCAATGTGATGATCAAATGTTAAAAAATGAATTAGAACAAATTGCAGAACAACATCAATTAAATGTTGCCGCTCTATCCCAGTATTTTAATCAATCAAAAATGATTCAATAAATTAAAAGGGGACAAGTTTATGCCAAACAATATGGAAGGGCGCGGTTTAACAGACCGTGAAATGATTCAGCTTTGTTTGGAGCTGGAAAAAGGAAGATGCCAAAGCATTAGCCACACGATGTTAGAAACATCACATAGAGAACTCCGTGAAATTTATAAAAACTGTCTTGAAATGGCAACTAATAATCATTTTCGATTTTATCAAATATTAGAGCAAAAGGGCTGGTACAAAACCGAGCTTGCATCACCGGATCAAATGGAAAAGGTTCAGGAATATATGCAAAATAATCTACATCCCGATCAACATTTTTGACACGATCCTGTTATTGAAAGGTCGAATACCTGAACAAAATAAGGTACATGGTTTTAGTACCTTTGGACATAATGGGAAAGAATTCATATTTTACGGGTGAAAAGGAGTGCAGACATGAAAAAAACCAATAAAACTGAATCATCTACTATTGCAGGAAAAACGTATGAGGTGGAAGATTACCAAGCAAGTAATACATTATCCTCAGGCTTAGCAACAACTCATGAGCAAGCATCAGATGCATATATGGAAGGCGAAGTTAATGCTGTCATTGATAATGTTGATGGTGAGGATGTTCAAGTAAAGAGAGAGAGCTATAAAGATCAGTAAGTATTGATAGAATAGGTTCAGAACATAATAGTTCTGAACTTTCTTTTTTGTGAATAAGTAAATATTTTACATAATTAAGGTAACAATACAACTAGCTGATTTTATGGAGGTAGTAGTTGATGGAAGGACATCATATTAGGCTTACATCATCAGAAATTGGATCACTTTGGAGTAATTATGTAGCAGATAGTATGTTTAAATGTGTCTTTAAATATTATTTAGCACATGTTGAAGATAAAGAAATTAAACTTGTCTTAGAGCACGCCCTTGATTTATCTCAACAACATATTGATGTCATAACAAAAATTTTTAAGGAAGAAGAGCATGCCATTCCTGAAGGATTTACAGATCAGGATGTGGATATTAATGCACCAAGGTTATTTTCCGATGAATTTTTTCTCTTTTATACATTTCAAATGACAAAGGGAGCATTAGTGACCTATGGAGCGGCACTTCCACATACATTTCGCAATGATATTCGTGAGCATTTTATGTCATGTATATCATCGGCTATGGAGCTTTTTAATGAGGCATCTAATCTTCTACTAGAAAAGGGACTATTGGTTAGGTCTCCACACATTCCATATCTTAAAGAAGTAGATATGGTTGAAAAACAAAGCTTTTTAGCAGGGTGGATGGGAGAGCAAAGACCGCTAACAGCAATGGAAATTACTAATCTTTTCTCAAATGTTCAAACAAACTTTATGGGTGGATTACTTGTCACAGGGTTTGGACAGGTTGCTCGTTCTGAGGATGTTCGTCGTCATATGAGAAGAGGAAAAGAGTTGGCAAAAAAGCAAGGTGATGTCTTAAATGAATATTTAAAAGAAAATGATCTTTCAGCATCAACATCATGGGCTGCTGAAGTACTAACAAACAATGAACCACCATTTTCGGATAAATTAATGACCTATCAGGTGGCCATGATGTCCGCAGCCGGAATTGGTAATTATGGAACATCACTATCAGCTAGTCCAAGGCGTGATATAGCGATGCAATACATGAATTTTCTCACTGAGGTTGGTTTATATGCAGAGGATGGTGCAAATATTTTGATTAAGCATAAGTGGTTGGAAAGACCTCCACATGCTGCTGACCGTGATTCATTAATGAAATAAATGATTTACTTAGAAGGTTTAAAAAAAATGTGTCATTAATGAGATAGCTGTTAATAGTAGGATTTTAACAAAATTTTCCAGGTCCTACTTCTAACAGTAAATAAAAACGGGGTGTATTGTTGAAAAAGAGAAAACCTATTTTTTCAATAATTTCATTACTTCTTTCGATTATTTCAATTTTTAACTTCTATTTACTCATTCCGTTCCCCTTTGACCCACCTGATATTCTGCTTGGAAACTTTCCAGCCTTAACTGCCTTAATTGGAACAGCTTTAAGCATTTTTGCTCTTATATATAAAGAGCCTTTCTACCTTTCTTTAATTGGGTTAATTATAAATGGCTTATCTTTATTAAATTTTATCCTTATCATCATTTTTATGTTCTTGTCCTTTGTTGTCGGGATTTAAAAGAAGTAAAGCATAAATGGTGATATTTGGTCACTATAATCCTTTAGTGGTCTCTCATACTAGAAAGGAACGTTATGTTAAATGTAAAGGGGAGTTTTGATGTTTTATCATGTAAAGGAATTGCAATATACCGCAAAACCTAGCAAGCCAGATCCCGTATATGCGAAGAAATTACAAGAAGTACTTGGCGGTCAATTTGGTGAGATATCTGTCATGATGCAATATCTATTCCAGGGATGGAACTGTCGTGCTGAAGGAAAATATCGTGATATGATTTTAGATATAGGAACTGAAGAAATTGGTCATGTTGAAATGCTTGCTACAATGATTGCACAGCTACTGGATGGAGCACCTGTCCAAGACCAGGAGGAGGCAGCGAAAGATCCTGTAATTGAAGCTGTTTTGGGTGGAATGAATCCTCAGCATGCAATTGTAAATGGTCTTGGTGCTCAACCGAATGACAGTGTAGGTTATCCCTGGACAGCCCGTTACTCAATTGCAAGTGGAAATCTATTAGCAGACTTTCGAGCAAATTTAAATGCAGAATCTCAAGGGAGACTGCAAGTTTGCCGACTATATGAAATGACAACAGATCCTGGTGTTAGAGATATGCTTTCATTCCTAATTGCACGTGATACCATGCATCAAAATCAATGGATGGCAGCGATTGAGGAAATTGAGCAAACACAAGGTTCTATTGTTCCAAGTAATTTTAATCAAGAGTTTGAAAAACAAGATGTATCTTATTCATTTATGAATTTCTCAGAAGGTGAAGATAGTAGCGCAGGCAGCTGGGCAAATGGACCGACTTTAGATGGACAAGCGAACTTCGAATATGTCCAAAATCCTGAACCAATGGGGCAAAAGCCATCTCTTCAGCCAGGTCCTGCCTCTTTGCATGGAACAGCTCCAGAAGAGTTAAGAATAAGACAGGGGTTAGGAAAAATGGAACCACTAAAATAACTTGCGAAGAAACACTATATTATGTGGACAGCCTGATAAATTTGGCTGTTCACTACAATGAGAAAGGAGTATTGGAAGATGGAAAAAGAAAAGAAAATAGAAAATGTAAGTTTAAATGGGAACAGAAAAGAAGAGCACTTAGAAATTAGTTCAACTGGCTATGGATTGGAATCTGTTACTACCTCCACAGAAGCTCTAGTGCAGGGTACAGAAAGGGAGTTTAATCAGCAATAGAAAAAAAGAAGTGGTTGCTCCACCTATTTAGACGGGGAGCAAATTTCTTATGTAAGTCAAACCAGGTAGAGTATTATCGAAATGCCTTCATATCCTCAAGTAAACCTGTAAAGTTAACATCTTCTTCAACTACCAACTTTAACTCTGTTTTAAAAGGTAGAGTATACAAAGAAAGGATAGAAGTTGCGTCATACTTTCGATCCTCACTATGAATCCATATATCGAAAGGATATTTTGACGCAATTTGGTTTAATTTTGGTACTTGTTCTTTATCAGATAATGTAAAATGAATGACCACGCAATCAACCTCCCTCTTTTAGAATTATAGTTTAATAATTCAAAATTGCAAGAAAAAATAACATAACAATTTCTTACTCTCAATTATTGAGATTGGAGTTTAGGGGGGATATTTCATTGAAATTCAACTAGATGTTGACTATAATCGACATTAAGATACATAATTCAGCATACATTTTGGTATAAGACATAATGGTCAAAAATGCAACACACAGACGTGAACGCATTTACGGTCACTTATAATAGAATATAGAAGGGGACAGGGGAAAGAAGGATGCGTTTAGTAAAATTAGATCATTGTCAATCAGGTATCAAATTAGGTAGATCCATCTACAGTGAAAAAGGAAAAATTCTTCTAACAAAAGGCACAGAGCTTACAAGTAGTTTTATAAAAAGATTGAAAAACTTAGGTATTTCCACGGTATACATAGAAGATCTAGCTTCAGAAGGTATTGACATTGTTGAGTCAATACCGGAAGAGCTTTTAATTGAAGCCACAAATGTCATTACAGAAGGGCTAGAATCAATTGCTCGGTTGAATGGAACTAAGCCTACATTTCACGCAATGATCGAAACAGAAAAAACAGTCAAAACCTTTCAAAAGATCTTTAAAGATATTATGACAAGCTTAACAGAAAATCCAAGTGTTCTTAATTTACTCGCTACAACAAAAATTCATGAAAGCCATGTTTACACACATAGCTTACATGTTACGATCTATTCTTGTCAGCTTGCCATTAAAAATAGTATGTCAACTAAGGAAATTGAAGAAATTGGTTTAGGTGCCTTATTACATGACTTAGGAAAGATTTTTGTTGCACCTGAAATATTAAATAAACCAGGAAAACTGACTGTGGAAGAATTTCAGCAAATGAAAGCACATTCTCAATTAGGGTTTGATATCCTTCGAAAAGTACATGAAATTCCATTGGTTGTGGCACATTGTGCTCTTCAGCATCATGAGCGAATTGATGGAAAAGGGTACCCAAGAGGGATCAAAGGAGACAAAATTCATCCATATGCGAAAATTTTAAGTGTAGCGGATGTTTTTGATGCTGTTACTAGTCATCGAGTCTATCGACCGGCAATGCTGCCTCATCAAGGAATGGAATTACTTTATTCAGGAAGTGGAACTCAATTTGATACAAAGCAGTTGAAGCTGTTTAAAAATTGTATTGCCATTTATCCACAAGGGCTAACAGTTAAATTAAATGATGGAAGATTAGGTATAGTCACCAAGTACAACTTTCACTCAGTAGGAAGACCAACTATTCGAATTATTAAAAATGAAGAGGGGCAAGAGGTTTCGCCTTATGAGGTGGATTTATCTGAAATAGGAAATTTAACTCTGGAAATTGTTGAGGCGGATGCGCTGTTATGATGAAATGACTTGTCAAGCTACTCTAAAAGTGCGCTTATAAGTCATTTTTGTATTTTCCAATATTTTCAAAATAGGGATAATGTTTTTCAATAAAGTAAAGGATAGAAGGGAGATTATAAAGTAGAACGGAGATATCTTTATGGTTTATTGCCTTTTTAATCCTAATAGTTATATTATCTATAAAAAGATCTTCTTTGTTACTCTATTTAGGAAGGAGTACTAAGTTGATTTTATTACTTCTTTCGGTCTTAATTTTTAATTTTCTAGCTTATATAACAAATAAGAAATTAACAAAAAATCAAATAGTCCATATTTGGGTTTTTACAATAGCTTTTCAGCTAATATTTGATATTTTTGTTGACCTGAAATATCACGGCTACTGGTACATAACGCCAGAAGTAGATTGGGAGGCATTTCCTGCCTATACTGTTTTAATTCCTCCTGTTAATATTATGTTTCTAAATTGGTTTCCATATAACCAAAGCTTATTTAGAATTGTACGTTATATTTTTATATGGGAATTATTTTTATTATTTTATGAATGGTTAGCTAGTTTTCCCTCTCCATGGGGATATTTTGAATATGGTTGGTGGAATTTAGGGATTTCTGCCTTTGTGAATCCCATTTTGTTACTTATTTTGGTTGGATATTATAAATGGATTCTAATAATCGAAAAAGAATGACTAGTTTCCTTAGACATTCTTTTTCGATTATGTTTACTTTTCGTTGTTTTTGGGTATGATGCAACCTTCATCAGAACATACATCTTGGTCAGATGTTGTTAGATCTTCAAATATTGGTTTTTGATGTTCCTCTTCCCATACCTTTTGAAGTGCATTTGCAAATGTTTCACTAGACTGTGCACCTGAGATAGCATATTTTTGGTTGATTAGAAAGAAAGGCACCCCTTTTATTCCATATTGCTGTGCTAATCTTTGGTCAGTTCGTACATCTTGCTCGAATTCTATTTCGTTTGATAAAATCTCTAGAGCTTTTTTTCTCTCGATTCCAGAATCCTCCGCAATAGCAATCAATGTGTCTATATCACCAACATTTTTCGATTTTGTAAAATAGGCTGATAATAGATTTTCCGTAAGTTCTTTGTCTTTTCCAATTATCTTGGCATATTTCGCTAAGCGATGAGCATTGAACGTATTCGTCGGTTTCATTTGTCCAAATTCAAAATCTAATCCTAGCTCAGCAGCTTGTTGTATAAGTCCTTTATTCATTTGCTTCATTTGTTCAACCGTTGAACCGTATTTTGCAGCTAAAGATTCATATATCCCTTGCTCTGAATGTGTCGGTGCATGAGGATCTAATTCAAAACTTTTATATTCAACTTCTACTTGATCCTTATGAGGAAATTGTTCCAGTGCCAGTTCCAATCTACGTTTTCCTATATAACAAAATGGACATACAAAATCAGACCAAATTTCAATTTTCATCTAATTCACCTCTATGATTTAATGAAGCTATTTTAGCAATAGGAACATTACCGTTGCAAATAGTTTAACCTGATCAATTACATAGCACCTTCTATATACATATAATCGACATTCATACCGCGAAAAAAGTCAGCTTATGCGCTTACCCAGGAAATGTTTTATGAATTATCAAACATTTTCTAGTAGGATAGAGCTCTTTATTATTCATACGTGAGCACTAATTAAACAAATGTTTATTTAATTGATATAGAATGTTTTTTGCTAAAGTTACTGTAAGTAAACTATTTAGGTTGATTGAAGCGGAAGGTGCGAGACTCCTGGAGCTGCAATCAACCATCCCTATACTAATTACTGTATATTACTGTAAAAAAATAAAATGATTAAAATAATAATATTCCGCAAATTACCCTTGAAGTTCGTTCAAAATATGATATGATATAAGTAATTAAAAAGGCTATGTGTAACTGGCGAAACACGGATTACCGTGAGGGAGCACATAGTGTCGAAGCCGTTCGCCTGGGCAAAGGTAAGGGAGTTTAATCCCTTACCTTTTTCTGTTTAATAAAGGTAGGATGTTTATGTCGAACTATGATATAATTCCATTATCTTATTAAAATGAAAATATTCATAAAATTTTAAAAACACCCGAAAAGAGGAGATTTCAATGAGTACAACAACATTAGAAAAAGTAAAAACAATTAAAACACTAAATAATATTGCAGAAGTTGGTTTAAATGTTTTTAGCAAAGGCAACTACGCAATTGATAATGATAGTGATAATCCTGATGCCATTGTTTTACGAAGCTTCAACATGCACTCAATGGAATTTGAGAACAACTTAAAAGCTATTGCACGCGCAGGTGCTGGTGTAAATAACATTCCTGTTGAAAAATGCACAGAGCAAGGAATCGTTGTATTCAATACACCTGGTGCAAATGCAAATGCGGTTAAAGAAATGGTTTTAACAACACTTATGGCTTCTTCTCGTAATTTATTTGCTGGTGTTGAATGGACGAAATCACTTGAAGGTGAAGGAGATCAAATTCCGAAGCTGGTAGAGGCAGGTAAGAAACAATTCGTTGGTAAAGAGATTAAAGGGAAAACTCTAGGGGTTATCGGGTTAGGTGCAATCGGTGCACTTGTAGCGAACGATGCACTTGGATTAGATATGGACGTAATTGGTTTTGACCCATTCATTTCAGTTGATACAGCTTGGAATTTATCTCGTAAAGTACAGCGTGCAATGAGCCTGGAGCAATTATTTGCAAACTCTGATTACATTACAGTTCACGTTCCATTAACTCCAGATACAAAAGGAATGTTCAATGAAGAAACATTTGCGATTATGAAGACAGGTGTTCACATCTTAAACTTCTCTCGTGGTGAGTTAGTAAATGAAGAGAACATGAAAGTAGCACTTGAAAATGGTAAAGTAGGCAAATATGTAACAGATTTCCCTAATGAAAATGTAATAAAAATGAAAAACGTTGTTCCAATTCCACATTTAGGTGCATCTACAAAAGAATCTGAAGAAAATTGTGCAATTATGGCTGCTCGTCAAGTAAAGGACTTTTTAGAGACTGGTAATATTAAAAACTCTGTAAACTTCCCGAATGCTTCACTACCATTCACTGGTAAGCGCCGTGTAGCGTCATTCCATAAAAATGTTCCAAACATGGTTGGTCAAATCACACAAGCGATTTCAAGTTATAACTTAAATATCGCAGACATGGTGAATAGAAGCCGTGGTGAGTATGCATACACAATGATCGACATTGATAACGAAGTTAACGGTGACATCATTCCTCAACTAGAAGCTCAAATCACAAAAATTGAAGGAATTGTGACAACTCGTTTAATTTAATAGTAAAAGAAGGCTGCTGTTCAAGGTAACAGCAGCCTTTTCGTATTTTTAAAGGTGAATTGAATCTAAATCGAAGTGAATCATAAGCATAAAAGTTTTTTTCTGGAGTTGGAATTGTTACTATAGAATCGTAACTTAATGAAGAAAGGAAAGTAGTAATGTCAAATATACAAATTCCTGTTTCAGTGTTAAATTTAGTGCCTATTCGTGAAGGTGAGGACAGCAAAGCAGCAATCGATTCAATGGTTGAGTTAGCTCAAGCTACAGAAGCAATGGGTTATTCTCGTTATTGGATTGCTGAGCATCATAACACGTCAACTTTAGTAAGCTCAGCCACTTCTATCTTAATGAAACATACGTTAGAACATACAAATAAAATCCGTGTTGGATCCGGTGGAATCATGCTGCCAAATCATTCACCTCTAGTTGTGGCCGAACAATTTGGAACGATGGCTACCATTTATCCTAATCGCCTAGACCTCGGCCTTGGACGTGCACCAGGTACAGATATGATGACAGCAAGTGCCCTTAGACGATCACAAAATGACTCAGTTTACACATTTCCAGATGATGTAAATGCTTTGCTTACGTATTTTGGTCCATTAGAAGAACAAGAATATGTGAAGGCATTTCCAGGAGTAGAAACTAATATACCTATATATATATTAGGTTCATCTACAGACTCTGCTTATTTAGCAGCAAAATTAGGGTTACCTTATGTGTTTGCTTCACACTTTGCACCAAGATACATGGAAGAGGCAATCTCCATTTACCGTAGTCGCTTCCAGCCATCTGAATACTTAGATAAACCATATATGATGGTTTGCTTGAATGTAATTGCAGCAGAAAGCGACGAAGAAGCAAGAAGAGAACAAACAACGATGCAGCAATTTTTCCTGAATGTTGTAAGAGGTACACAAAGTCCTTTACGTCCGCCAGTAGATAGCATGGATACTATTTGGCAGCCACATGAAAGAGAAATGTCGATGGCAATGTCAAGTGTTACTCTATTAGGATCAAAAAACTCGATTAAAGATCAATTGACAAGCTTTCAAGAAAAATACAATGTTGATGAAATTATGGCAGTATCTTATATTTTTGATCAAGAAAAACAAAAGAGATCATATGAAATATTAAAAGAAGTTGTTGATGGAAAATAATAGATAAAAACCCCCCTTAAATGTTAACAAAACGAGCATTTAAGGGGTGTTTTTTTATTTTTTAAAACTTAATAAATTGTTTTTTCAAATGGATGGAATGTACATACAGCATAGTACCGTAAAAAGTGGGGAAAATAGGGAAAAAAATAGTATGAGGTGAACATAATGGAGCTGCTCCTCAAGATTTTTGTTATTTACCTTTTAACGATTATGATCATGAGGTTAATGGGGAAATCCACCATCATTCAAATGACACCATATGATTTAGTTGCAATCATAATTGTGGGTACAGTTGCATCAGAACCCCTCATTAGCACAGAGTTTCTTCCTACTGTTTATGCTCTAGGAATTCTTGTCATCATCCATATATTGTTCTCGAAGCTTACATTATGGCAATGGGGAAACCGATTTTTTTTGGGAGAACCTACAATTTTAATTAAGCATGGAGAATTTGTTGAAGATAATATCGAAAAATCAAGGCTCTCCATTGCACAAATATTATCTATTTTAAGAAGTCAGGGTTTTCCAAAGGTATCTGATATTGACTATGCAATTTTAGAGCCAATTGGAGAAATTAGTGTCATAGCAAAACCTGAAAATACACCGGTAACTGTCCAGCATCTGCAAATTCAAATCAAAGATGAAGGGCTACCTATTTCGGTTATTATTGATAGAAGAATTCAAGTGCGTAATTTGAAATTATTAGGCAAAAACAAGGAATGGCTCAAAGATAAATTAAAAGAACAAAACCTCACGGAAAAAGATATCTTTTACGCCTATGTGAATGAAAAAACAAAAAGCTTAATTATTAAGAAAAGGATCAGTAATGTGTGACGTGAAAAATTCTTAAATATAAATTATTATCATATAGTCTATACATAAAATAATAATATTGAAAGGCGTGAAAACTAGATTTAGGTTTTCATGCTTTTTTATTTCAGCTTAAAGTACTTTATAGATACGAACTCCAAAAACAACCGGGGAACTTAATGATTCATTTCCTGAAGTAACCAGATATGCGATCATGAAACATTTGAGTATTTTAGAGGAAGGGAATTTGATTGTTACAAGACGGAGTGGGAAATTCAAGCTTAATTATTTAAATGCGGTTCCCCTTCAGGAAATGTATAACCGATGGGTCGAAAAGGAACATTATTAAAAAATTATGTAGAAAATAAAAAATAGGATGTAAGCTGGAGGAACTAAAGATGGTAGACGTACGAACAGACATAGAAATTAATCAACCGATTTCCATCGTTTCAGATTATGCAACAAATCCGGATCATGCTCCTGAATGGTATGTGAATATTCATTCTGCTGAGTGGAAAACTCCAAAACCCCTTACAATAGGTAGTCAAATTGCATTTAAAGCTAATTTTCTAGGACGGGACTTAGCATATGTATACGAAATTGAAGAGTATGAACCAGGAAAAAAATTAGTCATGAAAACTACAAACGGGCCATTTCCGATGGAAACAATTTATACCTGGGAGGAAATAGATTCGGGGCGGACACGTATGACATTACGGAATAAAGGAATTCCATCCGGCTTTTCAAAACTCTTTACACCAGTTATGGCAACGATGATGAAAAAAGCGAATAAAAAAGACTTAGAGAAAATAAAGCTTATACTCGAAACAAAATAACTAATAGGGACATCCACTAGTTTTAAGGGTGTTCCTATGAGTTGTTTTACTTCAAAGTATGAAATAAAAAGATTAGAATAGATTAAGTATACAAAATAGTTAAAAATACCTAATTGTTATACATACTATTTATCAGCAAAGGAGTAAAACAGATATGGAAATAGGGATTAGTACATTTGTTGAAACAACACCAGACGTAAAAACTGGTGAAGTGATTAGCCATGCTCAGCGAATTCGGGAAGTAGTAGAGGAAATCATTTTAGCTGATCAAGTAGGATTGGATGTATTTGGAGTTGGCGAGCACCATCGGGAGGATTACGCTGCTTCTAATCCAGCAATCATTCTAGCGGCGGCTGCACCTCAAACGAAAAACATTCGATTAACAAGTGCTGTAACAGTTCTTTCGTCAGCTGATCCAGTCCGAGTGTTTCAGGATTTTGCGACACTTGATGGGATATCGAATGGACGAGCAGAAATTATGGCAGGCAGAGGTTCCTTTATTGAATCTTTCCCATTATTTGGTTACGATTTGCAAGATTATGATGAATTATTTGAAGAAAAACTTGAATTGTTACTAAATATAAGAGATTCTGAGAAAGTAACATGGAGAGGCGGTCACAGGCCGGCGATTCAAAACAGAGGGGTGTATCCAAGACCTGTTCAAGATCCGCTTCCCGTGTGGATAGGCAGCGGGGGTAACTCTGAATCAGTTGTCCGTGCGGGTATTCTTGGACTACCATTAGTGTTAGCTATTATCGGTGGAAGTCCAATTCAATTTGAACCATTGGTCCAACTATATAAAAAAGCAGTCGCACATGGAGGACATAATATCTCAAAACTAACAATTGCCTCTCATTCTCACGGCTTTATTGCTGAAACGACTGAAAAGGCAGCAGATAAATTTTTCCCTTCCACACAACAAGCGATGAATAAACTTGGAAAGGAACGTGGATGGGGACCTTATACCAGAGCAAGCTTTGATGCTGCACGCAGTTCAAATGGAGCTCTGTATGTAGGGGATCCAAATACCGTTGCGGAGAAAATTATTCACCTTCGCAAAAATGTTGGAATTACAAGATTTTTGCTTCATGTACCTGTAGGGACAATGCCTCATGATGATGTGATGAGAGCAATTGAATTATTAGGAAAAGAAGTTGCACCGAAAGTTCGTGAGGAAATTGCTGAATGGGAAGCTCAAGGTGGAGTGAAATAAAAGGACATACAGAAATAATGAAAAAAGCACTTTGTAACTCGAGTGCTTTTTTTTCTGTTAAATTTTAAAAAGGAACCTATTGGCTCTTTTATCAGTGTTTTACTTTTTAGCCCCTTTGTTCTTTTGTTTTGCTCCCTCATTTTTAAACGCTGATTCTGTTTCATGATCATTTCTTTGTTGCTCAAGACTTGAATTTTGGAGACCTTTTTTCATTATCTGTTCACCGCCTTTTAAATGGTATGTTTGTCCTCATTATTATGATAATTATTAAGAAGAATATACCGGACTGATCAATTTTTATTCTATATACTATCGATGGTAAATAAAAAGGTATTGAAAGTTGGTTATTTTTTATTGAATTACAATAAAAAATATATTAAGCTATTATTATGAAGAGAGGAGATGTGAAAAATGATTTCACTATTATTTTTTGGTTTAATTGGACTTGTGATAATGATTATATATAAGAATCGGATAGGAGAACATTTAGCGAAAAATAATTCACTGGTTAATCAACTTGGACAACGACATTGGTTTCAAAATCAATGGTTAGCAGGGTTAAGTTTATTTGGATTAAATGCTGTTTTATTTTTCCTAACCGGAGGAGTATTGTATGGACTCATGTTTCTTTTAATTCCATACATCCACTTAGTCATCATGATTTTAGCGGTAATCGTTAGTATCTATCTTTGGGTTGTAATCAACAAAGCATGGGAAGGATCAAAAGTAAACCGATTGAAACTTGGAGCTGTTGGCAGTAGTTTTTACCTCATATTAACAATCGTTTCTATCTTTATGATGATAACATTAGAACCTCAATATCCTGGTGAAGATACGTTTATGAGATTTATTGGTTTATTCTTTTCTGGATTTGTTACGGCAGTTGCCTTTTTTACTTGTTTTTTTATCACGGGATTTTCAAAGTCTCGAAAAAATTAGGTATTTGGTGAGTGTTCTATTTATTTTCAATTAAATAATGAAAAAATGTGGTAAGTACAAATATTTCCAGGTAAAATGTTTATATGAGCATTCTTTCATATAACGGAGGTGTTTGTATTGTACGACACAATTATAATAGGAGCAGGTCAAGCAGGCCTTGCTGTTGGTTATTATCTTAAGCAGTTTAACAAAAATTTCATTCTTTTAGATAAAGGTCATGAGGTTGGTGAGAGTTGGAAAGAAAGATATGATTCATTAGTGTTATTTACTCCTCGAATGTATAGTGGCTTACCGGGTATGAAATTTCAAGGTGAGTTACATAGTTTACCAACTAAAGGTGAAGTAGTGGATTACTTGGGGGATTATGCTGAGAAGTTCAACATTCCTATTCATTTTCAAACAGAAGTTGAAAGTGTTTCAAAAATGGACGGTCATTTTTTTATTGAGACAAATAAAGGTGAATATGTAGCAAAAAATCTTGTTATTGCAACAGGTCCTTTCCACATACCATCTATTCCACCATTATCAAAGAAATTATCAGGCAGTATCAATCAACTTCACTCATCACATTATAGAAATCCAAAACAATTGGTTGATGGAAATGTTTTAGTCGTTGGTGGTGGAAATAGCGGTGCACAAATTGCTGTTGAAATTTCCAAAGAAAGAGAGACATTTTTAGCTGTTAGTCAAAAATTAAGTTACTTTCCTTTATTCCTATTGGGAAAGAGTATTTTCTGGTGGTTTGATAAGCTAGGAATCTTAAAAGCGACGAATACATCTTTTTTAGGGCAACTCATTCAAAAAAGAGGGGATCCTATCTTTGGATTTGAATTAAAAGATGTGATAAAACAAGGAAATATTAAATTGAAGAAACGTGTAACAGATGGGAATCAACACAAAGTATTTTTTGAGGATTCATCTGAACTGGAAATTCAAAATATCATATGGGCTACAGGTTTTAAAACTGATTTTTCCTGGTTGAAAATAGATCATGTTATGAATCATAAAGGACATGTCATACATAACCGTGGTGTAACAAATATAAAAGGGCTATACCTTATCGGTCTCCCATGGCAATATCGTCGTGGTTCTGCATTATTGGAAGGAGTAGGATATGATGCAGAGTACATTGTTGAGAAAATAAATAGTCCCCAAAATTAATCATACCCTACAAAATTGAACTCAAAAAGTCGGGTCGCTTCAATTATTATTTGTTATCTTGTTGGTAAAGGGAGGTCACCTGAATGGATTCGCTGAAAAATATGAATGATGCCATAATGTATATTGAAGATCATCTTACAGATGAAATTGACGTAAAGGAAGTTGCTAGACGGACACTGTGTTCTGAATTTCACTTTAAAAAAATGTTTTCCCTGCTGGCGGGTATTCCTTTATCCGAATACATCCGCAGGAGGCGCTTAACCCTTGCAGCTTTTGAACTTACACATAATCAAATGAAAGTGATCGATGCCGCCGTTACATTTGGTTATTCTTCGGCTGATTCCTTTACAAGAGCATTTCAGCAATTACATGGCATAACACCATCAGAAGCAAAACAGAATGGTCAATCATTAAAAGCTTTCCCGCCAATGACCTTCCAGTTAACCATTAAGGGAGGAAGCGAAATGAATTATCGAATTGAAGAAAAAGCACCATTTACTATTATAGGATTGATGAGGCGAGTTCCCATTGTTTTTCAAGGGGAAAACCCGGACATCACTGCCATGACAAAATCAATCACACCTGAAAAGATTCATCAATTAAAACAACTTTCAAATATTGAACCAAAGGGCATCATCAGTGCTTCAACTAATTTCTCAGAAGAGCGGATGGAGGAAAAGGGTGAACTTGATCATTATATTGGTGTTGCAACTACAAGAGATTGTCCTGAAAACTTTTCTCAACTTGAGGTTCCAGCTTTAACTTGGGCTGTGTTTGAGTCTGTTGGACCATTTCCAAATAAGCTTCAGGAAACATGGGGGCGCATTTATTCAGAATGGTTTCCATCTTCAAGCTATCAACAAGTAGAAGGGCCTGAAATCCTGTGGAATGAAAACAATAACTACTCATCACCAACATTTAGGAGTGAGATATGGATCCCGATTCAAAAAAAATAAAAAAGAAATTACGAGGTTCAAAGTCCATTCTCTCTTCCTATGCATAGGATATTCCTAGAACCTAGGAAAGGAGTTGAGGTAAATGTATTTTGTTCCTTATGTGCATCAGAATCAATATCCATACTATGCTCCAGCACCGGTGCCTAACTATGGAGGGCACTCAATATATTGGCCATACCCTGATGTAACAGAACAATCAAACTCAAATCATTCATATCGATTTTCAAATCCGAGAGTGGCAATTGCAGACTATGGAACGAAACCCTATGTCGTAAACATTAATGAGGCAACAAAGCAAAATAATACATTTCGAACTGCTATATGGACAGGTAAACATCTCCAAGTTACATTAATGAGCATAAACGTCGGCGAGGATATTGGCTTGGAAATCCATCCAAATGAGGATCAGTTTCTCCGGATTGAACAAGGACAAGGAATTGTTCAAATGGGGAAAAGCAAAGAAAATTTAAACTTTGAACGCAATGTCTATGATGATTCAGCAATCATGATTCCAGCTGGAACATGGCACAATTTAACGAATACAGGGAATGTTCCATTAAAGCTTTACTCAATCTATGCCCCTCCGCACCATCCATTTGGGACTGTTCATGCTACAAAAGCCGAGGCGATGGCAGAGGAAAGAAACCGAAGCTATAGAAGACCGTAAAATAGAGCACCTTACGGAATACTCTATCATGATAATTTCTAGCAATGAAGCGATCCTTATTTAAAGGGTCGTTTCGCTGTGTTCGTTAGGAAATTATAAAATTCCTGAACTGTGATAAAGGCGCTTGCGCGTTTGTTCATAGTTCATTCATAAAATAAATTGCTTAACATATATCAATCCTTCATACTAGAAAAATAAAATAATAGAAAAGGGGTGCAGGACTATGGCTGTGGTGAAAAAGAAGCCTACCCAAAAAAGCAAAAAAGACATAAGCTTCATGCAAAAACTCCGCCCGATTTTTTTGATCATTTTTTGCTTATTTATTGTTTATGTTTATTATCTATCTACAATAGATCAATTACTTCCGCAAATAATAAAAATCTTTTCTGCCCTTATATCGTATGCTCAGTCAATTCCTACATCGATTTTGCTGATCATCGGTTATACTCTTATTATTTTTTATGTGGGTTTTATAGTAGGGAAAAAAGCTTAAATCATAAATGGGAGATTTACATATGTTGTTGGTTTTATTATTAATGATAGGTTTAGTTGGAGGTATGCTTGGGAGCCTTGTAGGATTAGGGGGAGGTATCATTATTGTGCCTGCTCTGTTATTTATTGGTACATATACGAACCTATTGCCTTCCATTACACCACAATTTGCTGTGGGGACCTCGATGTTCATATTAATTGTGACAGGTTTATCCTCTACAATTGCGTATATGAAGCAAAAAACAGTTTACTTTAAAGCAGGCATTATCTTTTTTATCGGAAGTGGACCGGGAGCTTTAGTTGGAGCTCTTGTAAATAAAGAGATTGAACTGAATCAATTTTATATATGCTTTGGTATATTTGTTATTTTCATTTCCATCCTCCTAAGTGTTCAAAAGTACATAAAGCCTAAAACGAATCAAGTAGGCTCTGTTCATATCTTTGAAGATAAACAAGGGATAAAACATACATTATACTTTCAACCTGTTTTAGCAGTTGTGATTGCATTTATTGTTGGGGTTTTGTCTGGTTTATTTGGGATTGGTGGAGGTTCTTTAATGGTCCCGACGATGCTTCTATTATTCCGATTTCCTGCTTCAATAGCGGTAGCAACATCAATGTTTATGGTGTTTTTGTCATCGATTATTGGCTCAATTACACATATTCAACTCGGCAATGTTGACTGGTTATGGATCTTGGGATTAGCACCTGGAGCATGGATTGGCGCAAAACTTGGTGCTTATATTAATGGTCGTTTAAAAGATGGGACAGTTGTTGTAATACTAAGACTTGTGTTAGTAGTGGTTGGAATACGGTTAGTTTTTCAAGGTTTATAACGATCAATTAATGGGAATTAAATCCTTTATGTATAAACATGAAGGATTTTTTTGTTGTCGAATTGATCAATCATTGTAGATAAATTCAAAAAAGAACGGAAAGACTACTTAGTAATCAATTCTATCAAAATGATGTATGACTTATGGAGGTCGGAAAATGGATCATTCAACTTTTGTCTTATTTGGTGCTACAGGAGATTTAGCAAAAAGAAAAATCATCCCGGCCTTATTTGAGTTGTTTCTTCACCAAAAGCTGCCAGCCTCATTTTCAATCATAGGTTCAAGTATTACGGAATACACGGATGAGGAATTTCACAATTATGTACAACAATCTATTGAAACATACTCAGATCATTCAGCAAGTGACCCAAAAATGAGTGGTTTTTTACAACTTATTCGATATTGTAAGGTCGATGTGACACAAGGTTCAGAATTTGAAAGATTATTATCATTAATAAAAGCTCGTGAAATTGAGTTACATATCCCAGGAAACAGATTGTTTTATCTTTCGGTAGCTCCACAGTTTTTTGAGATCATTGTTTTAAAGCTGCAAGAGTCTAATTTAGTTCAAACAAAAGGCTGGAAGCGTCTCCTCATTGAGAAACCATTTGGGCATGATGTCACGTCAGCACGTGAATTGAATGAAAAACTTTCTAGTGTTTTTGATGAAGAAGAAATTTACAGAATTGATCATTATTTAGGCAAGCCAATGGTTCAGAACCTGGAAACATTGGAATTTGCAAATCCTGTCCTTCAAAGTTTATGGAACAATGAACATATCGCGAATGTCCAAATTACTGCAAGTGAAACAGTAGGAGTTGAGAAGCGGGCTTCCTATTATGACAAGGCAGGGGCGATTCGTGATATGGTTCAAAACCATATGATGCAGTTGCTGATGATGGTTAGTATGCATTTTCCTAAAAGCTTTTCTGCAAATACGGTACAACAAGAAAAGAGAAAGATAATGGAAGCTGTTCGTCCATTGAAAAAGGAAGACGTTTCTAAAGACGTTGTTAGAGGTCAATATGGTTCTGGAGAAATAAATAGTCAGCAAGTAATTGGATATAAGGATGAACCAAATATTGATCCATCTTCTATGACTGATACATTCATCGCTGCACGCCTTTGGATTGATGATCCGTTATGGAAGGGTGTCCCATTTTATATTCGAACAGGAAAGCGAATGAGAGAAAAATCCACTCGGATTGTGATTGAATTTAAAAATCTATTACCGAAATACGATGGAAAAACGGAGCCAAATCTATTGGAAATCGGAATTAACCCTGATACAGAAGTGTCATTCCAACTAAATAGTCGTAACCCTTTGAAAGAAGGGAAGATTGAACCGATCCATGTTGACTTTACACCTGAACAGAGTGACATTCCCGAGGCTTATGAAATTATATTGGTAGATGCATTAGAGGGTGATGCTACTTATTTTGCTCACTGGAAGGAAGTAGAATTATCTTGGCAACTTGTTCAACCAATTCTTGATGCATTTAAGGAAAATCTTGTCCCGCTTCATGAGTATCCATCTGGATCATATGGTCCAACTGCTGCACACAAACTACTTGAAGAAGATGGATTTGCATGGTGGTCAATTGACAACACAATTGAAAATGATATTCAAACTGAAAATAGATCTCAAAAGCTGAACAACAACAAGTAACCGTTGAGTCGGACTAATTAAAGGAGTGGTAGTAATGAAAGTAGGCTTAATTGGATTAGGTAAAATGGGGTTAAATATTAGTAAAAATCTCATCGATCACCAACATGAAGTGGTTGCGTTTGATATTAATGAAAAAACAGTAGATGAGATAAAACAATATGGTGCTCGAGGAACCTCGGATTTAAAGGAACTGGTACAGTCTCTTGAAAGTCCAAGAATTGTGTGGATCATGGTGCCACATAAAGTCGTTGATCAAGTGATACAGGATGTTAAGCCACTGCTATCTAGTGGTGATATCGTCATTGAAGCAGGTAATTCTCATTATAGTGAGTCAATGCGAAGATATGATGAGTTTAAGGAAGTGGGGGTAAGCTACCTTGATGTTGGAACATCAGGCGGGATGGAAGGTGCTCGCAATGGCGCAAATTATATGATTGGAGGCGACCAGGAGGCATGGGAGGTCGTTGAACCAATCTTCCGGGACACGGCAGTTGAAAAAGGCTATTTATATACAGGGAAATCAGGAAGTGGCCACTTCTTAAAAATGGTTCATAATGGGATTGAGTATGGAATGATGGCAGCTATCGGAGAAGGATTCGAGGTTCTAGAAAAAAGCCAATTCGATTATGATTATGAACGAGTAGCAAGAGTTTGGAGTAATGGTTCTGTCATTCGGTCATGGTTAATGGAACTTACAGAGAATGCATTTGCCAAAGATGCCAAACTACATGATATTAAGGGAATTATGCACTCATCTGGTGAAGGGAAATGGACGGTTGAAGAAGCGTTAGATCTCCAAGCAGCAACTCCTGTTATTGCACTTTCATTAATGATGAGATACCGATCGCTGGAAACAGATACCTTTACAGGTAAAGTTGTTGCTGCATTGCGAAATGAGTTCGGTGGACATGCGGTGGAAAAGAAATAAAGTAGTCGCTATGCCAAGGCATTTCTGCCAATTCAATTGGCATGTAAAAAAGCGTCCATCTGTCCCATGATCATCCTGGTCAGATAGACGCTTTTTATGTTTTACTTGATTTACTTTTTCATGTTTTGTTTTCGTCACTCTAGTGTTCATATCGGCTAATGCATATGTTCCTCGATTTAATACTGGATCTCTTTTACCTTCCCGCAATAATTTTTCTCTTTGCTTTTTTGCTTTTGATTTTGTCATCTGCTTCACTCCAATTTATAAAATTAATGTTCTCATTTCTATTATATTTTATACGAATATGTTTTGGTTAAACTAAAAGAAAGCTTATGTAAAAAAACTTTACCTCTCTAATGAGAAATAAAGTCTTATTCTCTGTAAGGTCATTTTTGAGAAGTGTCAGGCATAATCCAAACAACTTCACATAAGCGAACAAAAAAAGTAGATTCACGTTCTTGAAGAACAACATGATCTGGTTTTACATCCATAACAAGTCCAGCTACTCTTCCTCTTGTTGTTTCAAGTACTGCCCGCTTTCCAACTAATGTACTTGTTGCAGCATACACGTATGGTTCTACTACCATCACTTGCTTGGGCTGCATCATATTTTCCATGTGCATAGGCTGCTGCATCATATTCATATTGTCCATATGCATTGGCTGAGTCATAGTGTGATACATGTTATTCATTTATTATTACCTCCATCATCTGTTTTTCCCACAATCACAACATATTCAATGGTTTGGGTATTGCTATGGGTATTCACCCAATTCCAAAAATTCTATTAAGGATAAATATACTGTTACTTAATAGTTTATAAACTAGAAAATTTTACAATTAATGTTTGACATCTTACTTAAGGAAAGAGTATATTAATTGTATTAACTTAATATTTTGATATTTTCTTATCAAGAGAGGTGGAGGGACTGGCCCTATGATACCTCGGCAGCGGACTTTAATAAGTACTGTGCCAACTCCAGTAGCATGATGCTATAGAGATAAGAGGAGCAAGGTATAACTATGCTAACGAACCCCTCTTCTTATTTATGAAGAGGGTTTTTTAGTTTTAAGGTATTAAGTACTACAGTTAATTCGATTTGTTTATCGATATACATAGAAATTCTATACTGTAGGTAAATTTTTTAATAAGGGAGAGTTCTACATGACAAAAACATTAGTAAAAGCACCATTTAGAGCAGATCACGTGGGAAGTTTATTAAGACCGGAACGAATTCATAACGCTAGAAAAGATTTTCAGGCAGGAACAATTACAGCTCAACAATTACATGATATTGAAACAGAAGAAATAAAAAAAGTTGTAGACAAGCAAATTGAAGTTGGCCTGCAAGCTGTAACAGATGGAGAATTCCGCCGCAGATTTTGGCATACAGACTTTTTAGAGCATTTAAATGGTGTAGAAGGATATGTGCCAGGTCATGGGTTTAAATTCAATGGTGAAGAAACAGAAAGATACGATGTACGAGTAACTGGAAAAATCTCATTTAATCCGGATCATCCACACGTAAAAGAATTTATTGAATTTAAAGAAATCGTTGGTGATCGTGCGGTTGCAAAACAAACAATTCCTAGTCCTAACCAATTATTCAATGCAGGAATTCGCAATTTAGACATTTATCCAGACCTTGAAGAATATACAAATGATGTTATCCAAACATACCGTGATGCTATTAAAGCTTTTTATGATGCTGGTTGTCGGTACCTGCAGCTTGATGATGTATACATTGCAGGACTGAACGCACCGGAAATTCCGTTTAATGATAGTGGCTATTCTCGTGAACAGTTAATCGACTTAGCCTTACGAGTGGCAAATGGTGTATTAGAGGATAAACCGGAAGATCTTATTATTACAACACATCTTTGCCGTGGTAATTACCGTTCAACATGGGCATTTGAAGGCAGCTATGCTAAAATCGCGCCAACATTATTTGCAAAAGAAAAAGTAAACGGATTTTTCTTAGAATATGATGATGATCGTTCTGGAGATTTTGCACCGTTAGAATACATTCCAAATGGAGGACCACAAGTCGTTCTTGGGGTATTCACATCAAAGCATGGCAAGCTGGAAGATAAAGAAAACATTAAGGCACGTGTGGAAGAAGCAACAAAATATGTACCACTTGAGCAAATTTGTATTAGTCCACAATGTGGCTTTGCTTCAACTCATCATGGAAATATCCTAACAGAAGAAGAACAATGGGAGAAGTTAAAGTATATCGTTGATATTTCGAAAGAGATTTGGGGATAACATAATAAAAGCGAACATCAATTGATGTTCGCTTTTATTCATCTATTAAACTAATCATTACATATAATCGTAAACAGAATCTTCAAAATAGAGCCAGTGATAGTATTCAATTTGTGCATCTGACATTTCGGACACTTGTTTTTCACTAAATTTTTGTTTATCTAATAATTTATTCACTTTATAATCTCTGGCTACTTTGCTCATTTTAAAATCCTCCTTATGTATAAACCAAGACTTAATCTTTTGTTGTTATAATGTTGTAATCGCTTTCCTTAACTTCTTGTCTTTATTATATATCTCAAACTTAGATAAAACAAATATCAATTTGATATGATTTTGCGAAAACTAATATAGAATTGTTATTTATACATAGAGATGTAGTTTTATGGGTCAAGGGGACAGGTTCACTGTCCCTTTTTTTTACTTTGGGACAATTGACCTGTCCCCATGTCCCTTCATTCCATTTAATCCATTTTTTATTACATGATTAATGATTTCTGCCATTTCTTTTGGGGATTTATCCATACCTTGATTTAGCCATGATTTAATCGTATAGATACTCCCGCTAATAGTAAAAATACTTAAATACATAGACATTTCCTTACTTAGTTGTTTATCAGCTTTCCAGTTTTTCATAAAGATATCCTGTGCAAATTTGTTTTGAAATGTCGTGTCTACTTTTTCATTAAGAAGTGTCTGACACACCTCGTGCTTTGATGCGAAGTATTCCAATAATTTCTCAATCATCTGGAGATCGTCTTGATCATTTTCAAAGTTACACTGATGTAAATACCCAGCCATATCATCAATCAACTCATTTTCTATTTTGTCAAGAAGATCAAACTGATCTGTGAAATGAGAATAGAATGTAGATCGATTAATATCAGCCCATTCACATATTTCTTTAACTGTAATAGAGGAAATCTGTTTTTCCTTTAATAGTTGCATAAGACTATCCTTTAATACCATTTGCGTATATTTTTTACGTCGATCCAGTTTTGAACTAGACATAAAAATCACCTTTTCATATGCATTATCCAACATATATTGTAAATATGTTGTTCAACTAACGGATGTTAAATAACTGATTGTTGAATAGCCAACACCGTGTCAATATAATGATAGGGTGAACATGAAAAAAAGGCAAGAGAGGGTGAAAACTTATAAATAGTGCAGCACGAATTATTAAACATAAAAAAGCAGTCGTCATTACATTTATGATCCTTACCATCATCTGTTCCTTGGCATCATTAACAGTATCAGTAAACTATGATATGACAGATTACTTGCCGGATGATGCACAGTCAACAAAAGCATTGGACATCATGGAGCAGGAGTTTGAGGGGGGTGTTCCGTCGAACCGAGTTATGGTTAATGATGTGACCATTCAGGAAGCTCTTGCTTTTAAAAAGGAATTAGCTGTGATTGATGGTGTGTCAGATGTTACGTGGTTAGATGATGCGATCGATATAAAAGCTCCACTCGAAATGGCAGATGAAGAGACTGTTGAAACCTATTATAAGGATGGAAAAGCATTATTTTCGTTTAGTATTCGCGATGGAGATGAAGTTGCCATAACAGATGAAATCTATAAGCTTATTGGTGAGGAAAATGCGATGGCAGGGGAATCTCTGAATACGGCCACACAACAAAAAATGGCTGGAACGGAATCTATGTATGCAGCTGCTTTGTTAGTTCCTATTATTATTATCATTTTAGTTGTTTCAACAACATCCTGGGTAGAGCCGGTGTTATTTTTAACAGCTATAGGTGTGTCAATCTTAATAAATATGGGTACAAATATGTTTCTCGGCGAAGTATCCTTTGTGACTCAATCTGTTGCTCCAATCTTACAGCTGGCGGTATCACTTGATTATGCGATTTTCCTTCTACATAGTTTTTCAGATTATCGGAAGAAAATAGCTGATCCACAAGAAGCTATGCAGCTTGCCATGAAAAAATCGTTCTCTGCGATCACGGCAAGTGCGTCAACAACCTTTTTTGGGTTTATTGCACTCTCGTTTATGAACTTTGAAATTGGTTCAGATTTAGGGATTAACTTAGTAAAAGGTATTTTATTAAGTTTCATTAGTGTAATGGTCTTTTTACCGGCACTTACGCTAGTGTTTTATAAATGGATTGATAAAACGCAGCATAAACCATTACTTCCTTATATAAAGAACAAAGGTAATGCAGTAATGAAAATGAAAATTCCCAGCTTACTTATTGTTTTTTTATTAGTTGTACCGGCATTTTTGGCACAAAGTCAGACAAATTTTATCTATGGAATCGGTGATCAACCAGAAGAAACAAGAGCTGGCAGCGATATAGTCAAAATTAAAGAGCATTTTGGTGAAAGCACACCACTCGTATTGCTGGTACCAAAAGGAGATATTGCGAAAGAAGAAGAGTTAGTTCAAGAATTAGAAAATATTGAGAATGTGTCCAGCGTACTTGCTTATGTAAACACTGTTAGTTCGGCGATTCCACCTGAGTATTTGGATCCTTCTGTAACAGAGCAATTTTACTCAGAAAATTATAGTCGATTAATTCTTCAAACAGATACGAAAACCGAGGGAGAAGAGGCGTTTAAATTAATTGATCAAGTCCATAGCAGCGCAGAAAAATATTATGATCATGTCTATTCAGTTGGTGAAAGCGTCACATTATATGATATAAAAAATACCGTTCAAAAGGATAATACGTTGGTGAATCTTTTGACCATTATTACGATTGCGTTTGTCCTGATCGTTACATTTAAATCGATCTCCATTCCAATCGTCCTGCTTTTGACGATTCAGACAGCGGTATGGATTAATCTCTCGGTTCCATATTTTACAGATTCTTCATTAGTTTATGTGGGATACCTGTTGATCAGTATTATTCAGCTTGCGGCGACAGTTGATTATGCGATTCTTTTAACAGATGCTTATAAAGAATATCGACAGGACATGACGGCACTCGAAGCGATGAAGAAAACATTAGATGAGAAGATTTTCTCTATTGGAATTTCCGGAGCTATTTTATCGAGCGTAGGGTTTATCTTATGGATTACATCCACAAATCCAATTGTTTCTTCAATCGGGTTATTGCTTGGAAGAGGGGCAATGCTTGCCTTTATTATGGTCGTTTTCTTCCTGCCGGCAATGTTTTTGGTTTTTGATAAGCTGATTGCAAAAACAACGTTAAAAGCAAACTTTTATAAGGAGAAGAAATGATGAAAAAAAGCATAAGTAAAATACTACTTGTCTTGACAACAACGATTATCGTCATACCTTCTATACAAGTTACGGCTGCTACAAATGACAGCAACTCAAATGCTGAGTCTTCTCAACAAATAGGAGAAGTTTCATCTAAAGATGAGGTTGTCTATGCAAAACTTAGTGCCACTGGAGAAAGACAGGAGGCGTATGTTGTCAACATCTTAGATATAGAAAAGCCCGGTGAAATTATTGATTATGGGCCGTATACCAGCTTAAAAAACTTAACAGACTTAACACAGCTGGAACAAAAGAATCATACAGTCGAATTTACAGCCGATTCAAAGGGGAAATTTTATTATCAAGGCAATATGAAGGAAGAACCATTGCCTTGGAATATATCTATTTCCTATCTATTAAATGGAAAACAAATCAACCCTGATGAATTGGCTGGACAAAAAGGCCATGTGCAAATTGTGATTAATACTTCTGCCAATGAACAAGTAGATCCGCTATTTTTTGAAAACTACTTATTACAAATATCTCTTTCACTTAATACAGAATTATATAGCAATATAAAAGCACCAGACGGGATGCTGGCTAATGCTGGGAAAAACAAACAAGTGACCTTCACAGTCATGCCTGAAAAAGAGGAAGAACTAACAGTTGAAGCTGATGCTCTAGGTTTCGAATTAGATGGCATCGATATCACAGCTATTCCATCTTCCATGCCAATCGATGCACCAAACATTGATGATATGACAGGTGATATGGAGTTATTAACAAATGCGATTCGTGACATTAACAATGGTGTTGGCGATTTAAATGATGGAGTATCTGAACTAAATAATGGAGTCTACGAACTGAAGAAAGGATCACAAGCATTTAAAGAAGGAATGTCGAAAATAGATGGCTCTTCTAAAGAACTGATCAGTGCCTCCAAAAATATTCAACAAGCACTCGAAACATTGAATACCTCTCTTAGCAGTAGCTCAGAGGAAATGGGTCTCGGTGATTTTAAAAAATTGGAAGATGGACTCGGCCAAATTGCGGGTGGACTAAGAGAAATAGGTAAAGGCTTGACTACATTTAATGAAAATTATGCCAAGGCATACAATGAGCTAAAAAAAGCAATGGAAGCTATTCCTGAATACGAGATTACAGAAGAAGAAACGAAAGCGTTATATAGTAGCGGGGCAGATCAAGAAGTCTTGAATCAATTACTTGAAACATATGCTGCGGCACGCACAGCAAAGGGAACCTATTCGGCTGTAAAGGGAGCATTTGATGGAGTAAGTGCAACACTAAACCAGGTGAACGGTGCTTTAATAGAGATGGCGAACAATCTTGAAACGATGAAAAACGGAATTGCATCCTCACTCGAGCAGATGGACGTTGCTGACTCAATTGCGCAACTGCAGGACGGAATAAATAAACTTTCTTCTAATTATGGCGCCTTTCACTCAGGCTTAGTAGAATATTCAGGCGGAGTAGGTCAATTGTCAGACTCCTATGCTAAGTTACACACAGGTATCGAAGAGCTTTCAAATGGAACAGGTGAACTGGAAAATGGAGTAAGTAAGCTTCATGACGGAACAGAGGAACTTTATGAATCAACTAGTGATTTACCTGATCAAATGAAACAAGAAGTAAATGAAATGATCGACGACTATGACAAATCTGATTTCGAAGCAGTATCCTTTGTATCACCTAAAAATGAACAAGTAAACTCCGTCCAATTCGTCATCAAAACAGAAAGCATCAAAAAAGAAGAAAAACAAGAAACGCAAAAACCAAAAGAAAAAGAAAAAGGATTCTGGGCACGACTAAAAGATCTCTTCTCATAAAAATACTGGGTAAGAGTGGGTTGGGTCAGAGGGACAGGTAAACTGGACCACTGGCCCTTTTTTTATACTATCAGAAAGTATATGAATTTTCTGGCTTATAGCTTAAATATAACGAAGGCTATCACCATTAGGATTTGGCGAAGACCTGACCATTTCTAACTTTGACCAAGGAGTAAATCCCCTGACCTCTTGACCGTTTTCATAATGACATCTAGAATATAAATAATCCAAATTTTCATAATCTTGTATAATAATTTATGGATAAATGTGGGACAAGGGACCTGTCCCTCCGACCCACCTCTTGTAAATAAAGATAATAAAAAGATCATTTTCATTTTAATAATAAAAATAGTTTTCTCTAATAATATTAGTATTTCATCTCTATCAAGTCATTGTATAATAAAGAGAGAGTAGTGAAAGGGGATACAAAATTTGCACACTAAACACTTGGATTTATTAGCGCAAAAGTATGATTGTGAGGAAAAGGTCGTTACTGAGATTATTAATCTTGAGGCGATCTTGAATTTGCCAAAAGGAACAGAGCATTTTGTTAGTGATTTACATGGAGAGTTTCAAGCGTTTCAGCATGTATTACGTAATGGATCTGGGAAGGTAAGGGAGAAAATAGAAGATATTTACAAAAAAGTGTTAACTGAAAAAGAAATCAAAGAGTTTGCGACTTTAGTGTATTACCCTGAAGATAAAATCAAGCTAATGAAAAATCATTTTAGCAATGAAGAAGAATTATTCCAGTGGTACACCGTTATCATTGAGAGAATGATTAAGCTCATTTCCTATGCTTCTTCTAAATATACCAGATCAAAGTTACGTAAGGCTCTGCCTAGTCAATTTGTCTATATTATTGAAGAACTTTTATACAAAACAGATGAGTTTACTAATTTTAAAGAACCATATTATACAAGCATTGTTCAGCAAATTATAACTCTCGGCCAAGCTGATAAGCTTATTATTGGACTAGCCTATACGACACAACGTTTGGTAGTTGATCATCTTCATGTTGTAGGGGATATTTATGATCGTGGACCGGAGCCGGATAAAATTATGGAAGCTTTGATTAATTATCACTCGGTTGATATTCAGTGGGGGAATCATGATGTGCTGTGGATCGGTGCATTTGCCGGTTCAAAGGTTTGTCTTGCTAACATTATTCGTATTTGTGCGCGCTATAACAATTTAGATATTATCGAAGATGTATATGGAATAAATCTCCGACCACTTATGAACCTGGCAAATAAATATTATAAAGATAATCCTGCATTCAGACCGAAAATTCAGCCTGATGATAACGTTTCTGATGAAGAAAAACTGCAAATAACAAAAATTCATCAAGCAATCGCCATGATTCAGTTCAAGCTCGAAAGTCCGATCATTAAAAGACGTCCGACATTCAATATGTCTGAGCGACTTTTACTTGAAAAAATCGATTATGAAAATAACGAAATAACCATCGGAGGAAAAAAATATCCTTTAGAAAATACGTGCTTTGCTACTGTAAATCCTGAACAGCCGGACCAATTATTAGAAGAAGAGAAGCAAGTAATAGACAAGCTTTTATTTTCAGTACAGCATTCGGAAAAGCTTGCACGTCACATGAATTTTCTAATGAAAAAAGGAAATCTATATTTAAAATATAATGGTAATCTGCTGATACATGGCTGTATTCCATTAGATGATGAAGGAAATATGGAAGGAATGGTCATTGAAGGAAAAACATATGCAGGACGTGAATTACTCGATGTGTTTGAGCGTCATTTACGTCTCTCCTTTGCACATCCTGAAAAAACAGATGACCTTGCAACAGATATGGTGTGGTATTTATGGACAGGTGAATATTCCTCACTCTTTGGAAAAAGAGCGATGACAACATTTGAACGCTATTTCATAAAGGATAAAGCAACACATAAAGAGAAGAAAAATCCGTATTACCATTTACGTGAAAACGAAGAAATCTGTCAAAAAATCTTATTAGAGTTTAATCTAAATCCTGATCATGGACATATCATAAATGGCCATACACCTGTAAAAGAAATTGAAGGAGAAAATCCGATCAAAGCAAACGGGAAAATGATTGTAATTGATGGCGGGTTTTCAAAAGCATATCAATCAACAACAGGGATTGCCGGATACACCTTGTTATATAATTCCTACGGTATGCAGCTTGTCGCACATAAACACTTTAATTCCAAAGACGATGTCCTATTAAATGGAACAGACGTATTATCCGTTAAGAGAATCGTAGATAAAGAATTAGAGAGGAAAAAAGTGTTGGAGACAAATGTTGGAGAGGAATTATTACAGGAGATCTCAATTTTAAATAGTTTGATGGAATATCGATATATGAAATAATATACGATGAATCTAAGGGAAGGGAACTTATCTCTTCCCTACTAGTTTGAAGTGATAAATTTCATAGAGGAGTAGATCGAATTGATGGACCATAACGCAATAAGTCAACTAAAAAAAGTTGTTAGAAAAAGCATTGAAAATCAAGACCTTGCCGGTGCGAACATGCTTGTGTTAAAAAAAGGAGAAGAAATCTTTTATCATGAAGATGGTCTTGCTGATATTGAGGCGGGGCTTCCCATTCAAAGAGATTCTATTTTTCGTTTATATTCGATGACTAAGCCGGTCACTGCTGCTGCAGCAATGATTCTAGTAGAGCGTGGAGAAATCGAGTTAAATGAGCCGGTCAGTCAATTTTTAAATGGATTTCAGCACCAAATGGTCGAAAAGAAAGGAAGCTTAGTTCCTGTTGATCGGGATGTTACATTGCATGATTTACTTTCCATGACTTCAGGGTTAGTGTATGGTGGAGATGATAAAGCAGGACAGGGCACAACGGCTGTGTTTGAAGAAGTGGATCGAAGGCTTTTAGGAGATTCACCACTCGGGACCGTAGAAGCTATGAACAAACTGGGTAAAGTCCCACTTGCTTTCCAACCCGGTACATCGTGGCAATATGGAACTTCATCAGATGTGCTTGGTGCTGTCATTGAGGTTGTGAGTGGTCAGAGGTTTGGAGAATTTTTAAATAAAGAGTTGTTTGAACCACTTCAAATGAAAGATACAGGGTTTTGGCTCCCTGAAGAAAAACGATGCCGTCTTGTGAAAACGTATACAAATTCAGAAGATAGAATTTTAGAGCAATACACCGGCAACCACTTAGGGATCATTCATCAAATGGATCGAAATCCCGCCTTTGAATCTGGTGGAGCGGGTTTAGTCTCAACTGTTGATGATTATGCGAAGTTTGCTAATATGCTGATGAAAAAAGGAAGAGTAAATGGCACTCGACTATTACGGGAAAAAACAGTCGACTTTTTAACAACAGCTACGTTGAGCGCAGACCAGCAAAAAGGATTTGACTCGTGGGGGCAATCAGGATACAGCTACGGTAACTTCATGCGCGTCTTAACAAACCCGTCTCATGCTGCGAATTTAGGAAGCCTTGGTGAATATGGCTGGGACGGTTGGCTTGGTTGTTATTTCATTAATTGTCCAAAGGATGACCTTACATTCTTATTTATGATGCAGAAAAAAGAAGCAGGTACAACATCTCTTACAAGGAAATTGCGGAATATCGTTTTTAGTGCTTTGTGTGATTAAAGTTAAGCAGAGATTAACTCTCTGCTTATTTGGTGAATCAAAGAAGATATTACAATTGTTCTTTAATATCTTTATCTATTTTTTCAGGCTCTGTTGTTGGGGCATATCTTTTTACTACCTGACCGTCTTTATCGATGAGAAATTTAGTGAAATTCCATTTAATTTCTTTAGAAAGTAAACCTTTTTTCTGATCCTTCAGGTGTGAAAAGAGAGGATCTGCATTTTCACCATTTACATCAATTTTTGCAAACATAGGGAAGGAGACACCGTAATTCAACTGACAAAACTGAGTCGTTTCTTCAATATTGTCAAACTCTTGATCATTAAATTGGCTACAAGGGAATCCTAGAATTTCGAGCCCTTCATCTTTATATCGATCATACAGTTCTTGAAGTCCACTAAATTGTTTTGTTAACCCGCATTTACTCGCGGTATTGACAATTAATAATGGTTTCCCCTCAAATTCTTTTAATGATTTTTCCTCACCATTTGGTTTTTTTACAGTAAAGTCATATACGGTTTTCACAAAATTTCCTCCTAATAGAATAGATTAAATTGTGCGCAATTTAATTGTAGCAAATTAAAAGTGATTCTTCAATATTTTTGTGTTCAAGCAAGTTTGATTACAAATAAAAAAGCTTTTGTACGAGGTACAAAAGCTTTGTCAATTTATAGTTTATAGTTTTTACATATAGTCGTATACAGAATCTACAAAATAGAGCCAGTGATAATACTCGATCTGTGAATCAGACATTTCTGAGACTTCTTTTTCATTGAATTTTTTCTTTGCTAATAATGCCTTCACTTTAGATTCTCTCGCTAATTGGCTCATGTTTAATCCTCCTTAAATATCAGAAGTATCAATTGTTAGTTTGTTAAAACGTTCTTCTGAACTTCTTGATTTTATTATATATCTCAATTTGATATTAAACAAATATCAAATTGAGATGATTTTTCCAGAAATAATATGGATTGGTTATTTAAGGGGAGATTGGTCGAGAAAGCCATATTAAAAAAAGTTACCTAATTGTACTTCTTTCTTTTTCAGCTTGTTGTTCTGCTTTTTTTAACTCTCGATACTTTCTGTTAAGGGCCTTATTTGCAAATCGAACATGATATATGTTTTGTTTAATAAAAAAGTATCTGTGAAAGCTATTGGTCATAAATAAAATAAAAACAATAGCAAATGTCCAGAATATAAAGAATGAAATCAAACCAAAAAGGAATGCTGGGTATGGACCCATTATAAAATTAGCAAGTATACAAAGAGTCAATGGTGTTATGTATGTTACATACCAATATAAATGTGGAATTTTCTTTCTTTTAGGGATGTCAAATGACGAATATTTTTTATGTTCTGCTATAAAGAACAAATAGATAGAAAACAAATAGTGTAGGAACAAAATAAGTAAATAAAACGGCGATGTTAACCCTATGTAAAATTGAATAATCAATATTAATAAAGTTAAAAGAAAGGATCCAATTAAGCCTAAAAAACCAATGTAAAGAAGGAATTCCATTTGAGTGTTTTTCTTATTCTTAATTAGTAAACGAAAGGCCCAAATGTGTAATCCAACAAGCGGCAGTAGAAAAGAATAGAACAATAAAGGGGAACTTTGGAATAAAATATATACAGGCCATGCCAAAGGAACATCTAACAATAAAAAAGTTGAAACCCAAATTGTTTCTTTAATTGATAGAAATCCTATGTGAGGAGATAATCCTTCTTCAATATGGTCTGGCAAACTGCTGGTTTTTTTATTAATGTTAATTTTAAGCATACAAGGTAAAGCCTCCGTTATTATCTTACCGCTTAAACTTTCAGTTACTAAGTAATATAAAGCCTTAGTAAACCTAAGGCTTCGATGTTTTTAACGCTACTGCTTAGCATTAATCAATACTGATTGAAAGTCTTCTTCTTCTTCATTAACAAACCCTTTAAAAATAACTTCAGCAATATCTTTATGGTTAAATACGTAGGTGTATTCTGGAGACATAAAGCCTTCTGGAAAAGGGACAGCGAGGTAATCATACAATTTTCCATTACGCTCATCTTCTGTGAGGAGTACTTGTTTTCTTCCATAAATCATGAGTTTAATATTTCCGCCTTTTAGTAAAACAATAGAACCATTTGAGAGTAAAGTTTCATTCAATTTAATTACCTACCTTTTTAGCATTTAGCTTTTGATTTAATTCTTTATTCGCAAATCGAACGAGGTGAATATTTTTTTTAATGAAAAAGTACTTATGAAAACTTCTTGCAAAAATAAATATATAAGTTATGGATATCCCCCAGTATATGACAGACATAATGGAAAGCTCTAAAAAAGAGCCCAACCCAATTAGATAATGAGCAAATATATATCCTGCACTTGGTGCGATAAATGCCAAACCAAATTGCCAAGCAGGAGTCTTCTTTTTACCTTTTACTTCGAGTGAAGAATACTTCTTATGTTCATTTCTAAAAAAGAGAAAATTTATTAATAAATAGATTAAAAACATAGAAATATAATAGATAGGAGACTTTATTCCGACCATATAATTATATTTCATACCAAGTACAAAATAACTAAACGATCCTACAATTCCTAGATAGCCTAAGAATAAAAGTGATTCCATTTGTATATTCTCTCGCTTTCTAAAAAGTAGAGAAAATGCCCATAAGTTAATCATAACCATTAATGGTATCGTAATATATAATACAATTTTGTAAGTAGGAAAAAGAAGGGGGATCAGTATGAGAATATCTAGTAAAAAGAATGTTAAGACACCAATTACAAACTTTATTTGTTGAACAGGTAACGGTGCCAATCCTTCTCTTATATGATCAGGTAAATTATTGCGTTTTAGTTCTTTATTTATTTCAAACATATAGTAACTCCCTTTGTTAGCAGTAGTAAGCTTTTAGTCCAATTAATCAAACCAACCCGCTACAGTTTTTATACCACTTTGAACACCGTCTTTAATTGTATCGGAAACTGTCTTTTCGCCTTTCCCAAACTTAACTCCTTCTAGTATATACGCTGTTGCAGTTGATGCAAAAAATCCAATTGCTGCAACTCCAAGTAGGGGAATTGCACCCCCCGCCGCAACAGCAGCAACTACAGCAGCACCTCCAGCCAAGGATACAGCTCCTAAACCAACATCAACTATTGCATCACCGACAACTTTGGATGTCGATGCATTTGATTCAATGTTTTTATAAACATTTTCCCCAGCAGTTACTGCTATTCCCGCAATACCTAGCTTGCTTTTAAAAGCAGAAGTAACGGCAGCGGAAGGCCGGACTCTATTAGCAATTTCAAGTGAATTGCCTAATTTAGCTTGTGAATCTATGTAATTATTATGGTAGACCTTACCTTTTATCCCTATATACTTGCCATTTTTTACTCGAACATCCTGATCAGTAACATCTATTCTAACACCATGCCGTTTTACTACATAAGCTGTTTCAGTTAGGGCAGCTCCCTCAGAAAGGGTACCAAAGGAATTTCCAATTGAAGAAAAAGCTGTATAACCATCGACTAAGATAGATGGTGTTGATGAAATTGAGTAATTTGACCAATCTTTTTTATTTACCTCTTCTTGTAACTTTATAAAACTCTCCGTTTCCCTAAACCTATTCAGATCTGATGTATTAACAGAAATTTTTCCACCTTTAAACATAGAGGCAATTTCATTTATGTAATTTATGAGAGTAGTCATATCTTCTTCTATTTCTTTCAGTTCTTTCGTTTGATTTACATCAAAGTCTTCAAGATCTTCTATAGTATTTGTGATTTTTTTATGTACATAGTCAATTCCTTTAATCACGTCATCATCATTTAATTTTGGAAGTGAAACAATGTCGCTAACTTTATTTACGATTTCGTTTACATTGTCAGTCATACTAACAGTATCGTTTTTGAAAGTGTTTAAACCGGTTGTTAAGTCAACTTCCAAAAAGTCCTGAGAGACGAAACCATTTTCCTCAGGTTCAACAACAGGGTAAGCGTCCTTCATTCCGTTTAACGCACGACGATATTTAACTAGTAGTTGATCATAAAAAAGAAGAAAGGGAACATGACATTCCTCATAAAAAGCTCTGATTGCATCAGCACCTTTTCCAGAAAAAGCATCACCAATTGAAAGGAATGATTTTAAATCTGTTGCGAGTTGATTGATTTGATCCTGATGATCATTGATGGTTTGGATCGTACCATCGATACCTGATAATAAGGATTTAACATCTAAGGTTTTCATCTTCGTTTTCCTTCCTTATTTCTGTTTTATCGTTGAAGACAGTTCTTCATCAGCTTCTTTTAATGCTGATATCGATTGTTTGCTTGCATCAATATTTGAAAGTAATTGCTCTTTATAGGTGAGAGAAAGAGTTTGTAAGCCTTCATTTAGTGTAATGAGTTTGTTAACAACATCAAGTTTGTTACTGCCGGTAATGTCTTTAGCCGTTGCTGATAGTTGAGAAGCAGAATTTTTTAATTTATCTAAGGATGTCTCGACTTCTTCGTAGTTAACTTTAATTTCTTTACTCATTTATTTCCACGTCCTTTATCTACTTTTCTCTCTTTCTCTTTGCCTTCTTTCCTCAGCTTCTGCTTCGGCTCGTGAAATGGCATCGTAAAGGGAATCGATATCATTTTGTAACTCTACAATTTTATTATCGAGTACTGCGAATAAGAGAGGAAATTGCTGACTTATAATAGTTTGGTAATTAGTTTGTATTTCAGCTTCGCGAGCATCATCGAAGCTTTTGGCGATTTTTCCAGCCCATGTTTTTGAAGTTAAGGCAGGTTCCATACTGTTCTTTAAATTTACGGCATAGTCACTATATGCTTGATCAAGATCTGGAACAATAGCAGTCAGCCGTTGAAGTTGTTCCTGCTTTGCATATAGCCTGTTATATAAAGTGGAAAGTGAAGCCACTTGATCACACCTCTTTATCAAAGAATTTATCCTAACATTTCCATTTTAGCTGATGAAAGTATTGGTAAAAAGGTGATCATTAAAAAATAAGATAAAATACACAAATGTCTAAATTATTTAAGATAAATGAATAGGTATATAGGTTGGTACTGGTGTGACAAAAGTAGTAGAAAACTCCAAATAATGTGATTAGAGTGAATGCCTTAATCATACAAAGAATATTGAGATATTTATAAATATTGAGTATTTACGTCTGTTTCTAATATATTAGGAGATAATCATTATTTTAGTATCTGGAATATTTCGTATCAAAAGGTATTTGGAACTACAATACATTCATTTTGGTAAATTATAACTATTCCAAATCCAGGAATTTCTCTTTAGAATAATGGATGTTGTGTTTTTATGAAGATTCATCTAGGAGGAGAAAAATGATTAAAAAAAGAATTAGCATAGTGTTTTCTTTACTGATCGTCATGATACTGGCTTCAGCTTGTTCATCCTCAACGACAAGTAAGGAAAAAGAAGATGGGAAAAGCGCTGCAGGATCATCTGATTCAGTGGAGATTGCTGTTGATAAAGTTGAATATGTTCTCCCATCCGAGTATGATAGTGTGAACGAGAATCAACTTGTTCTTAAGGTTGATATCGCGATGACGAATAAACTAAAAGAAACACTCGATATTGAACCATCCAGTTTCACTCTGTACCAAGGGGATACAAAAGCGACTGAAGGTGAGCCTGAGGATTATAAGCAAAAGTTGGATTATACTCGTCTAACGGAAGGTAAGAAGGTGACGGGAAGTTTATTTTATGTTGTAGATAAAGGTGAAAAATATCAGCTTGTGTACACTCCAATATCATATGGTGACGAAAAACAGGATCCAATTGAAATCGATATAAATGGAGCCGATGAAAAGCTATTAAAAACAGCTGATAGATTACAAGACCCTGCAAAAGCTTTATCAGCATACTTAGATATTTTATTTTATAATGTTGATAATCCACGATTTGAAAAATTAACAGGTGAAAAGAAAGATACACTTCTAAAAGAATTTGATGCTGCGATTATGGAAGGCTTCACAAGTACAACTTATATGTCTGAAGATGAAATTGATCAGGAAGTTGTGATTAACTTAGTTAATTCCATGAAATCTGCTTTTAAAGAAAAAGTTGGCGCAACAGCCGTCACAAAAACAAGCAGTGGCGATAAAGCGATTGTTGAGTTAAAGGGGAAACCACTTGATGTTCCTTCCTTACAACCTGTACTGCAGCAGGAAATGGAAAAATACATCACATCAAATTCAAATGCAACTGAGGCAGAAGCATTAAACTTTGTATTTGAAAAAATGTCAAATGAGTTCAAAAACGTACAAACGGCTGAAGAAGTCGTTATTGAAATACAAATGGTGAAACATGGGGAAAATCAATGGAAGATCGATCCAAATGATTATCGATCGGAAGAAATTGCTTCTCCGTTTGTGAAGTTTTATTGAGATTCCATTTAGTAAAGTAAATAATCTAATATAATAGAAGAAAACCTACCTTAATTGATCGGATACTATTTTCTTAATAGTAAATGTATTTCAAAAAAGGTAGGTTTTCTTTTTTATAATAGTATAGGAAAAACTTGCACTCATGGAGAATATATCTTTCTATATAAGCAAAGGCGCTTTCAATCAAATGCTAAACGAGATATGGGTGGAGATAAAGCAACAGGAACACCCGAAGAATCAGCAAGGGGCATTATGGGTATCGTTGAGAAAAAGGTAAAATTGGCCGAAAATTTAACTTTTATAACTGCTAAGGGAGAACAAATGCCTTTATAAATAAAATAGACCCTCAAAGGTTGTTTGGGGGTCATTTATTATATGTGAATTTTCATCTAAAAAACTCTGTTAAACATATCATCGTAATAAATCCAAAGATAAAGGTAATTGTAGAAGCTCTTTCATGACCATCCCCGTGACTTTCGGGAATTAATTCCTTATAGACAACAAATAACATGGAACCAGCAGCGAAAGCCAATCCATATGGAACAATAGGCTGAAAGAATTCACCAAATAAATGTCCAATGATTCCCGCAAATAATTCGATTAAGCCCGTTACAGCTGAGTACAAGATTGCCTTCAATCGACTAATTCCCTGCGTAACTAAGAATAAAGCAACCAAAAAGCCTTCGGGTATGTTTTGTAATCCAATGGCAAAGGCAACGAGAGAACCAACCTCCAGGTTATGACCCACATTCGAAATCCCTACAGAGAGTCCTTCAGGAAAATTATGAATGGACATAGCGATCATAAACAACATCACATGAGCATGTCCTACCGAATGATTGGTGTGATCCAGGTCAGTGTGAGGAATGATACTTTCTATTAATGTAAGAACAAACGTACCGATTAATATCCCGATAACCAGAGTCGTCAAACTTGAGAGTTTTAAGGCAGACGGAATCAATCCATAGGATGAAGCGGCAACCATGATACCCGCTGTAAAAGCTAATGTTACATCTTTTCCTTTATGAGATAGGTTTTTTATAAATAGTACGGGAATTGCTCCAATGCTTGTACAAAGTGAGGAAATAAGGATAGGTAATAGGGACATAGATCTTCCTCCGATAAGGTAATTGATATATCCTATGTCAGTCCTGTTAGAAAAATGTTAAGTCAAAAGGAGGAATGCCCTGAACACGTTTATTGAAAACTTGGAAAAGATCAAATATATTTGAGCATAATAAGTGGTGTATTTGATTATTCGTGAAAATGAACAACATTGGGAAGTACTGATTGTGAATAATAAATCAAGAAGAGAGATAAATGAACCTCAGGATTCAAGGGAATTGAGGTTCATCTTAATCATGTTGAAACATCAAATTGTCGAGTTAGTACTTTTTGTAATTACTAATGTCTTTTTAAGTGAGTGATTCAATTTCTCAGAACATAAAAACATAACGACTACAAAACCGACAATACAAACAGGGAAGATCCCGATAGTCGATTGCGCCGCAATGAAACCAATAAGTGGAGGCATAAATGTACTGCCTGTATAAGCAATAGCCATTTGATAGCCCATAATCGTTTGGGAATGCTTCTTGCCAAAACGAGCAGGTGTTTCATGCAGCATACAAGGAAATATTGGGGCTAATCCTAAGCCCACCATAATAAATCCTATAAGCGAGAAAATGGATGGTAATGGCAGAAAAAGAAGGGCGGCACCTGCAAGTGCTAGTAATTGACCTGTTCGAATAAGAGTTAGATTATTCATTTTAAAGGTAATAAAACCAGTAATAAATCTTCCAACTGTAATTCCTCCGTAATAAAGGGAAACCCATTGTGCAGCAACCCCAGCCGGTAACTCTTTTACTTCTACCAAAAAACTACTTCCCCAAAGACCCATTGTGGCTTCAACCGCACAATAAAACAGAAAAGATAGTAAGGCTAGTTTAACACCTTTAATTTGTAAGGGTTTTATTTTTTCATTTTCCTCATGTTGTTTTGAAAAATCTGTTGTATCTACTGGCTCTTCGCTTAAGGCGGCAGAACGACTTTTAGTAACTTTGCCCCACAATGGTAAAGTAAGTAAAAGGATGATGACTAATAGAAATTGAATACCTGCAATGGTAAGATAGCCATTTTTCCAAGAATGTTGTCCTGAAATGAACTGAGCCATTAAGATAGGACCAAGAGTAGCTCCAACTCCCCAAAAACTATGTAACCAACTCATATGATGTGCTTTGTAATGTGTTGCGACATAATCGTTTAATCCCGCATCAACTGCTCCTGCACCTAATCCAAGAGGAATCGTACATAGAAATAACCAAATAACGGATGGAGAAAAGTGAAATCCGAGCAATGCACATGCAGTCATGAGACAACTGACAAATGTAACATTGCCTGTTCCAAATCGTTTAAGTAATCTTCCACTAACAATGCTGGATATAATGGTACATCCGGCAATTGCCATATAAAGGTATCCAGCAGTCTCAAGTGGGGCATTGAAGTCCGTTTGCATAACAGGCCACGCTACTCCCAACAAAGAGTCAGGTAGACCTAAGCTTATAAAAGCCAAATAAATGATGACTAAAAGGAATGTTGCCATAAATAACCCTCGACTTTCTATATTTTAGATGGTTGTTCCACTAAGCATTAGATCAAGTCCGAGACTTTGTAGTCCGTCTAAATAATCTTGTTCCCAATTACTCGTAGTAAGTTTTGGAACATGTTCAGATGGAATGTATTCAGAGCTGCCTTTGGCAACTTTATCTAAACTCATATCATCCATTTCATCGTTACAAAAAATGATCGTTTTAGGATTAATGATCGCAACAAATGTGGCTATTAATCTACTAATTGCGTCCATTTCATCATCTTTATTGATTGCTATTTTTTTAGAGCCGTTACCATTTTCTAAAGCTTGTCGAAAGTTACGGTCATCGTACATTGGGACAAAAGAAATTTCTCCAGAGAAAAATGTACTTCCACGCACCACATCACCATTAATCATAATCCCTGCACCAGGACCATTTTGACCAGAATACAAGTATATTAGTGATTGATTGTCTTTCATTCCTCTCGTGTTGTGATATCCAAGAACGGCAGCATTCATATCGTTCTCAATCACAACAGGTATAGAAAAATGTTCCTCGAAATACGCTTTTAAATCGAAATGTTGAAACTGCTCATACCCAGGTATATAAAAGATCTTTCCATTTTCAACAGACCCGGGAACGCCAATGGCTATAGAACTGATTTTTGGATAGGTGGTTATTAAATCTTCAATGAACGTAGTTAATAAACGTAATCCGTCATCCACTAATACACTCGGTGCTTTTTCCTGTTTTTTTATTTCTCCAATGCAATTAAAAATGGAATAATTCGTTTCTGATTTCTCTAAAAAAATAGCAAGACCTAAGGAATACTCTGGATTGTATGTAAATCTTTTTGCTCGTCGTCCACCACTGGACTCATCTAATCCGATTGTTCGAATTTCGCCATCCTCCTCCATCTGCGCCAAAAATTTACTTATTGTCGGGAGACTAACTTCTAATATATTGCTTAGCTCAAGCTTTGTTGCACTTCCAAGTTCTAACAGATTTTTACGAATACCACGGAGGATGATCTTTTTCATTGCTTTTGGAGTAGCTATTAATTCATCCACAAACATCAACACCTTAAACACTTTTTTAACTACTTTATAAAGTTCTTTAATAAGTCGTGATTACTATATCATATAAAGTTTTTGAAAACAATGGAATTATACATCATGCTAATACAACAATTTTTACATGAAAAGGAACAGAAAAGCACACATTATAAGAGAGGAAAGGAGGGGAAAATCGTGAATTTAAATGAACTTGAGCTTCAACACCTTCGACACTTAATCGGTGGACATGAAACTTGTGCAACAAAGCTTGATACATATGCGCAGCAATGTCAAGATCCACAAATTAAAGCGATGCTTCAAAACCACGCAAACAGTGCAAGACAAACAAAACAACAATTAATGTCATTTTTAGGATAGGAGGACAAATCATGCTACAAGAAAAGGATATGGTCTCAGATTACTTATCAAATTTAAACTCCAGTCTGGCAAGCTATGCACAAATTATTGCTCAATGTAACAATCAACAATTACGAGATACGTTAATCCAAATCCGTAATAGTGATGAACAAAAACAATGGGAAGTATACCAAGCAGCTGTTCAACGTAATTATTACAAACCAGCTTCACAAGCTGAACAACAAGATGTTATGGAAGTAAAGCAACAATTTCAGCAAGGAAGTTAAAAAAGCAGTCAAAAGGGACATTTCACCACACAATTTTGTGTTGGTTGGAATGTTCCTTTTTATTTTCATGGAGTTTCTCTAAAATTGTAGGAAGAGGTCTATAACCAAATGAAATACATATAAATTAGTGGTTGAATACTACCGAGGCGGTGATTACATATGGATAAGTCCTCTAGAAACAACAAGAAAGATAATCAAAATAAGAAGAGTGAACAGCTTGATAAATATCGTATAAAAAATGCCGGTAAGAGTATAACGACCAATGAAGGACTTAAGGTCGCAAATAATGATAGGACCTTAAAGGCTGGAGAACGTGGTCCGGTATTAATGCAGGATTTTCATTTTTTTCAAAAGCAAATGCATTTTGACCAGGAGCGTATACCAGAGAGAGTTGTTCATGCAAGGGGTGCAGGGGCTCATGGTGAATTTGTATGCTATAAATCGATGAAAAAGTATACAAGGGCAGGTTTCTTACAAGAACCTGGACTTTCTACACCTGTTTTTGTTCGGTTTTCAACCGTACAGGGTGGGAGAGGCTCAATGGACACAGCGCGTGATATAAGAGGCTTTGCTGTCAAGTTTTACACGGAAGAGGGAAATTATGATCTATTAGGCCTCCAATTTCCTATTTTCGTTCTTTTTGATGCGTTTAAATTTGTTGATTCTCAGCATGCACTTAAACCTGAACCACATAATGAAATGCCAACTGCATCTGCAGCGCATGATAATTTTTGGGATTTTGTTGCAAATAATCAGGAATCCGCTCATTTTGTGATGTGGGCGATGTCAGATCGAGCTATTCCACGAAGCTGGAGGATGATGGAAGGTTTTGCAATTAACACATTTCGATTTGTAAACGAAGAAGGAAAAGGAACTTTTGTTAAGTTTCATTGGAAGCCGATTCTTGGTGTCCATTCATTAGATATGGAGCAGGCACAAATAATTGGTGGAGTGGACCCGGATTTCCACCGACGGGATTTATGGGATGCTATAGATCGGGGAGCATATCCTGTTTTTGAATTGGGAGTCCAAATGATTGAGGAACAGGATGAACACAAATTCGAGTTTGATGTGCTAGATCCTACAAAGCTTTGGCCAGAGGAAATTGTTCCAGTAGACATAATTGGCAAGATGACTTTGAATAAAAATGTCGATAATTTTTTTGCTGAAACAGAGCAAGTTGCATTTGATGTGACAAATGTAGTACCGGGAATTGCTTTTACAGATGATCCGATCCTACAAGGTCGAACATTCACGTATAAAGTGACACAGCTGCACCGGCTTGGCGGACCAAATTACCAGGAGCTCCCGATCAACCAATCCCTTTGTCCATTTCATAATAACCAGAGACAAGGATTTAACAGAACTCGAATTGATGTGGATCAAGTCAACTATTATAGGAATTCTATTGCCAACAACACACCAGGTCCAACCAGTCCGGATAAAGGCGGATATGAGCACTATTCAGAGAAAGTAGAAGGTTTCAAGGTAAAAGCAAGTAGTGACTCTTTCAAAGATTTCTTCTCCCATGCAAGATTATTCTGGAACAGCATGTCTCCTGTTGAGAAAATGCACATTATTGATGCTTTTAGCTTTGAACTTGCTAGTGTAAAAAACAAGTCTGTACGTCAGCAAGTTGTCGATATGTACGTAAATGTTGATAAAGAAATGGCGAAGACAATTGCTGAAAATGTTGGGGTAAATCCTCCAAAAGGAGATCATGTGCCCGTTACAGCCTCTTCACCTGCACTTAGTCAGGAGAATACTCCTCACTATCCACATACATTAACAGTAGGTGTTTTGATCGGAAATGGGTTTAATGACAAAGAAGTTTTGAATGTTTTTGAAATTCTCCGTCAACATGGTGTGTTTATTGAAACGGTTAGTGAACAGCTTGGGACTGTAACTGGAGCAGATGGTACCAAAATAGCAGTCACGAAAACATTTCTTTCAACACACGATGTTCTTCATGACTCGCTATATGTTGTTGGGGGGCAAACTGACAATCAACGATTTTTCAATAGTAAAGTTACTCAATTTATTCACGGAACATATAAGCACTTTAAACCAATTGGTATTGCAACGACAGGGGAGGCGTTTATTCAACCATCAGAGCAAAATAATTTAGCAGGAGTATTCTTTGCCAGAACAAACAAGAACTTTGGTGACGATTTTGTCAAAGCTATTGCGAAGAAGCGGTTTTGGGAAAGGAAATAAAAGTGGATACATCTAAAAAACAGAGGCTTATGCCTCTGTTCAGTTTGTAGACAAAGTAAAAATCGCTAGCCCTTCAGACTGATTGCTAACGCTTGCTTTCGAGGCACGAAGCCTTGTGAGGAGCGGAGTTACCGGGGTTGGTAATGAGCACCGCAGCAAGGTGAGTAACGAAGAAAGCGAGCGTTTGTCAACAGTCTGAACAGAGGCTTATGCCTCTGTTTTTTTATTTTTTATATCTTGTTTTGTGCTTTGCTCATTTCCACACACATAAGAATAAACGCTCCTGCTCCGTGAAGGTCATTCTCGCTCGTAGGTCGTGCAATATAATGAGCGTAATCACCAATCCCGGTACCTATGCAGATATTGCCAATGAGTACGTTTCCATTATTATCGTAGTTCAGCGTATCAATCACACCTTGATACCCTTTCTGAGCATATTCCATATATTTGCTGTCAAGATAACCTAAACGAACCGCTTTCGCAATAGCTTGAACATATAAGGATGTGCAAGAGTTTTCCAACCAATTATCAGAAAGGTGTCCTTTGTCAACTACTTGATACCATAAGCCAGTTGCAGGATCTTGGTATTTGGTTAACGCTATAAGCAGGTCCTGAAGGATACTTATCAGCTTTGGTTTATCTTTATGATCCTCAGGAAGATAATCAAACATTTCCAATAAGGCTACAGGGTACCAGCCGATTGCACGGCCCCAGAACTCAGGTGCCATTCCAGTGATAGGATCTGCCCAATTTGCCGCTTTCGTTTCATCCCAGCCATGATATAACAAACCTGTATCCGGATCTTTTGTATGCTTTTCCATGAGTATTGCTTGATAGGTCATCATATCGAAATAGTCACTTTGATCGAAGGTTTTACCGAATTGAACGGCAATAGGTCCTGCCATGTATAAACCATCGAGCCACATTTGATTTGGGTAATGCTCTTTATGCCAGAATCCTCCTGATGGATTCGTCTTCCATGATTTTAACAAAGGAACCAGGTTGAATAATGCTTTTTTATAGCGTTCATCTCCTGTTTGCTCATAGAGGGTAAAAAGAAGCACACCTGGTTGTATATCATCGAGTTCGTTTGAGTTAAATTTCAATACGGTACCATCAGCAAGAATATGGCTATCTACCCATTTTTTCATATATTCATAGTATTTACTTTTGTTCGTTTGCCTCCAGCATTTTTCCATGCCAGATAGAAAAACACCTTGATGATAATGAAATCGTTCCGGCGGCAACAATTCCGGTTCAAATTTTGCCATTAACGTCTCACAAGCTTTTTCAGCCCATTCAAGTGGAGTAAGCGTTTCCTTTGATGTTTTATATGTACTAGATTCAGAAAAACTCATAGTAATCTTCCTCCTTCATTTGTTTAAAACTAGAGTAGCACAATGAAATGTACATTTTTTGCAGTAATTCATTAAAATCACTCATATCTTGCGGTAATATAAAACTAAATAAAAAATTGGGTTATGAAGGAGGGGTATCTTCTGAAGAATATTTTATACAAAAATGATGAGGAAACCTTCACAGTGTCATACCGAGAAGCACTTAGTCATCATATGCCAACAAATCATTTTCACAGTACATTTGAAGTATATTACTTAATGTCAGGTACACGGGAATTTTTTATAAAGGATCGGACGTTTGTTGTAAAAGAAGGGGATGTTATTATTATTTCTCCTAATATACTTCATCGAACGACGAATACAGAATTGCCAAAGCATGAGCGGTTTATTGTCAACATCCATGAAAGCTGCATGGGATCCTGTGACCAGTCTAATAGGGGAATTTTTCAGCCACTATTCGAGCAGGAGTACATGATTTTGAGATGTTCACTTCAAGAGCGGATATTGATTGAAGCACTCTCGAATAATATCATTCAGGAAATTCAGGATAAAATGCAGGGCTTCGAGATGTATGCTCAAACATTAGTGCAGCAGCTGCTCATAATATGTTGCCGGCATATCAAACAAAACAGAATACAGTCATTAGAATTTCCAAGTCCAATGCATGAAAGAATTTCAGAGGTTGTCCGTTATATAAACAACCATTATATGAATGATTTATCACTCAATTTACTAGCAGATAAATTCTACGTAAGTCCCTACTATTTAAGCCGATTCTTTAAAGAAGCAACAGGCTTTACATTTATTGAATATCTCAACAGCGTAAGAATCAAAGAAGCTAAAAAACTTCTGGAGCAGTCTACCATGAAAGTCAACTTCATATATAAAAAAGTAGGTTTCCGAAGTATTACTCATTTTGGAAGGGTATTCAAATCAGTTACAGGATATGCTCCATTACACTACCGGAAAAGAAAGTAGCGCTGGGCACAGAGGTGGTCCGTGGGACAGGTCCCTCGACCCACCCGTGGGACAAGGAACCTGTCCCCATGGACCATCTCTAGAATTTGTCATGTGCAGGTGAATTGTAGAATAGTTATATATGATAAGAAACGTGGTCATCAGGGGGGAGATAGATGCGTTATTTAATGGGTGTTGATGGTGGAGGTAGTAAGACATATACCGTGATTACAGATGAATATGGAAATAAAGTAGGGGAGGGTTTGTCAGGTAGAGGAAATCATCAAGATGTAGGAATTCATACTGCATTGAGGAACATTAAAGAATCGATTGAGAAAGCACTGGCAACTTCCGGTCTTCAATATGAAGATATTTCCTTCACACAATATGGGCTTGCCGGAGCTGATCGTGAAAAAGATTTTGCCATATTACGTCCAGCTCTGAGTACCTTACCCCTTAAGTCTTGGAATGTTGTATGTGACACTTTCGAAGGGTTAAGAATTGGCAGTGAAAATAACATCGGAGTAGTGCTTGTATGTGGCACAGGCACAAATGCAGCAGGAAGAAATAAGGAAGGGAAAGTCGTTCAAATAGGAGGTATGGGATATCTTTTCGGAGATGCTGCAGGTGGAATATATATGGCACGAGAGACTTTTCGTTCAGCCGTAAGATCATGGGAGCAGCGGGAAATCCATTCTATATTAACCGACAAAGTTTCCGGATTTTTTGGCTTTCAAACAATGGAACAACTTGTTAATGATTTTTTGGACCGGGATATTTATGAGGTACCTGGTGAATTAGCGATTGTTTTACATGAAGCAGCAGCAGAGGGAGACCACCTTGCGATTCAACTATTGAGGAAAACGGGTGAAGAGTTAGGGATTGCGGCGAATTCTGTGATAAAAAGATTAGGTGATTTTGAAAGCGATACCATACCAGTTGTACTAGTCGGTTCAATTTTACAAAAGGGGAGAAGTCATCATTTAATTCAATCATTAAAGTCGAAAATAGAAAGTGAAAATCCTAACATTTCAATCATCATTCCTGACATTGAACCTGTATATGGATCCATTCTGCTAGCAATGGATCATTTAGGAATCGAGACAACTGGTGAAATCTATCAAAAATTTAGGAACGATAGGAGGAAGAAAGAAAATGACAACTAAATTGAAAGTTGTTGTTATAGGCGGGGGCTCCTCCTACACACCAGAACTGATTGAAGGTTTTATTAAACGATATGAGGAATTTCCTATCGAAGAGCTGTATTTAGTTGATATAGAGCCAGGACATGAAAAACTGGAAACAGTCGGTGCACTTGCAAAGCGAATGATTGAAAAAGCCAATTTGCCTATTGATGTCCATCTGACGTTAGATCGAAGGGAGGCCATAAAGAATGCAGCCTTTGTAACAACACAAATACGCGTAGGAATGCTTGATGCCCGATCGCGGGATGAAAAGATTCCGTTAAAATATGGACTTTTAGGCCAAGAAACAACAGGTGCAGGTGGTTTTGCCAAGGCATTAAGAACGATTCCGGTTATTTTGGATATTTGTCATGATATAGAGGAGCTTTCTCCACATGCCTTTTTATTAAACTTTACCAACCCTGCAGGTATCGTAACAGAAGCTGTAACGAAGTATACAAAAGTAAAAACAATTGGTTTATGTAATCTTCCAATCGGTACCAAAATGTCAATAGCGAAAATGATGGATGTAGATGTGTCAAAAGTTGATATTGAAATGGTCGGAATTAACCATTTGAATTGGACAACAAAAGTATGGATAGAAGGGAAAGAGATAACAAGCGAAGTACTAGACATTATGTCCGGTGCAAAGGGTGTGACTGTTAAGAATATACCTGATATAGAATGGGATCCTGAATTTATTCAATCGGTTGGGATGATTCCATGCAGTTACTTAAGATATTACTATATGAAAGATAAGATGATAGAAAAGCAATTACAAGATTTTGAGACGAAAGGAACAAGAGCAGACGAAGTGAGGAAGGTGGAGGAAGAGCTTTTTAAACTCTACAAAAATCCTAATTTAAATAGTAAGCCTATTCAGCTTGAAAAACGCGGGGGGGCCTACTATTCTGAAGCTGCAGTTCAACTTATGACATCCATTTATAACAATAAAAAGGACATTCAAATTGTTAATGTTAAAAACAATGGACTCATTTCATGTTTACCAGATGATGTATCAGTAGAGGTGAATTGTGTCATAGATTCAGAAGGTCCGACACCATTACAACTTAAAACAACCTTACCGCCACATATTCGAGGCTTGCTACAAATAGTGAAAGCATATGAAGAGCTTACCGTAGAAGCGGCAGTACATGGTGATATTCAAGCCGGATTGCAAGCATTGACGATTCATCCTCTCGTTGGATCCGCAGAATTAGCGAAAAAGATTTTTAAAGATATATTAGATAAAAATAAGGAATATCTCCCTCAATTTAATAAGTCAAATGATAATAATGGAGGCATAAAATGATAGATAAAACAATTTCAAAAGGTAATCCAACTATAAGTACGTGCGCTTTTACATTTGATGATGGTCCAAGCAAACAGCCGTTAGAAGAATGGTTGGAAGCACTTGAACAATTCTCTGTATCAGGCACATTTTTTTTCACTGGAGAATGGATTGACAAACACCCGGAAAAAGCAAGAATGCTGATCTCACGCGGTCATGAACTTGCATCACATTCTTACCATCACCGTCGAATGTCAGAACTATCAAAAGAAGTATTTTTAAAAGAATTAAAGGAAACAGAACTAGCCTTTCAAGAAGCAACGGGACAGCCATGCCCGAACTTTTTCCGTTTTCCCTATCTAAATTATAACGAGCAAAACCTTAGTTGGCTTTCAGAATGGGGCTATCACAGCATAAAAGGGAATGATACAGGTGATTGGGCAGGAATTCCAGCTCAGAAAATTATCGATAACAGCCGGGGGTTTTTTTATAATGGTTCAATACTTGTTCTACATAGCAATGATATAACGAAAGAAACTCCCGCTGCACTAAAACAGCTTATTCGAAGTGCTCAGGAAAGAGGCATACAACCCGTAAAAATATCTGAATTAATAGAAGGGATCGGAATCACACCAAATTATAGGTCTTGGAAAATTTCAATTGATATTCCTGTTTCTGAATCTATTCCGTTACATGAGTGGACAATAGTAGCGAGCTCACAGGATAGACAAAGATTAGCTGCTGAAACATTGGAGTGGAGGTTAGATAAAATCCCTTCTGGAAAAGGTGCAGAAAATCAATGGATTCAGCATTTATCAGAACCATTAAAAGCGAATCATATTGTTGAGGACAGAGAGTTGTTTTCTGGACAGATGAAAGCAGACACGTTTTGGGGTTATGCCCGTTTCGGTATAAACAAAGATGAGTTAATATTGCTGGATTTTGGATTTAAGGAAGCACAAGCTGACACATTGGTAGATTTGCTGCGATGGTCAGTTAGTATTGCAAAAAAAGCAGGATGCTCCAAAATTGTTGCTAGACAGGACATGCGCAGAATTCATAAAATGTGTCAGCAGATGGGGTGGAAGTCAATGATTGAGGCTGATGAAAAATTATCAGCAAAACAATTAATACACTTATAGTTGTTTATTAAGTAGTTTAATCATGTAAAAAATAGTAAACATACTATATCAATTTTTTCAATGGAGCATTACACCAAGTGGGTAGTGCAGTTATTTTTTTATTAGGGAACATATGTTTGATTTTTGGTTTTGATTATGGTAAGATGTTAATGTAAAAACTATCCAAATAAAGGAGTGGTAATATGGCATTGAATCCCTACTTAATTTTTGACGGAAATACACGAGAGGTAGTCCTCTATTATGCAGAAGTGTTTGGTCTTGAGGAGCCTGAATTTATGACCTTCGGATCTATGCATTCAGAACATCTACCTCCGGGATCAGAAGACTTAATTATGCATACATATCTAGAGGTTTCCGGGACTAAATTGATGTTTTCGGATAATTTTCCTGGGACTCCTTATCAAGTAGGTAACAACATTACAATCGCATATGTAAGCGATAACGAATCTGCAATCAGAGATGCTTTTGGAAAACTAAAGGATGACGGTTCTGTTAAGATGGAGCTTCAAGAGACACCTTGGAGTAAATGTTACGGAAGTGTAACGGATAAGTATAATATCCATTGGCAATTTAGTCATGAAGATTAATGAATAATAATAGCATTTGTGTAACGATTGAGCATTCCTTCATAATGGGGAGTGCTTTTTTTTATGGGAAAAATGAAAGTGTTGTGAAATTAACAATAACAATTAATTAAAAAACACTATTTATTTATTGTAAATCAATAAAATGTGTGTTAAATTCAAATTGTTATAAATGATGGTTGTTAAATGTTAACAAGGGTCACTGATTTTCATTAAACCGTTCTTTAGGAAATATCTACAGTCAATCTTTCTATGGAGGTAGAAATCATGAGAGCACTAAAACAGCTCGCTTATTTTGGTTGGGAACAGGCCTTATCCTGTTTGTTTCCTGTCGTCATATTTGTTTCTTTGGCTATCACAAAATTTATATCACTTCCTTTTCTACCACGGTACGACTGGCTGCTTATCATCTGCCTTTTCATGCAGTGGTGGATGGTTCGTTCAGGACTTGAAACACGGGATGAACTAAAGGTTATTACACTGTTTCACATTATCGGGCTTGCTCTGGAACTTTTTAAAGTACATATGGGGTCATGGTCCTATCCGGAGGAAGGGTTCTTTAAAATTTTTGGAGTGCCTTTGTATAGCGGTTTCATGTATGCAAGTGTAGCGAGTTTTCTTTGCCAGGCGTGGAGGAGGCTTAAGGTCGAACTGGATAAGTGGCCGCCGTTTTTGGTCGTTGTGCCTCTGGCAGCTGCGATTTATTTGAATTTTTTCACCCACCATTATTGGATTGACATTCGTTGGTGGTTATCTGGACTTGTAATAGTAGTCTTTTGGCAATCAGTGGTCACATATGAGGTAAACGGAACTCGATACCGTATGCCGCTCGCACTTTCTTTTGTACTCATCGGTTTTTTTATATGGATCGCCGAAAATATTGCCACGTACTTTGGAGCGTGGGAATATCCAAACCAAACAGATGCATGGAGCCTGGTTCATTTAGGGAAGGTAAGTTCATGGCTATTATTAGTCATTGTTAGCTTTTTAATCGTAGCAACGTTAAAGCTTGTAAAGCGGGACATCATACAGGAAAGCGCTCCTGAAAAATCGGGAAACAGTAAACCGGATCGTGTGTCTAAGGGTATAATTTCCTAGAAGTGTTTATAAACATTTATAGTACAATGGATAAGAAACGATTCAATGTTCGTGAACTATAACATATATATACTAAAAAACGATGTTTATTATTTTAGGTTTTGGTTATTATTCATGTACAATAAAAAAATCGTTAAAACAGTACTATAAATTGTTAGGTGTGTTAAACATGGTGAAACAGAAAATATTGATCCTAATTGTTAGTTTGCTAGTGGTGTCCTTTAGCCTTTACTTCTTTCTTTCAGATTCTAATCAAACGAAACCGGCATCTGTCGAAACAAAAATTATGAATGAAGAGACAGATTCGAATGAAAATACAGAACAATCTTTAGCGGAAGAAAACCAAAATTCTAAAGAAACAGAACGTGAGAAAGAGGCAGTGGTTGAGGATGTTTCTGTTGAAATGGCAAAAGACGAAGAGAAGGAAAAAGTAGATGGTGAGAGTGATAAAGAGGACACAAAAACGGAAGGAATTAGGGAAAAGGTTAAGGGAGTAGTAGAAGGTGTAATCAAATTATTTGAAAAAGATCTAAATGTAGTAGCCATAGGTGATTCCCTTACTCAAGGTGTTGGAGATGAAACAAAAAACGGCGGTTATGTCGGGATCTTAACGAATACGTTTAAAGAAAATAATTTAGATATTTCCATTGAAAACTATGGGAAAAGAGGAAATCGAACAGATCAATTATTAAAACGTCTAGAAAAGAAAGAAATCGAAGCATCCATTCAACAAGCTGATGTTGTGTTAATTACAATTGGGGCTAACGATATAATGAAAGTAGTAAAAAATAATATTATGAATCTTCAAGTAGATCAATTTGACCAAGCAAAAACAGGCTATCTCGAAAGATTAACAGCCATTCTTGACAAGGTTAATGAAATAAATCCTGACACAAAAATATATTTAATCGGTTTTTATAATCCATTCGAACATTATTTTGGCGACATTAAGGAATTACAAATGATTGTTAACGATTGGAATGCGTCTAGTGAAGCCGTTACCGAACAATTTGAAAATGTAAATTATATCCCCACCTCAGATTTATTTAGTGATTCTGACATAGAATTATTATCTAAAGATCAATTCCACCCAAACACAAGCGGATACAAACTAATGGCAAAGCGGATTTTAGAGAACATTGATGAAGTTACCGTAGAACCAAATTAAGGTCCGAAGGGACAGGTTCCTTGTCCCATTTAATTGGGACAAGGAACCTGTCCCCCTGGACCAATTAATTTTTCAACGGCGGGAATGTCAGCGGGTGCCCATTTTAAGGAGACGAGATTTTCTCTTTTTAACCAGAGTAATGCAGAGTGTTCACGAGCTTCGGGTTGACCGCTAATCATGTTACATTTAATACATAGTAATTGAATGATAAAATGTTCATATTCATGAGTATGTTCATGAAATAGATCAACAGTTTCAATTGTGCAATTGAGCTCTTCCTTTATCTCTCTAACTAAGGCAGTATAAATATCCTCTTCCTTTTCTACTTTACCACCCGGAAATTCCCACATATTCGCCATGGTCATGTTAGGTGATCTTAGTGCACAGAGAATTTCGTTTTGTTCATTTTCAATAATGGCAGCGACTACTTTCACTAGTTTTTTCATTATCTCCTCCAACATTGTTTTTCTACATCTTCAATTACCGTTATTCTATACATGAAATCGAGCAACGTTGTAAAAACATGTTCCCCCTAATTATTTTACCAAATTTCTAGTGATTTGAATGCTTGGATTAAGAGACATCAGAATCGAGTCTGTTATTTGAAATAATATGTTTATTCCTCTAAATACAGTGGGTAATGAATTTATAAACAAGCATAAGGAGAGAGAAATGATTGAAACATATTTAGAATCAAAGAAACAAGAAATGTATGAGCTTTTGGAACGTTTAGTGAATACAGACAGCGGAACTTACAATAAGAAAGGGGTAGATGCAGTAGGTAACATTTTAATAGAGAAATTTGAGGAGATAGGAATGGATGTTAAGATTCATTCCGAACAAAAGCTGGGTAATCACTTAGAAATAAAAGCTTCAAGTGATAGTGACCCAAAAATTCTAATCATTGCCCATATGGACACCGTCTTTCCAAAGGGAGAAGCTAAAAAAAGGCCATTTCAGGTAATTGGCCATAAAGCTTTGGGTCCAGGTGTAAATGATGAAAAAGCAAGTCATGTTCAGGTTTTATATGCACTAAAGGCTTTAATGGAAGCAGGATCTGATGCGTATAAAAATGTGCATATTATTTTTAACAGTGACGAAGAAATCGGATCGCCTTCCTCAAAGCCATTAATTAAACAGGTTGCTGAAAACAAACAGTATTCTATCGTGGTCGAATGTGCGCGCCCAAATGGCGGAATTGTCACTGAACGTAAAGGTGTTGGCCATTTCACGTTGTATGTAAAAGGGAAAAGTGCCCATGCCGGCGTAGAACCTGAACTGGGAAGAAGTGCGATTGAGGAAATCTCTCATAAAATTCTCAAACTACAGCAGTTGAACAATTATGATGAGGGAATATCAGTGAACGTTGGATTAGTTAAAGGGGGAACATCAACAAATACAATCCCTTCGGTAGCGAGAGCTGATATTGATGTACGATATAAGCATGAAGATCAGGCAACAGAGATTGTTAGGAAAATAACGGAAATTTCACAGGAAGAGCATGTATCAGGAACATTTACCAAATTAAAGGGGGATATGAGTCGACCTCCGATGCAGAAAACAAATGAGACCGAGCAGTTGATAAATGTTATCCATGAAGCTGCAGCTGATCTTGATATGTCAATCCGAGAAGTAAGTTCAGGGGGAGGTTCTGACGCCTCCTTTACGGCAAGTGAAGGCATACCTACCGTGGATGGAATGGGTCCAATGGGCGAGTTTTCTCATAGTGAAAAGGAAGAATATACAGATTTAAAAACATTCCCTCAGTATACAGCATTACTTGCTAAGACGATTGAAAAACTAAGTAGATAATGTGTTAACTTAAAATGAATGTCTCTATATCATATGCTTCGATCCTATTTGTAAGCAAGATCAGACCAGGATAAAAATTATCCTGGTTTTTTATTTATGTAATCTTCTCAATAGGCAGGAGTAATTTCAGAGCTATCAAAATAAAAAATTATTAAGACAATAAAATTGGGCTTTTTTTGACTGAAAGTTTATTGACAACTAATGCTATTCTGCATTACTATATAGTGGTAGTGAGTAATACTAAATATCAGTATCACAAAATACTGGTAATAATAAGTACTGAAATATAAAGTGAGGGAAAACATGTGGAAAATATTACAGAAATGCTGAAAGGGGTGCTTGAGGGTTGTGTGCTTGAAATCATCAGTCGCGGCGAAACTTACGGCTATGAAATTACGCAACAACTGCGAGAACTTGGCTTCACCGATGTTGTTGAAGGCACAGTTTATACGATTACCATGCGGCTTGAGAAAAACAATCTGGTGGACATCGAGAAAAAGCCATCAACAATGGGACCGCCGAGGAAATTTTACACTCTCAATGAAGCAGGTCAAGAGCATTTGAAGAATTTTTGGAAAAAATGGGAGTTTGTTTCAAGTAAAATAAACGAACTCAAATCAAAAGTAAAAACAAAAGGAGAATTTTTATGAGTATATTTGATAAAATTATCGGAAGTATGGAAGACAAGCGGGAATGGAAGGCAATGGAGGCGCGAGGGAAGGCACTCCCAAGTGAGTATAGCAATGCTTACAACGCGATCAAAAAATATTTGTGGACAGCTGGTGGTCCAATCGACTGGAAAGACACGAGTCGTATTTTTGGTGGCATTCTCGATCTCTTTGAAGAAGGTGCAGCGGAAGGCAAGAAAGTCACTGACCTCACGGGTGAGGACGTTGCCGCTTTCTGCGACGAGTTAGTGAAGGATACGAAAACTTGGAATGATAAGTATCGCAAGAGGTTGAATGATACAATTGGTCGTGGCTAACGGAAATATTCTAATGTATTTTCCCTAGTATCGACACTAACGATCGTAACCTGTGTGGCAGAAGGAAGATAGTTGCTTAAAATACAGGGGAAATGTGGCGTCTTTAGCTGTTGAACTAGTGGCAAAGCTAAAACCTACTTCGTCAAGTAACGTGATAATATGATTCAGTGTGTCAAGTAGTTATTGAGAAAAAAGTAAATTCAATAGAATTATACCGGCTGAATAGATGGTCCAAATAGGAATGATACCTTCACTATTCAGTTCTATTTTTTATCCAGTAGTTAGTTATACAGATTATCAGTCAGACTAAGTAGGTGATCTTTTATGATAAGGAGATCGACCTGATAATTATACCTTTTCGTCTGAAGGCGAGAAATCAGTTCGTTAATTAAGACAAAGATCTCAAATTTCCGGATTTCGCAAGCGGCCTTGTTGCACTTTTAAAAAGGAGGAGAAAAGGATGAGCAATGAAGTGGTTTCTGTAAAAGGGTTAATAAAGTCTTTTAAAGACAAGGAAGTGTTAAAAGGGGTTGATTTTGAGGTGAAACGTGGCGAAATTTTCGCACTGTTGGGTTCTAATGGAGCTGGCAAGACAACGACGGTGAACATCCTCTCAACACTAATGAAGCCTGACGGCGGCGAAGTAGCTATTTGCGGGTATGACGTCAAGCGTCAACCGGATTATGTTCGCCAAAGCATCAGCCTGACAGGGCAGTTCGCAGCTTTAGACGGCATGCTCACCGGACGGGAAAACCTAATGATGATCGCCAAGTTACGGGGAGTTCCCAATCCTGCTCAAGTCGCCGACATTCTGCTGGCAAAATTCAGCCTAAACGATGCGGCCGATCGCCGGGCTGATAAGTATTCCGGCGGGATGAAGCGCCGGCTAGATCTTGCTATGAGCCTGATCGGAACGCCAGCAGTCATTTTTCTTGACGAACCGACGACAGGACTTGACCCGGAAGCGCGGATTGAAGTCTGGGAAACTGTTAAGGAGCTTGCCGAAGGAGGCACGACCATCCTGTTAACAACACAGTATCTGGAGGAAGCTGAACAATTAGCGGATCGTATCGCCATTCTGCATGATGGAAAAATCATCACAACCGGTACCCTTACCGAGCTTAAGAAGATGTTCCCGCCAATGAAAGTGGAGTACGTTGAGAAGCAGCCGACATTGGAGGAAATTTTCCTTGCGATCATCGGGAAAAAGGAGGAGATGTAAATGAATAGTAAAACAGGGGTATTATTGGGACGATTAATGCGGAATATCATGCGCAGCCCGGATACGATAATCACGGTGGCGATTACACCGATTATGATGATGTTGTTGTTTGTCTACGTATTTGGCGGCGCCATAGAGGCTGGCACGGACAACTACGTCAATTATTTATTGCCGGGAATTCTGCTGATGGCTATCGCTTCCGGAGTCGCTTACACGTCCTTGCGGCTGTTTACAGATGTAAAGAGCGGACTGATGGCACGTTTTATTACCATGCCCATCAAGAACTCGTCAGTATTGTGGGCTCATGTATTGACATCGCTTGTTTCCAATGCGCTAACTGTCATGATTGTTATCCTAGTTGCGCTCTTGATGGGTTTCCGTTCCAGTGCTGATATCCTTGAATGGTTATTGGTAGCTGGGATACTAGGGCTTTTTACGCTAGCGCTGACATGGTTGTCAGTCATTCCCGGATTGACGGCAGGGTCAATGGAAGGCGCGACAGCTTACTCCTACCCGTTGATTTTCCTGCCGTTTATCAGCTCTGCTTTTGTACCGACCGAAACCATGCCTAAAATTGTCCGTGCATTCGCTGAAAACCAGCCTGTGACGTCAATCGTGAATGCGATTCGTGCCCTCTTGTATGAAGAGTCTGTTGGCAACGATATCTGGACTGCACTTGCCTGGTGTATCGGCATCATGGTCATTGCATACTTCTTCGCCAATAAAGCATATAAACGTCAGTTAGGGTAGTTACATTAATAACTAAACAAAAAGGATCTTCCGAGAAAGATCCTTTTTAAATATTGAAGATTCAGTTATCGTTTTGAGTGATTAGTTATGTCTTCTGAAACATGTCGGATCATTTTTTACTTCGTTCATTTATTAGATGCTATTTCGCATCAGTTACTTGGTACTTTAAGTTACGCGTTACCAATTCAAATTGAAATTTTAGGATTATTAGGATTCTATTTATCATTACCTTTGTCGGTAGCAGTAATAATTTTAAGTGTTAGACTGATAAGAATAAAAAAATATGAGTTTTTTTCTTATGTTTCATTAAGTGTTTCAATTTTACTATTTTTAGCTGTTATGTATTCTTTATTTAACTGGAGCCAACCATAAATCTAACACTGGAATTCTAATTTTAGTACAGTAAATAGGACTAGACGTCCTTTTTTTATTGGAGAAAAAGAAGTGTGTGCCTCAAAGTTTTCAGGTGAAATTACATTTTTTATATTTTTCACCCCAAAAAATAACAACTTTTTTTACACGTAAACGTCTTATAAACATAGGGGGAGGGAGAATGGAAGAAACAATAAAGAATGAAGTCTTAAATAGAGAACTTAATATTGTTTTTCGTTATCTATTAAAAAAAGGTGTGCCTCACCTGGATGCTCAAGACGCTGTACAAGAAACAGCATACAAATACCTAAAATACTCTGACTCTATTCGTTCAACAAAGGTTCGAAGCTGGTTAATTCGCGTCGCATTGAACTATTATTATGACCAATGCCGAAAAAATAAAAAATACATATTGCATTTAGAGGAAGAAATGGTTGGTCTCCAGGTCGATGAACTTCCGGAGTTTATTATCCTAGCCAAGGAGCGTGCAGAGGAATTTAGTAGATTACTAATTAAATTAAAGCCGCTTTATTCAGAACTTCTTCTGTTAAAGTATGAATCTGATTTATTTTATGCTGAAATTTCTCAACTAATGGGAATAAGTACAGGTTCGGTCAAAGCGAATTTATTTCGAGCAAGAAGAAGTTTATTAAAATATTATAAGGAGGATCATGATGGACGATAAAAAAAATTCTAAACAAATCTCGGAAATTGACTTTTTAAGCGATTCTTTATTCCAACGTTCCATAAAGAAAACAAGATGGAAACAAATCGGTTTATATACACTTATTTCAATTATTACTGTGATGGTTTGTATTGTTATCATTCATCTTGGGACACAGTATCTCATTCATAAAAAGATACAAGCGGATGTCGTTCAGCAGTCTAGTGCCGGTAATGGAGACCCTGTAAAAGGAGCTGGAATTATCGGAAGCAGTACAAGGTATCACTATAATATTTTTAGCGTAACAGGTGAAACCATCTACTATAAACAAATAGGGAATAGACAATTCGTTTGGGACACAGTGACTAAGAAATATCCTGCCATAGGGAAAGTAGAAGTAATGGATCTTGGGAGTGGTATGACTGAATTAAATCGAATAGACGAAGAAGCAAAACGGTCTGTTAGGTACAATCAACTAAATAACGAACGTATTATCGACTTTTATTATCCCGATATAAAATATACCTTTTTACCACAGGAGTTAGATATTGCCACAGAGTTAGACGAAAACACTTTAATCGAGGTAGCCCTTTCCTTTAATAAACCAATGACACCAAATGACTTAGGTGAAGTATTAGGATATAAGAATGTGGATTGGCTATGGATTAATTCAAAAACAAAGAAACAAATGAAAAAAATCGAAGATATGCCAGGTTCTGATTCAGTAAAAGTTTTAAATGGAGATAATGCTTATGGTTTTGGAGTTACAAAAGAACATCCCTACTCTGATTTTCCTATAGAAGATACAATGATAAGCGGGGCAGTAATTAGTGGAACACCTAAAGAATTGAAAAGATTTCTAGATATGAATATTATTAGAACTTCAGTGATAGGTGCAACGATAGATAAATATTAGCATTAAAATTTTGGGTTAAGGGTGAATAAGCCATTGCGGCAACGGTCTTGAACAATCGAGCGCATTTCATTAATAAAAAATGTGCTCATTGTATTATGTAAATGATTATGGATAATTCATGAAGAAATATATTAATGGTAATTTAAATGGTAGTATTTAACAATAGAGAGGTATATTATGGTGAAATTTAGATTAAATTTATTAATCTCACTTTTTATTATTGGAGGTTGTAGTAATAGCTTACCAACTTATGAGCTGGAGGAAAACTTTAATACAACTGTAATTGATGGTGTTGAATATGCCCTTCATAAATTAATGATTAACGGTAACACATATATATCTGAACCGGAACAGTATATCAAATCTGACTATTATGATGAATTCAAAATTGGCAGAAAGATTGGAAAAACGGATGATGGCATGGAAATTTATCAAGTAGAAAATGATGAAAACCGGTTAGTTATCAAAGGATTTATGTATCCAGCAGATTTCTTTAAACTAGAAAGCTCTCCATAAAGTATAGGTTACCAATCAAGTGTTTTTATGAAAATGATTCCACAAAAAAGCCTGTAGCTAAATCTAAAGAAGTGGTATTATGATTGCAAATTATATTCAGTTGAAAAGATATATTGTAAATGGTGTAACCAGTCCAATTGTATTGGGAGGATGAATATGATTAAAACAGTTATATTCGATTTAGATGGAACATTGTTGAATAGAGATGAATCAGTTAAATTGTTCATAAATGCTCAATATGACAGGTTAAATAAGGTAGTAGGTCATATTCCAAGAGAAAACTATGTAACAAGGTTTATTGAATTAGACAGTCGTGGGTATGTATGGAAAGATAAGGTGTACCAACAATTAGCAAATGAATTTGAGATAACTGACATAACGTGGGAAGAGCTACTTCAGGATTATATTTGTGAGATGAAAAATAATTGTGTTCCTTTTCCTAATCTTATAAGTATGTTATATGAATTAAAAAGAAGGAACCTTAGGTTAGGTATCATTACAAATGGAAAAGGTCAGTTCCAGATGGACAATATAAAGGCATTAGGTATTGAGGATTTTTTTGATACTATTTTAGTGTCTGAATGGGAAGGAATAAAAAAACCTGACCCGGAAATTTTTAAAAGAGCTTTGAAACAGCTTAATGTTTCACCTAACATAAGCATATTTGTAGGGGACCATGCTGCAAATGATGTGAAAGCTGCTCAAAATGCCGGCATGATAGGGATTTGGAAAAAAGATATTCAATGGAGTAAGGTTGAAGCGGATTTTATTATTAATGATTTAGCCGAATTACCATTTGTTATAGATAATATCAACAACAATATGTTTAAATCTTACTGAACAAATGGGTAGCTCATAAAAAGCCGGGCTCCATTTTACATTTGGAAACCGGCCTTTTCCATATACAAATCTCTAATTATATCAGGTTTATTCATTTACTAATGGCTCATCCAAGTTCTTTAAATACCATGCATCCATAGCAGAATGTTCGGAACCTGCTAGTGGTTCCTGTAAAAGAGTAAAACCAAATTTCTCGTATAGTTTACATGCGGTTTTTAATTCAAGCTTTGTTTCCAAGTAACACTTTGTATAGTGTTCAGAAGCAAATGTTAAAGCTGTTTCCATTAGCTTCATTCCAAATCCTAAGCCTTGTGTTTTTGAACGTAAATATAGCTTTTGCAATTCACAAACGTTATCTTGTTCGTTAAATGGTGCAATACCAATTCCTCCAACAACTTCTCCATCAACTTCTACTACCCAATACTTTGCATGGTTTAAATGATGATAATATTGATAAAGCTCGTTAAGTTGAGGATCAAAATAAGCGGTTCCAGGAATCGCTAATCCAAGTGATTTTAATGAATCTTGTATGATTTCTTTTACTTTTGCATTGTCTTCTTTTTTCATTTCTCGAATAATCATAAACGAACTCCTTCTAGTAAGCCTGAAATAAATTGCACAGAAAATGGCATTTCTAAAACGTTGGCTTAGTCTCCATTTTTTTAAGATGCAGTTATGTTAATGGTAAAAGTGGACTAAGTCAACACAAGAAAGGAAGCTCTTAAATAGAAAATAGAAAAAACCATTTAATTTCTTAAAAGAAGAAGTAGTATTAATGTTAAAATTAGGAAGGGATTGGAGTTAAGGAAATGTCCTTTTCTTGGTTTAGCTGCTTCAATTGTGAGCCTTCAATTATATAAAATGAATAGTAATATTAAAAAATAATTCAACTAATTAAATTATTGAAATGGGGTTGGCATATGTCTGAAATTACATTTTTAGCTTCATCCAAACCTTTTAAAATACCCGAAGAAATCCAAGAGTACAATAATCGTACATTTTTTAAAAGAATGGAAGAGTTTATGAGTTTATGGGTGATCGAAGTGGATGCGGATGGATGGGGTGATTTGGTCAAAGGGCTTTTTAGCTTGCCGTACATTTATGAAGTCTCTGGTGCTGATAATCAATTATTTTTATTGTATCTTGAAAAATATATGGAAGAAGGAGATGTTTTGGAACTATTATACTTTCCCAATCAGCACGCCTATGAATACTATCAGAGTAAGTTGATGAATAACCCTGAACCAATACTAATAAATGTCAGGAGTTTCACCTATCAAAATAAATATGGAACTTATCAGTTAAATCCTAAAAAATGGGTAGAAGAGTTGAGTCATAAAAATTATTTATCAGAATACGGTATCACAACAATTGTTAAGTATTAATAAGTGCTTTTTAAATTTAAATCATGAATCAGTAGTCTTATTCTAGGAAGATATTAATTGTATAAAGTAAAATATTATATGTGAGGTTTAACATGATATTTAAACATAATAATTCAGAAGCTGTTATAATTGTTAATCACGAAATTTATGGAGTTAATCTCCATATAAAGGGAGTGTGTGAATCTCTTTTTAAACAAGGGTTTGATGTTATCTGCCCTAATTTGTTAGATCAAGAGGTAGCTTTTGACTACGCACACGAAGATGTTGCTTATAGCAATTTTATAGACAACATTGGATTTACAAGAGCTTCAGAAACAATAAATAAATTATTATTTCAAGTGAAAGATAATTATCATAAGATTTTTATTGTCGGTTTTAGTGTTGGAGCTACTATTGCCTGGTTGTGCGGCAATAAAGAGTTTATAAACGGTGTTGTAGGATATTATGGATCGCGAATTAGGAATTTTTTAGACGTAGTGCCTCAATGTACTACATTATTATTCTTTCCTCATGAAGAGGAATCAATTAATGTGGATAAATTAATAACCAAATTAGAAGAGAGGAACATAAAATCAATTAAGTTTGATGGTTTTCATGGTTTTAGTGATCCGTATTCCACAAAGTATCATGCAGAATCCTCATCAAAAGCATATAACGCAATGCTGGAATTTTTAATGAAAAATTGATGTATTTAGACTATGGTTATTTCATAAGATAGTATTTTGTGAAATTTATTGATTTCTAATGGATGAAAATATTTTGATATGTAAGGTAATCATTTTTCTATATCTTCTTTAACACAAGCATAAGGTTTATATATTGGAAGGAAAATTTGGTTTTTGTCGAATTGTTTTAAACCTGAAGTAGGATCTCAACAACCGATTCGCAAACAACTGTTGGAATAGTTATCATTAAAATATTATCTCATCCTATAATTTAGAGCAGAAACAGTGAAATGGAGGCATAAATATGCGGATTTTAGTAGTAGGAGCTGGAGGAATTGGCGGCTATTTTGGCGGCCGTTTAGTAGAAAAGGGAGAAGACGTTACGTTTTTGGTTCGTAATAGACGAAAACAACAGCTTGAAAAAAACGGCTTAGTCATTCGTAGTATAAAAGGTGATTACTCATTTACACCTAAATTAGTCACAAAAGATGAAAAATCAGATTCATTTGATATCGTCTTACTCTCAATAAAAGCTTATCATTTAGAGGAAACCATTAATGATTTGAAACCATTTATCGGTGAGAAAACGGTCATTATTCCTTTATTGAATGGTGTAGCACACCTATCTCCAATACAACAAGCATTTGGAAAGGATAAAGTGGTTGGAGGCTTATGTATTATAGAAACAACCTTAAATGAATTAGGTGAAGTAGTGCATACGAGTACATTTGATCAGCTTGTGTTTGGTGAACTGGATCATTCAAGTACAGAGAGAATTCAACAGATTGCTACTACATTCAGTGGGACAAAAGCCAACTTTATTTTGAGTCATCATATCAAGCAAGATATATGGAAAAAATATTTGCTAATCACAGTTATGTCAAGTGTGACAACACTAATGAGAGCAACAATGGGTCCAGTACGTGAAAGCGATGGTGGGATCGAGTTTATTAGAGGTTTGTTTGATGAAGCAGCAAAAATTATGAGAGCTTGTGATGCACCGCTTCCAGACGATATTGTTGATGTGCATATGAAAACAGTAGCCAACGTTTCTTATGATTTTAAAACTTCAATGCAGCGTGATATGGAAAAGGGCTTATCAATTGAAGGTAAGCATTTACAAGGATATTTATTACAATTGGCAAAAGAATTTAATATTGAAACACCAATGTTGAAGGTTGTTTATCAGAATTTAAAAGTATATGAAAAACAGCTGAGGGACGTTCATTAAATTAGGAATAAAATACATGAGGTAAGATCGAATAATTGTCTATGGCTTCCTACCTCAAGTCAAAGAGAGTGAGGGTGATTTTATAAAAAAGTATCTTGGTTTAATCTCATTGTTATTGATTTTTACTTTTATTATTTTATGTTTTATTATCCCACAAGCATTGAATCCCTTACCTGATTCTTTGGATTTATGGTTGTTATTACTACTACTGCTCGGTTCATTTTTCACCGCATTATTTAGTGTCAAAGGGCGCTTGAAAATAATTACTTTAACAATTTCTTCTCTTGGTATGGCAGTATTAATAGTCTTATGTATTTTCGTTATTGGTATGATGCTGTTTGGTAATTTTGGGACATAGACTAAAAAAGATTGCTTACAAAAGGGTTGTTTAAATCAATATTGATCCTCGCCTTCGGAGCGTCTTTCAGAATGATGGAAAGACGTCTTTTTTTGTTAGAAGTTTTAAAAAAGGTTAACATTACCAATTAATTTTGATAAAATGGATTTAATCTTTTATAAGAGGTGAGCTAAGTTGAGTATAGTTGAGCGGAGTACAAAGTTAGATTTAGATCGAATTGTTTTTATTGGAAGAACCTATGACGAGTATTTGGATATGCTCTCGCTTTCAGAGAAAGAGCTGTATGGAAAGAAAATACTCGATTGTCCAGCAGGAGCTTGTTCGTTTACTGCTGTTGGTAACAAATTAGGTTTAGATGTAACAGCTTGTGATATTGCATATGATCACCCGGTTGAAGACTTAAAAAATAAAGGGCTCCAAGATATTGAACATGCGATGGAGCACATGCAAAAAGTCCAAAGTAATTATAAGTGGGATTATTTCAAGGATATAGAAGGTCTTAGAGAAAAGCGTTTAAATGCCTTACAAGATTGCACCAATGATATGAGGAATTTCAGTGAAAGATACATTCCTGTTACTCTACCATCTCTACCATTTAAAAACGAAGAATTTGATCTTGTTCTCTCTGCACATTTTCTATTTATGTATGCGGATAGATTAGAATATCAGTTTCACATTGAAACGCTCAATGAATTATTGAGAGTAACGAAAGAGGAAGTTCGTATATACCCTTTAGTTGATTTAGAGGGTAATAGATATAAGCATTTGGATAAATTAATAAGCTATCTGACCGATAATAGGTATACAGTTGAAGAAGTGAAAGTACGGTATGAATTTCAGAAAAATGCTAAATCGATGTTAAAAATAATAAAAGGGTAGTAAAAAAGATCAACGTGTATGCGTTGATCTTTTTTACTTTCCTCTTGTTAAAAATCGGGTGAAAAGCTTATATATGTTTCATATTAATTGATGCCACGTTTTATCTTTAATGGTGTTCGTATTACATTTTTTAACATTTGATGAGTAGAGTGATAGAATTAAGAAAAGGGAGGTTGCTAAATGAATATGAAACTTGAATTATTAGAAGGCGAACAAGTTAACATCATTCCTATGAGGGAAGATCACATACAAGGGTTGTACGAAATAAGTTGTGATCGTAAAATATGGATTCATTTACCTAGAGAAATCACAACGTTTGAAGAAATGAAAAGTTTTGTAGAATCAGCTCTCTATAATAAAGAGAATGGTATGGAAATTCCTTTTGTCATTATACATAAAGAAACGAATAAAATAATTGGAAGTACCCGTTTTCTAACAATATCTCCTGTAAACAAAACACTAGAGATAGGATGGACCTGGTTATGTCCAACTGTATGGGGAACAGGGATAAATAAAGAGTGTAAATATCTATTATTAAGGTATTGCTTTGAGAGACTTGGAATGATTCGCGTTCAATTTAAAACAGATGAACAAAACAATAGATCTCAAAGAGCTATTGAGGGAATTGGTGCAACAAGAGAAGGAATCTTAAGAAACCACATGATTCGAAAAGATGGTTCTTATAGAAATTCGGTATTCTATAGCATTATAGAAAGTGAATGGGAAGCAGTAAAAGAGAAAATTTGTTCATGCTGATTTTCGGGCTTGTTTATTTTTAGGTATTATTAAAAAGGGAACCGTTATAAAGGGATCGTCATTCCTTTGTGTAACGGTTCCTTTTTTGTTTATTACAATAACAATTTCAATAGTTGTTTTTCTTTTATTAATAAAAAAATAGTAGAAAAATAAAAAAAATTAGGTTTAAGGATTGTCCTTTTCGTGAATTAAGAGGGTATAGAAATAATCAAGATTACTAGAATGCTGAAATGAAAGTTTTAAAATATTATTTTACCAAAACAAGGATTATAGGGAGGTTTTTTTAATGGGAGAAGCAGCTAAAAAATTATCGTTAACACAAAATCATCAGTTGGATTTTCGTCCGGAATATTCCATTCAAGACATTTATGGGGAAGACATCATCTTTAATCCTAAATTATATGCTGAAGATTATGAACATTTTTCAGGAGATTTATTAAGCTTAAATGCTTTAACAGGGAGAGAGTTAGGTGCCGTAGGAAACACACCGGTTGTATGTCATGCGGCATGTGCAACAAAACCGGCTTTAGACTTACTTAAAAAAGCAGGTCTACAATTGCCGCCAAAGATTTATATGTATGGAAATGAAGAAGAATATATCAATACACTTCAACTATTATCAAAACAACAGAAAAAAGTTATTTTTCAATATCCACATCCTGAAGATAAGGTGGCAAGGGAACTTTATCGTGTTGGTCCTGACGTGTTAGCCTATCTTTGTGATAAGCGAAATATTCCTAAGCTTGTTCCGGCTGAACATATACCGAAGCGAAAAATGATGAGCTTGGAACAAATTTTAGACGAAAAACCGCAACTGCCATTTGTTTTAAAGACAGGTGATGGTCGTCCAACTTCAGGTGGATATGGTGTTCTACTTATCAAGGATGAAAAACAACTTGAAGAAATAACTGAAAGCTTTGGGGATTTAACATCAATCATTGTTGAGGAGCAAATTCCTTACGAGAAAAACATTTCCGTTCATTATATGGCAGACAAAAATGGTGTAATCAACTTTTTAGGTCAATCAGAGCAACTCGTAACAGATGGAGGCAACTTCTGTGGTAGTTGGATTACTACTGAAATTGATGACAGTATAGCTGATATCGTGAAAACAGGTTATGAAGTGATGGGAAATATAGCTGATAAAGGATACGTCGGTGTAGCCGGCTTTGACGTCTTACTATACAATGGAAATTACTACTTTATTGATTTAAATGTCCGTTTTAACGCATCAACAAGCGGACTGCTACTATATAACGATATTCGTGAAAGATTTGGAACAAAATGTGTCCGTCTATGTAACTTCGACTGGAAAGACAATTTTAATGGTGCTATTCAGGCAGCCGAAAAATTCTTGGACAAGACTCAGTTTATTCCTTTAAGTGTATTAGATCCTAGTTATTTTCCGGAAAACCCTCAAGTAACAAAGGTGATTGGTTTGGTAATCGGACATTCTGCAGAAGAAGTCGAGGATGTGATTGAGGAGATGAATAAAGCTGGGTTTTGTTTAAAAGAATAATGAGAATAGAGATAGGTAATAGAAAATGGGGTTGCTGCAAGAGGCTAAGGTCTATGCAGCAGCCTTTTTTATGGTATGAGTTATCATCTTTCAACTAAAACTGCTAAATGCTTTTCAAAAGTAGTATGCCATGTACTTATTTAACTCTTAATTAGTGTAATAAATAGGAATTACATGTTAACATTTTATGGAAAAAACATATTTTATGGATTAAGATGATAGTAGTATATTCAAATTGATGTCATAGAAACCGGGAGATCGGACAAATGGAAAGAAGAATAGAGGCATATACTGTAGATGGGTTAACAATTGAATATTCTATCATTGGCAAAGGAGTTCCCATACTCGTATTTCATGGTGGACACTCAAACTGTTATGAAGAATTTGGGTATAAAGCATTAATAGAGAAGGGATTCTCACTAATTACTCCTTCTAGACCAGGCTATGGAGCAACATCGAAAGAAATCGGAGAAAGCCTTTTAATAGCGTGTAAGTTTTATAGGAAACTATTAGACTATTTAAACATAAAAAAAGTTCATATTCTAGCAATCTCTGCAGGGGGGCCGACAGGAATATATTTTGCTGCAACATACCCTGAATACGCACATACTCTTATTTTACAATCAGCAGTTACAAAGGAATGGCTTACTCCAGCAGACAAAGAATACAAAGTTGCCAATATCATATTCCGTCCTAAAACGGAAAAATTCACGTGGAAACTCATTTCTATGATTAATAATGCTTTTCCTCAATTTATATTTAAACAAATGTTTCCATCATTTAGTACACTTACCTTTAAAGAAGCAATAGATAAAATAGACATGACAGATATAGATGCGATAAGGAAAATGAATAATCGCCAACGATCTGGAAATGGTTTTATGATTGATGTGGTACAAGTAAATGAAGCGTCGACAGAAATTTTACAAGCCATAAATTGTCCCACTCTAATATTGCATAGCAAACATGACGGATCAGTACCATTAGAACATCCCTATTTCGCTCATGAAAAGATTCCTTTTTCAAAAATGACTTTATTGGACACATGGGGACATTTAATTTGGTTAGGTAAATCAGGAGAAGAAACAGATAAAAAGCTAATTGAGTTCTTAACATCTTATAAAATACAATGAAACATTGATTTTTGTTAGTGTCATTATTTAGTTAGTTAATACAAATTGTGCATACTATAGAAGTCATTTCTATATTTTTAAACAAATGATATAATGATAAGGTTAGGGAATTAACGAATACGCTTATAATAGAACGGATGCCAAGTAATAAATGCCTCCGCCTATAGGGAGGTGTAAGAGATGAATAAACGATGGACAATCAGTAAAATCAAAGAATTTATTGAGAGCAATTCGGAAACAAAGTTGTTAACAACGGAATATCACGGTTTTTCTCAAAAGTTACAATTAAAATGTGGATGTGGAAACGAGTTTGAAAAAACATTCACGAAATTCAAAAATAATAATCAACGAAAATGTGACGAGTGTCACCGCCAAAAGCGTCGCGTTAAATCTGAACAAAGTGCCAATTTCTATTTTTTAGAAACTGGCACTTTTTATATAATAGGTAGAAATGACTTGAATAAATCCAGGTTCTACAAAAGGGGGAATACAGATGAAAGTGAGGCTTGCAGAATATAGTGAGGATTGGATACAAATGTTTCAAATTGAGGCTCAATTGCTAAAAAGAATATTTATAAATGAAATTATTACAATTGAACATTTTGGGAGTACAGCAGTTCCAGGAATGAAAGCAAAACCGGTGATAGATATGATGTGCATCGTTAAAAACATTGAAAAAATTGATTTATTTAACGAGAAAATGGAATCTCTAGGCTATGATGTTGCAGGGGAATGGGGCATAAATGGCAGAAGGCTATTTCGTAAAGGCGGGGAAAACAGAACTCATCATATTCATTTTTATCAAGAAGAAAATCCTCACATAGAACGACACCTAGTCTTTCGAGATTACCTCCGTTCTCATCCAGAAGAGGTTGAAAGGTACAGCTCCTTTAAAGAAAGTTTGACTCAACAATTCGAAAACACAAGTGAATACAGTCCAGCTAAAAAAGCATTTGTAAAGGAAATGGAGCAGGAAGCGCTAAATTGGTTTAATGTAAATAAATAAAACAATCAATCTAATTTACAGGGTTAGCTCTTGCTCCAACTAATTAATTTCTATACACTCATAAACAATTATTTACTGTTTGTGAGTGTTTTTTTGGGGGTAAACTTTTCGCCTTCATCCTTTTTTCCGTTATACATGACAAATGTCACCTCACATCATGACATAATCTACTAACTCGATTTCACCCTCCATTGTAAACTTAAATTATAAATAATGGAGGTGTCACAAATGGAAGCTGTAATTGAGCTAAAGAACATAAAGAAGGTATTTAAAAATAAAACAGCTGTTGATGGGATAACATTTTCTATCCATAAAGGAGAAATTGTTGCCATTCTTGGACCTAATGGAGCAGGGAAGACAACTACAATGAATATCATGCTTGGTCTTATGGAGCCTAGCGAGGGAAGCATCCAGTTATTTAATAAACAACCGAAGGACAAATTCGTTCGTGAGAAAATCGGAGCGATGCTTCAAGAGGTAAGTGTTATTGATGCTTTAAAGGTTCGAGAAGTAATTCAGCTTTTTCGAAGTTATTATCCAAAGCCTTTGTCCTTCGAAGAGCTAGTTGCTTTTACCGGCTTTAGTCAAAGTGAACTACAAAAACGGGCAAATAAGCTTTCTGGTGGGCAGAAGAGGCGTCTTGGTTTTGCCCTTGCTATGGCAGGTAATCCGGATGTATTATTTTTTGACGAGCCAACGGTAGGCTTGGATGTCACCTCAAGAAAGGTGTTTTGGAATACCATAAAGGAGTTAAAACAGCGAGGAAAAACGATACTTTTCACAACTCACTACCTTCAAGAAGCAGATGATGTGGCTGAACGAGTAATTCTATTTAACGAAGGAAACATTGTCGGTGATGGAACCCCGAACGATATCAAGAGTAAGCTCACAAAACAAGCAATATCTTTTGCAGCTGATCCAACCATTCGACAAGATGAATTAACCTGCATACCTTTTGTTACAGAGGTGTATGAAAAGGATGGACGGGTGTTTGTCTTAACAGAGCAGCCTGATGATGTGCTTAAAGCCATAATCGTTAAGAACCTACCTATAAGAAACATTGGAATTGAACAGGGACGTCTAGAAGATGCGTTTGAACAAGTATTGGAAAAAAGGGAGGTTGTTTAAATGAATGGACTTTTGATGCAATGCAAGATTGAAATATTGAGGATTTTGCGAAATCCCTATTATGTGTTTTGGTCGTTGTTCATGCCTATTGCCTTTTACATTTTGTTTACAAGAATCTTTAACTCGGCAATGGAGGATGAACAACTATGGCAGGCACATTATTTAATGTCAATGACTGCCTTTAGTTTGATGGGCTCTGCTATTATGACACTCGGTATCCGTCTAGTTGAAGAAAGAGCCCAAGGATGGTCTACTTTTATGAGAATTACTCCTTTATCAGATCACGTTTATTTCTTTGCGAAAATGGTCGCGCAAACGATGATTCATATTCTGTCCATTGTCATTATTTTCACAGCAGGAGCCATTATTAATGGGGTATCTCTGACAGCTTTGGAGTGGTTGATGTGTGGGTTATGGTTATTGTTTGGTTCTTTGCCATTTCTTGCATTAGGAACATTGGTAGGAATGATGAAGAGGGTAGACACTGCTGCAGGGGTATCGAATATGGTGTATATGATTCTTGCTCTTGCAGGAGGAATGTGGATGCCGCTTGAGATTATGCCGAAATTTGTCCAGGCAATTGGAGAATGGCTTCCGTCTTATCATTTTGGAAATGGTGCATGGCAAATTGTTCGTAGTGAAAGTCCAGATTGGTCTAATTTTATTCTTTTAATTGGGTATCTTATCCTATTCGTGGTAATATCAGGGTATATAAGGAGAAAACAAGAAGCGGCGGTGTAAGCTAAAAATGAGAAATAAATTGAAGGGGTTTAAGGTTTTTCCAGATAGATATGGATTCTTTCCATTTGTATTCTTAATTTATCTTGTCATGCCTTCCTATTATGTAGCAATTGAAAAAGGTTGGAAACAAATGGCTGGAATAGGGTTGCTGTTATTGTTCCTCGTAACATATCGGCAGCTCTATAACTCCTTTGATAAGAAATCGTATACGTATTGGCTTGTAATACAGGTTGTAATCATTATCTTTCTAGCAATCTTTTATAATCTCTATAATATTTTTTTAGGTTTTTTTGCGGCTCATTTTATTGGATGGTATAAGGATAAGAAGACCTTTTACAGAGCGTTGGGTTTGTTTGCGTTTGCTATTATTTTTCCTTTAATTGTTCAATGGAAAACACTTGAATTAGCAAATGTTTTTTATTATGGGGTTTTTATTGTCATTATGTTCATCTCTCCATTTGGCATCAGATCAATGAGCAGTCGGATGGAGTTGGAAAAAAAGCTGGATGAAGCAAATGAACAAATCAAAGAATTGGTCAAACGGGATGAGAGGATGCGCATCGCGAGAGATCTCCATGATAATTTAGGGCATACATTATCACTCATTACATTGAAAAGCCAGCTGGTCCATAAATTAATCAGTAAAGATGCTGAAAAAGCCAAGTTGGAGACAAAAGAGATTGAAAGAACTTCTCGTTCTGCATTAAAGCAAGTAAGAGAATTAGTATCTGATATGAGAGCTATTACTGTGGCAGAGGAACTGATTGAGACTGAAATCCTTTTACAGGCAGCAGGGGTCTCATTTCAATTTAAAGGTGATTCAAAGCTCGAAGAAGTTCCTTTGCTCACTCAAAATATTCTCAGCATGTGTCTGAAAGAAGGAGTAACAAATGTGGTCAAACACAGTCATGCAAAAAACTGTTTCGTTCAGCTGGTGAAAAGAGATGGCGAAATTGAATTATCTGTCTTAGATGACGGCAAAGGACTTGATGAAACAAATGAGGATGGTAACGGATTAAAGGGAATAAATGAACGTTTAAGATTAATAGAAGGATTTATGAAAATCATTTCACACAAAGGAACAAAATTAATTATCACTGTACCCATCATTGTAAAGGAAAAGAAAGCTGGTGTTGGTTCTTGATTAAAGTAATGATTGCAGAAGACCAAGGAATGTTAAGGGGGGCATTGGGCTCTTTACTGAATTTTGAAGACGATATCGAAATTGTGGGAGAAGCATCTAATGGCAAAGAAGCATTAAAAATGATACTCTCCCTTCAACCAGATGTTTGTTTAATGGATATAGAGATGCCTTTTATGAGCGGCCTTGATGTAGCAGAAGAGGTAAAAAAACGTTTATTATCATGCAAGGTGATCATTTTAACTACATTTGCCCGACCGGGTTATTTTGAACAAGCAGTAAAAATTGGTGTACATGGTTACATGCTGAAAGACGGTTCCATTGATGAGCTCGCTGAATCAATTCGAAGTGTAATGAAAGGGAAACGCGAATTTGCCCCAGAACTGATATTTGGAAGTATAAAGAATAATAACCCACTTACCGATCGGGAAAAGGATGTATTGTTATTGGCTTCAGAAGGAAAGACCTCAAAAGAGATTTCATCAGAATTATATTTATCAGCAGGAACTGTACGAAACTATATGTCTGAAATCATCAATAAACTCGAAGTGAAAAACCGAACCGAAGCTGTGACGGTGGCGAAGGAAAAAGGTTGGATTTAGTCGTTACAAAATAGATTTAAATAAAATTTACATAATAAAAAAGGAGCTAAGAAATGAATTTATTAACAATGAAAAATGAGCTGTCTTAAAAAATAAGAATGTGTTCATCTCGTTGGTGGTTTTAAATTTATTCCTTATTATCGATTATAAGAAAAAACTGTTGATTTCATCTAAATTGAAAAAGATTACAACTTATCATCTTAGAGCAGCTGCATATAATGAAAGATAATATCAATAATTTAAAATTGTATAAAAGGGGGATAAGTTCTTTTGAAAACAATAAAAAGAATGTATGATCATTTACATTGGGCTAATCAGAAAATTTTAGAAGCTTTAAAAACGATGGAAGCTGTAGACAATCACAATGCTAGACGTTTATTTTCTCATATCCTTTGTGCGGAAAGAGTATGGTTAAGCAGAATTCAAGGAAGAGATAGCTCGCAATATCCAATATGGGCTGAACTTGAAATAGAAGAAGTTGAAATCCTTGTTAAACGTAATGAAAATGGCTTTTCTGAATTACTATCGGCATTAACAGAAGTAGACCTTGATCAAGTAATCATCTACAAAAATAGTAAAAAAGAAGAATTTCAAACTCCACTTATCGATATTTTAACTCATGTTGCTCTTCATGGACAGCATCACCGAGGTCAAATTAACTTACAACTTAGAGCAGCTGGTTTTGAGACTGTTCCTATAGACTTTATTACGTTTGCGAGAAAGGGTTGATAGATTTATAGTTATGGTCAATGAAAGATAAAAAAGCCCTGTGGTTATAGTCCCACAAGAGGCTATTGTTTTTAGTACAAAGTTGGGATTGGGTAACAAGCAACCGTTTCAATGAATCTTTCATCAAAGCCATAGAACGTCCAGAATGTACCGTTCCACCTATATCCTGCAACTTCTCCGTATTGCAGGTAAGTCGGGTAAAACCAGAATCCCTCACCATTTACTAACCAGACATAAGTGTAGTTATATAAGCAATCGACTATATAGTGTGAAGGAAACGGTTTCGGTGGAACGTAAGGAGGTGGAGGGGATTGTGGTTGTTGTCTCACCGTACTATAAGGTTGAAAGAATGCCATTTATTTTCACTCCCTCTTAAGATCATTACCCAACATAATATGCTGAATAGTATTAAAGAGTTAAAAATTAGGGTGAAAAAGATGAATAATTATCCAGCTTGTGAAGTATTGTACTTTTACTAAAATCCATGAATCCAATATTAATCAGTGAAACAATTTCTTCATCAGGGGAAGTAAAATTCGTTGTTAATTCTACGTAGACTTTTTTCAAAGCAGACTAAAAAATGGAACTATATGTTAAAATGAAACAAAAATAGGTAGGAGAAAACAATGGGAGAGCAAGAAAAATTAAAGATTTATGATGATCAGCGAAATCAAATAGGAGTCGCTACCCGAAGTGATGTGCATAAACTTGGGTTTTGGCATGAAGCGTTTCATTGCTGGTTTGTCCAAAATGATAAAGGAATCCATTATATTTATTTACAACTCCGCAGTAAAAAGAAAAAAGATTATCCTAATCTATTCGATATAACGGCTGCCGGACATTTATTGGCTGATGAAACAGTTGAGGATGGGGTAAGGGAAATTAAAGAAGAAATTGGCATTGATGTCAATTTTGATGATTTAATACCGCTAGGTGAATTAAAGTATTGTGTTGTGAAAAACGAATTTATTGATAAAGAATTAGCAAATGTTTTTTTGTATAAAAACGAAGAAGAATTCGATGATTTCACTCTTCAGGCAGAAGAGGTTGCTGGGATTGTAAGAGTAGAATTCACAAAATTTTCCCAACTTTGGTTTGGTGAAAGAAATGAAGTTGAAATCTTTGGATTTGAAATAAATAATGATGGTAAAAAAGTTGAGATTAAAGCACATGTAAACAGAGATCAATTTGTGCCACATGAGGTTTCTTTTTACAAAGAAATAATTCAGAGAATACAAGAACAAATTAAATGAAAATAGTAAAAAGGAGGACTACATTTGATTGGTTTGCTTAATGTTGGCAGCCTCTTGCTTGGACTCATAGCCTGGACACTTCCTGAAGTGAATCTAATGCGAGAAAAAAATTATGAGCAAAAGAATTGGATTGTGCTTTCTATTATAAGTTTGAGTGCCTGTGCGGTTTCACTATGTTTCAAGATGTTTTACAACTATCATCTTGTAAAGATTGAGGACTGGAGTGCACTTATGGACACAACTGGTGCAGTTGTGTCCATTGGAGCTTTTCTTCTTGTTATTACCTTACTATTAAATGCATTGACGTTAATTGTTTATCGTAATAGAACAGTAAACTAGAAGTGAAAAACTCGTCACATGACGAGTTTTATTTATTTTATACTATGTTTTATTAGTGTTCTTTTATTAAAGGAGTTTCCAAGGTGCATGTACTGTCGCAATATCAATTGTTTGGATGTATATAAGAGTTGTAAGTGTTTAACATTGATTTTCGTCTTATAAATAACATGATAATTAAAATTGCCTCGCTTATGACCAACATAACGATTCCTAATACTAATCCTCCAAAAAACATAAATTCATTTACACGCCACGAATAGAGAAACCAACCCACTATCGCAAAAACTCCTAATAGCAAAGTAAGTATACTAGAAATAATAGTTATTGGACCAAATAAACCGGTTTTTTTAATCATTTTTGAGCCGAAAATATAACTCATGATCAAGGAAAACACCATAAATACAACATAAATAGTTAAGGCTACTTCAATGTTCACTAATGTCAAAGTCTTTCACTCCTTTGTTAAGGTTATCATTAATTACAAAGTAACTTGAATTAATAAATACTAAAATCAGTCAATACTAAGGTATCATAAGTAACTTTTCTTGGAATCCCTCATCATTTTCCCAACAGATTCGTTGTTAGTTTTTGTTAATTAGTATGCCTAAAAATTAATCCAATTTAAATAATTATCGTGAAATAATCCTTAAATCTAACCATTTATTCGTCAGTAACCATTAAATTTAGTAAAGTAAAGTATAAATAGACAAAATTGTCTGGAAAAGAGAAATAGAGTAAATAAACTCTCAAATTTTATGAAAATTTCTACTATTATATTGACATGTTAACACTTTGAAATTATCATTGAAAATGATTATCATTACTGGCAGGAGGAAACAACATTGGTTAATAAATTATATAGTCAAAAGGCTATCATATTATCGGCATTTATTTTAATATTATCAACAATATTATTAGGGTGTACAAATTCTAGTCAAGACGTTAAAGGTTCGGGGGAGAAGAGTGAAAAGAACGCGCTAACATTTGCTTGGTCTAGAGATATAGGTGAAATGAATCCGCATGTTTATAACCCGTCTCAATTATTTGCGCAATCAATGGTATATGAACCATTAGTCAGCTATCAAGAAGGGGGAGAGTTAAAGCCTCACCTTGCAGAATCATGGGATATTTCTAAGGACGGTAAGGAATACATTTTTCATCTTCGTGAAAATGTGAAATTTTCTGATGGATCGAGCTTTAATGCAGAGGTTGTTAAAAAGAATTTTGATACAATATTAAATCATTTAGATATGCATAGCTGGTTAGGATTTCTTTCAAAAATCGATCAAACTGAAGTCATGGATGAATATACGTTTAAACTCACTTTAAAAGAACCATATTATCCGACGATTCAGGAGTTGGCAGTTGTCCGACCGGTTCGTTTCTTGGGTGAAGCTGGATTTCCTGAAGATGGTGATACCTCAAAAGGTGTTGTAGATCCAGTTGGTACAGGTCCATGGGTTTTAGAAGAGTATAAAACAGACGAATTTGCTGTATTCAAACGTAATGAAAATTACTGGGGTGAACTTCCAAAGGAAGAAAAAATCACAGTAAAAATTATTCCTGATGCAGAAACAAGGGTGCTTGCTTTAGAAAAAGGTGAAATTGATCTGATTTATGGAGAGGGATCTATTAGTCTGGATGCTTTTAAACAGTTAGAGTCAACTGGAGACTATGAATCAAGTATTTCTGAGCCTGTCGCCACTAGACAGCTTGTGATTAACTCGAAAAAAGAAAACCTCTCAGATGAAAAAGTTCGCCATGCACTACATTATGCTTTTAATAAAGAAGCATTGGTAGAGGGTGTCACGGCTGGATACGAAGAAAAAGCAGATTATATTTTACCAACAAATTTACCTTACACGAAAGACGTTGATGTATCAGTTATCAACTATGATGTAGAAAAAGCAAAATCGTTATTAGATGAAGCAGGCTGGACACTTTCTAAAGGGGAAACTGTTCGTGAAAAAGATGGACAGTTACTTGAAATTGAGTTAATGTATGATTCAGCAGATACCATTCAAAAAACAATGGCAGAAGTCCTGCAATCTGAGTGGGCAGCTATTGGAGTAAAATTAAATATTGTAGGCGTTGAACTCACTGAGCAGGTTCAACGATTTAAAGATAATAAATTTGATATTAATTTCTTTAGTAACTATGGAGCTCCTTATGATCCACATACTTTCTTAAATATTGTGGCATCAGTAGGGTTTGGATTTAATGAGGCGATATCAGCATATCCGAACAAAGATGAATTGTTGAAACAAATTGCACAGGTACCTCAGACAACAGATGAGGAAAAACGTCAGCAGCTTTACACATCAATTTTATTATCAATACAGAATCAGGGAGCGGTTATTCCTGTTTCATATATTAAGAAAACAGCAATCTATCAAAAAGATTTGAAAAACTTTACATTCCCTGCAAATCGTGATGAACATCCATTTACAGGTATTGAAATCGAATAGCAAGCAGCAACAGCAGGAGGTTTTTTATGGGCACCTTTATTTTGAAACGAATTCTCTCAATCGTTCCGGTTTTTCTTTTGGCAGCACTTTTTACATCTGGAATGATTCACCTTTCACCGGTAGACCCGGCTGAGGCTTATTTAACGGCTGCCCATATTCAACCTAATGATGAAATTTTGGAACAGAAAAGACAGGAGTTTGGATTAGATCAACCTTTTTTTATCCAATATTTGAATTCTATTATGAAGATAAGCCAGCTTGATTTTGGCATATCTTATGTTTCGAATAAGCCTGTTTGGGAAGAGGTTATCACGCGCATACCAGCTACAATCCAGCTCGCTGTGGGAAGTATTTTAATAGCGGTTATCGTTAGTATACCGCTTGGTTTTCTTGCTGGAGTTAAGAAAAATAGTGTAATAGATCATTTTAGTCGGTTTCTTTCCTTTATGGGGGCATCCATTCCTTCATTTTGGCTTGGGTATTTATTAATTTTTTTCTTTTCTGTGAAGCTTGATCTTTTTCCGGTCGAAGGAACAGGGACATGGCAGCATCTTGTTCTTCCATCCGTTACGCTGGCTCTTCCTTTAATTGCGATTTATACAAGACTGTTACGTGCCAGTGTACTTGAAAATTTGGAAGAGCCTTATGTCCTTTATGCGAGGACAAGGGGTATTAATGAAAAAACCATTATGGTAAAGCATGTGTTGAGGATTGCTATTTCACCAATGATTACCGGGTTAGGAATGAATCTTGGAAAATTGCTAACAGGAACCATTATCGTGGAAGCTGTCTTTTCATGGCCTGGCTTCGGCCGTTATTTTATAGAAGCAATTTTCAATCGTGATATACCTGTTATACAATGCTATGTGTTGATTGGAGCCACCTTGTTTATCATCAGTAACTTACTCGTTGATTTAATTCAAATGTATATAGACCCGCGTATTTCTAGGAAAGAAGGATACAATCAATGATCAAAAGTATACGTCAAATATTCATCAGTCAAAAAGTTATTCCGATCTGTTCGATTATTTTAGGTGTTCTTTTCATCATTGCTATATTTGCTCCTTGGATCGCACCGAATGACCCTATCGCTGTGAACATTGTGAATAAATTACAGCCTCCTTCTATGGAGTATCCGTTAGGAACTGATCAGCTTGGAAGATGCAATTTATCACGTATTTTATATGGTGCACGTATTTCGTTAGGGTTTGCGATTCTTATTTTTGTCTCATCGATACTCATTGGTTTGATTGTAGGAACCTTTTCAGGTTACAAAGGCGGTCTCGTTGATCAAGTATTAATGAGGTTCTGTGATGGGGTTATGGCTTTTCCTAGTTTAATCTTAGTTCTCGGTCTTGTTGGAATCTTTGGGCCAGGCCTCACACAAGTGATTATTGCCATTATGCTCGTGCAATGGGTTTATTACGCAAGAATGTTCAGGGGAATGGTGCTAAGCTTAAAGGAGCAAAACTTTATTGCGGCTGCCAGGGTGAGTGGCTCGTCTCAATGGAAAATTATTAAGAATCATATTATTCCAAATGTTCTCCCGCCATTAGTCGTAATGGGCACACTGGAAATGGGCTGGGCGATTATGGATATATCTGCCATGTCGTTTCTTGGTCTTGGAGTTCAAGCTCCTACACCTGAATGGGGAGCGATGATTCATGAAGGAAAATCGTTTATTCGGACAAATCCGGAATTAATGCTTTATCCTGGCTTGATCATAATGGTGGTTATCGTTACATTCAATTTATTAGGCGAAGCTTTATCAGAACGTTATGGTGTTAAACGCAGATTTTAAAAAGGGATGAGAAGGTTGGATACAGAACAAACAAATGTGCTGCAGGTCAAAGATTTACATGTAAAGATAAAAACAAAAAACGGTGAAATGCCTCTTGTTCAAGATGTCAATTTTGAACTGAAGAGAGGAAGTGTACTTGGGCTTGTTGGAGAAAGTGGCTGTGGTAAAACCGTTACAAGCATGTCTATCCTTCAGCTTCTTAACAAAAAAACAACAGCAATTGAAGGCAGTATAGATTTACAAGGACGTGAACTAACTGGATTAGATGATAAAGAAATTCGTAAAATTCGCGGCAAGGATATCGCCTTTATTATGCAAAATCCGATGAACGCATTTACACCTGTTTTTACTATCGGTCATCAATTTGTTGAAACCATCCGTGCTCATACACCTTGTAGTAAAAAAGAAGCAAGAGAGCTTGCGATTGAGACAATGAATTCTGTTAATCTACCTGATCCTGCTAGACTGCTGAAATCCTATCCTTTTCAATTAAGTGGCGGCATGCTTCAAAGGGTGATGATTGCGATTGCCGCTAGTACACATCCTGCTGTCATTATTGCGGACGAACCAACAACTGCACTTGATGTCAAAAATCAAAAAAAGGTCTTATATCATTTAGATAAAATTCGTTCTGAATATGGTTCAGCGATATTATTAATTTCCCATGACTTAGGAGTTATTTCTGAAATGGCAGATGAAGTAGCTGTTATGCAAAATGGAAGAATTATCGAAAAAGCAAATGTGTTTCAACTATTTGATGAGCCACAGCATGAATATACGAAAAAACTATTAAATGCTCATTCAACTTTTGATGTAGCTGGATCAAGTATCCATATGGCATAATTTTATTTTTTATTAGGAGGGATTTTACATGAGTTTATTACAAGTAAATAAAGTAACTCATAGCTACGGATCCCGATCTTTTTTTAACTGGAAAAATCGCTCGCAAAAGGTACTTTCCGATATTTCTTTTTCGATTGCTGAAGGAATTTGTATGGGAATGCTTGGCTCGAGTGGGGCCGGAAAAAGTACGTTAGGAAAGATTATTCTTGGATTGGAACGTCCACAAAGCGGGCAAGTTTTGTTTCAAGGACAAGATCTTCATACAGTAGATAAGCAAACACGGCAAAAATTTCGCCGCGACCTTCAAGTTGTTTTTCAAGATTCATACTCTTCCGTTAATCCTCGAATGACCGCAGAACGTATTATTTCAGAGCCGTTGGAAAACTATGAAAAGCTAACAGTTTCTGAACAAAAACGGACTGTTATAGAATTGTTAGAAAGGGTCGGGTTGAGTGAAAAAGACTTACGAAAATACCCGCATCAATTCAGCGGGGGCCAATTACAAAGAATAAATATTGCCAGAGCCATCTCACTGAAACCTAAGCTGATTGTCTTAGACGAATCAGTAAGCAGTCTGGATATGGTTACTCAAACCCTTATATTAGAATTACTCAAGGAGTTAAAAGAAGATTACCTATTATCGTACTTTTTTATTACACACGATATTAAAGCTGCTTACACGATTAGTGATAAATTAGGTGTTCTAGAAAAAGGTGAGTTAGTGGAGTTATACAACTCTAAAATTGAGTTTTTTACTTCCCAGCACCCGGTAACAAAAGAAATGAGAGATTCAATACTTGCAGAGCATCCACGGAATCGTTCAGTTAGAGTGAAATGACTATTCATTGAAGTCAAAATCGAGTGAGTTTCATTTATTAATAAAAATAACCTCAGTAATTAGAGCGCCTTTCTAGAACAAGGAAAGGCGCTTATTTCATTTTATCTGTGTTGATCAATAAGTATCGGATTTCCATCCGGGTCTTCTATAGTTATGAATGCTGGACCTGTACTTGATTCATCAGCTTCAGACTGAATAGTAATGCCATTTTCTTTCAACATTTTTTGCAGGTCACGTACGTCTGTAAAAGATTCGAGATTTTCCGCATTTTCGTTCCAACCTGGATTAAACGTAAGCATATTTTTTTCAAACATTCCTTGAAACAACCCAATAATACAGTTTTCGTTTTTCATGATAAGCCATTTTTGGGAAATATCCCCGCCTAATTCTTTAAATCCAAGATTAGAATAAAATTCTTTTGATTTCTGAATGTCTTTTACATTTAAACTAATAGAAAATGCACCTAATTTCATTCGTCTTCATCCCCTTATAAAGAATGTTGTTTCTCGTCATGTATAAATAAATATCATGTCATAAAATAGTATAAATGACAGTGTTGAAATTCACAAATAGTTCCATATTGTAAAGTTAGTCTGAACAATGGGAAAAGTAGATGTGCAATCGATTGCTCATAAAATATAACATTGTAGAGAGGAAATGATAATTAAATGATAGAAAGGTAAAATACACAAATTTATAAGTGATATTTGTGCAAGGCTATATATATGATTCTGTTTATTTTGCAGATTTATGTAAAGGTGATATATAATACTCACTAAATTTTTTTATGAAATTTAATGCAAACGATTGCTCAAATTCTAATAGTCTGCTATATTAGTTGTAGATTAAGAGGAGGAATGCTTCATGAATAGAATGTGGTGGAAAGAAGCAGTAGCTTACCAAATCTACCCTCGCAGCTTTATGGATGCGAATGGTGATGGAATTGGTGACCTGCAGGGGATTTTGAGTAAGTTGGATTATTTGCAGGATTTAGGAATTGATGTGATTTGGATTTGTCCAATTTATTCTTCACCAAATGATGATAACGGTTACGATATTAGTGATTATAAAGGAATTATGGAAGACTTCGGTACAATGGAAGACTTTGATCAGCTACTAGCCGAAGTTCATAAGCGTGGGATGAAATTAATAATGGATTTGGTTATCAACCATACATCAGATGAACATCCTTGGTTTATTGAATCTCGCTCATCAAAAGAAAATCCTTATCGAGATTATTATATTTGGCATCCTGGTGAGAACGGTGAACCTAATAACTGGGAATCGATTTTTGGAGGTTCAGCATGGGAGTTTGATCCGGAGACAAAGGAATATTATATGCATGTGTTCTCCCGCAAACAGCCTGATTTAAACTGGGAAAACCCAAATGTTCGAAAAGATTTATACAGCATGGTTAATTGGTGGCTTGATAAGGGTATTGATGGTTTTCGGGTGGATGCAATTTCACATATTAAGAAAGTTCCCGGATTTCCGGATTTACCAAATCCAAACAACCTTAAATATGTTCCATCATTTGAAGGCCATATGAATCGAGATGGTATTGAAGTTTTTCTTCAGGAGTTAAAACGCGAAACGTTTGCAAAATATGACATTATGACGGTTGGTGAAGCGAATGGTGTGAAGTCGAACCAAGCGGATGAATGGGTTGGAGAAGAAAAAGGCGTTTTTAATATGATATTTCAATTCGAACATCTAGACCTGTGGGGAAAAAGTGTGACAGGGGGAATTGATCTTCAAGCATTGAAAGAAACGTTTAACGACTGGCAGACAGCACTTAATGGGAAAGGCTGGAATGCATTGTTTTTAGAAAATCATGATCAGCCGCGCTCTGTTTCTACATGGGGAGATGATGATCAATACTGGGAACAATCTGCGAAGTGTCTTGCTACCATGTATTTTCTCATGCAGGGTACACCATTTATTTATCAAGGACAGGAAATTGGGATGACAAATGTTCAGTTTTCTTCAATTAATGATTATAATGATGTAGCGATTAAAAACCTTTACCGAAACGGAATAGAAGATGGTCAAAGTCATGATGAGTTAATGGAGGTCATTTGGAAAAATGGCCGTGATAATTCAAGAACACCAATGCAATGGACAAATGGGGAAAATGCCGGTTTTACGACAGGTCAGCCTTGGTTAAAAGTTAATCCGAATTTTAGTAACATCAATGTTGAACAGGCTATGAATAATCGTGATTCAATTTACCATTACTATAAGAAACTGATTCAATTACGAAAAGAACATTTGACTCTGGTTTATGGTAGTTTTAAGCTTATATTGGAAGATCACCAGCAAATCTTTGCCTATGTTAGAACTTCGGGAGATGACACCTTTCTGATTTTGACAAACCTATTTGCTAAAGAAGCATCATATCAACTACCTAGTGAATTCCAAAACAAAGAGGCGAAATTGTTGGTAGGAAATGAAAAGTTCACTCAATTGGATTATACTAACGGTATATTAAAGCCATTTGAAGCAAGAGTGTATCGATTAACATAATAGACTGCAACCGTTTATGCAAACGGTTGCCTGTATACTGAATAGTAGGGAGAGAAAAAAATGAAATTTATGTCGTTTGATTTTTGGCAAAAATTTGGGAAAGCTTTACTCGTAGTTGTAGCCGTTATGCCAGCTGCTGGTATTATGATATCACTTGGAAAGCTAATTGGAATGGCAAGTGGAGATATAGGTTTAGTGCAAACGATTTCTTTAGTCATGGAAGAAATAGGTTGGGGAATTATTGGAAATCTCCATGTACTATTCGCAGTGGCCATTGGGGGATCATGGGCTAAAGAACGTGCCGGAGGGGCATTTGCTGCATTGATTGCTTTTGTGTTAATCAATCGAATTACAGGTGCTATTTTTGGTGTTAATAGTGCTATGTTAAATGATCCGGAAGCAACTGTGACGTCCATTTTCGGAAGTGAATTAATCGTTAAAGATTATTTTGTCTCCATTCTTGGTGCACCTGCCTTAAATATGGGTGTCTTTGTTGGGATTATTTCCGGTTTCTTAGGAGCAAATATTTTTAATAAATACTATAACTTTGACAAGCTGCCACAATCACTTGCCTTCTTTAATGGAAAGCGTTTTGTACCGTTTGTTGTAATTGGGGGTTCTATTGTAACTGCCATCATCCTTTCATTAGTATGGCCATTTATTCAAGGTCTTCTCAATGATTTTGGGCGTTGGATTGCCACATCACGTGACACAGCTCCAATTATTGCCCCGTTTATTTTCGGAACATTAGAAAGGTTATTACTGCCATTTGGTTTACATCATATGTTAACAGTTCCAATGAACTACACAGAGTTAGGTGGAACATACACGATTTTAACTGGTTCAAGTGCTGGGACAACGGTTTCAGGTCAAGACCCTTTATGGCTTGCGTGGATTGCTGATTTAAACAATTTACTTGCAGCAGGTGACACAGCAGGGTATGAAGCATTATTAAATGAAGTCACTCCAGCTCGTTTTAAAGTTGGTCAAATGATTCTCTCTTGTGCTTCCTTAATCGGTATTGCATTGGCTATGTATAAAAATGTGGATAAAGATAAGCGTACAAAATATAAGTCAATGTTCTTTTCAGCAGGTTTAGCAGTATTCTTAACAGGTGTGACAGAACCGATTGAATTTATGTTTATGTTTGTTGCGCCAGTTTTATATGTGGCATATGCCGTTATGACGGGATTAGCCTTTGCGATTGTTGATATTGTTCATATCCGAATTCATTCCTTTGGCATCATCGAATTATTGACAAGAACACCGATGATTATGAAAGCAGGCTTATGGTTGGATTTAGTGTATTTTGTATTAGCTTGTTTACTATTCTTCGCCCTAAACTTCTTTGTTGCGAATTTCATGATTAAAAAGTTTAAATATGCAACTCCAGGTAGATTAGGAAATTATATTGAAGAAGAATCTCCGACAACTTCACAAAGCGGTGCAAATGTACAAGATGACACACTTGCTACAACTGTGATCGGATTATTAGGTGGAAAAGATAATATCGAAGACGTTGATGCGTGTATGACTCGCCTTCGTGTCACAATTAAAGATAAGAATGCTGTAGCTTCTGAGCAGGAATGGAAGAAAAACGGAGCACTTGGTTTAATCTTAAAAGATAAAGGTGTTCAAGCTATTTATGGGCCAAAAGCTGACGTATTAAAATCAGATATCCAAGACCGTTTAGGGGTTTAAAGATGAAATTATTAACACTTAATTGCCATTCCTGGCAGGAAGAACATCAACTAGAGAAAATAAAGATTTTAGCCGAAACAATTATGGAAAAATCATATGATGTGATCGCCCTGCAGGAAGTGAGCCAGTCCATTGATTCGGAAGTAATCTTTGGGGTAGTAAAAAAAGATAATTTTGTCCAAATTCTAATTGAGGAATTAGAAAAACTAGGGAATACTGACTATCAATTTGTATGGGATTTTTCCCATATAGGATATGATGTATATGAAGAGGGAATTGCGTTATTAACAAAACACTCAATTAATAAAACAACTTCCTTTTTTATTAGCCGTTCAGAAAATACGGAGTACTGGAAAACTAGAAAAATTGTTGGAGCGAAGATTCGGATTCACGCTGAAACTTACGCCTTTTATTCCTGCCACCTTGGCTGGTGGGGTGATGAAGAAGAGCCGTTTAAACACCAAATCGATGCTTTATGTCATCAGGCGAATGAAAATGAAAAGTATTTTCTTATGGGTGATTTTAATAATGGTGCACATATACCTGATGAAGGTTACGATTATTTGATTAGTAAAGGTCTTTATGATTCTTACAGTTTAGCTAAAGAGAAAGATCTAGGAGTTACGGTTTCCGGAAACATTGCCGGCTGGGACAAAAACAAACAAGATTTACGGATTGATTATATCTTTACCAATTTTTTCGCTAATGTAAAAAAGTCATCCGTCATTTTTAATGGAGAGAATAAACCGGTTATTTCGGACCATTATGGGGTAGAGATTAATATTGATGAAAAAGATGTGGGAGGAAAAGTAGATGTTTAAATCATTGTTTACACAAAAAAAGGAGCCCGTTCATGCTCCTTTAACAGGAAAACTGGTTTCATTAGAAGAAGTTCCTGATCCTGTTTTTTCTCAAAAAATGATGGGAGACGGAATTGCGATTGATCCATCAGAAAATCAAGTGTTTTCACCGGTTGACGGTGAGGTTGTAAGTGTGTTTCCGACAAAACACGCCATCACGATTCGATCAAAATCAGGTGCAGAGCTTCTCATTCATATGGGACTTGAAACGGTGAAACTAAATGGAGAAGGTTTCCATGTTTTGGTTGGTGAAGGTGACAAAATCAAAATAGGTAATCCAATTGCAGAATTTGATATTAACAAAGTATCAAATACTGGCACAAAAATCATTACACCGATTGTTCTTCTTAATGGGGAACAATTTAAAATCGAAAATAGGCAGAGCAATCAGTCCGTAACAGGTGGACAAGATATGATTATGGAAATTACTAAAAAGTAAATTTGTTCAAGAGGTCTTAGTTGGTATTCAGCTAAGGCTTTTTTAATTTTGTATAAAGGATTTGTCTTAATCTGATAAAATAGAAATAGAAGAAAGTTGAATTATTCAATTGGAAAGGTAATCCAATGTCTATTAATGGAAAAATCAAGTAATACAGTTTAATATAATGATATTATGTAAACAAGATGAAAGGGAACTACTAGGTAAAGTTTGGAGGAAACAGATGGATGAACGAGACTGGCTGATTTTAAAGGTTCTTTATGAAAAAAAGAATATAACGAAAACAGCACAAAGTTTATATATTTCACAACCAACATTAACAAAGAAAATTCAGCAAATCGAAAAAGAGTTTGAAGTGGAAATCATCAAGCGGGGAGCGAAGGGTGTTCAATTTACACCACAGGGGGAATATCTCGTAACATGTGCAAATGAAATGCTTACACGCCTTTGTGAAATGAAAGAGTCAGTTCAAAATATGTCTCATGAAGTAGGTGGGACGTTGCGATTAGGGGTTTCGAATTATATTACAAGACACAAGTTGCCAGGACTTCTTAAGCGTTTTCGTGAACAATTCCCAAATGTAAACTACAAGGTTACGACTGGATGGAGTCAAGAAGTATATAACCTCGTTTATAACAAAGATGTACATATTGGGATTGTAAGAGGGGAGTATCAATGGGCTGATGCTAAGCAACTGCTTTTTGAAGAAAATATTTGTATAGCCTCAAGGGAGAAAATTGAACTTAAAGATTTGCCAACATTACCAAGAATTCAATACGAAACAGATATTACATTGAAGACGCTAATTGATAATTGGTGGACAGGCACATTTCCTACACCCCCGATTATTGGGATGGAGGTAGATAAAGCTGATACATGCAAAGAAATGGTGTTAAACGGATTAGGGTATGGAATTCTTCCTAGTGTGCTTGTTGAAGATCAGCCTGATCTTTATCGTATTAATATAAATAATGAAATGGGCATTCCTTTTATAAGAAAAACATGGATGTTTTATCACAAAGAATCTCTAGATATGAACGTTGTAAAAGAATTTGTTGAATTTGTTAAGGGAATTGATGTTAAACAAGATATTTAGGAACAGAGCATAGTTACCAAACTATGCTTTTATTTATTCGTTTTTTGAATACCTCCCGATAGAAATTTTGTATTTTTGTTTCAATTTTAATGTTTTTATAATTTAAGTATATGTGGCTACTTATACTAGCTCAATGTAATTGGTAATGGAGGTTTAGGCTTATGGACGTTTTTTTTCTGATTTTATTACATGTTATATTACCCGTTTTTACTCTAATAGGCATTGGTGCATTTCTTCATCGGAGATTTACCTTTGATATGGGAACATTATCAAAATTAACTACATATCTATTATTACCTGTAGTAGGCTTTGTAAATGTTTATGAAAGTAAAATGGGAGGAGAAACCATTCTGAAGATACTTGGCTTTCTTGTGGTACAAAGTTTTTGCCTTATCATCATAGCCGAAGTGATTTCGAAGGTATGTAAATTTGAGAAAAGTTTATCTTCTACTTTCAAAAACAGTGTTGTGTTAATTAACTCAGGGAACTTCGGATTACCTGTCAGTCAACTTGTGTTTCAACATAACCCATTAGGTGCATCCATTCAAATTATTGTTATGATTTTTCAAAACCTTTTAACATACACATACGGTTTGTTTAACTCTGTTTCGGTTGGCAGTAATAAACTGCAAGCAATGAAAGTGTTCCTGAAAAATCCTGTCATATATGCGGTTTTATTAGGAATTTTACTCCATGTAACATCTATTGAACTTCCAGAATTTGTGTGGACACCTATTGAAACGATCTCAAATGCGTTTTTGGCTATTGCTCTTATCACACTTGGTGCACAAAGTGCCTATTTAAAAATAACCAATATATCTCTTCCTTTGGCACTAAGTCTTCTTGGTAGATTACTAGTAGCTCCTAGTCTTGCATTTATAATGATATCTATTTTACATTTGGACGGAGTAACAGCTCAGGCGTTGTTTATCGCAAGTTCATTTCCTACTTCAAGAAATAGTTCACTATTTGCTTTGGAATATGGAAATCATCCTGAATATGCTGCGCAAACGGTCTTATTGTCTACTTTATTTAGTATGATCACCGTTACGGTTGTTGTTTATCTTTCAAAGATACTTTTTCCAATATAGAGTGCAATACTTTTTAAATATGCATGTATGCAAAACTCTCTTTTTTAAATGAGAGTTTTTTTGCATACATTAAATCTAATTATTTTATATTCTGATATGCAACAATTTAGTTGCCTATCCTTGACAAGCAACCGTAAAGTTGCATATAATCAATATATGAATTGGGACAAAGACGCGATATTCAAAGCACTTGGCGATTCAACTCGTCGGTTAATATTAGACGAACTTTCCGAACATAATGAACAGACGTTGTATGAACTGACGGTACGTCTTATAACAAATCATGAACTTTCTATTACTCGGCAGGCGATAGCTAAACATCTTTCTGTACTGGAAGATGCAGGGCTCGTCACATCACAAAGAAAGGGAAAGTATCGAGTACTTATCTTTAACAATGAACCACTTAAAAATTTGCTAAAAGGATGGATTGAGTAATTTATTCATAAGGCTTTTCTACTTGGTTTACAGAGAACTAGTGTGATACATATTAAAGGAGGCAAAACATAATGAAAATCATTGTAACGAGTTTATTCGTCCAAGACCAAGATAAAGCACTGGAATTTTATACAGAGAAACTAGGATTTGCAAAAAAGCATGACATTCCTATGGGGAAACATAGATGGATTGCACTTGTTTCTCCAGATGATCAAAACGGCACTGAACTTATACTCGAACCAAATGAACATCCTGCTGCCCAGGAGTATCAAAAGAAAATCTTTGCTGATGGTATCCCTGCAACAATGTTTGGTGTTGCTGATATTCAAACAGAACACAAACGATTAGTAGAAAAAGGCGTGGAGTTTACGATGGAGCCGACCAAGATGGGCGACATAACAATAGCAGTTTTCAACGATACATGTGGTAACCTTATTCAGATTGCAGAGCAGTAGAAGTAAAATAGTGTCAAACGACTTCCATTTGACCCTGTCCTTATTTTAGGATAGGGTTATACTTTTGTCTAAATCATTGTTTCAGACTAACGTAAATTAACTTTTTTATTAATTTAATGTTATAGTTAAAAAATAACTTATTATGTGAAAAGGGGACTAACATGATTGAAATAAAAACATCACAACTTAGCGATGGAGAATTTAATAGAGGGGTATTTGCAACACGTGATATAAAAAAAGGGCAGCTTTTACATGAAGCACCAGTCATTGCTTATCCAAATGACGAGCATAAGCATATAGAGAAAACACTGCTTGCAGATTACGCATTTGAGTATGGAATCAATCACACGGCAATTCTTCTTGGATATGGAATGCTGTTTAACCATTCTTATCAACCAAATGCAACATATGAAATTAATTTTGACAATCACACATTTGACTTTTTTGCCTATACGGATATAAAAGCAGGGGAAGAGATTCTCATTAACTATAATGGGGAGGTTGATGACCAAGAGCTACTTTGGTTTGATAAAGAAAAGTAAAAAAGTGATTGGGAACAAGAGGGTCCGACCTTATCGGTTGGGGGATAAGGTAAAGCAACTGAGTTTAAAAAATAGACGGGAAAATTTCGCTTATAGTAGAAAAAGCATAAATAGACGGAGAGATTCCGACTATTAACTCGAAAAATGCGAAAAAGATAGATTTTGCTTTGCATAATCGGAATACATCCCCTTATTTATCCCGAAACGAGCTCCATTCTGCATCTAACAGGAAAATCTCCGCTTATTTTCTTTTTCCTGGTTACTCAATTTAGGACAAAACATCCTATTAAGAGTAAGTGAGGCTTTATAAAAAAAGGGAAAACTCATCAACAATGGCGAGTTTTCCCTTTTTATATACTAATAACAATTGCATTCGACTGTTATATCGGCACGTATTTAAAGAAAAGCACCTCAAAATGGAATCCTTTGTCAAAATAAAATTCGCATTTTAATTTAGTACTGATATAAATAAAAAAATCCCCTTACTTAATAATAATTTATTGAAAAACAATAAATAATAAGGTAAAATCTACTTTACAATAATGAAGTGAGTGAGGTGATCATCATTAATTGTAATAATGCTGGGATTTATCTGTACTTCAGCGTCAGCATTATTGCAACATTTGTGAATCTTCTACAAAAATTACTAAAAGAGACCATCGTTAGACAGGTAGAAAATGATCTAACGGTTTAAGTATAGACATATAAAATATATAATATTTTGTCGAAATTCACTAAATCACGTATGATAATTTATTGTACAATAAATCTGTGAGGTGTTTCTTATGAACCGAGGAACAACATTATTTTTAAAGATCGCTGTTATCCTTATTGGATTACCAGTTCTCGCTATTTGTATTTTTTTAGTGCCTGAGATAGGAATTTTTGCAGCAGAATTGTTTCCTGATTTTCCTTATATCAAATATCTAGTACTAATTGATTTGTATGCATCAGCTATCCCTTTTTATTATGCTCTGTATCAAGCTTTTAAACTTTTGAACTATATAGATGGCAACAAGGCTTTTTCGGATTTATCTGTGAGAGCGTTACATAAGATAAAGTTTTGTGCGGTTGCAATCTGTATTTTTTATGCTGCAGGAATGCCGCTTTTTTATTTAATGGCAGAAGTTGATGACGCTCCAGGTATCATTGTCATTGGATTAGTCGTTATCTTTGCGTCTATGGTCATTGCAGTCTTTGCAGCTGTGCTCCAAAGGCTTTTACAAGAGGCGATCGATATAAAATCAGAAAATGACTTTACGGTCTGAGGTGAATTACATGGCAATTATCATCAATATTGATGTGATGTTGGCGAAACGGAAAATGAGTGTTACGGAACTTTCGGAGAGAGTTGGCATCACGATGGCTAACCTTTCGATATTGAAAAATGGCAAGGCAAAAGCAGTACGATTTTCTACTCTGGAGGCAATTTGTAAGGCTTTAGATTGTCAGCCCGGGGATATATTAGAATATAGAAGTGATGATGACACTCAAGATACATAAATACAAACTTAGCGACACTTCTTAGGTGTCGCTAAGTTAGTTTTTCCTCATCTTTTTATAAAGACCTGAATCCCCGAATACTCAAATGTAAAACATAAATATGGTATTGTTACTATGAAAATAAACAAAAAATCCTGTCAATCCGAATTCCAAACCCAATTGATGTTATTTATTTTTTCCTTTATAATACAATTAAACTATTCTTGTATGGTACATGTTACGTGTAGAAATGAGGGATTATTATTAGTGATATATTAACAACAAGTATAACTTCTCAGGTCACAAATGCGATTCGAGAGGCCATCGTAAGTGGAGAGTATGAACCTGGTCAAAAATTATCAGAGGTTAATTTATCGGAATATTATAAAGTCAGCCGAACACCGGTAAGAGAGGCTTTAAAGCAATTAGAAAGAGAAGGTCTGGTTGATATCATTCCAAGAGTAGGAACTTGTGTAACTAAGCCTACTGAAAAAGAATTGAATGAATTGTTCAAAGTCAAGGAAGTGTTGGAAGGACTTGCTGCAAGGTTAGTAGCCGAAAATGGAAGAAAAGAGGATGTTGAAACCCTTAAGAACTCAGTTGATGAGATGGAAGAGGCAATTGCTAAGTCAGATAATAAACAATATGTCGAAGCTAATACAACATTCCATAAAGCGATTTTAGATGGTGCAGATAATTCAAAGCTGAGTTTTATGTTGAATTTGTTACTCAATCAAATACCGTATAATCGCTATGTTTACCTGACAATTGAAGATCCAAAAAGATTAAAGAAATCGTTAAGTGAACATAAGGCTATTTTAGCTGCTATTGAAAAAGGAGACCAGCTACTTGCTGAGAAAAAGATGCGTGAACATGTGAAATTAAGTGGATTGCAATTGGAGAACAAAGAAATTTAATTCTTTTTTAATTGTTGTGACACCCAATACTCGGTTATAGAGCAACTTTATAACATCATGTTGTAAGGTTGCTTTATTATTAATCTATTTTGTATACAATAACTTTATTGCTAGAGTAATAAGTTGTGCTTAAATGATTGAGGCTCCCACAGTTTTTGCAGAAACTTCGCATATCCGCCGTCAATCTACCTAGGCTTTTTAAAAAAATAGGTAACTAAAGTTGACAAGATCCTTTCCCAACTTGTGAAATATTACTAGAATGAAGTAGTAGTAAAGGTTGAGGTAGTTTTCAGATAAATGCCGGCATTAACTTTCAGAATTTATTGACAATTTAGAGGTTTTATATTATTTTATCTTGTATGGTACATGTAATGTGTTAATATAAAAAGGAATATTATATAAAAACAGAAAGGAGTTGATTGTGAAAAAATATAATGTAAGCGTATTCTTTATTGCTGGGATTATGGTATTGTATAACTGTGAGTTGGTTGATCAAGACAATATTGGGGAGGTAAACGATGAAGAAGGTACTAGGAGGCAACGTAAAAACAAAGGTTGATTGGCCGGTTTTTCTTCTAAGTGGTGGTATTCTTTTACTCTTTGTCCTTTTGTCAGTTTTTAACGTGGAGGGTATTTCATGGCTTGTAAATAAAGGGTTTGATTTATCTATTAAATATTTTGGAGCCTATTGGCAATTATTGCTCATCGCCACTTTTATCGTAGGGTTAGGATTATCACTGTCTAGGTATGGAAAAGTACGCCTTGGGAATATATCAAAACCGGAAACTAGTTTTTTAAAATGGACAGCAATTATTGTGACTTCTGGACTGGGAGCGGGGGGAGTTTTCTGGGCAGCAGCTGAGCCGATCTACTACTTTATGGAAGTTCCTCCAATGCATACTGGAATTGAAGCAGCGACGTCGGCAGCGATTGGTCCTGCATTAGCTCAAAGCTATATGTCATGGGGATTTACAGCTTGGGCCATCTATGGAGCTATTAGTACACTCGTCATCATGTATGCACATCATAATAAAGGAATGCCATTGAAACCGAGAACACTTTTGTATCCGATTTTCGGGGAGAAAATAAAAACGAGTGCATGGGGGACATTTGCTGATGTTGCCTGTATTATTGGCGCAGCAGCAGGGACGATTGGGCCAATAGGATTTCTTGGTTTACAAGTAAGTTATGGTGTTAATTCGATATTTGGATGGGCAGATAATTATACAACACAGGTGTTAATCATTGTTTTGCTAACGATTGTTGTTCTATTTTCTACTTTAACTGGTATTGAAAAAGGAATTCAATGGTTGAGTAATTTGAATGTAACAATAGCTGTAGCCATTGGAATCTTTTTATTGCTGTTTGGACCAGGTCAATTTATTGTTGATTCTTTTGTTTCTTCCTTTGGAACCTACATGTCTGAATTTATAACGATCAGTACATATAGAGGGGATCAGGAATGGTTAGGATATTGGATGCTGTTTTTCTTTGGGTGGTTTATTGGTTTTGGTCCATTAGTTGCGTTACTTGTAGCAAGAATTTCCCGTGGCCGCACAATAAGAGAAGTGTTCCTGGTGGTGTCGGTTGTTGCATCTTTGACGACTAACTTTTGGTTTACCATTTTAGGTGGGACAGGAATTTCATATGAATTAGAAAACCCAGGTTCAATTAGCGGGCCATTATTTGAAAATGGATTACCAGCTGCGATCATTGCAATCGCAAATAATATGCCATTAGGTTCCATTATGCCAAGTGTATTCTTGATATTAACCATTCTATTTGTTGTGACAACCGTCGACTCCATGTCCTACTCAATTGCCATGAGTGTAACGGGAGAAGGAGATCCTCCAAAAATAATCAGGGTATTTTGGGCATTGGTTATGGCCATTATTGCCATCATCTTAATCAAAATTGGCGGTGGAGGAATAAGTGCATTACAATCATTTGTAGTTATAGCAGCTGTACCCGTTTCAATTATTATGCTGCCATTACTATGGCACGCACCTAGGATTGCAAAAGTTATGGCAAAGGAACAAGGAATTATTAGCAATCATGAAGAAAATGTCGTTAGTTCTCCTGATAAACCTAGTATAAAAGTAACAGAGATTTAAGAGATTTAAATTTTCAAAAAATTAGAGTTGACGAAGTGGAAGATAGTTCCTATAATTGTAATTAATCTTGTATGGTACATGGTACATGTAACGTCTTATGTGAAAGGAGGGATTTCTATCGTTGGAATTTTAACAACAAGTATTACAGCGCAGGTTTCAAATGCAATTCGTGATGCAATTGTGAATGGAGAATATGAGCCTGGACAGAAATTGTCTGAGATAACTTTATCTGAATACTACCAAGTTAGCCGAACACCAATCAGAGAAGCTTTAAAACAATTAGAAAGGGAAGGCTTGGTTGAAATTATTCCTCGTGTAGGAACATGTGTAGCAAAACCGACTGAAAAAGAACTAAAAGAATTGTTTAGAGTCAAGGAGGTTCTTGAGGGGCTTGCAGCCGGATTATTAGCTGAAAATAGAAACAGAGACATCATCAATCACTTACAATCAACGATCAATGGTATGGAAAAAGCGATACAAGAGTCCAACAATAAACTTTATGTTCATGCTAATACAACGTTTCACCAAGCGATTTTAACAGGAGCAGATAATTCTAAATTAAGTTATTTGCTTAATTTGCTACTAAATCAGATCCCTTACAATCGCTATGTTTATCTCACAATTGAAAATCCAAAGCGTTTGGAGAATTCACTAAATGAACATAAAGCAATACTTTCAGCTATTGAAAAAGGTAATCGGGAACAAGCAGAAAGAGCCATGCGAGATCATGTGAAAGCAAGTGGATTACAGCTAGAGAACACAGGGGTAAGTTAAACTATTTACGCATGAAAATTGATCAAAGGGGATGAGGAAATGAAATTTGGAATTTTTGCAAACCTCGCAGGTCCAGGGAGACATGAGGAATTTGATAGAGTACTAGATGAAGCACGTGAACAGGCAGTTTATTGTGATCAAAATGGCTATGATTCCATCTGGTATACAGAACATCACTTTGGTCATGAGGGAAATGAATTAATCTCTAATCCTATTTTAATGGGAGCGGATATAGCTGCACGCACAAAAAATATTCGAATTGGTCAAGCAGCAAATGTGGCAACATTTTGGCATCCTCTTCGATTGGCAGAAGATATTGCGATGCTTGATCAATTAAGCAAAGGACGTGTAGAGGTTGGGTTAGCCCGCGGTTTGTATGGTCGCGAAGCAGCAAATCTTAATACACTAGCTGATCCGAAAAACCAAGAGCAAAACCGGGCACTGTTCGATGAAACGGTAGAAATTCTACAAAAAGCGCTATCAAACCGATTCTTCTCACATAAGGGAGATATCTACCAATTCCCACCAGAGGGATTAAAGTGGAGTCATCCAATGAGTCCTTCAACATCTGATTTTATGGATCTAGATAAAAATGAAATTAATAAAATATCCATTATGCCACCACCATACCAAAAACCATATCCATCATTATGGCAAACAATTGATTCCCCGCGTTCGATTGTTTCAGCTGCCGAGCAGGGAATTAAAGGGATTTTCTGGATGCCAACTGTGAAGGAATTGAAATTACGTTTTGAGCTATATCGTGAAACAGCTTCTAAAGCACGTGGATACGAAGTTCCTCTTGGTGAAGGTTTGGCTTTAGTACGTGATGTGTATGTTGCTGAAACTATGGAGCAAGCACAACAAGATGCGGCTGAAGCTGTACTTAACAACTACCGCTGGATTTGTCATTGGAGAGGACTTAGCAATCTAATGGACCCAGGTGAACAAGTAAAACCAGGTCAAGAGCTGGATTACGAGTTCTTACATCCAAGAAATTTACTATTTGGTACACCAGATTATGTAGCTGAAAAAATACAAGAATTGAAAGAAGAATTAAACATTCAAAATCTATTATTATGGGTAAACCATAATGGGCTACCACATGAAAAGATGATGAAAAGTTTAAAATTATTCACTGAAGAAGTTATGCCGAGATTTTCAACTAAAAAACAGGGGGTAGAGGTGTAATGGTAGAAATTAGAAAGGTTTATACAGCGATTGAAGAAACAAGAGTGGAGGGAGGCAGATCATTAGAAGAACCAATTAAAATGGTAGCAACAATGGCAGTCATTAAAAATCCTTGGGCAAACAGAGGCTTTGTTGAAGATTTAAAGCCTGAAATTGATGAATATGCACCACAAATTGGCGAACTGTTAGTTAGCGAGTTGTTTAAGCAAATTGGTTCTGCTGACGATGTTGAAGCATTTGGGAAAGCGGCTGTTGTTGGGGTTGATGGGGAAATCGAGCATGCTTCAGCATTTATTCATACATTAAAGTTCGGAAATAAATTCAGAGATGCTGTCAAAGGAAAAAGCTTCTTAAGCTTTACGAATACACGTGGTGGTGCCGGATCTAAAGTTGTCATTCCTATGATTCATAAAAATGATGATGCAGAGCGCTCTCATTATATTACATTTGAAGCGAATATTCCTGATGCACCTAGAGCAGACGAAATTGTTGTCGCAATTGCGATATCGACTGGAGGCCGTCCACATCCTAGAACAGGTAATCGCCATCAAGACATGATTGAAATGGGGCTTGTTTAATGGCAGTTGCTATGTATGATCAGGGGATGATTCATTATGAGGAACATGGTTTTGGTGAACCCCTCATTCTCATACATGGTGTTGGATTGGATCTTACAATGTGGGAAAGACAAGTGAAAGGCTTATCTGGAAAATTTCGCGTGATTTGCTACGACATGATCGGACATGGGGGATCAGAGCATCCTCCTGGTCCTTATTCCCTTTCCCAGTTTGTAGATCAGCTTCTAGCACTAATGAATCATTTGCAAATTAAACAATGTCATCTTGTTGGATTTTCAATGGGAGGAATGGTGGCACAATCTTTTGCCTTACACCAACAGGAAAAATTAAAATCGTTGACGATTATGAGTGCCGTTGCGAACCGAACGAATGAACAGACAAAGGCGATTTTATCGAGAGTTGAAGAGGTGAAACAAAATGGTCCATTGGCAACGATTGATCCAGCGATAAAACGATGGTTTTCTCCAGAGTTTTTAGAAACGGAAAAAGACATAATTGCCAAGATAAAAACACGTCTACAAACAAACAATCCACAATCGTATATAGCTGCATATTCATTGTTCGCAACAGCTGACCAGGAATTATCGCCAATTTTGCATCAAATAGACGTTCCAACTTTAATTATGACTGGCGAACATGATATTGGATCAAATCCATTGATGTCAAAACAGATGCATGAACAAATAAAGAACTCTGAATTAATTATCGTAGATAAGATGAAACACATGTTACCAGTAGAAGATGCTGAAACAGTAAATGAAATCATTCAAAAGTTTATTGAAAAACAACAAGTGATATCCGCCAATTAAAGGGGAGAAGTAATAATGGAACTAAAAAAATACAAAATGTTTATAAACGGCGAATGGATGGAGCCATCAAGTGGTGAATATTTTCCAAGCTATAATCCCGCAACAGCAGAGCCATGGTGTTATGTAGCGAAAGGGAGTTCTGAAGATGTTGATCGTGCTGTTCAAGCTGCACATCAAGCATTTTTACATTCTGAATGGGCTAGTATGACATACACTGAACGCGGACGATTAGTCCGAAAGCTGGGAGATCTAATTGCGGAAAAGGCTGATGAGTTAGCTCAGTTTGAATCACTTGATAATGGAAAACTGATCCGTGAAATGCGTGGTCAATTATCCTATTTACCGGAATTCTTCTATTATTTTGCTGGTCTTGCCGATAAGATTCACGGGCAAACATTGCCGATCGATAAAAAAGATATGTTTGCCTTTACAACAAGAGAACCACTGGGAGTTATAGCTGCCATTACACCTTGGAATTCACCCCTCTATTTAACTACATTAAAATTAGCTCCTGCACTTGTAGCAGGAAACACAATTGTCATTAAACCTTCTGAAGTAACCTCAGCCTCTCTCTTAGAGCTTATGAAACTTGTTGAAGAAGCCGGTTTTCCAAGAGGGGTTGTCAATGTTGTCACTGGTTTTGGAGATCCGGTTGGAAGCACGTTAACCTCCCATCCGCTTGTAAGACGTGTTGCATTTACTGGAGGAGCAGAATCAGCACGACATATAGTGCGCAATACGGCAGAAAATTTTGCCCAGCTATCTCTCGAACTTGGTGGTAAATCACCAAACATTGTGTTTGAGGATGCAAACATTGATAATGCTGCAATGGGGATTATTGCCGGTATTTTTGGAGCATCAGGTCAGAGCTGTGTAGCAGGTTCACGTGCCTTTTTACATGTTGATATTTATGACAAGGTTTTACAAAAATTAGTTGATCGTGTGGAAAAAATCAAAGTTGGAGATCCATTTCAAAGTGATACAGAAATGGGGCCATTAGCTACCGAAGCTCAATTAGAACGAGTAAAACAATATGTATCCATCGGTTGCAGTGGAGGAGCTAATCTCATTCATGGCGGGAAACCCCCTGAGAATTTAGATAAGGGCTGGTATTTTGAACCAACCATTTTTGAGCACACCGACCATAAATCCCGTATTACTCAAGAGGAAATTTTTGGACCAGTATTAAGTGTTATTCCATTTAAAGATGAAAAAGAAGTAATTGAATTGGCAAATAGTACAGATTATGCTTTAGCAGCAGGAATATGGGTAAGTGATATCGCTAAAGCTCATCGTGTTTCAAAAGCTGTTCGAGCAGGCATTGTTTGGGTCAATACGTATCGAAGTATTTCACCGATCGCACCAATTGGCGGCTCTGGGCTTAGTGGATACGGAAGAGAAGGCGGCTATGAGGCTATTCATGATTATACCCAAAGTAAAGTTGTCTGGGTAAATACATCAACCGAACCGATACCGGATCCGTTTATAATGAGATAAGTTACTAGTAACGAACAGACATATAAATAAGTTGGGAGGAGTTTTATTATGAAATTACTAGGAATATCCGGAACAATTACAGGTTCAAAGACAGGAATTGTTGTAAACAAAGTAGTAGAAGAAGTAAAAAAATTGTATCCGGAAATAGAAGTTGAACTTCTTGATATGAAAGAATATGATGTTCAATTTTGTGATGGCCGAAATCCATCTACATATACCGGTGAAACAAAAACAGTGATTGATAAAATTTCATCAGCAGATTTTTATCTGATTGGTACTCCGATTTTCCAAGGTTCCTTTACAGGAGTTCTAAAAAACCTATTTGACTTAGTGGATCCTAAAGTTTTTCGTCATAAAGTAATGGGATTTATTGCGACTGGCGGTACATACCAGCACTTTCTCGTCATTGAAAATCAATTAAAACCAATTGCAGGCTATTTACGTGCCTATACTGCACCAAGCTATGTGTATGCTCATAATGATCACTTTTCACAAGGTGAATTAGTAGACAAAGAAGTCATAGAACGTGTAACAAACTTGGCAAAAGAACTGGTTTTCATGCAGAAATCTCTAAAGCTAGAGAAAGAAGTAATTGGTGAAAGAGAATAATAGTTTTTATTTGTATTAAAGAATAATATCGCAAAACTGTTCCTATCGAAATCTATCTAACTCTATAGTGGAATGAAGCGGAAGACACTCGACTCCTGCGGGATGCAGAGGAAAGGCTGAGAACCCGCAGGCAAAGCCGAGGGAGGCTCAGCTTCCTCCCCGGCGCATCGTGTGTCTGAAGCGAAATGGAACGAACTAATTATCAACTTTTAATTTATATTTAAATTTTTTTCTAGACAGCCTTGTTTTACTAATAGATTTAATTCATTAAATTGTTAGGGGGAGCAAAATGTTATCAAACCCGGATAATATCATTCATTTAACTGATTTAGATTTTGCTCAACTCTGTCATAAGAAATATGGGTTGAATAAAGGAATTTATAATACAATCGATTCGTGGTTTTACAAACAGGGAATACAGAATATTCTAGAACGGCGAAAAAACATTTTATTTTTCCTTGAATTTCTTGATGGAAAAGTAGAAACAAAAAATCTCCGTCCGAAGTTTGGCAGTGGTGGATTAACAATTAAACTACAAGATTATTTTCTACATTCTATGTAAAAGAAGGAGGTTACGATAAATAAATGGCTACGATTGAAAATGTAACAAAAAAAAATCTACTTATTGGCGGAGAATGGATACAAGCAAAGGAGTACAGTCTTTTACGCTCTCCATATTCACAAGAGGTGATTGCTGAAATACCTGCTGCAACAGAAGCAGAAGCAAGTAAAGCGATTGAAATTGCCTTCCAAGCACGGGAAACGATGAAAAAAATGCCTGCATATAAGCGTGCTCAAATTTTAGAGAAAGTGGCAAGTCTTCTTGAGGAGCGGGCAAATGAAGCAGCGAACATCATTTCAACTGAATCAGCTAAACCGATCACTACAGCATTAGGAGAGGTTGCTAGAACAGTTGAGACTTACAAGTTTGCTGCTGAAGAGGCAAAACGGATCTACGGAGAAACTATTCCATTAGATGCTGCTCAAGGTGGAACCAATCGCATTGGGTATACTGTTCGTGAGCCAATTGGAGTGATTGGTGCCATTACTCCCTTTAATTTCCCTATGAATCTAGTTGCACATAAAGTTGGCCCGGCAATTGCTGCTGGTAATACAATCGTTCTAAAGCCGGCAAGCCAAACCCCGCTATCATCATTTTTTATCGCTGAGCTTTTCCAGGAAGCAGGGTTACCGCCGGGTGCACTAAATGTGGTGACAGGTTCTGGTCGGGTAGTAGGTGAATTGCTGGTGAAAGATCCGAGAGTAAGCATGATTACCTTTACTGGTAGCCCGGGAGTCGGGATTGATATTCGAAACAAGGCAGGATTAAAACGTGTGACATTGGAACTCGGCTCAAATGCAGCTTTAATTGTTGATGAAGGAATCGATCTAGATAAAGTCATATCACGCTGTGTAATGGGAGCTTTTTCGAATCAAGGTCAAGTATGTATTTCCTTGCAACGAATATATGTGTTGGAAAATATGTATGATGAATTTGTTCAAAAATTTCTAGAACATACAAAAACGTTAAAAATTGGGGATCCACTTGACCCAAAAACAGATGTATCTGCCCTTATCTCACCAGCAGAGGTTGAAAGAACATTAAACTGGATTCATGAGGCAAAACAAAGTGGAGCTACGATTGCAACAGGCGGGAAAGCTGTTGGACATATTCTTCAGCCCACAGTCATTCTTAATGCAGATAAGTATTCAAAGGTGTCCTGCCAAGAAGTATTCGCTCCAATTGTTCTGATTAATAAGGTAAAAACAATTGAAGAAGCTGTTAAGTTCGTGAATGATTCTACTTATGGACTGCAAGCTGGTATTTATACGAACAATGTCCATACAGCCATGGCTGTTGCAGAAGAACTATATGTTGGCGGTGTGATGATTAATGACATTCCTACATTCCGTGTTGATCATATGCCATATGGTGGTGTGAAAGAAAGTGGAACCGGGAGGGAAGGTTTGAAATACGCAGTGGAAGAAATGACTGAAATGAAATTGGTTGTTTGGAACCGTAATTAAGGAGTGAATGAATGGCTTATTTTGCAGCTTTTTTACACATGATTGACATAGAAAAAAATAATGAGGTACGCCCACTCCATATCAACTATTTAGAAGAACTTGATAAACAAGGAAAGATCTTTGCAAGAGGGCCATTTTCAGACCAATCTGGAGGATTGGTTGTATATATTGCCGATTCGTTTGAAGAAGCCATGTCACTTGCGGAAAATGATCCTCATGTTGTTCAAAAAGTGCGTAGACTTGAATTGAAAGAGTGGGTTATTTAATAATTCTGCTTTTAAATACGTAGTTAATTTTAAAAAGAGAACTTGATAAAAAGAAAGATTAAAAAGAGGGAAACTGATTTGTCGGATTCCTTCTTTATTATATTAAAGAAATAAGTGCATCAATGAGTGATTCAAAGAGGAGGTAGTATATGTATGGAAACCAAATTAGATTCTTTAAATATCGATGAAGGTCTAATAATTTTATTTGATGATGTGAATTCTCAAGTTGGTTATCTGATGGGTTTAGCTGAACATGTTAGTGGTGAAAGTATAAATTTTATGACACATGTGGCAAAAGGTTTAACATATGTATGTATCACGAAAAAACAAGCAATGAAATTGAATCTACATCTGTTTGAAAAGGAAGACAATTCAAATAGTAAAAGTTTCACAGAGTCTGTTGATTATATGACAAACTCAACAGGAATATCAGCATTTGAACGATCGGATACAATTAAAGCTTTTACCAGGCTGGAGGCAAAACCTGATGATTTTAAACGACCTGGCCATCTTTTTCCATTAGTAAGTAAAGACACAAACATGCTTGAACGAATTGGTATTGCAGAAGTAGCTGTTTTTCTTGCAAAACATAATCATAAAACCCCTGTCGCTTATGTAAGTGAAATTCTAAATGATAATGGAGAAATTGCAACGAAAAATGAAGTTATTCGATTGAGCCAATATTATCATCTACCAATTTTGACTTTTAGTGAAGTGGCAAAATTTCAATATGAGAGAACAAAATGGCTGACAATACTAGATTATAAATGTATAAGTAACTTAGAAAACATACTCGTTTATCATGTTAAGAATCACTTTAGTAATCAATTATTAAAAATGTACGTAAGATTGGGGGCAAGTGAAAACATAAACACCATCTTCTATCGTGAATGCCAGTTTGAACTCCTAAATGGCGACCAATGTAATTGTATAAGGCATTTTAAAGATTATTATTCGTTGTTAAAAAACAAAGAAATAGATGTAATTGTTTTTGAGCATGAGCATGACCATCACGGTTATCCCGATTATGAAATGATGGATGGAATAATTACCGCACAAATCAATGAATTAATTGATGAGATCAATCAGAAGCATAAAGTGGATAAAAAGGTAGTCTTAAGTAACTATTAATAGAGAAACTATTCTCTTCTAATTCTCAAATTCATAATTTTAAAAAAGCCAATGATGACGCATAGGAGGACCATTGGCTTTTTTACTTTTACTCTTAAATAAAATATACAAGCCTTTAGTGTGAAAAAACAATTAGGTTGTAATAATACTTAAGTGAATAATATTTTGTAGAGAGAAGGGCACCTAAGGATACTGTCATGTAAATCTTAAGCAGAAGTTAAGAGGGTACGTCTTGTAAGCGAGTTAGATATTTATTCCAAGCCCTCAATAACCATTTCCTTTACTGGCAGGAAATTTTCTCCTGTCTCTAAATAAGTTATATTCACATTATCCTGTTCTTGCAGGTAAATGGCTAATGGGTAATTTTCAGATGAGATGACGAAATTTTTATGATTGTCTAACAGGAATGATACAATCGTGAAATCTCCGGTCTTTTCTTTGTATACACGGACAACTGTACCTAATAAAGTCTTTTCTTCAGCATTAGACGTCCCATCAACACTACTTCCGCCTTTTTGTATGGCTAGTTTATATTTCTTTAAAGCATCATTAGGGGTAGTACCATACACAGATATTTCCGGATTGGCTGCAGAAACAATAAAGTAATTTTGTAAGAATCCGTTAGAGTCTAAAACAGGTGTTAACCAGCTGGCCTCTCCATAAAAATTATATAAAACCGGCATTTCTCCATGCCATTTTTTCTCAATAAATTTCTTTTCTATGATCTGTAGAGCACCTTGAGAATCCATATAAGACTCTTCTAAATTACCTGTATAATAGGTTGCTTTTCCTGTTCTTGAATTTGTAAGGGAGTACCCCAACATAGAATCTACGCCTTCTTTAGGACTGGTAAAATCGGTAAAGTAAAACATCTCCCCATTTTCATCAAAAATTGGGCTCACATTTGCTTCAGTTCCTTCATCGGAAGGCAGCTTTACATCTGATTTACCAAAAAGACTATTCCAAAATCCATGAATATAATTTCCGTAATAACTGTTCTGTAAGCTCACTGCTTCAGGTGAAACAGCTCCATCAATAAATGAAGGTACTTCAGCAAGTTTATAAGCCTTAGTATCCCCATTCTTAGGGTCAACAACGACTATTCCTTCAACCTTAAAACCATTACGAGCTGAAACAAATTGTCCATAGGTACGGATATAATGCGGCTGACCATCTTCGTCAATTTCTAATTGGACATCACCATAAAAAATGTGTTTTGGATAATTCATCCTGATATGACGTTCAACATTCTTATTAAAATAAGCGGAAGGTGTATACTCCATTTCATTTTTAATAAATGTTGGATTCGCTGAAGAGTCAGTGGCACTTAACGTGAAATAACCCGGTATTTCATCCCCATTTAACCATTTGAAAAAACCGGAAAATTCAACTGGTGCAATATAAATAAATTCTCCATTCACTTTTTGAATTTGAAGATTTCCAAGTTCATAATAACTTGTATTAGGTACCTGACCAAATGCCTTTTTCATTTTATTTCTAGCAAACTCCGGTGGAACACTTGCAGGTGTTTTGTTTTCGTCAAAAGCTTTTATTTCAACTTTTTCATTCATTTGGGCATATTCAAATTTTTCATTTGCATTAAATAGAGGGGCTGCGAGAATATAAATTCCAAACACAAGACTTCCCAGGAAAATAACACCCTTCACGATTCTTTCCTTACCTGTGGAAATGATTGCTCCTAATGCAGAAATGACAATGATAAAAATCCATAAAGAAGAAATATTGCGGTCTAAGTTACTTAGATAATAAAACGCAAACATAGCAATAAAAATTAAGACGAGTGAAAGGCTAAGTATTTTTATACTTGGAGTATTTTGACCGGTTTTGTTGTCTTTTTTTGCCTGTTTCTGTTTGCTAAAAGGAATAATGAGAATGGCTGTTACTAATCCAATGATAAGAGAAAAGATTAGAATATTTATCATGATGTTCTCCCTTCAATTTGTTTATATGTTTAATACGATTCACTTGGGTAAATAGTTTCAATTATTTGTTTGGGTTATTGTTCATAGAATGATAATTTTTGAAAAATCTATAAAAATATGAAAACGTTTCTTACACAGTGTGAACATCGTTTTTAATTTTAAGTAGGAGGTGTAATAAGTACTCCCCTAAAAAATAAAAAAATTCTATAAATTTTACGCTACTCTTTTCTTCAATTTTTATATATAACAGGCGAAGGACATTTTATAAATGAAAGGGTAGTGATGGAAATGACAAGATACCGTATGTTGAAAACTGATTTTTGGATGTCGCCGATTGTTGGAGAGGAATTAAAGAAAGATGAAAAGTTTTTATACATCTACTTACTTACCAATCATCTTACAACTCAAATTGGAATCTATCGCATATTAAAGAAGCAAATAGCGATAGATATGGATATTTCGATTGAGGAAGTGGAATCGTTAATGGCAAGTTTAATTGATCGTCAATTGATTCGTTACAATGCTGAAACAAGAGAGGTTGCGTTAAGAGACTGGGGGATAGCGATTCAGAGTAGAGGTGGAAAACCTGTCTTGGATTGTATTGAGTCTGAATTAAGAAAGGTCGTTGATACCTCGCTTATTTCTTTTGTTTTAGAATCTATTCAAAAAAAGGATATCCGTGACTTATATGAAAAATTTTGTGATCGAAATGTTATGACTTATGAGGATATTGACGATACGTCTACGACTTGTTATACGACTTGTGGGCAAGAAAAAGAAAAAGAAAAAGAAAAAGAACAAGAAAAAAAACAAAAAGCTTTTAACCCAAGTGTAGAGAATAAACCTGAAGAAGAGGTTCAGTCACAAATGGAAAAATCAAGTGATGTGAAAGAAATCATCGAGTTTTGGGACAACAATGGTTTTGGTTTCTCTAACGTGAATGCTAAACAACAGCTGTTATCTTGGCTTGATGATTCTCAGTTTTTACGGCCAAAAGAAGTGGTGCTAAAAGCCTTAACGATCGCCTGTTCGTATAACAAGCGAAAGCTAAACTATGTAGTTGGGATTCTTAGAAACTGGGAAAATGAATCGTTACTGACTCTTGAGGAAATAGAGTCTTATCAAGACAACAAAAAGTCTCATTCTCAAAATAGGCAATCACCCCCATCATTCCAAGCAGGGAGAGATATCCCAAGAGATGTTAACCTTGACATAACAGCAGGTGAAGAGGAATGAATATTGCAGAAAAAGCATTTCTTGGCAGCCTGATAAAGGCGGAATATCTTCTCAAAGATACGGTCATACAACCTGAACAACTGGAAAATACACGTCATAAAGAGTTAATGAGACGAATGTTGGAATTAAAAAAGGCGGGGAAGAATGTGTATTTATTCTCCTTAACCACTTTACCGGATCTTGAATCATTTGGTGGAATGTCTTACCTTTCGGAGCTGGAATCATATGCAGATCCTGAAAAATTTGAAGATCTGGAGAAACTCATTCTTGACATGTGGAAAGAAAGGGAAAAGCGCAATATTTTAAACATTGCGGCTATAAATGATTGGGAGATTTCTAAGGTTATAGCAGAATTGGATAATATTAACCAAGCGAAAATGGATGATCACACTCCTCTGGAACTAGCACTGTCAACAATTTATGAAGCTCCATGGGAAGATCAACCATTATCGAAGGGAGCAACAGCAGGTATTAAAAAGCTTGATGAAATGACAGGAGGCTTTCAAAGAGGAGAAGTAACAATTATAGCCGCAAGACCCTCCATGGGAAAAACAGATGTGATGCTTCATTTTGCGAAAATGTCTGGTTGGGAAGGATATTTACCACTCATCTTTTCATTAGAAATGCCCGAAAAGCAAATAACAACTCGATTAATTGCGTCAACAGGGGGATTCAACCGTAGAAAAATGAGAGATCCGAAGCAAATGCTGAATGATCGTCAGAAGCAGAAATGGTCCGATGTCATAGGTGAGCTTAATGAAACGTCTATGCAGATTTTTGACGGGGCTGGACAAACAATTGCTGAGATGAGAGCGAAAACCCGGAAATTAATTAACCAATTTCCCAACAAAAAACCAATTATTTTTATTGACTACTTAACCCTCATCAAAGCAAGTGAATCATACGGGGGGAATGCTCATTTACAAGTAACAGAAATCTCAAAATCACTCAAAACAATGGCGAAGGATTTTGATTGCCCGGTCATTTGTTTGGCCCAGCTCAATCGTTCGGTGGAATCAAGAGCCAATAAACGACCGATGATGTCGGATATCCGGGAATCAGGAAGTGTTGAACAAGACGCAGATGTCATTTTGTTTTTATATCGTGAAGCATATTACGACAAGGAAACAAAAGATCGTACTCTTGATATCATTGTCTCAAAAAATCGAAACGGTCTGGTTGGAACAATTAAGGTGAATTACAACGAGTTTACAGGAAGAATAGAAGAGTAAATGAAACAGAATCATACGTGGATAACTTTAAGAACGAAGGAGAAAAGGCGAGGTGTTAATACATGATTGTGAAAGATCTTTACCTGGAATCGATCCGCTCTGAGGAATCCTCATTGGCCCATTATATTTACCATCTACTTGAGGAAAGGAAAATATCATTGGATGATGACAAATCCAAAATAGACTTTGAACAAGCAGATCATCAAAAAGTAGCAGAATTGATTGAAAAGAATATTTTAGGATTTCATAAGGTCAGGATTTTTGCACTAAAGATGAGCCAAAATCATTTCGTTTTTATTTTTGCTGAAAACCAGGAAAAAGCCGTTCAATTCTATTCTAAAACATTTCATCAAGCCCCATTAACCTGTCAAGAATACACCTTGGATTTTCAACTCACCAGAGGAAACGGAGCCATTACATTCCGCGAAATGAGAAAAGAATTCGAAAGCTTTCCGGTTATAGCCGGGTACACGGGGACAGGTTAAGTGTCCCACCATTAATTGGAAAAGGTTGATCTAATACAACTTGAGATTAAGATATTATGTACATAATGTATCTTACATATTTAGATACAAGGGAGAATTTTAAAAAACTTTTGAAAAAGGAAGGTATTTATTTACTGGTAAATCCTTTTCCTACAACATTTTTCTTATCGATATCAACAAATACAGTGAGCGTTCCGGAGGTATCTGTCTCTGTATTATGAAAAGTAACACAATAAACTTCGTCCTTGTTATATTCACGATTAATGAGAGGTTTGTTCTCATGATCAATTGCTATTTTCTTAACAGTCGAATCTTTTGGACTTACTGGAATTAACTCTAATTCCTCACTTGTAAGGCTATTGAATGCTACCATTTCGATAGGTAAATCAGACTTTGAATCAAATAAATGGCAACCAGTTAGAGTTATTGTTAATAGAAGTAGTATTTGTATATAAACTAATTTGTTCATCTTAACCTCCCTTTTTATCTTTTTAGACGTTTTTATTTGTAGGAAGTTTCGTTTTGATAGTGTTTCATGTGAACAGTTATAAAATTTTACAAAGGGTTCCGTTTTGAGGTGCTTTCATAAAATACGTGATGATATGACAGTGGTATTGAAAACGATATTGATATATAAAAAGGGGAAACTCGCCATAGTAATGTAATGAGTTTCATTATTAGGAATTCAAAGCCTTAATTTATATAAAGTCTCACTTACTTTTAATAGGATGTCTTGTCTTGAATCGAGTAACCAGCAAAAGGAAAAATAAGCGGAGATTTTCCGGTTAGATGCAGTATTGAGCTTGTTTCGGGATAAATAAGCGGAGGTTTTCCGATTATGTAAAGCAAAATCTCTCTTTTTCACATTTTTCGAGTCAATAGGCGGAATCTATCCGTCTATTTATGAATTTTTTAATAATAATTCCTAAAATAAGCGAAATTTTTCCTTCTATTTTTTCAATCCAGGTGCTTTACCTTACCCCCAACAGATAAGTGCGCGGCCCCTCAATGTCTCAATAATTTGGTATTCAAAACAGCACTGTAAATTTAATGGTACAATTCTCATTGCCATCATAATAATGATGGCGATTGCTATGCCAAAGTTAAGGGGATTTCGTAGAAACCTTATAAATAAGGAAAAGGACGTATGCCAATCCATACGTCAATTTTTGTGTCATTTAGTAAGAATGCACCCGATTAATTTTAATTGTGGGATTTTTTAATCAGAGATAAATCTTTAACTTTATTAATTCTAGTTAAAGTTCTGTTTCCAGTAAATGGAGGGACAACAAACCTGTCCCTCCGTCCCTATCCCTCCGTCCCTAAAGAAACAAAGCACTCACAACAAATAACACAGCTGCAATAACCCCGCCAATCGTTGAGACCTTCAATTTGTAGCGTGCGTAGTCGATGAGGTCCATGTCGAGAATGGAGGCTGTTGTGATGGTTGTGTCACCCAGCGGAGAGGTGAGTGCACCAAATGCTCCGCTTGCAAAGACAGCACCAACTGTTAATGGGATGGAGGCTCCAGTGGCTACAGCTAGTGTGATGCCAAGTGGCATGAACAGTCCCCAAGTCCCCCAGGAGCTTCCAATAAAATACCCGACAACAGACCCAAGAACAAAAATTGCTGCAGGAGTTAGATATGCGGGCAGAAAGCTTCCTAGCGAGTTGCTGATAAACTCAGAAAAACCCAGATCTTCAGCCGCTAATGTTAATGCCCAAATGAGAATAAGGAGGCTGATTGCTTCCATCATTTGATTGCCGCCATCGTAAAAATGATAGAGAATTTCGTTCATTTTCACGCGTCTGACGACATAAAAAACATAGGTTAAGATAAGTGTAATAAAAACAGCCAGGAGCATCACAAACGTTGCATCCGCCATAGAAAAGGCTTCAAATATCGTCTCAGCTCCCTGTGCAACACCGTTTTGCCATAACAGAGATAAAGACAATGACAGCAATAAAAAGACAGGAACAATCAAATGCCAAGGCTGTGCTTTTACAAGGGATAATTCTTTTTTAATCCCCATGCGGTGGTATTCATGTTCCTCTTGTTCCAAATCCTTCTGTTCCTGGTTGCCCCTTTGTTTCGTTTTTCTAGGTTTCCAAAACGTCTGCACAATCCCTATAATTAGCATAATGATCGCATAAAAGTTAAACAAAATACTTAACAAAAACACTTCATAAGGAGACATCCCCAGATTTAACCCACTAATGCCGCCTTCCACCAAAGAAACCATGAACCCAACAAAAGCCGTTGCAACCGGAAGCAGCACAATGATAGATTCTGTTGAAATATCCAATGTCATTCCTACTTTTTGCTTAGAAAGGTTCATCTTTTTTATGAGTGATTTAATAATCGGCCCAATCATCATAATCCGAAACATCGGCATCATAAATGTAAAGGGTAGGGTAAGCCAAATAAAAATGAGCAATCCCCGTTCGGTACGGATTTTCGTCCCGGCCCATTCTGAAAACCCCTTAATACCTCCGGCGATATTCATCATCCCGACAAGACCGCCAAATAAATATAAAAAGCCGATAATTTTAATGTTCGTTGCATCGGAAAGTGTGGTGACGATATAGGATACCGCTTGCTCCATTCCCACCAACAGATTAGCAGAAACAATGATGGACCCCACTAAAATGCCAATCACTAAGCTAGGCAGGATGTTTTTTAGCCATATGGACATGGCGATGACGATGATAAAAGGAATTAATGAAAGCCAGGTTTGATTCAAGGTTATTCCTCCCGAGACAAAGAAATCCATTTCTCACATTAGTTTGCCAAGGGAGGGAGGGATTATGAATTCTTTTTACTAATACGAATTCTTGACGTACACAAATAAATAAATAATATTTTTTTGCTTAGAATATGAGTAGGAATGTTTATTCTAAGGAGGATAACTAACACGTATATGGATAAGTTTATCGAAAACTTAGATTTGTCTTCAAAAGGAATCTGGGTTCCCATTTCATTAGGTGTCATAATGTTAGCATATGTATTTTTTATGCCAAAGCGATTAAGCTGGGGAGAGATTTATTTTATCTTTTGTACCACGGACTATGTAGCAATAGTAATAGATGTATTCATTATGTTAAATTATCTTGATGTATTTGATCTGGGGCATGATATACAGAAAGAAGGAATAGGTGATTTCATAAGTTACGCAATCATCCCTTCGTGTTATGCCGTCATATATCTAAATTACTTTAAACAGGAAAAGAAATGGCTGTACATTGTTCTTTTCACAATCTTATCCTCCTTATCTGAATGGGCGCTTGTTCAAGTAGGATATATGAAGTTAAAAGGATGGCAAACTTGGTGGTCTATTCCTGTATTCATTGTTGTTTATGGTTATTGGTTGCCTTGGCAATTAAGCTTATTACGAAAAGTGCAAAGGTCGGTGTGAGAAAAAATACATTCTTTCTTTTTAATCTCTTTTGCAGAAAGAACAAGTTTTCAAACACAGTGGAGTGATAAAATGATTTATTTAAAAATTGCTAAAACAATATACTTAAAACGGGACTATTGGTCAACAACAATCTTCAATAGTTGAGCACATTGTTTCATTATGAATGCGTTTTTTTCTGTGCATGAAAAGAAAATTGCGAAGTAATGAAAAAAGACGAAGTAATCATCACATCGCCCTAGTTACAGAAAAAATCTATATATCAATTTACTAATCCATATTGCAAAGATAATCCATATAAAAATAAATAGAAAACCTACAAACCAATTTTTAGGCTTACCATTTTTTCTAATTTCTTCTGCTTTGGCTCGATTCTCATCGATAACTATTGTTGGAATTAATTTTAACGCTAATGAAATTCCAAGTGGGACAAGGACCAAATCATCAAGATAGCCCAGAACAGGTATAAAATCTGGTATTAAATCGATTGGACTAAAAGCATAAGCCACGACACAAATAGCAACTACTTTTGCAAACCAAGTGACTCTTTGATCATTATATGATAAATAAAGTACAAATAAATTAAGTTTTAATTTTTTTGCAAAGCTTTTTAATTTAGTTAATGTATTTTGTTTTTGCATTATGTTCATAACCTCCACTTTAATATGATTATAAATCAAAAAGGAGGTTTTTTTAATGAACTATTGGCTTAAATATTGAAGGAGTAAAATTCAGCAATACAGCGCTGTTCTACTATCCTATAGACAATAGCATCGTTCTTGTGGGCCAGATTATTGAAGGACACCTGCTAGCTTTTAATGGGTGGAAGTAAGTTTGTAAATATATACCTATTAAAAAGAAGTTTAGAGCTCTCTAATGGTACTATGTAAAGAAGAAAGGTGGTTTATAACCAGCTTCTTCTTCTTTTGTTGCTTTGAGGATAATCGTTTAATTTGGGTTTACTCTCAATGACTTTGTTTTGATTTAATTGGTCTCTTTTCTTATCCCTCTCTATTAATGAATCCAGCTTATCAATTGCCTTTTCTAATTGGAGGTCATCTAAATCCCCCTTAGCATATAAACTGCATATTAAACCATAAGCAATCGCTTTTGTTTCGATATCTATATTTACTACAAGGTCAACGTCTGAGTTTCCACTATTATCTATTACGGTTTTAAGTATGTTCTCAGCTGGAATCCTCATCCTTAATTCCTCCTTATTTTTACTAAAAGAGATACTAGAAAAACTAGTATCCCTATAAAACTTTATTAATCTTGTTCTTGCTCTTGTTCTTGATCCTGATCAGAATCAGCATCTGATCTAGCCCTTACTCTTGCTCGAGAGTCGCTATCTACAGTAATATCGACATCCAATCTAGAATTCCCACTATTAAACACCTTTGCTCTTGCAATATTTGTATTTTTATCTTTTAAATTAATATCGTTTTCATTATCTAGGTCGTTATCAAGGATAGATTCTACATCTGTGTCTACGTCATTTTTGACGTCATTTTTAACTTCATTTCTTGAACGTTTATTACTGCCGAAGATATCTTCGTTTCTCCAAACTCTACTCATTTATTTCTCCTCCTTTTATTGAGATGATTTATTCTATTCAAAAAGTAATTTATAGTTTGGACAGTTAGATCAATTTTATATAAACTATAGTATATTTTTAAAGGTTAATAGGTACTCATCATATAGAGATTTATTCAGTGTTCTTTAATTATCCGCTCTTGCAATGAATTATTAATTTAAACTTTATTTATTGACTAATGTGTGCTAATTAAAAGAAAAAAACTAACAAAAGTCATTTGTTGCACAGCACAGGAATCAATCAACGGTCTTCAGTAATAGAGCTCAAAAGAAAAGAATAGAGGGTTAAGGGTATGTTAGGTATTCTATGATCTTCAGAAATCGAAGCGCTGCTCTTGATTATGGGTGTCGCTCTTTTTCATTATAGGGCCATATATTAGATGTTACTCGTGGTACTAATTAGTGTATAGTAAAAAGAAAAATTTCACTTTATTAAAGGAGGGAAAAAACTATGGAGAAGATAGAATATGAGTGGGTAAAACAAACGCGTCAAATTTTATTAGATCAATGTAGAAAATTAACTGAAGATGAACTTACAAAAGAGTTTGAATTTGGTTTTCAGAGTATTAGAGATTCATTAGTTCATATGGCAGGATGCTATCATGCGTGGATAGGTTCTTTTTTGCTATCTGAGACATCATCTCCATTATTAACGAAAGAAGTAATTCATAATATGAAGGTAGATGATATTCAACGCTATTATAAACAAGCTGATGAATATGTAGAGAGTTTATTTGATCAATTCAAAGACAAATTTGAAGAGTATATCGAAAAAGAGCCTTCTTGGAAACCGGGTAGTGGGTTAGTAAGTAAAACTCCACACCAATTACAGTTCCATTCAATTACTCATGAATTCCATCATAAAGGGCAAATTGTAACGATATTGCGTTTACTTGGCCATATACCTAAAAACACAGACATTTTGGGGTTGTCTGATAAGGAATTCGCAAAAAGATCATAAGGAAATCTTTCGCAAACAAGCATCTTTCTGATATAAGAGGGGTGCTTATTTCAATTTATGTTATAAATTTTAGAAAAACAAGGATGATGGTTATGTTAAAATTAGGAAGATGCTGTAAGAAATGTACTTAACGACAGGCAGGGTAATAGAAGCTTAGTTTGATAATGGAGATTAGAATAAATGAGTACAATCACTTTAAAAACAAAAATATTATACTATCTTTCCTTAACTCTTTTTCTTTTTAGTGTTATTTCATGGGTACCTTATCTGGTGCTTAACATCCAAAAACCCTATGGAATGCTAACATTCATCCTTAGTCCAATAGGCTTTTGTTTCGGTTACCTAGCAAAGAATAGACTTTTGGCAATAATCAATTTAGCTATGCTATTTAGTTTTATCCCAGTAATGATTTATGTTTACTTTACTAAAGGATATATACCTATGTGAGATTTTTTTAAAAATATAGTCGTCGTACTTGTTAAACAATTGTTAAGCAGAAATAAAAAGATGGTTAGAGGTGCAGTGAGTGATGAAGATAGATCCAATAGTAGCAGCAAAACAATTTATTGATAAGAACTTTTCAAATTGCCAAGGAGCTATATTAGCTGGAAGTGTTGTTAGGGGGGAGGCTACAGAAACATCTGATCTGGATATTGTCATTTTCGATGAAAATCTCACATCATCATATAGGGAATCAATGTTTGACTTTGGATGGGCTATAGAGGTTTTTGTTCATAATTTAACTTCATACAAATACTTTATAGAAATGGACTGCAAGTCTGCTAAGCCTTCTATGCCAAGAATGATTTCCGAAGGGATTATCTTAAGAGATGTAGGAATCTTAGAATCTATAAAAAAGGAAGCTAAAGAAATTTTAGAAAAGGGGCCGGAAATATGGTCTAAAGAAATGATAAATACGAAACGATATTTTATAACTGATGCACTGGATGATTTTTCAGGAAGTAATAACCGAGCTGAAGACATATTTATAGCCAATACAATAGCTTACCTTGTTCACGAATTTGTATTAAGAACAAATCGTCAGTGGATTGGTTCTTCGAAATGGATTGTACGGGCTCTAAACCAATATGATGAGAATTTTACAGAAGAGTTTGTAGCGGCTTTTAATGTTTTTTATAAAACAGGTGAGAAAAAGAAGGTTGTTCAATTAGTTGATAAGGTATTGGAACCTCATGGGGGTCGTTTATTTGATGGGTTTTCACTTGGAAAATGAAAAGATATTCCATATTACCTTATAAAACAATTTAGAGAAATACTTTAAGGGTTTATTAAGTTTAGGGGGGGATCTATTTGTTAAAGGAACATAGTAAGGCATTAAGTATTATTTCATCTTTATTAGCAATAGCAGGATTAGTTCTGATGTTTTCAAGTATTTCTTTTGCAACAGCTCTAGGGGATTCTTGGCTCCTTGAGCAAGCAGATGGTATCGCTGATACAAGCCAATACAACATGATTGTTAATACGTATAAAAATAACTTTGTCATTATTGGAAGCATATTGTTTGGTGCAGGTCTATTAACTGCTATATTTACTTACTTTACATCTGTACTATTTGGAAAAAAGGAGAACAACCATATCGACTAATTGTTCATAAACAATCAGGCTATTTTTTGATTGGAAAGGAAAATTATGTTGGAAAATACAAAGAGGTCTGGGAGGCAGGATTTATGCTTTACGATTTAAAAGGTGAAAAAGATATGACACCCATCGTAGGAATGTTATATTCAGCTGTGAAAGAAAATAGTCAAAGACTACAATTTATAACTAATGGCATGTCGCAAGAAGAAGTAGAATACAAGGGTCCAAATGACAAGTTTAATAGCACAGCTCAGTTAATAAAACATATCATGTTTGTTGACCTCAATTGGGTTTATAGAATAAAAGGAGAACCACTTCCTGCTTCATTAAACGAACAATTTGGTCCCATGATAGATGCGAATGGCAGGCTTCCTATGTCCAAAGGCAAGACTTTGGAAGAGCTTTTGAATGAATATGAAAATGTATTAAAAATGTTAAATGATACATGTATACAATTGACAGATGATGATTTAGATTCAGTTGTCACTTTTGGTCATGGAAATGAAAAGAAAGCAACCATTCGATGGGGACTTTGGCACATCGCTGATCATAATCGCTATCATCAAGCTCATATTAATCAACTTAGAAAATGGTATAAAGAAAAAATCTAAATTCATTTGTCTATTTGCAGTTTTAAATAGTTGGGAGGAAATAGTTTGGAGCTCTGGGATCTATATGATTTCAATAGGAAAAAAATAAATAAAACACATAAACGCGGAATCCCATTACTAGAAGGTGAATATCATATAGTTGTTCATGTATGGATTAGAAATAAGAAAGGGGAAATTCTTGTAACTAAGCGACATCCAGATAAAACCCACCCCAACCTATGGGAGTGTACGGGAGGATCTATTTTAGCAGGTGAGGAAAGTCTGGAAGGAGCCCTTCGTGAAGTAAAAGAAGAAATAGGAATAGATTTAATAAAATTGAACGGTAAGTTAGTAAGAAGTGAACGTCGAGAAAATAATTTCTGTGATATTTGGGTCTTTGAGCAAACTTTTGATCTTTCAGGTGCGATGCTGCAACATGATGAGGTAATTGATATTAAGTGGGTGAACAAATCAGAGCTTGATAGTATGTATGATTCGGGTCTAATTGTTCCAACGCTTAGTTACTATAAAGAAATATTCTAATTTTAATTATATTACATATACTCTTCAAGCGCTTTTCTGGAACAAGGAAAGGTGCTTATTTTAGTTCGAATTCATCCTCTTAAAGAAACCTTACAAAGTTATTTGGATATTTATGTTAATATATATGGAAATAGTAGCTAGGATTTCGCTGACAGAAATGAAACGATCATTGATTTTCTATTTTTCTTATTGGAGGATCTTTTTATGAAACTAATTCAACAGAACAGTCATTTGTTTCGCATACCCGCCATTATTAGAGAGTTAAGTCATTTACTATGATTGAGTATAGTTGGATAGGAAGTAAAAACCATTATGTAGATGAAATTCACACCGAATGGTTGATCAATAATGTTGTAATAGGTCATTACGGTGGTAACTCTTCAGGGGGGATTTTAATTTATGAAACGAGTAGATGTCACGTATGTTCTTCTCTTTGATGACCAGGAGGAGAAAGTATTAATGGTTAAAAATAAAGGAGAAAATCATTCTTATTATACACTTCCTGGAGGAGCAGTTGAACCAGATGAAACACTTGAAGAAGCAGCAATTCGCGAAGTAAAAGAAGAAACGGGCTTAGATGTAGAGATAGATGGTGTTTTTTCTGTAAGTGAAACGTTTTTCGAAGAAAGAGGTCATCACGCGATTTTCTTTACTTTTAGAGGGAGAATAATCGGTGGAGACGTAAATATATCAATGCCAGAGGAAATCGAAGAAATTACATGGATGGACCCACAGCAAGCAGAAGAATATATACACATAACTGATTCAAAGGGATTGATAAAAAGTAAGTCATCAGTACCCTATTTACTTAGAAAAAGAGTTATTCATAACGCATAGTAATATGAAAAAAATAAATGCGAAAAAAATCCATCCGTCTATACGAGTCCTTCTTTCCTGTGCCACCTTAGATAATAAGATAGACCAAGAATATGAAAAATATATAAATGATCAAAACCGAAAGTTATTTGGTTTTGAATGTAACGGGAATTTTGTTGGATGTGTAGGAATTGAAATAACTAGTTTAAAAGAGTGTGTAATAAAACATATTGCTGTATCTCTAGAACAAAGAGGAAATGGCATCGGTAGCAAAATGATTAAATTTTTGACAGAACAATACCCAATCATTACTGCTGAAACGGATAAGGATGCAATCGATTTTTATCGAAAATACGGTTTCGAGATAAAGAGTTTGGGTGAAAAGTATCCAGGAGTAGAGCGTTTTTTATGTGAATATATTAATGAATGACCTTATTGAGTTTACAGTAGCTTTAGTTGAATAACGAACTCCAACTTTTAAAGCGTCACTTCAAAAGATTAAATGTATTTAGGAGGATAATAAGTGGAGATAAGAGGGAGGTTTTTATTATATTAACGCTTACATGATGGTTCAGCAAAAAAGGTTTTTCCTTTTTTGTAAGGATGTTGCCAGGTATTCTGGTATTTTTAGCTGCTGTAAGTATCTTCTATATTAGTATTGTTAAAATTAGAGGATTTGAGGGCGGAGTTTATGGTGTTCTTAGTTTCTTTTTAATCATTTTTGCCATAGTATCCTTTTTCATAGGAATCAAGGTTACTGCTAAACGATAAGAAAGATTAATCTACTTCTAAGGGCTTCCCAAATAATAGAGCTTGATTACTAAATATTGTTCTCTAATTTGTTTGGTAAATAAATGATTAGAATAATGCATTACATTACAGAGAGTGAGTGGAGTATAACATGTTTCCAATATTAGAGACAGATAGATTGATATTAAGAGAAATTACTAGGGATGATGCAGAGGGCATATTCTCTTGTTTTTCTGATGAGAATGTGACGAGATATTATGGTCAAGAGACGTTGAAAAATATAGAACAAGCAGAAGCATTTGTTGATTTCTTTGCAAACAGTTATAAAGAGAAAAAAGGAATACGTTGGGGAATTGAAAGAAAAGGAACTTCAGGAATCATTGGCACAATTGGGTTTAATGCTTGGTCTCCTAAACATAAACGAGCAGAAATAGGATATGAGATACATCCTAAACAGTGGAGAAAAGGTTATACTACCGAAGCATTATCAAAAGTAATTCAATATGGTTTTGACGAATTAGCTCTTACTCGTTTAGGAGCTGTAGTTTTTATAGAAAATGAAGCTTCTAATCAGTTGCTTTCCAAAATAGGATTTCAAAAAGAAGGCATTCTGAGGAATTATATGTATCAAAATGGAGAGGTATATGATACATATGTTTACTCAATATTGAAAAATAGGTAATGTTCCTATTTTAGTTAAACGAAACATTTAACAGGGTTTTCCTCTTTTTATTTTTAGACTAAATTGCCTAACTTAGGAAAGAATAGGAGGTGTTTACATAGTTTGTAAAAAGGTGGAATCTTCGTGTTAGATAACAAAAAAATATCACCACTTCAATTTGGTTTATTAGTGGTTGTTTTTACGATAGGAAGTTCGATTCTCCTTATACCTTCAGGGCTTGCTGGTATAGCTATGCAGGATGCGTGGATTGCATCACTAGTTGGGATCGTAATATCAATGATGATCATTATTTTATTTAGTATATTAGCTAAACTTTATCCCCGTAACACGTTTGTTGAATATTGCGAATTAATATTCGGGAAATGGATAGGGAAAATAATGGCTGTTCCATTTATCTATTTTTCTTTTATCGGGGCTTCGGGTTTATTATTTAATATGGGAAATTTTATGGTTACTCAAATAATGCCTGAAACTCCAATCGAAGTATTTAATACTGTGTTTGCGCTTGTTATTTTGTATGGCTTGCGCCTAGGAATAGAAGTAATCGCCCGAACTGCAGAAATCTTCTTTCCTTGGATGGTTCTATTAATACTCCTCCTTGTTATCGCTGTTATTCCTCAGATTGAAATCACAAGAATTCAGCCTATTCTTGAGGCAGATGTAAAAACAATTATTCATGGTGCCATTGTATATGCAAGCATAAGTGGGATGCCTTGTATAGTATTTGCAATGCTGATACCTTCATTACATAAACTAAAAAGTATTGGAAAGACTTTCGTAACGGCAAATATCATTGGCGGAATAGTCATTGCAGTCATTACATTTACTTGTATTGGTGTTTTAGGTGCTGATGTGACGTCACGTGCTGCTTTTCCAAGTTACGTGTTAGCAAAGAAAATCAGTGTAGCAGATTTTATGGAAAGAATTGAAGTTATTGTTGCAATCATATGGTTTATAACCCTTTTCTTCAAATTAACATTATATTTTTATGCAAGCATTTTAGGTACAGTTCAAATTTTAGGTTTATCCGATTATCGCACCATTTTAATTCCGTTTGGACTCCTGGTAGTTATCCATTCACTAATTATGTATCCAAATACAATTTATGAATCTGAATTTAACAATGGTGTATGGGTGCTTTATGCTTTGACAATTGGGGTTTTTCTTCCGATAGTATTATTGGTGATATCTAAAATGAAGCAGAAAATGAAAGCCATCTTAAAATAAATGACATGATCTAGGTGGTTCTATTTTTCTTGTTCCATGAGATATAGAGGAAAAGTCTACAAAATGGAAATGATAATGAAAGGGGAAGTTTGCTATCGAAAAAGAGACAAGCATTGATAAAGCTGTTGGTTACGCAAAAGCTTCTTTGGCACTAGAAGGGTTAACTTTAACTGAAAAAGAGGAGTTACTTGTAAGGGCTAAGTTGGAAGGCAAAATTTCGGAAGAAGAGTTTAACAAAAGAGTAATGGAAATAGTTAATGAGTGATATACAGAAAACCATCAGTCTGTCTATTGTTATCCTGGACAGATTTATTAAATTAGAAGAATTTTTACATCGATCACTAGACAGAACATTTTATTAAAAGTGAAATATAAAAACATTAAGAATTAATTAAACAAACATAATATCTGTTAAAATCTAAAAAAATTCTAAGGATAGCAGTCAAAGAGCTCTTTTTCATTAGTGCTGGATTGTTGAAGATTCCTAGAAGGAAAAATAATCCTCTTATAGATCATGTTTGAGAATATTATTTCATTTAAAAAAGGTGGGGGAAGGTTATGATTGAATCACTATCTAAACAGATACCCTTAATAAGTAATTGTAAGGAAATCAAACAGATTACAAAGGGGTTTTCTTTTGATGATAAATTTTTAATATATACACAGGACGAGAATAAAAAGTTACTACTTCGATTGTTTGATCTAGATGACTTTGAATCAAAAAAGAAAGAATATTCTATTTTAGGGAAAATGAAGGACTATAACGTTACTTGTTCAGAACCTATTTCTATTGGTGAAGTAGAAAATAGAGGATATATGATCACATCGTATATAGAGGGGAAGGATGGAGAGGAAGAAATCCCCAAATACTCACATAAAGAACAATATAATATTGGTGTTGAGGCTGCAAAAGAACTAAGAAGAATGCATCAATATACTGCCCCAGACAATGTGTCTTCATGGTATTCAAGAAAGGTAAAGAAACATAAGAATTACATGAAAGCATACTTAGAATGTGGAATAAAAGAAAAAAATGATCAAAAAATAATGAATTTTATTGAGAAGAACATTCACCTCATGAAAAATCGCCCAAACTTATTCCAACATGATGATTTTACACTCGGAAACATCATTGTGAATAATAAAGAATTTGCAGGAGTTATAGATTTTGGCAGGTATGATTGGGGTGATCCTATTCATGAATTTCTTAAGATTGGTATTTTCACTAGAGAAATAAGCATACCTTTTTCAATAGGACAAATTAGAGGTTATTTTAATAACAATGATCCTGATGAATATTTTTGGAGGTTGTATTCACTTTACCTAGCGATGTGCGTTTTTTCAACTGTCATATGGACGTTAAAAGCTATTCCAGAAAGCTTAAATGATATGCTAGATAAAGTGTATATGTTTTTAGATGATCATGATTATTTTGAAAAATTAATGCCTAAATGGTACATCTGAGAAACTGAATATCCAATTGTAGATTAGATTTACAAGTATCTAGAGATGAAGGCGCTTTATATATAAGGGGAATTGTATAATGGAAGGTGAATAATTGGATATAAGAAGAGCTTATTTAGATGTTATTTGGAGGTTTATTGAATAAGGGGGAGAATTTTCCTTAAGGGATAAAGCTTTTTCTTATTGGAGTAAGGTAGAAGTGATTAGCTTAGAAAGATCCTGAAACTTTCCTACATAGTGTTCCGTATTTTAATAGAAGGAAGTGATTAGTTGGAAGAGAAAAAGTTTTATAATTCAAGAATTTATATGTTTGTAATATTAATTGTTTTTGCTCCCTTGTTAATCTATGTGGCAGTGCTTTTTTATTCTAATTTAGGCGGTGAAATGAATTGGCTTTATTGGGCAGGACTGATCTGTAGGTTATTATTTGGGATGCTTTTCATATATATAACCGTTTATTCGTTTAAACAATTAATAAATCCTGCATTACTTATCACAGTGACAGAAACCGGTGTAATTGTTGAGAAAGATAAAAGAAACGTTGAAATTGGATGGAGAGATATCGAATCTTATATGATTTGTGGAAGGCCTAGTCAAAGTGGCAGCTTTCTTTATTTTTATATTTTCCTAAAAGATAAAATAGCTTCTAGCACTATTCCTAAGGAGCTGAAAATTGAATATCATTTTATGAAAAATAAAAAAATATTGAAAAAAGTCTTCGACGAAAATAAAATTAAAGAACTTCCACCGAATTATGAAGCCGTTAAACACATTAAATAAAATTAAGCTAATAAATACTGGAGTCTTCCAGAAAATCGCCTTTTCTTTTTTACTAAAGGAGCAGGATACTTTACTAAGCAACACAGAAGATTAATGAAACATTTATTCGATAACCCCGTATAATTATTAAGACTTTTAAAGTGGGGGGAGTTATTGTGGAAACAAATGTTCAAACGTCTCAAAACTTTGATATTGTAACTAAAAAAGAAGTAAGTATGAGAAAGTTATTAAATATAATAGGTACATTCATTTTTGCTGGATTAGCATTTAGTAATGTCACAACTCCACTTCCTTCGAGTGAAGACACCAAAGAATTTTTACTATTTATTGTTGGAAGTGCTATTATCTATTACTTTTTAGTGAATATCTATTTCATAAGGCAGATAGGGAGAATGATTGTTTTTACAATTCTTAGTCTTTTAGGTTGTTTTAGTATATTTATGGCTTTTTATCTTGGAACTAATTCAGTACCACACTAATAACTAAATTGAATTATTCTTTTTGTTCAAGTAACGGGTGCAAGAGTTTAAGTACGAGCGGTCAATGAGTCAGCTTTTTCCGTTCTTGAACTATAGGGCAGGTGAGTTGAAATGGAAAATATATCCCAATTAAGGAGTTTGAGTGTTACAATTAAAGTGTGCTAATTATAAGGGGGATAATGTGAACGAGAAAAAACCAAGGTTATCTTTGACGGGTGCAATAGTTATTTTAAGTATATGCATACTATTTTCTGCGTTTACTATATCAAGTGCTATAAGGGATTCAACAAGAAACAATTCAGATAACGAAACTTATGAATACGAATTAAACAGATTTAATGATAATTTTGAAGAACTGATAAAAACACTACAAGAAAATAATGAGGTGGGACAATAACCTTATTTGATATGATTGCTGAATGTAAAACACCATTTCTTGTTAAAGAAAAGGGTGCAAGATTGCAGGGGCTGCTACGACAGTCCTGTTTCTTCTTGTGCTAACGGGGGAGTTTTGTGAATGAATAATTGGTGGTACAGTTTTTACTTCTTGATTTTAGGTGTCATTGCTTTTTTTACAGGAGAAATTATAACCTTTATAATGCTTGGCTTTATATTATTAAGCCTAAATAATATAAACAACACACTGAAAAAGATATACAAAATTAACAGATGATCCTTTTATCGATACAACATTAGTACGATCTTTAGAAAAAGTAAACGAAGTACTATTAAAAACTCAATCAATTGGTTTAGAGAAACACAATAGACTCTCTAATTTTTTAGATGATTTGCAAAACGATATTCAATTGGTGTTCAAACAATTAAAAACACTTTAAATGGTTTAGAGAAGACAGCATATTGACATCTTTTTCTACTAACAGTTGTTTTACATAAATTAGGAGTAGAACACTTTTCTTATTATGCTAACGAAGCAGGTTAGTTTAATAAATGAGTTTGGGTATTTATGGTGAAATTTATTGAAGGGATTTTCAGAAAGGAGTTAAACCAATGTTGAGAATTATTGAATGGATTGGTTATATAATCTGTTTAGGTTCCGTACTGGCAAACGGTTTAATACGTCATAATGGCAATCATAATACCCTTTGGGATAGAGTTACATTTTTTTCAGTTTTCGTAGGTGCAATCATCACCATAGTTGCATTCTTGTTTAGAAAATATGGTGGTCACAATAAAGAAAATAGAAAAGAGTTTATGAAGTGATTATTGCACTAACAGGTGCAATAGTTTTACAAGGGGTTGCTGCGGCAACCTTTTTCTTATTGTAGTAACGGAGCAGAATACTTCAATAAGGATTATGGGTTTTTATGGTAAAATGTTACCTAATGGGGTGTGAGAAATGAGAAAAATAATTATGATTTCGTTTCTAATTGTTGCCATAGTGTCGATTGGACTTTTTACTTTTATAAAATCCAATCCACCTTTAGTTAGTGGGACGGTTGGTTCATCTGGGGATAAACATACAGTTGTTGTTGAAATAGGAAATAAAGGTTTTAGTGATGTAAATATTAAGAGTGTGTTTATAAATAATAATGCAGTACCATAAGACAAAAAAATTCAAATAAGTAATCCATTAAAAGGCTTCATTATTTCTGATGGTTTTGATGGTGAAGCAAAAGAATATGGAATTAAAAACATCAAGGATGTAAATATCTTGGCAAATACTTCTCCATCAAGACAGTTAGAAAAAGTAAATAATGGCACTGCTTCTGAAAATGATAAAAGCTATTGGTTAACAGTTATAAACAATAAACCTATAAACGAAGTAATTATACACTATAACTATATAGGGCTTTCCTTTGAAAAAAGTATTTTTGTTAAACTAATAATCGGATTAATTGAAGAATAATCGAAACCATCACTAATAAATTAACGTATACCTAGTAACTAAATATGAGGGATGTAAAATAGCTTCCACTATAGTTGTCATAATCATTATATCAGCTGTACTTCTCGATTACTTCTGGTTTGATGTTGATAAAAAAAGATGGGGATGGATGGAAAGTTGGTCTAAGTTTAATAAAGGATTATGGTTAGTGGTTTAGGTTTATCAAAGAAGACAATTAAATGTATTCACGAAGTAAAATAGGGGTGTTTTAATGGACATGAGAAACTTTATACTTCATCGAGATATACTTTCGGTTGAAGTAACAATAGATAAAAAGGATTACATTATTGGTGTTCAATGGAAAGCACCAGAAAAACCTTATGGTGATACATGGGTATTAAAGTCTTATTCAACTAAAGAGACTGGAAACAAGGATTTATCAAAAGAACAAATTAACGAGTTTTTAAAAACTATCAATGCTAATTGGAATTGGAATATGGATGACTTTAAAAAATAAGTTGTTAAGCTAACGGGTGCTTTATTCTATGATCATTCTTCAGCAATAGAAGCGTAAGAGTGGAAGATAGGGTGATTGCTATGTCAACTGCGTGCTATTTGTACTTAAAACCAACTACTTATGCAAGTTAAGGGGGAAACGATGGTTATAAGTGATGAGATTTATGGTGATTTCGAGGTAGATCAAGTAATAGAAGAAATAATAATGAGTAAGCCAATTCAAAGGTTAAAGGGCATACATCAGGGTGGAGCAAGTTACTTGGTAAATGAAAAATGGAACGTCACTCGTTATGATCATTCAGTAGGTGTCATGTTACTAATAAAAAAGCTTGGTGGTTCGCTAAAGGAGCAAATTGCAGGATTATTACATGATGTTTCTCATACTGCTTTTTCTCATGTAATTGATTTTGTCCTTGAAAATAAAGAAGAAGATTATCATGAAAAAATATATGATTCAGTTGTTAAAAACTCAGAAATTCCAACTATTTTAGCTAAATATAATCTGAATTATGAGGATGTTTTGCTTGATGATACTAAATGGACGTTGTTAGAACAGCCTGCACCAGATTTGTGTGCGGATAGGGTAGATTATACTCTTCGTGATATGTATGTGTATGGACATATAACGATAGAAGAGGTTAAGCGCTTCTTGGAAAACATAATGATTTTCGAAGGAAAAATGTATCTTACTAACATTGAAATTGCAGAATGGTTCGTCCAAACGTTTTACAAAGAAGTTATAGACTTCTTTATGGATCCGTTAAATATCTATGGCTATGATATATTGGCTAAGATCTTAAAACGATCGTTAGAGAAAAACATTGTGAACTTTAACGATTTTCTTGGTAAAGATGATGACTTAATAAGAAAAATAAAACTTTCAGAAGATAAAGAAATACTTAATTTATTTAGCAAGCTTCATCCAAATGTACGAGTAAAAGAGGACAAAGAAAATTATGATTTACATAGGAAAAATAAACTTCGAATGATAGACCCTTCAATCTTAAAGGAAGGTAAACTAATACCTGCGTCGAAATTATCAGAAAGAGTTAGAGCTATGAGGAATATAGCATATGAGAAAGCCGAGAAAGGGATGTATGTAAGAATCCTATCTAGCTAAAGTTAGCATTTAATGTTTTGAGATTTACCACACAACAATCTTCAACAATAGAGCGCTTTTCTGGTTAATGGCCAGATTGGAGAAGAACAATTAGAATGAAATTAAGATTATTAAGAGTTACACTTAAAGTAACGGAGTTTAGTTCAAGATGAAGTGATAAAATATTTAAAAAAGTTAATGAGTGAGGTTAATTTGAGTATTGAAGAAATTTAGGGAAGATGGGAACCAGTTCAGAGTTTTCCGAAGAGAATTTATTTATAGAGTCTAATTGATAATGAAAATGGTCTTGCTTTACTATTTGAAACAGAGGATGATAAAACAATAGCATTTAATTTCGACAGTGGAGTTTTATCTTATAGAAACGCCGATGAAGGAGATTTGTATTAGACATTATGCGATTTAGATAAGGAGTATGGGGTTGAATTTTATAGTAATTGGTTACTTTTCAAAGTGAAAATTCTTCTTATCTTAATTGGTTTTAAATAGTAAGTCGAACTTCTTAACAGGAGGAAGAAAGATGAAAATTTATGTGGATGCAGATGCTTGTCCGGTGAAAGATATTATTATTTCTGAAGCAAGGAATTTAGAAATCCCGGTTATCCTTGTTACAAGCTTTTCTCATTTTTCTAATGCAGAACAGCCAACAGGAGTGGAAACCATTTATGTTGATTCTGGAGCAGATGCTGCAGATTATCGAATTGTGAAGTTGGTAGAAAAAGGAGATATTATTGTGACACAAGATTATGGTCTTGCGTCGCTAGGTTTAGCAAAAGGAATTATCGTCCTCCACCATACAGGATTCAGTTATACAAATGAAAATATCGACCAATTATTACAAACACGTTATTTAAGTGCAATGGCTCGAAAAAGCGGACAGCGAACAAAGGGTCCAAAGCCTTTTAAAGCAGAAGACCGGGAGCAATTTAGGGATCTTTTTATACAGGTTATTACTAGTTAAAAATTTAGGCTAAACTCAGAGATTAAGAAAGGAGCTAAATATTTTGAAGTACATAAAATCGCAAATGCAACAACTAATTAAGGAAAATAAAGAACTGCATACCCGCTTTAAAGAACTGAAGTCAGAAATGGGTCTTGAAAAAAACAATGCCCTCAAGGCCTTGTACCATTCAGAAGTTGCCGATAGAGGAAAGTACCAGGTAGCTTACCAAGCACTTGATCAGCCCAAAAAGTAAATTCTTTTCTATTGTTTATTCTTACTAAAAGTTTGTTATAAATGTTAGATCGTTATATGTGAATTAAGTTAAAGGGGTGATTAGTGGGAGATGCGAAGGAAATAGCAAAGCTGTTACAAAAAGAACAAGAACAATATGGATTTGATGAAGCAATGATTATCAGTATTCCCCATTCACAAGAAAAACGCTTGGATGTCTATCGATTATTAGCAAGGGAATTGTTGTCAGTTTGAGTGAAGAATTACCTTAAACAAACGGGGGTATTGATCCAATAAGGATCAATACTCTTTTTTTATTCAGCAAAAGAGCAGCAATCCTGTAATAAAAGAAATAGCGAAAAAACAAATTTGTGAAGGAATGTACTTACACTAACGGGTGCTAGAGTTGAAGATTCAGGGTTGCTGCGGCAGCCCTTTTTGTTGTTCCACTAACGGGAGTTAACTGAACAAGAAGTCCTTTTTATGACTCTAAAGAATATACATATAACAATAAGTGTAAATGGAGGATGTAATGGACTCGCAAGGGAGAGTAAGTTTAAGTGTTGCTTGGATAACTTTGTTTCTAATGGGTACTGATTTATTTGTAGTGTCTCCGTTACTACCGTTCATTTCGGAGGCGTATAATGTTAGTTCAGCTATGACAGGATGGAAGGTAACTGTTTTTGCTGTAACATATGCTATTGTAGCACCTTTCTTTGGTTGGGCTTCAGATAAAAATGAAAGAGGGATTTTTATTACATTTGGGTTATTGTTATTTTCCTTCTCTAATATCTTAACTGCTTTTTCACCTTCTTTTACCTGGTTAATCATTAGTCGTATTTTAGCTGGTTTGTCGGTTGCTGCGATTACCCCATTGATTTATGCCATTATCGGGGATATTGCACCATCACATCGGAGGGGAACTTGGCTTTCTATTGTTGTTTCAGGACATTTAACAGCTCTTTGGGCAGGAGCACCAGTCGGTACGTTACTAGAGCATTTTCTTGGTTGGCGTTCAGTATTTGTTGTAATGGCTATTATAGGGACTATATTGGCAGTAGTAAATTTCAAAACGTGGAAATATGTTCCTAAAAGTGATTTTACAAGAAATCTATTAGAAGGAAATCTGCTAAGAATACTTGGTTCGGTAAGTGTTACCACCATTTGGGCGATTTCAATGTATGCTCTTTATGTTTACTTAGGTGCGGCTCTATATTCCGAAAATAGATTCTCATCATCAGAAACCGCATAAGCTGTTACTTTTTATGGTATTGGTGCTGTTTTAGGAAGTCTTATAAGTGGACAATTTACAGATAGGTTTGGAGCAAGGAAGATTTCGAAAGCTGCGCTAATTTTTTTGACTGTAATACTCGTTTGTTTAGGAATATTCTTCTCATCTGGAGATTGGATTTATTTCTTTCTGTTCATATGGGCTTTGGTTGGGTATGCAGGATTTACATCATACCAAGCACGATTAGCAGTCGAATATCCAAAGGACCGAGGAATTGTTATGGCGTGGAATAATACGGCTCTGTATATTGGTATTACCATTGGTTCAATGATTGGTGGTTATGTCATATCTAATTGGGGATACCCTTTCCTCCCGTATATTTGTAGCATTGCAGCAATCATTAGTTTTGTCCTTAGCACCCAAAAGGTCCAAGAAACAAAAAAAGAATCAGCTTTTTCAGCAAATAGATGACCTCAGAATGAAGTCTTTTTATTGAACTACCATGAAAATAAACTTCTGTAATAAAGCGAAAAAGGCAATACTGAAGAAGACGCAGCTCATTCGTTTTTTAAAAAAGAGGAGAGCGCCAATTTCATTGATCTTGTTAATAAATAAATTGGACTAACGGGTGCTCGAGATGAATACCAGGGGTTGCTACGGCAATCCTTTTTTATTCGACTATCGGAACAGTTTAGTGTAATAAGAAGGAATACTGTAAACTGTAATTATTGGGGAATTTATACAGAGTTAAATAGGAGGAGGAGCCAATGGGTAAGACAGTTACCTTTTCATTCAGTAGTACAAAATATGAAGGCACAGAGGCGACAGAAACATTTACCTTTAAAGAATTGGGTATTGTTGAAGATTTGAATGACGAAGCATTAAAAATAGAAATAGAGAGAATTTTTCAGGCTTGGGTTTGGGATAAACTTAATATTTCTTATAGTGTAGTAATAGAATAACAGAAACACACATAGTACAGATAGTTGACTAATGATTGAGATACCTAAAGTGGTATCGCATTCTTATTGTACTAAATGTGCAGGTTAGTATTAGAAACTACCTAAACCAGCAAATTCAAATTATGATATTCTTAGCTTATAACGGTTTTCTTTTAGGAGAGTTAATAATGATTGAAATAATATACGATGCTAGTTTCCTTGAAGGTTCTTGTTTTATAGAGATTCTCCCTGACAATTATAAAGGAGAATGTTGGAGTAATTCTTCTATATTCTTTTCAGAAGATAACTTTGGCTATATAATGCCTGTCTTTGAAAAGTGTTACAAAAATTTTGATTATTATGGATTCAATGAAATAGATATTGATACGTGGAAATCGATTATAAAAGAATTGCAAAAAATGAAGGATTATCTATCTAATAATCCTGAACCAAATTCGCTAAAAGCAGTTATTGGTTTTCCATTCATCTATTCTGAGGAAGAATTTATGGAAACCTATGATAATAATATAAAGCAACTTATAACTATGATTACGGAATTCCAAAAGTGGATAGAAGATAAAATCTCTTCAACTAAGGTTATTTCCATTTTAGGAATGTAATTTAGAAAGGTATGAATTTTACAGTAATCAAGCTAAATATGCATTTTTTTGTATAAGTTTTTGAAGCATTACACTTACACTAACAGGAGCAAGAGTTTAAGAACGAGCTGTCATTGAGGCAGCTTTTGTTATTGAACTATAGAAGCAGGTTAGTGCAATAAGGGTTTTTTTTGAGGAATGCTAAAGAAAACTTCAAATATACAAATTGAATCAAGGTGAGTTAAATGAAATTTAAAGTAAAACATATTTTGATAACAATAATCACAATACTTGCTGTATTTATGGTTGGTAAATATGTATTGGATACATTGTTTAGAGATATGTGTGGAAATGATATTATACAAAAAACTAAAGGGTGCCTTAGTTCGATAGCCATCTTCAACAAGAGAGCGCCATTCCTGAACAAGGATGAGCGCTCTTGTTATTGAATAAAGGATAGCGCTGATCTTATTTTAGGGCAGGGCAAATATATAAAACCTTCAAACTTAAAATTGGATATTTATGTTAAAATGTAATGAGGTTACGAAAGATTAGAATTTCTTAGAGGGTATCTTAAAAGAAGTAGGGAGATTTGATTTGAGAAAACTTATTTTTTTCGTTCTTTTACTACTACTATTACTAACAGGATATAGCATTCTTAATAAAGTTCCCCATAATGTAGAACTAGGGAAGTCCATAAATTCTATAGTAGAAAATGTAAATAATACTGAAATCAGTATTAAAACTTTAGCTGATTTTGACTGGGATAAAGGCTTCCTTTTTACACCTTATAGTACCCAAAAAGGTATAGATGAGCAATTAGGTGTTCATTTTAAAGATCCTAGTAATATTGATTGGAGAGACGATATATATCTTTTGGTTTTCATGGAAAATGATAAAGTTGTTCAATATGTAGAGATTGATCGTCAAGGTGCTGATTTTAAATTAGGGGAAAAGGAGTACCTTACTCCTTCCGATGATGTGATAATTATAGAAAGGTATTAAAGTATCTTTCATTATACTCTAACAAGCGCTGTTATTGAATAAGGATAGCTGCTTTTTGTTTATAAGGCCCGCTTTCATTAGGAAAACTGGACCTTCTAATATATTTTTTAAGATAAAAGTTCATCTTTAATAAAAGTTTAATGGGGGCATAATTATGTCGTTAATATTAGGACTCATTGCTATAGTATCAACTTTTATAAATCTTTATATGTATAAAACAGGAAAAGACTATAAACTTGCGATGGCAATGGGATTATCATTTACAGCATTGACAGTCTGTGCTGTAAATAGCCTTGTATCTAATTGGGTAAAAGCAGAGGATTGGGGAGCATTGTTGGATGTTGTACCTACTATGGAAAAGGCATTATGGTTTCTGACAATTGTTTTTATTTTACTAAATATAGTACCTATACTTTTAGAACTAAAGGATAAAAATTAATTACTTATTGTCACAACATTTATATAAAATGCAATTAATGTGTAAGTCATTATGTATAACAGTTTAATATGAATCTAATTAACATTGAAATAAAATTACTACTGTTAAAAAGGCTTTGCAAAGATCTTCAACAATCAAGCACCATTCTGGAATAAGGATGTCGCTCATTTTCATTTATAGAGTCATATTGTTGAGGATCAATGAGTTGCATAATAGTGATTGTGAAGAATTACACTTAAAGTAACGAAGCAGGTTACTTGAAGAAGGATTTTTAATTATCTTTAGTGAATGTTTATAAATTATCTATTTATTCTTAATTCACTGGGGGGAAAGAAAATGACCGTTAAATTGAATGAATTAAACATAAGTGACGATAAATCACTTTTAGATATTGATACAATTTTCGATTTTATGCAACGTAGTTATTGGGCAAATAGGAGACCAAAGGATAAAATCAAGAAATCTATTGAAAATTCCTTATGTTATGGGGTTTATTATGGTGGTAAACAGGTGGGTTTTGCCCGTGTTGTTACCGATTGGGCAACTATGTACTATCTATGTGATGTATTTATTGATGAAGAATACAGAGGACAAGGGATAGGAAAGAAATTGATTGAAGAAATAATAAGTTCTGAGAACTTAAAGAATTTATTTGGTTATTTGGGTACTAAAGATGCACACACACTTTATGAACAATATGACTTTATTCGAGAACAAGAAAAAGTAATGACTCGGATACCTGACTTTTTAAGAAATAAATAAAGGCATTTTGTTAAACTAACGGGGGCAAGAGTTGAAGATGGGAGCTGTCATTATCGGCAGCTTTTTCTTTTTGCGCATTACTTCAAGAAGGGTAATGCACTTTCATATTAAACTAACGAAGCAGATTAGTTAAAGTTAAAGTAGAAATAAAAAAGGATAAAGGAGATTATATTATGCTAAAAGAAACATATCACATTGCTGTACCAACTGCATTTTTTGAAGACGAATCTGTAAATATTCAGGGGACAATAGATCATATAAGAGATCTGTATAAACAAGGAGTAAAGTCTGTTCTTGTCTCTGGATCCACTGGTGAACAGCATAGTCTGAACCTTAAAGAGAAAATCGAATTAATAAACTGTTTAGTATTGGAAGAAGAACTTATTAATAATATGGAAATTTTATTTGGAGTGTCATCTATTAGACAGAAAGAGGCAGAAGAACTAGCTAAAAAGATTAGTACTACAAAAATATCAGGTATTTTGCTTGGATATCCGCCGTATGTTTTACCGACACAAGAAGAGGCATTAGTTTATACAAAAACCATTATTAATCTTAGTAATAAGCCTACTATCTTATATAACAATCCAAAAAGAACTGGATTTGATTTATCAGTAAACAGTATCATTCAGTTAAGTGAGATAAAATTAGTGGTTGGGTTAAAAGAAGCTGGCAATAAAGAAAAAGTTGGACTACTAAAAAAAGATATTAACAGAAACAACTTTCATTTTTATGCTGGGGGAGAAATGGAATTAGAGGAAAAAGTATTACAGGGGTTTGATCGTCTTTCTTCAATCGCTGGAAATATTTCACCAATTGAAATCAATCAATGGTTTAATAAAATGCTTACGAAAAATAATATTACTCAACAAGAAAGAGTAAAGGTAGAATCCATTATTCAACAAGTTTATCAAGGGTCACCTTTAGTAAACTTAAAGAAAAGTATTAATCAAAAGGGAATTGCAATGGGAATTTGCAGAAGTCCAATTGGAAATATTTAATTAGATAGAGCATAAACTTCTAAAACTAATGTGATAATTACATAGTTAGTGCCATTTTATAAGGACCAGTATTTATTTTACTGACCCAGATGGTCATAAGTTTGAGTTTCATACAGGTACTTTGCAAGATAGAATAGATTGCTACAAACAAGAAAAAGCACATATGGATTTTTTCGATTACAGGATTTCCTTGATGAACTAACGGGTACTTGAGTTGAATACCAAGGGTTGCTGCGGCAATCCTTTTCTTATTCGACTAAAGGTCATTTATATACAGTATCGACTTAAAATGATTGATAGAATGCACCTTTTATCATTGTTTACATATAAGCATAGTTAAGTGGTTAAGGACTTGACTTGGAGCCTCTGTGGGTATGATTGGTCTTGAAAGGCTGAAGCAGTGGTTTCAGTGGCACACAAGCCTATCATACCCACCCCTCCAAGTAAAGTCCTACCGTTGTTTACGTTGAAAACTATAATTACTTACTGTATATAATATGGTAAACAAAGTTAGAAAATAGCTAATTTTGTTTCGTTATTAACGATGAATACGGTCAAAAATCATACTGTATATAAGTGGCAGGTTAGTTGAATAACACAATATGCGTTACTGTACTACCCTGTCTACTTTTAGTAAAACTTTATAAAAAAGTTCAACTAGAAATATTTGGTTGACCTTACAAAAACCTATAGAAATTTAGATTAAAAAGAGATCTACATAAGAGCAATGAGTTAGTACAACCTTTGTATATCTAAATTTATTTTATTAGCTTCTACAATAATATTTTTAATTAATGATTCAACTGTTTGACTTTTAGCTAACCTTGGGCTTTGACCAGACCAAAGTGACACGTAATCTAGATTATTTTGATCACTAGAAGTCTTCCTAATATCCTGGGTTAGTATATTATCAACAGGGAAATCTGGTAAAAATCTTTCGTGCCTCTGCATTTCTAAAATAAATTTATTTTTTATTCCTCTTGCCCATTTACCAGAAAATGAACGAGTTAATATAGTATTGTCTTCGGTAGCATTAAGTATAGCCTCTTTATGTACCTTATGTGCTCCACTTTCAATACAAGTCAAGAAAGCCGTGCCCATTTGTACACCCTTCGCCCCTAAACATAAAGAAGCCATTAACCCTCTTCCGTCCATAATTCCTCCAGCAGAAATAACAGGAATATTTACATTGTCAACAACTTGTGGGATAAGTGACATTAAACCCACTAAACTCTCCTGATACCCATCGATAAAGTTCCCACGATGTCCACCAGCTTCACTACCTTGAACAACAACAATATCCATCCCTGCTTTTTCATTTTCAATTGCTTCTCTAACAGTAGTAGCCGTTCCCACCAAAGTTATGTTATTTTTTTAAAATTCAGCAATTACTTTCTTAGAAGGAATGCCAAATGTAAAGGAACAAATAGGAACCTTCTCTTCAATTACAACCATTATTTGGTCAATAAATGTTTCAAAAACAGTATTAAAATTAGGAATTTCAAAGCTATCTTTTCCTGGTAAATTCAGTTTCTCCCGAATAGGGTTTAATATCTCGTTAACTGATTTTACTTCTTCCTCTATAACATCATATTCATCGGGAACAAATAGATTTATACCAAAAGGGTTTGATGTTAAATGTTTTATTTCTTTAATTTGTTCTCACATTTGGTTAGGTGTCATATAACCTGCACCAATCATTCCTAGACCTCCAGAATTTGAAACCTCGGCTACTAATTTCGAAGTTGTTACTCCGCCAGCCATAGGAGCTTGTATAATAGGATACTGAATTTGTAAAAGTTCTGTCATTTCATTCTTTAGCATAAATCTCACCTCGTGATTTTAAATACATTCTTTTATTGTATTGATCAGTGATACTCTCTCTTAAATTGAATTCCAAATAAAAGAATCCCTGCTCCAATTAAAATGACACTAGCTGCTCCTATCAATGCTGAATTAAAATTATGAGTGAAAGATGTTAAGGCTCCAGCAAGTATTGGACCTATTAACTGTCCAATAGCATAAATAGCTGTAAGTGTGCCAATAGTACGACTACTATTAGATGGATTCATTTGTTGTCCCAATGTCGTAGCAATTGTAGTGATACCCATAAACGTAGCTCCAAACAATATTGCACTAATAATAAAACTAGATTGAGAGCCCCATAAGGCTGGCATTGCAATACCAAAGGCTTGCAAAGTCATTGCAAACACTAATGAATTAACATAACCCCATTTTTTAGAAAGAAAAGACCAGATGAGACAGGAGGGAATTGCAGCCAATCCAACAATCATCCAAACTAAGGTAGCCCCATTCTGAAAGGATGAGGTGTTTTCAGCGATAGATACGATAAACGTTCCTGTAACTATATAACCTAATCCTTCTAAACCATAGGCAATGTTCAACAATAAGAGTCCTTTATTGGAGGGGTCTTGTGTAAAAGTTTCTTGTTTAGTTTTCAACTCATCAGGGTTGGGTTTTTCATCTAGCCAGATCCATACGAAGAAAGTAAGGATTCCACTGACAACAGCTAGTCCTATCCAAGTTCCTTCCCACTGAAATAAATGGTTTAAACTCGGAATAAGTAGACTGGATAAAAAGATTCCAAGACCTACCCCTCCATAGAATAAGCCAGACCAATTGGTTTTGCTTATAGTAGCAAGCTTATCTAACACAATACCGGAGGCTATGACCAACACATAAGCACTAGAAATTCCTGATAGAAAGCGAAGTACATTCCAAAGTAAATTAGAGTATGTGAGACCCATCAGTGCAGTGGATAAAATTGTGATGATTAGGCTTATTCTTAACAAAATGGTTCTATACTTCTTAAAAGGAAAGGAACCTGCTAAAATTGCCCCAAGCAAATATCCTGCGTAATTACTTGATGCTATATAGCCAGCTATTGTATTTGAAAAAGAAAGTTCTTTTTGCATAAGTGGAAGAATGGGAGTATATGCAAATCTTCCAATCCCCATAGCAATGACTAAAGACAACATTCCCCCTATTAAAAAATGATAAGTTTGCTTCTTCAAATGAAAACCTCCAAAAAGTTAATCTATTTAAAGCATATATGTTTTTTGGTATATTGAATAATACATAATAATAATAGTTGCTATCAGATAATTAGATGGCAAAAAGTTAGGTGGGGGAGGAATACAATGGATTTGCATACATTAAAAATTTTTCAGACCGTTGCTAAGAAGGGGAGTATTTCTCAAGCAGCAAGAGATCTTCAATATGCACAGTCAAATATCACAATGAAAATACAGCAGTTGGAATCGGATCTTCAAACAACTCTTTTCTATAGACATAATCGCGGAACTGCGTTAACAGCCAAAGGAAGCTTGTTGCTAACGTATGCAGAAAAAATATTCGATCTTATTGAAGAAACTCAAAATATGATGACTGATGATCAAACACCTAAAGGTCCGTTAGTTATTGGTTCAATGGAAACAACCGCAGCAGTTCGATTACCAAGCGTACTTTCAAAGTATCATAAAGACTTTCCTGAAGTTGATCTAACATTAAAAACAGGTTCTACGGAAGAAAATATTCAAGGGGTTCTTCAGTATGAACTTGATGGAGCATTTGTAGCCGGACCTATTACGCACCCTGAACTGATTCAAAAGGAAGTATTTGAAGAGGAATTGGTACTAATAACTGATACAAAACATCCACCTATTTCTTCTATTAAAGATATTCAAACAAGGACAATGCTTGTATTTCGTACTGGATGTTCTTATCGGGAAAAGCTTGAACAATGGTTACACCAAGAGAGGGTTATTCCAAATAAGATAATGGAATTTGGCACCCTGGATGCAATCGTTGGTTGTGTATTTGCTGGACTTGGACTAAGTATGCTACCACTGAGTGTGGTTGCAAAGCATATACAAGAAGGAACCCTTAGACAGCATTCAATTCCGAATGAATATGGACTAGTTAAAACAATATTCATTTATAGAAAAGAAAGGTATGTATCTACGTCTTTAATTAAATTTATAAATACGTTAGGTGATTAAAGTTAGCTTTTATTTTTAATGGGTTAAAATTGTCTTAAATCAAAAGTTTGTGAAGAATTGTACTTAAATTAACGGGTGCTTTCCTTAAAGAAGGGGAAAGCACCCTTTTTTTGTATATTAAAAAATGGTATTTAGTGAAAAGAAGAAATAAATAAAATCTTTTCACAGTAAAAAACCTGCCCTTAGGCAGGTGTTGGAAGTTGTATTTTTTTCATTAATTCCAGAGCAAAGTCTTTGTGAGTTATTTGTTTCTCTTCATCAAAGATAGCAACGTAGACAAAAGTAGTTTCTTCGCCCATTTTAAATGCAGCGTATTTAGAACCACCATTGCCATTATGAATCTCAGCAACATAGTCGAATTTTCCCTTTAAATTCGGATATTCATTCAAATCAATTTCTTTGATTTCCGTACCTGGACCACCTGCTGCTTTAACAAGTTTAGACCAATCATAAATTTGTTTTTCTACATCAGGCATTGCTCTGCCTTTTTCAACAAAAACATTAATGTCCTGATACTCTCCGGTTCCAATGGCCTCGAATTGTTTTCCGTTCACTTGTTTAGTTTCAAAACCTTCAGGTAAATATACTTTTTTTGCTAATTGTGGTTGAACATCAGCTTCCGTCAATTCTACTTCCACTTTTTCACTATCAACCTCAAAAGCAAGAACATTTTCATCGTGTTTTTTCTCGACCACTTCTTGCGTTGGCTCTTCTTTATCCACCTTGGTTCCGCCTGTTTCTTCTCCACTACAAGCACCTAACACCAAAGCTGAAGAGAATAATAATAATAATAATCTTTTTTTCACATTTGTTCCCCTTTTTATGTAATATCCTATCTGAAAAGTATTCTCTGTAAATTAAATCTAAAATAATGGTTAATAATATACCATCCTTTTACTAAAGTAGAGAATTAAAGGTATATTTTAACTATATTAGTTGGTTCAGTCAATAGAGATTAGTATCTTTATTGATCTAAAAGGTGCATTACTTCAAGTAGAGGTATGTACCTTTTTATTGAACTAAAGGGCACCCATTAGTTGAAAAAGGTTTTTGAGTTTAAAAGGAGAATATGAACATTTGATAAAGGATTGTGTTGTTGGGGAAATAAAGTAATAAATTTACTTATATTATGGAAGAAGAGCGATGATTGATAATCTAAAGGTAATTTTTGCCGTTAGTTTTTGGCTATCTTTTAGGGAGTCTTAATACCGCTGTGATTGATTGGAAAATATACGGCCAGTACATAAGAAGCAACGGAAGTAAAAATGCTGGGCTTACTAATACTCTGAGAATTCTTGGGATATCTGCTGCGGTATTTGTTCGTATAATTTAAAAATGGGATTATAACTATTTGAAAGTGGTGATAAGATGAAAGCAATCATCATAGGTGCAGGAATCGGAGGGCTTTGCACGGCCATCGCCCTTCGTAAAATCAGGATGGAAGTGAACGTTTTTGAAAGCAAGCAAGAAGTGCGTTTCGCAGGTGCTGGGCTTGCAATCAGTGCGAATGCTATCCGGGCATTGCAACAGTTAGGTGTAGGCAATCAAGTTGTTCGGGAAGGGAAGGTATTAGAGGAACTTCGCATCTTAACACCTTCAGGGAAAATCCTGCAACGGAAAGAGACAGCTATAATTAGCCCCAAGTATGGACTTGACAATGTGGCGATTGAGCGAGGAAACCTCCTGGAGTTCCTAATGAGCGCTTTAGGTCAAGAGCAAATTGTCTATACCGGAAAGACCTGTAGGCGTTTTGAACAAAATGACTCCGGGGTGAAAGTATGGTTTTAAGACGGTTCAACGGAGGAAGGAAATTTGCTGATTGCTTCAGATGGCATTCATTCCACCATTCGTAAGAAACTGATGCCTAATGTAAAACCGCGGTATGCTGCAGGCTTTGGAAAGATATGAGGACGAACGAACTGAGCGAACCAGTGTAATTACCAGAATGTCAAACCGAATTGGAAAGGTGGCACAGTTGAATGACTGCGTTTCTGTAACTCTTCGGAATGCAATATTCCCGCATATCCCAGCCGGGGTTATGGAAAAACAGTTGAAATACCTGTATGAAGTAAAGTTTGAGGGGTTTCTGTAAATATGTTGCATTTAAATTATATAGACTGCCATAGTAAAAAGTGTTTTTTACATTTTTTATTATTGAGATGATAACAAAAACAGGGGGGATACGATTGATTATTAATGAACGAGAAAGAGAGTTTGTAATAATAGAACAACATAACCATGCTGTTTTATCAGGTGATCTATTTAGTTATTTGCAGGAAGAGTTTTTTACGGGTAAGGAATTCAAACAAGATATTCTTTTTGCCACACAATATCATGATTGCGCATGGATAGGACTAGATGCTGCCCCTCTTTGGGATGATAAAGAAAATTCTCTATACTCATTTATTAATTTACCTTCATCACTTAAACTTCCTCATTATAGATATGGGATTGATTGGATTGAACAACGAAACAAGTATGCTGCATTGCTTTGTAGTCGGCACTATTCATCTTTTTTTAGCAACACTAAGAGTGAAGGTGAGATAAAATATGTACAATATGAAAAGACACGGCAGAACAGATTATGTCGAGAATTGGGTATAGCAATAGAGGATAGTAATATTCATCTTGAGATATTAAAATTCTTGGATAACTTATCAATTTATATTTGCATTAATGAACCAGGTGTGAAAAAAAGTGATGAATTTCCTTGGTATCAAAATGGCTTTGAAGGTACAGAACTCTTTTCAATTGAGAAAAGTGATAGAATTGTAGCATATTGGCTTAATGAAAGGTATATCGGCTTAACTCCCTTTCCTTTTAGACGGGCATTCGAAGTAACCGTGCCAACAAAAATAGTAAGCAAATGTGATATTAAAGAAAAAGGAATTATTGAAGCCTATAAAGATGTACCTTTAGTATTTAGAACCTTTAAAATAGGTCCTAAGGGTTCAATCAGTTAAATAACTATTTATGAATATCTAATTTCACGTTTTATCTAACTATGCTAAGTCAAATGTCTTTCCATTTGGATATAATAATGAACAGTTTTGAAGAGAGGGAGGAAATTCCCTATTATTCTTAAAGTCTTAACTTCGTGTAAAATATCAATTTTACGATGACTGTATTTGATTTAGCGTGTATAAATTCAAGAATATAAAGCCCAATAACCTAAATTTGAAAAGTATAATGTTGATCATAATACCACTGCTAACGAAGTTCTATGTAAATCAAAGAGGTTGATTTAAACAAAAGTATATTACAAGATGGCAGGTTTTACAGAAAAAGCATAAATAGACCAGTAATAACGGTGCGGATATTTATCTGCATCCTTTTTATTTTACTACGATAGTACTAGTCAGAAATTCCATTGCTACATTATAATAGTTATAGCAATGCTTTTTGCAACTTATGGAGTTGAAATTATGACAAATGAAGCTTTCGTATACATAGTGGTCGTTTTTATTGCCGGAATATTAAGTTCATTATTATGTTTGTATGCTTACTTTCGCCTGAAGGATGTCCCCGGGGGAAAGCCGTACATATTTGTTACCCTGTTATCTGCTATGTTCACATTTTCCTATGCATTTGAGCTTTCAAGTACATCTTTGAAGAAAATGTTACTTTGGTTAAGTGTTGAGTACTTGGTTCTACCATTTATACCAGCATGTATCCTCTTAATGTGTCTGGGGTATGTAGGGAAAAAACTAAAACAATGGATGTACTATTTTCTATTTTTACCTCCTATTTTGACCATTTTCATGCATGGAACGAATGAGCTTCATCACCTCTATTACACATCGATTAAATTAAATAGTGACAGTCCATTTCCAATTTTAAAGCTGGAATATGGTCCTTGGTTTTATGTTCATTCTATTTATTTCTTTTTATGTTTTATGTTGAGTGTAATCTTTTTACTATTGGAACTAAGGAAAACAACGATTTTTCGGTTCCGTATGCAAATCATTTTAATGGTATCAGGAATCATTGTGCCGATCATCGCTAACTATTTTTATTTAAATGATTTGAGTCCATATGGCGTTGATTTGGGACCGGTTTCCATGAGTATTTCCTTTTTCCTTCACGGTGCTGCGCTTTTATCTTATCAAATGTTTGATGTCACCCCTGTTGCAAGAGAGACAGTTTTTGAAAACATGAAAGAAGGGGTCATTGTGCTAAATCAAAACGGGATACTTATTGATTATAACAGTGCAATGAGTGACATCATTCCAATATTAAACTCTCAATCTATTGGAAAATCCCTCGTGGATGTCATTGGAAAAGAACCTCAACTCGCTGAAATCATCGTTCTTGAAAAAGAATGTGATTATAGGTTACCTTTACGGGATAAAAATACCTATTATCATATTCGATTTTCAGATGTAAAAGTGAAAAATAAAATCATGAAAATTATTACCTTTATTGATGTCACTGAACGAGTTGATTTACAGGAAAAATTGCAGTATTTAGCTCGTATTGACGGCTTAACACAAGTCTTTAATCGTCATTTTTTTAAGGAAGAATGCGAAAGAATTGTAGAGTCTCAGAAAGGAAGATATGTATCCATTATCATGTTTGATATCGATCACTTTAAACAAGTAAATGATACTTTTGGACATGAAGCTGGTGATCTGGTTTTAGCTCAGGTAGCCAGTATTGTGAAGAAGTGTGTAAGTTCGCGTGATATGGTTGGGCGGTATGGCGGAGAAGAATTTATCCTATGTATGCCCGATACGTCTCTAAAGGTAGCAAAAGAGATGGCTGATTTCATTCGAATGAATATTTATCAAACAGATATACCGTATATGGAAAAAGAGATTCGTGTTACATCTAGCTTTGGCGTATCTTCCGTTCTAATAAGTGATGGAGATCATAGTCAAACCCTCCAAACTCTTATGAGAGAAGCTGATCAAGCTCTTTATGTTGCTAAACGTAATGGCAGGAATTGTGTTGAGCTTTTTGAAAATATAGGATCAGAGTTTATTCATTAGAAGGATCAATTCTTTAACTCATTTATAAAAGCTTTCCTGATTAATAAGCAAAGGGTTCCGTTTTGAGGTGCTTTTCATAGAATACTTGCCGATATGACAGTGGTAATGGCATCGGTATTGGTATATAAAAAGGGAAAACTCGCCATAGAAATAATTGAATTCGCGAGTTTCTTTATTAGGAGTACAGGATGTCTTGTTCTGAATCGAGTAACCAGCAATAAGCGGAGGTTTTCCGATTATGCAAAGTAAAATCACCTTATTTCGCATTATTCAAGTCAATAGGCGGAATCCCTCCGTCTAATTTATGCTTTTTTAAATAATAATTACTAAATAAGAGAAATTTCTTCGTCTATTTTTTCAACTCAGGTTCTTTCCCTTATCCCCCAACCGATAAGTGCGCACCCTCTCGAACCTCAATGAAACTGGTACTCAAAACAGTATTATGTTTTCCAATAAATGGTGGGACAATTAACCTGTCCCTCTGTCCCTGAAAGTAAACTTTTGATTACGTTACTGTTAAGTTTTATGGGGAAATTGTCGGAATTTGAGATAGTTTGGCTGGCTCATTTTTTCTTGTAATTTATTTAATTTGTTTTATTTTGTTCTTAATTACTACAATAGGTCTGGATAAAATCTACCTGAAGCGGAATGAGGATCTTTACATATCTTAACACTACCTTCAAATACTTTTTTTATACTTTCCCTGTAACTCAATTTGAGGAGGGATATCAATGACAAATGAAGGTAATTTTGATGAGTTGGTAAAGAAGTGGAGTGAAACGGCTTTAGAGAAAAATATGGACCGCAGGAATTTTATCTCGGGTGCGAGCAAGCTTGCCGGTTTATCTCTTGGACTTGCTCTTACCCAATCTGTAACAGGGATTGAGGTTATTAATGCGGCACCGAAATTTAATGATTATCCTTTTTCTCTTGGTGTAGCTTCTGGTGATCCACTACCTGATAGTGTAGTTTTATGGACAAGGCTTGCTCCGGATCCGCTGAATGGCGGCGGCATGCCAAATGAAGCGGTAAAAGTGAAATGGGAAGTGGCAAAGGATGAAAATTTCCGCAAAGTAGTTCAGAAAGGCAAAGTGGCGGCAGTTCCTGAACTCGGACATAGTGTTCATGTAGAAGTGGATGGCCTGAAACCAAATCAAGTCTATTACTATCGTTTCACTTGCGGAGGGGAAGTCAGCCAAACTGGAAGAACAAAAACATTGCCAGCAGAGGGTACAAGTGTAAAGAGTCTCACATTTGCTTTCGCATCCTGCCAGCAATTTGAACATGGTTTTTTTACTGCATACAAGCATATGGCAAAGGAAGATCTAGATATGGTCTTTCATCTCGGTGATTACATATATGAGTACGGACCAAATGAATATATTTCATCAACTGGTAATGTCCGGGTTCACAGCGGACCAGAGATTATGACAATTGATGACTATCGAAACAGATATGCTCAATACCGCTCAGATGTCCATCTACGCGCTGCCCATGCTGCTTTTCCTTGGGTAGTAACCTGGGATGATCATGAGGTAGAAAATAATTATGCCAATCTAATCCCAGAAAAAGGACAATCTGTGGAAGCATTTGTAAAACGCAGGGCTGCAGCTTATCAGGCTTATTATGAACATATGCCGCTACGCAAATCATCTCTTCCTGAAGGGGCAGATATGAGGCTATATAGAGGATTCTCATATGGAGATCTTGCTAATTTCTTTGTTTTAGATTCCCGCCAATATCGCGATGACCAGGCAAACGGAGATACAAGTTCTCCGCAGACAGAGGAATCATTGGATCCAAGCAGGACTCTCCTTGGTACAGAACAGGAAAAGTGGCTTGCTGATGGCTTGTCACGTTCAAATTCAAAATGGAATGTTCTCCCACAGCAGATCTTTTTTGCAGAAAGAAACTATGGGACACCTACGGAACCACGCTATAGTATGGATTCATGGGACGGATATCCGGCTGCGCGCGAAAGGGTAATGGAAGTGGTAAAGGCAAATGACATAACCAACCTTGTTGTCCTGACAGGAGATGTTCATGCAAGCTGGGCATCAAACTTAAAAGAGGATTATTCAGACCCTAATTCCAAAACAGTAGGTGTCGAGTTTGTCGGGACTTCCATTACATCTGGAGGCAATGGCGCTGATAAGCGTGCTGATACTGATAAAATATTAGCTCAGAATCCTCACATTAAATTCTTTAATGATTACCGTGGCTATGTGAGATGTACAGTAACACCGGAGCAATGGAGGACGGATTACCGTGTTGTTCCATTTGTAACTGAGCCAGGAGCAGACATATCAACAAGAGCATCACTTGTCTATGAAAAAGATCAATCAGGACTTAAGAAGGTTTCTTCTGCATTAGTGTCTGAAGGAGTCCAAAAGACGAATGAAGTGGAAGAAGACAGAACCCGCGCACATAACCGTGCACATGAAAAACAGAAACAAAAGAAGAAACAAAATGATAAACAAAAAGTCACTAATTAATTCACGAATGAAAGGAGCTGTATAAATGCTTTCAAATATAGGCATTCCCGGATTAATCCTTGTCCTTGTTTTAGCATTAATTATTTTCGGACCAGCAAAACTGCCGGAATTAGGTCGTGCTGTTGGTTCTACATTAAAAGAATTTAAAAAATCCACTAGAGACTTGGTTTCTGATGAAGAGCCAAGCAAGGAAGAAGTTGTCCAGGTCAAGAAAAAAGCACTTTAGTTATTAACATATTAAAGGGAGATGTAAGCAGTGTGCTTACATCTTCTTTAAATAAGTTATTTTTAGGTTTGAGAATAGGTTCTAAGTTTTTGTTTTGTGATGATGTTATTGGAGTAAAGGAAAGGTTGTATAGTTTTAGAAGGATAAATTTACCTTTTATAGAATATAAGAAATATGAGGGCCGATCTTTGATGCAAAGTAGGCTTTTTTTATTGTTGCAAAAGATTAATTTGTTTAAAGAAAAGATGTGAAAATGTGATATTTATAAAGGATGTTGTAAAAAAGAAAATTGGTTAGCAGAACTGAAATTTTATGAAATTTAGCTATAGCAATTTTTTGCATACTTATTTTATTACTTCAGTACTATTATAACTATCATAAATGGAAAAATATGAAAAGTAGTATGCAATGCAATACTGGTAAGAGGATATCATTTTACTTTATTCGCAGCTAATTGGAAGGAAGTGTAGGATGAAACAACTTTATATAAAACAGAAGGTATTCAGTCTAAGTGGTAAGTTTACGGTGAAGGATCAGCAGGAGAATGATGTTTTTTATGTGGAGGGAAGCTTTATGCAAATTCCAAAGACTTTCTCCATTTTGAATACAGCAAGAGAAGAGGTTGCGCTCATTACGAAAAAGGTGTTTAGCTTTTTACCGAAGTTTTTTGTAGAGGTAAATGGTAGTGAAGTGGTCATGATTAAGAAAGAATTTTCTTTCTTTAAAGCACGATATACGATTGATGCGGGAGGCATAGAGGTACAGGGTAACTGGTGGGGTATGGATTTTCAAGTCTTACAGCATGGTGAAGTAATCGGTAAAGTGAGCAAGGAGTGGTTCACTTGGGGTGATAGCTACAAAGTCCAAATAATAAATGAAGACATGGATGCCATCGTAATCGCACTAGTTGTAGCGATTGATTGTGTGAAGGCTGATCAAGCAGCTGCCTCATCAGCTTCTACTGTTTAAATGCTGATGAATCCTAATTTGAAAAACAAGGCAGTTAAAAAGAGAGAAGAATACGATCAGTCAAACTTTCGAATACTAAAACTATGAAACGTATAATTGCACTTTTCCTATTCGTTGTAGTAATGGCAAGTCAAGAATATGTATATGCGAATGAAATCATAAAAGTTAAGTTGAAAAATCACATAGGAGATAAAGAAAAGCTCACAATACAGGTCAGAGGTAGATATACATTATTGGATGGAATTGAAGATATAAAAGAAGATGTTACACATGTTTTATCTGTCAGAAAAGGTTCAATTTTATTAACCAATCAAAACGAAAAACTGGATTTAAATAAATCTTTTGTATTAATACCAGATCAATATGATGAAGAGCATGTTATATCAGTTAATAATAAAAAATACCTTGGTGCAATGGAATTCACCATAGAAGATGGTAAATACATTAGACCGATTAACCAAGTCCCAATAGAAGATTATTTAAAAGGTGTTGTACCTTTTGAGGTGTATCCATCGTGGAAACTGGAAACGTTGAAGGCACAAGCTCTTGCTGCTAGGACCTATACGATTACACATATGGACAAGGACATGGATGACACCATTCAGTTTCAAGTCTACGGCGGGTATGAATGGCATGAACAAGCTTCGAAAGCGGTTGAAGAAACAAAAGGTGAAATCATTACATTTAATAATAAGCCTATCAATGCTTATTATTCGGCGAGTAACGGTGGAGTAACTGAAAACAATGAGAATGTATGGGATGAAGCGGCAGAATCTTATTTTCCTATAAAAATTGATCATTTTGATCCTATTCAACCTTGGACACTCAATTTGCAAAAAGCGCAGCTGTTACTAAAAGATGTAGATGTGACTAGAATGTACTGGTGGGAGAAGTTACAAGAAAAAGAACCTTCTATAACAGAACCTATGAAAAAAAGGTTAACCAAACAAGGGTTTGAAGGAGATATAAAAATCGTATCTATTTCAAATCTAGATATTGCATCAGATCATTACGAATCACATCGTGCTAAAAAAGGTTCAATTAAAATAGAATTCTTAAGACGTTTGATTGAAGGAACAGTCGTCTATGAAGTTGTTGAGTTAAAAGATGTAGCAATCGATTGGATTAGACCTCTTATAGGAGGTTCCACCTTTAGAAGCTACCTGATTGATTCATTTGAAGAACACGATCAATATTATCTGATAAAAGGGAGAGGTTTTGGTCACGGTGTAGGAATGAGTCAATGGGGTGCAAGTATAATGGGGGATAGAGGTTACACATATAGAGACATCATCAATTATTATTATCCGGGAACAACGATTAAAAAAATAGCTGATATGCAAAAGGAATAGGAAAGCCTCTTAATTTTACTAAGAGGCTTTGTTGAGTATTATTTCTTAACAGCATGGATAAAATGAATGGTCTCGAATGAAGATAAATAATCCGTTCTATTTCTGAAAAAATGCTCATTTATTAATGTTGGTGATAAATGTTCATATATTAGTAAACCTGATTTTTCTAACAAATTCTCAATTTCATGATAAGTGAAACTTGATTTCATTGGTTCTCCACCTGCAGAGGCCATTTTTACCATATTCTCAACTCTATTAGACATCCCTTTTTCTTTAAAGAGTTTTTCGTCTGCATAATCAAAAACAATTGAGCTGCCTGTTGGGACGTTATTAAATAAATGTTGTATCAAGCTCGCATTTTCCTCTTTAGTTAAATAATAAGAAACCCCTAGAAGACTAAAAAAAGTTTTTTTGTACTTGAATCCTTCATCTATTAATTCTTGAAAAGAAAACGGAGTTGTGAAATCCTTAGAAACAAAATGAAGATTGGTAGGGATATTTAATTTCTCCTTTTCTATCTTTTTCTTTTTAAATTCTTGGGTAGTTGGATAATCAATTTCAAATATTTCTAAGCTGTTTTCCAATTCTGGATGTCGGAAGCAGAAAGTATCTAAGCCAGCTCCGAGAATGACATATTGTTGTACTCCTAACTTCATTTCATTAAGCAATACCTTTTCACAATAGGCAGAACGTGCTAAGGGTGTAGGGGAAAGCTGGACTTGTATAATCCATTTTAAAATTTCCTTTGGGTCATCTTTAAATCTTTGCCCAATATCTTTGTTGAAAAAATTTATACCGTTAATCATGTTCTTGCTAATCATTGATAATTCTTCTTCGGAAATTAATTTGTCTGCAATAAAATCATCAAAAATTTTTGGTGTGTCAAATCTACTGTGATATGCACGACTGAAAGCCGATACCAAGGAAGTTATACTGGACTTATTATGTTTCATTCCATTTTCCTCCCATACAAAAAATGAGATTCCCCTGGCCAGGAGAATCTCATTATAATATACAGAATAGTAAATGTAAATTATAGCATAAATAGAATTTTTTGTCAAATGTTTTACTTGTGATTCATTAAGTAAGAAGTTAATAACACATGTTTAATTAAAGTAAAGTGTAACTTTATGGAGGTAACTATAAACATGTAAATTCACTATTTTATAATCGGATTTAAAGCGATTCCTATAACTAAGTTTCCCCTTTCTTTTCTTATTTATATTTGAGAAAAATTTTTATTATATAAAGTCAAAAACACCTTAATTTTTTAAAAAATGGTCGATATATACAATGAGAAAACTTATGGGGGAACTAAATTTGAAGAGAAAATTCAAGGTCAACTGGCACAGTATATCAATTAAGATGATGGTATTACTTACTATTATCATTGTGTTTTCAGTAACAACAATGGGGTTAACTAGTTATTTTATAGCGAAAAATCAATTAACGAAAGCTGGTAAACAAGAGCTTTATCACATTGTGAATAGTTCGCTGGCTACATTAGAATCAATAAATAACCAAGTGGAAAGTGGACAATTAACTATAGAAGAAGGTAAAGAGGAAGCAAGGGTGCTTTTAAGTGGACCAAAACTGAAGAATGGGGAACATGATTACAAAAAATCCCATTTTTTATATAAAGGTGAAGGATATATCCTCGGCTATGATGCAAACTTTTCCTCACAAGTTCATCCTAGTAATCCTGTAGGGGATATTCCGGAGGACACGACAAACCGTGAAAAAATGGTTAAAGGTTCACTAGCTTCTACTATAGAAGACCGGTATGTATATTTTGATGATAAAAATGATGAAACAGGTGAGATAAGGGAAAAAATCTCTTATATGGAACATTTTGAGCCATGGGATTGGTACGTTGGTCTAACTGTATATGAAGATGAGTTTTATGAAGGGTTAGAAGTTGTTAAATTTATTATTTTATGGGGCACTTTAGCTATTATCATAATAAGTATATCAATATTTTACGTGGCGATAAGAAAAAAAATATCTTTATTGAAAGAAGTCGCAATATCATCGATAAATATTGCTGATGGAAAGATAAAGGCTACAAATCTATCAGAATCAAGAGATGAAATTGGTCAACTAGCAGGTGCATATAATAAAATGTCGTATCAGCTTCTTGAATTAGTCCAAAGTGTAAAAAGTACAAGTTCACATCTACTTGATTCAGCAACAGAGCTATCTGCAGTATCAGAACAAACTCTAGCAAGCAGCGAAGAGATTGGAACAGCTATCTCGGAAATTTCGTTAGGAACTCAGGAACAAGCTAGTGATCTAGAAAACATTAATCAAAGTGTAGAAACATTGACTCAATCAATTGATTCAATGAATCAACAAAGTAATATTATAAAAGAAGTTACGGGGAAATCTGAAAAATTATCAAACGAGGGAAATGAAATTGTTTCTTCATTGAGACAATCTAATGCAGCTTCTCTAGAAGCGTCGGAGAAAATAAATACAAGTGTAAAAAGTCTATATGATAAGAGTCAGGAAATTCACCATTTATGCAGACGATTGAAAACATTGCAGCCGAAACAAATTTACTCGCATTAAATGCTAGTATTGAAGCAGCTAGGGCTGGGGAGCATGGAAAAGGCTTTTCTGTAGTAGCAAATGAAATAAGAAAGCTTGCTGAACAATCTAAGGAAGCAACTTATCAAGTTCGAGGAGTAGTGTCAACTATTGCAGCTGAAACAAGTAATACGGTAGAAATTGTCGAACAAACCATGATCACATCCAATAAATTAAATGATGACGTATTGGAAACCCAATATAAATTTAATCTGTTATCACAATCAATTATTGAGACGATCTCAGCACTAGGTATTTTAAATGATGAAATTGTAAATATTACGAATCAAACTTTGCTGATAGGAGATGGAATTCAAAGTTCATCAGGTGTTTCTGAACAGACTTCTGCATCTGTTGAGGAAATTAGTTCTTCAATAGACGAACATAACAATGCTATAGGACAGGTAGCTAAATCTGCTGAGCAATTAAATGTCATGAATAAAGAACTCGATGACATGTTAAGGCAATATCAAATCTAAATGTAAACAGTAACTGGGAAACTATTGGCAATTCGAAAATATATGCTATATAAAAGATTTTATATGCAACTCAGCGCCTCACTAAAAATAGCAAACGAACTCTAAAAAAAGATTTGTTAAAAAGTGTACTAAATGTAGAAGCAGTTAAAAAATGACCACTTAACTTTTTCTTAAGTGGTCATCATTTATATAAAATCATTCGTTAATTAATTTCATATAATTCACGATCATTTAAAGATTGGACAGGACGATGGTTGTCGGGAAAAAGTTGCTGAAATGCTTGAACTTGTTCTTTCGACATTTGAATCGGCTGCTCAAATATGACCCATTTCACTTCTTCTGTACAAGGAGGTGTTGTTAACGATCCATTATAATGGAAAGATGTTTGATCTTGTGGAAGTAAACCTTGTAAATCGATCGGTTCTTTTACCGCAATATCTTCTCCTGTTTCTTCCTTTGGTAGTACATCCCAAATAGGTGCAAGTTTTTCATTTTCTTTTCCTTCTTGTATCATCATTCCAAGGACTGCGATGTTTCCATTCTCGTCTTTATGTACAAGGTGGAGCTCCATATCAAGATTATGACCATTAAATTGATGTTCACTAGGAGTATGGAAATGTAATTGAACAAGTTTGTATGTATTTCCTTCGACTAATAAACTGTTGCTATCTGTTGTGGCATTAGCCTGCACGGTATGACCGTTGTTTACAAGTGTAAAAGGTGTGGTCTCATATTGGATCTGAATGTTTCCGGTTTTTTTCTCGGTTTTTACTTGTGAGAATTCAATGTTAATTGGAGATTGTTCACTTCCGTTAACACACATGGAGTTTGCTTGGTCCAATTCTCCCCAGTGTTCCGGACCTGTTTCCCCATTATAGGACCAATGAGCAGTCTGTGTACTGTGATTCTCTTTTCCTTTACTTTCATTTGTATTAGTTGCTTCTTTGGTGTTCTCCGAGCAAGCTACTAATGTAAAGATGAAAGAAACAGCTAAAAACGGATATACGAATTTCTTCTTCATGCTTCATATGCCTCCCTTTTCTACTTTTTAGTATTCATATTAAATGAAATACTAAAAATAAAATGAAGACAAAACATTATCTTCCAGATAACGCTTACAATGTAAAATTAAGGAAAAAAGACTACCACTTTACGGAGTAAAAAGAACTATTATGTTACATGATTTGATATGTTTGTCATACAAATTTTTATATTTAGAATAGCATAGAAAGAAAAAGGACGAAACCCTCTTTAAGAGTATCGTCCTTTTCTTTTTACATGATTCAGAAGGTTTAAAAAATAACAGCCAAAACAAACCAGCCGATCATTAATAATTGAATCAATACTTTGGCAATACTGCCACCCAAGAATCCAATAACAGTAGCAAATCCAACTTTTGTTGCCTTTATTGCATCTTTATGAACAATCATTTCGGTTACAAGCACGGCTATGAACGGGACAAGGATGATTCCAAAAGGAGGCAATATGAACGAACCAACAATAGTCGCTATCGCTGCAACAGTCTCTGAAGTTTTAGAACCACCATATTTTTTAACAAAATAACTGTTTGCAATCAGATCTGCTGCGATAAGCACAGCACTTAATACCACCATACTAACCCAAAACCATAAGGACAATCCATCAGAATTAATGAGAAATTGATAAACTAAAAAGCCGCCCCAAATGGCAACAATAGAAGGGATAATAGGGTATATAATCCCCACAAAACTAAGGATAAACAAGACGATCGTTAATCCCCACCACACAAATTCCATGAAAACTCCACCTTTTATTATCAACATGTCGTTACAATAACATTATATTTGTATTTCGTTATGAAAACCAACATTTAATGTTTATTTAAAATAAGCTAAGTGAATTCCAAGCTGAAAAGAGGGGAGGGTATTCAATATTTTTATTTACTTCATCCATACTTTTCGTAAGCAGGGGTGTAGATAATATAAAAAGCCGAAGATTATACAATTCTCGGCATATTCGTTTAACTTTATGAACGATCTGTTTCTTCGTCTCTTTTGTATTCTAAAATATCACCGGGCTGACAGTTTAAAGCTTTACAAATTGCCTCTAAAGTAGAAAGCCTAATCGCTTTTGCCTTTCCATTTTTCAAAATAGAAAGATTCGCCATCGTGATTCCAACCTTTTCTGAAAGTTCTGTGACACTCATTTTCCGTTTTGCCAACATCACATCAACATTTATAATAATCGCCATTGTTTTCACCTCAGACCGTTAAATCATTTTCAGATTTTATATTAATCGCTTCTTGTAAAAGTTTTTGAAGAACAGCAGCGAATACCGCGATGACCAAGGAAGCGAAGATCGGAACCATCCCAATGATGACAAGTCCTGGCGCATCGTCCATCTCAGCAACGAAGAAAATAAAAGGTAAGATCACGACAAAAAGACCACTGATTGTCACTGCACAGAACTTGATTACCCTTAGAGCTTTAACAGACAACTCAGAAAAAGCCTGGTTTTTGTCAATATAGCTTAAAAGCTTAAAAGCCTGGAACAAAGCAATGAAGAATGGTATCACAGCTACATACACCCCTATAACAATGGGATAGAGAATATGGGCATAATCCGGGTTTGCAGGATTTTTAGCTAACCAAATGAACCCAAATGTACCGAAACCAAGAACCGGAGTTCCCATAAGAAAAACCGCTAACTTTAAAAAGAGTGTTGAACCTATTTTCATAAAAAGCACCTCGCTAAGTTATTTTCGATATAAATTTACCACATAGTTTATTGATTAACAATAAATATTTATTAATTTTTATTATTTTTTTGTTGAGTTATAAATTTAACGAAGCATTTCCATACAGGGAATTGCTTTACTAGTATTGAAGAAAAACAATTGTTCACGATGATTTTTTAAAAGCAATTTGTAGTATTGTATATTAACACTTAGTATAATTAGTATAAGTTAGAATAATATACTCTAAGGGTGAGTGACATTAAAAACGAGCCACTTTATCAGCAAATAAAAAATAATATTATTGAGCAAATACAATCTGGGAAGTTACGAGTAGGCGACAGGGTTCCGTCAGAAAAAGAATTGACTGAGGAATTTCATGTTAGTCAGATCACAACTAAAAATGCACTCGCTGGTCTTGCAGAGGAAGGTATAGTTGAAAGAATCAAGGGTAAAGGTACCTTTGTTTGTGAAAGTAAACTTACAAAATCAATTAGTCATTCAAAAACTTCAAAAGGAATAATTGCTTTAATTCTGCCTAGTATGAAAACGAAGATTGAGCAGGAGTTTGTTAATTATATTGAAAAATATGTCTCAAAAAATGGCTATCATTTAATTATTAAGATAACAAGAGAGTCTCAGTTTGAAGAAGCAGACGCAATTGAGATGTATAGAAAAATGAATATTGAGGGCATGATCATTTTTCCTACAGAAAAAGCATCATACAATGAGGCGGTTCTTAGACTTACATTGGATAAATACCCAATGGTTTTAATCGATAGGTATATGAAAAATATCTCAACCTATAGCGTAACCTCCGAAAATGATGTCGGTACTTCTGATGCCATTTCGTATCTTTTGACTAAAGGACATGAAAAAATAGGCCTTATTTCTCCCATTTTCACAAACACAGTAACAGAAGAGAGGGCGGCAGGATTCGAGAATGCTTTTTTAAAACGAGGAACGACAATTGATAAAAACCTATGGTTAACATTAAACTTCAATGATATTTCCCGAAGTAAAACTCCAACGTATATTAAAGAATTTCTAGTAAGCAAGCCTGAAATAACAGCTGTGTTTACAATGAATGTAGAGTTAGCAAGATATACTTACTTAGCAATAACCTCAATTAAGAAAGAAACCTTACGAGACATAGAATTATTATCCTTTGACCCTCCAGGTCTAGCTGGTGTTTCTTTTATCAAACAGGATATTGATGAGTGTAGTAAAAAAACAGTGGACTTATTAGTTGAACAAATTGAAGGTATCTATAATCCGCAGAGAATTTTTGTACCTGTTCAAGTAATTGTGAACGAAGAAGAACCTCTTTAGACAAATAAATACTAAATAGAAAAAACCAAACAATTGACCTCATCAGTCATATGTTTGGGTTTTTTCATTGGGTAATAAGATTTATATAAAAGTAAGTTAAACACTCTAAAAGTATATTATATACTAACCTTAGTATACAAATAGGATAATTAATATAATACATTAATTATGAAAGCGTTTATAATAAAAGCTTTTGATCCTCGGTTCATTTTATAGTGTGAAAATCTAGGATATTCATCATTAACATGTGCTTGAAGACTTTACTCGATCATTTTTTAGAATCTTATTAAAGGAGATAATTAGAATGACAAATATAAACATACCTAGAAAAGAATACCCGCGACCACAATTTGAACGAGCAGAATGGAAGAACTTAAATGGTGAATGGAATTTCAAATTTGATAAAGAGAATAAAGGTGAGAGAGAAAAATGGTATAAGGATGCTAATCATTTTGACAAAAAAATCAATGTACCTTTTACATACGAAACAAAAGCAAGCGGTATAGGTGAAGAAGGGTTTTGTCCTAATGTTTGGTATCAAAAAAGCGTGACAATCCCTAGTAAGTATGAAAACAAGGAGATTGTGCTTCACTTCCAAGCAGCAGATTATATAACAAAATTATGGGTGAATGGCCACTTTGTTGGTGAACGAAAGGGTGGACAAATCGCATTTTCTTTCAATATCACTGATTTCTTGGAAGAAACAAACGAATTATATATTGTCGTTAAAAACGAAGATAGTCAAAGCTGTTTTCAGCCGCGAGGAAAACAAAGATGGTTAGATCATAGTTATGGATGCTGGTATGTTCAGACAACAGGGATTTGGCAAACGGTATGGCTTGAGTTTTTAAATGAGGCACATATTCAATCGGTCAAGATGACACCAGATATTGATACAGAATCTATTGAGTTTTCTTATGAAGTTTCAGGGAATATTGATACACCATTAATTTTGAGAACCTCGATCTCTTATGATGGTCAGCAAATAAAGTCATTTGATCAAACTGTAAACCGTCCTAATCTAACAATGTCGACAAATCTTGCTAGTGAATTTCATCATTGGAGAGTTGTTCATTGGAGTCCACAATCACCTCATTTATATGATGTAGAATTTGCATTATATAAAAACGGAGACCTCATTGACCAAGTTACGTCATACTTTGGGATGAGAAAAATTTCAATAGAGAATGGAAATGTATTACTTAACAATGTACCACTTTATCAAAAACTAATTTTAGATCAGGGATATTGGAAAGAATCCCACTTAACACCACCTTCCGAGGAAGCCATTATTGAGGACATAGATAAAACCTTAGAAATGGGCTTTAACGGTGTAAGAAAACATATGAAGGTGGAAGACCAACGATTCCTCTATTGGGCGGATAAAAAAGGACTTCTTGTATGGTCAGAAATGGCTGCAACATATGAATTTTCAGATGAGGCCATCCAAAACTTCACAGAGGAATGGATCGAAGTTGTTAAGCAACAATATAATCATCCAAGTATCATTACATGGACACCATTTAATGAATCATGGGGTGTGAAAAATATCTTTACAGATAAAAAACAACAACAATTTACGGAGGGCATTTATCACCTGACAAAAGCTATTGACAGTATGAGACCTGTTATTGTAAACGATGGCTGGGAGCATACAGTGTCAGACATCATTACCTTACATGATTATATAGAATATGGTGATGAGTTCAAGAGTCGTTATCAAGATAAAGAAAAGGTTGTTCAGAACAATATTGCGTTCAATAAACATAAACATGCTATGGCAAAAGGGTATACCTATCAGGGGCAACCAATCATTGTCAGTGAGTATGGTGGTATTGCATTTAATTCGGAAAAAGGTTGGGGCTATGGCAATCAGGTGAAAAGTGAAGAGGAGTTTTTATCTCGTTATGAATCGATTACTCAGGCAATAAAAGATACTCCGTACATTAGTGGATTTTGCTATACCCAAATAACGGATGTTCAACAGGAGATTAATGGTCTTTTAGATGAAGAAAGAAATCCAAAAGTAGATGTAAGTAAAATTCGAGAGATAAATAGGAAGTAATTACGATATCCGAAGGAGAATACAACGATGGATCGAAATGAATATCCAAGACCACAATTAGTTAGACAAGATTGGCTTAATTTAAACGGAGAATGGAATTTTGAATTTGATGATGAGAATATCGGGCTGGAGGAAAAATGGCACCTCAAACATTCGCAATTTACCAAAAAGATTAACGTGCCATTTGCGTATCAAACAAAACGAAGTGGTATTAACGATCCCAGCTTCCATGATTGGGTATGGTACACAAGAGAATTTGACATCCCTGCATCAATGGTTAATAAGCAAATTATCTTGCATTTTGGAGCTGTAGATTATCGGGCAATGGTTTTTATTAATGGTAGTTTAGTAGGTACTCATGAAGGAGGACACACTCCGTTTTCCTTCGATATTACAAACTACTTAATCGAAGGAAAGCAATCGGTTGTTGTAAGAGTAGAAGACCCTTCTGAAGATGAAACAATTCCTCGTGGAAAGCAATATTGGGTTGAGAAGTCAGCAGGAATTTGGTATACAAGGACCACTGGAATCTGGCAAACCGTATGGTTAGAAGCAGTGAATAAAACGCACATTCATAAACTGAGATTTACTCCTGATATTGATGTTGGTGATATTTCAATTGATGTTGAACTAACAGGTGACTATGTAAATAAACAGCTTGAAATTGATATTTGCTTTAAGAATGAAGTTGTAGCAAGTGAAACAGTAAGAGTACATGAGAGTTTTACTAAAAGGTCTATTAATCTCTACAATCGGAAGATATTCAGAACAGGTTTCCATCATGCGGGTTGGAACTGGTCACCTGAAAATCCAAATTTATTTGATGTGACCATTCGTTTGAAAGAGGGAGATAGTGTTCTTGATGACATCACATCCTATTTCGGTATGAGAAAAATACATACTGAAAATGGGATGGTCTTTCTAAATAACAGACCATACTATCAAAAACTCGTCCTTGACCAAGGCTACTGGCCAGAAGGGTTATTGACTGCACCAACAGATCAAGATTTAAAGGGAGATATCGAATTAGCAAAGGAAATGGGGTTTAATGGCTGCAGGAAGCACCAAAAGGTAGAAGATCCTCGTTTTCTCTATTGGGCAGATCATTTAGGCTTCTTAGTTTGGGGAGAATGTGCTGCTTCACCTTCATTTAGCGAAGATGCCGTTGCTCGATTAACAAGAGAATGGATAGACATTATTGATCGGGATTACAATCATCCGTGTATCGTTACGTGGGTTCCGATTAATGAAAGCTGGGGAGTTCCTTTCATTAATCATAATGCCCAGGAAAAACACCATTCTTTAGCTATGTACCATCTCATTCATTCACTTGATAAAACTAGATTAGTCATTTCAAATGATGGATGGGAAATGACAACAACAGATATTTGTGCAATTCACAACTATAATCATGGCCACAAAGACGAACTCGAAAAGTACAATGAGTTTCGTCATTCGTTATTAACGACCGAAAATCTTCTTCATTCAATGCCAGCAGGTAGAAATATTTACGCACAAGAGTTTAATCACAGTGGCGAGCCAATTCTCTTAACAGAGTTTGGGGGCATTGGATTTAAAGCAGGAGACGAAAGTGGTTGGGGCTATACGTCTGTCACCAATGAGGAAGATTATGTAGCAGATTATGAAAGAGTGATGAAAGCAGTATATGAATCTCAATCCTTACACGGTTATTGTTATACACAATTAACCGATGTGGAACAGGAGATTAATGGGATTTTGACGTACGATCGAAAACCAAAATGTGATTTGCAAGAGATTCGTAGAATAAATGATATGTGGCATGTGCATGTGGTAAAGTAACTTGTGCATTTTAATAAGTCTCTTTTGACTGAAGTCTGGTTGGTTTCAGTCAAGAGATTTATATATAAAGCAATAATAGAGGATATTGTTAGTCAGATCTAAAATGTAAACGCTTTAATTGATGGGAGGTAAGGATTTAGTCTTATGTTGGTTGTTTAAAAAAACATATTTTCAGGGGGAGAAAGAATGAAAAAGAAAGCAGGGTTAATGTTTTCAATTCTCTTGGTATTTGTCATGGCATTATCTGGTTGTAGTTCATCTAGCTCTGGCACAGCTAAAAATGAAATTGTCTTTTGGAATCCTTTTACTGGTCCTGATGGAGAAAATATGAAACAAATTGTGAATGAGTATAATAAGACAAATCCAGACTTCAAAGTGAAAAATGTTTCAATTGCTGCAGATGATATGTATGCAAAGATCCCGACTGTCGTAAACTCTGGAAAAGGAATTCCTGATCTGACTATCGTACATGCAGAGAGAATCAAACAGTTTGTTGAGAGTGATATGTTATCAACTTATGATGACCTACTAGCTGACTATCCTGATATAAGTGCAGAAAACTATGTACCAGCAGGATGGGATATTGGGGATATCGATGGTAGTAGATATAGTATACCGTTAGATGTTCATAGCTTTGTTATGTACTATAACAAAGAATTACTAGAAAAATATGCTCCGACTGCACTTGATGATAACGTTATTACATTTGATGAAATTAGAGAAGCAGCAGAGGTTTCTAAGAAAGACGGCGTTGTAGGGATGGGGATTACATGGACTCGACCAATCTTTTTATCACTCTACAATCAGCTTGGAGGAGACATTACAAGTGACGGTGAAACACCAACTCTAAATACGGCAGAAGCGAAAGAAGCACTAGAATTATTAAAAGGAATGGTCGATGACAAAATAACGAACAAAGATGGAGAAGATCCTGGACAGTTATTTAAATCAAATAAAGCCATTTTCTACCCTGAAGGTATTTGGATGCAAAATAGTTTAAATGAAGTGAAAACATTGGATTGGGGTCTCACTAGTTTCCCTCAAGTTTCAGCAGATAAAATTGTAAACTGGACTTCATCACACCAATTCGTTATGTTACAGGACGAAAATCGATCTGAGGAGAAAATAAATGGTATGATGGATTTCCTTGATTATATTAGAGAAAATTCACTTCCTTGGGCTCAAGCAGGACAAAATCCAGCTGCATTATCAACATTGGAAAATCCGGAATTCAAGGAATTACCACATTCATTCTTAGTAGAAGACCCTAAGTTACAAGAGTCTCTTAAAATCTTTGATTATAAATATAATGGGTTTGTAGCGGAAGAGGTTGATAAATTAGTTGGTGATGCCATATTCGGAAAATTAGACATTGAAGAAGGATTGGAAAAAGCTCAAAAAGCAGTTGAGGATAAAATAGCAGCGAATAATAAGAAATAACTCTAAGTTTTTTTCAATCATCTATTGAGAATTCCTTATGTCGTCAGTAAGGAATTCTCACTCTATTCGATAACGGAAGAATAGGAGTTAATCATATGATAAAAACTGGAACAGATAAACAAGTAACTATGTCCACAGCGCTGGGTGGGAATACGAGTAAAAGAAGATTAAATTTATCTCCATATCTCTACATAGGTCCCCACCTCATTTTATTTGGCATCTTTTTTCTATTTCCGACTATATTTGGAATTTACATTTCATTTACCAATTGGGACCTAATAGGTGAGCCTGAGTTTATTGGGATGGCAAACTATACGGAAATCTTGTTTAATAAAGATTCTACTTTTTTCGAACAATTACGAATAGGTTTGGGAAATACATTTAAATTTGTTCTTTTTACAGTTCCTGCTTGTATCATTGTTCCATTGCTCTTAGCTGCAGGTCTAAATACAAAACCTAAAGGGTTGAAATTTTTCCAGGCATTATTTTACATGCCGACATTATTTTCAGTTTCTGCGGTTATGATCATCTTTTCAATGTTATACAGTGCTTCTTTTGGACCAATCAATCACTACCTTAAAATGGATACAAACTTGCTTGCTACTCAGCCGTATGCGTGGATGACATTAGTAACTGTAACGGTTTGGTGGACAATCGGTGCAAATATGATTATTTATCAAGCAGCGTTAAATGGGATTTCGAAAGATTTATACGAAGCGGCCTCTATAGATGGAGCAAACAGTGTTCAAAAATTTTTTAGAATTACTCTTCCCAGTATAAGAGCTCAATTATTATATACAGTCGTTATTACGACAATTGCCCAATTTAATGTATATGGACAACCGCTCATGTTAACAAATGGTGGACCAACAAGTTCAACAACTGTCCTGCTAATGTACATTCAAGAAAACGCATTTGGTTCCGGAATTTCAATTGCCGGTATTGGGGCAGCGATGGCTGTCATTCTCGGAATTTGTATTATGATTGTTTCAGCTATTCAATTCTTCTTTTTAAGAAACCGTGATTAGGAGGTGCTTTCTATGAAGAAAAAAAAGTTTCCTAAGTATATCTCATTCCTCTTCTTATTCATGATGGCTATTATATGGATTGTACCACTATGGTACACATTCTTTTCTACATTCAAAAGTGAAGCAGATATCCAATCAAATGCATTTACGATTTTACCGATAAATTGGGTTATCGGTAACTATCAGGATGTTCTTTTTGAGAATACGAGCGCTCCAGTAGCAAAGTGGTTTATCAATTCACTAATCATTTCTGTTTCTCAAACTGTTTTAGTATTAGTTCTTGTTTCATTAGCCGGGTATGGATATGCAAGAATGAAATTCAAGGGAAGGGATGCTATTTTTCTTTTTCTAATGGCTACGATGATGTTCCCAGCTGTAGTTAATCTCATTCCTCTATATAAAATTGTTGATACACTGGGGTGGGTGAACAGTTATTTGGCAGCCATCGTTCCGGGTGCTGCTGGAGTATTTAGTATCTTTCTTGTCAGACAGTTTATGTTAGGAATTCCTATGGACTTTGATGAATCCGCGCGAGTTGATGGTGCTTCTGATTTTCAAATTTTCACAAAATTAATCTTGCCTCTAATTAGACCTGTATTAACGGTTGTCGCCTTATTTACATTTACTGGGGCTTGGAATGATTTCCTTTGGCCTTCAATTGTGTTTAATGAAGTTGAAATGATGCCAATTACACCTGGTTTACAATTGCTTCAGGGAATGTATGGTTCACTTGAGGTTGCCCATTCTTTAACAGGAGCACTGATTGCCATTGTTCCAACATTTATCCTTTATCTATTTACACAAAAATATTTTATGGAATCACTTTCCTTGTCATCAGGGGTTAAAGGGTAATGATATTCGTTTAACAATCTGCTTCTGATCAAGGAGGTTAAATGATGAATAGAAAGCTAGAAAGAAGATTAGCTCTAATAGGGTCTGTATGGCAAGTCACTTCAGGTCTTCTGACGATTTTTTTGTATGCAACTTATATTAAAGGTGAAGGATTAAAAACATCGTCCAATTCTATTGCAAAGTTAGAGGCAGCAGACTCTGTTTTTGGGAGTTTGTATATGTTCTCCGTTTCTTTTGGGATGATATTTGTTATTTTAGGAATTCTTAACTTTGTGTTAGCAAGGACATTGAAGGATGATCAAACAGAAGTAAAAAAACCTATTTGGTTTATCCTGCTGGGATTAGCATCTTATTTTGTGATGGATATTCTAGGTTCGATATTGTTCCTTTCTGCTGGGATTTTAGCATTAGCTAAAAATAAGTCAATATCTAAACTGGCAAACTATCAAGTGCAAAATCAACAGTAACTTATACCGCGGTGGTCGTTACAATAGGTTAAAAAGTGATAAGTATTATAGCCAAAAGAAAAAAAGGATCCCTTCATTTCCTATTTTAGATTATTTTCAATTACTAAAGTAATATTTCATCAATGAACCTAGTGATTTTATTGCTCACTAGGTTTGTTGACATAGTAAGACGATGAAGCAGTTAAATAGTTCGATAAAAAAGGAGATTATAATGATGAAATCAACCTTTCATAACCCACTTTTAAATCCTGGCGCTGATCCATGGGTGTATAAAGATAATGGAACATATTATTTTATGGTTACTAAAAAGACTAGACTCGATTTATGGAAAGTTAATACATTAAGTGGAATTGCGGATGGTGATTGGAAAACGATTTGGACTGCTCCTGCAGAGGGGATTAATTGTGCCAATATCTGGGCACCCGAAATTCATAGGGTAAATGGGAAATGGTACGTGTATTTCACGGCGAATGACGGAAAAGGTGACGATCAAACAAGGAAAGTTTTTGTTTTAGAGAATCAAGCAAGAGATCCATTTAAAGGGGAATGGCTAGAAAAAGGATATGTTAACACAGAACACCCTGGTTTAGATGGTACAATTTTTGAACATCAAGGTCGTATTTATTTTGTATACGCAGGATATGGCAACTTTCCAGAGTATGGTTCAGCATTATATATTGCTGAGATGGAAAATCCATGGACATTATCCGGACCGAACGTATTATTGTCAAAACCTGAATATGATTGGGAAATGAAGGGTGGAATGGCAATAAATGAGGGACCAGTGATATTAAAACGTAATAATAAGTTGTTTTTGGTCTATTCCGCAAGCACAACCTGGTGTGATGATTATTGTCTGGGCATGTTAACTACTTCAGACGTTAAGAATGTGATGGACCCTAAATCATGGGATAAAGCATCCGAGCCTGTGTTTAAAAAAAGTATCGAAAATGGTGTATTTGCTCCAGGCCATAATGGATTTACCAAATCGCCTGATGAAACAGAAGACTGGATTGTTTATCATGCAATTCCAGAATCAGAAGGTGGTAGTCAAAGACGAAGCACCCGAATTCAAAAAATCAATTGGAATTCTGATGGTACCCCAAACTTTGGAGTCCCTTTGTCAACATCGGTGCCAATTATTGTTCCATCGGGTGAATGAGGGAAGAGTAAAACCTTGTAGGGACGGAGGGACAGGTTTGTTGTCCCAATGGACAACAAACCTGTCCGAGAATAGAGAAAAAGTCGCCCAAGACTTGGTCTTACGAAGTGTACACAAGTGACAGAAAAACTCAGCTGCATGGCATTTGAGTTTTATTTTGTGCGAAAACATGTCGGATTTTGTCAATTCGTAGATAAAATCTAAAAATCGAAGATAAACTCTCTAAAATCGCAGATAAATCACCTGTAATCGAAGGTAATTTGGAAAGATGACAGGTAATAGCTCCAGCTCTTCCACCTTTACATCCTCCTCAACGTTAGCCCCTTATCACTCAGTCATTTCCTTTAATAATTCCGTTTCGATTTTCCATTTGCGGAGGCTCTTCAAACCATCCATTTTTAAATTTAATTTCAATTCCTTCTTCTGCATAGGTATAAACATCTTTTGCTATTAACATGGTTTTCATCACTAAATCATTTCTTAAACTAAAGAAAGCTCCTGTTCCAGCTCCTACAAGTCCAAATCCATTTAGGATGTATATACAATGCATCATAAGTTTATCAGAAAAAGGAGGGACAGTGGATGTAGTGACTGTAGCTCCGGAGGTCGAAGAGAGTTGAACATCACTCTCTAAAAGAAATTTTTCCATGATATTCACTTGTTTTTTTGCTAGTTCTTTTCCTTTAAAGAAATATTTTCTTACTTCTTTGTTTTGTGCACATTGTGCAAAACCTGTTATCAGCTGCATCCCGATATTATTTACTTCAAGATTGTGATGGATAATCCCGACTTCAAGGTCATTTAATGGTCTCTTGTCGCCAAAAAGCTTAAAACCTTCTTTATATTTTTTATCTTTAATAAATTCCGTCGTTTTCGGCATGGTTACTTTGGGAGGAAGTGAGAGGATTCCTCTTTCAAGTAAATAGGAAGTTGAAAGTTTATATATTTTTTGCGTAACCGTAGTAAGTCCTTCATAAATTGCCATCACTTCTTTATTATAGGTCATATTCATTCCTAAAGTGTAAAGGCCCATACTGACTTCTTTTAATATACGAACAAACATAATGTCAAAACCATTATCGTATAATTTGGGGGCATCTAAAAAAACATCCTCTTTATTAAATCCAACCGGCTTAACCATTCCTTGTTTAGTAAATAATACTTCCATCTCAGTAACATAAAAATCTAGTTCCTGCCATAACCCACCCAAGATATTTCGAGCCTGCTGATCATCCGATTTTTCAATAAAGTATTCCAAAAATCTCATAATCAACGTCTTCTCTTGATACGTCTGCCAAATAGATCCTACTTCAGACACATTAATAGGATTCGTCAAAACCATATAAATTGCCTCCTGACAAAAATTGCTCAATATGTATACTTTATAAAATTTCCAATAAAAAGGAAAAACATACTTCGTTGTAGAGAGACAGCTTATAATGGCAGATAAGTCAAACACTAACTTGAGTAAGACCACCATATTTTTATATTTTTTTGGAGGGGATCATAGTCTACTTTCAAGAACGTGAAAGAATATTGAATTTATTCGTACATGTAGGGCAAGATCCATTAAGTCTTTATGCCTTAAATTAGTCAACAATGTAACCTACCATATTAGAGCAGCCTTAATTCAAGTTCTTAAATATGTAATGACTGTTTCATTTAATCGAAAAGCAGAGCGAACTTGTCCGGAACTATAGAGTGTAGGAAACAAATTAAGCATTAGCGTTAGAGGAGTAGTATAAAAGTAAAATAGACCTTTTCCCTTATCATTGTGTATAAAATAAGCATTTATTTAACATTTTTCATTGAAAACAATTAATTCTTAAAGCTTTTAAATCCTTGATGGAAAAGAAGGTAAACATGTAGGCACATGTTATATTCATAAAAATAAAATTTTTGTCATTGAAAAAAGTCTGAACATTCAATATAATTAGATTATACTTGCACATACGTACATATTTAATCCGTGCATTTATGATGGTTTATTCGTTCGTACAACAATGGGGTGGATGTAATTTATGTATGTTGTTCTATTGTAACTTAGGAATTAAATAACTGTAAAATGCTCACATAAATGTAAGCGTTAACAGAAAAATGTTTTTGCTAATTTACTAAGTTATTAGGACGATACTATTAAAAAAGGGGGGATGTTTTAATCGTAAAACATCAAAATTCTGTTAATCTTACCCGATGACACCAACATTTTCGTGTCATTAATACGGATTTATGTTTGTGTAACAAAACGTGTTTGTTGTTTATTTGATAGTTTCAGTAGGTTTGAAAATTAACCAGCATCAACAATATCCTGTCCTGCTAGCATAATTCCAGATTAGTTATAGGACAAATGGCAAGGTAAATTTCATGTCTTAGCGAAGCTCTTTTAAAAAACATGGTCAGGGGGAAGTTACAGTGAAAAAGAAAAAATTAGTGTCGATATTGATAACATCTTGTTTGGCCGCAACTACGCTGGCTGCCTGTAGCGATAAAACGAGTAAGGAGCCGGAGAAAACAGAAGATGGTCGAGTTGTTTTAACTGGTCTTATTACGAAGCATCCATTAACGAAAGATGTAAACGATATGGAATGGTTGGAAGAAGCGGAAAAGCGTGCTGGTGTAGATATTAAATGGGAAGAGGTAACGGCCGATTGGGATCAGAAAAAAGGTGCTATGCTTGCTGGCGGAGACATTCCTGATTTAATTGTTGGACCGAATGCCATTACAGATGCAGATTTTTCGAAATTCAAGGGATTATTTGAAGACTTAACACCGTTAATTGAAGAGCACGGACCAAATATTCAGAAAATGTTTGAAGAAAAACCAGAATCAAAAGTAATTGCTTCCCAGCTGAATGGTGAGATTTATGGATTGCCTAAGTATCAAAGATTTTGGCCTGATACGGCTACAAGACAATTCATCAATCAACAATGGCTCGATAATTTAGGGCTTGAGCAACCAAAAACATGGGATGAGTTATATGAGGTTTTGAAAGCGTTTAAAGAAGAAGATGCAAATGGAAATGGAGATCCAAATGATGAAATTCCAATGGATTTTGCGCCAGTTGGAACAGGTGGATTTGGTTTCTTCCAGCCTACAGTCTTACTTGGAAGCACAGGTATGACGATTGCTGGTGGAGGCGGTCAAGGCTATTTTGCTGAAGATGGTGAAGTGAAAAACTTTTTTGTAGACGAGCGGTATAAAGAAATGGTTGAGTTTTTAAATAAGCTCTGGAAAGATAAACTGATAAGTGCTGAAGCATTTACTCAGGATTATACGAAATTCCAGTCTGTTGCGCGCGGTGAAGGTGATCAGGCAAAGGTTGGATATACGTATGGTTGGGAGCTATCAGACAGATTTGGTAATGAATTAGCAGATCAATATACGACTCTTGCACCATTAAAAGTGGATGAGAGCAGTACAGTCGAGCCATCATGGTCATATGACTACAATGACTTAAACTATGGAGTTAATATGATCCAAATGTCTTCACAAACGAAAAATAAAGAAGCTGCAATGAAGTTTATTAATGAATTATATGATTCTGAAGTGAGCATGCAAGTATTATTTGGTTCTATAGGACCTAATATTAAGGATAATGGAGACGGTAGCTACACTGTCCTTCCGCCGGAAGATGAAAAAATGGATCCAGGTACTTGGAAGTGGACCTCTACATGGGCTGATAATGGTCCAATGTATATCTCAGATTCTGTGAATCTTACGCTAGGTACAGACATGCAATCAGTGGGTAAGCAAACAGAAGCCTTGCAAACTGCACTAGACTCGGTTGATACGAAAAACGATGTCTTACCTGGAACCTTCTTGAAATATTCGGAAGAAGACAATAATAAAATGAGCCTTGTCAATACAGAGCTAATGAACTTAGCGATGGCGAACTTCGCTAAATGGGTAACAGAAGGCGGCATTGATGCTGAATGGGATGCATATGTCGAGAAAATGAATCAAATTGGACTTCCATCAAACTTGGAAATCACCCAGAAATATTTCGACGAGTACAAAGCCAAAGTGGAATAAACGGTAGAAAAGATCGTTTTAAGCAAAAAGTAAATAAATAATTTGGAAGAGGAGGTTGACTTAAAAGGAGCTGTCCTATTCTTAACATATATATATGTATCTTCTAATCTATTAGGAGACTATATAATGTGTTGGAGGAACTGGCTGTATTCTTTGTTTTTATAGTCAACCTCATCTTTCATAATAAAGGAGAATTTATTTATGGCCTTTATAAACTCTCAAACCGAAAAAACAAATAATATGACGGCTCTTCCTACGGCAAAAAAGAAAACCATTTTTAATACGTTTAAGCGTGATTACCAGCTTTGGCTGTTAGTTCTTCCTGCTGTAATATGTGTATTGATTTTTAACTATATCCCAATGTACGGAATTCAATTGGCTTTCCGTGAATATGACTTTACGGCCGGGCTTACCGGGGGAGAATGGGTAGGGTTCAAATACTTTGAGCAATTTATTAATAGCCATATGTTCACTGACCTGTTGAGGAACACAATTGCTATTAGCTTAACAACAATTATCGTAGGTTTTCCAGCACCAATTATTTTGGCTTTATTGATAAACCAAATTCGCTGGAAAAGAGGGAAAAAGATCCTTCAAACGACGGTCTATTTGCCACACTTTATCTCAATCGTCGTATTGGTTGGATTATTAAATGTACTGTTGTCACCTAATACCGGTATAATCGGGCTTTTAGTGAAAAATTTAGGCTTTGCAGATTTAAACCTATTAGCTTCTACAAGTACATTTGTACCTGTCTATGTGCTTTCAGACGTTTGGCAGCATGTTGGATGGAACAGTATTATTTATTTGGCTGCGCTCTCCAGTGTGGATCCGCAATTATATGATGCTGCGAAGATTGATGGAGCTAACAGATGGCAAATTATTCGAAATGTCGAATTACCAGCGATCATCCCAACTGTGATCATTCTACTCATTCTTAACATGGGACATATTATTAGTACAGGCTTTGAAAAAATATTCTTAATGCAAAATTCGTTAAACCTTCCTGTTTCAGAAGTAATTGAAACCTATGTTTATAAAATCGGTATTATTTCGAATCAATTTAGTTATGCAGCAGCCATTGGCTTATTTAATACTGTTATTAACTTCTCATTATTGTTACTGATGAATTATATTGCGAAAAGAACGTCAAGAATTAGCTTGTGGTAAGGACCTGTCTAAAAATCTAGTAATCTGCAAGGAGGGAAGGTCATGGATTTTCCAAAGACTAAATTTAACTCTGACAAAATTTTCGATATGTTTGTCTATACAATTTGTGCCTTGGTATTTTTAGTGGTAGCCTATCCTTTATATTTTGTCGTCATTGCCTCAGTCAGTGATTCAACCCTTGTAGCTACAGGAAAAGTTTTATTATTTCCAAAAGGCTTTAGTCTTTTCGGCTATCAGGAAATCTTTCAGGACACAAGAATCTGGGTCGGATATCGAAATACAATGATTTATGCATTAGGAGGAACTTTTGTTAACCTGCTATTCACGTTACCGGCGGCTTATGCCCTATCAAGAAAAGAATTTAGAGCTAGACGTCCATTAATGTTTTTCTTTGTTTTCACAATGTTTTTTAATGGTGGGCTAATCCCTACTTATCTATTAATGAAAGACTTAAATATGATTGATACGATGTGGGTATTTATCTTTAACCCTGTTACTGTCAATGTCTTTAACCTCATTATTACGAGAACATTTTTTGAAAGTACAATTCCTCATGAAATGTATGAAGCAGCGATTATGGATGGTTGTAATCACTTTAAATTTTTCTCGAAAATCGTATTGCCTTTATCAAAAGCTGTCATTTCGGTTATCGGTCTTTATTACCTGGTATGGCATTGGAATGACTTCTTTACGGGATTGATTTACATTCGTGATTACAGCTTGCAGCCATTGCAAATTGTATTAAGGGATATTCTGATTTCGAACCAAGTATTCGCTGAGGGTGCCGGAAGTACGGGAAGCGGCTATGCTCAACGATATGCAGATCAAATTAAGTACGGAGTTATCATTGTTTCAACGTTACCCATTTTAGTTGTTTATCCGTTTTTACAAAAGTATTTTGAAAAAGGGGTTATGATAGGGTCTGTCAAAGGCTAATTGAATGAAGCTTATTCGTACTTTTATGAAAAGAGATACCGCAAAAACGCATTTGGAATAATATCCAAATGCGTCTTTTGTGTCTTATCTTTCTAACGGTCTGAAAGAGCGGTTAAGGACTGCTCTGCCTGATACTGACTCGAATCGATTGCCGGAAACGAAGCAACAGAAATTTTCATAATAATATAGCAGAATAGACTTACGCCAAAAACAGGAATGATACCAGGAAGCTTGATGTATAAAAACAGGGCAACACACAAGGTGAGAATCATAAGAACTGATTGTAATGGCTTACCAATACTAAGAATAAAGGCATACTTTATATAATCTCTTGTTTTCAAATGAAAATGAACAAAAACAGGGAATACATATAGGTAAGTCAATAAATAAAGAAATGCTAAAATAAATGTGAGGATGATAAATGCAAGATTAATAACATTTGAATCCAATTGTTGTAAAACTCTTATATTAACATACAAGATAAATCCACCAATGGAAAAGAGATAGCCAATTAAATTTGATTTAAGAAATTCAGCTTTAAATGTTTGCCAGAACAGCTTTACCATTGGAACATCATCTTGTGACATTATTAATTTTCTCATAACAGCAAACATGGCAACTGTGGCCGGGAAAATACCAAAAGCAAAAAGTCCCAGAACTGAAAATAAACACCATAATAGATTAAGGACGAATAAATGAAACGTCCATTCTCCAAATCGGATGTACCAACTTGTCACATTTTTCATTGATTTTCCCCCTGTTAATAGTTTAAGAAAGCGCTTTAAAAATAATGATAGCAGATAAAAAGCGAAGTAGGATTTATAGGACTTAAACAATAATTCCAATAGAATAAAAGAGAACGAAGAAGGAACCCATAAACCCTTGACAAATACAGAATTTTCTCATAATCTATATGTACGTACAAATAGTATACCACAGATAGTTGGAAATGTATCATATCCGTTCAAGTTAATTGTAACAAAAAAATGTTAGCGCTTTACTATCGGGTGTTTTGCTAATAGATTAAGAGATTGATACAGATCCAATTCGCTTCCTTTTTTTTCATCAAGTTCAGACCCCGCCGAAACCGATTCAACCAATTGATTCTTATCGTACACCTTTTAACCAATAAAAAAAGGAAGGGCAGGAAAAATACATGAAACATCATCAATATGCATTAACACCTCCAATGGGGTGGAATAGCTGGGATTGTTATGGAGCGACAGTTACAGAGGATGAAGTAAAGGGAAATGCAGATTATATGGCAGAGCATTTAAAACAATTTGGCTGGGAGTATGTGGTTGTTGATATCCAATGGTCAGAGCCGGGTGCTGTTTCTTCTGCTTATCGACCATTTGTGCCTTTGGAAATTGATGAGTATTCTCGATTGGTTCCTGCTGTGAATCGCTTCCCGTCAGCAAAGGATGGTAAAGGTTTTAAGCCATTAGCTGATTATGTACATAAACTTGGTTTGAAATTTGGCATTCATATTATGAGAGGAATTCCCCGTCAGGCAGTCCATCAGAATATGAAAATAGCAGGAACAGATGTAACAGCAAGAGATATTGCCCACCCTAATTCGATTTGTCCATGGAATACAGATATGTATGGTATTGACTCCTCAAAGGAAGGGGCTCAAAACTACTATGATTCTCTGTTTCAGCTATATGCAGAGTGGGAAGTGGATTTTGTTAAGGTCGATGATATTGCAGACTCAAAGCTTTATAGCACACATACAGAGGAAATCAAAATGATTCGAAAAGCAATAGATCGATGCGGTCGTCCAATGGTATTGAGTCTTTCTCCTGGTCCAGCACCACTTGAGCATGCAGGCTTATTCGAAGAAAATGCAAACATGTGGCGAATGACAGATGATTTTTGGGATCTTTGGGATTTGCTGTATAACATGTTTGAACGTTGTTATAAATGGAGTAAAAATATCGGTCCGGGCTACTGGCCGGATGCAGACATACTGCCATTAGGACATATCGGAATTCGATCAGTAGACGGAGGGGCAAGTGACCGTTACACAAGGTTTACGAAGGATGAGCAGGTCACGATGATGACATTATGGTCCATATTCCGCTCACCACTGATGTTTGGCGGTGAACTTCGTGATAACGATGACTGGACATTGTCATTACTGACAAATGAGGAAGTCCTTCATATGCACAGAAACAGCCATGGGGCACGCCAAGTGTATCGAGAAGCTGACAAGGTTGTGTGGGCTGCGCACGGAGAAGATGGAGACCTATATGTCGCATTATTTAATATTGGTGAAAAAGTAACAAATGTATCAGTATCATTAGAGCAACTTGAATTACCTTCAACAAAGGAAGTACAGCTAAGAGATTTATGGAAGCATGAACATTTAGATTCGGTAAAAGAAGTGATTGGTTATGATCTCGAGCCACACTCATCCGTTCTATTGAAAATAACCGTGTAAGTAAGGTGCTAAATGAGCACTAGAAAGGGTCGAAACTATTCTATAAAAGAAGGTGATGATTAAAATGAATGATGTAAAACTGTTAAATGGAATTTACAAAGATTCACAGGAAATTGGAAAAGATTATTTACTGTTTCTTAATGTTGATCGACTTGTAGCTTCTTGCTATGATGCGGCATCGCTGACACCTAAACAGCCACGCTATGGCGGTTGGGAAACAAAGGGAATTAGCGGACATTCAATCGGACACTGGCTTTCTGCTGCTTCTACAATGTATGCGGTAACAGGAGATGAGAAATTAAAGGAAAAGCTGGATTATGCAATCGAAGAGCTTGCCTATGTGCAATCATTTGATAAGGACGGGTATGTCAGCGGGTTTCCGCGAGATTGTTATGATAAGGTGTTTGCAGGCGGTGACTTTGAGGTTTCAAATTTCAGTTTAGGTGATTCATGGGTTCCATGGTACAGCATTCATAAAATCTATGCCGGTCTAATCGATGCCTATCAGCTTGCTCAAAGTGAAAAGGCTCTTGAAGTTGTGATCAAACTCGCAGATTGGGCAAAAAAGGGAACAGATCATCTAACAGATGAAGAATTTCAAAGAATGCTGATTTGCGAGCATGGCGGCATGAATGAAGCAATGGCAGACTTGTATTTGATTACTGGCAATCGCGATTATCTTGACCTTGCGATCAGATTTTGTCAAAAGGCAATTCTCGATCCTTTAGCAAAGGGGATTGATGAGCTGGAAGGGAAACATGCCAATACGCAAATTCCAAAAGTCATTGGAGCAGCTAAGCTTTATGAAATCACTGGTGAAACCTATTATCGTGATGCAGCTATCTTTTTCTGGGATCAAGTAACGAAACATCGCTCTTATGTGATTGGCGGAAATTCCAGAGATGAGCATTTTGGAATTGAGGATTCTGAACGACTTGGTGTCACGACAACAGAAACCTGTAATACGTATAATATGATGAAGCTCACTGAGCATTTATTTAAATGGACACATAAAGCAGAGTATATGGATTATTATGAAAAAGCCTTATACAATCATATTCTCGCATCACAGGATCCTGATTCAGGGATGAAAACCTATTTTGTTTCAACACAGCCCGGGCATTTCAAAGTATATTGTTCAGCAGAAGATTCATTCTGGTGCTGTACAGGAACAGGAATGGAAAATCCGGCACGCTATACAAGAAGTATTTATCATCAAGAAAATAATGACTTGTTTGTAAATTTATTTATTGCTTCAGAAATTACGTTAGATAACAATACGATCAAATTAAAACAAGAAACGGTATCCCCTGAGTCTGCTAATACAACATTAACGATTCTGGAAGCAAAGGACGAGCCATTAACGGTTCATATCCGTGTGCCATATTGGGTTTCGGGAGAAGTAAAAGCAGTTGTAAATGGGGAAGAAACATTCAAAGGTACTAGTGACGAGGGTTATTTATCCATTAGCCGCAGCTGGAACGCCAATGATACGATTGAAATCAGCCTTCCAATGGAGCTTCATACGTATCGGGCAAAGGATGAGGCGACAAAGGTAGCGTTTATGTATGGACCGATTGTCCTTGCTGGAGCATTAGGAAGAGATAATTTTCCAGAAACTGATATTTTAGAAGATCATCTAAAATTAAATAATCACCCATTAATCAATGTCCCAACACTCGTTACCGCAGAATCAGATATAAAAAAATGGATAAAACCTGTTCAAGGCTCTGCATTAATGTTTGAAACTGAAGCGATCGGACAGCCTGGAAACATTAAATTAACCCTAATTCCTTTTTATGCGCTTCATCATCAGCGCTATACATTGTATTGGAACCTAATGGACGAAGCAGCTTACGAGAATTTCTTAACAGAAGAAAAAAGTGAAGCGGAAAAGCTGGAGTCAATTACAGTTGATTACATCCAGCCTGGTGAACAGCAGCCAGAGGTAGAGCACTCAATTAACATGGAAAATTCCTTTTCCGGATATACTAATCTAGTTCATAAAGGCTGGCGCGATTGCCGTGATAACGGATTTTTCAGCTATGAAATGGCAGTCGAGCCAGAAAAAGAAATGTACTTACATGTCACTTATTTTGGCGGAGACCGAAATATCCATTTAGATGGAAAGCATTATGAACGTGATTTTCACCTTCTTGTGAACGGAACAGAAATTGGTAAGCAAAAGCTGAAAGGCAATATGCCTGACCACCTTTTTGATGTGACCTACAAAATTCCATTTAGCTTGACTGAAGGAAAGGACAAAATTGAAGTAAGGTTTACTTCAAGCGAAGGTAAGATCGCAGGCGGAGTTTACGGAGTAAGAATTCTTAATGACGTGATTAAAAAATGGTAAATCCTTTTTATAAATGTAAATTAGAGCAACAAAATTGAACAGGTTGACTATACGAGGTTTGTTGTCCCATTTTAGGAGACAACGAACCTCGTTCTTTCTCAAAATTCTAATCCTGCAATCCCGAAGCCGCCTGGTCCGGCATGGGTTGAAATCATTGCGCCGGCTTGAATCCAAGTGACATTTTTGAAGCCATATTCTTTTGCCATTTCATCCATCCGCTGTTTAATTTTTTCATCAAGTCCGATTGAGTATTGAAAATAAAGTTGATTTTTATCAATATTATATTGAGTTAAAAAATCGTGTACAAGTTTTTCTGAAACAACACTCATATGACCTCGATATTTTTTAGTTGAAACAAGCTTTCCATCTATAAGTTCGATACGGGGCTTTATTTTTAACAAAGCTCCACCAATATAAGCAAAATTACTTACTCGTCCACCCGCTTTTAAGAATGCCAAGTTCCCTGGAACGAAAGAAAGCCTTGATTTAGGAACGACTGATTGAACTTTTTCTATTAATTGTACAGGATCAATCGAAGGATCTTCTTCTACTAGAGATACAGCATACATGACTATAGCTGCTAATCCACCAGTAACGTTGAGAGCATCTATTAGATAAATATCATCATACTCTTCTGCAGCGCTTACCGCATTTTGGAAAGAAGAAGAAGCCTTTGACGTATAACCAATATGAATAATGATACAATCGGGAAAATCCGCTTGAATCTTCGTAAAGAAGGCTTGATATTCGTAGGAATTTGTAGCTGTTGTTGAGGGTATCTGTTTTGTTCGCTCATAATAGTCATAAATATCTTCTACAGGTAACGAACCATCTAAATAATCCTGACCCTCCATAATGACATGCATCGGAACCACTTGAACAGAATGCTTGTCAGCTAAATCTTTTGGTAAATCCGCTCCGCTTTCAGTAGATAAAATAATTCTTCTCATCTAATAGCCCCCTCATTAAAAAACAAAACAATTCTACTTTCACTATACATGAAAGATGATAATGAATGGTAAATAATAATGCAAATGTGCGTTGTTCATCAGATTAAGTTTTAGAAAAAGTGAATTATTCATAAGTACATTTACACTCATAAAAAATTTAAGAAAGAAGCTAAATGGAGAAAATATATGGACATAGAGAATTTCTTCTTCGTTTATAGTAGACGAGAGGTTGTTGTAAAGATGGAATTAAGATAGACTGAATATCTGTAAGTATAGGTACCATAGGAGGTCAAGTAATGGATAATAACGATATATTAATTAGGTTGAGATATGCATTAGAAATCAAAAATAAACAAATGGCAGAAATATTTGAACTTGGCGGTGTGGAGGTATCGGTTCCAGAGGTGACACAGATCCTTACCAAGACGGACGATGATGAAGATGGTGATCAAATACTATGTACGAATAATATGTTAGATTCATTTTTAAACGGACTTATTATTTTCAAAAGAGGGAAGCAGGATCCTAAACCGGGACAGCCTGAACCACCAGCACAATCGTCAATGAATCGTGAACACGTTAATAATCTTCTATTAAAGAAAGTGAAAATAGCGATGGCATTAACAACAGAGGATATGATCGAACTTTTTGAAGATGCGGGAATTAGGGTAACAAAAGGAGAACTTGGTGCCTTATTGCGAAAAGCAGGACATAAAAATTATATGGAGTGCGGAGATAAATTCGCAAGAAACTTTTTAAAAGGACTAGCTATTAAATACAGGGGATAAATAGTTATTGTTTATAGGTGAGGACATGCTGCATACATACGTAGGAAAGACAATACAATTTGAGATAAAATACAAAAATCGAACTTCCATAGGAATTTCAATCAATAACTATGGAGAAATTGAAGTACAGGCTCCGAAAAGGACACCAGATGAAAAAGTTGTTCAGGCACTGGAGGACAAATGGGATCTCATTCAGATGAAACTAAAAGAAATGAAGGATCGGATGAATGGCCCTCAGGAAAAGGTATATGAGAATGATGAAAGCTTTCTATATTTAGGTAAAACATTTCCCATTAAGATCATCGAAGATACAAATTTAACGCAAGACCATGTTGTGTTTGAAGGTGAAAAGCTGGCCGTTTATGTAAAGCAGCTGGAAGATGAAAAAATAAAACAAGCATTAAAACGATTTTATTACCAAAAATGCAAAGAATTGGTCAACAAAAGTGTATCTTCCTATCAACAATATTTTAAAACGAAACCGCGGTCTATACGGATTACGGACAGTAAAACAACATGGGGAACCTGTGATTCCAAATACCAATTAACATTTAATTGGAGACTCGCAATGGCACCACGAGAAGTCATCGACTATGTTGTCGTCCACGAAATGTGCCACATGCTCCACCTAAACCACGACCGCTCCTTCTGGCGCCTTGTTGGAAAAATAATGCCCGACTACAAAGAAAAAGAAAACTGGCTGGCACTATCAAATTGGAAAATGACAGTTTAGGAACAGGGGGTTCGTTGTCCCTAAACGGGACAATGAACCTGTCCCCCTCATCCCTATTAGGACAAGAAACCTAGTCCCTATACAATACTATTCAAAAAGTCTATTATTCCATCCTCAACTTCATCCCTAATATCTCTGTAGTTATGGATTTCATGTCTATAACCAGAATATATCTTTGTTTTTACTTTGTTTCCTGTTTCTGCTAACCAATTCGATACGGCATAAACACCTTCTCCATACAGCCCAACCGGGTCCTGATCTCCGGCAATGTTGTAAACAGGAATGGATGCTGGAACTTTTTCTGCCCATTCTGTCCCGACGATCGTTTCCATCATCATCCCAAAGTAGTATAATGACCGGATATTAGGTGGTGATGTAAAGTTATTGAATGGATCATTTGCATGGTCTGCAACTACGTCAGGATCTCCGGCAATCCAATCGTTTGGTGTGTTGGGATTTTCAATCCGCTCTGTCATCCAGCCTAAAAATTCCCCAAGTAAATCAGGGTTTATTTCATCTCCCTTTCCTTCATCTATCAGTTTTTTCAGGACAGGGACCATTTCACCTGCTTTTGGAAAAATACCTGATGTTCCACATAAGATCAATCCGGAAAGTCCTTCTCCATATTTAGCAGAATACCCTCTGGCAATCATGGAACCCATACTATGTCCAAACATAAAATAGGGTAAATCAGGATACTTTTTCTGTACAATTTGACGAAGTGTATGTTCATCTTCTGCCATCGTCATATACCCTTTGTTTCCCCAATCACTCCAGTTTCCAGAATCAGAGGCCGTTTTTCCATGCCCGACATGATCGTCTGCTGCTACCACAAAGCCAGCCTCATTCAATTTGAGGATCATGTGCAAATATCGACGGGAATGCTCACCAAAACCATGAACAAGCTGAACTATTCCACGTGGTTTACGAATAGGCGTATAAATCCAAGCTTTAATGGAATCTTTTTGACTAAATGAATCAAAACTCAGTTCTTGAAATGACATAAATAAACCTCCAGAACATAGATTTTTTGGTGATGATAGGCGTTTAGAAAACAAAAAGAGACACACTAATTATATCTTTAGATAAGTGTGTCTCTAAGGTCTCTTCACAAATTGATTAACTTATAGATAAGTATAATTCCATTTTGGTAGCGCTGTCAATAATTTGAAATTGTGATATAACTAATTATCACGACTAATGCATGTGTCCAATCATATTCCGTTTCCAATTGTGGAATACTCTTCTAATGAAGATAGCAGTTTGTTTAGGAGGAGCATGATGGATGAATTAATAAAGAAACATCATCAATTAGAAAGATTAAGTCCATTTGAATTAAAAGACAAGCTCATTGATCTTGCAAAAGAAAAAATGAGAATAACGAGAACCATGCTGGATGCAGGACGAGGGAATCCAAACTGGATCGCTGCAACACCTCGTGAAGCGTTTTTTGCACTTGGACAATTTGCTGTAACAGAATCAAGACGAGTATGGGATGAAGGTGATTTGGCAGGGATGCCACATCGAATTGGAATAGCAGATCGGTTTAACAAATATGCGAGAGAACATCATCAGGTTCCGGGAATCCAATTGCTGAAGGATATTGTTGATTATGGAATCAATACAAAACAGTTTGAACCAGATGAATGGGTCTATGAATTAGTAGATGGAATCATTGGTGATAACTATCCTAATCCGGACCGAATGCTCGTTAGAACGGAAAAAGTTGTTCATGATTTTTTATCTAGTGAGCTCTGTGGTCAAGATACGTCTTGTGGAACGTTTGATTTGTTTGCTGTTGAAGGAGCAACGGCCGCGATGTGCTACATATTTGAAACATTATATAAAAATCACTTACTACCTAAAGGGTCAAAAATAGCGGTGATGGTTCCGATTTTTCCACCGTATATAGAGATTCCGGAACTTCCGAACAATACTTACGAAATTGTGAAAATTAATGCAACAGAAATCGATGATGAAGGCCACCATACATGGCAATATCCATATGAGGAATTGGAAAAATTAAAGGATAAGGATATTAAAGCTCTTTTCCTTGTCAATCCGAGCAATCCACCATCTGTGGCAATAAAAAAAGAATCCATCGAACAAATCATACGAATTGTAAACCAAGAAAATCCGAATCTTATGATCATTTCCGATGATGTGTATGGCACGTTTGTAGAAGGGTTTCGTTCTCTAATGGTAGATTTACCTTTCAATACAATTGGAGTCTATTCCTTTTCCAAATATTTTGGTGTGACAGGCTGGCGTTTAGGAACGGTCGCTATCAACCAAACCAATGTGTTTGATAAATTAATTAGTGAGTTGCCTGAAGAAGAGAAAGATGTATTAAATAAAAGATATGCTTCCCTTACGAGGGATCCGGAAAACCTTAAGTTTATCGATCGAATGGTCGCTGATAGCAGAGAAGTTGCTATGAATCACACAGCGGGATTATCTTTACCGCAACAAATCCAGATGGCGATTTTTTCTATTTTTGCTCTCCTAGATAGGAATAATGAATACAAACAAAAAACGATAGACATTTTACATCGTCGAATGATTCTACTATACGAAGGTCTAGGTTTACCGAAAAAACATTTACCAAACGACGCAGACTATTATACAGAAATCGATTTGGAAATATGGTGTAATCATCATTATGAAAAAGGATTCACGGATTACCTTAAAACGAACTATAAACCTGTTGATATTTTATACCGCTTGGCTGAAAAGTCATCGATTGTCTTATTAAGTGGTGAAGGATTTTTAGCACCGGAATGGTCCATTCGCGTGTCTCTTGCGAATTTAAATGATGAAGCATATTCGCGTATAGGCCAAGAATTAAAAAATGTACTGGATGAGTATGTTGTCCAATGGAAAGAGTTGAAATAGTAACTATTCAATAAAGTACAAAAATCGTTAAATGACAGGACCCTACCTGAATATATAGGGTCTTTTTTTGTAATTGAACTATTTAGATAGAATTCTTACTCTTATTAGATTTTAGAATTCAAATAATTAGGCTCTTTCATCAGTAACAATACCCACCCAATTTACATAATTTGTTGAAGAAGTATTTAACTACCAGAAACCCAGCTTGAACTTACATGTTTGTTTCTCGTCATTGTTTCCAGGCCATTATTTTGAGGAGGTTTTTTTAAATGAATAATTTTCAACAAGATCTTCAAATGTTAAATCTAGGTGATTACCAAGCTACTCCGGCGGTACCTTATGACCCGAATCAATACTATAATACTGATGAAAGGCTTTACGTTGGTGTAGGAAGTGTTTTACGCTGTTTTAGCTGCTTTAGTTGTTATAGCTGTTTCAACTGTCATAGCTGCTTTAGCTGTTATAGCTGCTTTAATTGTGGAGGTCGCTGTGGTGGCGGTGGTCGTTGTGGTGGACACCGTTGTAGTGATGGTCGTTGCGGCGGTGGTGGCCGTTGTGGCGGCGGAGGTCGCTGCGGAGGAAGATAAAAAAAGTTTCATAAAGAAATACCGCAAGCCTCTACACTTTTGTAGAGGCTATTTTCATTGAAAATGAACATAACGGACAATTTCCAGTACATAAAATAATAGTAATGAAATGGAAAGATAATAGCAGCTACGTTCTAAGGAGGTTCACTATGGCGAATTTGGACCCTTCTACGCGTCTGAAAGTGAAAAGGGACACGTTTTATCTCCCGGAAGCTAACAGCGGTGTATATTTTCGAAACAATACGAGTTCGTTTCGTATGGAAGGCAGTATGATTGATAAATGGGTTGAAAAACTAGTACCTATGTTCAATGGAGAACACTCTCTGGAAAGTTTAACAAACGGATTACCGGGACCGTATCGTGATCGAGTGTACGAAATCGCGGAAACATTGTATCAAAATGGATTTGTTAAAGATGTAAGTCGTGACCAACCGAACGATTTAACGAAACAGGTTTTAAAAAAGTATGCTTCCCAAATTGAATTTATTGAAAGTTTTGTAGATTCAGCTGCGTTTCGATTTCAGACTTATCGTCAGGCAAAAGCATTGGCAATTGGTTCAGGAGATATGTTAGTTTCAGTAGTTTCAGCATTACTTAATTCAGGTTTACCAAAGTTTCAAATTAACATTACAGGAAGGAATCAGACGAATGTACAGCGACTGCAGGAACTCGTGGCACAAGCCCAAACAACAGATGCAGAGGTGGAAGTTGAAGAGATTTCAGGAAGTTCATGGCGGGAGATTGTGAAGCCGTATGATTATATATTGTACGTATCACAAAAGGGGAATATAGAAGAACTAAAACGGCTCCATCAGATTTGTAGAGAAGAAAAGAAGGTGTTTATCCCGTCTATATGTACTCAACAGATTGGAATGGCGGGTCCTTTCGTATTACCAGAGTCAGAGAATTGTTGGGAATCTGCATGGCGGCGACTGCATCGGTCGGAACTTTTAAAACAAATTAGAATTTCTAATTCTTCCGCTACAGCAGGAGCGATGCTGGCTAATCTCATAGTATTTGAATTATTTAAAAACATAACAGGAGTGAAGGAAAGGGAACAAAATAATCAATACTTTTTATTAGATTTAGAAACAATGGAAGGAAATTGGCATTCATTTCTCCCTCATCCAATAGTAGGTGGAAATACAGTAGCTACAATTGTAGACGATTATGATAAACGAATTCAATTAGATTTGAAAAGAGAAGCAACTGGCGAATTACTTCTTTTTTTCGATAAGTTAACATCAAATGCAACAGGGATTTTTCATTCTTGGGATGAGGGAGATTTGCTGCAACTTCCGTTAGCACAGTGCCGAGTCCAACCCATCGATCCATTATCTGATGGACCTGCTGAATTTTTGCAAAGTATCATTTGTTCAGGATTAACACACGAGGAGGCAAGAAGGGAAGCGGGTCTAGCTGGAATCGAAGCATATGGACATCGATTAACGACCTTACTCGATCTGCCTACACACGTACAAGTTGGTACAGGTGAAACATTTGCAGAAAGTGTATGCCGTGGATTGCAGAAGTATTTAGTTGAGGAAATGAAAATAAAACAAGCAAACCACAAGATTTCTCTAACGCGAATCCAGTTGAATACAATTGATGATGTACGATGCAGATTTTATTTACAGTCATTATCAAAAATCCAGGGTGATCCATTGATCGGATTAGGAGAGGAAGTATCCGGCTTCCCAGTCATATGGATTGGCACGAGGAACGGTTGGTATGGAAGTGTAGATATCAATATAACATTTGCATTAAGAAAAGCATTGCAACTGGCTCTTTATAAAACACAAAACCATGAAGATCCCGTAACATCCGAAGGCTTAGTCGTATCATCCGTGCTACTTGACGAAAAGGCACCTCAACTACTAAATATACTTGATGGTCATGACCAGAACTATTCTGTACTACTGCAATCTGCGAAGGAAGTATTGGATCGAAACGGAAAGCAACTTGTCATTTATGAACTTGATCTAGAACCAAGTTTAAAAGAAGGTTTAGCAGGGACATATGGAGTTGTGGTTCGAGAGGAGGAATGAAGGTGAGTGCTGATTTGTTGGTCGTTGGTGAGGGCTTGCTGGCAGACCTTTTTTGTACAGAACTTTCCTCAGAATATTTAATTGTTCGCAAAACTAATCTTGATTCAGGCATGCCCAAAACAACTGATGTAGCTTTGGTCCTGCAAGATGAATGGAATCCTTCTGTATATCAACATGCAGAAGAGGTGTTTCGGGCAAGCAACACCCCTTGGCTTCGGGGCTTTGTATCATTTGGAGAAGGCATCATAGGCCCGTTGGTTCACCCTGAAATTCCAGGTTGCACACAATGCGCCGATCTACGCCGTGTTCTTACAGGTAGACATCGTAAAGAAATGTGGGATATGCAAAAAAAGTTAGAGAACTCAGGAATAACACAACAAGAAGCATGGGCATCAAGATCAGGTTTTTTGCAAATGGTTCATCTACTTAAAGCAGAGGTTCAAAGGTTTATCAAAGGAAAACAAACTCTTCCAGAGAAGAGGCTGGGCTTCATCAACTTAAATACATTGAAGTGTTCATGGCATTCCTTCCTGCCTGTCCCCCAATGTTCAGTATGCAGTTCCATACCAGACGATTCAGCGGATTTAGCCCGAATTTCTCTTCAAAAAAGTCCGAAAGTCAGCCTGGATAGTTACCGCACACGTTCATTAGATGAGTTAAAAAGTGTGTTAGGTAATGACTATCTTGATGCTCGTGCTGGTCTGCTTAACGATAAGATGTATAATCTTGTGCCTCCATTTGCGGATGTCAGTGTAAACTTACCTTTGTTTGAAGGGGATGAAGGAACAGCCGGTCGTACAAATTCCTACGCGATAAGTGAATTGACCGCTATTTTAGAAGGCTTGGAGCGTTACTGCGGCCTCCAGCCCCGAGGTAAACGGACAGTGGTATATGATTGCTATCAAAATGTAAAAGATCAAGCATTAAATCCTCAATCGGTTGGTATACATGATGAAGAACAGTATCAACGACCAGGTTTCCCCTTTGAAAAATTTGACCCTAACCGGCCCATAAATTGGGTATGGGGTTATTCGTTTTCACAGGAGCGTCCAATATTAATTCCAGAGTTACTTGCCTATTACAGTTTAGGGTGCGGTTCACAGGGATTTGTCTATGAAACGTCAAACGGATGCGCACTAGGAGGAAGTTTAGAAGAAGCCATTTTTTACGGCATTATGGAAGTGGTCGAGCGTGATTCTTTTTTAATGACCTGGTACGCAAAATTGCCATTACAACGTCTTGATCCTTACTCTTCTGAAGATGAAGAATTAGTGTTGATGATTGAGCGGATGAAAGCAGTTGGCGGATATGACCTGTATGTCTATAACTCGACAATGGAACACGGAATTCCAAGCATTGTCGCATTAGCCAAAAACAGAAAGCAAAAAGGCTTAAATCTAATTTGTGCAGCAGGAGCTCATTTGGATCCGGTGCGTGCTGTGAAAACTGCTGTTCATGAATTGGCTGGCATGATGCTAACACTTGATGAAAAATTAGAGACAAACAAAGACGAATATGAGCGAATGATACATGATTCTTCCTTAGTACAACAAATGGATGACCACGGGATGTTGTATGGCTTACCACAAGCAGAAGAGCGCCTGCATTTTTTACTTAACAATAACACTACGATGAAAACCTTTAACGAGGAATTCAAGTGGAAGTCGAACCATGCTGACCTTACTGATGACCTTCGAGATATTCTGCAAGCGTTACAGACCGCAAACTTGGATGTCATTGTAATTGATCAAACAACACCTGAAATTAAACAAAATGGATTACATTGTGTAAAAGTGTTGATTCCCGGGATGGTACCGATGACCTTCGGAAATCACCTAAAGCGCGTAACAGGGTTAGAGAGGTTATTAAAGGTCCCTATGGAGCTGGGGTATACAACAGAACCATTGACACGCGAAAAGCTAAATCCACTTCCACACCCATTTCCATAAGAAGGGAGGCTGGAAGGATGAATCTTGATGAGTTTCTGCATAACTTGCATTTTGACATTGATAAGGCAAGCATACCAAACTGGGAAGTGGATTGGGAAGATGGCCCGCTAGCTTATAAGCTTTACTATGATTTACCCGAAATCCCTCTATCTTCAGAAATACCGCTAACTCTTGAAAGTCAGGAACCACCCAATAAACCTGATCTTAAGAGAATTGGTCACTTCCTTTGGTATGTTTATGGTCTGACACAGTTTAGCCATTCCGTTTTTCCGATGGATTCTTCAGAAAGTCAACTGGAAATCATGCAATCATATAGAAGGTTCGCCCCTTCAGGTGGAGGGTTGTATCCAAATGAAGTATACGTCTATTTAAAAATCGACGATGTACCAGGAGGGATTTATCATTACGATACATCACACCATCGTTTAGTGTTAGTACGTGAAGGTTCTTTTGATGATTATCTTACCCGGGCGCTTGGATGCCGTTGTAATCTAACAACTTGTTTTGGGACCGTTTTTATCTCTACGATGTTTTGGAAAAACTTTTTCAAGTACAATAACTTTTCTTACCGCCTGCAAGGATTAGATGCAGGTGTTCTGATCGGACAGTTAGGAGAAGTGGCAAAACGTTTTGGGTTCTCATCAGGTGTGTACTATCAATATCTTGATCGTGCAATTAATCATCTTCTTGGGCTTAAGGAGCAAGAAGAGAGTGTATATGCAGTCATCCCGCTTTCAGTTGAACCAACCAATTGGTCAGCAAAAAGTCATGGCGTGAATGTATTAGCTGCTGAATTGGTACGAGAAATACCTTCTATTCAGCCTAAACATTATGTTCGGTCAAAAAGAATAAAAGAGTTTCCAATGTTACGAAAAATGAATGAAGTCTCTATGCTCGATTCTACAGTTTTTCGATGGATAAAGGAGAAAAAGAGTAGAACGGTTGAGGGTGGAGTGTTTCCTTTACCACAAGTTAATCGCCTTTCGTATGATTTCATAACAATCTGCCGAAAGCGATTTTCACCTGACATGGATTTCGTGTTGGAAAAAGTAAGCCTACAACAACTTGCTGATCTGCTATACGAGGCAACAGCAGCTTTCCGTTATCGTAATGATTTAATGGTAGAAAAAAATATAGAAGAAACACGGATCTCTATTTTTGTCTGTTTGTATAATATTGAAGGAATTCCTAATGGGGCTTATTTCTATGACAACAGTGAACATGCATTACGTTTGATAAATCCTGGAGACCATCGGCAAATGCTGCAATCAGGTATGTCTTTAGGAAATGTAAATCTCCTCCAAGTGCCTATCACCCTGCATGTTGTCGGTAACAAGGATTATGATAAAAATACACTTGGCTACAGAGGATACCGAATTCAACAAATGGAAGCGGGAATGCTTGTCCAAAAATTATTATTAACAGCATCAGCCCTCGAAATGGGTGGACACCCGCTCCTCGGATTCGACGTCAACCAGAGTGATCAAATATACAACTTGGAATCACTAGGAAAAACATGCTTAATCCAAATCCCAATAGGTCCTCATCGACAACGACCTTGGCTAATGGGAAGCCTTCACACTTAGCGGGACAGTAGGGACAGGTACACTGTCCCACTTTCCCGCCTTTATTCTTCTTCTTTCATCTCTTTTACATAATAAATCTCCAGCCCAAAAAACCTCACATGCAAAAGAGAAATACCTACGAAATTGCTTCAAGATAAAGTATAGTATAGACGCCAATTACATAAAGTACCCAAAAAACTCAATTAGAAAGTCATAGGTTACCTTGATGAAGTTGAGCTGATATAATTGTTTTGTGCGGGACAGAGACAGAGATTCCTTGTTCCTAAGTAGGGAGTGAAAAAATGAATCTAGGTAGTCTGTACTCAATTAATAATAGAGATAACTGTCATCCAAAGGTAACGGCGTATTACTTTAAAGAGTGGAATGAATTTCAGATGATGTATCATTCTCATGAAGCGATTGAAATCATGTATGTACTTTCTGGTCAATGTATAATTGAAATAAATGGAAAAGCTTTGCATTTAAAAAAGAATCAGTTTGTTTTAATTGATAGTCAAGTACCTCATCGTTTAATCGTTAATAAGGATCAGCCATGTCGGATGCTGAATTTAGAATTTACTTTGACCGAGGTTACGAGTAGATTTCCATCCATTAAAGAGTTAGCAAAAGAGAGCAAGGAAATTCTAGGTTTACTCTCTTCTGAACAAGATTATCATCTGTTAAAGGATAATAATGGAGTTTATAATTCTCTTAGAAATTTGGTCCTGGAATTAGATAGTAAAAGTAACGATAACCAATTATTGGTATATCTCTTAATCTCTCAATTATTAGTTCTAATATCAAGAACTGTTGCTGAAGCAAAAGTAAAATCATTTCAGCAATCAGATGTTTATGTTAAAAAAGTAGTCGATTATCTTCATGAAAATTATGATTATGATATTAAAATAGAAGATCTGTCTTCCCTCACACACCTTCATCCAAACTATCTACACCGAATCTTTAAAGAAACAATGGACTGTACGATTATTGATTATCTTACAAAAATAAGAATTAACAAAGCGAAGATGCTTATTTCACAAACAGATATTCCAATTACAGATGTATCCAGCTTTATCGGTATGAACAGCAGTCAATATTTTAGTAAAGTGTTTAAAAAATATACAGGATATACACCAATGGAGTATCGGAAACATGTTTGTGATACGTATAAACGATTTGATGTGAAAAGTTAGAATAGTGCACAAACCTCTTTCAAAACAACGAGTATTTTTAAAGCGTTTCCATTCGTGTTGATGATAACCTGATGGTATGAAAAGGAGGAATAATATGACATTCAAAGTTACCTTCATTGGCGCTGGAAGTATCGGTTTTACGAGAGGATTACTAAGAGATTTACTATCGGTACCGGAGTTTAAAGGAATTAATGTATCATTTACAGATATCAACCAGGATAACTTAGAAATGGTGACAAAACTTTGTCAAAGGGATATTCATGAAAATGGATTAAATATAAAAATTCAAGCTACAACAGATCGAAGAGAGGCATTAACAGGTGCAAGATACATTTTTAACGTCGTCCGAATTGGTGGATTATCTGCTTTTGAAAAGGATATTGAGATTCCATTAAAGTATGGTGTTGACCAGTGTGTAGGAGATACATTAAGTGCCGGTGGTATTATGTATGGACAACGAGGAATTGCGGCAATGTTAGAAATTTGCAAAGACATACGTGAAGTTGCAGAAGAAAATTGTTTGCTATTAAACTATGCAAATCCAATGGCGATGCTAACCTGGGCATGTAACAAATACGGTGGAGTTCGAACTATAGGCTTATGCCATGGCGTTCAAGGCGGGCATAGACAAATTGCAAATGTGCTTGGTAAGAAAAAAGAAGAGGTTGACATCGTTTGTGCAGGAATTAACCATCAAACCTGGTATATTAAAGTGAGTCATGAAGGAAAAGATATGACTGACCAACTATTATCAGCATTTGAAAATCATCCTGAATATAGCAAAACAGAAAAAGTAAGGATCGATATGTTAAGAAGGTTTGGCTATTACAGTACTGAGTCTAATGGTCATCTAAGTGAATATGTCCCGTGGTATCGCAAACGTCCAGAAGAAATAAAAGATTGGATTGACCTTGGAACATGGATAAATGGAGAAACAGGCGGTTATTTACGCGTATGTACAGAGGGTCGCAACTGGTTTCAAACAGATTTTCCTAATTGGTTAAAAGACCCGGCATTAGAGTATACGTCTGAGAATCGCAGTGAGGAGCATGGCTCTTATATCTTAGAAGGTCTTGAAACAGGTCGTGTATATCGAGGCCACTTTAACGTTGTGAATAACGGAGTCATCACAAATTTACCTGATGATGCCATTATTGAAGCTCCTGGATATGTAGATCGAAATGGGATAAACATGCCGGTAGTTGGAGATTTACCATTAGGTTGTGCAGCTGTATGTAACGTCAGTATTTCAGTCCAACGCTTAGCAGTTGAAGCAGCAGTCACTGCAGATGACCAATTACTACGTCAAGCTATGATGATGGACCCCCTTGTTGGTGCTGTTTGTAATCCAAAGGAAATATGGCAAATGGTTGATGAGTTATTAGTTGCTCTTGAAGAATGGTTACCACAATATGAAGATGCTATTCGTGATGCAAAGGTAAGACTTAAGAGCAGTGAATTGCTTCCAACAAAAGAGTACCGAGGTGCAGCTAGATTAGAGGTTAAGTCTGTAGAGGAAATGGCAAGGAATAGAAATGAAGCAAATAAAAATGCCGGTGAAGCTGACAAAGCAAAGGAACGGCCGGCCAGAGATGTAAAAAATTCTGTACCTCTTTTATAATTTCTTACTCGAGATATGATGAACTCTCTTGGATTTGTCACTGTGACATATAGAATCGTAGTAATTTAAAAACTCTACTCTAAAGTAGGATAAAGTAAGCGGATACAAAGATAGATATATGGCAGAATAAAAAAGTGCATGAATCTTTAATTAAGATACATGCATTTTTTTATATAAGTTAAATTGTAATTAACACTAAAAGGAAATAGAATTAGACCACATGTTAAGAAATTAAGCTTTTACCCTCTGTTCATATTGCTCCCTCAGAAGCTTTATATCTTCTTTTGGTGGTAAACCAAACATGCGCGAATATTCACGACTGAATTGTGAAGGACTCTCATAGCCTACACGGAAAGCGACATCCGCTGCATCCGATGACTCGGTTAGCAACAGGCTTCTAGCTTCTTGAAGTCTTAGTTGTTTTTGGTATTGAATTGGACTCATCGCAGTAACTACTTTAAAGTGCCTATGTAATGAGGAAACACTCATATTTGCTAATTCCGCAAGCTCCTCGATCTTAAAAGACTTTTCATAATTTTTCATAATATGTTTTATCACGTCACTGATTTGATGAGTAGAACTGCCTGCTATTGCTATTTGTTTTAGCATACTACCATGCTCTCCATGTAGAGCCCTATAGATAATTTCTTTTCTGATTAAAGGAGCAAGTACTTTGATGTCATTTGGAGAATCTAGTAAACGCGCTAATCTTGTTACCGCATCAAGTAAAGGTTGATCTAATTTGCTAACATACATACCTCGTTTTGCATTTCCCTTCTTATCGGCTTCCATTTGAAATTCACGTAACACATCTAAAATTTCACTCGGTGTGAATTCAAGTTTAAGAGCTAGATAAGGAGCTTCAGCAGAGGCTTCAGTGACTTGTCCGGTAATAGGAAGGTTAACAGATGCAACAAGGTAATCGGCCGGACCGTATCTGTAGAGTTCCTGTGAAAGCAATACCTCCTTCATTCCTTGAACAATAATACATAAAGAAGGCTTGTAAACTCCATAATTTGGTCCAGTTGCATAACAATAATGGGAGAAATATAAAGACGGTATGGAAGTTAGTTGAGTTCCGTTTCTTCCCGAGTGCCTCTCAATGATTTTTGCAAGCTCAACTCTTTGTCTATATAATTGTTCAAACATAAAATCCTCCTTTGTTTCCTTATATGGTGGTTCCATTATAAAGAAAATTCTCTTATTACGTAAATAGCAGCGCGAGGATTATGCAATCATTTGATACGATCGTGATACCATTCATATTTTCAATTGCTGCATAATAAGGTTACTGAGTTATTTATATTCTATTTTATGCTCACTGTATGTCTCTAACAACTAAGAGCAAATTATAAAAAGGAAGGATGAATGAGAATTGGAAAAACGTATATTAGGAAAAAGCAACCTGGAAGTTTCTGCGATCGGACTTGGATGCATGGGCATGAGCCATGGTTATGGCCCTGCATCCGACAAAAACGAGATGATTTCCCTTATTCACTCGGCGATTGACCGAGGTGTAACATTCTTTGATACAGCTGAAGTGTATGGTCCATTTGTAAATGAAGAGTTGGTAGGCGAAGCACTTGCCCCTTTCAAAGGAAAGGTTGCCATTGCTACTAAATTTGGTATCCAAATGGAACATGGCAAGCAAGTTCTTAATAGTAAACCAGAACAAATCAAAAAATCGGTTGAGGGTTCACTTAAACGTCTAAATGTTGAAACGATTGATCTTTACTATCAGCATCGTGTTGATCCTAATGTACCAATTGAAGAAGTAGCTGGAGTTGTAATAGAACTAATAAAAGAAGGGAAGGTCAAGCACTGGGGTCTTTCCGAAGCAGGGGTGGAAACCATTCGTCGTGCACACGCGGTTCATCCGCTTACTGCTATCCAAAGTGAGTACTCCATGATGTGGAGAAGTCCTGAAGAACAACTGCTTCCTACCCTTGAAGAGCTTGGAATCGGCTTTGTTCCGTTTAGTCCGCTAGGCAAAGGCTTTCTTACCGGGAAAATTGATAAAAACGCAACATTTGAAAGCTCTGATTTCCGGAGTATTGTTCCTCGTTTCAAATCAGAGAATATCGAAGCGAATCAGGTTTTGGTCGATTTGATAAAGACGATTGCTGAAGAAAAGGAAGTAAAACCAGCTCAAATTGCACTAGCATGGGTACTGGCTCAGAAATCATGGATTGTTCCGATTCCCGGCACAAGGAAATTAGAGCGATTAGAAGAAAATCTTGGTGCAACGGAAATTGAGATAACTCCTAAAGAACTATTAGATTTAAATGAAGCACTCTCAAAAATTGAAATATCGGGAGAGCGCTACCCGGCAGAATACGCAAATAGAGTGGGGAAATAAAAGCCACGTAAATTTAATAAACAGGAGGAATTTTTTATGCAACAAGTTAGGTTAAATAATGGAGTTGAAATGCCGATACTAGGTTTTGGTGTTTTTCAAATACAAGATGAAAAAGAATGTGAACAAGCTGTTTACGACGCTATTACAGCAGGCTATCGTCTGATAGACACTGCTGCCTCTTATCTAAATGAAGAAGCAGTCGGCAGAGCTATCAAGCGTAGTGGAGTATCAAGAGAGGAATTGTTTATTACCACAAAACTCTGGGTTCAGGATGCTGGTTACGAGAGCACAAAGAAAGCATTCGAAAAATCACTTGAAAGACTACAATTGGATTACCTGGATTTATATTTAATTCATCAACCATACGGCGATGTATATGGTTCTTGGCGTGCAATGGAGGAATTGAACGCGCAAGGAAAAATCAAGGCAATTGGCGTTAGTAACTTCCATAGTGACCGTCTAGTAGATTTAATTCTTCATAATCAAGTAGTTCCTGCCGTAAACCAAGTTGAAACACATCCTTTCTGCCAGCAAATAGATAGTCATAACTTTATGAAAGGGAACAATGTTCAAATTGAGTCTTGGGGACCATTTGCTGAAGGGAAAAATAACATGTTCCAGGACGAAATGTTAGTATCAATAGCAGATAAGTATAATAAATCTGTTGCCCAGGTTATTTTACGATGGTTAACACAAAGAGGAGTCGTGGCGATACCGAAGTCTGTTCGTAAAGAAAGAATCATTGAAAACTTCAATATCTTTGACTTTGAATTAAACCAGGATGATATGAGGAAAATTGCGGCATTAGATACGAAAGAGAGTTTGTTCTTCTCACATAGGGATCCTGAAATGGTGAAATTGCTTGGTACCCGTAAGCTGGATATTTAATGTTTCTTCATATCAACACAATCAATAATAATATATTATATTTTGTGTAATAGTTAGTTGTTAGTTAAAATCTATAAAAAAGCGTGTGAATTTTATTGTGAATTCACACGCTTTTTTATTTGAATGCAATATCCTTAAATTGAGTGGAACAGGCAAAGTAGCAAAAAATCGAGATAATGGATAAAGGTATTTTGCGAGTGATTTTTGTCTATCAATTTATGCAACTACTGTTTTTTTGAGGATCTCTTCATGCTGATCGAACAATTAACTGAACAGAATACGTCAATTCTTTGAAAAAGAAACATATTTTCTTCTTATTATTCGAACGAGTTATATTATTTCCAATAAATGGTGGAACGACGAACCTGTCCCTCTGTCCCAGTGAGGGACTTTTTTTGATTTTCTGTAATACTTGGTTACACATTGTAATAAGCTTTAACATAAAACCGATTTCAGAAACCGTTTCGAGACTTTAGGAGGACCAATTATGACGACAATAGAAGATGTTGCAAAAAAGGCAGGTGTTTCAAAAAGTTCTGTTTCGAGAGTGTTAAATCACAACTATAAACATATGTCAGATGAAATGAAAGATAAAATACTTAAGGCAATTGAAGAATTAAATTATCGTCCTAATTCTGTAGCCCAAAGTTTAAAAAAGAAAGAGACAAAGGTAATTGGTCTCATTGTAGCGGATATGTCTCCTTTTTGGGCAGATGTGATTAAGGGAATACAAGAGGAATGTGTAAAAAAGGGATACAGCTTAATGGTGAGTGACTCGTCTATGAGTGCAAAGCAAGAGGAAGAAAATATTAAAATGCTAATTGGAAGACAAGTTGATGGATTAATTATTAATACAATTCAGCCACAGTCAGAGCTTTTTGCTTACCTGCAATCTATCAAGTTTCCAGTTGTATTTATCAATAGTTCCCCATCGAATATTCAGGAGGATATGGTCATTGTTGATAATACAACAGGAACGATGGAAGCGATGAATCATCTCTTATCTTTAGGTCATGATCGAATTGCGATAATGCTTTATCCTATTGAAAATATCCTTGTTCGCGGAGAAAGATTGGAAGCTTACAAAGAAGCATTAGAAACAAATCGTGTACCCGTTGATAAGCAGTTAATTAATATCATTAAACAAGAGAAGGGACATGGTGTAAAGACAACACTACGATTACTAGAAAGTCCGGATCCTCCAACTGCATTTTTATCTACCAATATCAATTTAACGTTAGAAGTGATAAAGGCCGTTAGAGAAAAAGGCCTGGAAGTTCCGAAAGATGTTTCGGTAATTGGGTTCGATGACTTTGAGTGGACTGGATTGTTGGATCCTCCACTTACAACTGTTGCCACTCCCGTTCTGGAGATGGGGGCAAAGTCTTCCGAGCTGCTATTTAAAAAAATCAAACGTAAAAAGCATACGAAACCTGTTAAATTCGAGGTTATACCGGAACTTATGATCCGCAAATCGACATGTAAAGCAAAAATAGAAGATACATCCATGCCGCAAATCATTGGCAAGTAGGCTAATTCGATCGATGGAGATGCCCATTCAGTCATTTTTGTATAAAAAAGGAGGGACATGATTGAAGATTAGTAAGCTGGAACTATTTCATATCTTACCAAGATGGCTAATTCTTAAAGTTGAAACAGATGAAGGGATTGTTGGGTATGGTGAGCCAATTGTTGAAGGAAATTCCCATACGGTAGAAGCTGCAATAAAAGTACTCGAATCCTATCTTATTGGTCAAGATCCACTTAAGATTGAGCACCATTGGCAAGCAATGTATCGAGGAGGATTTTATCGTGGAGGCCCTATTCTAGTAAGTGCAATTAGTGGAATTGAGCAAGCACTATGGGACATAAAAGGAAAATATTATCATCTCCCAATCTATGAAATGTTAGGAGGGGCATGTCGTGACAAAATTCGAATGTATGCCCATTGTCATGGAGACACGATTGAGGATGCTGTTCATTTAGCACTTAAAAGAAAAGAACAAGGCTTTAATGCGATTAAAATAGCTCTTGATGGACCGGTGCAAATTGTTGATAGCCTCGCCTATGTCAACAAACAGGTTGAGAAATTGTCTGCCATTCGTAATGCAGTTGGAACTGAAATGGATATTGCTATTGATTTTCATGGAAGAGTGAGTCCTGCGATGGCCATTCGGCTTGCCGCAGCATTTGAACCATACTATCCAATGTTTATTGAAGAGCCTTGTTTACCGGAGAATGTTGAGGCAATGGTGAAAATAGCGAATTCGACTACCATTCCAATTGCTACAGGTGAAAGACTGTATACGAAATGGGGATTCCGTGAGGTGATTGAAAAACAAGCCGTTTCAATCGTTCAGCCTGATTTATGTCATGCGGGTGGAATCTTTGAATCTAAGAAAATAGCAGCACTTGCAGAAACCTATTATGGTGCGGTTGCTCCTCATAATCCCTTAGGTCCTATTTCATTGGCGGCATGTATTCAATTAGATGCTTGTACACCTAATTTTTTAATACAAGAACATCCAACTTTAGATGATAAGTCTGATTTAGGGCATGGTATTCTTAAAAATTCGTTCAAAATTGAAGACGGTTACATTGAAATACCAAAAAGTCCTGGATTGGGAATTGAAGTTGATGAAGAAGCATTAAAAGAAAGAATGTATGAAGGAGACTGGGAGACACCCCGTCTTTATCATAGTGACGGTTCTATAGCAGATTGGTAGTCTGCTTTTGGAATAATTAAATTCTAGGAGGTTCAACATGAGAAAAACTAGATTTCCAAAGCTTTTTACAGTAATAGGACTTATTTTTATGATGCTTGTTGCAGGTTGCTCTAATCAAAGTAGTGGTTCTGGAGGAAGTGATTCTGACAGTAGTGACACAATTACCCTGAAAGTTCTATCACCGACAGTTGTAGAGAGCCCTGAAGGAGATGTAGAAAAACAGATTGCTGAAGATTTTATGAAAGAAAATCCGAATATTAAAATTGAGTTTATTGGTGTACCGATGAATGAAATTTACACAAAACTAACAACTATGGCAACGGGTGGTGAAGTCCCAGATATCTTTATAAATAGCCCGGAGTTTTATGGGAAAGCACATGAAATGGGAATTGTCGAAGATTTAACTCCACTGTTAGGAGAAGAGTATATTAATGGTTTTTATCCAGCAACATTAGATGAAGCCATGATTGATGGTAAGCTGCAATACGCTCCATGGTTTACGATTCCTACGGGTTTATTATATCGAAAAGATTGGTTTGAAGAAGAAGGGCTAAACCCTCCAAAAACATGGGATGAATTTTTGACAGCAGCGAAAACGCTAACAGGCGATACAAATGGAGATGGTGAAGTTGATCGCTGGGGCTTTGCGATGGTTGGGACAAATAATGGCTCTGGTGGATCGCGATTCATTCCAATTATGAGAACATTTGGAGCTGAAGAACTTACGAGCGAAAATGGTGAATGGACAACAGGATATGATTCGAAAGAAGCAATTGATGCGTTTTCATTCTTTAGTGAGCTTGTAACTGAGCATGAAGTTGTTCCTCCTGGTCCACTTCAAACTGGGTATCCAGAGGCGGTCAGCCTAATGGCGTCTGAAAAAGCGGCAATGATGGTCACTGGTCCGCATTCAATTGGAAGTATCCTAAATCAAAACCCTGAATTGGAAGGGAAAATTGCTGGTGTTCCTCTCCCACATGAGGAGGGGCAAACGCATAAAGCGGTTTTAGGCATGTTAGGTTTCTCCATCTCGGCAACAAGTGAGCATAAAGATGCTGCAGTAAAATACTTAAAATTCTTATTAAACAAGAAAAATCAATTAGCTTGGAATGAAAAAACCGGACGGATTCCTGCAAGAATGGAAGCAGGAAATGATCCTGCTGTTAGCACACCTGAGTTGCAAGGGTTCATTGAAGCATTGGATTACGCATTCCCATTACCAAATACACCTTATTACCCGAGTGTACAGTTAGCTTCAGCAGAAGCGTATCAAGCAATTATCTCTGGAACAATGACAGCGGAAGAAGCAGCAAAGAATGCCGCTGAAAAGGTTCGCCGAGAAATTGAAAATAATAAGTAAAAGTTTATAGAGGGAAAGGAAAATTCCTTTTCCTTTCACTACCTTTAAAGGAGGAGGAGAGGTTGAAGAGCAGCTATTCACATCAAGGAAAATGGGCTGGTTATTGGTTTATCTTTCCAACAATCATTACCCTTCTTATTTTAATTGCCTATCCATTACTTTACGGTGGATATATTAGTTTATTTGATACGAATCTATTAAATAAATGGGATTTTGTTGGACTGGAATATTATATTCAGGCTTTTAAAGATCCTGAGTTTATTCAAAAGATTGCTCTTACTTTTCAATTTACCATTCTTGTTGTTGGTGGGAACTTAGTTGTTGGTACTCTCTTAGCCATCATCTTAAATATGAATATAAAAGGAAGGGTGTTCTTTCGAGCCCTGCTCATTTTACCATGGTTATTCCCGGAGGTTGTTGTAGCTCTATTATGGAAATGGCTATTTAACCCGATGTATGGGTTATTAAATCATATTCTTAGTGGTTTACATATAGTTAGTGAACCGATAGCCTGGCTCGATTCTCCATCATTTGCCTTAATTGGCGTAGTGATTGCATGTATTTGGAAAGGGTATCCATTGGTTCTGATATTAGTTCTTGCTGGTTTACAAGCTATTTCTAAAGATTTGTATGAGGCTGCAGAAATAGATGGGGCTAATAAATGGCAGGCGTTTCGTCACATTACAATTCCAGGTCTTATGCCAGTACTAATGGTGACAATAATATTAGAAACAGTATGGTGGTTTAAGCACTTTACAATCGTTTGGTTATTAACGGCGGGTGGGCCAGTCAATTCGACAAGTGTCATCAGTATTGATATATATCAAATCGCCTTCCAAGATTTCAGATTTGGTAGAGCAGCAGCAACAGCTGTCATTGTATTCTTTATCTGTCTGCTTATGAGCTACCTTTATAGGAGGTTTTTAGATGACAAATAAACGGAGGAAACTCGTAAACAATATTACAGCTTATCTTATTCTCGTCTTTTTTTCACTTATAGTCATTATCCCCGTGTTTTGGATGTTATCAACTTCTATAAAAAATGATCAAGCTATTTTTACGATTCCACCTAAGTGGATTCCAGATGAAATAACGTTCCAGTCATTCTCAAGAATATGGACCGATTATCCATTCGGACAATACTTCTTTAATAGTATTTTAGTCGTTTCCGCAGCAACATTTATATCATTAGCATTTTCGTGTTTAGCAGGATATGGGGCATCACGGTTTAACTTTAAGGGAAAAGGTGCTTTCCTTACGTTTCTATTAGTTACCCAAATGTTTCCTTCCATTATGCTGTTAATTCCATTTTATAAAATTATGCAAACACTCGGACTTGTAAACACCTATCTTGGATTAATTCTAACATATATTTCCTTTACCATACCGTTCTGCTCGTGGATGATGATGGGCTATTTTAATAGTATACCAAAAGAATTAGATGAAGCAGCAGCTATTGACGGATGCAGTCCATTTCGGACATTCCTGCAAATTATTTTCCCGCTAAGTTTACCTGGAGTGGCTGCAACAGCCATTTATGCGTTTATCGTAGGTTGGAACGAGTATATGTTTGCCCTAGTTTTAACACAATCGGAAACGATGAAAACAGTACCTGTAGGAATTGGGCAGCTCATTGGCCAATATCGGATCATGTGGAATGATATGATGGCAGCCTCATTAGTAGCTACAATTCCATTATTAATTTTCTTTTTATTTTTCCAGAAGTATTTAATTAGTAGTTTAACAGCAGGATCAGTAAAATCTTAAAAAATTTTGAGAGGAGATAGTCAATGAAAATCACAAAACTGGAAGTCGTACATGTAAAACCGAGATATTCATTTTTAAAAGTGCATACAGATGATGGGATAGTTGGGTTAGGGGAAGCTTGTTTAGAAGGTAGAGCAAAGGTAGTAGAAATGGCGATAAAAGAGTTTGAATATCTGTTAATTGGGCAGGATCCGAGGGAGATCGAGCATCTCTGGAACTTGATGTACCGTGGGACTTTTTACAGAGGCGGTGCTATTCTTTGTAGTGCCATAAGTGCTGTAGATCAAGCATTATGGGATATCTTAGGGAAAAGTTTAAACGTTCCTGTATATACACTCTTAGGAGGAAAGGTTCGTGACAAAATTCGAGTTTACCAGCATGTGCACGGTGATGACCTGGAGGAATTCAAAAAAAATGCGAGAGAGGCTGTAGAAGAAGGGTATACGATGATCAAAACAGCCGTTCATGAAAAAGCACAGCATCTTGAAACTTCAGCATATATAAATAGACAAGTAGAAAGGATGTCCATTTTAAGAGATATCATTGGACCAGACCGTGACTTTGGCATTGATTTTCATGGTAGAGTAAGTCCTGCATTAGCAATCCAGTTGGCAAAGGAATTTGAGCCATTTAAGCCACTCTTTATTGAAGAACCATGTCTTCCTGAAAATGTTGATACGATGGTAACAATTGCTCGATCAACATCCCTTCCTATTGCGACTGGTGAACGACTTTATACGAGATGGGGATTCCGGGAAGTGTTAGAAAAACAGGCCGCATCTGTGCTGCAACCAGATTTGGCTCATTGCGGCGGAATTACAGAAGCAAAAAAAATCGCGGCAATGGGTGAAGTGTATTATGCAGGGTTTGCTCCTCATAATCCGTTAGGACCTATTAACCTTGCTGCAAGTATCCAATTAGATGCGACCGTTCAAAATTTTGTTGCCCAAGAACAAATCACACTGGGAGAAGGTCTGATTAAGCAGCCATTTGTTATGAAAGACGGATATATCGATCTTCCAAAGGCACCTGGATTGGGAATTGAATTGGATGAAGAAGCATTTGCTTCTGACATTTATGAAGGTGACTGGAGGTTACCTCACTGGTTTCATGAAAAAGATAACTCATTAGCGGAATGGTAGGATGAGTGCGTTTTTTAAAATAGGTAACAAAACCAGTAAGAACTACAACTGCAAATTCTCACAATGGCTGTTTAGTTCTATCACCAAACAATCTTTTTATTCATAAGATCGTATCAATTGTCAGCAAGGAAGTTTAATCGACTTAGTAGCCAATATAATAGTTTCTGGAAGTCAAGATATAAACGACATAGTATCCCAACTATGTCGTTCATAATATCATGCCTTCCTTTTTTTAATCTTTCCAATTCCAAGCTGTTTGGCTTCTGTGCGTAAAGCCTTAACTAAACTGATGGTCATTAAAGCGATAATGATTGAAAATGGTAATGCCGCAATAATCATCATATTTTGTAATGCTTGAAGACCGCCTGAGTATAGAAGTGCTAATGCAATAGCTGAAAGTAATATTCCCCATGTGAATTTTACTTTATTACCAGGTGAGTGTGATCCATTTGTTGTCATCATTCCTAATACATATGTCCCTGAATCGGCAGATGTAATAAAAAATGACCCGATAAGCAACATGGCTGTAATGGATGTTACGAGAGGAAATGGATAATTCGCAAATACACCAAATAACGATTCCTCTGCAGATAATGTAGAAATTTGTGCAATACCATTGTGTTCAAGTTCAATGGCTGAACCTCCGAAAGCGGAAAACCATAGAAAAACAACGATAGAAGGGATAAGCAGGACATAAAAAACAAATTCCCTTATACTTCTACCTTTGGAAACACGGGCAATAAAGATCCCTACAAATGGAGACCATGCAATCCACCAAGCCCAATAGAAAATCGTCCAGCCATTGATCCATTCCCGAATGTCTTCATTTAAAGGCGCAATTCTAAAGCTCATTTGTGGTAACGTTTGAATATACTGACCAATTGTATCGGTAAATAAATTTAAAATGAATAATGTTGGACCGAATATAAACATCAGCAACAATAAAGCACCAGCTAAAATCATATTCGCGTTACTTAATATTTTTATTCCTTTCCCTAATCCAGACATTGCCGATAGTAAAAATAAGACGGTAACAATCGCAATAATCAAAAATTGAATTCCAATTGTTTTAGGAATGTCAAATAGATATGCCAGGCCTCCATTAATTTGAACTGCCCCAAAACCGAGTGATGCTGCTACACCGAGTACAGTTGCCAATACAGAAAAAACATCAATCGCTTTTCCTGCAACGCCGTTTACCTTATCACCGAAAAGGGGCTCCAATGTTGCACTAATTAAACTCAATTTCTTATGTCTAAAATGAAAATAGGCAATTGCTAGTGCAACCATGGCATATATACTCCAAGCGTGAATTCCCCAATGAAAAAAAGTAAAGCGGAGGGCATCCTTTATCGCTTGATTTGTTCCAACTTCACCTGTAGGAGAACTAATTGCATAATGGCTAATTGGTTCGCTCGTTCCATAAAAGACAAGCCCGATCCCCATACCTGCACTAAACAACATCGCAATCCAGGTGGGCGTAGAAAATTCAGGCTTTTCATCTTGGTTTCCAAGCTTAATTCGTCCAATAGGTGAAATGAGCAGAAACAAACAAATGACAAGAACAATAGTGACGAGGATTAAATAATACCATCCAAACGCATCAGAAAAGAAAGCTTGTATATTAGCAGTGACCTGCTCTAATGCATTCGGAATCATAAGTCCGGCAATAACAACTAAAGAAAGAATAATTAATGATATATAAAACACAATAAACTTTTGTTTCATAAAATAACCTCCCACATGTGTTAACGCATAAGTTAGTATCTTCTTTTTTCCTAATTTCATGTAAACATAATGGGGAAGGAAGACTGACGGAGGCAAAAAAAATAACTCACCCTATACAATAGGTAAGTTACCCAGGATTTACTTCTTTAAAACCAAATCTGTATGATAATCTTTTTTGTGTAACATGGTCTGGAAATTGCTCATTAACTCCTTATCCTTTTTTACTACTTGGTCTTTACAGGAATAATTTTTGTAAAGATACATCAAAAAAGCTCTTTCTTAGAAAGAGTCTGCTTCATGATTTTAAAAACTTCTTCTGAAGTGAATAATTTCTCATTATCAGAAATCATGGATTGAACTCTCATTCCATATCCTAAAATAGTAAAAAAAGCAGAAACCCGATCAGCATCGAGGTCACTTGGGATAGGACCTCCATTTTGACCGGACTTTATCCAGTTTACGGCAAGCTGATAGTTAAGTTGCTGGAAGTCCAGAAGAATTTGCTGATCTTCCTCATCATTTTGGTGACTTAATAAATAAAAAAAGATTTGGTTAGAAACACTAGTTTTTGTATGGATAAAAGATCTTAGCGTTTCCCGCAGCGGGTCTCCAAGCTCTGCTCTTTCTTGTTTCCCTATACTCTCATGAAACCTTTCATCCACTTGCTTTAATTGTTGCTTTAAGACAAGGGCAAAAAGTTCATTTTTACTGTTAACGTAATGATAAATAGCTCCTTTCGATAACCCGCTGCGCCTGATTATTTCGTTAAGTGTTGTTTTTTGACAACCTTTTTCAGCAATAATTTTTTCTGTAACATCAATTAATTTATGTAAGCTTTCACTCTCAATCATGATAAAACACTCCATTTTGTAAGGTAGTTTAACTATACAACTGAAGAAAGAAGAAGTAAACCATTTACAAACCGACGGTCGGTATGTTAAATTCGAGATATTAAATTTAGTTAATTTCATTAAGAAGGGTTGATGAATAAATGGTTCATTTTATCGGTCGTATTGTAAATCATCGAATACTTTTAGAAGAAAGGTACATGTTTTTAACAGGATTGTTAGGGATTTTATTAGGTGCTGTTTGTTTGGTGACCATTTTATTTACTGGAGCCTCTATACCACCAGAAGGTGATTTATATAAAGCGGTGTCCTTCAACATCGCGATTGGTACTTTTATTATGACAACTGCCGTCATTTTACGATATGTCAATTTTTCAATAAGAAAAAGGCGGTTTTTTCGTTGGATGTTGATTATTTCCACGTTATATAGCTACGGAGTGGAAACCATCCAACACATGAGAGGCATTAACCCGAGATTTACACAGGTTGGAGAGATACAAGATCAGATTCTCGGAGGGCTGTTTGGATTAGTCTCATTAGTCATTATTATTTTATATATTGTATTAGCGGTATCGATTTTTAAACAAGGTGATAAGAAGCGAAATCCTCTCATGTCAAACGCTTTACGCTATGGAATACTCTCAACGTTAATTGCCTTCTCAGGTGGCATCTGGATGATTGTGCTTCAAGGGCGATTTACCGGTATAGATGGTAATATCATCTGGCTTCATGGATTAGGCTTTCACGGACTTCAAGTCATTCCTTTGATTGCATGGTTAACGATGCTATCCACGTACGCTAATGAAATGAAAGCAAAGATCATACATTTAACAGGTTTGACTTGGAATCTTGCATTAATCATGCTGGGTATCCACACAGCCATGGGTAAAGCAGTTTTTGAATTAACAGTCAGTTCAATTAGTTTCTATTTCCTTACAATGATATGGATCGTTGTATTAGGTTATACATGTTTAAAACTAGTAAGAGACAAGAAAGTTAAGGTATCGACGAGCTTGTAAGGTAATCGATACGAATTTATAGAAGAAATTCAGAGAGCATAGCTGTGTATCTGCAGAAGTGCTCTTTTTTATTTGGAACTAATCGAACTTTTCAAAGCATATACTTGTGAAAAAATGGCTGGAAAGGAGAATGTAAGGATGGAAAAATTAAACATGATATTTGTTTACGGTACATTACGACAGCATGAAACTAATCACTACTTATTAAAAAATGCGAAGTGTGTCAGTCGTCAATGTTGGACAAATGGGATTTTATATGACACTGGCTATGGATATCCGGCTTTGTTTACAAGCAATAAAAATAGAGTCTACGGGGAGGTATATGAAGTAACCGACAAGCAACTTGCAAGTCTTGATGATCTCGAAGGCTATGAAGGTAAGGGAAGGAACAATCTATATGAACGTATTACACAGGTGGTTCATACAGATTTCCATACAATCGAAGCGTATGTATATGTATATTCTTCAAGTAACGATACTAATCATGAGGAAATTAAGTTTGGTGATTGGAAGTGTCATCGATACTTACAACAAAATGAATTATTGTATTTTGCCTATGGGTCATGCATGGATGATGAGCGCTTTAAGCTGGCAGGTGTTAACCACGAATTTGAAAAAGTAGCAGGCTGTGGTGTGGCAAAGAATTATTCATTAGCATATACCCGAAAATCTCATGATGGTGGTAGAGCAGATCTTATTGAATCGGCGGAGTATGTAGAGGGGAAAGTCTATCATATATCCCGCGAAGCATTAACTTACTTATTCCACCGAGAAGGTGTGATGGGTCAAATTTATCGTCCTTCATTTATTGATGTAATGATAGATGGAAAAACCTATAGGAATGTATTAACGTTTTTCGTCGTTGATAAGGCAAAGGAAGTGGCCCCACCTGAGCACTATTGGACAGAAATTCTTAGAGGTGCAAAAAGCTTTGTAAGTGAAAGCTACTATCAGAAACTGGTGAAGCATTTGCTTGAAAAATTTGGAATTGCAGAATAAGGAAAATACTTTGTTAAAATAAGCTCATCCATGAGTTTTGTAAATTTCTCGTAAAAATATTTCCATTATTCCATCTTTTTTGTAAACAAACAGACGTGTTAATAAAATTTTACTCGCTTTATATAAAATGACTAACAATGAAAACAAGACGATTGATGGGTGATAATAACTACTATTTCATAAGATTATAAGCAAATAAAACTATTATATGACACTAAATGGTAGAAGTGATATTTAATAGAACAGGATTTTTTTCCTGTTTTTATTTGTAAATGAATTATTTACGATCTATCAATCTAAGATTTACATTTCCCTAGTAATGTAAGTATAGAACTTACAAAAAGGGAGTGTAATATAAATGAAGAAAAATTTAAGAAAGACAGCATTACTATGTTTGACATTAGGGTTAACCCTGCAAGTTTCTATACCTGGTGTTGCGGCTGCAGCTGGAAAATCAAGTTCTCCAACAACTGAAACAAAACTATTAAACGTTGCACATCGCGGCGCTTCTGGACATGCTCCTGAGCACACAATTGCAGCATACGAATTAGGTGAGGAAATGAAGGGGGATTATATTGAAATCGACCTTCAAATGACAAAGGATGGACACCTTATTGCCATGCATGATGAAACGGTAAACCGAACTACAAACGGCACTGGATTGGTTAAGGAAAAAACATTAGAGGAAATAAAAGAGCTTGATGCCGGTTCATGGTTTAATGAAAAGTATCCAGAATATGCAAAAGAGGAATATGAAGGACTTCAAGTTCCTACATTAGAAGAGGTATTTGAAAGGTTTGGCCGTGGTGCTGATTACTACATAGAAACAAAATCACCGGACGTTTACCCTGGTATGGAGGAAAAACTACTAGAATTACTTGAAGAATACAAGCTTACAGGTGTAAATGGGCGCTCAAGTCATGTTATTATCCAATCGTTCAGTCAAGAAAGTTTATTAAAAATGCATGAACTTAACTCACAGATTCCATTGGTACAACTTAAATCGTATCGCTCTCCAGCAACAATTACCGAAGAAGAGATCAAGGAAATAAAGGAGTATGCCGTAGGTGTTGGTCCAAACTTTGCACGAATTGACAAGGCATATGTAGAAAAAGTGAGAGAGAACGGTTTGCATATTCACCCATATACAATTAATGAGAAGGATGACCTCAGAAAAGCATTAGAATGGGGAGTTACAGGTGTGTTTACAAATTTCCCGGATCGATTTAATGAGGTTTTGAAAGAATTTAAAAGTGGAAAATAAAATACACTTCAAACAAACATGCGGGTATATTAACCTGCATGTTTTTTGTAGTTTGGATGATCTGATTAGAAAAACTAAAGTGTGGAAAGGGTAAATTTCTATCATCTACATTGTATATCTCTTCAAAATGAATGGAAAAATAAAGAGAAAATAAAGGGGTTAATGAGAGGGGGTTTCTATGAAAGCTATAATCATGTTGTTTATTTGTTATTTAATCTTAATGCTTCCATCTCAAACTTCTGCACAGCAGAAAGTCCCGATTTTAGTTTACCATTCAATCGACGAATATAAGGGTCTTGGTTCAAAAGAGTTATATGTAACCCCGGAAAACTTTGAAAAACAAATGATTTATTTACGAGATCATGGTTATACTTTATTAACTTTTGAAAGATGGAAAGACATTGAGAACGTGAAAAAACCGATTTTTATTACCTTTGATGATGGATATAAAAATAATTTGAATGCTTTTGCAACCTTTCAAAACCTAACAAATGAACAGTTTAAACCAAACGGAACTATTTTTGTTATTTCTGATTTTATTGGTCGTTCAAACCGATTATCGAATTCGGAAATAAAAAAGATGGTTGATTCAGGAATCATCTCAATACAATCTCATACGGCAACACATCCAGATTTAACAAAAATAAATGTATTTGAAAAAGAATTAAAAGGATCTAAAGATACGATTCAAAAAATAACAGGCAAACCTGTTATTGCACTTTCATATCCTTACGGCAATACTAACGACAAGGTTATAGCAGAAACGAAAAAATATTATTCGTTTGGACTCACAACAACTCCTGAATTATTTACTAAGAAGGGCATTAAGGAAGAACTTTATCTTTTACCGCGTATCTATATTAAATATTCAACGACTCTTGATGAGTTTGCAAAGATTGTTGAGGGAAAGTAATGGGGGAAAGGTTTTGACTTCAAGGACCTTAATAATTGTTTGGTGTTGTCTATCATATCTTTTAGAGACAAAAAATAACCCACCCTTGAGCTTTGGACGGCAATAGGGTGAGTCATATACCCAACTTCGCTGATCCCCTTGAAGGGAATAGCTATTGTATGGCTGTTTAGTGTTCCAGCACCGAACAGTCTCTTTTAGTTTATGCAAATTCCTACTATATATTATTTCCAAAGATGTCTGTATTGGAAAGTCTGTTGATTTCATAGGGGTACATGTTAAAAATTCTTAAGGTTTTCTCTCTTTCTAGTTTAACTCGAACATTTTCGTTGGTGTAGCATTCTTCACAATGATAATACTGTCGTAAGCCTGATCCGGCACCATTTCAATCGTATAAAACATCTTTAATAGCTTATACCATGAACGAAAGTCGTCGCCTATATTTGCCATTTTTTGTTCACTTGAAAGAATAGTCTCCAATTCAGCAGATTCACGGCTCATTTCAAAATCAACATAAAAGATATTTTCCTCAACACCGCTAAATGCATCAACTAGTTCATTATGATTCTCTACTGTAAAAACTTTGCGGCTGCCGGAATCATCGCTCTTCGCCTGAAATTCGCTGTTTATAAAATCAGTACCTATTGCAAAATACTTCGTTCCATATATCTCATCCAAATAATTACCCATCGATTTATAGCCAGCAGCCGAGGCAGATGTTTTTTCGACATGACCATTATGTCCGGTGAAGAATACTTTATCATTTCCGCGTTTTTTTTCATATTCAATAATCCATTGTAAATTTTCAGCTAAATATTGATCGCGTAGATGTGTGTAGTTTTCTTCATTTAAAAACAATTGTGCACGCTGCTTCATATTTTGTGCATATGCTGTGGCAAACGCGAAGTCTTCAGGAGACGATTTTTCCAAATACTCCGCTTTGTTTGATTGTAAATCTCCAATGATGTCATCGACCGTATCATCTACCTTTTCCAATTTTTCAGTTGTTAATTCCCGCATTGTTTCGTTGGAAACATGGTTCAACTGTTCTGCATATTTATTTGCAACCTCCTTATTTACACCAGCATAATAAGCAAATAGTTCCTTTTTACTGAAATCATAGCGCTGCATATCATTACCATAAAAACGAATTTTTTCATCCTCTTTTACCGACTCGTTATAATCATGCATCCATTGAACAAGATCCATCATTTGTTTGGTTTTATAAATGCTATAATCAAGGGAGTTTACAACTGCTTCTGCGGTGCCTTCTCCATTTACGATATAGTTGTTGATCTGCTGCCCGCCTCCGAAATCACCTTCCAAGATAAAGACGCGTACATTTTCCTTTTTTATTAATGTTTCAAAGACCTGTTTTTTTAATTCTTGAAATTCAATGTTACCATGTGTTGCTTCTCCTAACCCAATAACTTCTACATCATCTGGAATATCCATTAAATCCACTGTTGAAATATATTGATCCGCATTTTCTATCGGTTCACCTTTCCCACAACCCGAAAATAAAGCAGTAAAAGCAATGACCGCTATGAAAAGTGTACAGCTTTTTAAAAAAGACATTTATTTCCCTCAACTTTCTATTTTGTCTAATACAAACAATTTCTCAATAATTAAATGATACATGACGAAATTTAAATTAAGTTTAAATCTGAGTTATGAATAGTTAAATTTGGCGGAGACAACTAGTTAAATAAGTAGGTGAAAAATTAACAAGGATGTGTATAGAGTATCAACTAAGCTCGTTTTAATTCTTTAAGTTATAATGATGTGAATATAATCACATTTTTAAAAATATTTTTGTGAAAAACGGGATATAAGACTTATATATTGATGATATAATAGAACTACAGACATGAGTTTATGTAGTAGTGTCATTATTATGTTTTCTCATCGTTCTATAACTAAAAGGAAAATATCATAAAAGGAGCAAATGGACATGAGCAAAGAGGAAGTAAAACCAACTTATTATGATGGTTCAGGAAGTACAAATTTTTCTCCTGCAGTGCATACGTCAGATACATATATTATTAAACCTGATTATGATAAAGAAACTCTTGTTAAATATCCTTATTTTCCTTATAAGATTCTAGTTAAATAATAGCCTTTGAGCTTAGGACAACGTTAAGGTGAGTAATTTACTCCATTTTTCTGATCCGCTTGAAGGAAATAGCTGTAGCTGGCTGTTTGGTGTTGATGCACCATACAGTCTTTTTTAGTTTATGCTAAATACATTGGAAAGCCATGGTGTAAGGGGAAGTGAAGATCAAAGGTTTTCAATAAAAAATGTCGAATTAAGAAAATTTAAAATTTAGTATTGAAAAAATAATCATAGTACTATATGATTACCATAAAGTTGCTATAATATAAAATTTAGTTTTACATTATAAAACGTTTATTATGTAAAGAAATGAAAGCGTTATAAAGCTTGTTTTAAAACTATACACATTGTATCAATTGGTCTTTCTTAAAAGGTGTAATTACACTATAATAACGAATATGTTTTAATATCTAGGAAAACAAATGTAATATATAATTATTTTAAATCGCTTAGTTACCAAAAAGGAATGAGAAATGTGCCAATTATCCAATCAGTAGAACGAGCTTTACGAATTTTAGAACTTTTTGATGATCGTGAATACGAATTAAGCATTACAGAGATAAGTAAACGAATGAATCTCCATAAAAGTACAATTCATTCATTATTGAAAACATTACAGGCTCATAGTTACATTAAGCAAAATGAAGAGAATGGAAAGTATTCCTTAGGCCTTAAATTGTTTGAACGTGGTAATTATGTTATTGAAAATATGGACCTTCGTACAAATGCAAGAAAATATTTAGAATTATTATCATATCAAACAAAGAATACTGTTCATTTAGTTATATTAGATGGCCAGGAAGGCGTTTATATTGATAAAGTAGAAGGTCATGGAGTTACCGTGTTTTATTCGAAAATTGGGCGTCGTGTCCCAATACACACAAGTGCTGTTGGAAAAGCTTTAGTAGCTTTTAAAAATGATCGTGAAATTGAGGATATCCTGTCTAACTATCAATTTAAGCAAAGAACTGATAAGACAATAACAGATAAAGAAGAGTTTTTAAATGAACTTCAAATCGTTAGAACTAAAGGGTTTGCTATTGACAATGAAGAAAATGAACCTGGGATCTTTTGTATAGCAGTACCAATTATGGATCATACAGATAAGGTCATAGCTGCTATCAGTATGTCTTTGTCTTCTGCTAAGGCTAAAGATGAAATAATAGATGAGTATAAAACATTATTAAAAGAAACAGGTGAGCAAATATCCGTATCAATAGGTTATGGATATAAGAGGATTTGATTAGAATAGGCTTAGCCTATTTTTATCTATATAACAGAACAGAGTTTTATAATATAAAACAGGAGGGTTTTTAATGAGAATAATACGTTATAAGAAGAATGAAGCCAAACTTCAATTAGCAGCAGTTGATAGGGAGGGTTTTGTTTTTGACTTACCATACTCTGATTTTATGACGTTTGTTAACGACGCAGAGAAACAAGGAAAGACAGTATTAGCATTAGCCCAAGAGTTTATTGTAAATGAACCACTTGAAAAATATGAAAATATGATCCTTACAACACCAATAGATGCACCAGAAGTATGGGCATCTGGAGTTACATACGAAAAAAGTCGTGATGCTAGAAATTATGAAGCAACGGAAGGAAAACTGGATGCTACAACGTTTTATGATAAAGTTTATGATGCTGAGCGTCCGGAAATTTTCTTTAAATCAACAGCTGCACGAACAGTTGGTCCGGGACAGGAAGTTTATCTTCGCTCAGATTCTAATTGGCAAATTCCTGAACCAGAATTAGGATTAGTTCTTAATAAAGGTGGAAAAGTTTTAGGCTATATAGCTGGGAACGATATGAGTTGCCGTGATATTGAAGGTGAGAATCCTCTTTATCTTCCACAGGCAAAAATGTGGAAAAATTCATGTTCAATTGGTCCTGCAATCTTACTTGCTGATGCTGTAGAGGATCCATATGCATTAACGATTACTTGCCGTATTTTCCGTCAAAATGAGAAGGTGTTTGAAGGAAATGCCGGTGTAAATCAATTAAAAAGAAAGCTTGATGAATTAGTTTCATACTTAATACTTGATAACGACATCTTTGATGGCACAGTACTGTTAACTGGAACTTGTGTTGTTCCTCCAAATGAATTCACATTAAATGACGGAGATACAATTGAAATTGAAATTTCAGGAGTTGGCACTCTTAGAAATCCAGTAAAACAACTAGTGAAAAAAGAATCTGTTGCTAACTAAGGGTGATTTTATTTATCAACCTGGGATTTTAATAAGTTAATTTTTTAATAGGGAGTGGATTTTTGTGAGTCAAACTAAAACAGCAGCACAAACATTTTTAAATTTTATTAATAATGAATGGAAACATTCATCTGATCAAGATGTGATTGCGAGCTATAATCCAGCAAATAAAGAAGAGGTTGTAGGTCTTGTACAAAAATCATCAAAGTCTGATTTAGATGAAGCTGTAAATGCAGCACACAATGCCAAAAAAGGATGGCGTAAGTTAGGTCAAGTTGCACGTGGGCAATTGCTTTATAAAGTAGCGGATATTCTAGAAGAAAACCTTGAGGATATCGCAGTAACGATGACACGTGAAATGGGTAAAACATTACCAGAAGCAAAAGGTGAAACAGCAAGAGGAGTGGCTATTCTCCGTTATTATGCTGGAGAAGGAATGCGTTCAGAGGGGGATACAATTCCATCAACAGATCCTGAAGCACTTATGTTTACGAGAAGAACTCCTCTAGGTGTTGTCGGTGTTATTACACCATGGAACTTCCCAGTAGCTATTCCTATTTGGAAAATTGCACCAGCATTAGTGTATGGAAATACCGTTGTGTTTAAACCAGCTACCGAGGCTGCAGTGACTGCTGCTAAAGTTGTTGAATGCTTTGCGAAAGCCGGATTTCCACAAGGGGTTCTTAATTTCATTACAGGTTCTGGGTCCGTTATTGGTCAAGGACTTATCGATCATCCATTACTTAATGGCATTACGTTTACTGGTTCAGAAGGTGTTGGTAAAAACGTTGCGAAATCAGCAACAGATAGAGGGATTAAATACCAACTTGAAATGGGTGGTAAAAATCCAGTAATCGTAGCAAAAGATGCTGATCTACAATTAGCTGTTGATGCTGTATTAAGCGGCGGCTTAAAATCTACTGGACAAAAATGTACGGCAACAAGTCGTGTGATTGTTGAGGCAGATATTTATCATCAATTTAAAGAATTACTGCTTAATAAAATAGATGAAATTACAATCGGTGATGGATTGAAAGATGGTATTTGGATGGGACCTTGTGCAAGTGAGGGCCAATTCAACACGGTATGCAGCTATATTGAAAAAGGTAAGCAAGAAGGTGCCTCACTTATTTATGGTGGTGAAGTGCTAACTGATGCAGAATATCAAAATGGTTTCTTTGTTCGTCCAGCCGTCTTTGAAAATGTAAACTCTGACATGAGCATTGCACAAGAAGAAATTTTTGGACCTGTATTAGCATTATTGAAAGTAGATTCATTAGAAAAAGCAATTGATGTTGCAAATGATTCAAAATACGGATTAAGTGCATCAATCTTCACAAGTAATATTAGTTCCTTCTTACGTTTTATTGATGATATGGAGGCAGGTCTTGTTCGTGTAAATGCTGAAAGTGCTGGTGTTGAACTGCAAGCTCCATTTGGAGGAATGAAGGCTTCAAGTACTGGTTCTCGTGAACAAGGTGAAGCTGCAAAAGAATTCTATACGTCAATTAAGACTGTTTTTGTAAAGGGTTCTTAAACGTTATCTTTTAATTAAATGACTCCTTAACTTACTGAATTAGCATAGGAACATTGACACCACCACATGGTACGATCATGTTCACTACCTGTTTATTTATGTTATCAATAGTAGTATACAGTTCATAAAATTTGTTCCAAGTAGTTCTCTTTGGTTACCAACTTTTAACTAAAAGATAAAAGAGGTGTTACGATGGATTCATTTAAAGGTCAAGTTGTATGGATTACTGGAAGCAGTACAGGTATCGGAAGATCTGCAGCTTTAGAATTTTCTGAAAATGGAGCAGATGTTATTGTTCATGCAAACAGTAACATTGAGCAAGCACAATCTTTAGTAGAAGAAATTCAATCTAAAGGCAATCGAGCTTTTTTAGTACACGGAGATGTTTCAAACAAAGAAAACGTGGAATCAATGGTTCAACAAATAGATCAAGAATTTGGGAAAATTGATATATTAGTAAATAATGCGGGTGCATTAATTAAAAGATCTAGATTAGAAGATTTAGAAGAAGAGTTATGGGATCAAATTATCGATGTGAATTTAAAATCTGTCTATCTCGTAACGAAAGCAGTGCTTCCTCTTATGAAAAAGCAAGGAAAAGGCAGAATTATTAATCTTACTTCGATCGCGGCAAAAAATGGAGGCGGAGCAGGTAGTATTGCATATGCAGCATCAAAAGGTGGAGTAAGCACATTAACAAAAGGTTTAGCCAAGGATTTAATTGAATATAATATTTTGGTTAATGCAGTTGCCCCTGGAGTCATTACAACTCCATTCCATGACAAGTATTCTACATTAGAACAAAGGGCAAATGCGGTGGAACAGATTCCAATGGGAAGAGAAGGTACCCCTGAAGAGACTGTAGGTTCTATATTATTTTTAGCATCAAAATATGCTAATTATATAACGGGAGAAATAATAGAGGTTAATGGCGGACAGTTAATGAGCTAGTTAGTTTGATGATTATGATAAAGTCAGTCAATGACGGATGTTATTTTTAAAATATAGTAATAAGTTGGAAATAGACGAGATTTAGAGACGAAAGATAACACACCCTTGAGCTTTTATTACTTTAGTCTATCCATACTTAAAGATAAGGATATGAATGACGAAATATAAGGTGCTAAATCAGGAACAAGTCAATCAATTCATTGAATTAGGTTGGGTAAAGGTTGAACAAGCTTTTCCAAAAGAGGTGGCGTTAGAAGCTCAAAAAATTGTATGGGAAAATGTTGAGAAACGAGGAGTACTAAAGAATGATCGATCAACTTGGACGGAAGAAATGGTCCATTTACATGAAAACTATGAACATGAAGAATTCCAGAAATGTAATACAAAAAGATTAGCAGATGCAATTGAAGATCTTGTCGGGGAGGGCCGATGGGCGAACAGGACAGTATATGGTGAGAGTGAAAAGAAGGTTGGCTATGGATGGTGGCCAGTTAATTTTTCTCAAGGTGCTGACCAACCATGGAATGTAGCGAATACAGGATGGCATTGGGATGGTATTCATTTTCGCCATTATATTGACAGCCCAGAACAAGGCCTGCTTTGCTTAAATTTATTTTCTGAAATAGGAAAACAAGGCGGGGGAACGCTTGTAGCAGAAGGCTCACATAAAGTGGTAGCAAAATTTCTTTCCAACCAACCAGACGGAATTGAGCTAGGTGACGGCATTCGTACTTTGAATGAGCAGCACCCGTGGTTTTCGGAATTAACTGCCTCTAATAAAAAGGATAATACAGGTACTAGTTTTGAACAAAATGAGCTAAAACATGAGAGTGTTGAACAGTATCGGATAAAGAAATTTATGGAAAGTCCGTATGTTGATGAAGATGGGATCAAGCTTCAGGTTGTTGAAACCACCGGAAACCCTGGAGATGTTATTTTATGTCATCCATTTTTATATCATGCTGCATCACAGAATCACTCAGGCGTTCCTCGTTTCATGTGTAATCGGACCACACCACTAACTGAGAGAATAAACTTAAACCGTCCAGATGGGAACTATTCACCATTGGAGTGGAGTATTAAATCGGTTATACATAAAGAAGCTGCGATTTAAAAAAATAATAGTGGAGCTGCAAGTATTTAGCAGCCCCTCTTTTTTTTGGATTAATTCCTAATATTTATATTTACCAACAACTTCAACTGTACCAGCTATGTCACCTCCTGGAATAGAGAAAAAATTGAGGTAATTTAAATGTTCCTTTATCATTTTGATCCATAAATAAATCCTCTACTTACCATTCTTTATAGTATAAACCCGCTATATACCATTCCTATATTAACGACGATATGAAAAGCAATACTCGGATAGAGACTGTTTGTTTTGAGTGTGATTAACGCATAAATTACTCCTGCGACTGAAATTAACAAACTGAGAAAAATAGAAAAACCAATTGCTAGATGGAGAAGTCCAAAACCAACACTTGTTACGATGACAGAATACCTTGTGGTACTAAACTCCATAAGAGACGAAAGCATGATTCCTCTCCAAATAACTTCCTCAAAAACGGCATTAATCATTGAAAAAAACAAACAAAACAATAGTAGAGATTGGATATACTCTACATCTTTTTGAACAATAAAAAACAAATAGATCATGCCATTAACAATTATTCCAATCAACCAAAACCTAAAAGTATTAATTTTATGGAACGGTAAGACGATCGGATTTTTCCAATCAGGTTTTTCATTATACAAACTAACCTTCTTATGAAAAAGGAGATGGATAAAAACCATTCCTATAATTATAAAAACGAGAAAAAAACGATTAAGAAGGATCTTTACTTCCTTTGAAATGGTTAACGGTTCAACGAAATTATTGGAAACCGTAAATATGATAAAGCCAATTAAAAACGATAACAGCAGCGATATAATGAATTGTCTTTCTTTATCGGTAAATAACAAAATAATGAAGGCAATACATATAAAAGCAGTAAAAACGGCTTGTTGATAGGAAATAGACGCAATGCCTAAAAAAAACAATACCGCAACAAACAGAAACACAAAAAATTCCTCCTTTCCCAAGTAAATGACAAAACCACCTTCCTAAGTACTATTTCTCAATAAACTGTATTAGTTACATTCAATATAATTCCATCAACTTCCTTTTAAATTTTAACATAAATATCCAGTAAAGCTTTTTGAAAATTGGAAGATCGCACTGTATTAGCCCAAGACTAAGCATACACATTCGAACACAGACAATAACTTCTTTATCATTAGCTCCTCATGTTCAATTGTTTTGTAAATTTATTTTGAAAATCATTTCAGTATTCTAACTTTTTGGAAAACGAAAAGTAGATTTTATAGAAGTTTGAACGCTTGATATATAAGGACAACATGTAATAACAAGACTTTAGAAGACTATTAATAGTTACGGCTTCATACCCTCTTGAGTATATAAAACGATCAATCCATCCTTTACTAGGAGAAAGGATATTTAATAGATCCCATTTTAAAAACAGAAATCTTCCTCAGTCGATGAAAATAGACTTTTTCAACTTAACTCTAACCATTTGAAAATAAATATCAGAAAATTTCCACTAAACCGTTGACCTATGACATCATATGATGTACTATTACCTTAGATATGATGTTACATGACATCATAAAACTTAGATAGATAGAGATGACGAAAAAATCACTATCTATCTAATGTAAAACGTAAAGGGGAGAGGTATATTTATGAAAAAAGAACATGTGGAACAAATTGAAAACGTTATCGAGGCAGTAAAAGGAAAGGATATTAAAAACATTTTCTTTGTTGCATGCGGCGGTTCAATGGCAGCGCTTTCAATAGGGGATTATTTTATTACGAAGGATACTGACTTGCCGAGCTTTGTCTATACGTCAAATGAATTTATTCATCGCGCACCAAAAGCATTAGGTGAAAACAGCCTTGTTATATTAAGGTCACATTCCGGAACAACGCCAGAAACAGTTGGAGCTGCTACATATGCTAGAGAACAAGGTGCATTAACTGTTGCCATTTCAATGGAGGTTGAATCTCCTCTATGTCAGGAATCAGAATATACAATACATTACAATTACAAAGATGGCTCCGACGCAATTGATGGGGAAATAGGAATATACTACACATTACTCTTTAAATTACTTAATCAATTAACCGGAGAAGAGAAGTATCTCCGTGGTGTGGAACAACTCTCAAAGCTAAGTCAGTTAATTGAAAGTAACCAAGCTAAGCATAAGGATACAGCTGATGCATTTGGAAAGAAATATAAGCGTGACAAAGTTATTTACACAATGGCAAGCGGGGCATACATCCACCATGCTTATTCATTCACAAGTTGCTTGTTAATGGAAATGCTTTGGATCCACTCAAATGCGATTCATTCAGGAGAATATTTTCATGGACCATTTGAAGTAACTGATTATGATGTACCATTTTTAATAGTAGTTGGTGAGGGGCCAAGTACACCTCTTGATCAACGTGCTCTTGATTTTGTCACGAAATATAGCGAAAAAGTTGAGGTTGTGAATGTGAAAGAGTTCGATTATAGCGGTGTGGACGAAGATCTTAAAGAGTATTTTGGTACAGCTCTAGCAGGTCCTGTATTACGCTTATACGCTGACGGTTTAGCTGAACATACTGGACACCCGCTATCAGTAAGAAGATATATGTGGAAAATGGAATATTAATAGGATAAAAATTGGTTACGAGGAGGGAATAATGTAATGAAAAAGTTAGTATTCTTTTTAGTTATTATTTTAACTAGCTCTATGTTTTTAGCAGCATGTTCTTCCTCCAATGAAAGCAACGGCAAAGCATCTGATGGTGATCAAGTAGTGATTGATTTCTTTCATAGATGGCCGAATGAACCAAGAAAATCATTTTATGATGAAAAAATTGCAGAATTTGAAAAGCAGCATCCTAATGTGAAAATTAATGTTGACGCTGTTTTAAATGATTCATATAAAGAAAAAATTAAAGTATTGGTTTCAAATGATGATCTTCCTGATGTTTTCACCTCATGGTCAGACACGTTTGCCGCAGATTTAGTAAGTTCAGGACGTATTATGGAGCTAAACGATATCATGGCGGAGGATACAGAATGGTCTGGTAATATTATTGAGTCTCAATATGCTGGGTTTACGTTTGATGAGGTTACGTATGGAATACCATTTACTGTTGATGGTAAAGCATTCTTTTATAACAAACAAACAGATATTTGAAGAACATAATATAGCTGTACCAGAGTCATATGATGAACTTATCAATGCATTAGATCAACTGAGGGAAGCCGGCTATGAAACACCGTTAGTAGAGGGGTTGACAAACGGTTGGGCCATCTCTCATTATTTGGGAACTATTTTTGATAGAGTCATAGACAATGATGTACTTCTTAAAGACTATAGCATCGAGACGGGTGAATATACAGACCCTGGGTATATACGCAGTCTAGAGCTCTTTAAAGAGTTAACGAAGTACATGGGTGATGTTTCAACGGCTATTGATCATGAAGCAGCTCGAAACATGTTTGCGGCGGGTGAAGTTCCAGTACTATATATGCAATTTGCAGAGGTTGGATATGTAGAAGATGCTGGCGATGTGGAGTTTGGGTTCTTTAATTTCCCGGCAGTTGAAGGTGGAGAAGGAAGACCTAAATCACTTACTGGTGCACCAGAAGGATGGATGTTAAGTAAAAATGCTCCGCCTGAAGCCGCAGAGTTTTTAAAGTTCCTGACTTCAGAGGAAACGGCTAAAGCATTTACGAAAGCAGATGGTCAGATGAATGCTGTTAAAGGCGGTGTAACAGAAGAAACCTCCAACCCAACAAGTCTGGAAGCCTATCAACTTATTCTGGATGCATCAGATTCGACCCCTTGGTTTGATAATGCGGTTGATATCTCAATTGCTGATATTTTCATGCGGGGTGGTCAAGAATTAGCAACCGGTCAAACGACACCAGAAGAAATTATGGCAAAAGTACAGGAAGCAGCTGCTAAATTACGTAACCAATAAAAGAAACGAATTGCCCTACCTAAGATCGTAATAGGTTAGGGCAATTCTTCAAAATAAGGGCGGGGGGTTTGAAATGAAGGTTAAAAAGGTGAAAATAACACCAATCTTATTCATGTTACCAACCATATTATTTTTAGGACTATTTATTTACATACCACTTATACAAAACTTCTATAATAGTTTTTTTGAATTTAGTGTATTTTCTCAATCGAAAGAGTTTGTTGGTTTGAGCAAACTGAAGGAATTACTTGTTGATGAGGTAGCCATCATTGCATTAAAGAACAATGTCAAGTATGCGATCATTTCCGTATTACTGCAAGTGTTCTTTGCTTTAGTACTGGCTGCTATTTTAGAGGATAAATTGATTAGACGCATCGCTCCGGCTTTACGAGTTATTTATTTTATGCCGGTCATGATTTCAATTTCAGTTATTGCCTTATTATTTGGATTTGTCTATAATCCGCAAATTGGGTTACTAAATAGTTTCTTAGAGCTCATTGGATTAGATCAGTTAGCAAAGCCTTGGTTAGGTAATTCAACAACTGCCATATATAGTGTTATCGCAATGTCTCAATGGCAAAGTATTGGTCTCATTACAATGTTGTTTATCGTTGCGATTCAGAAAATTCCAAAGGAGCTATATGAAGCTGCAGAGATCGATGGTGCTGGAAAAATACGAAGATTCTTTAGTGTAACGGTACCGCAAGTGAAAGAAGCTATGTTTGTTAACTTACTAGTTACAGTGACTGGATCTATTTTAGTATTTAATGAGCCTTATATTCTCACAAACGGCGGCCCGGGAAATAGTTCCATGACATTAGCGGTTCACATGTATCAAACAGGCTTCATTAAAGACGACATGGGCTATGCATCAACATTAGCATCTCTTATCTTCTTATTATCTGCTATCTTTGCACTTATTCAAATCAAAATTTCGAAAACAGGGAAGGAGGATTGAAAGACATGTTAAAAACGAATGTGAAAAAGGCAACTTTCCCTAGTACCATTCCTACAAATAAAATGAAAATCCCAGTTCAGACACGAATCACCCAAAATATTGTATTGCTCGGTTTGCTGTGCTTTGCCGTTCTCATTCTCTATCCACTATTTTGGATGTTCATCTCATCCTTTAAAAGTTATCAGGAAATCTACAGTAATGTATGGGCTTTACCAACGGAATGGAAGTTTGAAAACTATACCCTGGCTTGGTCGAAAGGGATTTCGAACTATTTTATCAACAGTGTTTATGTAACCGCTTTAACGATTATCTTAACTGTTATAATAGGATCTATGGCTGCGTTCGTATTATCCAGGTATAAAAATCGATGGATTGACGCGTCACTTCTAATTATTATTGGCGGGTTAATGATGAATCCGCAAGTTGCATTAATCCCTTTATTTGAAATTTTAACAATAACAAACTTATTAGATACCCATTGGGCACTCATTATGACCTATGTTGCCTATCGGTTACCTTTAACGATTATATTGATTCGGGCATTCTTTTTAACAGTGCCTAAAGAGTTATCAGAATCAGCATTGATGGATGGTTGTAATGAATTCGGGATTTATTGGCGCATTTATTTGCCAATATCATTACCTATCGTCGTTACATCTGTTATTTTAACCGCCTATTTTGCCTGGAATGAATTCTTATTCGCGACCGTATTCATTAATTCCAGTGAATTAAAAACGATTCCATCAGGATTAATGGTCTTTCGTGATGCTCTTCGCACAGACTGGGGAGTATTGCTATCAGGAATGGTGATTGCAACAGTGCCAATGATTGTTCTACTTATTTTCTTACAAAAATATTTGGTTAGAGGTCTTGCAGAAGGATCTGTGAAAGGATGATATCTTATGAAATTAATAACAATTGGTGATAACGTAGTTGACTGCTATTTGGATCAAGATAAGTATTATCCTGGGGGTAATTGTGTCAATGTTGCAGTAAATGCCAAACGTAACGGGGCAAGTGTTGTTTCGTATATTGGGATATTTGGGAATGATGAGCCTGCTAATCATATTAAGTATGTACTTAGTCAAGAAGGGATCGATTATCGTTTTTCCCGCGACGTGATTGGTATTACTGGGCAGCCGCAAGTTACATTAACAGAAGACAATGACCGTGTATTTGTTGGCGGACCTAAAAATACCGTTCAGCATAAATTTAAAATTCAGCTCATACAAGAAGAACTGGATTATATAAAAACCTTTGATTTAAGCCATGTGAGCTGCTATTCCTCCATGGAAAGTGAACTGCCAAAATTGTCACAAGTGGTGAAAGTATCGTATGACTTTTCGAATAGGAAAGAACTGCCTTATATTGAATCAATTGCTCCGTATATTTCGTATGCTTTTTTCTCAGCTGCCGAGCTTTCTGATGAAGGTCTCGAACGTTTCATTAGAGATTTGAATAATTTTCAGTTTGAAATCATTGGGTTGACGAGAGGAGCAAGGCCGGCGATTTTTATCAAAAATGGAGCGATTTATGAGCAGAAGATAAAGAAAATTGAGGTGGTTGATACAATGGGTGCAGGTGATAGCTTAATCGCAGGATTTTTAACTTCTTATATGAGTGGTGATGACATAGAAGCTGCGATTGAAAAAGGAACGAGGTCCGCAGAAAAAACCTGCCAAGAATACGGTGGATTCGGTTACCCTAAACAAATACAAAAAGTTTAACGAGTATACAATGTTAATGTATAATTATTGGTAACGCTAAAAATATAGGAGCGAACATGATGAGTAACCGCGATCAAATTCAAAATTATTTATATGAAGAAATTATGACCGGAATTAAACAATATATTGAATCGAATCAGCTAAATCAAGGTGATCAAATTCCTACTGAAGCTGAATTATGCGAAATTTTTCAAGCCAGCAGAATATCCATTCGTCGTGCCATTAAAGAATTAGTAGACGAAGGTGTTCTTCAAATTATTCGTGGAAAAGGTACATTTGTGAATACGTTTCGTAAAGAGATTCACCTTTTACATTTTCAGGGTTACACCGAAGGCTTGACGACTAAGAGTGATTTTATTACAAAAGATATTATTTCAATAGAGAAAATAAAGGGTACACCCCATATTAATCATAAGTTTGACAATAAATTTGACGAGTATATTGAGCTGGTTAGAAAAGTCTATCGAAATAACCAAATCCTAAGTTTGGATTATGCCTACTTTCCAACAGCACTTTATCCCTCAATTGAAAATAAAATAACATCAGAAAGTTCAACGTTTAAGATTATTAATGACGAGTATGGAATAAATTTCAAAAAAGTTTGTAAGGATCTTGAATTTGTCCATCCAACAGAAGTGGTACAAAAGCATCTTGAGGTCAATAGAATGACACCTATCATTTTAGTAGACAAAATTATTTATAATGAAGAATCAATCCCTGTCCATTATTCAAACTACTATTTAATTGCAGATAGGGTAAAGTTACGGCTGGAAACGGATTATTAGCGGAAGATGTAAATTAACGTACATTGCAACGGCTGCTTAGTTAGGAATTGATAAGGATTTTGCCGGTGATTATCATGTTGATAACATTGGGACAAAATTAAATGATGAATATGTAGTAATGATGCTGTAGTAACGCATCAAGCTGGTAAAGGGAATTGATCGCAGTTGGAAACAAGGGATTGAGCGAGAATAAGTCGTTGACGAAATATTGATTAAAAGTTAGTTTATAGTAGCCAAAAGTAATTCCCCGCTTCGATAAGTGGGGAATTTTTAATCCAAGTAAATTGCCGTTCGTTAATTGAAAATACATTTTGTCTTGTTAAATTTACTGTTTCCAATAAATGGCGGTACAGTTGACCTGTCCCCTTGTCCCATTTAAAATTATGAAGAGATACATAATTTTTAAAAAGAAGAATAGATAAAAGCCGATAGGTTGAGGTGATAGAATGAGTGATGTTTCTATAGAAAAGTCACAGCCGTATTACGAGCAGTTTTACCATATGATTAAAAAGATGATTTATGAGGGGAAGTTTCAGCCTGGAGAACGGATTAATGAAACGCAATTAGCAAAAGAGTTTAATGTAAGTAAGAGTCCGATTCGAGAGGCGATTCGGATTTTAGAAAAAGAGGGTCTATTAGTTGTAGAAAAGTTAAAGGTGGTTGTGTATGAGCCGACATTAAAGGAAGTAAGGGATATTTATTTTTGTCGGAAGGCTTTGGAGTCCTTTGCGGTGAGCTTGACCACCCAAATAGCGAGCGACGAGGAACTCCGGGAAATTGAAGATTTGTTAGAAAAAACAGAACAAGCTATTCAAGCTAATGAAGAGCCGAACACAATCATTTCACTCAATGAACAATTCCATAACCTAATTATGAACTTTACCCGGAATACACGCCTTCAAAAGCAAGTAGCTGATTTAAGAGGATTAATTACCTACTTCCGCATATTAAATTTTAAAGGTGAAAGTAGAGCCGAAACCATACTAGATCAGCATCGTCATATTTTTAACTTTATGAAAAAGAGAGATGAAAAATTAGCCGCAGAGGAAATGATTAAACATCTTGAACTGGATGTAGAACATTTAATTGAAGTTCTTTCAACACCGGATGAAGGGTCGAAAATCGTACTTAAAGATAAATAAATTATGTCTGAAAATGCTGTGTCTTCTAATAGACAGAGCTTTTTTTCTTATAAATATATTTTGAAAATACAAATGTTAACCTTGACTGTTTTTAGAATATTTTTTATTATTTGATTATAAACTATAAAGAGTCGACCGACGACTCTCTGTTATAAGGGGGCTATATTATGAAAAAATTGAAGGTCGCTTCCATTCCAGGAGACGGAATTGGAAAGGAGGTTGTTCCTGCAGCAATCGATGTTTTGAAAGCGGTATCTGAGATCCACGGTGGGTTATCTTTTGAATTTACGGATTTCCCCTATAGCTGTGAATACTATTTAGAACATGGATCCATGATGCCGGAAGATGGACTTGAAAGGTTAAAAGATTTTGATTCTATCTTTTTGGGGGCTGTTGGAAATAGTAAGCTTGTACCGGATCATGTATCATTATGGGGCTTGTTAATTAAACTTCGTCGCGAGTTTGAACAACAAATAAACATTCGCCCGGCCAAGCTACTTAACGGTGTTCGTTCACCACTAGTAAACCCTAAAGACTTCGACCTTATTGTCGTTCGCGAGAATAGTGAAGGGGAATACAGTGAAGTCGGCGGTCGCATTTTCCGTGAAGAGGATGAAATTGCTATTCAAAATAATATCTTCTCCCGAAAAGGAACAGAACGTGCTATGCATTATGCCTTTGACCTGGCTTCTAAGAGAAAAAAGCATGTGACAAGTGCGACAAAGTCAAATGGAATCGTTCATTCCATGCCATTTTGGGATGAGGTATTTAAAGATGTTAGCAAGATTTACCCGGAGATTGAAACAGATTCTCAGCATATTGATGCGTTATCGGCCTTCTTTGTCACACATCCGGATAAGTTTGATGTAATCGTAGCTAGCAATCTATTTGGAGATATCTTAACAGATCTTGGTGCAGCCATTATGGGAAGTATCGGTATAGCACCGGCTGCAAATATCAATGTTAATGGGAAATATCCATCTATGTTTGAGCCAGTTCACGGATCCGCACCTGATATTATTGGAAAGGGAATTGCGAATCCAATCGGTCAAATCTGGACGGCTAAGATGATGCTGGATCACCACGGAGAACATGAAATTGGCAGCGTATTATTGGATGTTGTTGAAAGCATAACTGCTGATGGGATTATGACTCCGGATATCGGTGGAAAGCATTCAACAAACGAAATAGCAGAGGAGATTATTAAACGATTGAAAGCAAAAGCATAAGAGATGAACCTACTGAATCTATTTGACAAAGAATAGATTCAATCTTTCCAACATAATGCAAACGCTTACTTTACCTTGAAAAGGAGTGTTTTACAATGAGTAATTTGCAAAATGATCCTAATGTTGAAAGTATTGGTTTAAAATCAAAAACAAAGTGGAAAATTGCAGGAATCGAAGCACCTATTTTTCTAGCTATTGTCGTTATCCTATTAATTGGAATTTATATGGAAGCTCTGCCACAAAACCTCGCTGGCGGACTGATTGTAGCGATGGTGTTAGGAATTCTTTTAATGTGGATTGGAGATCAAATACCTGTCTTTAACACGTTTGGTGGCGGTCCAATTCTATGTATCTTAATTCCGGCATTATTCTTATATTGGGGTCTTTTACCTGAAAGTGTGGGAACTCTGACAGACCATTTTTACAACGAAATAGGATTTTCTGATTTTGCCGTAACAGGCATCATCGTAGGTAGTATCCTAAGTATGGATCGAAAAATGCTCATGAAAATAGGAAGTCGCTTTTTTATTCCTCTTCTTGGTGGTGTAATTTCCACGTTACTTATTGGAGGACTTGTTGGAGAGTTAATTGGATTTGGTTTTGCTGAAACGTTATTCTTTGTCGTAGGCCCAATTATGGGTGGAGGAATGGCCGCTGGAGCTGTTCCAATGTCTGAAATATTGGCTGAGAGCAGCGGCGGAAGCGCTGGTGATATCCTTGCCAAAATTGCTCCTGCCGTAATGGTAGGGAACATGATCTGTATCATTGTTGCAGGTGCCCTTAACGGGTTAGGTAAAAGAAAGAATCGTCCCAAAAACTTCTCCGGTGATGGGGAAATGATCAGATTGAAAGAAGGTCAGAAAAAAATCGACCTTAGCGGCAGTGGTTCTTCTAAATTTGCATTTTCTATCAATAGTTTAATAATAGGGATCATTGTGGCAACAACAGTATTTGCTTTCGGAAAAATTGTCTCGACTATTTTCCCAACATTCCATTCTTACGTATACATTATTCTAGGTGCAGCAGCTTTAAAAATTTTTAACGTACTTCCTGAATACATTGAAAAAGCCGCGGAAGATTGGTACGACCTCATTACAAAAGCGTGGGTACCTGCTATCTTAGTAGCGATCAGTGCAGGTATGGTTGACTTTAAAAGCGTGATCGAAATAGCGACTAACCCAAGCTATATCTCATTAGTCATATTAACGGTTGTTATCGCTGTATTAGCAGCTGGTTTCCTTGGAATATTAGTAGGCTTCTATTTTGTAGAATCTTCTATCTCTGCTGGTCTTGGAATGGCAGACATGGGCGGTTCCGGAGATGTTGCCGTATTAAGTGCTGCTAATCGCATGGGCTTAATGCCATTTTTGCAAATTTCATCACGTATAGGCGGCGCGATCATGTTAGTGATTCTATCGTTAATTGCACCGTTCCTGATGTAGCTAGTGCACTAGTAAAAAAAGGAAAATATGATGGATTTCCAATATCCGTTGTATTTTCCTATCTTTTTTAAGGACAGATAAAGATAGGTGTGTTGGGTAATTAAAAAATCTCACCTTATTTTTTCATGCAGATAAAATAGAGGAGGTACTAAAGTGAAAATTGCTGATATTCAAGTCATTCGGGCTAATCGTTTTTTATATGTCAAAGTATTCACAGATGAAGGCTTAACAGGCTTAGGAGAGTCGGGAGCATGGGGATTTTTAGATGCATCTGCAGAGGCTATTATCACGTTTAAATCTTACTTAATCGGTAAGGATCCTTTACAAATTGAACATCACTGGCAATATATGTACCGTTCCTTTCATTTCAGAGGAGCAGCCATTATGGGAGCCATTAGTGCCATTGATATAGCACTATGGGACATTGCGGGTAAACGATTTAACGTCCCAACGTATATGCTTCTGGGTGGAAAAACGAGAGAAAAAGTAAGAACCTATTACCATGTTTCCGGTGAGACGACGGAAGAACTAGTTGCCAACTGTGTGAAAGCGAAGGAAATGGGCTTCACCGCCATAGGTCACCTCTCACCATTTCTCGATGAACCGCGAAATAAACCTTATTTTCTCTCCTATGCCAGGATGATCAATGAAGCAGCAGATCGTGTCGGCATGATTCGCGATGCAGTTGGAGATGACGTAGACTTATGCTTAGAGCTGCATCGCCGCATGAAGCCGGGCGAAGCAGTAGCCTTTGCACAAGCCGTTGAACAATATCGTCCATTCTTTTTAGAAGACCCGACAACACCGGATAATTTTGATTCCATGGGGTTGATCGCAAGTAAATCAACAGTTCCAATTGCAACCGGTGAACGAATCCACACGATTCAAGAGTTTGAAATGCTGCTATCCAGAAACGCCATGTCCTATGCCCGTGCAAGTGTTTGTTTATGCGGCGGAATTACGGGCGCGAAAAAAATTGCAGCCATTGCAGAAGCTCACGGTGTTCAGGTTGTACCACATAACCCATTAAGTCCCGTTAGTACAGCTGCTTGTATGCAAATTGCGATCTCAACTGAAAACGTAGCAATACAAGAGTTGCCGGATCATGAAACAGTATCGGCCACAGAAAGATTTACAAGTTCTAATACAGTTGATGTAAGCAAATTTAAACAAAGTGATATGGTCACATGGGTACCTACGGTGAAGGAAGGATTTATTGAAGTGGAGGAACGTGTTGGAATTGGGATTGACTTGGTTGAAGATATTGAAGAAAGATTTCCTTATGAACGGCGAGTTGTTAATACTAGATTACATGTTGATGGATCGATAGTTGATCAGTAGGAGTATTTTCAAGAAAGACTTACCAGCTTTTATTAACGTCAAGAATATTAATAGTGATATTTATAGTGTCTAATAATTTCATTGAAACGATGACAATTTCAAATGAATTCAAAATTATTGTTAATCGTCTTTTTCTTGTTGTTATTTTACTAGGAATCTTTTTTCATTTACGGCTTTTTAAGAAGAAGGTTTCTTGGTATAATGCAAAACCTGATTGGAAAAACCCGATCAACTTGCCGTTTCATAAGGTTAATACATTTTGGTTTTGGATGATTGGAATAGTAGTTAATGGAATCGTATATTTGTTTTTTATTGTTCAAAAAGATGTAGAATATATCGTATTGCTCTTCTGGTTTTGTTTATTTTTTTCTCTAATTAATGCCGTTTTTGAGGAAGTTATTTGGAGAGGGGTTATGCTTTCGGCTCTTAATGAATTCACATCGACAGGGTATGCTATCTTTGTTACAAGTGTTGGTTTTGGGCTACTCCATCTCGCAATTGGTTTTTCTATTCCCCTTAGTTTGTTGATTTCAGTTGCAGGAGTAATATACGCAGTAATCACACTTAAAACAAACAGTGTCTATCCAAGTATTGTTTTTCATATCATCATTAATATTGGAATGGTGTACAGCGGATTTATTATTTAATGAAAGATAGGGAATAGGGTTCTGAAAGTAAATTCCTAATCTAACAATAAATGGTCCATGTAATACAGCTAAGTAAAAAATAGGGAAGTGATTTAGATATTTCATAACTTCCCTTATTTTATTTAGTTGGGAATTTTCTTCAGCAATATTGATTAAAATTATTTAATTGCTTTGCTCACTTTCAGTTTCTTACCTTTGATTGTTGCATTTTCCATTGCTTGTAAAACAAGTGAGCCTTTTCCATTAAGAATATCAACGTATGACATATTATCATGGATAGTAATAATACCAATATCATCTGCTGTTACTCCAGGAATTTTCGCTATAGTTCCGACAAAATCTACAGTCCGAATCTTTTTCTTTTTTCCACCATTGAAATGAAGTTTAATAATATCTTGGTTAATTCGAGCAGTTTTATTGTTCTTCACGATCCTGCGTCCACTCATTTTTTCTTCGAAAGCGGCTGTTCCTTTAGCAACTTCCTGATTTGTAGGAGCTTCCCTTACAGGTATTTCAAAACCAATGTACTTTTCTATTGCTTTTATAAATTTCTCTTCATAAGGTGTCGCAAATGTAATGGCTTTTCCTTTATTACCAGCACGACCAGTTCTTCCTGTTCGGTGAACATAGCTCTCTTTTTCCATTGGAGTGTCATAATTGATAACAAGTGTTACATTATCAATATCAATTCCTCTTGCGGCAACATCGGTTGCGACAAGATAACGGAAATTCCCCATTTTGAAACCATCCATCACAGCAAACCGTTCCTCTTGCTCTAAACCTCCATGGATTTTTTCACAAGAATATTGAGATCTTTCCAATTCGCTATACACTGTATCTACGTTTTCTTTAGTTTTGCAGAAAATGATACAGCTCTCAGGGTTTTCAACGATTGTAACGCTTTTAAGAAGTGAAATCTTATCTCCCTCTTTAACTTCAATTAACTGGTGTTCAATACGATCTGTGGTTATCTCAGTTGCTGCAATTTCGATATTAATAGGCTTTTTCATATATTTGTGGCATAGATTTTCTACATCTCCAGGCAATGTAGCAGAAAAAACCATCGTTACTCTGTCTAAAGGTAGCTCCTTTATTATTGTTTCTACGTCGTCAATAAATCCCATATTAAGCATTTCGTCAGCTTCATCAATAATAAAATACTTAACTTGGTCTAAAACAAGGGTCCCTCGTTCGATATGGTCAAGAACACGTCCTGGTGTACCGACGACAACATGATTTTTTTGTTTCAATTCTTCTTTTTGTTTCGTAAAAGGCTCTTTTCCATAAACGGCCAAAGCTTTAATCCGCTTTAACCTTCCAATATTCGTTATATCCTCTCTAACTTGAACAGCCAGCTCCCTTGTAGGTGTAAGAATTAATGCCTGTGGCTTTTTTTCTTCCCATTTAACCATTTCGCAGATAGGTATACCAAAGGATGCGGTCTTGCCACTACCTGTTTGAGATTTAACGACAAGATCTTGATTTTCCAATGCTAATGGTATTACTTCGTTTTGAACCTCTGTGGGGGTTTCATATTTTAACACTGCAAGTGCTCTTTTTATTTCCTTGCTTAACTGATAATCCTCAAAACTTTTTTTACTCATGAATTAACCTCTTTTTTAGTATTATCCGACTTATGTATAGGATTCTCTTAAAAAAATCCTCATATGCAAAATCTGAATATCGTTCATTATACTTGAAATGCCACACAAATCATCTTTTATTTTGAATTTTATACGGATAATGAATATATTTTCCCTTTTTAGATTAACGGTATATGACATGTATCATACCATGTACATGATACATGCTACTAACAAGTCCATTATTTTTCGTTTATAATTCACTTAATCACACATAACAAGGAAGGAAACTTCAAATATAATGAACTTACAAAATACAAAAACTTTAAGAAAACAAGTTGCTCCATTTGAAAAAACAACAACAATGAAAAGTACATGGCAGATTACCAATACAATCGTTCCATTTATTACATTATGGTATCTTGCCTATATATGTCTGTCCGTTTCTTATTGGTTAGCATTAGTGCCAATAGTGTTAGCAGCTGGGTTTCTGGTAAGAGTCTTTATTATTTTTCATGATTGCACCCATCATTCCTTTTTTAAAAGCCGTCGCGTCAATCGAATAGTTGGAACAGCTATGGGTGTTTTAACTTTATTCCCGTTTGATCAATGGGGGCATGAGCATTCTATTCATCACGCTACAAGTGGTAATCTGGATAAGCGTGGTACAGGAGATATTTGGACACTTACAGTGGATGAGTATTTGGCAGCACCGCTAAGACTTCGTTTAGCATATCGTTTTTATCGTAATCCTTTCGTGATGTTTGGATTGGGGCCAATCTATGTTTTCCTTCTAAAAAATAGATTTAATCGCAAAGGGGCCAGAAGGAAGGAACGCTTGAATACTTATTTGACGAACGTTTTATTGGTTGCATTAATTGGAATTCTCTGCTTGACAGTAGGATGGCAGTCGGTGCTTTTAGTACAAGGATCTATTTTCTTGCTATCAGGGTCACTAGGCATTTGGCTGTTTTACGTTCAGCATACTTTTGAAGATTCTTATTTTGAGGAAAATAAAGAATGGGAATATGTAAAGGCAGCTGTGGAGGGAAGTTCCTTCTATAAGCTTCCAAAATTTATTCAATTCTTGACGGGGAATATTGGTTATCACCATGTTCATCATTTAAGCCCTAGAGTCCCAAACTATAAATTAGAAGAAGCACATAATAACACACCTCCCTTACAAAACGTACCAACAATTACACTTACTACAAGTTTAAAATCGCTCCGTTTCCGTTTATGGGATGAAAAAACTAAGAATTTCGTAAGCTTTAAAGACGTTAAAGAGTTAGCTAAAAAAAGAGTTTCGGTTCAAATAAAACCTGAATTGTAACTTTACTAAATAGAGCTCCCCATTATTTATGGGGAGTTTCTGTTTAACAGTAGCTTTCAGAAGGAGAGAACTAAAATGATTCGAATTGTCATTGCTGAGGATCAGGAGATGCTGTTAGGGGTAATAGGTTCCCTTCTTAATTTGGAAGAGGATATGGAAGTGGTTGGTCGGGCTAGGAATGGGGAAGAGGCTGTTACTCTTGTGTCCCGATTGCAGCCTGATGTTTGTATCATGGATATAGAGATGCCTAAAATGAGCGGACTTGAGGCAGCTGAAGCATTAATGCCAGCTGGATGCAAGGTAATCATTTTAACAACATTTGCTAGGAATGGTTATGTAGACCGTGCACTAAAAGCTTGTGTAAATGGTTATTTATTGAAGGATAATCCAAGCAAGGAGTTAATCTGCTCGATCCGAAGCATTATGGATGGAAAACAAATTTACTCCCCCGAACTAATGGATGTTTCAAGAGATAGCAGACTTGGAACTGAAGTGTTAGAACTGTTTGACGATGGTCAAACTATAGATAAAACCTCTAATGGACCTAGAAACAAAAAGGGATCTGTGAGGAATTATTTTTCAGCAATTATTGATAAAATAAAGTTACAGACAGGTTAGGAAAATGTTTTCTAGTTACCATAAAATAACAAACAGAACAGGCCTGCAAAATAAATGGATCCCTGTTTTAAAACGATTCACACCGACTACGAAGCCGGAAGATATAGCAGGGGATATTGAGAAGTTATTAGTGAAGTAAAAACTGATAGAAAAGTATCGTAATTAATAAGGGGAGAACCAATCAACGGTTTTCCCCATAAGTATTAAAATTAATTTGATTTAAGTTTTGAACCTGAATTTTGTTCTTTACTAAAATCGGCTAATTATAAAGGGTATCGAACCGCCCCACACTTCTCAAACAATTTAACTCTTCACACTTTAACAGAGTGGGGGTCAGACCCCGTGACCTGCTTCTTTGTTTTTGTTAATCCTTTATATGCAACTGCTCCGCCTATCGCACCGATAATCGGTCCAATCACATAAACTGGAAACTGTGCCCAGCTGATCGTACCACCTGCTAAACTATTCATCACATAGGGACCAAAAGTCCGAGCGGGGTTAAACGAAGCACCAGTTGCCCCAGCCGTTAACATGATAATTCCTCCTACCGTCAATCCAATCACAAGTCCTGCCCAGTTTCCCGGGGCTTCTGAATCAACAGCAATTCCCATAATTACAAACATAAGTACAAATGCTGCAATCGCTTCCACAACTATGCCTTGTACATAGCCCGTACTTGAACCAAGTGAAGTTGCACCTAACCCACCAAGATGGATACCATCCATTCCAAGAACAGCAACAATTCCCATTGCACCGATGATACCGCCAACACACTGAGAGATGATGTACGCGGGGACGTCTTTCCAAGCAAAGTGACCGGTGACGGCTAAACCAATCGTAACGGCAGGATTAATATGACAACCAGAGATTCTTCCAATTGTAAAAATCATCGCCATGACGACAATCGCAAAGGCAACACTTATAACGCCGATATCCGCAAGCGTCGCCGCCGCATTATTACTTGCTGTAATGACCCCATTAAACGCCGCTGTTCCAGCACCAATGAGTACGAGTAAAGCAGTTCCAATACCTTCAGCTACACATCGTTTGAACAGAACTGGGGGTTCCATGACAGACCTCCTCTATTTTACAAGTCCATGCGGGTCAATGACAAACTTTCTCGCTGCACCTTGATCAAACTCTTGATATCCTTTTGGCGCATCATCTAAAGTAATAACCGTTGCATTAACAGCTTTCGCAATTTGTGCTCTTCCACTTAAAATCGCTGCCATTAAGTCACGGTGGTATTTCATAACAGGTGTTTGTCCGGTTACAAAGGTATGGGCTTTTGCCCAACCAAGGCCAAGGCGTACCTTTAATGTCCCAATTTGTGCATCTTCATCAATTCCACCAGGATCACCTGTTACATAAAGCCCTGGAATACCAAGTCTCCCGCCGGCACGTGTTACGGTCATAATTGAATTAAGTACGGTTGCCGGCGCTTCTCCTGCATTTGCTCCATGTCCTGATGCTTCAAATCCCACGCAGTCAACGGCACAGTCGACTTCAGGAACCCCTAAAATTTGTTCAATTTGCTCACCAAGATCCGGATGTTCACGAAGATTTACTGTTTCACATCCAAAGCTTTTTGCTTGTTGTAGACGCTCCGCGTTCAGGTCACCGACGATGACAACAGCCGCACCGAGTAATTGAGCTGAGTGTGCTGCTGCTAATCCAACTGGACCTGCTCCAGCAATATAAACCGTCGAACCTGGTTTAACTCCAGCACTGACTGCACCGTGATAACCTGTTGGAAAAATATCTGAGAGCATGGTTAAATCTTTAATCTTTTCCATTGCCTGGTCTTTATCCGGGAATTTTAATAACTGAAAATCAGCATATGGAACCATAACATATTCTGACTGACCTCCAACCCATCCGCCCATATCAACATAGCCATAGGCTGAACCCGGACGATCAGGATTTACATTTTCACATATATGAGTATCACGCTCTTTACAGCTGCGACAGCGTCCACAAGCAATATTAAAAGGCACAGATACGAGGTCGCCTTTTTTAATGAACTCAACATCACTTCCAACTTCAATAACTTCACCTGTAATTTCATGGCCAAGAATAAGTCCGGTTGGAGCAGTCGTTCTTCCGCGCACCATATGTTGATCGCTTCCACAAATATTCGTTGTGACAACTTTTAAAATGACACCATGGTTACATTTGCGACCAACATTTAGTGGATTAACACCAGGGCCATCTCTTAACACTAAATCGGGATAACCTATATCCTGTATTTCCACCTTACCTGGTTTTATATACGCGACTGCTCTGTTTCCACTCATTTGCAATTCCCCCTCAAGATAAATGTTAGGTAGTACACTTTACAAATTGCAAGAAGCGTGCCAAGATCCAAACTTTTATTTAGAGCCACTTTTTATGATGAGTGGGTATTAAACCTGCTAATTTTCTGAACAATAACTGTCCTATTTTAGGACAGTTGTTCATTTGAACTTGGAAATATTTTACCAAGTAGTATAATAGAATTAGAGTAAACCTTTCTATTTAAAGGGGGACAAGCAAATGCTACAGGGAAACCTTGTCGAGCGGGTTGATATAATCGACCGTTCTTGGAAGCGTTGTCAAACCTATGGACTTTCACCCTTCGACCCTATGGATGACTCAATTTTAACTGGTAGTGATTTAGAGGAGGTATTAACTGAAAATCAGTCGATGATTCGGCACGCAACATTCATTTTAGAAACCCTTTATCCTGCCATTCACTCACAAGGACTCGTCACGGTGATTGTTGATCGAAATGGAACCATTATTTACAAAGTAGGTCATTTGGATCGTAATGAGACGATCGATTATTTGCCAGTTGGTTCCAATTGGTCTGAAAAAAGAAAAGGCACCAATGCGATGGGACTCGCCATCTACGAAAAGAAACCAATCATTACGCACGCTGAGCACCATTTCTACGTAAAAAATCACTTTCTTACCTGTGCAGCTAGTCCCATTTATTCTCCAACTGGCGAGTTAATTGGTGCGATTAATATTAGTGCAAAAAAAGAGAGGTATCACCCTTTTACAATTTCCTTAACCATGATGATCGCCGAAAGTATACAGACCCGGCTACTTCTTGACCAGACTAAGCAAGAAAATGTGTTAGCAATAAAAGAACTTGAGGCAACATCAAACTTATCAACCGTTCCGCTTCTTACCCTTGACCGTGAAAATACGATTATTCGTGCCAATCAAAAAGCCCGCTTAATCTTAGGAGAAGATTGTATCGGGGATGAGTTTCATGTCGCAAAAGGGTACTCTGTTGAGGTCATCTCAGATCAATTACATAAAGTTTACAGCTCAGTTGTTTCTTTAAACAAAGCAAACAAAATGGACGAGGTGGCAAAAAAACTATATAGCACCTCAGATATCATTGGCTCTTGTCCCAAAATAGAAAAGGTCCGAAATATGATAACAAAGGCAGCTGTTTTTGATTACCCTGTTATTATTTACGGGAAAAGTGGAACAGGAAAGGAACTTATTGCACAATCATTACATAGCCATGGAACACGATTCGGGAAACCATTTGTCGCTGTAAACTGTAGCGCGATTCCGGAAAATCTTATCGAAAGTGAATTATTTGGCTACGAAAAAGGGGCATTTACAGGGGCAAACATCAAAGGATCTCCAGGCAAATTTGAAGCAGCAAATGGCGGAACCATCTTTCTCGACGAAATTGGCGATATGTCCTTAAAGGCCCAAGCAGCTTTACTCCGTGTCTTACAAGAAAGTATTGTTACACGAGTCGGCGGTGTAAAAGTCATCCCGATTAACACAAGGGTTATCGCGGCTACAAACAAAAACTTACGAGAAGAAATGAAAGCAGGACGCTTTCGAGAGGACTTGTACTACCGGCTTAAAGGAATTTTCATTACCCTTCCGCCACTGAGAGAGAGAACCGACATCCTTGAATTAGCAGAGCATTTCATCCATACATTAGACTATTCATCAGTCTCGTTATCGGATGAAGCAAAGGAAAAAATCCTTGCCTATCATTGGCCGGGAAACATCAGAGAACTTATAAGTGTTCTCACTCAAGCCTCCTTTTTGGCCGTAGGAAACGAGATTAAAGCAGATGATTTACACTTTGAAGATGTGTATGAACAGCAAACTCGGCAAATAGCCATTATAGAAAATAAACCTTCTTCACTCGGACAGACGGAAAAAGAAGCCATCACCCAAGCACTAACATCTTCTGGATGGAATATAAGCAAGGCTGCGAGGATGTTGAAGATTAGTCGAAATACGCTGTATCTTAAAATGAAGAAGTATGAATTGTGAAGCAAGGGGAAGGTTCGAGACGGGTGAAAAAGAAGCGAAGTAACTTTTATAGAGGGAGAGGGAATAGCTTAAAAGGTAGAGCTAATTCTTTGATAAAAGTAAGCTAAATTATATACAATATGTCTTGAACAAACCATGTTTTGTAATCTATTAAGAAGAGGATGATTTCATCATGAGCAATCATGACGCAAAAAAACAAAATATCCTTGCTGCATTTAATTTTCGCCATGCAACTAAGGTATTTGACCCAACGAAGAAAATTTCCGATGAAGATTTTACATTCATTCTAGAAACAGGCCGTCTGTCTCCAAGTTCGGTTGGATACGAACCGTGGAAATTTCTTGTTGTGCAAAATAAGGAGTTTCGTGAAAAGCTAAGAGAGGTTTCATGGGGTGCCCAAGGACAGTTGCCGACTGCAAGTCATTTTGTAGTTATTCTTGCACGTACAGATGTAAGATATGATTCTGAGTATGTGCAGCAGCTGCAAAAGCATGTAAAGCAGATGCCTAATGATTTACTAGAGACCCTAAAGCCTAGATATAGAAGCTTTCAAGAGGAAGATCAGCATCTTTTTGAAAACGACAGGGCATTGTTTGATTGGGCGAGCAAGCAAACATATATTGCACTAGGCAATATGATGACAGCTGCGGCGCAAATCGGTATTGACTCTTGTCCAATTGAAGGCTTTAGTTATGACAAAGTTAATGAGATTTTGGCGAAGGAAGGACTTCTTGAAGATGGCAAGCTTGCCGTATCTGCTATGGTTGCATTCGGCTATCGCAAAGAAGATCCGGTACGTCCGAAAACGCGACGAGCTATGGAAGATGTTGCACAGTGGATTAACTAACAATAAGAGAGTAAAAACTTATGTGAAATAATTGATAAACTACATTTTATTATATTTTAGTAATCCAAACACCGGTTTTTCTCAGCTCTATTTAGAAATAAAAATGATGACAGAGCGCCGTTGTATTAAAATTTAACAGCAATAAATTTAAGTCTTTCCAAAAGGGAAAGGCTTTTTTTTCGTTATAGTTTTATATCTTGGTGCTTTAAAAACAGATTAGGTAGGCTCCAATTTCTCATTAAAAAGTTTTTGGAATTGGTAAAAAAGACCGAATGGAATCTACAGGTTTACATATTCTTGTAAGGATCTCATAATAAAAAGATGAACATTAATATAAAAATAGTAAATATCGTTAAGTTTTTAAGTGTTTTAAGAACGATAAATGGTGATATAAAGAATAAATTTAAATAAATGGTCAAAAGTTGTTTACTTATCAGATAAGTTAGTGGTAGTATTCTAATATAAAATTTTAATAGTTTAAAGCAATCATTATTTATTTGATGGAGGGGTTTTATGGAAGGGTATAGTTCACTTTCAAAAAGGTTTAAGAAAGAATACAAGATATATATTGTAGCTTTTCTAATTCTGTTAATTGCAGATTCGATTGGTTCATTCGCAATTCCGCTTGGTCCTGGTATGGTGTACATATTCCCTATTTTTTATGGGATCATTATTGGTTTGATTTTAGGCCCCGACCTAATAGGATTTTTTAAAAAGGAAGAGGTAAAAGCAGCATCTCCTTTAGTTTTAGTGGCCATTGCTCCTTTTATTGTGAAGCTTGGAATTCTAGGGGGAGGCAATATCCCGAAACTTCTTGAGGTTGGACCGGCTTTATTACTTCAGGAACTGGGAAATATTGCTACCGTGTTTATTGCTTTGCCATTAGCACTTTTTCTTGGGTTGAAAAGGGAAGCTGTAGGTGCAGCACACTCCATTGATAGGGAAACGAATCTAGCCTTAATAAGCAATCTATATGGTCCATCGTCACCTGAAATGAGAGGAACGTTATCTGTCTATATCATTGGCGGGTTAATTGGAACCATCTACATGGGTTTTTTAGCTACTTTAGTCGCATCAACAGGGTTATTTCATCCATATGCGTTAGGAATGGCATCAGGTGTGGGTTCAGGAATCATGATGGCTTCTGCTACTGCCAGCTTGGCTCATATGTATCCTTCATTCGCTGAAGAAATCTTAATGCTTGGTGGGGCAAGTGATATGCTGACAGGATTAACCGGTATCTACGCTGCGTTATTCATTGCATTGCCTCTTGCAAACAAGCTTTATAGCGTTTTAGAACCCAAAATAGGTAGAAGTAGAAAATCCAAAACAGACATGTCGAACAACGAAGAGAGGGAAATAGGATGAAGATGAAGGAATGGGTTGCTGTATTAGTTTTTGTTGCCATTGCCATTATCACTTCTAATCTAATAGGGTACGATGTATCCGTCTTTGATTCTTTAACTGGAGTTCTGATTTTATGTGGCATTGCTCTCATCGCGGTATTATTATCAAAGGTCATTCCATTGAAAGTGCCAGTTATTCTTTTATGTTCATTATTAGGTTTATTATTCGCTTCGCCTATCTCTCCGATAGGTGATCTAGTCACAGAATCAACAAGTGTAATTGAATTTAAAGCTCCTCTTACGATTGTAGGTGCATTAGCTGGGATTTCTATTGGGGCAAGTTTTCACTTATTTAGAAAACAAGGCTGGAAAATGATTGTTATCGCTCTGGTTGTGATAACAAGTACGTACGTTGGTTCTTTAGTCATTTCACAGCTCGTCCTAAAACTTACAAATGCAATTTAATAGAGAGAATTCTATAAAAAAACTAGAGGTTGGATCATATGAAAAAATTAACCGAAATTGATTTAATGATTAAAGACTGTTCCATCTTAACAGCTGATTTTGAAATAAAACATAAACAGTCGATTGTCATTAAAGACAGTACAATTTTAGCCGTGGATGATGCTTCTGTTATTGGTAAAACCTATCAATCAATGTCATCTATCGATGGTAAAGGAAAGCTATTCATGCCTGGTTTTGTAGATGCGCATATGCATACATGCCAGCAACTATTAAGAGGGAGAATTGCTGACGAATATCCAATGATTTGGACTCGCATTATGGTTCCGTTTGAAAGCAACCTAAGAGAAGAGGATGTGCATATAAGTGCACAACTAAGCTGCTTAGATATGATTAAGAGCGGAACAACTGCCTTTGTAGATGCGGGTGGTACTTTTATGCATAAAGTTGCGGAAACGGCGATACAATCCGGACTAAGAGGCACGATTACCTGCTCAACGATGAATGCAGGAAACCAAATTCCCGAAAACATGAAATCAACAGAAGAGGAGTTACTAAAAAGGAACACTCAGTTATTTAATGAGTTTCATGGTTTAGGAGATGGAAGACTAAACGTTTGGTTTTCTCTTCGTTCGATCATTTCATGTACCCCAAGCTTGATTACAAAAGTATTTGAAAAAGCAAAAGAACTAAATACGGGTGTTCAAGCACATATGAATGAATATCCAAATGAAATTAGCTTTTGTTTGGAGAATTTCCAGAAGAGACCTTTTGAATTTCTCGAATCATTAGGTGTTCTGGATTTGAATTTCCTGAGTGCACATAGTATCCTTCTTTCCGAAAATGAAGTTGACATCCTTAAACATTACGATGTAAAAGTTGCTCACTGTCCAATAAGCAATGCGGGGAAGGGAATCCCAAAAACCCCAAGCTTATTACAAAAAGGGATTAGTGTCGGGATTGGGACAGATGGCGCTGCACACTCCGGATTAAGTGTGTTTGATGAAATAAAAACATTTAAATCGTTAATGAGGGCTTTTTGGGGAACACCGATTTTCGATCCAAAGGTCATGCCTGCAAAGAAATTATTAGAACTAGCTACATTAGGGGGCGCAAAGTCCATGTTGCAGGGTGATAATTTTGGTACGATAGAAGCAGGTAAAAAGGCAGATTTAATCGGTATAAATATTGATCAGCCACATATTCTACCAACACATAATTTGGTCAATAGTTTGGTAGAATCAGTAAATAGTACAGATGTATCCGATGTGATTGTAAATGGACAAGTCATTATGAAAAATCGGGAAGTACTTACACTGGATGAAGAAAAAATTATGTTTGAAAGTAAATTGGCTATGGAAAGCATGTCACTCAGAGCTGGAATTTAGGCAGCTTAAACCTCCTAAAATGGTAAAAGCAATAATGAAAAGAAGTGAGGGTTAACATGCTGACATATTTATTTGTAATGATTTTGATTGCTAATTTTTTTGTAGGAGTACTACTAGGAATCTCCAGTATTGGGGGATTCCTTCTTCCTTTGATCTTTGTAGGTTTTTTAGATATGCCATTAAGGGATTCACTTGCGTTAAGTTTTTTTTCATTTGCTGTGGCTGGCTTAATTGGCGCTTATTATTATTGGAAATCGGGGAACATGGATGTAAAGCTAGCTACGTTTCTTTGTATTGGAAGTATCCCCGGGGCTTTGATAGGAGTAAAGCTTAATAGTTTAATTCCTGATCATACAGCCAAACTCCTGTTGTATCTTTTCGTTCTTATATCGGGTGTTTTACTGTTATTAAAAAGTAAAAAGAGCAATCGTAACGTTTCAGCTAAAGCTCACAAACCCTCCAAACTACTGGAAAGTAAGACTTCAACCATTATTATCGGTTTAATCTCGGCTGCTATCTGCTCGTTAACGGGGGCTGGAGGTCCAATATTATTGGTGCCGTTGCTTTCTAATTTAGGAGTAAGCATAAGAGTAGCGGTCGGAGTCTGTTTATTAAATTCTGTCGTGATCGCCATCCCTTCTGTATTTGGTTATTTTCAATATTCGGATATGGAGAATTTCTCACTATTGTTAGTTGCCAGTATAATTGGGCAGATTATTGGAACGATAACAGGCTCAATTTTTTCAAATAAAGTTAAATTAAACCACTTAAGTATTTCCATTGCAGCGCTAACGATGATATCATCAACTTATATGATCATCATGCTATTCATATAGCATGATGTATTGTTTTTAGTTTATCAAAGTAAGGATAAGGATGGTAAAATGTCTCTTCGAAATATCCCAAAGGTACATAAACAAACAGCTGTTAAACAAGCTATTGAATATTTGAAAAAATATATATTAGAATCGGATAATCCAGATCAAAAAAAACTTCCCTCGGAAGCTCATTTAGCCGCGGAACTGGGAATTAGCAGGTTAACGGTCAGAGAAGCTCTTACCGTACTCGAAAATGAAGGGTTTATTACAAGAAGCCAGGGAAGCAGTAGTACGATTACTACTTTTGCAAGAAAGCTTACTGAGAAAATTGACCATGCCGGAGAACTAAAGAAGTTTATAAAAGACTGCGGCTACGAAGTGTTGATTGATAACATTACGTATTCCTGGGAAAAGTCTACTAAAGAACAAGCAGAAGCTCTAAACATAAACCGCGGCGATGAATTACTTATCGTAAAAAAACGGTTTTGTGCAGACAATAAGCCGGCTGTTTACTGCATTAACAGAATACCAAGAATCTATATGAACAAAAAAACGTTCACTGACCAAGAGGTAGGAGAAGACATCTTTTCCTTCGCTGAAGAAAATAATAATTTTTACTTTAGTAATGATTTAATGGAACTTGTCCCAAGTGTAGCTGATGATGAAATTGGAGAAATGCTACATTTAGAAAAAAACACTCCTTTATTGCGACTGGATATCACAAAATATACAGACAAAGGGATTCCTGTCATGCTTAACACAGAGTACTATGTTCATGAGCTGATAAAATTCACTGCGAGTAGAACGATTACTCATCATTGACAGCTGACTAAATATAGTTTGGACCTTGTAAACAAAAAGGATTTTCGGATTGGATATTCTAAAGCTAATAATTGGAAATTTGAATATGACTATAAGAACTTTAATAAATCTGAACCCTCCCTTTGGAGGGTTTTTCTTGCTTCTTTTTGAGAATTTTTCAGTTGGAATTTGGGTCTTTACTCTAAGCTGAAGTCCTTAAGTTAAGAGAGTTCTTGCAAAATCTTAAAATGTTGTAAAGGATTCAGAAGATATGTATTAAGATAGTAAAAACTTGCTACTTGCGATAAGATTGACGGTACAATTACGTTTCAAGGGCGACAGTACGGATAAATTAGGATAGAAAAAGAAATAACAAGAAGAGGATTTTTCGAAATAGGAACGTATGTTCTGTTTTGTGTTATAATAGAATTGCAATAGCTAGATAAACTCAAGGGTGGTCGGCGTTCCCCCGGATTGAAAGGGGGTGATGCTTATGTTGACAATATTTCAAACGTTAATGCTGATGATTGCATTTGCAAGTTTGGTACTGTCTATCATAGATTTTAGAGACAAAAAATAACCCACCCTTGAGCTTTGCCGGCGATAGGTGAGTTATCTTCCAAAATCGCTGATCCCCTTGATGGGAATCAAGCTATTGTATGACTGTTTGGTGTAATAACACTGAACAGTCTTTTTTAGTTTATGCAAACTACTATTATTATTATAACCAAAGATATCTGTGTTGGAAAGTTATTGTATAAGATAAATAACTAATAGGATCTAATTTATGAAAATAATTAGAACTTAATTTATGAAGGGAAGGATAACTTTGTCAGTATATTCATTTTAAACAAAGCTAGCAAATGGAGAAGAAATTAGTCTGGGTGCCTATAAAGGAAATGTCATGTTGATTGTCAATACAGTCAGTAAATGTGGATTTACACATCAATATGTAGGACTCGAAAAATTAGGCACGAGCAAGGCTAAATACCGGGCTCGTGTCCTTTTTTTGCCTTCATTCAATTTTTGTTGTAATAGGGGTAACATCATGAAACGATGGAAATCTCCTTCCTCTTTGAGAATAGTGGATATTTTATATCTATATGAAATCGATTTCCTTTAGAAATTAAAGTAAGATATTTAGTTTCTTGGTATTGATAAAATCTAGTGGTTGATATAATAACTCTGTAATAAAAATTAGCAGATAAATAATGAAAACTATAGTAAGCCTTTTTATTCTTTATCTGCTAGCAAACTATTAATAGGAGGGTGGATTGCAAATTTTTTGTAAGCCTTTTCAAATGATGAAGGAGTTGAAAACATGCTAAAAGTTTTACGTAAACCTATTATTACTGGATTAGCTTTGGCCTTATTATTACCAACAGGATCGAATGCTTTAGCTGACACTACGAAGATTGAAAAAAAACCCACTATTAGCGCATTAACAGCACCAAAATTGGATCAGAGATATAAAGATTTTTTCACTATTGGTGCAGCTGTTGAGCCTTATCAATTATTAGATAAAAAAGACTCTCAAATGTTAAAACGCCATTTTAATAGTATTGTGGCAGAGAATGTCATGAAGCCTGTGAATATTCAGCCAGTAGAAGGTCAATTTAACTTTGAAGAAGCAGATAAAATTGTCAAGTTTGCAAAGGAAAATAAAATGGACATTCGCTTCCATACCCTTATTTGGCATAGCCAAGTACCAAATTGGTTCTTCAGTAATAAACAGGGTGAGTGGATGCCAAATGAAACAGATCCAGTAAAGCGTGCGGCAAACAAAGAGCTATTATTAGAGCGTTTAGAAACTCATATTAAAACAATTGTTGAACGCTATAAAGATGATGTGAAATCTTGGGATGTAGTCAATGAAGTCATCTCTGATGGAGGTGGGTTACGTACCGATTCTAATTGGTATAGAATTGCAGGACCAGACTATATTAAAGTTGCTTTTGAAACAGCGAGAAAATATGGTGGAGAAGACATTAAGCTTTATATCAATGATTACAATACAGAGGTAGAACCAAAGAGATCTAGTCTTTACAATCTAGTTAAGGATTTACTAGATCAGGGTGTTCCAATTGATGGTGTTGGTCATCAGGGACACATCCAAATTGGATGGCCTTCTGAAGCAGATATTGAAACGTCAATTAACATGTTTGCCGAACTGGGATTGGATAACCAAATTACAGAACTTGATGTTAGTATGTATGGCTACCCCCCAAGAGCGTATCCAACTTATGCCGCTATTCCAGAATTTAAATTTATGGATCAAGCAGCTCGCTATGATCGTTTGTTCAAGTTGTATGAGAAATTGGGCAATAAAATTAGTAATGTGACATTTTGGGGCATTGCCGATAACCATACCTGGCTCGATGACCGTGCAAATGTTTACTATGATGCAAATGGTAACGTTGTAACAGATCAAAATGCACCATATGCAAAAATTGAAAGCGGAGCAGGAAAAGATGCACCTTTCGTATTTGATCCAGATTACAATGTAAAACCAGCCTATTGGGCAATTATCGACCATAAATAGGAGTAAAGTAAATCAGCTTTGTGTTGACAGAGCTGATTTTTATATTGGAAAGAACACATATATAATGGCACCCTTAAGACAGGATGCCATTTTTGTATTGATTAGATCATTACAGCACTTCTCGGATTTAAAACACATCCTAATAAAAACACAGAAATTAAAGTGACCATGAAGTAGGTTGGCATTATATTTTTTTAGGTTTGAAGGAACTAGTAGAAACAGGAAAAATTTCATATCCATCATTATAATTTAATTTAAAAGTAACAGAGGTTTTACTTAATAATGGATATAGCCTTTCATATGTGAAAGATGTCTATGCACAATTGAACTAGGTTAAATTTAAGTAAAAGGGCGCCAATCTTAAGGAATTGCCGCTCTTTTTGCATTTTAGGGCTATATTGTGGAACAACTCTTTTATTACGTTGTAGACTTTATACTATTCAGTAGAAAAAGATATTCTAAAAAGGTGATAATCGTTAAATACACTTCTTTAAAAGGTAAACACTACTACATCCTTATGTCTGCGAACACCACTCAAACCACGTTGAGTGTGTTGCGTTAATTAGAGCGGATATTTAGAAGGTTTTATGTCCCCTCACTGGAAGGCTTGGGATTTTAAAAGAAAGTAATATTCTTACTGGGACAAGATCGAGGAATTTATATCTAATGAAATGAGTGTATTAAGCGAAAAGTTAGTGCGCCTGTCCTTATTTCAATTCTCTCTGAGAGTTTTAATCCAAAAGCTGGCGGACCAGCTTTTTTTCGGAGACCTGTTGCATTTTGAAAACAAATGCAAGGAGCTGCCTCTCAGTCACACATGACCAAGGACAGCTCCTTTTGCTTCTATTGATTTTATTGACAATTCCAAAGAAGAATAATACCTTCTAAGACAGGTGCACCTGAAGTGCCGGCCAACGAATTAGTAGGACGTACTAACACTCGCGAGTTTGGCGTAACGGCTGCAGCGGTAGGAAGTTCTATTCGGGATGACCAAGTAGGTGGGTCTTCGGGAGTAGCAAATAACTGGTTTATAAAGGTTCCAGTCCCGGGAATAAGAATTTCACATGTATACTTGTCAAAATCACCGAAAAATTGAGGTTGCGGTAAGGTTACCATAATGCTTACAGCCTGACCTCCTCTTGGACCAAAATTCACAAAAGCTACGCCGCCTGTACCGAATGGTGCCCTCCCTCGGGGCTGTAAAGACGTACAACACGGGTAAGGAATTAAACCTGGAACGCAGAGAATGTCACCGGGGAATAATACATTAGGATCTGGAATATGGGGATTGTTGACTGCAAGTGCTTCTATTCTTACTCTAAACATCTGTGCAATGGCATAAAACGTGTCTCCTGGTATTACGGTATACCGACCCAAAAACCCCTGTGGACAGTTTCCTGGTATTCTTGCTCTCTGTCTATTCATAAATACTGCCTCACATTGTAGAAACCTTATTTATGGTATGTGGTAACGTTTAAAATGGGTATGATTTTTTGTAATCTTGAATTATTTATCATCAAAACAGTATTTTTTTAGTAACCATTTTAAAGCATCTCTGAAAAAGGTTAAGTTTTGTCCGTTTAGTTTGAGGCCCAATAGTGGTTACGCAACTCTTACGGATAAAAGTAACAGATTCATTTTGCTGCGCTGAACAAGAAAAGGAAAACACCAGAAAACACCAGGACGGTTCGTATGTTTCAAAAAGTTTTCGAAAGGAAACAGTAGATCCTTCCCCGTGTTTTCCCTGAGATTGCGGAGTAACCCTTATGTTCTGTATTACACAATTACTTCACAGTAAACTAATACCGCACAATAATATGATGATTATTAGGTGACTTTGTGAAACAATGTACTTAAGCTAAACGTGGCAGGTTTGTTCAATAAGAAATCACAAAAGGAGGATCATTTACTATAAAATAAGATTTGACCTATTAGTGTCTAATAAAAAAGTAATGCAAAAAATTGAGATGATGCACATTAGTATTATTACACGACAAAAATAAAAAAATATGGAGGTTAGTAATGTTATTCATGATATTTGGAGTTATTGCAATAGTAGCAACTTTTATAAATCTTTATATGTATAAAGTAGGAAAGGATTATAAGATTGCTATGGCGATGGGATTATCATTTACAGCATTAACACTTTGTGCAGAATACAGTCTTGTATCGGTGTGGGTAGAAGTGGAAGATTGGGCAGCTTTAATGGATGTAGTACCTGGAATGAAAAGGGCATTATGGTTTTTGACAATTGTTTCTATCTTACTAAATATAGCACCTATACTTTTAGAACGAAAAGGTAAGAAATAATGACTTATTGTCACATCATTTATATAATATGCAATTATTGTGTAAGTCTTATGTATAACTAACGGGGTCGTTTCTTTAAAAAGGAATGCTCTTCTCGTATCTAATTAAAAGGAAGTAAAGGTTATTATTATATTAAAGATGGTTGCTCCTCTATTATAGGTGGAGATAGCTTTAAAACGATATATACTACAATATTAACTTTGGAGGCACACCACTGAATTAAGACTTTTAACGGAAATTGAGTTCTTGATATATCCCGTCAAGTACATATTATGAAACAGTGCTTTAATAAAGGAGTTATATAAAATGAATGAAAATAAAGGTACAGAAATAAAACACTCTTCAAAAGCAGAAAACATTCTAACTCAGATCAATAGTAAAACTAAGCTAGGCGACTTACGAAAAATCGCGAAGGACATTAAAAAAGATCACGAACTAGCTATGGAACTTTGGTCAACCAAAGAGTTTTTGCCCAGACTATTAGCAATCTTAATTATGGATAAAAAACTTCTTTCACAAGATGTGCTAAATAAGCTTGATAAGGATATGCAGACTCATCCTTTTGTTGAGCGAAATAACTTAATGGATTGGTTAATGGCTAATCAGCTCACTAAAGACAAGAAGAAAATTGCATTGATGGAGTCATGGGAAAATAGTCCTTCTGCTCTTCAAAGGAGAGCTTTCTGGTATTATCAAGGGCGATTAAGATGGACTGGACAAACACCGCCTGATAACACCGCAGACTTACTATCTGCTTTAGAAGCTAATATTACGCAGGAAGAACCGGAAGTTCAATGGGCAATGAATTTCACCGCAGGCTGGATAGGCGTTTATGATGAAAAGAATCGCGCACGTTGTATTAAACTTGGTGAGAAAACGGGTCTTTACAAAGATGAAATGGTATCAAAAGGATGTACTCCCAACTATTTGCCAGAGTTCATTACCATTGAAGTTAACAAACGACAAAATAATTAGTTACCTCTGAAAAATTATTAGGGTTAATGCCAAAAATAAAGGAATTCAAAGCCTCAATATGAAAATTGTAATAGGCTTGGACCGAAAAATATAGAAAACAACGTGTTTTGGCAGCTAGTTAGTAAAATATGCAAGGAAGAGGTAAAGGATTAACCCACTATCTTATCTTTTGGAGACAAAAAAACCCACCCTTGAGCGTTGGAGTTCAATAGGGTGAGCCCTTTACCTTAAAACGCTGACTCCCTTGTAGGGAACCTGCTATTGTATGACTGTCTGGTGTTACAGCACCGAACAGTCTTTTTTTAGTTTATTCAAATCTACTATTATTATAACCAAAGATATCTATGTTGAAAAGTCATTGTGTTAGAGATGCCAAGAAATTCAGTTGTTATTTCTTAGAAATCCAAACGCTCTTAACTTCAGTGTAGTTGTTCAATGCGTAAGATCCCATTTCACGGCCAATACCCGATTGCTTGTAACCGCCAAATGGTGATGCTGCATCAAAGACATTGTAGCAGTTTACCCACACTGTTCCTGCACGAAGGTTTTCCGCAATATAGTGGGCTTTTGCCACATCCCTTGTCCAAACTCCTGCAGCAAGTCCATACTCACTATTATTTGCACGAGCAATCAGATCATCTATATCATCATAAGGCATAGCTGAAATAACAGGACCAAAGATTTCTTCTTTCGCAATTGTCATGTCATCATTCACATTTGTGAAAATAGTAGGAGAGACGAAGTAACCTTCTTCATACGGTTTTGATCCACCTACTAATAGTTCAGCACCTTCACTTACACCTTTTTCAATATAGCCTAATACACGGTTTTGTTGTTCTGTTGAAACAAGTGGACCAATTTCTGTATCAGCGTGGATTCCTGATCCTTGTTTGATTTTTTCTGCGTGACTCACCATATCTGCCACGACATTATCGAATTGTTTCTTTTGAACGAATACGCGGGATCCAGCACAGCAAACCTGCCCCTGGTTAAACATAACCCCGTTTAATGCACCTGGAATGGCTTGTGTAAGGTCAGCATCAGGTAAAATGATGTTCGGAGATTTTCCGCCTAATTCAAGTGTGACTCGTTTTAGCGTTTTAGCGGCCTTTTCCATAATTAATTTTCCAACTTCAGTTGATCCTGTGAAGGCAATTTTATCTACTTGTGGATGGTCGACAAGCGGCTGACCTGCCGTCTCACCAAAACCAGGAACAATATTAAGTACTCCTGCCGGGAATCCAGCTTCTTGAGCTAATTCTGCTAAGTATAATGCAGATAAAGGTGTTTGTTCGGCAGGCTTTAATACAACTGTACAGCCAGTTGCCAAAGCAGCGCCCAGCTTCCACATTGCCATTAATAATGGGAAGTTCCAAGGGATAATTTGTCCGACTACACCAACAGCCTCATGACGGGTAAAGTTAAAATACGGTCCATTGACTGGAATTGTTTGACCGACGATCTTTGTCGTCCAGCCTGCGTAATAACGCATATGTTCTATAGCTAAAGGAATATCAGCATTCGTTGTTTCTCTAATTGGTTTACCATTATCTAATGTTTCTAATTGAGCTAAATCATCTTTATGTTCTTCCATTAAATCTGCCAGCTTGTACATTAAGCGGCTTCTCTCAGCAGTTCCCATCTTAGACCATGGACCTTCATCAAAGGCTTTGCGAGCAGCTTTTACAGCTAAATCAATGTCCTCACGACCTGCTTCAAATACATGTGCTAGCACTTCACCTGTAGCCGGGTTATAAGTCTCAAATGTTTTTTGCGAAACACTCTCCACAAACTCTCCATTAATAAAGAGCTTCTTCTTTCCATTCAGAAACTTTTCTACTCTTTCTCTTAATTGAACTACTAATTGGCTCATGCTATTCCTCCTCATGATTTGTATTATGTAATGGTCGACACAAGAAAAATAAGTGTCAAAATATTACACTTACAAAACTAGTTTTACATAGTAATAGGAAGAAGTGCAAGGAAAACGCTTCCAAATAATTTGACAAAGTATTTGGATTGGGTGCCAGTTATCATCATTTCTTGTCGAAGTTGATAGAATTTTAGATGGTAGGTTTTATCAGAAATATCTCCTACAGATATTTGTGACTTGATTGAAACTATGTAATGTCCGATTAGAAACAAAGCGTCCTGCATAAAAATTCTGGACGCTTCTAAAATAGGAAACTAAACATATTACGATAAAAATATAAAATTCAGATTGTTAGTAATCAAGAGAAATCAAATACATAAACAATTATTGACAACATACGCAATAGAACAATGTACCGGACATTATAGCATTACCAAAGGAACTTGGATTATCAGAAAAGGTTGCAGTTACTAATTGTACTGAAGAGAATGATCGGCTAGTTGACCCATTTGGTTCTGGGGTAATTGCTAACACTTCTTCATCATTTTCATCAAATACTCTGAATGTTACTGGACAATCGGAAAAATTTGAAAAACTAAGTACTGCGCCGACATTTACAGAACTAGTTTCTGCTTCATATAACACTACTTCCTGACCAACACATGGTCCAGATTGAAAGGTATTGATATTCGCAGAAACTACATTACAATTTACATGCCTTAATCCCAAATATAACACCACTTTCTGTTTAATTTACTAAATACTATGAACATAATGATCGATTGATTGGACCAATCACCTCAAATGAGCTAGCTTTTTTATAAGTCATTTAGTAATGGTAGTTGTAATCTTTAATAAAAGGATGCTACTTTCTACATTAAATTAAGGTAATAAGACTCAATAATTGTTGATGTAAATCAAAAGAGAGGTGCTGAACACTATGTGATTTGCACCCCTTTTACATTCCTTCGTTAAAAGGGTGTGCCAAAACTGGTACACCCTTTTGTTTATACTAAAAACAGGAATAACAACCCATGAATAAACTGGATATTTAAAGCCTATTCAATAATAGATCATTCATCACAAGACAAACCTACCATAACTGGATGGAAAAAGTGTAAAATAATAGGGGAACTTGTAAAAGGAGGAAGTAGAATGAATTCACTGATGAAAGAATTAGTTACTATTAATACGAAATTTCCTTACCAAGAAAAAATAATTCTTGTTGATTCTTATACAGTAGGTGCACATATTTTAGAGGCATTTACAGATCTCGGACACAGGGCCATAAATGTAACCTTTAAAACAGTAACAGATCTCGCCGAAGAATTAATCGAACTTCACCACCCTAATCAAAAAGAAGTAGTTACTGATACGATTGGATCTCAATTCGTGTATACCATTCTATCTCAATTAAAAGAAAATCATTCATTAACATATTTTAAAAATATGGAAATAACATCCTCATTTAGTCGCGCGATGTATCAGATACTCCATACACTCCGAATGGCTGGGTATACGAGTGATACTTTAAACACTGACGATTTTCTGACAGCTGATAAAGGGAAAGATATGAAATTGCTACTATCACAATATGAAAATTCCTTACATACATATCAAATGACAGATCATGCCGAAACTCTTCGATTGGCAACACAATATGCAATCAAAACAGCAAATCGGGTTTATATTCTTCAATCGAATCTATCTTTATCTCAATTAGAAGAAGAATTTCTCTATACACTATTACCAGACCATACATATAAATTGCCTCTGCAGAAAGTGTTAGGTGTGAAAGTATCGGAAAGGTCAAATCTTCGGTCGATTGTTTGGGGAGAACCTACTCCATTAAGCTATCTTTATGACTTGGAACACAAAGTAGAGACAGAAAATGTCACTCTTTTTACAGCTAAAACCGAGGAAGTGGAAATAAAGCAGATTCTCCATAAAATAAAAGAATCCCAAGCGAAACTGGATAAGCATGTGGTTTATTACACGAATCGTGAACCGTATGTAACTCACTTTTACCATTTATCACAAAAAACCGAACTCCCGATTACATTTGGTCAAGGTTTACCAGTTTTAACGACTCGTCCAGGACGGTTAATAGCAGGGATATTACAGTGGACTTCATCAAATTATAGTGTCAATGTGTTTCTTGATTTAATACATGAAGGCCTGCTACACCTGGAGGAAGACATGCCATCGGGTGTGAAAATGACAAGGATTCTTCGTGATGCTAGTATTGGTTGGGATAAAAAGCGTTACATAAGTCAGTTGACGGAAGAAATAAACCGCCTTGAACTAAAACAAAATGAAGCAACAGATGAACTAAAGGCAGAATATTATCAAGAAAAAATGAATCAATTAATCACTATCCAAAAATGGTTTGTAAAATTGTTCAAAAACTTACCTGACTATAAAAATGAGTTGAATTATCGAGAATGTTTACAAGCAATTGCCTATGTACTCAAACATTATTGCCGAACATCTTCAGCCGCTGATCAAGTTGCGAAAACAGAACTGCTTGAAGAAATTGAAAAATTATTACCATATTGTGATGAAACGTTGACACGTTTTAAAGTTTTTGAAAAGATGAAGGATTTATTACTAAGTATTAATGTACTAAAGTCAAGTGCCAAGCCGGGTCATCTCCATGTTACTTCTTACGAACGTGGAATATATGAAGCACGCCATTTTGCTTATATAGTTGGTCTGGATAGTCGGAAATTTCCCGGTAGTGTCAACGAAAACCCACTACTACTTGATACGGAAAGGAATCGTTTAGGTAAAGGCTTGAATGTTAACGAACATAAAAGTCAAGAAAATCTTTATCATCTCGTTCAATTACTTGCACAACAAGAGGGACATGTATCACTAAGTTATTGTAATTTTGCTGTAACCGATAACCGGGTTGTTCATCCCGCACATGTCTTTTTACAAGCCTACAGAATGACAAGTGGGCACCATGACGCAGATTTTAAAGATGTAGCCAAACTTCCATCTTCCTATGTTGCTGAAGAGCTTATAAATGAACAGGATTATTGGGCACAAAAAGTCATCACAGACCAAAAAGTGAAGGTTAAGAGTGATGTTTTATCCCATTTTTATCACTTAGAGTCAGGAATCAAAGCAATGAACGCACGTGAAGAAATGATGTTTACGGAATTTGACGGGAAAATTACCATCGATCAAGCTATGTTTGATCCACGTATCAATCAAGAACGTTCCATGACAGCAGGTCGATTAGAAACACTTGCGAAATGTCCTTATTCCTACTTTTTAAGTGAAGTGTTAGGAGTTCGACCGATTGAAGAAGTAGCTTTTAACCCTAATAAATGGTTGGACGCTGCAACTCGTGGCAGCTTATTACATAGCGTTTTTGAAACATTTTATAAGACATTGCAATCAAGTGAAGCAAAGCCATCTTTTATTCATCATGAAGAAACCATCCTGGCGATTGCAAACGAACATATCCAAGTTCAGCGTGATATCTCACCGCCACCGAATGAACGGGTGTACGAGCTAGAGTTAGCTGACATTATCGAGTGCTGCAGAATCTTTTTAAAAGAAGAAGAGCAGCATTGTGAAAGCTACAATCCTCTCCATTTTGAGTACACATTTGGTGTCGGTGAATTTGAAGCAGCTGAAATAACATTACCATCAGGTCAAAGCATGAAGATTGCCGGAAAAATTGACCGTGTTGATGAAACAAGCTCTGGTACATATCATATTGTCGATTATAAAACAGGAAGCACATACGGCTATAGTACGAATGGAATGTTCAAAGGAGGCCGACAGCTCCAACATTTTGTCTATGCACTAGCAATTGAGCAACATCTTCAGCTAAAAACTGGTGCAGTCGAGGAAAGTGCTTACTATTTTCCAACAGTTAAAGGACTTGCTCAACGTTTCGTACGTAAACAGGATGAGACTGTTCGTGCTCAAGGATTAACGCTGCTGGAAAATTTAATTGAGTTAGTCTCACAAGGGATTTTCACGATGACTGATGATGAAAATGACTGTAAATTTTGCAACTATAAATCTGTTTGTAAACGACACTTCTATGACGAGGAAACACTAAGTGCCAAGAGAAGTGACAAAACATATGAACCTTTACGTCAATTTTTGGGGGTACGCGCACATGACTAATAAAGTAATTGATCAATCCGCTCGGGATAAAATCAAACATGCACTGAATACTAATTTTCTTGTCGAAGCAGGAGCAGGTTCAGGAAAAACAACAAGCCTTGTTGAACGAATGGTGCAACTCATTTATACGAACACATGTAACATCGAACACATTGTCGCAATAACCTTCACCCGAAAAGCAGCAGATGAGTTGAAAATGCGTTTCCAATCTAAGCTTGAAGCTGTCTGGAAAATGGAGAAAGATGCAGCTATTAAAGATCGATTAGAAGCAGCCCTGCAAAATATCGACCGTTGTTTTTTAGGAACGGTTCATTCCTTTTGTGCAAAGCTTTTGCGTGAACGTCCAGTCGAAGCATCCTTAGATCTTTCATTTAAAGAAATGGAAGAAGCCGACGATATACAATTACTAGAAGAATCCTGGCAGTTATTTCTCCAAAAAGCTCAAACAGACCAGTCTCCGCTACTGGCTGAAATAAACGAACTTGGAATAAAAGTGGATGACTTATACGAGAGTCTTTGTCAAATGAGGCAATATACAGATGTTGAATGGGTAACAGAAGAAACAGAAAAGCCTGATCTACAATCTGCGTATCTTTCATTAATGAATATCGTAAAAGAGGCGATTCGATCCGTACCTGAAGAAGAACCGCCAAAGGGGTATGATGCATTACAGAAAATCATCATCACTGCCCTGCAAAAACAACGTTTTATTAATCCTTCAAACAATCGTGACATCATTGCCCAGTTTGAATTGTTTAATAAAAAGCTAAACGTAACACTAAATCGTTGGCACTCAAAGGAAGATGCAAAATTTTATAAAGAAAAACTAACAGATTATGTAGAGACAACAATTCTACCACTTTTACAACAGTGGAAAGAGTATTGTCATCCTAAAGTTGTTTCTTTTTTACAAGAAGCCGCTTCCGTGTATAGCAACTTGAAAAAGGAAAGATCACTATTAAACTTTCAAGATTTGTTACTACATACAACAACACTTTTAAAAGACAATGCAGAAGTAAGAGGGTATTTTCAAGAAAAATATACTCATCTGTTAGTGGATGAATTTCAAGATACAGATCCGATTCAAGCGGAAATGATGTTTTACTTAACAAGCACGGATTTGGATGAAAAAGTATGGACAAAATGTACACCTAAAACAGGATCATTGTTCGTTGTGGGTGATCCTAAACAGGCAATTTACCGCTTCCGCCGTGCTGATATTGATACATATAATCGTGTAAAGCAATTAATAGAAGTACATGGTGGAGAAGTCCTACAATTAATGATGAACTTTCGAACGGTGGACACGGTAACAAATAAATTGAACAGTGTATTTGTTCAGCACTTACCTGAACAGGAAACAGTCTATCAAGCAGCATACCGACCGTTAAATTCGTTTCACGAAGATGATGGGAAAGGACTATCAGGTATTAAGTCTTTAACAGTACCGGTAGATTTCTCAAAAAAAGATGAAGTCATTGCTGAAGATGCGCGCAACATCACCAGGGCAATCTCATCATTGCTTCAACAAGGCTACAATCCTCGTGATTTTATGGTCTTAACTAGATACAATGACGGAATGGCGACATATGCACAAACACTTGAAGACAGTGGAATTTCCGTCAGCATTAGTGGTGAAGTCATCATTGGCGAAACAAGAGAGTTTCAAGAACTCAGCATTCTACTGCAAACCTTCATTGATCCAACAGACACAGTGGATCTTCTTGCGACGTTACGTGGAGTCTTCTTTGGGTTTAGTGACAATGAATTATATCAATGGAAAAAAGCCGATGGAATTTTCTCCATTTATAGTGAAGTTCCTGAAGGTTTATCAGAACCATTGCAGGAAAAGTTTGCAGGTGCCTTAGCAAAGCTAACAACCTATCAAAAGTGGGTCCGTACTTTTTCACCTACCATTGCAATTGAAAAAATGATTGATGATGTTGGGTTTTATCCGTTGCTCATTAAAAATGGCCGCAATAAACGTGCTTACAAAAGTTTACTTCAGGTGATTGAACATATTCGTCATCAAGAATCAGCTGGTACATCTACATATAAACAAATATGTCAGCTTCTAATGGAAAGCATTCATAACAAAACAACGGTTCTTAATATTGAAGAAGGTGCCAATAGTGTAAGAGTAATGAATGTGCATAAAGCAAAAGGATTAGAAGCACCGATTGTCTTTTTAGCCCATCCGGCAAAAGTTGTTTCTCAAGAATCGTTTTTATCACAACATATTAAACGGGAAGATGATGCATCAAAAGGCTACTTTTCCTTTTCGATCCGCAACGGCTTTCAAACAAAAGAACTGGCTCTGCCAATCGATTGGGATACCTTTAAGCAGGAGGAACTGCGTTATTTAGTAGAAGAAGAGCTTCGCATTCTGTACGTAGCTGCAACACGCGCCGAAAAAGCAATCATAATCAGTTACAGTGCAAAGAATGACAAGAAAAACCCTTGGAATACATTATTTGAAATAAGCAATATTGAAGAATTTGTGAGTCTTGATGAAATGACCGAAAGTACACAAGAAGAAATCGAAGAAATTTCATTACAAGACTACCAGGCGAAAACAGTCGGCATGTCAAGATGGCTCGAACATCGCAAACAACGATCATTTGACTACTGGTCACCAACGAAAGACAAAGATTATTCTAGCGTAGTTTCCATTGAAAGAGAAGCTGGCGGCGGAAAAGACTGGGGAACCATCGTCCATCATGTACTTGAGAAAGTTGTCAAAGGTCATGACGTGACAAATTATATTTCTTCTTTATTAAAAACGTACAAAGTTCCAGCCGAAAAAGCAGAAGAAATAAACCAAATCATAGAAACATTTAAAAACTCGCCAATCTGGGCAGACTTACAAATCGCTGACAATGTACTACCGGAAGTTCCTTTCATGCTTCAAGTGGACAGTGAAGACCCATTGTACAAACTCATTCAGTCACCAAATGGAGAAAAACATCCATACAAAGTAAAAGGAATCATCGACCTGATTTATAAAATAAACGGAGAATGGACCATTGTCGACTACAAAACAGACAACCCGGTAGACAAAGCCGACTTTGCCCAGCTACGGAACTACTACCAAGACCAGCTCCTATTCTACAAAAATGCCTGGGAACAAATAACAGGCGAAAAAGTAAAACACACTGAGCTTTTCTTTATCAATGAGGGACATGGGGACAGGTGGAGACCACTGAAAAAGTGCCCTTTTTAAATACTCATTTTATGAAATTTACGGATTCCAACTATATATTTCAAGAAAATGGAATAAAAAATGACTATAGCTGACTTTTTAGAGGATAGTATCGCTGCTATCCTCTTTAAATTTACTGCTAATGCAGTTAATTTTGCTTGTAAGGCCACGCTTTTTAGATCGTACCCCCTGGCACGATCTAACCCGTGGAAATTCTTCATCTCACCATTTTTCCATTCGTGAGAAGCTCTTTCCCGATATTTTTCTTTGAATTCATCTGACTTTTGTTGTTGGCTGTATTCATAGAATTCTGGAGTATTGATCCCAACCTCTAAAGCTTTCGCTACAGTTTTACCAGAAATACAAACATCTCTAAACGGGCAACTTCTGCAAGTTTCCTTTCCAAAGTAATAACGATAGGATTGTCGGTTTTTAGTCTTTTTGTGGTATTTCCTTACGGAAATATTCCCCTGAATACAGAACCATTCATCAGAATCTTTATTGTAGCTGTAAAGTGCTTCATTTACTCTATAGGCCATTTCACTTACTGGTATGTATGCTTTAGCTCCAATTTCTTTTATTCTATCTAGTATTATCTTACGAAAATAAGCCTTATCGGCAAATATTTCTTCTATGAAAATACCGCCTTTTTTTGTTTGTTCTAATAACTCGTCAAACATTTTACCATCCACATAGGCCCCATTATCAACATGAACTGCTGTTATAATTCGCTCTTTCGGTATCATCATAAATTCTGTTTTATAACCAAAGAAATGGGAAGTTTTACTTTTATGTCCAACTCTAGCGTCTAGATCTACAATGGAACGAACTCCTTTTTGTTCCAGAAATTTAGGGTCCTCCAGAATTTCTTTCGTAACCTCTAGTAATTCCTTCACCTTGGAGTTGTTTTGTATTTCTGTATGTTCTTCTACACTTGAAATTATCTCTTCGAGATAAGACTTCATGGTTGCCTTAGCTTCTTTATGATCTTTTATTTCTTTATAATCTGGAATCTCCTGATTTATTTCCTTCGGTACTTCACCGTTTTCGTTCTCCACAGTTTTAAAAATCTTTTTAGCTAGACGCTTCATTACTCTTTCTGCGGTACATTTAAATGTGTTAGATGCTGTGTGAGTTGTATCAATGCTTATTCCCGTTCCCTGTATAATCCCTTTATCTACACATTGTTTTACGATTTTAGAGATGATGTCATCAATCGTTAAATTTCCTTCTAATTTATTTTTACGAAACTTAGTCAAAAGGCTTGGATGAGGTAGATCATCTTCGGGGTTAATGCCTAGAAAATACATGTAAGCAAGGTTCAATGAAGCCTCTTCAATAACACGTTCGTCTGATAAATTATAAAGATATTGTAAGACTAAAAGTTTTACCATAAGCTCAGGCTCTTTTGCCGGTCTACCATAATACTTACTGTAGGTTTTTTCGAGTTCTATGTTAATGAAACTAAAATCTAATTCGTCTCTAAGAATTTTAAGTTGATGATTTTCAGGAATTTTATTGTATAATACTGAATAGATGCTTAATTGCATATCTTTGTCTTTAAGCATAAAAGAAAACCTTCCTTCTTTTGATTAATTGTTTCTTGGTCGATTCAATTATACCAAAAATAGGAGGGTTTTCTTTTTTATTATATATCCCCATTATTTAGGAGGTGTTTTTCAGTGGCCTCGGACAGGTGATCTGTCCCAATTCCTGATTTTTTCCTTATGAAAATGAGTAACCAAATGATAGGTAACTATTAACCAAATTATGGAGTGATCATGTGAGTGAAGCAAAAACAGGTAGAAGATTGCTAGCCTTAAAAGAAATCTTTCTTCGAGATACAGACGAAAACAAACAGTTTTCCATTAAAGAATTAGTAGAAAAGCTAAAAATAGAAATTCCGGAATGCACAGCAGATGCAAAAACAGTAAAAAGATATATCCAAACATTAAGGGCAACAGGCTTTGATATCATCGAAAACGTCGAAAAATATGGTGAAATCTATTATAGCCATCAAGACCGGCTATTCGAAAGCTATCAGCTTCGATTGCTTATTGACCCAATTTTATCAGCACGTTTCATTACAGAAGAAGAGAAAAAGAACATTGTGAAAAACGTCAAGAAATTAACGAGTAAGCATGTGGCCAAAACGCTGCCAGATCCAATTGTATACCAGCAATCCATTAATCAAGACTATCAATTAATTAAATTGCATATTGATAAAATCCATAAAGCCATTTCAGAAAGCAAAATGATTACATTCCAATATGGCGACTTTGATATACATAAACAATTCCAATTACGCCACAATGCTAAAAACTATCAAATTAAACCATTTGCGTTAATTTGGGAGTCGGATTTTTATTATTTAATTGGTGAAGATATTGATCAAAGCCCAGAAAGTAATCCTCGAAATTACCGTCTGGACCGCATGCGAAATGTCATTGTTACCGAAAATCGCTTTGTTAAAAAACAACAAGACATCAGCACATATGTACATAATTCTTTTCACATGTTTGGTGGAGAAGACCAATGGATCACCTTACAATTCACGTTAAATCAACTTGTCTTAAATGGTGTCATTGACAAATTTGGTATCGATGCTGATATTCGAAAAGGTGAAAACAACACCTTCATTTTAAAGGCAAAAGCAAAACAAAGCATGGGCTTAAAAGGATGGATTCTTGGCTGGGGAAGCTATGTAAAAGTCTTATCACCAACATCATTAGTTCAAGAAATAAATAAAGAAATCGAGAAAATGGCTGCGACATACAAAGAATAGGGTGTGCCAAAAATGGTATACCCTGTTGTTTATAATAAAAGTAACGTAATAGAAATAAAGTATAGGAGGACTGATTAACATGTTAAGCCTATCACAATACATAACCGACTTTTTCAACTATGCAGAAAAAACCAAACTGGAATTATACAACGAATTTAGTCTTCAACATGAACTAGGAATCTATTTGCGAAATGCCCTTTCAGATTATAAAGTTCAGTTTGAAAGAAATATTTCGTTTTTCACACCAGATACACACACGATAAAAAAGGAAATTGACATCTCCATTTTTAATGAAGAAATGAACGAGAAATATGCGATCGAGCTGAAATTTCCTACCAATGGCCAGTATCCGGAACAAATGTATTCCTTTGTAAAAGATGTTAAATTCATGGAAGAAGTAAAAGACAGAGGATTCACGAAGACGGCAGCTGTAGTATTCGTATCTGATAAACTATTTTATGAAGGAAAACTAACACAAGGAATTTATAAGCACTTTAGAAACGAATTTTCTCTCTACGGCGACGTATACAAACCAACAGGAATGAATAAAAACGTGGAATTAGTAACCCTGTCGAAAAGACACGATTTTACGTGGGAAAGCCTGGAGGATCAACGAAAATATTACATAATAGAGATTTCATAGGAAACATAACTCAAAACTATAACAACTGGGAGAGCTGAGTAAATGGACAGAATTCAAGCCATCATTAATAAATATAAAGGAATTACATTAGATGAGATCTTAACAAATCATCGGGATCTATTTGAACAAGAATATGAAAAAGAAGGTAAGTTCCATAAAGACTATTATGACCGTGTCAATGAAACGAACTGGGACGATGAGACAAAAGCAGCGTTTACGAGAGTCATAGACAAAATAAAAAGTTCTTCGGAAATATTCACAGAAAATGATATCGATGATTTAAGTACGTTTATTAAATCAATTGATTCCATCGTCAGAACGAACAATTTTATTAATAATTTCACTCAGACACGAGTGAATCTAGTAACGTTATTTAATGTATCAAAAGAAGAGCAGGACTTCCGTCAAGTGATTGAAAAAATAAAACTGGCAACAGATTTACACGGCCATTTTGTCCATTTATTTTCAATCATAAAGAATATCCAATTTCCAGATGAGTTTGTTGTTGCCTATAAATTTGAACGAAGTATCAACAAACATATTTTAAACAAAAGCGAAGAATACAATGACTTGCTTGAATCATATCGTTCATTCCCGGATACAGAACGTAAGAAAGATCTTGCTTACTATACATATGACATTATCGTGCAAAAACTAATTGAAAAAGAGGTAAATGAATTACATCCTCCTTTAAAGCAAAAAGAAGTGAGAAAACTGGACAGATACTTTTCGATGATCGGTCGTGCCGAAACATTACGAATTGATAGTGAATTATTCTCTTATTTAGATACTGACACCATCACGAAAATTGAACAGCAGCTAACCACTGATTCGGTTGTAGCGATGGTTGAGACAGATGAACTGAACTTGAAAACGTTAGTTACGCTAGATAAGACGAAATTATACATATGTGACCGTTCAACAAAAGAAGTTGGCTGGATCGCAAGCGTTGAAAACGTCTGGCTGAATGAAGAAGATGTACCATCACAATCAATCATTTTACCATTTGGCGAACCTTCTTTAAAAGGTAAAACAGTTTGGATTAACATCACGAAACTACTTACATTACAACCTAAAATGATGTTAGAACAGCTAAAACCAGTCCATAGAAAAATGGAGCAATTATCACCACAAGGACTTCACTTACTATTTAAAACGGAAACGGAGACAGCAAAAGTGGAAAATCAAGAAGAGATCATAACAGAAGAAGTAACACCAGACTATGAAGAAGAACTACTTTATCAAAATCCCAATATTATTCTTTATGGACCACCAGGAACAGGAAAAACCTATCAACTAGCCTCAAAATCTGTGGAAATTATCTATAATAAGCATGCAGATGAGCTGGTAGATCAACTCGGTGATCTAAAACAACTGTTTAAAACATACCAGCAAAAAGAACAAATTCAATTTGTAACATTTCATCAATCATATTCTTATGAAGATTTTATTGAAGGTTTACGTTCAGATCAGGAAGGAAAATTTGTTCCCACAGATGGAATGTTTAAAAAAGTAGTCATTGATGCACTATATGCCGGATTGCAAAATCTGGTTGAAGCAAGTGAATATGAAGCAAGAAAACAGCGTGTGCTTCATGCACTTCAACATAACGAGGAATTTGATTTTTCTCAAGCAAATCGATATGTCATGATTATTGATGAAATTAACCGTGCCAATATATCAAAAGTGTTTGGCGAATTGATTACTTTAATAGAAGACGATAAACGGTTAACAAAAGAAAATGAGACACGTATTCATTTACCATATTCAGGAGAGACGTTTGTTCTACCTCCTAACCTTTATATTCTGGGAACAATGAATACAGCTGATCGCTCAATTGCCTTGCTTGACACAGCATTACGCAGAAGGTTCTCATTTGAAGAAGTAATGCCGATCTATCATATATTACCTATCGTTGAAGATATCGATTTACCATCACTCCTTCATCGAATGAATCAACGAATTGAAGTTCTATACAGCCGGGACCATATGATCGGACATGCTTATTTTAACCGGGTTCAAACAGTTGAAGATATTATGACAACGATGCAAAACAAAATCATCCCGCTTCTAAAAGAGTATTTTTATGACGATTGGGAAAAAATTGCGATGGTACTTGGCGGAGTGGGGAAGAGTGAGACAGATACATGCATTATCTACAAAGAACAAATTGATATAGAGGCATTATTCAAGCGTTCATCTTATACAGCCATGGATCTTCCGGATAAATATCATGTGAAAACAAATCTTACGGTGGAAGACATCAAAGGAATATATGAATGAAACAAGTGATCATAAGAGAAGCATACGACTGGATTTTCTGTAACGAAGAAATGACAAACGGTCTTACTGAAACAGAGTGGGACCACCTTCTTCACTATTTGGAAAATACATATAAAGGTGAAAATGTCATCGAGTATGCACATCAAAAAATCCGATTTATTAACCTTGTCGGTGTCATCCAACTCAAGTCCGTAAGAATAGAAATTTTGCCCAAGATCAATTTAAACCAACATGACGAAGCCTTAAACAGGAGAGCACTGTTAAACATGTTATCAGTTGCGAAAAAACTGCCGGTTGAACTAACAGAACAAACATTAAGTCAGTTTGAAAAAGTAGATCTGCTCCATATTCTTGCAAGGCTGTATATTGTTGAATTAATGAAAACCTTAAACCGAGGAATGTATCGTGAATATCAAGGGAGAGTAGAAAACATTGCAACCTTAAAAGGAAGACTGCTTGTTTCAGACCATATCCGCCATAACGTAAAAAGGTCAGCAAATGCATTTTGTGAATTTGATGAACTAACACCAAATATTTTCCTGAATCAGGTTCTAAAAGCAGCATTGAACATTGTCTTTCGCTATGTCCAACATTCACCGTTAAAAATAAGTTTAATGAACGGCCTTGCCATGTTGGAAGATGTGGAGGATTGCTTTATACCAAAGGAAAAGGTAGAACAAATTCAACTCAATCGTCAAAATACACACTATGAAAAAGCATTGCAATTGGCCAAAGCCATTATACAATCAACATCCATGAGCAGTCAGCAAAATCAACAAATCGCCTTTTCTTTCTTATTTAAAATGAACGATTTATACGAAACATACATTGGAGAAGTTTTAAAACGAATGCTCGTCTCAACCTCTTACGAAGTGAAGCTTCAGCATACAGCAAAAAAACTGCTGCAAAATGCAGATACAGGAAGAGACAACATTCTCTTAAAACCGGACTTTGTCATTGAAACAAGAGAACAAGAAGCGAAAATCATCATTGATACAAAATGGAAAAGTGTCATTGTAAATGGAAAGAGAAATTACAAACAAGGTGATATTTATCAAATGTATGCCTATATCACAACATACAAATCAGCCGAACGGTGCCTACTACTTTATCCTCAAACAAACGAGGAAGGTGATTTGCCTAGATGGATAGTACCTGATTCCTTTCCAAAAAAGTATATTGAGGTTCAAACAGTGCGGCTGGATCGGATGAAGCATACGATGGATGATTTGGGAGAGATGTTGGAGGAGATTGTAAAAGGCTAAGAAGATACCAGAAGAAGTTAAAAATAGATGGGAATCATTGCTATAAATACCTTATGTAAGAGAGTGTAATAGTAAGGGATAAGAGCAAAAAGTACCTTAGGAGGAACCTGTATGAAAAGATTTAGCAACTTATTTATTGTCTTTATGATCTCATTACTTGCAGCTTGTGGAAATAATGAACAAGAAAATACCGCTGGTAAAGGTGAAGAGTCCGGTCAACAAAAAGAAGAACAAAAGGATGAAGGAGCGGTCGATGTTGAAAAAGGCCTTTTAAATGTTGAAGTTACATTACCTGCTTCCATGTTTGAAGGTGAAGACATTGACACTGTTATAGCAGATGCAAAAAAAGAGGGAATAAAGGAAGTCACCAAAAATGAGGATGGCTCACTTACTTATAAAATGTCAAAAGCTAAGCATAAAGAAATGATGGAAGAATTAAGGAAAGGCATACTGGAAACTGTTGAGGAAACAAAAAATAGTGAAGATTACGTGTCAATCAAAGATGTTACATATAATGATTCTTTTACGGAGTTCACGCTATTGGTCAATAAAAGCGACTATGAGAATAGCATGGACGGTTTCGCTGCATTTGGTTTAGGCCTGTCAGGTATGTACTATCAGCTCTATAATGGCGTTGATCCTGATAAATACAAAGTAACCATATCTTTGAAGGACGAAGCTACCAATGAAGTTTTTGATGAAATTGTATATCCTGATGATTTGGAAGAAGAGGAAACAGAATAACATACCCATTCTAAAAATTGAAGGAGGAAGCAAGTTGAATAAAAAGATAAGAAACCTATTTATCTTCGTCGTATTGTTACTCTCTTTACTTGGAGGGTGTGGACAAGATACGAAAGATATCACTGTTGATGAGGAAGAAAAACAACAAACTGATGCATCAGAAGAATCAGAGGAACCAGAGAATAAAGAAGAAACTGAATCAAAATTAGGATCTCGTTCCAATCCTGTTCCTTTCAAAAAAACAGCAACAGTTGACGATGAGTTATACAATGATGAAGGTGACTCTTTCCCAATTAAATTCGATCTGACAATTGTAGAAGTAGATCGCGGTGATGCAGCATATAAAAAATTAGTATCTATGAATGAATACAATGAAGCTGCTCCAGAAGGGTATGAGTGGGTATTAGCAAAAACAAAAGTGAAATTTGTTGAATCTGCAACTGAAGATTTGGCATTCCATATTGACGGAATCATGAATTTCACCATGGTAAGCGAGAATGGAGATATTTATAGTGGTGATATAATTGGAACAACTGAACCCGATTTTAGTTTTGAAATGTACGTAGGAAGTGAAAAAGAAGGGTATATATCCGGCTTAGTGAAAACAGGAGAAAAGGCACAACTTCGGTATGAGGAAATGTTAGGTGGACAAGTTTTCTTTAATTTACAATAACTCTATAAAAACAAGAAATCAAAAAACCAGCGGATTATAAATTCGCTGGTTTTTTATCATGTTACTTAGTTACAATGAATTAAATTCATCCCAATAAATAGAAAAGACGGACTATTATTCTGGTATTCGTTTTATTCTCGGGTCAGTAAAAATATCTGTCTCATCCTCACTATTGGATGAAAATTCAGAGACAATAGCTCCTTCTTCTCCCGCCTTAAACCAGTGCTTCGTATTTTCCGGGATAGTGTATTGTTCACCAGGATGCAATACAACTTCATGAAATACCGTATAGTATTTGAAATCTTCTGCAGGAGGAGATGTTATCGGTGACACTGTAGGTTCTCCTTCTACATAGAGATAAACGGTTCCCCTGCGGCATCGAAACGTTTCTAATTTGCCGGGGTCTCCATTTTTTCTAGGTGGATGACGATGTTCCGGACATGTTTGATGTGGAAATAAAACTAAGTCTTTCGCACAATAACGTTCGGTATTCACATAAGTAATTAATTGAAGTCCTGTCTTTTCAAGATTATTTAAGCCGAAATCTGCTATCTCAATCGCTTCTTGTTCTGCTTGAGTTAAGATAATTCCTGTATCAGCAAGCATTTTCGTTACAATTGCCCGGTAATCCTTTGTTTGTAAATTAGCCATATAAAACAACTCCTCAAATAAAGTGAATTTTTAACAGATATTTTTGTGAAATCTTGTGAGAGGTTCTAAGTTTGGTATATTTGTGAGATTAGAATTGTGAAGTGTCTAGGTGTGGGTTTATTTTGTGAAAATATTACTGATATAAGTGTTAGAAATGTACTATCTGCAACATTAAACGCTCCAACAGCAAATTGATTTTCTTTTGCAACAGTTAATATTTCTTTCATTGTAATTAACATAAGGTGATCTCTCTTTTTATTATAATACTTTTTTGTATACGCTTACTAATAAAAAATAAAAAAGATTTTTAGATTCCAATAATTGATTAGGTGCAGACCTAAGTAATGCAAAAGAGTTTTTTGAGACTGTTTAGTGTTTAAAACTAGACGGTCTTTTTTATTTCTATTGACTACTTATTAATTTTCAAGTAATTTAAACACTTAATGAAAGTAACTGAAAAAAATTAATAATTATTATAAATAAATTTTATAAACTTGCTAAGTATTACTTAAAAAAATAATCAATAAAATGATGATTAAGGAAAAATCTCATTTATTAAACAATTCGACCAAATAGAAACATACGTTCTATAACTATGATATAATAGAATGACAATAGTTAGGTAACTCAAGGGTGGTCAGCATTACCCTGCAAGGAAAGGGGGTGATGCTTATGATGACAGTATTTCAAACGTTAATGCTGATGATTGCATTTACTAGTTTGGTGTTGTCGATCATATCATTTAGAGACAAAGACAAAAAATAACCCACCCTTGAGCTTTTGCACGGCGATTGGGTGAGTTATTTACCAACATCGCTGATCCCCCTTGATGGGAACCCAGCTATTGTATGACTGTTTGGTGTTCGAGCACCGAACAGTTTTTTTAGTTTATGATTTCTCTATTATTATTATAACCAAAGACTAGATGTTTGAAAAGTAAATACAGGCATAGCAAGTAATGTATTATTCGTTTATTGGGACTCATGGGTATATGATTTTCCTAAACAAGGATCAATTTCAAAGTTGACAGAATCAAAACATTAAGAGAATTTCGCTCATCAACGAAAGAAATTGTCGATGAAGTAACAGGTGATGAAACATCAAAGGAAAAAGAGAAAGGAAATGTTTAATACTTGTAAATAGTATAGCAACTTTTCATCCTAAGTTATAAAGTATCACATCAATGATAGAAAATTAACAGGCATCAACGATCTGTATATTAACTTCATTCGATATGAAGTCAGGTGTGGAATTGCTTCGGTAAGCTCTTATTCATGCTGGTGTTAATATGCTGCAGAGATAGAGGGGTGGGTCTTTACTTCCTAAGAGGAAGCGAAAAAGCCGACCCCGTGCTAACTTCCTAATATTGTATTTTTAAAAACGTTTTGTTTCACGTCCATAACCATCAACTTACAATGAATCCTTGAATACGCGAACAATCGAGTAGGAATTTGTATCATCGGTTTCGACCATTCCTTTGAGGTTTACATAGTGAATTCTAGGATTAAACACAGTAGTATCAAAAAAGGAGTTATTTAATCTAAGTAGTTCCAATATATTCCACTATTAATTGGTATAAAAGGTATATAATTGGTGATCAGAAAGAGTGTTACTAGTCTAAAAGTGATATAATTAACAATGCCTTGCCACTTTTGGCAATCTTTTCATTGCGTTTAGAAATGTTATTTTAGAAAAAATATCAAGGTGGTATATATGTCAGAAGTAGAAATTGTTTCATGGCAATTTAGAGAAGATAGCATAAATCAACTTAATAACAGGGAATCATATCTAAATTATCCAGTCATTTATTTATTGAATAATGCTAAAGAAGCATATATCGGTGAAACAGTCTATTTTAAGAAACGTATGCGTGCTCACTTGAAGATATCTGAGCGGCAAAAACTGAATCAAATGCATCTAATTAAACATGATAAATTTAATCGTTCTGCGACATTTCATTTAGAAACAAAGCTAATCAATTACTTTTTAGGTGATGAACGGTACAAGCTTCAAAATAAAAGTAAAACGACGAATGAATTTTCTCATAATTATCATAATAAACCCTATTTTGAACAAATGATTTTTAAGGATATTTGGAAGGAACTTGTTACAAAAGGTGTCGTTACACATGAACAACATGTAATTGAAAATAAAGATATCTTTAAATTGTCACCTTTTAAAGAGTTATCATTAGAACAATTAGATTTAAAAGAGAAGGTTATACAATTTTGTGAGAAACAGGTTCAATCCGAGCGAAGTGAATATGGTAGCTTGTTTGTTGTAAGGGGAGAAGCAGGCGTTGGAAAAAGTGTAGTATTAAGTTCTATATTTAATACAATACAGGAATACACGAAAGAGGCATCTTCACCGTTTCATAATACTGAAAATTATTTAGTAGTAAACCACGAAGAGATGATAAAAACATATAAAGGTATTGCGTCTCAATTAAAGTATTTAAAAGCAAAAAATTTTGTTAAGCCTACACCGTTGATTAATCAACTAAAGAAAAAAGATAGGAAAGCAGATATCATATTAGTTGATGAAGCACACCTACTCTTAACACGATCCGATACATACAATAATTTTCATGATCAAAATCAGTTAGAAGAATTACTAAAGCTAGCAAAAGTAGTTGTAATGGTATATGACGCGGATCAGGTATTAAAGTTAAAAAGTTTGTGGCAGGAGATTACACTAGAAAATTTGATTTCAAAAAGTGGACATGCTGAATTTTATGAGTTATCAAATCAATTCCGTATGCAAGCAAATGATCAAGTTATTGAATGGATAAATGAATTCAAACAAAAACGACTATTACCACTTCCTGTTGACGAAAATTATGAATTTAAAGTATATGGATCTCTAAAAGAAATGCATGAAGAGATTAAAAAGAAGAATTCACGCTTTGGTTTGAGTCGTGTTGTATCTACGTTCGATTATATACACAAGAAAGATGGAGACATTTATTATATTAAGGAAGATAGTGGCAGTTACCAAATTCCATGGAATATAACAGATAGTAAATACACATGGGCAGAAAGAGAATCCACTGTAGAAGAAGCAGGTTCAATTTATACGATTCAAGGGTTTGACTTAAATTATGTTGGAGTAATATTAGGTCCTTCAATAACTTACGATGAAGATAAAGGTCAATTGGTCGTTAATATAGATGCATATAAAGATATTGGAGCTTTTACAGGAACAGAAGGTATCTATAATGTAGATGCAGCAAAAGAACGAATTATCTTAAATTCAGTCAATATTCTAATGAAGCGAGGCATAAAAGGGCTATATTTATATGCTAGTGATGAAGCATTACGAAACCAACTTCTAAATTTTCAAAAAGAAGGAAGGTGAAAATATGAGTGAACTCAAACGATTAACAGATATGGTAGTAGCTTTTAGAGATGAGCGTGATTGGCAACAGTTTCATAATCCTAAAGATTTGGCGTTATCAATCTCATTGGAAGCAAGTGAATTACTTGAGAATTTCCAATGGAAAACAAGTGAAGAAGCTGTTGAAAAAAACGCAGAAAATATAAAGGATGAACTAGCTGATATTGTCATTTATTCTTTATTATTTGCAAATGAAACAGGAATCGATCTTGTGGAAGCTATCGAACAAAAAATCCAAAAGAATAATGAGAAATATCCAGTAGAGAAAGCGTATGGGAGTAAGACAAAATACTCTGAGTATTAAAAATGTTATTAAGAATTGGGTGGGAATACCCGGGAAAATTTTCGCTATGTCCCACAGATCTTTGAGGATTAAAACTTCAATTGCCTACTTTCATAGAAGCATTAAGGTAGAGTTGTACAACATACTCCTTATTCAAGTAAACAAGGCTAATCTTCGAGAAGGAGATTTGCCTTTTGATGTTAAAGTAAAAATCAGAAAAAGATACGAATTTAAAAGGGTTTCCTCCATGTCGAATAATAAACCTAATCAAAGAGGAGGAAAACATGGGAAACTTTAACGAAGAAGATGGATCAAAGTTTAAAAAATATTATTACTTTTTCCACTCCTATATTTCATTCATGATCTTGAAGAAATCATAACAGTAGAAAAATTTATTGAAGAAAAATCAAACATACTATCTTTTAGTATAACAATTTTGGAGTTTTCATTTGCATTTATTCTACTATGGATTTTTGCTTCAATAGGATGTTATAAAGCATTTTTTGTTAAAAGGTTTATGGGCATGAATCCAACTACTTACCTTGCATTTTTAGTACCTGGAATTCTTTTGGCAAATGGTATTGGTCATTTCTTACAATTTATTTTCTTCAAAGAATACGTTCCAGGCATTATTACATCCATCTTTATTTTGTATCCTTATTCTTTTTTTACAGCCAAAGTTCTTATTACTGAAAGATTAATGACTAAAAAAAGACTTCTTAGCTATTTTCTAATAGAATTTGTATTACAAGCACCGCTTGCACTCATTGCACTTTTTATTTCAAAACGCATATTATCTTTATTTTGAGTTAAAGGAGCATTAATTAAGACATGTAGCAAACAGTAAATTTTAATTATCAATTGTATAAATCAGATACCTGAGTTAGTAGCTTAATATATTTTCAAGGGGACTGTTCTCTGAATACAACGTTTGTTGCCAGAGAATCGTCCCTTTATTTATCTTTAGGAAAACATGAAAGGGAACTTAACGAAGATTAATATTTTATTAAAGTAATTTATCTTAAAGCTAACAAAAGTCATTTTTGTACACCTATTGTTATTTTAAGTCCACTTACAAGTTAAGGTCGAGGTGATAATATAAAACTATCGAAATAAAGCGCTTACAAATTAGGTAACGGATTTAATTTAGAGACTAGTTTTAAGGACAATGGTAGAACCTTCACGAATCGCAATGGTTCGTTGAAAGTTATAATAAAAATTTTCAACAATTAATAAAAGGGGAGGTATGTAAGATGAGGAAGTGGATAAAATTGCTTTTTGTGATGGCCATGGTGTTTTCTTTAATTCTAGCAGGGTGTCAGTCAAAAGAGAGTTCATCTGGTGGAGGAAGTAAGGATGGAGTAGTAACTCTAAAGTTTATGGGATGGGAAGCAAGTCCACTGGAAACTGAAAGTGTAAAAAAAGGGATTGCAAAATTTGAAGAGGCTCATCCAAATATTAAAGTTGAGTATACACCAGTACCAGGTGATCAATACGCATCTAAATTACTAACGATGATGGCTGGTGACGCAGCTCCCGATGTATTCTTCTTAGGAGCTAGTGACTACCGTTCTTTCCAGGAACGCGGTGTTTTACTTGATTTAACTCAGTACTTTGAAAATGAGTTAGACATAGACGATTTTATCCCCTCATCTGGTGGAATAATGTCAATTGATGGAAGCATTTATGGAGTGAGTAGCTGTACAGTATCTCCTGTCTTGTATTACAACAAGGATTTATTTGATCAAGCAGGTATTTCTTACCCACCAAGTAACCCTGATGAGGCATGGACATGGGATGAGTTTACAAAAGCTGCTGCACAATTAACTGTTAAAGATGGAGATAAGGTAACACAATTTGGAACTTATGGCTTTGAAACATTTGCAAATACAATAGCAGGAATCCTTGAAAATGAAGGATCTGTTTTTAATGATGATTTCACTGCAACAATAATAAATTCACCACAAACAAAAGAAGTGTTAGAAGCAATCTTAACTGTTAAACAAAATGGTTATAGTCCAGAAGCAAAATTGTTAGAGGAGTCTGGTATGAGTGCTTCACAAATGCTTCAAACAGGTAAAATTGGAATGCTGATTGAAGGTTCATGGGCACTACAACAACTTGCACAAATGGACTTCCCTGTTGGCGTTGCTGCATTACCTAAGTTTGATGTAGCTAGTACCACTGGCCAGGCACACCTTCACTCTGCATCGGCCAATACAAAACATCCTGAAGAAGCATGGGAGTTTATTAAGTTTCTATCCTCAGAAGAGTATCAAACTGACTTAATTAGTTCAGGTCTATGGATGCCTAATAGAACTTCTCTTTATACAGAAGAAGGAATTGAAAAATGGTTTAATGCAGACGTACACCCTAAAGAATTTAAAGAGTTAGTCCCTTATTTCCAAAATGCAGCCGTTGATCCATTTGCAATCAACAAGTTGAATCAGATTGACGATATCATGATCGAAGAGTTGGATAAATTCTGGTATGATGGACAGCCGTCGGAGGATATCTTAGCGAACATCGAGAGAAGAGTGAACGAAGAGTTCGCTAAATAGACTGAATGTTCAGATTATGCAGGTGTATGATGATGATTTAATAGATTAAACTCAGATTATACCTGCATACTTCTTCTATAGATTAAGGGGGGATAAATTTGAAGCAAAAGCTTAAAACACTATTACATAAGGATGGTCCATGGGCGTTTATCTTGCTGCTACCAAGTATTCTTGGATTCTTTATTTTTGTTCTTTTCCCTGTAGTTGCATCATTTCTTCTTAGTTTTACAAGTTGGGATTTACTAACTCCTATAAAATGGGTTGGTTTCGAAAATTATTTCAAACTTTTTAAGGACGAAACCTTTATAAAAGTGTTGTGGAATACATTATATTTTACAGCGGTGACAGTTCCAATTGGGATTATTATCTCTCTCTTTCTAGCTGTTGCCCTGAATCAGAAGATAAGATTTATTAAGTTTTATCGAGCTGCTTACTTTTTACCAGTTATTTCTTCTATGGTTGCTGTGGCTGTCATTTGGCAGTGGATTTATAACCCTGAATATGGTTTGCTAAATTTCATTTTAAGTCTTTTTGGAATTGATGGTCCTAGCTGGTTAAGTGATACAAAATGGGCGATGCCAGCAGTAATGATTACGAGTATTTGGAAGGGCTTAGGCTTTAATATGTTAATTTTCTTAGCGGGTATTCAAGGAATATCGGAATCCTATTATGAAGCAGCTGAAATTGATGGGGCAACATGGTTTAAAAAGTTTATTCACATCACTGTCCCGTTATTAAGACCAACAACATTTTTCGTTACAGTTATGGCAATCATAGGGTCATTCCAAGTATTTGATGCGGTTTTCTTATTAACACAAGGAGGCCCAGCACGATCTACATCTGTTCTTGTCCATTATTTATATCAAAACGGTTTTGAGTATTTTCAAATGGGCTATGCTAGCGCGATGGCTTATATTTTATTCTTTTTAGTTCTTGCCTTCACATTAATACAGTTTACATTGCAAAAGAGAAGAGAGGTATAAAAAAGGGGGGATATGAATGAGTAAATCAACACCACAGGATTCATTGAGTGTTTCACCTGTGAAAATTAGTCCCAATAAAAGACTAAACTTAAAAAGGAGAAAGGTATTTAATTACCGAAACTTATTGGCCCATCTATTTCTGGGGCTAGGTGCGATTATGATGTTATTCCCGTTTGTTTGGATGGTTAGTACTTCATTAAAAGATTTGAGCGAAGTATTTGTCTTTCCACCTACCTTGTTTGGAGAAGAAATCAGATGGGACAATTACTTAAGAATATCTGATCGTTTTCCATTTATGACTTATTTTCTAAATAGCTTAAAAGTAACTGGTGTAATCGTTATTTCACAATTGTTAACTAGCTCTATGGCAGGCTTTGTTTTTGCAAGATTAAATTTTAAAGGTCGTGATTTATTATTTGGCTTGTATATTGCAACCTTAATGATTCCAACACAAGTAACAATGATTCCTAACTTTGTCATTATGCGTTTTTATGGATTAGTTGATACACATGCAGCCTTAATTTTACCAGGATTGGTTAGTGCATTTGGAACGTTTTTAATGAGACAGTTCTTCTTATCTATTCCAAAGTCATTAGAAGAAGCAGCCAGAATTGATGGTTGTACTCCATTCGGTATTTATTGGCGTATATTTGTTCCGTTAACAAAGCCAGCAATGGCAACCCTAGGAATCTTTGTATTTATGGGCGCTTGGAATGATTTCTTTAGTCCACTCGTTTATATTAATACCCAAAGTAAAATGACACTTCCTTTAGGATTAGCATCCATGCAAGGAATGTATGCAACAGACTGGCCAGTACTAATGGCTGGTACGGTAATTAGCGTATTACCTGTGATCCTTGTTTTCTTGCTTGCTCAGGATGCGTTTATTAAAGGTGTTACTCTATCGGGCATAAAAGGTGAGTAATAAATTATTGTTTATTCATTTTCGTCCGAAAATAGGATTCGCGATATTCTGTTGGTGTCATTTTCTCGTATTTTTTGAATAATTTCATAAAATACTTTTCATCTTGGACACCAACATTATATGCGATTTCCTTTATAGAGTCATTCGTACTAGAAAGATAATCCTTGGCTTTTGAGATCTTTAGTAGGTTAATATATTCAATTAATGTCATACCTGTACCTTTCTTGAAATAACGAGATAAATATTCGCGATTATAATTGAATTTATCAGCTATTTCGGTAACAGTAATGTTCTCTAAAGCATGGATTCTTGTCCACTCCATAATTTTATTTAAATTAGTATCAGCTATAACGGAAGAAGAATTGAAGTTAAAATTTGAAATGATTTGCTCTGTTACTTCAATGAGTAGTGAGGTGACTAAATAGTGCCCACTATGATACGTATAATAGTTTGATCGATAGACATGTAATAATTGTCTAAACATGATATTAATCCGGTCAATACTTGCTGGTGTAAAGAACATAGGAATGTAGATATATGTATTAGATTTGTAATAATTAGGATTTCTGCGTAATTTTGCAATCTCTTCATTCATTGTTGCTTCATCAATTAGTGTGAAGTTATCTGAACATAAAAAATGGAACCAGTAAAAGGATACCTTTTCCTCACACGTGGCAAAACCTCCATGTGGTTGATGAGGAAGAATGAGTAAAACATCACCTGGATTGACTTCATATTTATGCTCACCTTGCTCCATATATAGAGTTTTGTTGACGCCAATAATGATTTCAAAGCTATCAATATTACGTTTTGAGTGAATCCAAGGTGTTTCGGACATAAAATACCCACCTGAGATAAACTCAATCGGGGTGTGAATTGAAGTCTTTAAAAACATTGTCATCCTTTTCCCACCTTTATATGTAAGGATTTATTTTTTAAAAGAGATATATACTCTCAATCTAGTTTTTATTAACTATTCGATGGTTATGAATTAATACCTTTAAATTTTTCAAGGAAGATCGGAGGCTTTCTATGTACACAATTGGTTATGATTTTGGAGATACGCTTATTCAATTAAAGCAACTACAATTTGCTGTCAGGTTATTTACTGAAAATAATGTCTATGCACCAGACCCTGATAAAGTAACCGTGAGTAAAGAAGCGAACCTCGTATCTCTAAAGGCAGATGGCCTGTCTTGGGCTGGAAATCAAGAAAAAGCAGACGGTAAAATAGAAGTAGAAATAACGGTTGAAAAAGATGGAAGGTATGTTGTTCATGCGAAGGGTTCGCATTCAACGGAACGTTGTAAATCAATGCTAGTGCAGGTACTAGGTATTAATTTACAGTCTATTCAATTTGATCAAAATAAAAAAGAAGTGATTGAACGAAATAGCTACAAACGAGATATAAAAGCAAAACATTATCCAACTTCGATGAAGATGCCGCTTGTATTTGTCGAAGATCAAGCGAACAATAAATGGTTTGCATTATCAAAAGATGACAAACTTAGATTAAAAGGCTTTGCTAGCCATTATGATCCATATCTTCAAACACAAATACTAGACTTGTCGCATGAGGAAGACAAACGTTTTCGTTCCAATGAGATTGTCATGCCACCATGGCATATAGGCTTCACACAGAATGAGAATGAGATCATTCTAGAGAGATGCAATGACTTGGAACAAAACTTTGGTTTAGTGCCTTTTCACCAGAGAAAGGATACGCCCGAGTGGTTAAAAGATATTAAACTGGTAACCATTCTTCATGGTGAACACTGGACAGGACATGTGTTCAATACTTTTTCCGATATGGAGAAGCGGTTGGAATGGATTACGAATGAAATTGATGGAAAAGAAGTCCTCGTTTTTCTCCCTGGTTGGGATGGAAGATATTATAATAACTATCCGGAATACGAGCCTAGTAAACGGATGGGAGGAGAAGAAGGGCTTAAGAGTTTTGTGAATAGAGCACACGAACTTGGTGTGAGGGTTGTACCTATGCTAGGAGCAAATAATGCAAACATTGAGACGATGAGGAAACTTGGTCTAGAAGATGCCGTAACACGAGATTCCTGGGGCCTTGAGAAAAGATGTGACTGGGTTGATTGGGATTACGATCTATCAACTGAAAATAATTGTATGCTAGCGAATATGGGCCACCCTGGCTTTCTACAGCATATGATAGATAAATCTAACTATCTAGTAGAAACCATTGGTGTAGATGGAATCTTTTTAGATATCAGCATCTTTTGGGCAAATGATCCACATTACTCACCTTATGAGGGCTTAGTTAAGTGGGCGCAGGAGATGAAAAAACATCATCCTGATTTACTATTGTTTGGAGAAAACAGTTATGATGTGCTCTGGGGTGTATTCTCTATTTTCCATGAATTAGGTTATCCTGCTGGTCATGGCCATGCGCTTTATCGATACTGCAGGCAAACCCATTATCTTGCATATCCAGCCCCAGGCATGGGATCCGGTGGTATCCATGAATTTGCATGGAACCAAAGCGGGTTACCATGGGAAAGAGAGGTTCCAGAGTTAATCCCAACGTTATCAGTTGTATCAGATACAATTGATAAAAATGGGCATGGGACTAAGTATCTCATCCATAAAGCAAGAAATTGGAATCAAGTCTATCCTGGAGTGACAGGTTATCAAGAATAGAGATTGATTAGTAGATTCAAAAAGTCATTTTTGTCCACCTATTGTTTGTTTATTCTACCGACTACTTTAGTTGAAACTGCTATTCTTATATTGATGTAATCGCTATCAATCGTTATCTAAAAAAATATTTGTTAGGAGAGATGAAAGCTTATGAAAAAAACAATTGAAAACAAGGCAAATAAAACTCAAATCACAGACAAATTTTGGGGACATTATTTAGAAGTTGTACGCGATCAAGTGATTCCTTATCAATGGGAAGCATTGAACGATCGAATCCCAGGTGCATCACCAAGTCATGCAATTGAAAATTTTAAAATTGCAGCGGGAGAAACTGAAGGTGAGTACTATGGAATGGTGTTCCAGGATAGTGATGTAGCAAAGTGGCTAGAAGCAGTAGCATTTAGTTTGGAAAACCACAAAAATGAAGAACTAGAGAGAACAGCTGATGAAGTGATTGCGTTACTAGGTAGAGCGCAAGGAGAAGATGGGTATCTTAACACATATTATACAGTTAAGGAACCAAACAAACGCTGGACAAATGTCAGGGATAATCATGAGCTCTATTGTGCTGGACATCTAATAGAAGCGGCAGTTGCTTATTTCAAAGCAACAGGTAAAAGAGAATTCCTTGATATTATGTCTCGTTATGCTGACTACATTGATACTGTTTTTGGACCAGAAGAAGAGAAGTTAAAAGGCTACCCTGGGCATCAGGAAATAGAGCTTGCCTTAGTCAAATTATATGAAGTAACTAATAACGAAAAGTATTTAAATCTAAGTAAATACTTTATCGATGAGCGTGGTAAACAACCGCATTACTTTGATATTGAAAAAAAGAACAGAGAAGATGAAAGACCGTTTTGGTTTAATAACGATTATGCATATCATCAGGCACATCAACCTGTAAGAGAACAAGACAATGCGGTAGGGCATGCGGTTCGTGCTACATATATGTATACTGCAATGGCTGATCTTGCTGCAAAAATCGGCGATGAGGAACTAAAGAAAGCATCTGAAAGACTATGGGAGAATGTTACTCAAAAACAAATGTATGTAACAGGTGGCATTGGTTCAATGGTATTCGGAGAGGCATTCTCGTTTGATTATGATCTGCCAAATGACCTTTCTTATACTGAAACATGTGCATCTATTGCGTTAGTATTTTGGGCAAATCGCATGCTTAACCTTGAAGCCAATAGTAAATATGCTGATGTCATGGAAACTGCATTATATAATGGAACAATTAGTGGAATGGATTTAGACGGCAAAAAGTTCTTCTATGTGAATCCACTTGAAGTTTTACCAGAGGCAAGTGAAAAGCGGAACGATAAAAAGCATGTTAAAGCAGTGAGACAGCCATGGTTCGGATGTGCTTGTTGCCCACCTAACTTAGCTAGATTAATTGCCTCAATTGGCCATTATATCTACTCTCAAAAGGAAAAAGAATTATTTGTGCATCTTTATATGGGTAACGAAACAACAGTTGAAGTGGATGGAACGCAAGTCCAAGTTATTCAAAAAACAGATTACCCATGGGACGGAAATGTGTCTATCCAAATCAATCCTGAAAAAGAGCAAGTTTTCACATTAGCATTACGTATTCCAGGTTGGGCAAAAGGAGCAACTGTGAAAATTAATGGAGAAGGATTTGATCATATTCCATTGTTAAAGAATGGCTATGTGTACATTAACCGTAATTGGAAAGCAGAAGATACAGTAGAGCTCGTATTCCCGATGGTCATTGAACGTATCCAATCAAACCCTCAGGTCCGTCAAAATGTTGGAAAAGTGGCATTACAACGTGGACCAATTGTTTATTGCCTTGAGCAAGTAGATAATGATGAAAATCTACATGGTTTCTTCTTACCAAGAGATGCTGAATTAACGGCAGAATTTGTTCCAGACTTACTTGATGGTGTTGTTGTCATTTCTGGTGAAGCTGAACGAATTGTAGAGGCTGACTGGAATAGTTTGTATCGTCCTGTTTCTGATCAAACTACACCTGTTCAAATTAAGGCTGTACCTTACTATGCTTGGTGTAACCGTGAACCAGGAGAAATGATTGTTTGGATTAATGAGAAAAGATAATAGAAGATAGGAAATAATCTAATTTGAAAAGGAACAGGGATCTGTATGAAAATACGGTTCCAATAAAGCAAAATGAGGTTTGAATAAAAAAAGTCCCCTTGGTATGATACTAGGTGTTCAAAGCTGCGCAGCAATAGGACCCTTAAATAGACCAAGGAGGACTCAACATGAATTTTAAACAAAATGATAGGATTTTACAACTGACAGAAAAAACCTTAATTGTGGGAGTGGATATTGCTAAACATAAGCAAGTTGCTCGTGCCCAAGATTATAGAGGTATTCAGTTTGGGAAAGCTCACACGTTTTTAAATTCATTTGAGGGATTTGAAGGCTTTATTCGATAGGTTAATAATAAAGGTGCCTGTCACTGCCCGAAGTATGTTGAAACATATCGACAAACTTCGGGTGGTGACAGGCACTTTTACTAAGCACATTTAGTAGAAGAGCTTGATGAGTCATTTTCGGAACGTTTGTTACGGCTGTTTGATGAAAGAGGGATGACGGACGTTGAGACCTATAAATGGGCGAATATTGATCGTCGTCGCTTGTTTTCAAAAATACAAAATGAAGCCGAGTACTCTCCTAAAAAGAAAACAGCCTTTGCCATTGCTTTAAAGCTAAATGAAGATGAACAGACGAATTGCTGTCTGCCGCAGGATATAACTTTGTCTAGTAGTAGTAAATTTGATGTCATTTTATACAAGTGATGATGTACGAGCGGATAAAGTAATATTCGTCATTACAACGGATGGAATGGAAAATGCAAGTCGCGAAAGTATAAGAGATTGAAAAGTAATGAATACAAAGTAATAAGGATTCACTATCATTAAATTCGTATTTGAAAGTTTGAAATTTGTCCTACATATCAATTAGCCAATAAAAATTGGATTTGACAAAAACCTTCATATTTAGTTAAAAATCTGAATTTTATGTATTAAAATAGTAATAGGTATATTCTTACTATTTAAGGAAGTGACAATCATGATACAAGCAAACAATCTAGTTGAAATAATGAACATAGAAGATACAACCATAAGAAACCAAAGAATCCTAGATGAAGTCCAGCCATTAGCAAGACGACTCATGGACTCTTTTATCGCAAAATACAGTGAACGTGATTCTTATTTACTTCAATTAAAAATACATACACATGAACAAACAATTAAAACGACGATTACAGATTCAAAAAATCCTAAATACGCAGAAAAGAAACAGCACTACGGAAACAAGGGCTTCGTGGAATTAATTGATGAGAAATTATATGAAAGTCCATTATTTATCCTAAAACTTGAGTTCCATTTAGCATCACGTGAAATCCGCATGATGATGAGCTCTGATTTTTATCCATTTTGGGTTTTATCGAAACGATCACAGATCCATGAACTTGAGAGAATGGTAGAGGAGCTAGATGATGATCTTCAAATCTTTACGATTGAAGAGAAAAAGAACTTTATCGATAAAAATGAGTTTACTGATAGAATTTGGCAGTACATAAAAAATAAACGAAAGCCCACCATTTACTTCGGAAAAATTGTACTGCTGGAGGGGTTGATAGAAGAAGAGGAAGTTGTTGATCAGCTTTGGGATACATATCAAAAATTAACCCCGGTGCGTAGCGTTCTAGAAAAAGAAGCAGCTGAGCATAGTCATGCGATGTTATTGATTAAGAGAATCCAAGAAGGAACAGATCCTTTTAATATAGAACTTTTCTCCAAATCATATCAAGTCATCATTGATGAAGAAGTAAAAAAGGTAAAAACAAATGATTATAAGCAAATGTTTTACATATATGATCAAGATCAATTAATTACAGAAGGACATATTGGATACTTTACTCGTGATCCGCACGAATCTATTGGAATATTTATTGGCAATTACGGTCAGATTTTTCATCGAATCCGTAAACTTGCGAATCAAACAAATTTTGATTGGTATATTAAAAAGGCGTTTTACCATCGAGGTAAGTATAACCAAAACAATGAAAATCAAATCTATCAGGAAATTTCAGTAAAAGAATTAAGAAATCATAACTATAACTTAAGTGCTGCAAATACTTTTTATGTTGGAACATATAAAGGAGTTGACGAAAGCTTTACAGAACCTATTTCAACAATAAAAGAACGCCTTGTAACAGCAGCAGCTATTTTTGCTGATACAACTGAGTTTCTAACCTTTCCAAAGGGAGTTCAAGCACCTGAACCTTCTGAAGAAGAGGACGAAGAGTTTGATCCAGAATTGGAGAGTTCCTTCGACTTCGCCAGCATCCTGGACCTTGTCGAACAAAGTGGTTTCACGTTCTCACTCGATATTATAAGAGATTTCTACTTAAACCTAACAAGCCTAGACGACAAGCACTTTGTCATCTTAAGTGGTATTTCCGGTACAGGTAAAACACAGCTATGCCGTGTATTTGCCAATGCCGTATACGGACTTGATTATAGCGAGGAAAATCCATACTTAAAAATCGTTCCAGTCCGACCAGATTGGATGGATGCGACATCACTATTTGGCTACTACAGTTCGTTTGAAAAACGATATATGAGAACCGAGTTTTTAGATATGCTGCTGCAGGCGAACGAAGAAAAAGACAAGCCACACTTTATCGTCTTAGATGAAATGAACCTGGCTCGAGTGGAGTATTATTTAAGCGACTATTTAAGTGCGGTTGAATCAAGAAAACCGATTCAGCTGCACAATATAGATGATCTAAAGGATGTACCTAAAACGATTGAAATCCCGCACAACTTCTATGTCATTGGAACGATTAACGTTGATGAAACAACCCATAGTATTTCGGACAAAGTACTTGATCGCTCCTTTGTTATGACTTTATCAGATGTTGATTTTTCAAGCTTCTGGGATCGTTTAGAAGAAAAATTCAAGAAAACGGTCAAAACAGAATGGGATTTATTATTAACGATTCATCGACATCTTACAACATACGACCTACACTTTGGTTATCGAACAATGAATGAAATGATTCGCAAATTGTATAAAAATAGTATGTTAGCTGAGGAGCTTCGAATGGAGCCTTTAGTTGCACTAGATCGTGTTGTAGCTGAAAAGGTCATCCCAAAAATTAGAGGGGATGAACGAATCACAGATTTATTAGACACCCTAGCAAACTTATTTTTCCAACAGTTTGGCGATAAAGCTCAATCTTATAAACATATAGAACGCATGAGAGAGGAATTAGAGCGATATGGCTCCACTCAATTCTGGCGTTAACATAACTGTATGGGATGATCATCAAAAAAACTGGGTAGCACTAAATAAAATCTATCTTGAAGAAGCAAAAATCTATCGATGGAAAACACGATCAAAGGGAACATTTCAATTTAGAATGCAGCACCTTTCCTTACCAATGACCAAAACACATGAAGGCTGGGAGGGAGTCTTTGAAACTCCCTTTCAAAGTGGAATTGTTTCATTTACACTCAGCACTCAAGAAGCCGAAGATACGATTGAAAACTATGTGTATACCGATCATCGGAAGCTAACAGTGCAGCAATACCAATGCCTTTTAGATGAGTTATTAAAAGAAGCAAGCATTTGTTTTCAACAATCTGGATTAGAAACGAATATATCAACGAGCGGATTCACAAGAGAATGCTCCATGCTACAGTGGATGTATATTGAATCATCCCTATACAAACTAAGAAACACCTTTCAAAAAATCGAAGCACATCCATTACGAAATCTACGCAAAGAAGAATTATTAATGAGACGCGAACGTGTAAAGTCTGTGACACCAAGAAGCATCGCATGGTTGGAACGGTATGGAGAAAGCTTTGGTGGAACACCAACCAAGCTACCAAGCCACATTCAAACAACAAAAGTAGAAGAAACATATAATGTGTACGAAAATCGAGTCATTCTCTTACAGCTTAATGAGCTAGAGTCACTACTAAAAACGTACAGACTTATCAATGATGTTGATATTCAAAGAAAAGCTTCTCAATATCTGGACTGGATCAGTCTATGGAAAAAAACAGAATTCCTACAAGGACTAAGGCCTCATTCAGGACCTGTAAAAATAACTCAAGTGTTTCGAAAGCATCCCGTTTACAGACTTTGGTACCAATGGTTTCAGTCACTTTATCAATTTAAAACCATTACCTTTGATATCGAACAAAAGTTGAGTTTAAAAGACACGTATCTGTTATATGAAATGTGGTGCTTCATGCAGATCATTCGTACCCTACGTGAACTTGGACAACTAAATGATACTGCTGAGTTATTCACCAAAAAGGACGGCTACCATTTCTTACGTTTGGCTGAAAACAAAGAAAGTGTGATAAAGCTTAATAATGGTGGAAAGGTAATCTACCAGAAGATTATTCAATCAAATACAAACCCATACTACACATACACGCAAAGAATGATCCCTGATATCGTCATTGATTATAAGAATCATTTGTATGTCATGGACCCTAAATACCGGATTCCTGCTAATCTTCCGATGGCGCTTGGAGAGATGCATAAGTATAGGGATGGGATTTTAGCAAGAGATGATGATAAGAGGGTTGTGAAAGAGGTTTATATTTTGACTACGACTGAGTGTTATATGCCGAGTGAAAAGGATTTTTATGATGGTGGGTTTCATGAGAGGTATAGAATGGGAGCGTTTTGTTTCTCACCGGGGGAAAATAGTAAGATTTTTAAGGAATGGGTAGAAAGAATATTATAAATAGCACAAAAAGGAATGGGATCTATGCCAACCTATAACAAACTAGTCCGAGATAAAATACCTGAGATCATAGAGGCTTCAGGTAAGGAATTCCGAACAAAACAATTAAATGAAGATGAATATATAAAAGAGTTAAGAACAAAATTAGATGAAGAAATTATTGAATATCAAGAAGCGAATACAGACGAACAAGCACTAGAGGAACTAGCAGATGTGTTGGAAATCATACATAGTCTGGCGGTTGTTCATGGGTCTAATTTTGAAGCAGTAGAAGAAATTCGCAAAGCAAAACAAATAAAGCGTGGAGGTTTTCAGGAAAAAATTTTCCTGATTGATGTGGAAGATTAGATTCAGGAGGAAAGGTATTGAGCCATAAATTAAAAATCGGTGAGCTAAAAGAGACGTACCTAACTGATGAGGACATATGGAGAATATACACCATCGTTTTATCAAGCAAATCTGTCAAATCGTCTACATACAAATATGCACTCATTAAAGCGTTAATAGAAAATTTGTATCAAATAAATGAAGAATTTGAATTAACTTACGATCAACTAGCTTATTCGTTTACTAAGATCTATTGGAACTTAATAGTCCATCACAACTTGTTAAACCAAAACAGAGGTAAAACAGCTAGAGTGGTTTCAATTATTAAAGAGGAACAAAACAAAAATGGCATTCCCTCTGAAATGGTTTTTGATAAAATCGATGATTCATTACAGGTGAAGCTAGTTAATAGAGTTAAGACAACAATGAAAGAAAATGTATACGGTGCACTCTATGGAGATACCAGAGGAAGCTTTTATGCATTTGATCATAAAAAAGAGGTCCTAAAACTTAACCCTTCTGTTCACGCGTTTATGCTGAACTATCAAAGACTAATTGTGAACCTGACAAATTACCATATGGCAGCCATGATTGAACAACTAAATGAAGTACCAAGTATTAATTATCTGTTAGGGAAAGTAGAGAGCATTGCAAAGCGATCCACGCTAAAGCCTTTTGAGAAAATACTATTAACCTATTTTCAAGCTGAATGCTTCTATTGTGGTAAGAAATTATCCGATAGCAAGAGAGAAACTCACGTTGATCATTTCATTCCATGGTCATTTGTTCAGTCGGATCATATATGGAATCTTGTTTTAGCTTGTCATACATGTAACAGTTCGAAAAGTGATAAGTTACCGACGAGAAGCTATTTAGAATTAATTATTGATAGGAATCAAGCATTAAGTGATAAACAGGAGGATTCTTCCATTAAAACTTTAATGAATAATTATCAGTCAAAAAAGATTATTATGCTTTATGATTATTCGATTAAGAATGGGTTTGATTCGATATGGTTGCCTAAATAGTTGGTGCTTCATATCTTTAATGAAATTTTGTACTAGAACCATCATATTTACCAGAAAAATATTATGTAAACTTAATGTTTTCTTTCAAAAATACAAGATCGAATGCCACCAATACGAACAACGGGACGGTTCGTTTGATTCAAAAAGTCTTCCAAGAAAACAGTAGATCCGCCCAGTGTTTTCATAAATTAAATTCGTATTTAAAGGTAGAAAACCGAATATTACACTTATAATGTTCGGTTTTTGCCTCTATTTCTCTTTTCTAACACCTTTAAATGGAGAAGATGAACTAGTCTATTGGTCCATAATTTTTCCTGTTTCTGTAACTCTTATTATCCAATTCCAGTTTTTAGGAAGATTTTTAAACTGATTAATTAGAATTTTTAATTTAGAAATAGGATATTTTTTTGATAAAACATGGCAGGCTTCAGCTTGCTATGTTTTGTTTATATAAACAAAGGTACACTCGAATAATGAATGTACTTAGAAAGAATCGATAAGAACAACTACTGGATTATAATTGCATTGTACAAATCGATAGCTATAAGACCTAAAAGTTTTGGATTTTATCACGAAAGAATATGGATCATTAATTTCGAAAGCCCATAATTATGAAGAATAGATGCGAGAAAATAGCAAGTAGATTAAGGTGTGAAGATGGCATTAGTTGCCAGGTATAAATCCCCCTAGACAATATAGAAATATTTAAAATGTTGTCTAAGGGGATGTAATAATCAAAGTTGTTATTGAAATTTTATAACCATAAGTCAATTATCTGAATATCAATACTAATGTCTAATTCTTGTTGATTGAATCAAATAATTCAAGTTGTTGTGAGTTTATTCTCTTTTCGATTACTGTCTCTATATTTTTCAAACTCCACTCTGCGATAGGATAGGCAATAGCCCTAGCAAGTTCAACAGGGACTGCATTCCCAATTTGTTTATATATTTTATTTAATCTGCCATTAGTACTGATAGCTTGATTCCCATCCGAAAATTTAAACCAATCAGGGAAAGTTTGAATTCGTGCTATTTCTTTTATTGAAAGTCTTCTATGCGACTCTACACTACCGGGTAATTCCCATTTATCAGGTCCAACTTTTCTCATTGGGTTACCACCTGGGTGTAGTGGGGCTTGTCTACCAGAAGCTTGAATTGTGAAGCTTTGTTCGTCCCATTGCTTTTTTCGATTACGTGAGAGGTAAATAGATGAAAAGCTTCCTTCATACCATTCTCCTGGATCTGCTTCTAAATCCCCTATAGCATCTTTTAATGTGACATATGGTTTTTGATTGTCATTGTTACCATGTGTAGGAGCAGGAAAATCATATTCAAAGTCAATGTCTTCTCTAACACCTACAATAAATACACGTTCTCGAAGTTGTGGTACACCATAGTCTCTTGCATTAACAAGTTTATATTTTACTTTATAGCCCGCTGATTCAAAATCTTGAATAATTTGCTTAATTACTTCACCTTTTCCTAGAGTTAACATACCTTTAACATTTTCTGCAATAAAAAAGGCAGGCTTAGTTTGTATTAAGCAGCGAATAAAGTGGATATACAAAAAATTACGTTCATCATCAATTAATCTAGGACCTGCTTCACTAAAGCCAGGGCAAGGAAAGCCGCCCAATACAATATCACATGTTGGGAAAAAATTTATTTTTCTTATGTCCTTTTCTTTCTGAATCACAGAATCTGGAAAATTAAGCATATAGGTTTGATTTGCTTCCTTAAACATATCAACTGAATATATAGTATGAAAAATACTTTTATTTCTATTCTTATTAAAATTATTTTGATTAGATAAGGCAAGATTAGTATTCTGTCTCCCAATTACTGCATCTAATCCTGCTAATTCGACACCAAGATCTAAACCACCACATCCAGAAAACAAACTCACTAAATTAATTTTGTTAAAATCTAGATCTATTTCGTCTATTTCATCTACGTTAGCCATGGCAAGTACCATTTCTTGTTCATGTTTTATTTTATCTATTAATAAAAGTTTAACTTTATCAATATCATATTCCTTTAATGGTCGGTATTTCGCTCTACCTCTTTCTTCAATTCTCATACAAGCACCTCCAAGACTCTTGATTATTTTAACATTAATAATAAAAAAAGGTCAGTATTTATTATTCTGTGTAATACTTTCAAAAAATGAGTTAAAATGTTTGTTAAATAGGAGTGAAAATGATGAAAATATCTCGTAGAATTGGCGATCAACATGTAGTGGATGTTTCTTCAGCATTAAATAACTATATTAATAATGAATCAATAAATGAATACTCTGAAACAACGAGAGAAACTGTTGATTATATCGTTAAGCTTTATCCAAATATTAAAAGTATAATAAATAAATTTGAAACTGAAAAACCTGATTTTAGCCCTGATCTTTGTTTACGTCTTCATAGTTACGAAGAAGTCAAAGTAAACCTTTTCTACATTAAAGGAAATGCTTCCATACAACCCAAAAACATAGGAGCACTAAGTTTCCTTAAAAAATATTTTCTTTCGGAAGAATTACAACATTATTTTAATGATTACTTTAAGAATGAGTATTACAATTTTTTGAAAGTAGTAGTTAATAAACGGGAAAAGAAAACTACTTATGATAATATACAAGGTATTAAGAAAAAAGTAAAAAGCTACTTTCCTGAGTTTACAAAAGAAATTGAATCTAATCGACAAATCTTTTTGTTTAACCTTAGAGAGTATTGTTTTCAATTAATGAAGGATGAATTTAATAAAGGTCAAACAGGGATTAGGAATGCCTTTAAAGTATTATTAATGTCTGATAGTACTAATATTATAACCCGATACACCAAAGAGAACAAATGTTTGTTTGTGGAAGAATTTAAAAGTGATATAAATTTTGAAAAAGACATTAAAATTTATAAAAAAGGAAATTATTCAATAGGTATTAGATGTGATAAAGAGTCGCTACTTCTTAGGTTTAAATTTGAAAGTAGCCCTGTTTCTTCAATTAAATTAGCTACGAGTTATGAACAGTTTCCTACTGAAAAAAATATTTTGCAATTTAATAAAAGTACTTTAATAAAGTTTGAGGAAATCATAAATAAACATAACAAGACAAAATCTCAAAATATTAGTAACGCTGTAGGAAAATGTAATGAAGCCATGGTTTATTATCAAATTCTTAAAACAAAACCAGAAATAAATCAGATAGAGCCGCAAGAATTTCAAATTATTTTAGAAAAATATGCACCAGTAATAACACATAGTGATTTGTTAAATTTAAAAGATGCCTCCGAAATTACTATTAAAAAACTATTTGAATACCTTCGGAAGAAATATAGCCAGTATATAATTGATGGTATTCAGTTAGTACCTAATAATTATATTAAAGATAGACTTGATACTAGTGATTTAAAACTAATATTAATAGTTGACAACAAATATATTGAGGAATCTATATCATTAAAGGCTTTAACAAGAAAAACTAATAAAATTACTGCGAAAAATCCTGGAATTGGTCAAATTTTAAGTGAGCAATATTTTGATATTGGATCTCTTACTAAAGTGGTTAATGAGGTAAGAGAAAAGTTTTTACATGAGGTAATTGATCATACAGAAAGTCTAAAAGAAGTATCAGCAGTTTTAGGTCAAAGATTGAGTGAAGCTAACCAGGGACAATTACGTAAAGGTGTTAAAGCACTTCTTGGTAGTTCAATGATAGTCATTACATTTTATAAACAGAATGATAGCGTTATTTTGGAACACGGTAATGTTAACAGTATGATTACCGTATTTCCGAAGTACCCTAGTCCAATACAGACAACTTTAAGATGGAATGATAACCATGAGGAACTATCATTAAGAGTAAAATTTAGTGCGGGACAAGCTAAGGGGTGGTCTTCATTAAAACTAGCATGTGAATTTAAAGTGAATTTTGTAAGTGAATAATTGTTAAAAGAATTAATCAACTATTTTTAATCGATAGAAGGGGAAAAGATGAAATGCATTTTTTGTGCAATAATAAAAACTACTTGAAAATAATAATTAAGCCTATGTCTTTTTGACAAATACCCCGTAAAGGGAAACACCGTGACGGTTCGTATGTTTCAAAAAGTTTACAAAAGAAAACAGTAGATCTGTCCCCGTGTTTATTATGTTCAGGGCATGTATATAAGTTACATTACCTTATTTTAGCCACACAATTTCCCCAACACATAATAAAGACTTTCTAGAATACTTGAAGATAGTGAGTATTTTTTAAAAGGATATATTTCTTTTTAATAAGTCTCTGTTAAGGGTAAATGTTGATATTTGATACCTTTCTGTATTCTTAGTAAAACTAGCGTAAGAACAAACGTTTATAGTGGGTTTTAAGGGTGAACAAAGCGTTTAGTGAATAGGTAAAGGACATCGATAAACTATGATTTTCATCAACTGTGTGTCAGAGATATAGATATAGCTATCTATGTAAAAGTAAGTTATAAATTTTAGTGAACACCAACAAACTGTGTTTTTAAGAATCGAAATGAGAAAGTGATCACGTTTAGCTATTGTATGATCGTTCGCACATCAGAAATATTAAATCTGACCATGATTAATGGTGAAGAAGATAGTAGATAATAATTAGCTTGTGTACAGTCTTACCTTATATATATAAAACTTCATAACTTTCTATATTTGCACTTCATTCTTCTTAGAAATAATAAGAATAAAGTGTTTTTTCTTATTAAAAAAGACCATCTATAGCGATCAGCTAGTATAGCGGTGAAAGTAACTTATTCTATATTACAATGATAATAAGTTATATAATCATACTAATACACAAGAACAAAAGAGGGATAACAGAGATGAAAAAACTACAAGAGTTTTCAAAGCAATATCAAAACGAGATGAACTGGGAAATCAAAACGGATCATTATGAAAGAACAAAAGCTTCTCTATTAAATAATTACATGCTACTAACCACTGAGGTTGCTGAGATAGCTGAAGAATTACGTAAAGCTTTTAATATGACGAATACACTTATTAATGAGGGAATGGATGAAGAGAAAGCATTTGAAATGGCGAAGGCTAGCGTAAAAAATGAACTCGGGAATGAATTTGCTGATTGTCTTGCCTACATCACTAAATTTGCTAATTACTTCGACATTGATTTAGAGGAAAGCTTTTATCAGAAGATGGAAGAAGTAAGGAATAGAAAAAACAAAGACGTGGGTATCGTTAAAAAATAGTTCAGTTTTTAAATAATAAAGATTGAAACGAATCAAGAAAAGGTGTTAGATATGAAAATATTACTTGTCGAGGATGATAAAACAATTGCAATGGGTCTAGATTACTCATTAAAGCAGGAGGAGTTCGAAACTGTTGTTTGCTACAATACTGAACAGGCAAATAAAGTGATTATGCAGCAGCTACATGATATTGATTTGTGCTTGTTTGATTTGTCTTTACCAGATGGAAGTGGCTATGAGCTATGTGAGTTGGTGAAGAAAAGCTCAGATAAGCCGGTTATCTTTTTAACAGCCTTGGATGATGAAGTCAATGTTGTGATGGGACTTGATATGGGGGCTGATGATTATATTACTAAGCCGTTTCGAATACGAGAATTGCTTTCTAGAATTAAGTCAGTGTTACGCCGATACAATAAGCAAGCAACAGCACAATCAAAAAATATCATTGATATCAAAAACATCCGCATCAATACATTAGAAGGCAAGGTGTATAAAAATGGGGTGGAGGTGCTGCTCACTGCATTGGAATATCGTCTTCTTCTAATCTTTGGGAACCATGTTGGACAGGTTCTCACCAGAACTCAATTGCTTGATCGAATTTGGGATGTAGCAGGTGACTTTGTCAATGATAATACATTAACGGTTTACATAAAAAGATTACGTGAAAAGCTAGAAGATGAACCGCAAAATCCAACCATTATAAAAACGATACGTGGTATGGGCTATAAGGTTGGTGACTAGGATGCTACGAAACAGAGAGATTCAAATTTTTCTACTAGCGTTACTTTTTATTACGATAGTATCTACTGTGGTTACGTACTTTCTTATTTCGGGCGTAGAGGCAGCTTTATTGGTTTTTCTAACCTCCGTTCTGCTCATTACCTGTAGCCTACTTTTTACAAAATGGAGATACCGTGAAATTGAAATGCTGTCGGGATATTTACGTAAAATCTCAAGTGGTGACTATACACTTGATCTTCGTGATAATTATGAAGGTGAACTTAGTATTTTAAAAAGTGATATTTATAAAGTAACGTTAATGCTATCTGAGCATCGTTCACTGTTACAGCAGGATAAAGTGAAGTTAACGAATGCCATTTCAGATATCTCGCACCAACTTAAAACCCCATTAACATCGATGATGGTGATGGCTGATCTTTTAGGTGACGCAAAGCTTGATGAAGGAAAACGAGAAGAGTTCACCAATAACATACGAGTTCAGCTAGAAAGAATTGATTGGCTTGTAACTTCTTTATTAAAACTCTCGAAAATTGACGCTGGAACGGTTCCTTTTAAAAAAGACACGATCTTTATTTCCGAGTTAATTGAAAGGGCTATTCAACCTGTTTTAATCCCGATGGATATTAAGCAGCAAACTATAGAGGTAATAGGCGATCAAGAAGTATCGTTTATTGGTGACTTCAACTGGACAGCTGAGGCGATACTCAATATTTTGAAAAACAGTGTGGAGCATACACAGCAAGGCGGAAAGTTGACCATATCGTTTACTGAAAACGCATTATTTACCGAGATACTTCTTACTGATAATGGCAAGGGAATTCTAAAGGAAGAATTGCCTTATCTATTCAAACGGTTTTACAAAGGAAAAAATGCTGGTGAAGATAGCGTTGGAATTGGCCTTGCAATGTCATATAGCATCATCAAAAGTCAGCAAGGTGATATTGAAGTGAAAACTGAAGTTGGAAAAGGAACACAATTTATTATTAAATTTTATAAACAGGTTATTTAAAGGGGCAACGGACCTGACCGCCTGTCCCATTAATGTGAATAAATTGTCACTTTGCTAGTCACTTTATTGTCATATTAGACAGATAAACTAAATGTAAGATTGATATATGGAGGAAAAAGATAATGAATATTTTACAAATTGAAAATCTGTCTAAGGTATATGGCAAGAGTGATACAGCGGTTAAAGCACTTGATAATGTTTCATTTTCAGTGAAAAAAGGGGAGTTTGTTGCGATTATTGGTCCTTCAGGTTCAGGGAAGTCGACGCTGCTACATCTTCTTGGAGGTGTTGATCGACCTTCAAGCGGGAAGGTTTTCATTAATTCAACAGATATTTATGACCTGGATGAAACGCAACTTGCAATTTTTAGAAGAAGACAAATCGGACTTATTTATCAGTTTTACAATTTGATTCCGATTTTAACAGTAGAGGAAAATATTACTCTCCCAATGCTGCTGGATGAGCATAAAGTCGATCCAGTGCAAATGAAAAACATCGTCACAACATTAGGATTAGAACATCGATTAACTCATTTACCTAACCAGCTTTCTGGTGGTCAGCAACAGCGCGTTTCAATCGGACGGGCTCTTATCAGTAATCCGGCCATTATGTTAGCAGATGAACCAACTGGCAATTTAGATAGTAAGAACAGTGCGGAGATTATTGAGCTTTTAAAAATGTTCAATAAAACGTTTAACCAGACACTGATCGTTATTACACATGATGAACGTATTGCTCTACAAGCGGATCGTGTCATTTCCATTGAAGATGGAAGGGTTGCTAAGGATGAGGTGATCCGTCCATGAACATTATCAACAAACTTACGATTCGACATCTTAAAGAAAATAAACGAAGAACACTCGTAACCATTATAGGTGTAATCATATCGGTTGCCATGATTACAGCGGTTGCAACACTAGGTGTATCGTTTTTGAACTTAACGGTTCGCGAGAATATCGCACAAAATGGTGAATGGCATGTTAAATATAAGGACGTAAATAAAGAACAACTAAAAGCCATTGAAAAGGATCATGAAACTGAAAAGATCATGCTATCAAAAGACGTTGGATATGCATACTTACCAGATTCTGAAAATGATAGTAAGCCCTATTTGTTTATAAAAAAATATGACACAACTGCATTCAAGCAATTTCCGATTGAGGTATCGGAAGGACGTCTACCTCATGCTGAAAACGAGGTAGTGATTTCTAATGAGATTGAAAAAAATGCGAAAGTAAAGTATGAAATTGGTGACAAGCTTACTCTTGATATTGGAACTCGTGTTAGTAACAATCAAGAAGAGGGACTAGATCAATCGTATGGTTTAACAATAGATGAAAATGGAGTAGCGGAAGATCTCAAGATTCAATCAACAGAAACCTTTACCATCGTTGGTAAGATTAAACGACCAAAATGGGAGCCTTCATGGGCACCAGGCTATACAATCATAAGCTATATCGATAAAAGTGTAGTAAGCAATGATGAAAAAGTAGATGCAGTCGTTGATGTAAAAAAGGTGAAAAGGTCACTATTTAAGCATGCGGAAGAACTTGCTAAACAACATAATATAAACATTGAAACAATTAGTTATAATACGGAATTACTTCGATTTTATGGCGTAACGAAAAATGAAAACTTATTTACCACATTGTTCACACTTTTGGGAATCATCATGCTTGTTATTATTGTTGGTTCAGTGGCACTCATTTATAATGCATTTGCGATAAGTGTTTCTGAACGTTCTAGACATTTGGGAATGCTCTCGAGTGTTGGTGCTACGAAAAAACAAAAACGTAATTCTGTATTTTTTGAAGGGTTCATCATCGGAGCCATTAGTATTCCTCTTGGCTTACTTTCTGGAATTGGTGGTATGATGGTCACATTTGCCTTTATTAATGCGTATCTACACGATGCACTTAATACATCGGTAAATCTAGAGGTCATTGTGACGCCAGCTTCTATAATGGTCGCTTGTATTGTTTCTGTCGTAACGATTTTCATCTCAACGTTTTACCCTGCTAAAAGAGCTTCAAAAGTGTCAGCAATCGATGCAATTCGTCAAACGCAGGATGTGAAATTAACGCAAAAAGCAGTGAAAACGTCTAAGTTTGTTCGCCGTTTGTTCGGGATAGAAGCTGAAATAGGTCTTAAAAACTTAAAACGAAATAAACGCAGATATCAAGCAACTGTGTTTTCATTGGTTATAAGTATTGTCTTATTTTTAGCGGTTTCATTTTTCACAGACAATATTAAAAAATCACTAGAGCTAGCTCAAGGCGATGTTAGCTACGATATCCAGGTTCATGGATCCGGGATAAGCATAGAGGAACTAAGACCGCTTAGAAACATTGACTATGTTACGGATTCAACATTGCTAAATGAAGTGAATGTGAATGCGATGATCGATGTAAAAATGGCATCAAAAGAAGTACGTGACTTCGTGAAAGAGGACAATTCTAGTCTTAAGGACGGAAAATATCCTTATTACGCAACGATTCATGCACTAGATACTGATAGTTTTCAAGAATATGCAAATCGAATTGGAGCAGATCGTGACATACTGGAAAATGTCGATCAGCCTAGTGCGATTGTTATAGAAAAAACATCATATGAAGATCCCGAAACCGGTAAAATCATTGTATCAAAAACGATTTTTAGCGAAGTTGGTCAGATGCTTGATTTAGTTACGATGGATTATGAAGGTAATGGAAATCAGGAATTTTTAAATATGGTAAAAATTGCTGGATTAACAGACCAAGTTCCAATGGGCGTCCAAACAGCAAGCGTCGGTGGAATTGATCTTATTGTCACACAAAAAACGCTCGACAAACTAATCGGAACAAATAAGCAGCTAAAAAGTGAAGTTCAACCATATTTGTATATGAATTCATCTGACCCAATTGGCACACAGAAAGTATTGGATGATGCACTATCATCAAATATGTATGCTTATAACGTATATGAAAGAAGACAAGAACAAGAGCAAATGGTCCTTTTGTTGTCAGTCTTCACATACGGATTTATCACATTAATCTCGTTAATATCTATAGCCAATATTTTTAATACCATCTCAACAAGCATTGCCCTCCGTAAACGAGAATTCGCTATGCTACGTTCAGTAGGGATGACACCAAAAGGCTTCAATAAAATGATAAACTACGAGAGTATCTTTTATGGAATGAAAGCACTAACATACGGAATCCCCATTAGCGGAATCATCATGTATTTGATGTACCTTGGACTACGCCAAACGTTTGAATACGGGTTTGCGATCCCATGGATGAGTGTGGCATTTGTCATTGTCATTATGTTCATCATTGTTGGATTGTCTATGCTTTACTCGATTCAAAAAATTAAAAAAGAGAACATCATTGATGGGTTGAAACAAGAGAGTATTTGATTTTTGTCTGAAAATATGAAAGGAAATGGAGCTTGGTAAAAAGAATAGCGTTTATTTCTGTGGCAGCTTTGATAGCATGATTGGGGCAAGCAAGTTGGATGGTAGGCTCTTTATAATGTTGGTGAACAATAAAAGCGAGGAAAATAAAGGCTTTACTGTCGTTCATAAGGCGGATGAACGACAAAAGCTAGGAGAAACACCGTGACGGTTCGTATGTTTCAAAAAGTTTACCAAAGGAAACAGTGGATCCGTCCCCGTGTTTTTCACCCTGAGTAAAGTTACTATAAATTTTATAGTAAGTAACTTATTTATTATTATATCAAAAATATTTCAGTACTATTAAAGGAATAGCGTTACATTTTATACTAAAAATAGAACTTTGTTAATTTAATACAATAATACAAGGAGGATAATGAAAAAAAAAGTTGGCTTTATCGGTTTAGGTACAATGGGTCTTCCAATGGCTGGTCATTTATTAAAAAATGGCTATAAGTTGTTGCGTATAATCGTACGAAAAATAAAGCTGAAGTCCTTGAAAAAGAAGGCGCATTCATTGTATCCTCACCTGAAGAAGTTGTGAAAAAAAGCGAAATTGTTTTTACTATGCTAACTGCGGATCAGGCTGTTGAAGAGGTTATTTTAGGTGAAAAAGGTATTATTAAAGGAGCACACCCTGGCTTAATTGTTATCGATAGCAGTACAATTTCGCCGAATACAACTAAGAAAATAGCAGAAACCTTTTAATCGAGGGTATTGAAATGTTAGATGCACCTGTTACAGGCAGTGAACCTCAAGCAATTGAAGGTATTCTAACTTTTATGGTTGGAGGAAAGAAAGAAATTTATGAAAAGTGTGAGCCTCTATTTTATATAATGGGGAAACAAGCTTATTATATGGGGGAAACTGGATCAGGTTCATATACAAAACTAGCTAATAATACGATGGGTGCTATTAATTTATTGTCTTTCTCAGAAGCCATAACGATGGCAGCAAAATCTGGGGTCGATCCTGAGCTATTTATTAAAGTCGTCAGTGGTGGTGGTGCTAGTAGCGGAATGATGGTAAATAAAGGCCCGAAAGTATTGAACAGAGATTTCTCTCCTAACTTTAAGACTGATCTTATTTATAAAGATTTAGGATTAGCAGCTAATGTTGCAAAAGAACTTGAACTACCTACCCCAGTATTATCCTTAGTAAAAGAAATGTTTCAAATGGCAAGAGCTAAAGGATATGGGGGCGAAGATATGAGTGCAGTAATAAAATTGTATGAAGAATTAGCAGGAATCGAAGTAAAAATGAATTAAAGTTTTGTAAAAGTAAATATCTCTCTTGATCTTTTACATAAAAATAAAAGGTATTCACCGATTGTGCTCAGTCTTATCAATAGAAATAGAATCATTTTTTAGGTAACTCGTCCTTCCTCTTGAAACAAATTTTCATAAACTAAAAATCATAGCAGGAGTGATTCAAAATGAAATATCGTCGTTTAGGGAATAGTGGGTTAAAAGTTAGTGAAATTGGACTTGGTAGCTGGCTAACTTATGGAGAAACAGTAGGGAACCAAAACGCTATTGATTGTATTCATCAGGCTTATGAGCTTGGTATTAATTTTTTTGACACTGCAAACGCATACAATCGAGGCGAGGCTGAAAAAGTGGTTGGTGAAGCCCTTAAATCTTATTCTAGAGAAAGCTATGTGCTTGCAACAAAAGTGTTTTTTCCTATGGGAGATGGTCCGAATGATCGAGGTCTTTCACGAAAGCACATCATGGAGCAATGCGATGCTAGCTTAAAACGATTAGGTGTTGATTATCTTGATCTTTATCAATGTCATAGATTTGATGAAGAAACACCAACAGAAGAAACATTACGTGCATTAGATGATTTAGTTCAGCAAGGAAAAATCTTATATTACGGTGTTAGTGAATGGACAGCAGCACAGATTACGGATGCTGTACATATAACAAAGGAAAAAAATCTACGACCACTCGTTTCAAATCAACCAATCTATAACATGCTTGTACGCTATATCGAAAAAGAGGTTTTACCAGTTTCTGAAAAAGAAGGGATTGGACAAGTTGTCTTTTCACCTTTAGCCCAAGGAATTCTTACTGGTAAATATAAACCAGGTCAGGATATCCCTTCCAACACTCGTGCAGCCAATGACAACATCAATCGTTGGATTAAAAGCTACTTAAATGATGATGTTTTAGGACGAGTTGCCCGCTTGGAAGGAATTGCAAATGATTTAGGAATTAAATTATCCCAATTAGCCGTTGCCTGGATATTAAGACAGCCTGGTGTTAGTTCTGCAATTGTCGGAGCAAGCCGACCGGAACAGGTAATTGAAAATGCGAAAGCCGCTGAAGTTGAACTTTCTAATGATGTATTAACTGAAATCGAAGCCATTTTAAGAGAAATTGATGGATTTGTACCTATTTGGTAAAAGGGTGAACCAACTGGCTTTCATTCAAGTTGTGGCTTCTTTTTGAAAAATAAATTAGGTTTACATTAACTATTATATATTAGGAGTGGTGATTCAATGGAATATCGCTATCTAGGGAAAACAGGTTTACAAGTAAGTGAGCTTTGTCTTGGGACGATGACATTAGGTCGTGAAACGAGTGAAAAAGATAGTTTCAGTATATTAGACCGTTATGCTGAAGAAGGCGGAAATTTTATAGATACTGCTGATGTCTATACTCGTGGTGTTTCTGAAGAAATCGTCGGTAAGTGGCTAAACAACCAAAATCGTGATGATTATGTTGTTGCAACAAAGGTTCGTTTCCCTATGGGGGAAGGGCCGAATGATGTTGGGCTAAGCAGAAAACATATTATCTCTGGTGTTAAAGAAAGTCTACGCCGACTTGGAACCGATTACATCGATCTTTATCAGGTTCACGCATGGGATCCTCGAACACCTTTAGAAGAAACGTTAAGTACATTAAATGATCTAGTTCGTGAAGGCCTTGTTCGATACATTGGAGCAAGTAACTTTAAAGGCTGGCAGCTTCAAAAAGCAATAGACTTAAGTCACCAAAAAGGGTGGGAACAGTTTGTTTGCTTACAACCTCAATATAATTTGCTATGTCGCGCTACCGAGTACGAATTAATTGATGTTTGTGAAAATGAGGGTCTGGGCGTGATCCCATGGAGTCCGCTTCGCGGAGGATGGTTAAGTGGTAAGTTTACACGAGACATGGTCAAGCCACCAGAAAATTCTCGGATATCTGTTGCTGAAGAAAAAGGCTATAGTGAGACATGGGATAAGTACAATAACGATTTCACATGGAATTTGTTAGATACGTTATATAGTGTTGCAGATGAAGCGGGTAAGACTCCAGCTCAGGCAGCAATCAACTGGCTTCTAAACAGCCGCGGTGTTACGGCCCCAATTATCGGAGCACGTACAATGGAACAACTTGAAGCTAACTTAGGTTCTGCTGGATGGTCTTTAACAAATGATCAACTAGAACGTTTAAATAAAGCGAGTGAATTGTTTGTTAGCTATCCTTATGATATCGATGCAATAAATCAGCGCACGAAAGGTAGAGAGTAGAGGTTAGATCTGCCCCAATAAAATAAGATATTCCTTTTACAATTATTTCTTTTCATTGCATTATGTACCTATCAAACTGCTAGAGTAATTAAATGGTTGTAATTAGAATTTAGTTAGACCCTGACCACCAGTAGACGAATTATTAGTTTATAAGAAGAGGACCCTCATTGAACTAATCTTTGAGGTTCCCTTCTTTTTTATCCTTTTTTCTCTCAGTTATACAAAATAAGTTATTTATAGGGGATCTGTATATAATATTAATGAATTATTAGAAAATAACAATGGAGAAAGTATATGTCCATATGATACCCGGAATCTTAAAATTTTATATTGGTAAAGAAAGAATATCTCGATTTTCATTACAAGATGTAAGAAACTGTTTCTGTATTTCTTCGCCCTTTTTGGACATTATAAATGCGAGGTGATGGAAATGGCGACTGCAAAAATTGGTGATGTAATTTCTTTTAAACGCGAGGGTGAAACCTTTGAAGGAGTCGTATCAGGGATCAGGGAAAATTCTGTTATGGTCGATTACGGCATGTCAAAAGAAAAAAATGAACCGCTTAAAACTATTGTGAATCATAAAAATTACAAATTAAAAAAATCGAACGGTTGATCTTATTATTTTTAATATCAATAAATTTTTAAACTTAATTACCTTAAGGATCCAATTAGTAGAAGAGAGTAATGAACATACCCCTTTTATTTTTGAGGATATTTTTTGCATTAACTTAAATCTTTTTACTTGAAAAGATTTCTAGAAGAGAATCATATTATTCCTTGAAGTAAGTCATTATCAAAGACTTGAATTTTCGTGTTGTTTTTATAGTAAAATAAAATACTTAAAAATAGAGCTCATGAGTCGATAAAACTCATGAGCTCTACTTTTTATTCCATAATTTATATATTAGTTATTAGTATAGAGGAGACAACCATGAAACTTAATAAAAATGTATCAGATAAAGTAAAGACATTTTGTTTATCCAATAAAAAGTTTAATGGTAAAGTATATTGCTTTGAGCATCAGAAGATCATAAGTTAAGTTGCATTCTTTGAACCTGAAAAACTATTTAACGACAACCACCTCTTTAAATATTTGACCTAGAACTTTCAAATGTTTTGGGTTTTATCCTTTTTATTTTCCTATTTTATTAAGGGACGGTAATTCTATGGTGCTATTAAATTTGTAAGAATATAGAACTAACTTTATGTGATCACAATGAATAGAAGAATAATGAGCAGGAAGCAGCAGCACCAAGCAAAAATGAGTAATCTTTAAAAAGAGGTGTGAAATGAACAGTAAAAGTAGATCTTCTAATGCTCAGGTGGGAAAACTAAATTTCTGGGGGAAGTATGCTCACCGAATACAAGAGGATAAAAAGGAATGGATATACGAACAGTATTTGAGTAATGACGTTTTATACATATATTGTGATACTTCTATTGCTACTGAAAAAGGCAAGGGTGCTATAGCATGCACGTATGTAATGAATGGCAAGATTATTGTTAAAAGCCAACTTGTATATCTCCCTAATAAAATGAAAAGTTCTAATATATACGGAGAATTAAAGGCTCTTAATTTTGCACTTAGCCATTTTCATAAATACATCGGTACAGGAAGTGAGGTTGTTATTTATTCTGACGTAAGTACGATAGGATTCATAATGGAAGACGTATTTGAACTTAAAGAAGATGAATTAGAGAAAATAAAAAAAGAGACCCATCGAATGTATCTACAAATCATACAGTCTAATGTTAATTTAAATCTATCTATTAAGTATTTGGTTAAAGATTTACAAACTCACAATTCATTTTATAAATCAGCTCATAATACTGCAAGAAAGCTTCTAAATAAAGATTAAATGTACTATTATCTTTTTCGAAAAAAACTACTTTTCACCATAATGCTAAAAAAAGCTCCATATTAGTGTTCTTTATTTTGTTCAGAAGCATCTCCGCTCTAGTTCAAAGTAACTTTCAATTGTAGATTTTAGTAAACACCTTAATCGCTAAAGTATTCGGTTCAAACACCTTCACCATTCTAAGTCCCTTGTTAATTTTGTGTGAGAAAATATAATGTTTATTTTTATTATTTCTATTGAAAAATGGGATACACAGTCCATTTTTTAATACACTCCCTAGAGTCCTCATATTCTTAGTGATTTCCCTTTATCTTAGTACTATATCACTGGTTTTATTATGTTTAATATGTGATTTATTTCCTGGTTACAAAAAGCTATGTAAGTAAAAAGTTTCGATTACATTTACATTTATATGAAATTATCCACTTAAATGGATAAATATGTTATATGTAATAAGTGTGACATTTCGATCAAAGACGAATATAAAACGATACTAACTCATTAGCCATGATTATACATAAAAAACCAGGAAGTGAGGGATGATGACGACTTGAAAGTATTAGAAACAAAGACATTAATAGAATCAATGGAAGATAGGGCGAAAGTGTACACAGATTTTCGCGATAAAATTGACACATTAAAAAAAGAATTTACAGATATTACACAGTTGGATGATGCCTTACAAGGTAAAGGGGCAGACGCCATAAAAGGGTTTTATCAGGCGCAAATAGATGTAGCAGATAGCCTGCTTCGTCTTGTTGACATGCAAATTGCTTTTCTAAATGGTGTATCAGGAGCTATAGCGGATATTGATTTATCAGGTGACACAGTGGTAGACGTCAACTTTCTAGAAACTGATCTATCTATCCATGCTTCGAACCATATCGCAATGGTAGAGAGCCAACGGGAAGATCTACAGAAAATTATTGATGGAATTGACGATATTGTTAATCTCGAAGCATTTTCTGCTGATGATTTCAATACCGCAATGGATGATGCTAAGAAAAAGCGAGAAAACACCGTCAAAGATGTTGATGCATTGGATCAACAATTACTTGAGGAATACAAGTTATCAGAAAATGCAGAATTCCATATTGGGGCTCTTTTCCAAAAACTGTTAGAAGCAACAGCACAAGGTAACGCCATTTCTCCAATCAACTTCGATGCTCAAGCATACAAAGCGAGTGAAGCCTATCAACTTTCAGATGAGGTCCAGCAATACGCAGACGACTACCTTTCTTTTAAAGAAGATCAGGAAAAAATTAGAGAAGAGTTAAAAAAGGCAGAAGAACTAGAAAACCGTCCGATATACGAAAAAGCATGGGATACTGTCAAAACGTTCACTGGAGAAGCAACTGGGTATTATGATTTTCTCCGTGCAAAAGATGGTGTTGACCCCGTTACCGGAGAAGAACTAACAGATGGTCAACGAGTAGCCGCTGGCGCCATGGCCACCGCAGGATTCATACCGATTGTCGGTTGGGGAGGAAGACTCTTCAAAGGTGGAAGTGCAATTTACAAAACCGCCAAAGGAATGAACAGTGCCGAACAAGCACTAAGTGTTTACAAAACAACCAGCACATTTTCAAATCTCCAAAAAGCAGAACTTGGAATCTACGGCCTGGCATCCGCAAACGGACTTAGTGAATATATCACAGGGAAAGATATGTTTGGCAATGAACTAACAGATGTTCAAAGACAAGCGAGTTTATATAATAGTATCCTAGGTGCTTCTTTGGTCGCTTCACCATTCGTGCCAACTTTAGTGAAAAATGGTAAACTAGTAAAAGAAGAAACACTTAACCAGATGCATAAGCTAGCGACAAATACGAAAGCTAGTGCGCGGTATGTTTATGATGAAGTAAGAGGTGGCATGCGGGTTCTTTTTGGAAATCAGAATATGAATTTAGCGTATGCTGGGGCAGATGGGGTAAAACCGATACTATCTAATGTGATGAATTCTCAGGAAGTTAAAAAGAGGATTGAAGAGGCTGTTTCGAGGTTTTCTTTTGGGAAGAATTTGAGTGGTAGTGATGGTTCAGGAGATGCAGTAGGGGTTATTGCTAAGGGTACGGGTAAAGAAGTTCGAATTCCATCAGTTAGAAATAATCAATTTAATATGTGGTTTGATAAATTATCAGTTGAGGAATTTGAGGAAATGTGGAATGTTCCACATTTGAGAAGTAAGATAGAAGATAGGATAAGACGTCCAGGAGGATACCATGAGTGGCATCTTGTTGCAAGAACCCCAAAATTTAAACATTGGGGTATTAGTATGGACGTTATAAAAGAAATGAGATCTTTAACTAAAGATGTTGAATTTGTAAATCCTCCCGGCCGTCATGGAAGTCGAGGTTCAACAAAAGCTCATAATGAAATTTTAAAGATTATAGATTCTGCTACTGATTATGAAAGTTTTGTTAGAGGATTAAATGAATGGGCAAGCAATAGAATGAAAAATGGAGTTATGGATTTACCAGAAGGTCTAAGGAGGTAATATAATGAAAAACGATGTTTCTTTGTGGTTGGGCTGGTTTAATAATTATGATGAAGTCGAAAAATATACTGAAATTAAATATGATGAAGATGGAGATAGTATACCATCAGTTTTTGAAAGAGAATTTAAATTAGGCTATTATGATAGAGGCTTAATTGAAAAAGATTGGATATCGGATGCTGAAGATAATGTAAAGAAGCTCCTGGTCGATTTTTCATATGATGACCAATTAATAAAGCAGTTTAATAATATTATGTTAAACTCTAAATACAATACTATCATTTTACTTTATAACTACAACTATGAAAAAGATGGTAGAGCTGTGAATTCTGTAGATAAAAATGCATATAAATTGGATTTTATTGGTACAGCAGAATATATAGATTAAATTGTTATACTATATTGAGCACTATAAAGCACTTGATTGTTCGAAAGACATCAGGTGCTTTTTGTATTGAATTTTTCTACTTTTAATTAATGGGTTATTACACCCAAACTTACTATATAGTGGTAGCCTTGCTGCGTTTAATTGACATGCAAATTGCTTTTATAAATGGAGTGTCCGGAGTAATATCGGATGTTGATTTACCCGTGACACAGTGGTAGACGTCAACTTTCTTGAAAGTGATTTATCTATCCATGCTTCTAACCATATCGCAATGGTGGAAAGCCAACGGCAGGATCTACAGAAAATTTTTGATGGAATTGAAGATATCGTTAATCTCGAAGCTTTTTCAAAAGATGATTTCAATACCGCAATGTAAGATACAAAGAAAAAGCGAGAAAACACCATCAAGGATGTTGATGCATTGGATCAGCAATTACTTGAAGAATACAAGGTATCAGAAAGTGCAGAATTCCATATTGGTGCTCTTTTCCAACAACTGTTAGAAGCAACTGCACAAGGAAACACAATTTCTCCAATCAACTTTGATGCTCAAGCATACAAAGCGAGTGAAGCCTATCAACTTTCAGATGAGGTCCAGCAATACGCAGACGACTACCTTTCTTTTAAAGAAGATCAGGAAAAAATTAGAGAAGAGTTAAAAAAGGCAGAAGAACTAGAGAACCGTCCGATATACGAAAAAGCATGGGATACTGTTAAAACCTTCACGGGAGAAGCAACAGGGTATTATGATTTTCTCCGTGCAAAAGATGGTGTTGACCCCGTTACCGGAGAAGAACTAACAGATGGTCAACGAGTAGCCGCTGGCGCCATGGCCACCGCAGGATTCATACCGATAGTCGGCTGGGGAGGGAGACTCTTCAAAGGTGGAAGTGCAATCTACAAAACCGCCAAAGGAATGAACACCGCCGAACAAGCACTAAGTGTTTACAAAACAACCAGCACATTTTCAAATCTCCAAAAAGCAGAACTTGGAATCTACGGCCTGGCATCCGCAAACGGACTTAGTGAATATATCACAGGGAAAGATATGTTTGGCAATGAGCTAACGGACGTACAAAGACAATCGAGTTTATTTAATAGTATCCTAGGAGCTTCTTTAGTCGCTTCACCATTCGTGCCAGCACTCGTAAAAAATGGTAAACTAGTAAAAGAGGAAACACTTAACCAGATGCATAAATTAGCGACAAAAACGAAGTCTGGTGCGGTGTATGTATTTGATGAAGTTAGAGGTGGCATGCAGGTTCTTTTTGGAAATCAGAATATGAATTTTGCGTATGCTGGGGCAGCAGATGGGATAAAACCAATTCTATTTAATGTGATGAATTCTCAGGAGATTAAAAGAGGGTTGAAGAGGCTGTATCGAGGTTTTCTTTTGGGAAGAATTTGGGTGGTAGTAAAGGTACAGGTGAAAATGTAAGGGATGTTATTACTAAGGGTGCTGTTGAAGAAAGTAAAATTGATATTGGTAAAACTGATATAGATTCCTAAGGAAAAAATGGAATGTTCCAGAAACTGAAACAGTTGCAGTTGGAAGAACTGATATAAAAGGATTAGAAGATTTGACTTTTGAAGGTGGTTCACCGAAAGTACGAAAAGAAGCAGGATTACCTGATTTAGATGAAATAATGCCTGAAAGGAATATTAAAGCCCCAGGGAATAACCCTTTGTTCACTAGGCATGCAGAGGAAGGGGTACTAAATGAATTTGATTTGGCAGTAATCAAGAAAGGAATAAAATCAGAAGATGTAGTTGGAACTTTAAAACTTCATCAATCAAATCCTTCTGGGGTTTGTAGAAAGTGTTATCAGGGACTAGCGAACGATAAGGTTCCACCTGGTGTGTTAAAGCAGTTAAGTTTAAAATATCCTAATCTAATAATTGAAGTAACTTCGGAAATTGATGAAAGTATTAAAG